>NZ_JBSVRP010000002.1:0-645403 GCF_054072715.1 Luteimonas sp. A611
GCACTTCCATCTCCACCAGCTCCAGCAGCTCGGCGTCGTCCACCATGTCCGCCTTGTTCAGGTAGACCACGATGTACGGCACGCCCACCTGACGCGCCAGCAGGATGTGCTCGCGCGTCTGCGGCATCGGGCCGTCAGCGGCCGAGCACACCAGGATCGCGCCGTCCATCTGCGCCGCACCGGTGATCATGTTCTTCACGTAGTCGGCGTGCCCGGGGCAGTCGACGTGCGCGTAGTGGCGGTTCGCGCTCTCGTACTCGACGTGCGAGGTCGAGATCGTGATGCCGCGCGCCTTCTCTTCCGGCGCCATGTCGATCTGGTCGTAGGCGCGGAACTCGCCGCCGAAACGCTCCGCACCGATCTTCGTCAGCGCCGCCGTCAGCGTCGTCTTGCCGTGGTCCACGTGACCAATCGTGCCCACGTTCACGTGGGGCTTGGTGCGCTCGAACTTACCCTTTGCCATGACTGTGACTCTCGCTGACGGTTGTGACTGCTGGTGGTGGACGTCCCGGCTGGGGGGAGCCGGACGCTTGCGGGAAGACCCGCCTGAATGGTGCTCACGAAAGGAATCGAACCTTCGACCTCCTCCTTACCAAGGAGGTGCTCTACCGACTGAGCTACGTGAGCGCTGGAACTGGTTTGCGTGTCGCAAGGTGCAATGGAGCGGGAGACGGGGATCGAACCCGCACCATCAGCTTGGAAGGCTGAGGTTCTACCATTGAACTACTCCCGCGCCGCGCGGTTGCCTGGATTTTACCGATTGATGACTGGTGGAGGGAGGTGGATTCGAACCACCGAAGGCGTAAGCCAGCAGATTTACAGTCTGCCCCCGTTGGCCGCTTGGGTATCCCTCCGGTCATCGAAGAGCCGGTGAAACAGCCCGTTATTTTGGAGGTCGGGGACGGGCATGTCAACGCATTCCGGAAGCGGGTATCGGAATCGCCCGCCACGGTACCCGACGCCCACCCGCTCGGCACCCGGGCCAGGACTCAGACGTTGAACCGGAAATGCAGGATATCGCCCTCCTGGACCCGGTATTCCTTGCCCTCCAGGCGCAGTCGACCGGCGTCCCGCGCGCCCGACTCGCCGCGGTAGCGGATGAAATCGTCGTAAGCCATGGTTTCTGCGCGGATGAAGCCCTTCTCGAAATCGGTATGGATCACTGCGGCGGCCTGGGGCGCGGTGGCGCCCGCCTTCACCGTCCATGCGCGGACCTCCTTCACGCCAGCGGTGAAGTACGTCTGCAGGCCGAGCAGCCGGTAGGCCGCGCGGATCACCCGGTTCAATCCCGGCTCCTCCAGGCCATAGCTGGACAGCATCTCGTCGCGGTCGGCGTCCTCGAGCTGGCTGAGCTCCTCCTCGATCGCGGCCGAAACCGGCACCACCTCGGCGCCCTCCCCGGCCGCGCGTGCGCGCACCGCGTCCAGGTGCGGATTGCCCTCGAAACCGTCCTCGAGCACGTTGGCGATGTACAACACCGGCTTCATGGTCAGCAGGAACAACTCGCGCACCAGCACCCGCTCCTCGTCGTCCAGCGACACCGAGCGCGCCGGCTTGCCGTCATCGAGCGCGGTGCGCAGCTTCTGCAGGATCTCGATGCGGGCCTTGGCGTCCTTGTCGCCGCTCTTGGCCACGCGCTCGTAGCGCGCGATCGACTTGTCCACCGACTCCAGGTCGGCCAGCGCCAGCTCGGTGTCGATGGTGTCGATGTCGGCGAGCGGGTCGACCCGATTGTTGACGTGGATGACGTCGGGATTCTCGAAGCAGCGCACCACGTGTGCGATCGCATCGACCTCGCGGATGTGCGCCAGGAACTTGTTGCCCAGGCCCTCGCCGCTGGCAGCGCCGGCGACCAGTCCGGCGATGTCGACGAACTCCACCGCCGTCGGCACCACCCTCTCTGGCTTGACGATTTCCGCCAGCGCGCCCAGCCGCGGGTCCGGCACCGGCACCACGCCCAGGTTCGGTTCGATCGTGCAGAAGGGGAAATTGGCCGCGGCGATGCCCGCCTTGGTCAGCGCATTGAAAAGGGTCGACTTGCCCACGTTCGGCAGGCCGACGATGCCACATTGGATGCCCATGTTTTGATCCGTCAGTCGGCGGTTGCGCCGCCTGTAAGGGGTTGAGTCAGTCGGCGGTTGCACCGTCTGTCAGGGGGTAAGGGTGTGACCGAGAGCGTCTGACGGCTACCCGCGCCACAGGCGCGGCTGACAGCGAGCACGCGAGCCACTCACTGCGGCGCCACCGTGTGCAGCCGCTTCATCGCCTCGTTGAAGTCGCCCTGGACCGCCAGCGGCAGCACGTCGATGGCGTCGTCGACGGCGCGGTTGATCATGATGTCGTCGCCGCTTCCAGGCCGGCCCAGTACCCAGGACACCACGCGGTCCTTGTGGCCAGGGTGGCCGATACCGACGCGCAGGCGGTGGAAACGTCCGTGGCCAAGCAGCTTCATGGTGTCGCGCAGGCCGTTCTGGCCGCCATGGCCACCGTCGAACTTGAGCCGGGCCACGCCGGGCGGCAGGTCCAGCTCGTCGTGCGCCAGCAGCGCCTGTTCGGGCTCGATCTTCCAGTAGCGCAGCGCCGCGGTCACCGATTTGCCGCTGAGGTTCATGAAGGTCGCCGGCCGCAGCAGCCAGACCGGGCGCCCGTCAATATCGATCTTCGCCGCCTCACCGAACAGCCTGGCCTCCAGGCCAAACCGCGCACCCGCCCGCTCGGCGAGCGCGTCGACGAAGCGGAACCCGGCGTTGTGCCGGGTCCGCGCATGTTCCGGCCCCGGGTTGCCGAGGCCGACGATGAGTCGCAATCCTTCCATCGTGACGTATCCGGGCCGCAAGGCAGGACCCGACTGCAGGACCGGCGGGCGCGCAACGCGCTGCGCCGATCCTGGACGGGATCCCTCGCCTGCGGCTCGGGATGACCTTCGCTACGCGAAGGTCACTTGTCGTCGCCGGCCTTGGTGGCAGGCACGTCGCCGCCTTCACCGTCTTCGCCCTCTTCTTCAGCCGGCTCCTCGCGGCCAAGCTTGGCGATCACGACGGCGTCGTCATGGTCCTTGCCAACCTTGAGCTGCGGGATTTCCACGCCTTCGGGCAGCTTGAGGTCGGACAGGTAGATGATGTCGCCGAGCTTCAGCTCCGACAGGTCGACTTCGATCATCTCGGGCAGGGCGGACGGCAGGCACTCGACCGCGACTTCCTTCAGCTCGTGGGTCACCACCACGTCGGCGGACTTGCCGGCGGGCGAGGTGTCCTCGTTGGTGAAGTGCAGCGGCACCGAGGTACGCAGCAGTTCCTTCTCGTTCACGCGCTGGAAGTCCAGGTGCATGATCAGCTGCTTGTACGGGTGGCGCTGGATGTCGCGCAGCAGCACCCGCTGGATGTCGCCGCCCAGGCTCAGGTCGAGGATCGACGAATAGAACCAGTCGTTCTGGCTGGCCAGCCACACCGGCTCGTGGTCGAGCTGGATGCTGACCGGATCGTTGTCGCCACCGTAGACGATGGCCGGGATCTTGCCCGCGTGGCGAAGGCGGCGGCTCGCACCCTTACCTTCGTCTGCGCGGCGCTCGACCTTCATTTGATGTGTCGTTGCCATGTTTGCTTCTCTTGTTTACGTAGGATTACCGCCTCGCGGCGGTTGGAAACGCTCACCCGCGACCAGGTGAGCGGCAGTGTCAGTCCAGGTAGAGCGAACTGACGGATTCTCCGAAGGCGATCCGGCGGATCGTCTCGGCCAGCATCTCGGCGACGCTGAGCTGGCGGATGCGGCCACAGGCGCGGGCCGCTTCAGCCAACGGGATGGTATCGGTCACCACCAGTTCGTCCAGCTGCGAACGGGTGATGTTGTCGATCGCCGCGCCCGAGAGCACCGGATGGGTGCAGTAGGCGACGACCTTCTCGGCACCGCTGGACTTGAGCGCGCCGGCTGCGGCACACAGGGTGCCGGCGGTGTCGACGATGTCGTCGACCAGCACGCAGGTCTTGCCGGCGACGTCGCCGATGATGTTCATCACCGTGGCGACATTGGCCTTCGGGCGGCGCTTGTCGATGATCGCGAGGTCCGCGTCGTCCAGGCGCTTGGCCAGCGCGCGGGCGCGGACCACGCCGCCGACGTCGGGTGAGACCACCACCATGTTGTCGGTGCCGTGCGCGCGCCAGATATCGGCCAGCAGCAGCGGCGAGGCGTAGACGTTGTCGACCGGGATATCGAAGAAGCCCTGGATCTGGTCGGCGTGCAGGTCGACCGTCAGCACGCCGTCGGCGCCGGCGGCGGTGAACATCTTTGCCACCAGCTTGGCGGTGATCGGCACGCGCGAGGAGCGCATGCGCCGGTCCTGCCGCGCATAGCCGAAGTACGGCACCACCGCGGTCACCGAGGAGGCCGAGGCGCGCTTGAGCGCGTCGATCAGCGCCAGCAGCTCCATCAGGTGCTCGGCCGAGGGTGCGGAGGTCGGCTGGATGACGAACACGTCCTGCCGCCGCACGTTCTCCTCGATCTCGACCTGCGCCTCGCCGTCGGAGAACGTCGAAACCTGCGCCCTGCCCTGCCGCACCCCGAGCTCGCGACACACCGACTGCGCCAGCGGTCTGTTCGCGTTGCCCGAGAAGATCAACAGGTTCCGATCCTCTCTCATCTCGACTACTCCGCTTCGCTCTGACCTTGCGGTGGTTCCATGATTCGCAATCACGGCGGCGATGGAAAAGCGGAGCGTGCCGCTCCCGCGTTTCGACCAACCAGCCTGATCACTCCTCGATGGCATATGGCAGGGGCGGAAGGATTCGAACCTACGCATGCCAGGATCAAAACCTGGTGCCTTAACCGCTTGGCGACGCCCCTATTGTGTTCTTGCTTCCAGCGCATCCAGCAGCGGCGAACGCACAACGCCGGCCGCCACCCAGGCACGAAGGCCCGATGGCAACGCGGCGAGCGCGGCTTCGGCGGATTCGCGCGTGGCGAACTCGACGAAACAGCCGCTGCCCGAGCCGGTCAACCGCGGCGTGCCGATCCGCGCCAGCGCAACGAACGCCGCCTCGACGGCGGGTTCGCGGCGGCGCAGCACCGGCTCGAACGCATTGCCGAGCCCAGCTCCCGAAACGAAGTCCGATATTGTCGCGGGTGCAGCATTTCGCGTCAATTCAGGCGCTTGGAACAGGACAGCCGTGTTCACGTGCACGCCCGGATCGACCAGCACGTACCAGGCCGGCGGCAGCTGGACCGGGGTCAGCAGTTCGCCCACCCCTTCGGCCCAGGCGTGATGGCCACGGACAAACACCGGCACGTCGGCACCGAGTGTCAGCCCCAGGGCAGCGAGCTCATCGGTATCGAAACCCACATCCCAGAGCTGGTTCAGCGCACGCAGGACGGTGGCGGCGTCCGACGATCCCCCGCCGAACCCGGCGCCGGCGGGAATGCGCTTTTCGATGCAGATATCGACACCTTGCGCGATCTTGCCGGATTTTTGGAGCAAGTTGGCAGCCAGAATGCCCAAATCGTCGGCTTCCGCGACCCCACTCACGGAGATGCCGACACGGCGTATCACGCCGTCGGCGCGAGGCCGCAGGCGGACCGTGTCGCCCCAGTCGAGGATCCGGAACACGGTCTGCAGCTCGTGATAGCCATCGGCCCGGCGCCGGGGAATGTGCAGGAACAGGTTCAGCTTGGCCGGCGCCGGCCAGGACGACCAGCCATCGCCCTCGGAACGCGAGAGCATGCCCTCAGTCCGCCGACGCGGCGTCGCCAGCGTCCGCACGCGCCCGCAACCAGGCCGCGAGTGCGCGGTTGTAGGTCTCTGCATAGGCCTGGGCCTGCAGCTTCAGCGCCATGTGCCGGTCGCCGATGATGGCATCGCCGCTGCCGTCGATGATGCGCATCTCCACGCCCTGCGCGACCGCCGCGCCTTCGGGCCCGAAGCCGGGCGCGAGGCAGGCAAAGCCGCAGACCGCCACCGGACGCAGGTCGCCGGCGGCGGCCCGCTCGCGCATGTCGGCGCCGGCATCGTCCAGACGCAGGGTCTGCAGCGTCCGCGCAAGCGCCTGGTCCGGGGAATCCGTGCCGGCATCCCCGGGAGGCGGGACTGCGCCCGGCACCAAGGTCCAGCTGTCGACGATCAGCCGCACCCGCGCATCGTCGCGCGTCGCTTCGATCCGCCGCGGCAACGCCGGCTGGCCGGGGCCGGCCTCGTACCAGTCCCGGTATTCGACCTGCCATCCGGCCTGCCCGATCAGCGCAGGCAGGTTGCCGGCGCCGTGGCTGACCTGCGCCGGTCCGTATGCGGCCTCGGGCGCGACCACGGCGCGGGCCCAGTCGACCATCGCCCGGACCGGGACCTCCCAGCCGGTGGCGGCGCGCAGCAGGTCCTCGACATCCGCGCTTTCGCGGGGTCCGCCCTCGATGCCCTCGAGCAGGGCCGAGGCCGCGTCCCCGCTGAGGCGCCAGCCCTGGCGCGTCACCGGCGCGGACAGGGTGATGTCGTAGCGGTCACCGCGCTGGGTCCAGTCGATGCGGCCACTGCCGCCCTGGCGGCCACCGGAAATCGCGACCCGACCCGACAGGTTCCAGTCGGCGATCGCGGCGCGGTGGGCAGCGGACTGCCGTGCCTGCTGCGGATCGACCGGCACCGGCGTGCGCAGCGGCTGCGAGGCGCAGGCCGAGAGCAACAGCGCCGCGATCACGGCCGCGGCGTGGATGCGCAAATGGGTCATGCCCCGGTGTTCTCCAGCGCGCGCTGCAGCGAGCGGTTGTCCGGATCGAGCCGGCGCGCGTCGTCGAAGTAGCGTCGCGCCTCGTCGCGGCGGCCGAGCTTCCACAGCACCTCGGCGATGTGGGCGGCGATTTCGGCATCCTTCTGCAGGCTGTAGGCACGGCGCAGCTCGACCAGCGCCTCGTCCAGACGCCCCAGCCGGTAGAGCACCCAGCCGTAGCTGTCGACGATCGCGGCGTTGCCCGGCTCGGCCACGCGGGCGCGGTCGATCAGCTCCAGCGCCTCGGCGTAGCGATCGGTGCGGTCGGCCAGGGTGTAGCCCAGCGCGTTGAGTGCGGCGACGTTTTCCGGTTCGGCCACCAGGATCCGGCGCAGGTCGGCCTCGGCACGGCCGATGTCGTCGCGGCGCTCCCACATCAGCGCGCGGGCGTAGAGCAGCGAGGGTTCGTCCGGCCAGTCGCCCAGGCCGCGTGCGTAGGTCTCGTTCTCGGCCTCGAAGTCCTGGTCCTTGGCGTGCAGCTCGCCTTCGAGCAGGTAGGCCGCGCGGCGCGCGTTCTCGTCGATCGCGGCGTCCACCTGCAGGCGCCGGAGCGCGGCGAAGGCCTCGTCCCGACGCTCCAGTTCGTGCAGCACGTTGGCCGCGCGCAGCCGCGCCTGCAGCCGCGGCTCGCCGCCGGGCACGCTGTCGTACCAGTCCAGAGCTTCGGCATCGCGATCCAGGAATTCGGCCACCTGGCCAAGCAGCAGGCGCTGCTGCGGGTCGGGATTGGCGGCATCACGGCGCAGCTCGTCGTACAGCGCCGCGAGCGTCTCCTTGTCGTCCGCACGCGCCAGCAGCGAGGCGCGCAGCGCGTAGCTGCGGCGGTCCTGCGGGCCCTGGGCCAGCACCTGTTCGGCGGCCGCGGGATCGCCGAGGGCATCGTATTCGGCCGCCATCGCCAGGCGCAGCTCGGGCACGATGGCCATCGCGTCGCGAGCCCCGGCCAGCGCATCACGCGCACCGTCCAGATCGCCGGACTCGCGCAGCAGGGACGCCCGCAGCAGGGCGATGCGCGGCTCGCCGGGGAAGCGCTCGACGATGCGCTCGACCACGTCGCGGGCCAGTTCGCCCTGCTCCAGCCGCTGCGCCAGGTCACCGAACGCCAGCCAGGCCTGCAGTTGGTCCGGCACGGCGCCGGCGGCGAACAGGCGTCGCATGATCCGTCCGGAGACCTCGGGATCGCGCGGCCCGGTGGCGATCACCAACAGCGCATGGCGCCAGCCGGCCGGATCGGGATCGGCGATCAGCGCGCGCAGCTTGCGCAAGGCCGCGCGCTCGCGCCCCTGGCGCAAGGCCAGGGTCGCCTCGGCGGCGCGCATCGCCAGCGAACCGGGCGCGCGTTCGCTCCACAGCGCCAGCGCGCGGGCGCCAAGCCGGTCGTCCTTGCCCAGCAGGGCAATGCGCGTGGCGCGCTCGGCCAGCCCCGCTTCGCCCTCGCCGGCGGCGCGGGCGGCGTCCAGGTACCAGGCTGCGGCCTCGTCCAGGCGCCCGGCCTGCAGCGCGAATTCGCCGGCCATGGTCGCGCCGAGCACGTCCTCGCGCAGCGGGGCGTCAACCGCGCTGGCGGGCGCCAGCGGCAGCGCCAGAAGCAGGCAGAACAGGGTGATCCGGCGGGCGAATTTCGGAAAAGCGGGCATCGACGTCGGCCGGGCCTTAAAATGATGTCCTGACGACCCGGAAGCTTATCGCAAGCGCCTGAACGGCAAACGCCGGACGGACCGCCAGCCAACACGCAATGACCCTGTACGCCCTCGGCATCAACCACCAGACCGCACCGGTCGCCCTGCGCGAACGCGTCGCCTTCGCCGACAGCGCGGTTCCCGCCGCGCTCGCCGAACTGCGCGCGTTGCCGGGAGTGCGCGAAGTGGCGCTGCTGTCGACCTGCAACCGCACCGAGCTGTACGCGTCGGCGGACGACGATCAGGTGCTCGCCAACTGGCTGGGCTCGCATCCGCGGGAAGGCGACGACGACGCGGATCCGGGGCAGGCCCTGCATGCCTACCTGTACCGGCGTTCGGGCGACGAAGCCGCGCGACACCTGTTCCGCGTCGCCTGCGGCCTGGATTCGATGGTGCTGGGTGAGCCGCAGATCCTCGGGCAGGTGAAGCAGGCCTGGTCGATGGCGCGCGCGTCCAGCGCAATCGGCGGCGAGCTCGACCGCCTGTTCCAGCACGCCTTTGTCACCGCCAAGCGCGCGCGCACCGAAACCCGCATCGGCTCCAGCCCGGTGTCGGTCGCCTCGCTCGCCGTGCGCCTCGCGCAGGAGTCCTTCGCCCGGCCGGACGATTCGGTGGTGCTGCTGATCGGTGCCGGCGAGACCATCGAACTGACCGCGCGCCACCTCACCCAGGCACGGGTGAAGCGGCTGCTGATCGCCAACCGCACCTATCGCCACGCCCAGGAGCTGGCCGAACGCCATGGCGCGGTCGCGCTGCCGCTGGATGAACTCGAACGCCACCTGTTCCTGGCCGACGTGGTGTTCTCGGCCACCGCCAGCCAGTCGCCGATCCTCACCCGTCCGCAGGTCGCGCAGGCGCTGTCGCTGCGCAAGCGGCGGCCGATGCTGCTGATGGACCTGGCGGTGCCGCGCGACATCGAGCCTGACGTTGCCGAGCTCGAGGACGCCTTCCTCTACACCGTCGACGACCTCGACCGCGTGGTCGAGCAGAACCGCCGCAGCCGCGGCGACGCCGCCCAACAAGCCGAGACCATCGTCGACCTGCAGGTCGGGCGCTATGCCCAGGCGCTGGCGCTGGGCGCACGCAACGAGCCGCTCAAGCGCCTGCGCGCGCATGGCGAGGCCGCAAGGGTCGAACTGGTCGCCCGCGCGCGCCAGCAGATCGCCGCCGGCCAGGATCCCGGCGCCGTGATCGACCAGCTCGCCCACACGCTGACCAATCGCCTGCTGCACGTACCCACCGCGGCGATGCGCGACGCCGCCGCACGCGGCAACCTCGACCTGCTGCGCGCCTTCGAACCCCTGCTGCCGCCTGTCCCGCGCGACGACGATGCTGCCGACCCTGCGCCGTAAGCTCGAAGCGCTGGCCGAACGCCGCGACGAACTGGAACGCCTGCTCTCGGATCCCGGGGTGGCCGGCGACCAGACCCGCTTTCGGGCGCTGTCGCGCGAGTTCTCGCAGCTTGCGCCGCTCGCGGCCGCCCTGGCCGACGAGGGCCGCGCACGCGCCGACCTGGCCGCAGCCGAGGCCATGCGCGTCGATGCCGAACTGCGCGATCTGGCCGAAGAAGAGATCACCGCTGCGCAGGCGCGCCTGGTCGCGCTCGACGACACGCTGATGGCGCTGCTGGTGCCGCGCGACGCGCGCGACGATGGCGGCCTGTACCTGGAGATCCGTGCCGGCACCGGTGGCGACGAAGCGGCGATCTTCGCCGGCGACCTGCTGCGCATGTACACCCGTTACGCCGAGCGTCAGGGCTGGCGGGTGGAGGTCGAATCGGCCAGCCCGGGCGAGCACGGCGGCTTCCGCGAGGTGATCGCGCGCGTCGACGGCGAAGGCGCCTACGCCAGGCTCAAGTTCGAATCGGGCGCCCACCGCGTGCAGCGCGTGCCGGAAACCGAATCGCAGGGCCGCATCCACACCTCGGCCGCGACCGTGGCGATCATCCCGGTGGAAGAGGACGGCGAGCCCATCGAGATCAACCCGGCCGACCTGCGTGTGGATACGTTCCGCTCCTCCGGCGCCGGCGGCCAGCACGTCAACAAGACCGACTCGGCGATCCGCATCACCCACCTGCCCAGCGGCGTGGTGGTCGAATCGCAGACCGAGCGCAGCCAGCACGCCAACCGCGACAAGGCGATGAAGCGCCTGCGCGCCACCCTGGCCGACGCCGAGGCCGAGCGCCGCGCCGCCGCCACCGCCGCCAACCGCAAGCTGCAGGTCGGCAGCGGCGACCGCAGCCAGCGCATCCGCACCTACAACTACCCGCAGGGCCGGATCACCGACCACCGCGTCGAAGGCCTGACCCTGTACGACCTGCCGAACGTGCTGGAAGGCAACGTCGACGCCCTGGTCGACCGCCTCTCGCGCGAGCACCAGGCCGATGAACTTGCGCGGCTGACCCAGGGAACCTGACCGATGAGCACCACCGTCACCCACGCGCAGCCTGCCGACCTCGACGCGCTCGCGGTCCTGTTCGACGCGTATCGCCAGTTCTACGACCAGCCCCCCGATGTCGCCGCCGCGCGTGACTGGCTGCGCAACCGCCTGCGCTTCGGCGAATCCAGGGTGTTGCTGGCGCGCCGCGACGGCGTGCCCGTCGGCTTCGCCCAGCTCTATCCGATGTTCTCGTCGCTGCGGATGGCGCGCATCTGGATCCTCAACGACCTGTTCGTGCTGCCGGCCACGCGGCGGCAGGGCGTCGCACGCAGCCTGCTGGATGCCGCGGCCGCGTTCGCGCGCGAGGACGGCGCCACGGGGATCCAGCTGGAAACCACGCAAGACAACGCCGCCGCCCGCGCCACCTACCGCGCCGCCGGCTGGCAGGAGGATGCGACGCAGTGGTATTCGCTGTCGTTCACCTGACCTCTCCGGCCGGCGACACCGGGATCGCCGGTCGATGAACGACCAGGGCGGCGTCGGGTCCTTTCCCGGCGGGCGCGACCCGCGCGCCCAGGCCCGCGAGGCGGTGCAGCGCGACCCGCGCAACGCCTTCGCCTGGATCCTGCTTGCCGATGCCGAGATCGAGGCCGGCGCAGCGCAGGCCTGCATCGATGCCGCACAGCGCGCGCTGCAGCTGGCCCCCGGTCACCCTGAGGCGCTGGCGCGACTGGGGCGTGCACAGTGGATGCTCGGCCGCATCCAGGACGCCGTAGCCAGCCTGCGCGCGGCCGCGCGCAATGCGCCCGCGCATCCGGGCATCGCAGTGTGGCTGGCGCACATACTCGAGGATGCGGGCGACGCGGAAGGCGCCAACGACACCTATGCCCACGCCCATGCGCTGGCCCCCGCATCGCCGGAGATCGCCGCCTATCTGCTGGCCTGGCGACGCCGGCTGTGCGACTGGCGCGGACTCGATGCGCTGTCGGCGCAGGTGCGCGCCGCCGTCGCCGCCGGGCGCGCGGCGGTCGAGCCTTTCGCCTTCCTGAGCGAGGACACCAGCGCCGCCGAACAGCTGCAATGCGCGCGCCTGCGCGCCAGTGCGATCGCCGCAGCGGTCCGGCCGTTGCCACCACCGCCGCCACGCGCGGCCGGACCGCTGCGACTGGGCTTCATGTCCAACGGCTTCGGCGCGCATCCCACGGGCCTGCTGACGGTCGCCTTCCTCGAGGCCCTGCGCACCCAACCCGGCATCGAGACGCACCTGTTCGCGTTGGCGCGCGACGACGGCAGCCCGATTGCAAAGCGACTGCGCGCGTCGGCGCACTGGCACGACGTGGCAAACCTGCGCCACGTGGAAGCGGCGGCGCGTATCCGGGCGGCCGGCATCGACGTGCTGTTCGACCTGCGCGGCTGGGGCGGCGGCGGCCGCCCCGAGGTGCTGGCACTGCGGCCGGCCAAGGTGCAGGTCGGCTGGCTTGCCTACCCCGGCACCAGCGGCGCGCCCTGGCTCGACCATGTCATCGCCGACCGCTTCGTGCTGCCCGAAGCGCTGGTGCCGCACTTCTCCGAGCGCGTGGCCTGGCTGCCGCGCTGCTTCCAGCCTTCCGACACGACCCGTGCGCTGCCGGCGCCGCCGGCGCGCAGCCAGTGCGGGTTGCCGGATGGGACAACCGTGCTGTGCTGCTTCAACAACAGCTACAAGCTCAATCCCGCCAGCTTCGCGCGGCTGCTCTCGGTTTTGCGGGGAGCGCCGGACAGCGTGCTGTGGCTGCTGTCGGGCCCGGGCCGCGCCGATCAACGCCTGCGCGAAGCGGCGATGGCACAGGGGCTGGATCCGGCGCGCCTGGTGTTCATGGCCAAGCAACCGCACGAGGCCTACCTGGCGCGGCTGCAGCTGGCCGACCTGTTCCTCGACACCAATCCCTACAACGCGCACACCACGGCCTCCGACGCACTGTGGGCCGGGTGCCCGGTGCTGACGCGGCCCGGCGCGACCTTTGCCTCGCGCGTGGCCGGCAGCCTCAACCACCACCTCGGCCTCGACGCGATGAACGTCGCCAGCAACGAGGCCTTCATCGCAACTGCCGTGCGCCTGGCGCACAACGCCGACGAACGCGCCGCGCTGCGCGAGCGGCTGGCCCGCGCCCGCCGGGTGTCGGGTGTGTTCGACATGGCTGGATTCGCGCGCGACTTCGCGGCACTGGCGCTACGCCTGGCCGATGGCGCGCCGGCCGCGTGATCCGGCACGCCCGCGCTTGCGGTAGGCTTTCGCCATGACCGCCATCAACGACAGGATCCCGCTCGCGCTGTGCGTGCTGACGGTGTCCGATTCACGCACGCTGGCCGAGGACGGGTCGGGCGAATACCTGGCCGCCTCGCTGCAGGCCGAGGGCCACCGACTGCACGAGCGCGCGCTGCTGCCGGACGATCGCTACGCGATGCGTGCGCTGGTGTCGAAGTGGATCGCCGACCCGGCCGTGGACGGCATCCTGGTCACCGGCGGCACCGGCTTCACCGGCCGTGATTCCACGCCCGAGGCGCTGCTGCCGCTGCTGGACAAGCAAATGCCCGGATTCGGCGAGCTGTTCCGCGCGATCTCGTTCGAGGAGATCGGCACCTCCTCGCTGCAGTCACGCGCGTTCGCTGGCCTGGCCAACTCGACCTTCCTGTTCGCCCTGCCCGGCTCGACCTCGGCCTGCCGCACGGCCTGGGGAAAGATCATCCGCAGCCAGCTCGATGCGCGCACCCGGCCCTGCAACCTGGCCACGCTGAGGCCGCGGCTGGCGGAGACCACGTGAGCGGGCCGGACGCCGGCCCCGAACCGCTCAAACGCAAACCCTACGAGGCCGCGCTCGAACCGATGCAGCACGTGCTGGTGGCGATGGCGCGATGGGTGCAGTACAGCGGGCAGCGGCTGGTGGTGGTGCTTGAGGGCCGCGACACCGCGGGCAAGGGCGGCACGATCGGCGCCATCGCCGAGCGCCTGAACCCGCGCCAGTGCCGGATCGCCGCGTTGCCCAAGCCCACCGAGCGCGAATCCGCGCAGTGGTATTTCCAGCGCTACGTGCCGCACCTGCCGGCGGCCGGCGAGATCGTGCTGTTCGACCGCAGCTGGTACAACCGCGCCGGCGTGGAGAAGGTGATGGGCTACGCGAGCGAGGCGCAGGTGCAGGCGTTCCTCGCGCAGGCGCCGGTGTTCGAAAAGCAGTTGGTCGACGATGGCATCCTGCTGTTCAAGTACTGGCTGTGCTGCGACCAGGCGCGGCAGGAAGAGCGTTTCCAGGAGCGGCTGGACGATCCGCTCAAGCGCTGGAAGCTGTCGCCGGTCGACCTGGCCGCGCGCACGCGCTACGCCGACTACACCCGGGCGCGCGAGGAGATGCTGGCGGTCACGCATACCGCGCATGCGCCGTGGACCCTGGTCGACTTCAACGACCAGCGGCGCGGGCGGCTGACGCTGATCCGCGACCTGCTCGACCGGCTGCCCGAGAGCTGCGTGCCGCCGTCCGCAATTGAACTGCCAGCGCTGCCGGGCCAGCCACTGCAGGAACGCTACGGCGTGCTCGCCCCACTGGCGCCGTTCGAGGCCTGAACGATGCGCGCGATGCTCCTGGCCGCGTTCTGCGTGCTTGCCCCTGCTGCCCGTGCGCAGGGCGCGGACCAGGGCGACGCAGCCGGTGGTATCGGCAAGAGCCAGGCCACCGACCTGGCACCGGTGCGCGTGGTGGGAAGGCGCCAGCCCGTCGATCCATTCGCGTTCCGCAACCCGGTCGAGGCCGAAGCCACGGTGTTCAGCCGCAGCTGGGACGAGCCGCCGAGCATGGAGGAAATCGGGATGCGCGGCGGCATCGTGCAGATCGGCATCAACAAGGGCCTGGAGCTGACCGCAAAAGGCATCCGCAAGCTGCCCGGCTGGCAGAACCAGATCGTCGACGCGGAAGCGCGGCCGCCACCGCTGGACCAGGCGCAGCTCGAGCGCGCGATCCGGCTGCACGAAGAGCGCGCACCGCCGCGCACCGGCCAGGAGCCTCCCCGGTAGGCGCCGTCGGACTCATGACCGTCGCCCAGACCGCCCCGGCGGCCGGGTGGGCGCGCGGAAGCGACGGGAGCGCCCATCGCTTTCATTTCGACCGGAGAACGCTGTCATTTCGACCGCAGGGAGAAATCCCGTCCGGCCGCGGGGGACGCAGATTTACCGGCTTCGCCGTTGTAAAGCACTTCTCCCTGCGGTCGAGTGACAATCGCCACCTTGCCCCGGAGGCCGCGTGATCAGAGAACGGCGAAGCCGTCCGGGCACTGTCCGGCATGCGTGAAACGCCCCACCGCCGACACCCGGGCCGCTGGCGGCCCGTCCTCCAGCCATCGCGCCAGTGCCTCGATCGCCTGCGCTTCGCCGACGGCGAGTACTTCGACGCGGCCGTCATCGAGGTTGCGCGCATGCCCAGCCAACTGCAGGCGCAGCGCCTGCTCGCGCGTCGAGGCGCGAAAATACACCCCCTGCACGCGCCCGCTGACCAGGAAGCGTGCCGCCGCCATCAGGCCGGATCCGGCTCCGCGGCCGACAGCGTGTCGAGCTTGGGCCCGCCGCTGACCTCGATCGCGGTCTCGATCTCCTTCGCCGTGACCGGGCCCAGGAACTGGCGCGCGACCTTGCCGTCGGGCGCGATCAGGTAGGTCATTGGCAGGCCGCGCGGGGTTTCGAAGTCGGCCGGCGGCTCGTACACGTCGATGATCGCGATCGGGTACGCCACCGGGTGCTCGGTCAGGAACGACTGCATGGCCGGCACGTCGATCTCCTCGTAGGCCAGACCGACCACGCTGATGTGTTCGCGCATGGTGTGCAACGCGGAGAGCTCCGGCATTTCCTTCAGGCAGGGCGAGCACCAGGTCGCCCAGAAGTTGACCACCACCCACTGGCCGCGGAGCTCGGCCAGGTCGTACTGGCTGCCGTCGATGGTGGTGACGTTGAGACCCGGCTGGTCCGGGCGCTCGGGTTCGGTGCTGTCGCCGGCGGCGGGATCGGGCTGCGCCACGTCGGGTGCGGTCAGCGCAGGAGTGCCGTCCGCAGGTTCCGATGCGGCATCGGTCGGCGCGTCGGATGCCGGCCGGCAGGCGGTCAGCAGCAGTGCTAGGAGGATGGCGGCAAAGGCGACGCGATTCATGCGGAATTCCCGGCAGATGGGTAGACGTGGGCGACGTTGCGCTTGAGGAGGTTGCGCATCGGCAGGCGGAGCTCGTCGAGCGCCGCGATCGCAGCGGTGCCAAGCGCATCGTCGCGGCACGGCAGCCAGGCTTCGGAGACCGGTACACGCAGCTGACAGGCCTCGTAGAGGTCGGCCATGGTCAGCGTGTCGAGGTCGCGCGCCAGCAGCCATTCGCCGGTTTCGGCGCGCTGCAGCAGCTGGATCTCGGTCAGTTGACACAGGAACTGCTGCAGCTGGCTGTCGGTCAGCATCGGCTCGAGGTCGAGCATCTGTTCGGTATGCAGCCCGCGGCCCTCGCTGCGCGCTTGGGTGAAGCGGCCGAGCAGGCGCAACAGCCCGTACACCTCGTAGCCTTCCGGCAGGCGCATCGCGGCCGGCTGGTAGCGGAAGGCAGAGACCGCCGAGGCGAACGAGGCACCCAGCAGCACCGCCACCCAGCCCAGGTAGATCCAGATCATCAGGATCGGCAGCGCCGCCAGCGCGCCGTACAGGCGCTGGTAGGTGGTGAACATGCCGAGGTACACGCCCAGGCCCCACTTCACCAGCTCCAGCAGGAAAGTCGCCAGCAACGCGCCCGCGAAGGCGTGGCGCAGCGCCACCGAGCGGTGCGGCACCACGCGGTAGAGCGCGGTGACCAGCAGCAGTTCGATCGTGAACGGCGCCAGCCGCAGCGCGAAGCCCGAAAGCACCTGCCCCTCGCTGGTGCTGAACACGGGCAGCGCGAACACCCAGGCCGACATCGCCAGCGAGGCCGCGGCCAGCAGCGCGCCGAGCGTGAGCACCGTCCAGTACACGAGGAAGCGGCCCAGCTGCGGCCGCGACGAAGGCACGCGCCAGATCTGGTTGAAGGTCGCCTCGACGCTGTTGAGCGTGATCAGCAGCGAGGCGATCAGGCCGATCGCACCGGCCACGGTGAGCGTGGTGGCGTCGCTTACCAGGCGCAGCAGGGTTTCCTTGACGGTGCTGGCCGCGCTGGGCACGAAGTTGGAGAAAATGTACTCGGTGAGCTGGTCGCGCCATTCGCCGAACATCGGGAAGGCCGAGAGCACGCCCAGCACCACGATCGCCAACGGCACCAGCGCGAAGATCGTGGTGTAGGCCAGCGCGGCCGCGGCCTGGAACAGTCGGTCGTCGAGGAAGCGCCGCGCCAGGAAACGCGCGAACGTGCCCACGCGCTCACGGTCGCGCACGCGGTGGATCCAGTGTTCGAGCGTTGCCAGCGATTGCATCGACGCAGCGTAGCAAAGCCGCGCCCGCCGGTGAGCCATGCGGCAAAGCCTGTCAGAATTGCCGGCCTGTCCCGCGGAGCTGCACATGCCCGACATCCTGGTGCTCTACTACAGCCGCAACGGCTCGGTCGCGCAGCTGGCGCGGCAGGTCGCGCGCGGGGTCGGCGAAGTGCCGGGCATGAATGCACGCCTGCGCACCGTCCCCCCGGTCGCCGCCGTGACCCGGACCGCCGAGCCGCCGGTGCCGGAAAGTGGCGCGCCCTACGTCGAAGCAGCCGACCTGGACGAGTGCGCCGGCCTGCTGCTCGGCAGCCCCACCCGCTTCGGCAACATGGCCGCGCCGCTCAAGCATTTCCTCGACGGGCTGGGCGCGCAGTGGGCCAGCGGCACCCTGGTCGGCAAGCCCGCGGGGGTGTTCACCTCGACCGCGTCGATGCACGGCGGGCAGGAATCCACCCTGCTGACCATGCTGGTGCCGTTGCTGCACCACGGCTGTGTGATCGCGGGGATTCCCTTCACCGAACACGCGCTCTCGAGTACCCGCAGCGGCGGGACGCCCTATGGTGCCAGCCACGTGGCGGGCCAATCGGACGACCCGACGCTGACCGACGAGGAAGCAACGCTGGCGCGTGCGCTGGGCCGGCGCGTGGCGATGCTGGCGGCGAGGCTGGCCTGATGGCCAGATCCACGCGCACGCCGCGGCGCATGCTGTCCGCGGTCCTCCTCGCGCAGGCCGCGCTGTACGTGGCGTGGTTCCATGACGACCGCAATGCGCTCGCCGCGATGCTTGTGTTCGTGCTGCCGGTGCTGCTGCTGCTCGCCGGTGCGCTGGCGGGCAGCGCCCGGGCCGCATTCTGGGCCGGCGTTCTGGGCCTGCTGCTGTTCTGCCACGGGGTGATGACGGCCTGGGCCGATCCGGCGCAGCGCTGGTTCGCCGTCGGCGGCATCGTACTGTCGGTACTGGCGGTGTTCGCATCGAGCTGGGACGGGCTGCGCGCACGCTTTGGCGGACGGGGATGAGCCGCGCCGACATGGCGTCGCGGCATCCGCGCTGACTGCATTTGAGCCCACGCGTCGACGCGCGGGCAGGAGTACGAAAATGGAAGAACTTCTGATCGTCACCACCGGTGGCACGATCGACAAGATCTACTTCGACGACAAGTCGGACTATCAGGTCGGAGACCCGCAGATCGCGCGCATCCTGGAAGAGCTGGGCGTGGCGTTCCGCTTCCGGGTGATCCCGATCCTGCGCAAGGATTCGCTGCACATCACCGAGGCCGATCGCGAACTCGTGCGCGACACGATTGCAGCGCAGCCGGCGCGCCACGTGCTGCTCACCCACGGCACCGACTCGATGGTCGAGACCGCGCGCGTGCTGGCCTCGATCGCCGACAAGACCATCGTACTCACCGGTGCACTCAATCCTGCCCGCTTCCGCGGATCGGACGCCGAGTTCAACGTCGGCACTGCCGTCGGCGCGGTGCAGTCGCTGCCCGCGGGCGTCTACATCGCGATGAACGGCCGCATCTGGAACCCGACCAAGGTGCGCAAGAACGTGGACGCCAACCGCTTCGAAGCGGCCGACTGACAGCGACGCGAAGCTTCAGTCGCCGTCGCGCATGCGCGCCTGCGGCATCGGCCCGATTCCCATCATCCGGTCGACCTCGATGTACTCGACGTCGGGGTCGCGGCGGAACGCTTGCATCAGCGCCGAGGCGGCCTCGCGATCGAGCGGCCGGTCCGCGGCAAACACGTCGGCCTCCACCGCCAGGCGTCTTTGCCAGCGCAGTACGGGCGTGGGCGACAGCTTCGCCTCCGCGGCCGTGCGCGCGAGGCGGTCCGGCACCTCGGCCTTGTCACGGGCCGGCGCGCTATCGTCGCGATAGCGGACGATGAAGCGCTGGAACGGGCCATCGCCCTGCAGTTCAAAGGGTGCCATCGCGTCCTCCCCGGTCGCCGTCGCACATGCTCCCACGAGCAACCAGGGCAGCAAAAGCAGCACGGCCAGCCGGTATTGCAGCGTGCTCGTCATCGCCTGGTTCCGCTCGTGGACATCTCGCGATCCTGGGCGGTGCCGGGTTTGCGGAGGGTGAATGATGCATCGCTCCCGGTCGCTCCCTGCCTTCGGCGAAAAGGCTGTTCTCTGGTTCGAGGGGAGAGTCTGGACAAGGTGGAATGGGTCGGATTCAGTCCTTACGGCGGGGGGGTCGTCCCGGGCCGGGGGTTGCTCTTCGGCTCGGTCAGCCATCCATGGCTGACTCGCCGCCGCAGCGCATCCATGCGCTGCTTTCCGCAACCCCCGGCCCGGAACGACCATGCCCAGTCACCGACGTCGCTTCGAAGAACTGACCATCGAAGCATCACAGCCAAAGCAGCGAGGAGCCACGTCCTGGCGGTCGGGGATCGCGGAAAGCAAAACATGGATGTTTTGCGCGCGAGTCAGGGCAGGATGCCCTGACCGAGCGAAAAGCGATCCCCGGCCGACAGGGCGTGGCGTCCATTCGAAGCCTGGCCTTCTTCAACTACGCCCAACCTCGCCTCAGCTGAGAGAAGAACCAAAAAAGACCCCGGCAAAAGCCGGGGTCCGGGGCAACTGTTGCCGTTGGGTGGCACGCATCGATCAGAAGGTGATGCTCCACTGGTTCAGCGTGCCGGTGTCGGCGCCGGCGTTGTCGGACACGTGCAGGCGCCAGCTGCCGTTCTTCGGCTCGCTCGACAGGTCGACCGTGTAGGTCGCGTTGATGTTGTCGGTGCTGCCGCCGGTGCGGTTGTGTAGCACGTAGGCCGAGCCGTCCGGCGCACGCAGGGTGACGATGAGATCACCGATCCAGGTGTGGGTGATGTTGACATGCACCTGGGTCTGCGTCGATGCGTTGCCGTTGGCGCCCGACACCGTGATCGGGCTCTCCACGCCCGCGCTGCTGTTGTCCGGGATCGGGAACGCGGTGTTGTTGCTGTAGGTCTCGCTCAGCCCGTGCGACGCGACCAGGCGCACGCCCGAGTACGCCGTCTCACCGCGCACCAGCACGTAGTAGATGCCCGGCTCCGGGTCGACGATGACGATCGTCTCGTTGTTGCCGGGACGGGTCGAGCGCCAGTCGTAGTCGGTGGTGGTCGGCACTTCCCCGTGGCTCACGTACAGCGAGACATTGCCGCTGCCGGTGTAGCTGCGGAAGCTGAGCGGGCCGGTGCCGTTCTCCGGCACTTCCAGCCGATACAGCGTGTCGCTGCCGGCTGCGCCCGAGACGATGCTCACCACGCCATTGACCAGGTCGGTCGCGTCGGGCGTGGCCTCCACGTCCACCGTCGCGGTGTGCGTATCGGTATTGGCGTCGCCATCGGTCACCGTCAGGGTCACCGTGTAGCTGCCGTCGGCGGCATAGGTGTGGACCGGGTTCTCGTCTGTCGAGCTGTTGCCGTCGCCGAAGTCCCACGCGTAGGTCAGCGTTGCGCCATCGTCGGCCGAGGTGTTGCTGAAGCTGACCATCAGCTCCTCGGCCGTCCACGTGAAGCCGGCGACCGGCAGGGTCGGGTCGGTCGGGGTCGAATCCAGGCCGTCGATGAACTCCGCGCCGGTGGTGGCCGGATCCAGCCAGTTGCTCAGGCGGGTGCTGTCGCTGCCGCCGCCGGTCCACGAGGTGAACACGCGGCCGTACCAGTCGGCGTGGTCGGTCGGGCCGGAGGTCGAGCACGAGGCGTAGCCGCCGTGCAGCTGGCCGATCACGCGGCCGTCGGGGCTGTACAGCGGCGAGCCGGACGAACCGCCTTCGGTCGTGCCCGGCTGGTTCCAGTACACGTACAGGTGGTTGCTGCCGGCGGCGCCGAGGTAGCCCTCGATGCGCAGCGGATTGCTCGAATGGGTGATGCGCTTCTCGGCCACGCGCGGATGGTGGATGCCGGTCGCGCCGGCGAAGGCGATGTCGCGGCGGTCCCAGCCCGACCAGTACAGGTTGAACTCCTCGTTGGCCGGGTCGTCCAGTTCGAGCAGGGTGAAGTCGGAGCCGGAGAAGCTCGCCAGCGGCGTCGCGCCGGTCTGGTTTTGCGCCAGGCTGCCATCGCCGTTCTGGCCGCTTTCCGCGCTGCCCGGGGTGCGGCAGTAGGAGTTCTGGTAGTTCCAGTACACCACGATGCTCGCGGCCGCGTCGGCCGTTCCCATGCTGCAGTGGTTCGCGGTCAGGAAGTACATGCTCTGGTCGTTGGCGGTGTTGTTGACCAGCGAGCCGGAGCAGTAGAACGTGCCGAAGCGCGAATACGCGCCGGCCGAGCGGATCTGCTCGCGCCAGCCGTCGCCGGCCGGGCACGCCACGTCGATGTTGCAGCTGCCGGACACGCCCTGCGGCTGCACCAGCCCGGTCCGAGCCAGCCGGTCGAAGCCGACGTAGTCATGGTTGACGCTGGTCAGGCGCAGCTTGAGTTCGCCCGCGCGCGCCTTGGGCACGGCCACCTCGATCACCGCATGGTCGCCCGGCACCACCGGCGTCCACAGCCGGCCATGGGCCTTGTTGTCGGCGCTGGTGAAACTGCGGATCAGCTCCGGGCTGGCGTTGCTGCGCAGGCCGGCCGGATAGACCAGCATGTGCCCGCCCTCGGGCATGTGGTACTGGCTGAAGCCGAAGTTGAGGGTCAGCGCGCCCTTCGACTGCACGCGCAGGCGCCAGACCAGCATCTCGCCGGCCTCGTCCCAGTCGCCGTCGGTGGCCGGTGTGATGTCGACTGCCAGCGGCGCGGCGAACCGCACCGGGGCCTCGGCGAGCTTGGCCGAGCGCCTCGCATCCTCCGCCCTGAGCCGTGCCACATCCACGCCGGGCATGCTCCGCATGTCCACGGTGTGCTCTGCCGGCAGCCTGTGACTGAACGCTGCGGGCCGTGCATCCCCGGTCGCGGCCTGCGCCGCTCCCGCTGCGAGCAAGCTCGCGATGATCCAACCGGTGAACCGTTTCATTCCATCGACTCCTCTTGCGGAGGGCTTCGCCCCGGATAAGAAAGACGGCACGCCGGTTGCCCGGCGTGCCGCCCTGTCACTTCGCCTTTCGGTAGTGCCTGCGCGCGCGCATCAAAATGTGATGCTCCAGCTGTTGATGTAGCCGGTGTCGGCGCCGGCGCGGTCGCTGGCGCGCAGGTTCCAGGTGCCGTTCAAGGGTTCGCTCGACAGGTTCAGCGTGTACGTCGAGTTGATGTTGTCGGCGCTGCCGCCGCTGCGGTTGCTGAGGTTGTAGACCGACCCGTCCGGCGCCACCAGGTCGACGACCAGGTCGCCGCGGTAGGTGTGCACGATGTTCACCGCCGCGGGCACGCTGCTGCCGGCGTTGCCGCTGCGTCCGGACACGGTGATCGGGCTGCGGATGCCGGTGGCGTTGTTGTCGGGGATGGCGTAGTCGGTGCCGTTGCTGTAGGTCTGGCTGCCGCCACCGCCGCCGCTGCCGTAGCTGGCCACCAGGCTCACGCCGGAGAACGTGCTGTAGGCGCGCAGCGAGACATGGTACGTCCCGGCCTGCGGCGTGGCGAAGCTGCAGGTTTCGGCATTGCCCGACTGGTACGGGCGGCAGTTGTAGGCGCTGGTCGTGGGCTGGCTGCCGGAGCGCACGTACAGGTCGGCATCGCCGCTGCCACCCGAGGCGGCGACGGTGAGGTTCGACGCACCGGCCGGGACGTTGATCGTGTAGTGCAGCCAGTTGCCGCTGCTGGCCGACAGTCCGGTCACGGGTACGCCGTTCTGCAGCACGCTGCCGCCGCCCCCGCCGCTGCTCACCGTCACCGACTGGGTGCGGGTATTGCTCGCCGCGTCGTCGTCGGTCACGGTCAGCGACACGCTGTAGGTGCCGGCCGCCGCGTAGGTCTTGCCTGGGTTGGTGGCGGTCGAGCTGGTGCCATCGCCGAAGTTCCAGCTGCGCGAGGCGATCGAACCGTCGCTGTCGGTGGAGGTGTCGGTGAACTGGACGCTGAGGCCGTTGACCGTCGAGGTGAAGCCCGCAGTCGGCGGCGTGTTGCCGGGCGTACCGCCCATCACCGCCGTCACTGCCGCGTTCGCGTCGATGATGCCCGCGCCGATTGGCTGGCTCGGCGTCGACGGGAACGCACGCGCGGTCTGCTTGATGATTGTTTCGATCTCCGCCGGCGTCTTCGGCGAGGGCGCTGCGGCCTGCATCAGCGCCACCACGCCAGCCACGTGCGGCGTCGCCATCGATGTGCCGCTGTTGTTGGCATACGAAGGCGTGGAGCCGGAACGGTAGGTCGACAGGATGCTGGTGCCGGGCGCGGCGATGTCGATCAGCGCGCCGTAGTTGGACGCCTGTCCACTGGTCCAGATCGAGCGCGCGCCGTTCTGGTCGTTGGCCGCCACCGAGAGGATGCTGTTGCAATTGGCCGGAGACGCGCCGGAGACGTTGACGTTGCTGTTGCCTGCGGCGATGACCACCGTGCTGCCGCGCGAGACCGCGCTGTTGATCGCGTTCTGGTAGGTGGCGCTGCACGAGCCGCTGCCGCCCAGGCTGAGGTTGATCACCTCGGCGGGATTGGCATTGGCCGGCACGCCGGACACGCTGCCGCCCGAGGCCCAGACCAGCGCATCCACGATGTCCGAAGTATTGCCGTAGCCGCTGTTGCCAAGCACGCGCAGGTGCAGCAGCTTCGCGTTGGGCGCGGTGCCGGCCACGCCGGTGCTGTTGTTGGTCACCGCCGCCACCGTGCCGGCCACGTGCGTGCCGTGCAGCACGCCGGACGCGTCGGTCGGGTCCGGGTCGCGGCCATTGCCGTCACCCGAGCCTGCATTGCCGGAGCTGGTCGAGCTGACGAAGTCATAGCCGCCGACCGAGTTCGCGTCCAGGTCGGGGTGGGCGATGATGCCGCTGTCGACGATCGCCACCACCACGCCGGCGCCGGTGGACTTGTCCCACGCAGCCGGCCCACGGATGCCGCCGGCGCTGCTGTGGAAGCCCCACTGCTCGGCGTAGCGCGGATCGTTGGGCGTCATCAGCGCACGCATGAGCTGGTCGACCTCGACGTACTCGACGTTCGGGTCGGCCGCGAGCTGCCGCATCAGGATCTCGGCGTCGGCCCGGTCGAGCTTGCGGTTGACGCGGACCACGTCGGCGCCGACCGCCAGCCGCCGCTCATGCGCCACGCGCAGCGCGCCGGCGCGCACGCCCTGCCGCTGCAGGCTGGACGAGATGCCGACCAGCGAAGCGGCGGCGTTGTCGAGGCCACGGCTGCGCAGCGCCGCATCGGCGTGTTCGGGCGCCCCGGCGCGGTACTTGACGATGAACTGGTCGAACGCGACGTCCGACTGCAGGCCCTCGAGATTGGCCTGGCCGGCGGACGCCGGTGCCATCGCGAGGGCGGACAGGGCGACGGCGGTCGCGGCCGCGAGCGCATGCAGGCGGATCTGCCGCCTGGAAGAGTGATTCATCTGGATGACCCCCGGAAACGGAGCAAGCCGCCTGTGCGGCGAAATGCCGGCGGGCACGGGACCAGATAGATGGACGATGCGTGGAACATCCCTGTGTCTCTCGCGTCAGTCGGACGTGTGCGGACTGACAAAATCGTCCGCAAACTGACGCTACACGACAGCTGAACCGTGCCGCAACGGGATGACGAGAATCAGTTGCATGTGAAATCGAGACTACCGTCACGAATCCAAAATGTCGTGCGCTGTCTGCTGCCCTACAGCATCCCGGTTTCGAGGCGCGCGGCTTCCGACATCATCGAACGGTTCCACGGCGGATCGAACACCAGCTCGACATCGGCCTCTTCGACCGTGGGGATCAGCTCGAGCTTGCTGCGCACGTCCTCGACCAGGATGTCGCCCATGCCGCAGCCGGGTGCGGTCAGGGTCATGCGTACGTCCACGGCCCGCCGCTCGTCTCCCAGCGGGCGCACCTGGGCTTCGTACACCAGGCCCAGGTCGACCACGTTGATCGGGATTTCCGGGTCGAAGCAGGTGCGCAGCTGCTTCCACACCAGTTGCTCGACCGCGGCATCGTCGGCGCCCTCCGGCAGCGCCAGTGGCTCGGGCGGCTCCTTGCCGATGGCGTCGCCGTCCCTGCCCGCGATCCGGAACAGGTTGCCCTCCACGAATACCGTCCAGCTGCCGCCCAGCGCCTGGGTGATGTAGCCGACGCTGCCCGCGGGCAGGGTCACCTCGTCGCCCTGCGGGACAAGGACGGCATCGCAATCGCGCTCGAAGCGCACGGGTTCACTGCTGCGGGAATACATGTTGGGAAGATGGGGCCGCCGGCCCGAAGTGCAATGCGCCATTGTACCGCCGCGCGCCCGGTATCCTGTGCGACCGTCCGCAACGCAGCCTCCCGATGCCGCCATCGCGCCGTCCTGTTTCCCCCGTGTTGGCCGCAGCAGTGTTGACCCTGGCGAGCCTCGGCGTGGCCGCGGTCTGGGTGCTGCTGTCGATGCGCCTGGATAGCCAGTGCAGCTGGATGGCGGTGGTCGCCGCGGCCGACGCCGCCCTGGTGGTGCGACTGCTGCGGATGCGTCCGGGCACACTGCGCATGCTGCTGGGCGTGCTGGCGACGCTGGTGGCGATCCTCGCGGCGAACTGGCTGATCGTGGCGAGCTGGCTGGGCCGGCACATGGGCCTGCTGCCGTGGGAATCGATGGTCAAGCTGGGCCCGGGGTTCGGCACGCTGCTGGTGCGCCTGTCCAACAGCCCCGCCGACCTGGCCTGGATGGCGGCGGCCCTCGTGGTGGCCGCCGTTGCCTCGCGCTGATGCGGCTCAGTGCCCGCTGTCGAGCGCCTTGAGTTCGCTCACCAGCGCGCTGGCCATCTCCGCGCCGTCGCCGTAGAGCATGCGCGTGTTGTCGGCATAGAACAGCGCGTTCTCGATGCCGGCAAATCCCGTGCCCTTGCCGCGCTTGATGACGATGGTGTTCTTCGAGTTCACCACGTCCAGGATCGGCATGCCGTAGATCGGACTGGCCGGATCGGTCTTGGCCACCGGATTGACCACGTCGTTGGCGCCGATCACCAGCGCAACGTCGGTGTTGGCGAACTCGGGGTTGATGTCGTCCATGTCGGCGATCAGGTCGTAGGGCACGCCGGCCTCGGCCAGCAGCACGTTCATGTGCCCGGGCATGCGCCCGGCGACCGGATGGATGGCGAATTTCACCTTGACCCCGCGCTCGGTCAGCCGCTGGGTCAGCTCCCAGATCTTGTGCTGCGCCTGGGCCACGGCCATGCCGTAGCCGGGCACGATCACCACGCGCTCGGCGTAGGCCATCATCGCCGCGACGTCGCCGGCCTCGATCGGCTTCTGCGCGCCCTCGATCGCCTGCGCCTCGCCGCCGCCGCCGCCGAAGTTGGAGAACAGCACGCTCTTGATCGAGCGGTTCATCGCCTTGGCCATCAGTCGCGTCAGCAGGATGCCGGCCGCGCCGACCATCATGCCGGCGATGATCAGTGCCTCGTTGCCGAGCACATAGCCCTCGAAGGCCACCGCCAGGCCGGTCATCGCGTTGTACAGCGAGATCACGACCGGCATGTCGGCGCCACCGATGGGCAGCGTCATCAGCACGCCCAGCGCGAGCGCCGCAACGAAGAACGCCACGATCCAAGGCACGCCCAGCGACCAGATCACCAGCCCGCCCAGCACCACCGTGCCCAGCGCCACCAGCGCGTTGAAGGCCTGCATGCCGGGGAAGGAGTAGCGTTTGTCCATGCGCCCGTCGAGCTTGGCCCAGGCGATGATCGAACCCGACAGCGCCACCGAGCCGATCAGCGCACCGAGCACCGCCAGCGTCAGCGGCACCGGCCCGCTGGCCTGGCCGAGCGCCGACCAGCGCAACAGCTCGACCGCGCCGATGGCCGCGGCCGAGCCGCCGCCCAGGCCGTTGTACAGCGCCACCATCTGCGGCATGTCGGTGATCGCCACCCGCTTGCCCGACACCCAGGCCAGTGTGGTACCGATCGCGAGCGCGGCGAGGATCAGCGGAATGTTGTGCAGGTCGGGCAGGAAGAAGGTGGCGACGGTGGCGATCACCATGCCCAGGCCAGCCCAGCGGATGCCGCTGCGCGCGGTCATCGGCGAAGCCATGCGCTGCAGGCCAAGCAGGAACAGGGTGGCCGCGACCAGGTAGCTGGTCTTGACCACGAGGTCGAGGATGTCCGCGCCGCTCATGCCTTCGACCCCGGCTTCCTGGACGACTTGAACATGTCCAGCATGCGCTCGGTAACCACGTAGCCGCCGGCCGCGTTGCCCGCGCCCATCAGCACGGCGATGAAGCCGATCGCCTTCTCCAGCGTGGTGTCGGCGTGGCCCAGCACCACCATCGCGCCGATCAGCACGATGCCGTGGATGAAGTTGCTGCCCGACATCAACGGCGTGTGCAGGATCACCGGCACCCGCGAGATGATCACGTGGCCGGCGATCGCCGCCAGCATGAAGATGTACAAGGCCACGAACCCGTCGATCATCCCGTCCCCCGGAACCGCTGCGTGAGGTCAGCATCATAACCGCGGCTGAACCCGGCGGGCGGCGGTCAACCGGACCGCGCCTTGCGCGTTGTCATCCCCGACCCTTCGGGAGTTCCGGCTGCAACCAGATGAGCGATGGCGGATACGACATGAGGCGGAACGCGACGGCGCAGGCCGCGCCCGCGGATGCGGCAGCGGTTAGGCTGGACGGCGTGGACAGCCCAGCACCCGCCGCCGCACCTCCGCCCGCGGTCGCCATGACGCTCGAGGCGTTCCTTGCCGGCGTTTCGACCCGTGCCTTCCGCTTCGCCGAGCTGGGTCTGCGCCACCGCGAGGATGCGCTGGATGCCGTGCAGGACGCGATGGCGAAGATGCTGGGCTATCGCGACCGCAGCCCGGCGGAGTGGACACCGCTGTTCTGGTCGGTGCTGCGCAGCCGGATCATCGACGTGCAGCGCAGGCGCACGTTCCGGCTGAAATGGCTGACCGATGCGCGTGACCCGGATGGCGGCGAGATCGACTGGGCCGATGAATCAACGCCCGACCCGTCCCGCGCCCACGACGGCCGCGAAGCCTGGGGCCAGCTGTCGTCCGCACTGCGCGGCCTGCCGACGCGCCAGCGCGAGGCGTTCACGCTGCGGGTGCTGGAGGAGCTGGACGTCGAGGCGACCGCAAAAGTGATGGGCTGCAGCGCCGGATCGGTGAAAACCCACCTGTTCCGCGCCCGCGAGGCCCTGCAGAAACAACTGGAGGATTTCCGATGAACACCCCCGACCCGGGCCACGACCGTTTCGACCAGGCCGCACGTGCCGCGCATGCCGATGCGCTGGCCCATGTGTCCGCCGCAACCATGGCCCAGCTGCATCGCCGTCGCCATGCCGCGCTGGCATCGACGCCGGCGCGCGGATGGCGCTGGCCGCTGCCGGCGGCGGCGTTCGCTTCGCTGCTGGTGGTCGCGGTCGGACTCGGCTTCGGCCTGCGCATGGCCGACGAGGCACCACCGATCCCCGCCGCGCCGGCACTCGCCGCGGCCGGCGCGGAGCCCGGCATCGAGGCCGTGCTCGACGACCTTGCCCAGAACCCCGACTTCTACGTCTGGCTCGCCTCGGGCGATGCCGACCTGATCGCGATGGAGTAAGACGAATGTCGCCCCGTACCCGCCTGCTTGCCCTGCTCCTTGCCCTGGCCCTCTTTGCGGCCGTTGCACAGGCCCAGTCCACCGCCCCTGCACCGCTGCCGGCCTGGGATCAGCTCAGCAGCGAACAGCGTGAACTGCTGCTCGCGCCCGTGCGCGAACGCTGGAACCGCAGCGAACCCGGAAAGCGCACGCACATGCTCGAGCACGCGCGCCGCTGGCAGTCGATGACTCCGGAACAGCGCGAGCACGCGCGGCACGGCATGAAGCGCTGGCGCGACCTTCCGCCGGAAAAGCGCGAGCAGGCTCGCGCCCTGTTCGAACACACCCGCGAGATGCCCGAAGCCGAACGCAAGGCAATGATCCAGCGCTGGAAGGCGATGACGCCAGACCAGCGCAAGGAGTGGGTGGACGCGCATCCGCCGCAGGCGCTGGAACGCCCGAGGTAGTCCTGCCGCAGTCCTTCGGCCCGTCGATCATGGTGCGGCGCGCCGGCCGCAGTGTCGCGAGTCAGACGGCGTTGTCGCCAGGGTCGGCCAGAGATTTCTCCCTTCGGTCGAAATGACAGATTTCGGTCAAATGACTGGCTCCGTTCGAAACGCCAGACGCCGGCCTCAGTCCGTCCCGCTCCGCTCCGGCCACACCGTCCTGGCCAGCAGTTCGTCGTCCCAGTCGAAGGCGACCGCGCCGTCCTTGAGCAGCAGCGACACGAAGTTGTAGAGGTTGCGCGCATACATCTCGCTGGCGTGCAGCGCACCCTGGCTGGCGAGGTCGAGCGGACCGGCGATGGTCACGCCGCCGCTTTCGATCGTCTTGCCAGGAACGGTCAGCTCGCAGTTGCCGCCGGTCTCGGCAGCGAGGTCGACGATCACGCTGCCGGGCTTCATGCCGGCCACCATCGCCGCGGTGATGATCTTCGGCGCCGGGCGACCCGGCACGGCCGCGGTGCAGACGATCACGTCGATGCCCTTGAGGTGTTCGGCCAGCCGCTGCTGCTGCAGCGCGCGCTCCTCTTCGGTGAGCTGGCGGGCGTAGCCGCCCTCGCCTGCGGCGCTGACGCCGAGATCGAGGAACTTGCCGCCCAGCGATTCGATCTGCTCGCGCGTCTCCGGACGCACGTCGAAGCACTCGACCTGCGCGCCCAGCCGCTTCGCTGTCGCCACCGCCTGCAGGCCCGCGACGCCGGCGCCGATGATGAGCACCTTGGAGGGCCGGATGGTCCCGGCCGCGGTGGTGAGCATCGGGAAGTAGCGCGGCACCAGCTGCGCCGCGATCAGCACCGCCTTGTAGCCGGCGATACCGGCCTGGGAGCTGAGGATGTCCATGGCTTGCGCGCGCGTGGTGCGCGGCAGTCGCTCGAGCGGGAAGGCGAGCACGCCGGCCGTGCGGATGGCTTCGGCACGCGCTTCGTCGGCCTGCGGCTGCAGCGCGCCGACCAGCACCGCCCCGCGCTGCATCCGCGCGATCGCCGCGGGCGGCGGCGGCTGCACGCACAGCACGATGTCGGCCTCTTCGAAGCCGTCGCCATCGACGAGCGCCGCGCCTGCATCGGCATAGGCCTGGTCGGGGAAGTGCGCCAGCGCGCCCAGGCCCTGCTGCACGCGCACCGTGGCACCGGCGCCCACCAGCTTCTTCGTCGTTTCGGGGGTCAGCGCCACACGCCGTTCGCCAGGCGCGCTTTCGCGCGCGACCGCAATGATCACCGCCATGCATCCATCCCCTGCGAAAGTCGCGCCATCGTAGCGAATCGACACCGCGGGCGCGATGTGCGCGCGCCGCCTGGCGCGCGACAGCGAGGACAGTTCGCCCAGGCGCGACGCCCGGCTGCTCAGCCGTGCCTGCGTTCCTGCTTCACGGCGGATACCTCGTCGGAGGCGACGTTGATCCGCTGCCACAGCTGCTTCATCGCCTCGTCGAACGGCGAATCCACCGAGCGGACCTGGGCGCGGCCTTCGGCCACCATCACCGCGAGCTCCTCCGGCGAGACCACCGTCTTGCGCAGGCCGCGGCGGTTGACGATCAGGAAGCGGCCGGTCAGCGGGCTGATCCAGGCCACGCGCCCGGCGCTGTCCTGGCCTTCCTCGTCGACCAGGCGCAGGCCTTGGCCCACGCGCAGGCGACGCATGCGCGTGGCGATGCCCGGGTCGAACTCGATCTGGGCGCTGCCGCCGGCCACGCGCAGCACGCCGTCGGCCTCGCCCGCCACGTCCTCGAGCTGGGGCTGGTGCACGGTGCGAGACGTGTCGGGCAGCGCAAGCGCCGAGATGATGCGGGCCATCGCGTCGCTGGCGGCGCCCGCCTCCATGCCGCAGCTGGTGTAGCACTCGCCCAGCGGCACCTGCAGCGCCAGCAACTGCCGGGCGACGACCGCGCCGCGCACTTCCGCCGCGTCGGCGTCCACCTGCACCATCGCGTCGCCGAGGTTGACGGCGGCCAGGTGGCGCTGGGAATCGGCGCCGTCGCGCAGCCAGGTCTGGGTGAGGTGGTGGCGCCAGTGGCGGTCGAGGAAATGCGCGACCGCCGCGGTCAACGGCCGACCGGACAGGCGCGAGGCGACCAGGTCGGCCGCACTGCGCCGCGCCTGCTGCAGGCGCTCGCGGCCGTGGATGGCCTCGGCGGCGCGCTTTTCGGTCAGTTCGGCGCGGCGCCGCTGCTGGTCGAGGTGGTCGCGCAGTTCGGCAGCAGCCAGTTCGAAGATCGCCTGGTCGTCCTGGTATTCCTCGACCACCCGGTCGACCGCGTGCCCGGCCTGGTTGAGCGTCTCCTGGTCCTGCGGGGTCCTGCCGGCGTTGCCGTCGCAGGCCTCGGTGACCGCATCCAGCAGGCGCCGCGCGGGATGGCTGCGGCGGTTGAACAGCGAATCGTCGGTGAGCGCCACCTTCAGGTACGGCACCACCAGCTTGCCGTAGAGCTGGCGCGCGTCGCCGACCAGGTCGTTGGCGTCGAACAGCGACTGGAACAGGATCCCGATCAGGTCGATCGCGTCCTCCTCGTCGCCGCTGAAATGCGTATTGGCCGGATCGAAGCCGATCTGGCGCACGCCGTCGAGCAGCGAATGGCGGATCACGTCGGCCAGGCGCCGTGTGTCCTCGCCGGCCAGGACCTTCTCGAACGGCGCCGGATCATCGCCCTGCAGCAGCGAGGCGAGGCTGACCAGCTCATGGGTGTCCAGTACGTGGCCGCCCGATCGGGACGTGTCCACTGGATCGTCCGGCAGTCCGGAACGCCCCTGCATGCGCGGCCCGACGTCAGGCGCTGGCGCGCGTGCACGCCAGGCGCGCAACTGGTCGCGCACCAGGTCGCGGTAGCGCAGGGGGCGGCCGCTGGCCAGCGCCTCGGCGACAACCTGCTCGCGCACGCGGCTGGTCGCCGCGCTCTCGCCACCATGGTCGGCAGCCGGGGAGTCCGCCCACGCGCCGGAGAAAGCCGCCGCGCCGGGATGATCGGCATGGAAGTCGCCTGCCGCCTGCGCGGCGGTCGCGCCGGACGCGAAGGCTGCCCCGGCGTGCGGCACCACCCCGCCGTCCGGGACCCATTCGCCGGATTCGCCGGACCCGGCCGTGCTGGCCGGAGCCTGCGACGTAGCCGACGCGGGCGCACCGCGTTGCCGGCGGACCGGCGCGCCGGCGCTGAATGCGGCGGCGTCCAGGACCGCGTTGGCCTTGTCGTACAGCTCGCCCAGCACCTTGGGCAGGCGCTTGTCGAACTGCTGGAACACCATCGAGCGCAGCCCGGCGGTGAGGTCGTCGGGTTCGAACAGCGCCACGAACGCAGTCACCGCCACTTCCGGACGCATCGGGTTCGGGCGGCGGCGGCGAACGCCCAGCGCCTCGGACAGCTGGCCCAGGCGTTCGTCGAGCTGGGCCAGCGGGTGCAGGAACTGGTGGTCGAGCAGTTCGGCGATCTGTTGCCCGGCCAGGTGGATCTCCAACTCCGACTCGGACATCAGCGTCAGCGAGCGCTCCCGCTGCGGCGTGTCGTCCGGATCCTGCCAGCGCGCGAACTCTTTTTCGATCGATTCGCGGAACCGCGTTGCGAGTTCCAGCGCGCGATGGCTGAGCGCCATGACCGAGACCCGGTCTTCCTGCGCGGCGACGTAGTCGTGCCCGGCCAGCGCGGCCAGTCGCACCTGCTCCTCGATCGAGCTCCAGAACCCGGACAGGACCCCGCCCAGTTCGGTCATGGCGTCGTGCTTCAGCGTCTCCAAAACGCGAGCAGGGGCGCGCGCGGGACCTGCCCGGCTGGCTGACTGACCTGTCGGAACGGAACGAGGCATGATCTAGGGGACAATACTGCAGAGTTGAATCGCCATCACATCATTCAGTTTTAACCGGCCAGAGTCTGTGACTGCCTCCGCAAATAGCTCCCCCACCGGCCCGATCCCGCTGGATCAGCGCCGCTCCGTCCCGGCCCGCCAGCTCAGTGAGCCTGGACCCGACGACGCCACCCTGCTGCGCATGCTGCGTTCGGCGGTGCGCGTGCCCGACCACGGCAAGCGCGTGCCGTTCCGCTTCCTGCGCATCGCCGGTGGCGCACGGCAGCGCCTGGGCGAGGCGCTGGCGCAGATGACGCTGGAGCGCGATCCCGACGCTGCGGAAGCGGCGCTGGACAAGGACCGCCAGCGTTTCAGCCACGCGCCGCTGGTGATCGCCGTGGTCACGGTGCAGGACCCGGAGGACCGGCAGATCCCGCCGCAGGAACGGCTGCTGACCGCGGGCTGCGCTTGCTTCGCCCTGCTGCAGGCCGCGCAGTCGCTGGGCTTCGGCGCCTGCTGGCTGACCGGCTGGCCGGCCTATGACGCGGAGGTTGGCGCGCTGCTGGGCCTGGGCGCGGACGAGAGCGTGGCTGGTTTCATCCATATCGGCACGCCACTGCTGGAGGCGCCCGAACGCGGCCGCCCCGATCCGGCCGCGCTGCTCACCGATTTCACGCCATGAACGTTCCCGCAGACAACCTGAAGCCGGGAACGCCGGTCTATCTGGTCGACGCCAGCCTGTACGTGTTCCGCGCATGGCATTCGATGCCCGACCAGTTCCACGATGCCGACGGCCGGCCCAGCAACGCCGTGCACGGTTTCGCGCGCTTCCTGCTGGAGCTGCTCGAGCGCGAGCGCCCGCGGCATATCGCCGTGGCCTTCGACGAGGCGCTCGACAGTTGCTTCCGCAACGCCCTGTATCCGGCCTACAAGGCCAATCGCCCGCCCGCGCCGGACGAGCTGCGCCACCAGTTCACCCACTGCAAGGCGCTGGCCGACGCGCTTGGCCTGAACGTGCTCGCCCACGGCGAATACGAGGCCGACGACCTGATCGGCAGCGCGCTGCACCACGCGCGTGCGCAGGGACATCGCGGGGTGATCGTCTCTGCCGACAAGGACCTGTCGCAGTTGCTCGACGCACACGACGAGCAGTGGGACTTCGCCCGCGGCCAGCGCTGGGGCGCGGCCGGGGTGAAGGCGCGCCAAGGTGTCGAGGCGCGACAGGTCGCCGACTACCTGGGGCTGTGCGGGGACGCGGTGGACAACATCCCGGGCGTGCCGGGCATCGGTGCAAAGACCGCAGCGGTGCTGCTGGCGCATTTCGGCACGCTCGATGCGCTGCTTGCACGTATCGACGAGGTCCAGTTCCTGCGCTTTCGCGGTGCCGCGCAGGCGGCGGTGCGCTTGCGCCAGCATCGCGAGCAGGCGCTGTTGTGCCGGCGCCTGGCGACCATCGCCTGCGACGCGCCGGTGGGCGATGCGGCGCCGGCGTTCGCGCGCGCGGCCGCCGACGGCGCAGCGGTCGCCGCGCTGTGCGAACGGCTGCGGTTCGGCCCGCTCACGCGCCGGCGGCTATACGCCGCGGCGGGGCTGGAGTACCAGCCGCCGCAGGCCGACGCCGATCCGATGGATGCGGCCATCGCAGGTACCATGCCGGCATGAACACGCCTGCGCAGGACGCCGAGCTGCTGTACGAAGGCCAATGGCTGCGGCTGGTACGCCGCGGCCACTGGGAATCATGCGAGCGCACCCACGGCCGCGACGGCCTGGCGGTGCTGGTGATCGCGGTGACGCCGGACGACGAGGTGCTGTTCGTCGACCAGTACCGCGTGCCGCTGGGCGCACGCACCATCGAGATGCCGGCCGGCCTGGTCGGCGACGACCACAGCCACGACACGCTTGAATCCGCTGCGCGGCGTGAGCTGATCGAGGAAACCGGCTGGGAGGCCGGGCGCGTGGACGTGCTGCTGGTCGGGCCGACCTCGTCTGGCATGAGCAACGAGCGCATTGCGTTTGCCCGCGCGCTCGACCTGCGCAAGGTCGGCGAAGGTGGCGGCGTGGGCGACGAGGACATCATCGTCCACGCCGTGCCGCGGACGCAGGCACCGGCCTGGCTGATGCGCAAGCATGCCGAAGGCTACGAACTCGACCTCAAGCTTTGGGCCGGACTGTGGATGATCGACCATGAGCCCGATGGCTCGCCGCGCCGCTGAGCCCGTGCGCGCACCCTCCCTGCTGGCCGCAGGCGATCCGCCACCGGTGCAGGTGTTGCGCGCGGGCGCCAGTTCGCCCTGGCTGCTGATCTCCGACCACGCGGGCCAGGCGGTTCCGGCGAAGCTCGACCGGCTCGGCCTGCCGCAGCACGAGCTCGACCGCCACATCGGCTGGGACATCGGCATCGCCGGCGTCACCACAGGCCTGGCCGAACGCCTGGATGCCTGCGCGATCCTGCAGGCGTATTCGCGCCTGGTGATCGACTGCAACCGCCCGCTCGACGCGCCGGGCTCGATCGTGGCCCGCAGCGACGGCACCGATGTCCCGGGCAATGCCGCGCTGGATGCCGATGCACGCGACAGCCGCATCGGCGAGATCTTCGCGCCCTACCACGCGCGCATCGAGGCCGAGCTCGATCGGCGTGCGCACGCCGGCCAGCCGACGATCCTGGTCGCGATGCACAGCTTCACCCCGGAGATGTCCGGGATCGCGCGGCCGTGGCACGCGGGCGTGCTGTACCAGCGCGACGCGCGGTTGGCGCACGCGCTGCGCGACATGCTGCGCGAGGAAGGCGACCTGGTAGTCGGCGACAACGAACCCTATGCCGTCAGCGACGCCACCGACTACGCGATTCCAGTCCACGCCGAACGGCGCGGCCTGCCGCACGTTGAGCTTGAAATCCGCCAGGATCTGATCGCCGATGCGGCCGGACAGCAGGCCTGGGCCGAGCGGCTGGCGCGCCTGTTCGGCGCGCTGCAGGAGCGGTTCGCCGCGCGCTGAGCACCAACGCCGGTGGCGCGCCTCAGGCGAAGCCGTCGGTCGCGCGCACCAGCGCGTCGATGTTTTCCGCCTCGAAGGCCGAGTGACCCGACGCGGCTGTGATCACCAGTTCGGCCTTGGGCCAGACCTTGTGCAGGTCCCAGGCGTTCTGCACCGGGCAGACCACGTCGTAGCGGCCATGCACGATCACGCCGGGGATGCCGGCGATGCGGTAGGCATCGCGCAGAAGTTGGTCGTCGACCTCGAAGAAGCCCTTGTTGGTGAAGTAGTGGTTCTCGATGCACGCGAACGCGAGCGCGAACTGCGCGTCCTCGTGGCCGCTGACGAAATCCTGGTCGACGTGCAGGAACGAGGTCGCGCCTTCCCACACGCTCCATGCGCGCGCGGCGGCCAGGCGCGTGGCTTCGTCATCCGAGGTCAGGCGACGATGGAAGGCACCGACGAGGTCGTCGCGCTCGTCTTCCGGGATCGCGGCGATGTAGTGGTCCCAGGCCTCGGGGAACAGGCGCGAGGCGCCCTCCTGGTAGAACCACTGCAGCTCCCAGTGGCGCAGCATGAAGATGCCGCGCAGCACCAGTTCGGTCACGCGCAGGCAGTGCGCCTGGGCGTATGCCAGCGCGAGCGTGGACCCCCAGGAGCCGCCGAACACCTGCCAACGTTCGATGCCCAGGTGCTCACGCAGCGCCTCGATGTCGGCGACCAGGTGCCAGGTGGTGTTGTCGACCAGGTCTGCATGCGGCCTCGAGCGGCCCGAGCCGCGCTGGTCGAACAGCACGATGCGGTACTTCGACGGGTCGTGGAAGCGGCGCATCTTCGCGTTGCAGCCGCCGCCGGGGCCGCCGTGCAACAGCACTACCGGCTTGCCCTTCGGGTTGCCGCACTGCTCGAAGTACAGCGTGTGGCGGTCGTCGACCTGCAGGCTGCCGGTGTCGTACGGCGCGATTTCGGGGTAAAGCGTGCGCATGCGGCGCCTCCGGTAAAGAGTCGTGCCAGTCTAGTGGGGCCGTCGCATGGGTGCGACACCGTGATCTGGACGACACCGTCTCATTCCGGGCCAACGCCGGGTCCGATCCGCATCGGGCAGAGTTCTAGCTGCGGTCCAGATGACAGCACGCCGCCTCGGCCTCGCGTTGGGCCTGAAGCCTTCCTCCGGACCAGACCGTCATCCCCGCAGTCCAGCAGAGCGCCCGAGGCTCACCCGGTCGCGCTCCTCGAGGTCGCGGTGCGTGGAGACCTCGGACAACCCGGCCGCCTCCAGCAGCTCCCGCACCGCGGCGCCCTGGGTCCAGCCGTGTTCGAGCAGCAGCCAGCCGCCGGGCAGCAGGTGCGCTGCTGCGCCGGCGACGATGGTGCGGATGGCATCGAGGCCATCCGCTCCGGAGGCCAGTGCGCCCGGTGGCTCGTAGCGCAGGTCGCCCTGCACCAGGTGCGGATCGTCCGCGGCGATATAGGGCGGGTTGCTGGCGATCAGGTCGAAGCGGAGGCCCGGCAGCGCGTCGAACCAGTCGCCGCGACGGAACTCCAAGTTGCCCAGCCCGAGCCGGCCCGCGTTGGCACGTGCCACCCCGAGCGCGCCGGGGCTGGCGTCGGTGGCCAACACCCGTGCGCGCGGGCGCTCGCTGGCCAGGGCCAGCGCGATCGCGCCGCTGCCGGTGCCAAGGTCGGCGATGTGCAGCTCGCGATCGCGCGGCAGGCGCGCCAGGGCCAGTTCGACCAGCAGTTCCGTTTCCGGCCGCGGGATCAACGTATCGGGCGTGACCGCCAGGTCCAGCGTCCAGAATCCTCGCTGCCCGCATAGATAGGCCACCGGCTCTCCGCCTTCGCGACGGGCCAGCAAGACCTCGAACCTGGCCTCTGCCCCGGCCTCGATGGCATCGCTGTCGTGGGCAAACAGCCAGCCGCGGGACTGGCCCAGCACGTGGGCCAGCAGCAGCCCGGCCTCGTCAGGAGCGATCCGCCCGCGGGCGGAGTCGAGGAGGCTGCGGACGGTGGGTACGGGTCGAGGATCGGTCATCGCGGGCATCGTAGCGGCTGCACCTCCGCAGCCCGCCGCCGCGGGACCAAAAATGAAGGCGGCCGAGGCCGCCTTCAAAGATTCCGTATGCGTGTGGGAGGGAGGAACGGATACGGAACTCGACAGGACCAGCGCCATTGCGACGCCAGGTCCGATGCCCGGCCCTGCCCCGCGGTTCGAACTTTCGACTGCCGCGGACTGCAGTGCGTGATCGAAATATGCTGCACTGCAAAACCGGATGCAAGCGTTTCCGCAGTGCAAACAGGTGGAAATTCCGCCTAGTTTGATAGATAATAACTATCGTTTCGATTAATCCAATCGATTTTACATATCGATAGCCCGTGCCTATGATTCTTCCGTCGACCCGCCTACGGGTCGGATCAAGCCAGTCCTGCCAACCACAGAGGTGTCCATGTCCCTGATCAATACCGAAATCCAGCCGTTCAAGGCCTCCGCCTACCAGAACGGTGAGTTTATCGAAGTCACCGACGCGAGCCTGAAGGGCAAGTGGTCGGTCCTGATCTTCATGCCGGCTGCCTTCACCTTCAACTGCCCGACCGAGGTCGAGGACGCCGCCAACAGCTACGCCGAGTTCCAGAAGGCCGGTGCCGAGGTCTACATCGTCACCACCGACACGCACTTCTCGCACAAGGTGTGGCACGAGACCTCGCCCGCGGTGGGCAAGGCCCAGTTCCCGCTGGTCGGAGACCCGACCCACAAGCTGACCCGCGCCTTCGGCGTGCACATCGAGGAAGAAGGCCTGGCCCTGCGCGGCACCTTCGTGATCAACCCCGAAGGCGTGATCAAGACCGCTGAGATCCACGACAACGCGATCGCCCGCGACGTCTCCGAGACCTTGCGCAAGCTCAAGGCCGCGCAGTTCGTCGCCGCGCATCCCAACGAGGTCTGCCCGGCCAAGTGGAAGGAAGGCGAGAAGACGCTCAAGCCGTCGCTCGACCTGGTCGGCAAGATCTGACCACGCAGCGCGTGATCGCCTGAGTCACTGCTCCACGCTCCACCCCGCCCCGTGCCGCTTGTGCGGCGCGGGAGCGGATCGGAGCCGATGCCGGCCAGCCAGCGGGTGGAAGTCCTCCCTCCCCTCCCCTCCGCAAGCCAGCCGGCGTCGGTTCCGATCCGCTTCCGCATTGCCTCCCCCAGGAGTTTCCGTGCTCGACAACGACCTCAAGGCCCAGCTCAAGGCCTATCTCGAACGGCTGCAGCGCCCCGTCGCGATCATCGCCTCGGTTGACGATGGCGACAGCTCGAAGGAAATGCTGGAGCTGCTGGAAGACATCCGCAGCCAGTCCGACATGGTCACCGTGGAGGTGCGCCACGACGATGCGCATCGCAAGCCGTCGTTCGCGCTGACCTCCCCGGGCCACGACATCTCGTTGCGCTTCGCCGGCCTGCCGATGGGCCACGAGTTCACCTCGCTGGTGCTGGCGCTGCTGCAGGTGGGCGGGCATCCGTCCAAGGCCGCGGCCGAGCTGCTCGAGCAGGTGCGCGGGCTGGAAGGCGAGTTCCGCTTCGAAACCTATTACTCGCTGAGCTGCCAGAACTGCCCGGACGTGGTGCAGGCGCTGAACCTCGCCGCGGTGCTGAACCCCGGCATCTCGCATGTCGCGATCGACGGCGCGCTGTTCCAGGACGAAGTCGAGGCGCGCCAGGTGATGTCGGTGCCGACCATCTTCCTCAACGGCGAAGTCTTCGACCAGGGCCGCATGAGCCTGGAGCAGATCGTCGCGCGCCTGGACACCGGCGCCGCGAAGCGCGAGGCGGCGAAGATCGCGGGCAAGGATCCGTTCGACGTGCTGGTCGTCGGTGGCGGTCCTGCAGGTGCCGCCGCCGCGGTGTACGCCGCGCGCAAGGGCATCCGCACCGGCGTGGCGGCCGAGCGCTTTGGTGGCCAGGTGCTCGACACCATGTCGATCGAGAACTTCATCTCGGTGCCGCACACCGAGGGCCCGAAACTGGCCGCGCAGCTCGAGCAGCACGTGCGCGACTACGACGTGGACGTGATGAACCTGCAGCGCGCGACGCAGCTGGTGCCGGCCGGTGCCGATGGCCTGGTCGAGCTGAAGCTCGAAAGCGGCGCCTCGCTGAAGTCGAAGACCGTCATCCTGTCGACCGGCGCGCGCTGGCGGCAGATGGGCGTGCCCGGCGAGGACCAGTACCGCAACAAGGGCGTGGCCTACTGCCCGCACTGCGACGGCCCGCTGTTCAAGGGCAAGCGCGTGGCGGTGGTCGGCGGCGGCAACTCCGGCGTCGAAGCGGCCATCGACCTGGCCGGCATCGTCGCCCACGTCACCCTGATCGAGTTCGATTCGGAGCTGCGCGCCGACGAAGTGCTGCAGCGCAAGCTGCGCAGCCTGGACAACGTGCGCATCATCATCAGCGCGCAGACCACCGAAGTGCTGGGCGACGGCAGCAGGGTGACCGCCCTGGTGTACCGCGACCGCAGCGGCGGCGATGTGCACCGGATCGAACTGGAGGGCGTGTTCGTGCAGATCGGCCTGTTGCCCAACACCGAATGGCTCAAGGGCACGATTGGCCTGTCGCCGCGCGGCGAGATCCTCGTCGACGACCGTGGCCAGACCAACGTGCCGGGCGTGTTCGCCGCCGGCGACTGCACCACCGTGCCGTACAAGCAGATCGTGATCGCGATGGGCGAGGGTTCGAAGGCGGCGCTGGCCGCGTTCGACCACCTGATCCGGGCTTCGGCGCCGGCGCCGGCGCCAGCTGCGCTCGAAGCCCATACGGCCTGACCGGGTGAACCTGCGCGACCTCAAGTACCTGATTGCGGTCGCCGACCATCGCCACTTCGGCCGCGCCGCCGCGGCCAGTTTCGTCAGCCAGCCCACGCTTTCGACCCAGGTGCGCAAGCTCGAGGACGAGCTGGGCGTGTCGCTGATCGAGCGCGCGCCGCGCAAGGTGATGCTCACCCCGATCGGCGTGGAGATGGTCGAGCGTGCGCGCCGGGTCGTGTCCGAGATCGAACAGATGAAGGAGGCCGCGCGGCGCAGCCAGCGGCCCGAGGCCGGCGTGGTGCGGCTGGGCATCTTCCCCACGTTGGGCCCGTACCTGCTGCCGCACGTCATTCCGCCAATCCGCGAGCGCTATCCCGACCTGCAGCTGCTGCTGGTGGAGGAAAAGAGCGACGAATTGCTGGCGCGCCTGCGCGACGGACGCCTGGACGCGGCGATCCTGGCGCTACCGGTGCACGACGACCAGCTGCACCACGAATTCCTGTTCGAGGAGCCGTTCCTGCTGGCGGTGCCGGAAAGCCATCGCCTCGCTGCGCAGGCCACGCTGGGCATCGACGAACTCGCCAGCGAGGACCTGCTGCTGCTCGAGGACGGCCACTGCCTGCGCCGGCAGACGCTGGACGTCTGCCACCTTGCGGGCGCCCAAGAGAAGAGCGAGTTCCGCGCCACCAGCCTGGAGACGCTGCGGCAGATGGTCGCGGCGAACGTCGGCATCACCCTGCTGCCGGCGCTGGCCGTGCAGCCGCCGGTGGCGCAGCCGCGCCATATCCGCCTGCTGCCGTTCACCGGCGCGCAGCCCAGCCGCCAGATCGCCATGTTCTGGCGGCGCAGTTCGGCCATGTCCGGGTTCCTGGCCGGGCTGGCGACCGTGTTCCGCGCCCTGCCGCCCTCCCTGCTCGCCCCGCCGGACCCCGACACCGGGCGGGCAGCGACGCCACCGCCTCCCGATATGCTCTGAAGGCCCGGCCCGCCCACTTGATGCGGGCCGCCGGGAGCGCTACGTTAGCGGCACCACGAGCGGGCGACGCGCTGGACGCGCCGTCCGTTTTTCTTTGGGCCTCGGCATTCGCCGCCGCCCCGACCTGCCATGGAGCAAGACCGAGATGACCCCCCAATCCAGCGGCGGCCTGCCGCCCCCGATCGTCGTCTCACGCCGCGACGCGGCGCGGCTGGACGCCCTGCTTGATTCGCCGCGCTGGCAGAACGACGCGACCGCCGCGGCGCTGATGGGCGAGTTGACCCGTGCCGAGGTCGTCGACAACGACGCCATGCCCACCGACGTGGTCGGCATGCATTCGCGGGTCGAGTGCGTGGACGAGAACAGCGGCGAGAAGCACACGCTGACCCTGGTGTTCCCGCACGAGGCCGACGCCGGCGCCGGGCGGATCTCGATCATGGCCCCCGTGGGCTCTGCCCTGCTTGGCCTGTCGGTCGGGCAGTCGATCGACTGGAGCACGCCGCAGGGCCGTCCGCTGAAGCTGCGCGTCACCGACGTGCACCCCGCCGCCGCCTGATCCCGCGTGTCGCTGCGCACGCTGGCGCTTGCCGGCCTGCTGCTTGGGGGCCTGGGCTGGTGGTATTCGCCCTGGTCCCCGCGCACGCCGGACGCGCCAGCACCTGCCGTCGGCACGACGCAGCGGTGTCCAACGCCCGCCGGCACGCCGCCCTCCGATGGCGCACAACAGACCGAAGTCCCGCCGGGGCTGGCGCCATTCAGCCTGGAAGCCGGGACGCTGGTGCCGCTGGCGGGCTTTCGCATCGATGCGCGCGTGCTGTCGCGCGAGGACTACATGCTGGGCCGCGAGGCCCACTTCTCACCGACCGACCTCGCCCTGGGCTGGCAGCGCATGCGCGAGGATGCGGTGCTGGCGCACCTCGAGGTCGCCCAGTCGGCGCGCTGGTACCGCTACCGCTGGCGGGACGCACCGCCGCTGCCACCGCGCGAGATCATCCGCAGCAGCGCCAACATGCACATGATCCCGTCCAGCCCCGAGGTGGCGCGTGCGCTGCGCGCCGTGCGCAGGGACGACCGCATCCGGATCGACGGCTGGCTGGTGCAGGCGCAAGCGCCTGACGGCTGGCGCTGGCGCAGTTCCCTGACCCGCGAAGACACCGGCAACGGCGCCTGCGAACTGGTCTACGTCTGCGCGATCCACGCCACGCCATAGGCGCAGCGGCAGCCGCGAACAGATCCTGTTCGGCTCGAATACGCCTCTGTAGGAGCGGCTTCAGCCGCGACAGATGCTCAACAAGGCCCGACCAAGCCCCCCGCCTCGCTCCCGCCTCGACTAGCCGGCAATTCCGACCGCGCAACTCACCCCCGTCCCACCCAGTCCGCAATAACCCCCCGGATTCTTCGACAGGTACTGCTGGTGTTCGTCCTCGGCGTAGTAGAAGGCCGGGCCCGGGAACACGATGTCGGTGGTGATCTCGCCATGGCCCGCGTCCCGCAGGCGGTGCTGGAAGGCGTCGCGGCTGCGCAGCGCCTCCGCGTACTGGGCTTCGGTCCGGCAGTGGATCGCGGAGCGGTACTGGCTGCCGACGTCGTTGCCCTGGCGCATGCCCTGGGTGGGATCGTGGTTTTCCCAGAAGGTCTGCAGCAGGGTCGCGAACGGCAGCTTCGCCTCGTCGTGGACCACCAGCACCACTTCGGCGTGGCCGGTCTGGCCGGAACACGCTTCACGATAGGTCGGGTTCGGCGTCTGCCCCCCGGCATAGCCGGCCGCCGTCGAGAACACGCCCGGCAGCGACCAGAACTTGCGCTCCGCCCCCCAGAAGCAGCCCATGCCGAACTGCACCTGGGCGAGCCCGTCGAAGGTTTCGCGCAGCGGCGTGCCGAGCACGTGGTGGCGGTTCTCGTGCAGCGGCATGGCCGTGGACCGCCCCGGCAGTGCCTCGCCGGGCTGGGGCAGGCGTTGTTTCCAGGCTCCGATTCCAGTCATTGCCGCAACTCCGATGGGGACCTGGGAATGTGCGGCCTTGCGGCGCGTCTTCAACCCGTCGGCGCGAGGTCAGCTGAATACCGCGGGCGCCACCTGCACGCAATTGCGCCCGTGGGATTTCGCGGCGTACAGGGCGCGATCGGCCCGCGCCAGCGCGCCTTCGGGCGTGTCCTCGGCCTCCAGCCGCGTGGCCACGCCCACGCTCACGGTCAGGCGCAGCTGCTGGCCGTTCCAGACCGGCCCGAGGTTCTCAACCGCCATGCGCAGCCGCTCGGCCGTCACGCGCGCGGCGGCCCCGCTGCGCCCCGGCAGGATGGCGATGAATTCTTCGCCGCCGTAGCGGCCGAACAGGTCGCCTTCGTCCAGCGCGCCGCGCAGGGCGACGGCGACGTGGCGCAGGCAGAAGTCGCCGCCGGCGTGGCCGTGGCGGTCGTTGACGGCCTTGAAGTGGTCGAGATCGATGAACAGCAACGAGACCGGCTGCTGTTCGCTGGCGGCCTCGCTGAAGGCGCGCGCCAGCCAATGGTCGATGGTGCGCCTGTTGAGGCTGCCGGTCAGCGCGTCGAGCTCGGCCGAGCGGCGCAGGTGGACTGCAGCGATGGCCTGGTCGACATGCTGTACCGCCAGCCGCACGAACTCGCCCGCCAAGGTCAGCTCCTCGGTGGCAAAGCCGTCGCCACCCGTGCGTCGCAGCAGCAGCGCGCCCCAGGCCGGCGCACGGATCTGCAGCGGCACAACCGCCTCCATCGCCACGATCGACTGGTGCCCTTCCTCGGTCACCGGCTGTTGCAGGGGAATGCCGCTGGCCGCCTGCCGCTTGAGCGCCAGCTGGCGCCTGGCCAACTGCGGCTGCATGGCCACCAGCTGGTGCGATGGCTCGACCAGCACCAGGTCGTGGCCGTGGTAGCCCTGCACCACCGCGATACAGGACTGCACCGGAAGCAGCGGCATCAGCCGCTCGATCAGCAGGCGGAAGGCGGTGGCCTGGATTTCGGCCACCGGCAGCGTCCGCAGCTGTGCCTGCAGCTCCGAGGCCAGGTCCGAGCGCGCGGCCTCGCGTGCCATCCGGCGTTCGCTGTCGGCACGCGCGAGCAGATCGCGGTCGCGCTGGTATCGATATTCGCGGATCCTGCCGACTAGGCCCACCGCGAGGAACGCCACGCCCATCGCGATCGCCAGCTGGTAGCCATAGCGCACCACCACGGTGTCGAGCAGGTGGCCGCGGGTTGCCAGGTCGGCCAGGACCACGCCGGCAAACGTCAGCAGGGCCAGCGCCGCCAGCGGCCAGGCCATGGCGATCCGCCGCCTGCCCGCATCGACCAGCAGCGCCACGCCCAGCAGCAGCGAGATCCCGTAGGGCAGGAGCTGAAGTTGCTCCATCACCCCCGCAATCGGCGCCAGGTTGAGCAGGCACAGGGCCGCCAGCGCCGCCACGCCCAGCGACACGCCGTCGACCCAGGTCTTCCAGGCCGTGACCCCCTGCCGCGTCCCCGCGTACTTCAGCAGCATCTGCAGCCAGGCCGCGCACAGCAGCAGCGACAGCGCGATCACGCCCTGGCCGCGCCAGAACGCGAACAGCCGCAGGCCGGGCAGCTGGTAGAGATGGCCGTTGCCGGCCGAGAGGGTGAGCAGGACGACCAGGGTGAAGCCGAACAGCCCCAGGAACAGCCGGTCGCGCGCGGCCGAGTACAGGGCCAGCGCCAGCAGGCCGATGGTGAACAGGCTGGCGTAGATCATCGCGCTGGCGGCGACGCCGTAATGCTCCAGGTGCATGGCCTGGGCCTGGCCCATCACCTCCGGACGCAGCGCACGGCCGCCGGCGCCATGGGCGTGCAGTTCGAGTTCGACCGGTCCCTGCCAGTGCGCGGGCAGCGGGAACAGGAAGCTGCTGGGCAGGGTGCCGGCACCCTCCCCCGGCACGAAGAAGCGCTGCGTCGGGCTCTGCCACTGGCCGCGCTGCAGCCACACCTCTTCGAGGGCGTCGCGCTCCAGGCGCACGACCCAGCGCTCGCCTTCAGCCGGCGGCGGCAACTCGAACCGCAGCCGCACCGACGAGTGTCCTGCCGCCTGCGGCTGCGACAAAGCGCCAGGGTCCGCAGCCGCCGTCGCCTCGGGCAGTGGCGACAGTGCGACCGACACGCCCTGCGGCTGCGGCACGCCGCTGGCCACCGCCGCGGCAAACAGCCCCAGCAGCAGCGCCAGGCAGACCGTGACCAGTCCTTCGTGACGCGGGCCTGCTTCGCGGGGGACGGTCAGGGCACGCCCCCCGCACCGCGCGACGGCTGCCGGGCAGGGCGGTGCCGCGAAGGGGGCGATGACGCCGCGAAGGGTCGGACAGCGGACATGCCGGGCTTCTCCTGCGCTCAGTGCGCTCCCGAATGGTAAGCAAGCATCGTGCCGGTGAGAATAGCGCTGCCCGCATTGGCTTGCGGGGGTAGCCGGGGCGCTCGGGTCGTGTTGGCCGCTCGGCTACACTGGCGTTTTCCCCCGATGCGCGTCATGACCCCTCCAGACCCGGCCGCGGCCGCAACGCCGCCGACCGCCGAGCCCATCGCGGCCCGCCAGGATTTCATCCGCCAGATCGTCCGCGATGACCTGGCCAGCGGCAGGCACAGCGCGATCCGCACCCGCTTCCCGCCCGAGCCCAACGGCTACCTGCACATCGGCCACGCCAAGGCGATCTGCCTGGACTTCGGCATTGCCGAAGAGTTCGGCGGGGTGTGCAACCTGCGATTCGACGACACCAACCCGGCGAAGGAAGACCCCGAGTTCGTCCAGGCCATCCAGGACGACGTGCGCTGGCTGGGCTTCGACTGGGCCGAGCTGCGCCACGCTTCGGACTATTTCGAGGTCTATTACCTGGCAGCGGAGAAGCTGATCGCCCAGGGCGACGCCTTCGTCTGCGACCTCACCGCCGAGCAGGTGCGCGAGTACCGCGGCAGCCTGACCGAACCGGGTCGCAATTCGCCCTTCCGCGACAGGTCGGTCGAGGAGAACCTCGACCTGTTCCGCCGCATGCGCGCCGGCGAGTTCCCCGACGGGGCGCGCACCCTGCGCGCCAAGATCGACATGGCCAGCGGCAACATCAACCTGCGCGACCCGGCCCTGTACCGGATCAAGCACATGCCGCATCCGATCGCGGGCGCCGGCTGGTGCATCTATCCGATGTACGACATCGCCCATGCGCTGGGTGATGCGGTGGAAGGCATCACCCACTCGCTGTGCACGCTGGAGTTCGAGGACCACCGGCCGCTGTACGACTGGTGCGTGGACAAGGTGGACCTGGCTGGTTCGCCGGAGCTGCTGGCACCACTGGTCGCCACGGGCGTGCCGAACGTGGCCGCGCGGCCGCGCCAGATCGAGTTCTCGCGGCTCAACATCAACTACACGGTGATGAGCAAGCGCAAGCTCACCCAGCTGGTGGCCGACGGCCTGGTGGATGGCTGGGACGATCCGCGCATGTACACCCTGCAGGGCCTGCGCCGGCGCGGCTACACGCCGTCCGCGCTGCGCCTGTTCGTGGACCGGATCGGCATCAGCAAGCAGAACTCGGTGATCGACTTCTCTGTGCTCGAGGGCGCGCTGCGCGAGGATCTCGACGCCTCCGCGCCGCGGCGCATGGCGGTGGTCGATCCGCTCAAGCTGGTACTGGCCAACCTGCCCGACGCCCACGAGGAAACGCTGTCGTTCTCCAACCATCCCAAGGACGAGTCCTTCGGCATGCGCGAAGTGCCGTTCTCGCGCGAGCTGTGGATCGAACGCGAGGATTTCGCCGAGATCCCGCCCAAGGGCTGGAAGCGGCTGGTTCCTGGCGGGGAAGTGCGCCTGCGCGGCGCCGGCATCGCCCGCGTGGACGAGGTGGTGAAGGACGCCGACGGCAACATCGTCGAACTGCGCGGCTGGCTGGATCCGGAATCGCGGCCGGGCATGGAAGGTGCCAACCGCAAGGTCAAGGGCACGATCCACTGGGTCAGCGCACGGCATGCGGTGGAGGCGGAGATCCGGCTGTACGACCGCCTGTTCTCGGTCGCCGATCCGGACGACGAGCGCGAGGGCAAGGGCTACCGCGACCACATCAACCCGGATTCGAAGCGCAGCGTGCGCGGCTACGTCGAGCCCGGGGCAGCGGTCGTGGCATCCGAACAACCACTCCAGTTCGAACGCCTGGGTTACTTCGTCGCGGACCGCCGCGACCACGGCGGCGATGCACCGGTGTTCAACCGCAGCGTCTCGCTGCGCGACACCTGGGCGGCGAAGGCCTGAGCATGGCGACCGTGCGCTTGCGCTGTCTGGTCGGCACCTGCCTCGCGCTGTTGCTTGTGGCCTGCGCGCCGCGCGCAGACGTGGCGGCGAGTCCGGCGCCTGTGCCCACGCCGGCGCCGGTGTCTTCCCCGGCAGCGCCGACTGTGCCCGGGACGCCGGACGCGTCCTGCCGCGTCGCCAGCGACTGCGAGGTCAAGAACGTCGGCAACTGCTGCGGCCATTTTCCTGCCTGCGTGAACAAGGACGCGACGGTGGACCCGGACGCCGTGCGCGCGCAGTGCGAACGCAACGGCATGGCTTCGGTCTGCGGCTGGCAGGACATCCAGTCCTGCGACTGCGTGCAGAACCAGTGCCGCGCGGTCGGCGGCACGCTGCCGGTGGAGCGCTGATGCTGTACGCACAGGTCCACCTGACCCTGCCGGCGTGGGTGCATGAGCACGTCGATATCTCGCGCGCGTATGCGGGCGACGAAGACAAGGTCGCGTTCGCGATCGAACTGTCACGCATGAACGTCGACGCCGGCAGCGGCGGACCGTTCGGCGCGGCGGTGTTCAACGCCGACAACGATCGCATCGTCTCGATCGGCGTCAACCGTGTGCTGCCGCAGAGCTGCTCGGTGGCGCACGCCGAGACGATGGCGTACATGCTCGCGCAGCAGCGCCTGCAGCGCTCGCGCCTGAACCGCGACCTGGACGACAACGTGGTCGGAAGATTCGTGCTGGCTACTTCCGCCCAGCCCTGCTGCCAGTGCTACGGCGCGACGGTCTGGGCCGGCATCGACCGGTTGCTGATCGGCGCGCGCTCGGAAGACGTGGAGGCGCTGACGCCCTTCGACGAAGGCCCGCTCCCGACCGACTGGACCGGCGAGCTGCAGCGGCGCGGCATCGAGGTGGTGCGCGACATCCACCGCAGCGCCGCCTGCGACGTGCTGCGCAGCTACGGCGAGTCCAATGCCGGCCGCTACTGAATCCGGCCACCCGCTAGACCGCGCGCGATGCAGCCCGGGCGCCTGCGGTCCATGAACGGCCTGCTCTGCTATTGCCGTGCCGGCTTCGAACCCGATCTGGCCGCCGAACTCGGCGAGCGTGCCGCGGAGGCGGGCGTCGTCGGCTATGCGCGCGCCGAGCGAGGCAGCGGCTACGTGCTTTTCCTCGGCGACGACGAGGCGATGGCCAAGCGCCTGCCGTGGCGATCGCTGGTGTTCGCCAGGCAGTCGTTGCCGCTGTTCGCGGAACTGCGTGGGCTCGACCCGAAGGACCGCATCGCCCCCATGATCGAGGCGATCGAGGCGGCTGTAGACGAGAACCGGGCTTGGCGGCGCCATGGCACGCTGTGGGTGGAGCATCCCGATTCCGATGCCGGCAAGCCGTTGTCGGGTCTGGCGCGCAGCTTCGGCAATGCCCTGCGTCCGGCGTTGCGCAAGCGCGGCCTGCTCAGCCAGGTCGAGGATCCGGCGCTGCCGCGGCTGCACGTGTGCTTCCTCGACGGCGACCACGCCCTGCTCGCCAGCGCCGACCCCGCGCACAGCTCGCCCTGGCCGCTCGGCGTGCCGCGGCTGAAGCTGCATGCGGACGCGCCATCGCGCTCGGCGCTCAAGCTCGAGGAAGCGCTGCATGTGCTGCTTGATCCAGTGCAGCGGCGCGACCTGCTGCGCCCGGGCATGACCGCGGCCGACCTTGGCGCCGCGCCCGGCGGCTGGACCTGGGTGCTGGCGCGGCAGGGTCTGCGCGTCATCGCCATCGACAATGGCCCGTTGCGCGAACACCTGTTCGACACCGGGCTGGTGGAACACTTGCGCGCGGACGGATTCCGCTGGCAGCCGTCGCGTCCGCTCGACTGGATGGTCTGCGACATGGTCGAACAGCCATCGCGCGTCGCGCGGCGCATGGGCGACTGGTTCCGCGAAGGCTGGTGCCGGCAGTCGATCTTCAACCTCAAGCTGCCGATGAAGAAGCGCTGGCTGGAAACGCGCCGCAGCCTGGACGGTTTCATGGAAGCGGCCGCAACGCCGGTCACGGTGCATGCGCGCCAGCTGTATCACGACCGGGAAGAAATCACCGTCTTCGCGCGACGCACGGGCGGCAGCTGAACCCGACCAGCGCATTCAGCCGCGAGTCGGCGACGATTGACGCGTGTTTCATGCGTGCCTGTCGAGGATGGACCCCCGTACCACACCGGAGTCCACCATGAACCGATCCATCCTGCACCGTAGCGTGCTGACCACTGCGCTGGCGCTGGCGACCGCCGCCGCGGGCGCCCAGGCCGTGGGCACTGCCCAGGCAAAGGCCGTGAGCGATGGGGCGACGGAATCGGCACGCGCCGAGGCCGCAGCAGCGCAAGAAGTCGCGCAGGAAGCCCGCGAGGCGGCTTCGCATGCCGCAATGGCCGCGCAGGCAGATGCGATGACGGCACGCGGGGAGGCGAGCGCCGAATATCACGCCCACGTCGCCCATCAGGCGTCCGTCCAGGCGCAGCAATCGGCGCAGCTGGCCGCCGAGGCAGCCAACGATACCGGCGCCGCGCGCAGCGTCGCGCATGGCGGCACTGCCCAGCCGGTCGACGCCCTGGTCGATGCCCGGGTCCAGAGCCAGCGCGCGCAGGCGGCGGGGCTGATCGCGCAGCAGGCGGCAGCCGAGGCAGTGGTGTCTTCGCGCGCGGCGGTCGAAGCGGTCAACGCGCCGCCCGCACCGCCGCCGCAGCCGCGCACGCCGACCGCCGCCCAGCTTGAGCCGGACGTCACCGTCATCTCGCACGTATCGGATCCAGCCATGGTCGCGGCAAGCCGCGCTTTCGAGCAGCTCGATGTCGACGGTGACGGTGCGGTATCCGCTGCCGAGGCGGCGGCGGAGTCCGCGCTCGCCAGCGGATTCGAGGCGGTGGACAGCAATCGCGACGGCCGCATCGATCGCGACGAGTACACCGCGCGCCTGCGCTGACATCCCGCCTGGCGTCGAGGCTGCGAGACAGGCTTCCAGCGCCATACCGTGACCGACGCCGCCGGCATCCGGCGGCGTCATGCCGTCAGCCTGCCGCCCATCACCCTTCCCGATACGCGCGCGGCCCTACAATCGCCCTCCCCGGTTCCGGCACCCTCCATGGCCTCCAGCCTGCTTGTCCTGCTCGACGACATCGCCACCATCCTCGACGACGTGTCGGTGATGACCAAGGTGGCAGCCAGGAAAACCGCCGGCGTGCTCGGCGACGATCTGGCGCTCAACGCCGAACAGGTCAGTGGCGTGCGCGCCGACCGCGAGCTGCCGGTGGTCTGGGCCGTGGCGAAGGGCTCGGCGCGCAACAAACTGATCCTGGTGCCCGCGGCGCTGGCGATCAGCACCTTCCTGCCCTGGCTGGTGACCCCGCTGCTCATGGTCGGCGGGCTATTCCTCTGCTACGAGGGCGCGGAGAAACTGCTGCACCGGTTCCTGCACAGCCGCGATGAAGACCAGCAGCGCCACGTGGCACACGCGGCGGCCCTGGAACAAACCGACACCGAACTGGTCGCCATCGAGAAGGGCAAAATCAAGGGTGCGGTGCGGACCGACTTCATCCTGTCGGCCGAGATCATCGTCATCTCGCTGGGCACCGTCACCAACCAGCCGTTCTCGGTGCAGGTGGGCGTACTGATCGGCATCGCGGTGCTGATGACGGTCGGCGTCTACGGACTGGTCGCCGGCATCGTCAAGCTCGACGACCTCGGCCTGTACCTGAGCCGCGGCAATAGCGGCTTTTCACGCGCAGTGGGCACCGGCATCCTGCGCATGGCGCCATGGCTGATGAAGGGCCTTGCAGTGGCCGGCACCGCGGCGATGTTCCTGGTGGGCGGCGGCATCCTGACACACGGTTTCCATGCGGTCAGCGAGTGGATCGGCGACGCAGCGGTCGAGGCCACGCATGTGCCTGGCGTAGGCGTGGTGCTGGGCGCGCTCACGCCGATGCTGATCAACGCGGCGGTCGGCATCGTGGCAGGTGCCCTGGTGGTCGGCGTGGTCACGCTGGTCCAGCGGCTGCGCGGCAGCACGGCACCGGCGGCGCACTGAGGCTGCCGCCAGGCCTGCAGCAGCGGGTCATCCGCCCGCGGCGCGGCGCCAGAACAGGTCCAGCAGCGGCGGCATGCGCCCGGCGATGCCGAGCAGCTGCCCGCGCAGCAGGGTCGGCGCGAGCGCGTCGTTGGAGAACAGCCGGTTGATGCCTTCGAAGGTGTAGGCAGCGACCGCGTTCTCGCTGCGCCGGGTACGCGCCCAGCGCGCCAGCCGCTGCGGCGCATCCCAGGCGGCGCGGCGATCGCGCGCCTCCAGCACGCTCGCGCGCAGCGCGGCGACGTCACGCAGGCCGAGGTTCACGCCCTGCCCCGCAAGCGGATGCACGGCATGGGCCGCATCCCCGATCACCAGCACGCGGCCTCGCTGCTGGCTCGCCGCGAGCTGGCGCCGCAGCGGGAAGGCGACGCGACGACCCAGCGCCACGATGGCTCCAAGGCGCGCCTCGAAGGCGGTGGTGAGTTCGCGCCCGAACGCGTCGTCATCCAGCGCCAGCACGCGCGCAGCCTCGTCATCGGGCAGCGTCCAGACGATCGAACAGCTGCCGTCGGCGCAGGGCAGCAGCGCCAGCGGTCCGGTCGGCAGGAAGCGCTGCCAGGCGGTGTCTTCGTGGGGCTGCTGCGTGCGCACGTAGGCGACCACGCCCTGCTGGGCATAGTCGCGTGCGTCCACCTCGATGCCTGCAAGGGATCGCAGGCGCGAGGCCGCGCCGTCGGCGGCGACCGCGATGCGCGCGTCGACGCGGCTGCCGTCGTCCAGGCGCAGGCGCACGCCGTCGGCGTCGTCCTCCAGCGTTTCGACCGCCGCTGGACAGCGCAGGCGTACGCCTGCCTGCTCCAGCCGCTGCCAAAGCGCGTCCACCAGCAGGCCGTGCTCGACGATCCAGCCCAGGCTGGTGCGGGCCAGTGCATCGACATCGAACACGATGGGACTGCCGGCGGCCGCGTCCCAGACGTGCATGCGGCGGTAGGGATGCGCGCGCGCCTCGCGCACCGCCCGCCATGCACCGAGCGAATCGAGCAGCGCGGCGTTGTCGGGCGCGAGCGCGTAGACGCGCAGGTCGGGCGTGTCGCGCGACCAGTCCGGCGGACGCCTGGATTCGACCAGGCAGGTGTCCAGCCCCATCTGCGTCAGCGCCAGCGCGCAGGCAGCGCCGACGACGCCGCCGCCCACCACCACCACGTCGTGCGGATCGCGGCGGCTCATGCGGCGCTGCCGCGGCACAGGGCCGGCAAATCGCCGCGATAGCCCATCGCGCCGCCGGCCAGCAGCGATTGCAACGAAGGCACCGCCCCGATCGCCATCAGGCCCAGGCTGCGCAGCGGCCGCAGCAGGGGCGCGGGATTGGCGGTGATCCGCGCCAGTCCGTCGGAAAACGCAAGGGTGCGGCTGCGGTCCTCGTGTCGACGCCGTACGTAGACCTCGAGCAGCGCTTCGGCGCCGGGGTCCTCCGCGCCGGCCACCAGTTCGGCCAGGGTGAGGGCATCGCGCAGCCCGAGGTTGAAGCCCTGCGCGCCGATCGGATGCAGGGCCTGGGCCGCGTTGCCGACCAGGACCACGCGGCGCGCGATGGTGCGCTCGGCGACGACGCGCAGCGCGGGATACACGCTGCGTTCGCCCACCTCCAGGAAACGTCCCGCGCGCCAGCCGAATGCCTCCTGCACGCGCGCGAGAAACCCGCGCGCATCCAGCGCCGCCACCGCGGTGGCCTCCTCCGTCGCCACGCCGTGGACGATGCCGTAGCAGCGGTCGCCGCGCGGCAGCAGCGCCGTGGGACCGGCATCGCGCAGGCGCTCGTAGGCGGTGCCATCGGGCGCCCGTTGCGTGCGCAGGCGCGCCACGAACAGGCGCTGGCCGTAGTCGTGCGTCGCCGCCTCGATGCCCAAGTTCTGGCGCACCAGGCTGGCGGCCCCATCGGCCGCCACCACCAGGCGCGCGGCCAGCACGCGCTCGCCGTCGGCATCGGCCACGCGCACCCGCTGCACCGCTTCGTCCCGTGAGCCGTCGAAACCAAGGAAGCGCGCCGGCCGCAGGCGCGTGAGGTGGCCTGATTCGGAGAGCCGCGACTCCAGCGCTTCGCCGAAATCGCGCGCCACCACCACCTGCCCGAACGCGTCACGCCCGAAGTCCGGCGCCTGCAGACAGGCCTGCCCGAAGTCCCCCTCGCGACTGATGTGGATGCGGCGGATCACGCCGGCGGGCCGCTGCAGGCGCGCCATCACGCCCAACGCGCCGAGCGCGTTGACGGTGGCCTCGGCGAAGCTGAGGTTGCGCTGGTCGAACACCTCCGGCATCGCGACCGGCGGCGTGGCTTCGAGCAGGGTGGCGGGCACGCCGGCACGGTCGAGCGCAAGCGCCAGGCTGGCGCCGACGAGGCCGCCGCCGATGATCAGCACGTCGTGGATCTGCGGGTCTGTCATGCCGCGGCATGATACCGGCAGCGGCCAGGCCGCCAGCGCGAAGGCCGGCCCGGCCGGCGTCTGCCCGAACGGGTAGAATGGCGGGGTTTCCACCGCCCCGCGACCACACGCCATGACCCGACCCGCCTCCGACACCCCGCTCGCACCCGGCCCCCTGGTCCTGACGGCGATGATCCTGCTGGCCGCGTTCTCGCGCCTGCTGCCGCTGCCGCCGAACTTCGCGCCGATCGAGGCGATCGCGCTCTTCGGTGGCGCGTACTTCGCCAGCCGCCACCTCGCGTTCGTCGTGCCGGTGTTGGCCATGCTGGTCGCGGACCTGGTGCTCGGCATGCTCCGCGGCGACACCTACCTGGCCTATTTCACCACCACCGCCTACCTGCCCAGCCTGCTGGCCAACTACCTGTGCATCGCCGCCACGGTGGCGCTGGCGTTCGGGCTGCGCGGCCGGGTCAATGGCGCCCGCGTGCTGGGTTACTCGCTGGCCGGCTCGGTGCTGTTCTTCCTGGTCAGCAACTTCGCGGTCTGGCTGACCTCGTTCATGGTGCCTGGCTACCCGGCCTGCAGCGCGGGCCTGCTGCCCTGCTACGTGGCCGCGGTGCCGTTCTTCAAGACCACCCTGCTCAGCACCATGGCCTATTCTGCGCTGCTGTTCGGCGGCTTCGCCCTGTTGCGCGGCCGCCTGCCCGCGCTGCGCGCACAAACCGTCTAGCCCATCGGCCGCGACGTGGGCAACCGTCTTTCCAAGATCTACACCCGCACCGGCGACGACGGCACCACCGGGCTGGGGGACGGCACCCGGATCGCCAAGGATGCGGCGCGTGTAATCGCCTACGGCACCGTGGACGAGGCCAACTCGGCAATCGGCCTGCTGCTGGCGGCGCAGTTGCCCGAGGACGTGCGCGACCTGCTGGTCTCGGTGCAGCACCAGCTGTTCGACCTCGGCGGCGAGCTGTGCATCCCCGGCCACGCCGCCATCGCCGATGCGGACATCGAGCGGCTGGAAGAACGGCTCGACCACTACAACGAGGCCCTGCCCCCCCTCAAGGATTTCATCCTGCCGGGCGGCGGCGAGGCGGCGGCGCGCTGCCATGTCGCCCGCACCGTGGTGCGCCGCGCCGAGCGCGAAACGGTGACGCTGTCGTGCAAGGAACGCGTGCGCCCGCAGGCGATCGGTTACCTCAACCGGCTCTCGGACCTGCTGTTCGTGCTGGCTCGGGTGCTGGCGCGTGCCGATGGCCACGGCGAGGTCCTCTGGCGCCACGAACGCCGCTAGGGATACCGCCATGGCGCGCATCCTCGGCTACACCCATCCCGCGTGCCTGGAGCACGACACCGGGCCGGGCCACCCCGAATGCGCCGACCGCCTGGGCGCCGTGCTCGAAGCCCTGCACGAGGCATTGCCGCAGCTGGAATGGATCGAGGCCCCGCGGGCCACCCGCGGACAGCTGCTGCGCGTGCACGACCCGCGCCTGCTGGCCACGGTCCTGTCACCACATCCACCGGGCAGGACCCGGCTCGATCCCGATACGGTGGCCTCGCCCGGCTCGCCCGAGGCGGCACTGCGCGCGGTCGGCGCAGGCATCGCCGCCACCGAGGCGGTGATGCAGGGCGAAGCCGACGTCGCCTTCTGCGCCGTGCGTCCGCCGGGGCACCACGCCACCGTCGACGCCGCGATGGGCTTCTGCCTGTTCAACAACATCGCCGTTGCCGCGGCGCATGCACTCGACCGCTTCGGCCTGGCGCGCGTGGCGATCGTCGACTTCGACGTGCACCACGGCAACGGCACGCAGGCGATCTTCGAGCAGGATCCGCGCGTGCTCTACCTCAGTTCGCACCAGTCGCCGCTGTATCCAGGCACCGGCGCCGGCAACGAACGCGGCGCCGGCAACATCGTCAACGCGCCGCTGCCGGTCGGCAGCGGCAGCGAGGCGTTCCGGCGCAGCTGGCAGGACCTTCTGCTGCCGGCGCTGGACGCGTTCGCGCCGCAGCTGCTGCTGGTGTCGGCCGGCTTCGACGGCGACCGCCGCGATCCCCACGCGCAGCTGGCGCTCGGCCCGGAGGACTTCGGCTGGCTCACGTGTGAACTGGGCCGGGTGGCCGCCCGCCACTGCGGGGGCCGCGTCGTCTCGATGCTCGAGGGTGGCTACCACCTGCAGGCGCTGGGCGAAGGCGCGGTGGCACACGTGGCTGCGCTGGCGGCAGGCCCCGCCCCGGCTGCATGAACCGGTACTGGTGGCCTGCATTGCCGCTGCACGAGGCTTGCGGCAAGCTAGCGACCTTTCCGCCCCCGGGATTCGTCGCGTGCGAGCTGCGTTCCGCCTGCTGCCCCTGCCGCTCTGCATCGCCCTGTCGCTGGCAGCCCACGCGGATGACGACATCCCGGTGAACTGGGCCCTGTGCCCGGTCGAGGATGCCGTGCCGCTGTTTCCCGACGCCCAGGCACCGGTCGGCAGCGTCGCCGATCGCGAGAACCTGCCCACCGACATCCAGGGTGACGAGACCCTGGGCGTGGACGGTGGCATCTACAACGTGACCGGCAACGTCACCCTGCGCCGCGGCGACCAGTTCCTGGGCACCGACGACATCGCGTTCTCGCAGGCCACCGGCACCTATACCGCCACCGGCAACGTGCGCTACCAGGACTCGGGCATGCGGGTGGTGGCCGAGCGCCTCGAGGGCGACCAGAACACCGACTCGCACCGCATCGACAACGTGCGCTACCAGCTGACAGAACGCCGCGGCAACGGCGGCGCAGAGCGTATCGAGATGCAACAAGCGCAGGGGCGGATGTTCGAGTCCACCTACTCGACCTGCCCGCCCAGCCAGCGCTGGTGGGAGCTGCGTGCGCAGCGCATCGACATCGATACGGATGAAGGCACCGGCGTCGCCCGCAACGCGACCCTGCGCGTGGGCAAGGTGCCCGTGCTGTACGTGCCGTGGGTGGCGTTCCCGATCGATGACCGCCGCCGCACCGGCCTGCTGTATCCCAGCATCGGCCTGTCCAGCCGCAACGGCTTCGACTGGCGCCAGCCGATCTACTTCAACCTCGCGCCCAACTACGACCTCACCCTGACCCCGCGCTGGATGAGCAACCGCGGCCTGCAGCTCGACACCGAGTTCCGCTACCTCACCGATCGCGGCCGCGGCACCTTCGAACTGCAGGCATTGCCCTCGGACGATCTGACCTGGCGCGAGCGGGCCGAGGAAATCGCCGACGGGATCCCGGTCGAGAACTACCGCGAGGACAACCGCGGGATGTTCCGCTACACGGGTGCGCAGAACCTCAACCGCACCTGGCAGGCGCGCGCCAACATGTACTGGATCAGCGATCCGCGCTGGATCGAGGATTCGAGCAGCACTGCGGAAGGACTGGCCGTGTCCTCGCTTCTCAGCAGCGCCGGGGTCTATGGACGCGGCCGGTTCTGGAATGCCGCCCTGCTGGGCGAGTACCGCCACCTCACCGACTACACGATCGACGAGTCGCGGCTGCCCTACAACCGCCTGCCGCGCGCGTATTTCCGCTGGGAGCAGCCGTTCGGCCTGTTCGTCGCCGGCGCCGACACCGAGGCGGTACGGTTCGCCCACGTCGATGCCGAGACCAAGCCAGGTGGCAGCCGCCTTGACCTCAAGCCCTGGCTCAGCATGCCGCTGGAAGGCCCCAGCTGGTATGTGACGCCGACCATGGCCTGGCGGTATACCGGGTACCAGCTGGACGATGCGTTCGCCAACCGCACGCCTTCGCGCAGCCAGCCGATCGGCACCGTCGACGCCGGCCTCTTCTTCGACCGCGACACGCGCTTCCGCGGCGAGACCTTCTTGCATACGCTCGAGCCGCGCGTGTTCTATCTCAATTCGCCCTACCGCGCGCAGGGCGACATGCCGCTGTTCGACACCCGGCCCATGACCTTCAGCTGGGGCCAGTTGTTCCGCGACAACCGCTATTCCGGCGCTGACCGCCAGGGCGACGCCAACCAGCTGACGACGGCCCTCACCACGCGCCTGATCCGCGAGGCCGACGGTCGCGAGAAGCTGTCCGCCAGCGTCGGCCAGATCCGCTACTTCGAGGATGCGCGGGTCACCCTGGGCAACGAGGTTCCGGTCCAGAAGGGCAGCTCGTCCTGGGTGGCTGATGCGAACTACGCGATCAACGATCGCTGGACCGTCGGCGCCTCCTACCAGTGGAACCAGACCAGCCGGCGCGAGGACCTGGCCAGCGTCCGCACCCGCTACCTGGTCGGCGACGACGGCATCATCAACCTGGCCTACCGCTACCGCCGCGACGTGCTGCGCCAGACCGACCTGCTCGAGCAGGTCGACCTATCCTTCCTGTATCCGATCAACCCGTCCTGGAGCCTGGTCGGCCGCTATTACTACTCGATCAAGGACCGGCAGGTGCTCGAAGGCATCGCCGGCGTGCAGTGGGAAAGCTGCTGCATCGCCGCGCGCCTGGTCGGTCGCCGCTACGTGCGTAATACCCGCGGCGAGATGAACGATTCGATCCAGCTCGAGATCGAACTCAAGGGACTGGGCTCGGCCGGACCCGACAATCGGGGTCGGTTGCGCCGTGCTATCCTCGGCTATCACCGCGACGACCTCTATCTCGTCCCGCCGTCGGAGCTGCGCAGCGGCCTGGACGACGACGAATCTCCCACAGACCTCTCTCCATGAAGACCCGCTTCGCATTCCTGTGCGCCGCCCTGCTGTTCGTGGGCACCCTCCAGGCGCAATCCGTCCAGCCGCTCGAGCGCATCGCCGCCGTGGTCGACGAGGACGTCATCCTGCAGAGCGAACTGGACCGCGCGGTCGCCAATATCGTGGCCCAGTACGCCAGCCGCCAAGGCCAGCTGCCGCCGCGCGCCGTGCTGGAGCGCCAGGTTCTGGAGCGCTTGGTGCTGGTCAAGCTGCAGACCGCGCGCGCGGCAGAGACCGGCGTGCGCGTGAGCGATGCCGAACTCGACACCGCGGTCGGCAACATCGCGCAGCAGAACAACCTCTCGCCCGACCAGTTGCGCCAGCAGTTGATGCGCGACGGCATGTCGATCGAGGACTTCCGCAGTTCGCTGCGCGATGAAATGGTGATCCAGCGCATGCGACAGCGCTTCGCGCAGAGCCGGGTCAGCGTCAGCGACGCCGAGGTGGACGCGGCAATGGCCTCGCAGGCCAGCGGCGCGCAGTACCAGCTGGCCCACATCCTGGTGGCGCTGCCCGAAGGCGCGACACCCGAGCAGATCGCGACGGGACAGCAAAAGATCGACGGCATCAAGAGCCTGCTCGACCGCCGTGAAATCGAGTTCGCGGCTGCGGCGGTGCGCTATTCCGACAGTCCAAACGCCCTCGAAGGCGGCAGCCTGGGATGGCGCAGCCTCGATGAAATCCCCGTGGCATTCGCCAACGCGATCCGCACCATGTCGCCCGGCGACGTGATCGGCCCGACCCGCGGGCCGAGCGGCTTCCAGCTGCTGCAGCTGGTGGACACGCGCGAAGGTGAACAGGCTGCAGGTGGCGGTACGGTGACCCAGTACAGCGCCCGCCACATCCTGATCCGCCCGGCCGAAGGCGCCGGCGGCGATGGCGAGGCCAAGGCCCGGATCGACGGCCTGCGTGCGCGTATCGCGGGCGGCGCCGATTTCCAGGAAGTCGCGCGCGAAAGCTCCGATGACACGGTCAGCAAGGCCGAAGGCGGCGATCTGGGCTGGTTCACGCAGGACGAGTTCGGCCCCGAGTTCGGCGGCCAGGTCTCGTTGCTGGAAGACGGCCAGGTCTCCGCCGCGTTCAGGACCCAGGCCGGCTGGCACATCATGCAGCGCGTGGCCGTGCGCCAGGCCAGCGCCGGCGACGACAACAGGCGTGCGCAGATCCGCGAGTCCATCGGCCAGCGCAAGCTCGAAGACGAGTGGGACCGCTACGTGCGCGAGATGCGCGGCGAAGCCTATGTCGACATCCGCGCGGGCAACGCACAGGCCGACAGCGACGGCGGCTGAGATGTCCCGTCCGCGGCTGGCGCTGGTACCGGGCGAACCGGCCGGCGTCGGACCGGAGCTGTGCGTACGCGCCGCGCAGCGCGACTGGGAGGCGGACCTCATTGGCTTTGGCGATCCTGCGACGCTGCAGGACGCCGCCGCGCGTCTCGGCCTGCCGCTGACGCTGCTCGCGCCGGACGCCAAGGCCGTTGCACCGGGTGAACTGCGCCTGGTCGTGATCCCCGCGCCCGTTTCCTGCGCGCCAGGCCAGGCCGATCCACGCAATGCGAGCTTCGTGATCGAGGCGCTGACGCGTGCGGCGTCCGCCTGCCAGGACGGCATTTGCCACGGCATCGTCACCGGCCCGGTGCACAAGGCCACGATCAACCTCGGCGGTATCGCCTACTCGGGTACCACCGAGCTGCTGGCTGCGCACGCTGGCTGCGACGTGGTGATGATGCTGGCCAACGACATCGTGCGCGTCGCGCTTGCCACCACCCACCTGCCGCTGCGCGAAGTCGCGGACGCGATCACGCCCGCAGCGCTTGAGCGCGTGCTGCGCATCCTGCATGGCGCCCTGCAGCGCGACTTCGGCATCGATGCGCCGCGCATCGCGGTCCTCGGCCTCAACCCGCACGCGGGCGAGGCCGGACACCTGGGGCGCGAGGAGATCGAAGTGATCGAACCACTGCTCGAACGGCTGCGCGCCGAAGGCATGTGCCTGCACGGCCCGCTGCCGGCCGATACCGCCTTCCTGCCGGCAAAGCTGCGCGGGTTCGACGCGGTCCTGGCGATGTACCACGACCAGGGCCTGCCGGTGCTCAAGTACAGCGGCTTCGAGCGCGCGGTGAACCTGACCCTGGGCCTGCCCTGGCCGCGCGTCGCCGTCGACCACGGCACCGCCTTCGATCTTGCGGGCAGCGGCCGGGCGGATCCTTCGAGCCTGTTCGCCGCGATCGAAACCTGCGCGCGGCTGGCGCGGCGCAATTGCTGAAGTCCGCTGACGTCGGGTTCGTTCTACCGCCTGCAGGGCTTGAAGCGCCTTGCAGTCGTTCGTTCCCGCGTGGCGACAAATCCCGCTTCCACACCCGGGTTCCCGCTATCCTCGCCATGACAGCTTCAGGCGACTGCCGATTCCCGAACATGCAATCAATCGACTGGGCCGATTTCGACAATCGCGATGTGTCGTCCGCGGCGCGCGCGCTGTGAGCGGCTTCAGCGGACCTGCCAAGAAGTCCCTCGGGCAGCACTTCCTGCACGAGCGCGGCGTGGTCGCAAAGATCATCCTCGCGGTCGATCCGAAGCCGGGCGACCGCATCGTCGAGATCGGTCCCGGCCAGGGCGCCATGACCTTCCCGCTGCTGCAGCGCCACGGCAGCCTGACCGCGATCGAGTTCGACCGCGACCTGCTGGCGCCGCTCACCGAAGCGGCACGCCCGCACGGCGAACTCACGCTGGTGCACGCCAACGTGCTGGACGTCGACTTCACCGCGCTCGCGCAGGGCGAGCCGATCCGCCTGGTGGGCAACTTGCCCTACAACCTGTCCTCGCCGATCCTGTTCCACGCACTCGACCACGCCGCGATGGTCCGCGACATGCACTTCATGCTGCAGAAGGAAGTGGTCGACCGCATGGCCGCCGCACCGGGCAGCAAGGTCTACGGCCGGCTGAGCGTGATGCTGCAGGCCTCGTGCCGGGTGACGGCGCTGTTCACGGTCGGACCAGGCGCGTTCCGGCCGCCCCCGAAGGTCGATTCTGCAGTGGTGCGGCTGGTGCCGCGAGCGCCCGACACCGTCGGCATCGACGATCCGGCACGCTTTGCCGCGATCGTCCGCGACGCGTTCGGCCAGCGCCGCAAGACGCTGCGCAACGCCCTGTCCAGGTTGTGTGACGAAAGCGTGATCCGTGCAGCTGACGTCGATCCGCAGGCCCGCGCCGAACAGTTGGCGGTGGCCGACTTCGTGCGCCTTGCAAACCGCACCGCCGAGACCTGAGCGCGGGTGCGGCGGACCGGCCGCGTGCCGCAATTCGCGCAGGCGATGCCGCAAACGTAGTCGAACCATTCACGGCCAACGCATACACTGGGCGCATGAGCCGTACCGCCGACTATAGCCTCGAGATCCAGATCGCAACGCAGTTCCTCGACGAGGAATCCGCGCCCGAGGACGACCGTTACGTATTCGCCTACACCATCCGCATCCGCAACCTCGGCCGCCTGCCCGCGCAGCTGGTGTCCCGCCATTGGGTGATCACCGACGCCAACGGCCGGACCGAGGAAGTGCGCGGCGACGGCGTGGTCGGTGAACAGCCGCGGCTGGAGCCCGGCGAGCAGTTCGTCTACACCTCCGGCGCTACCCTGCCCACCGCGGTCGGTACCATGGAGGGCCGCTACGACATGGTCGGTGACGACGGCACCCGCTTCGACGCACCGATCCCGCCGTTCACGCTCGCCGTGCCGCGCACGCTGCACTGACGCGCGCATGGCCGTCTGGGCGATCGGAGACCTGCAGGGCTGCTACGGCCCCACGCAGCGGCTGCTGGAGAAGATCCGCTTCGATCCGACCAGCGACCGGCTGTGGTTCTGTGGCGACCTGGTCAATCGTGGCGGCGAGTCGCTGGAAACCCTGCGCCTGGTGCATTCACTGCGCGACAACGTCGTCAGCGTGCTTGGCAACCACGATCTGTCGCTGCTCTCGATCGCCGAGCGCAGCGTTCCCGAGCAGCGCAAGGTCAAGCCCGACCTGCAGTCGGTGCTGTTCGCGCAGGACCGCGACATACTGCTCGACTGGCTGCGCATGCAGCCGCTGGTGCATGTCGATCGCGGGCTGGGATGGATGATGGTGCACGCCGGCCTGGCACCCAAGTGGACCACCGCCATCGCCGAACAGCACGCGCGCGAGATCGAGCACAAGCTGCGCGGCGAGGAAGCGCGCAAGCTGCTCAGGAACATGTATGGCGACCAGCCCATCTGGTCGCCGAACCTGCGTGGCTCCGACCGCGACCGCGCGATCATCAACGTGTTCACCCGCATGCGCTACTGCTCGCCGCGCGGACGCATCGCGTTCGAGGAAAAAGGGGCGCCGGGAACGCAGCAGCCGGGCCTGTATCCCTGGTACGAAGTGCCGGGGCGGGTCGAGCGCGACCTGAAGATCGTCTGCGGGCACTGGTCGTCGCTCGGGCTGTTCATCGGCCACGGTGTGCATGCGATCGATACCGGCGCCGTCTGGGGCGGCACGCTCACCGCGCTCCAACTCGACGCCGAAGGGCTGAACATCGTGCAGGTGCCGGGCCGCGACGCCTCGCCCTGACAGGCGGCGTGGGGTCGTATCGTTCTCTCGAGCACCGCAGGATGGTCATGCGGGAGGACTTCCACCCGTTCGCGCCTGAAGGCGCTCCTACACGTCGCGACCCTCGCTCGTCCGCTCTTCGCAACGTACGTAATCGACAAACTCGAAATCGAACGCGTGCTTCGCGTCGGCACCATGACGTTCGCGTGCGATCGCTTGCCAGGCGTTTTCATCGTACGCGGGGAAGAACGTGTCCGCGTCTTCAACCGCGGTATCGACGCGGGTCAGCCGCAGATCCGTTGCCCGCGGCAGCGCCTGCGCATAGATTTCCGCGCCGCCGATCACGCACAGTTCCCGCGCGCCCTGCTCCGCCACGATCCGCAGCGCCTCGTCCAGCGACGACACCGCACGCATGCCCTCGAACGGCACCCGGCCACTGCGCGTCATCACCAGGTTCAGTCGACCCGGCAGCGCGCGCCCCAGTGAGTCGGCGGTCCTGCGCCCCATCAGCACCGGCTTGCCGAACGTGAGCGCCTTGAAGCGACGCAGGTCGTCGGGCAGGTGCCAGGGCAGCGCATTGCCTTTGCCGATCGCGCGGTTGCGGTCCAGCGCGACGATCAGGACCACGCGCAGCGGCTGCCTGGCGATGCCGGATCCGGAACTGTCCGCCGGCCCGCCATCCACCACGACCGGCCGGCCCACGCTCACACCGCCACCGGGGCCTTGATCGCCGGATGCGGGTCGTAGCCCTCGATCGCGATGTCGTCAAAGCCGAACGCAAACAGGTCGCCGACGTCCGGATTGAGCCGCAGCCGCGGCAACGGCCGCGGCGCGCGCGCCAGTTGCTCGCGCGCCTGGTCGTAATGATTCGAATACAGGTGCGCATCACCCAGCGTGTGCACGAAATCGCCCACGCCCAGCCCGGTCGCCTGCGCCACCATGTGGGTGAGCAGCGCGTAGCTGGCGATGTTGAACGGGACGCCGAGGAAGATGTCGCCGCTGCGCTGGTAGAGCTGGCAGCTCAGCTTCCCGTCCACCACGTAGAACTGGAACAGCGAGTGGCAGGGCATCAGCGCCATCTGCGGCAGCTCGGCCACGTTCCATGCACTGATCACCAGCCGGCGCGAGTCGGGATTGCGGCTGATCTCGTCGACCAGCCACTGCATCTGGTCGATGTGGCCACCCTTCCCGTCGGGCCATGCGCGCCACTGCCGGCCATAGACCGGGCCGAGTTCGCCCTGGTCGTCCGCCCACTCGTCCCAGATGCCGACGCCGTTGTCCTTGAGGTAGGCGATGTTGGTGTCGCCCTTCAGGAACCACAGCAGCTCGTGGATGATCGAGCGCAGGTGCAGCTTCTTGGTGGTGACCAGCGGGAAGCCTTCGCCCAGGTCGAAGCGCATCTGCCAGCCGAACACGCTGCGCGTGCCGGTGCCGGTGCGGTCGGACTTCTCCGCGCCGTGCTCCAGCACGTGCCGCAGCAGATCGAGGTATTGCTTCATGGCGTGCCGCCTGCCGGCGACGGCTGCAGGGTCGGCGCGCTGTGAGACTTCCACAACAGGAACAGGCCCAGCGCGATGAGCGGAAGCGACAGCAGCTGTCCCATCGTCAGCCAGCCGAGGGCCAGATAGCCGATGTCGGCATCGGGCACGCGCACGAACTCGACCACGAAGCGAAACACCCCGTACAGCAGTGCGAACAGTCCGGTGAGCGCATAGCGCGGACGCGGCTTCGACGAATACCACCACAGCACCACGAACATCACCAGCCCCTCCAGGAAGGCCTGGTAAAGCTGCGAAGGGTGACGCGCGAATGCGTCCAGCGCACCGGACGCGAACTGCGCCTGCATCTGCTCGGCGCTCCAGCCGGCGAAGCGCGGATCGGTCGGGAATACCACGCCCCAACCGGCCTGCGTGTACTTACCCCAGAGCTCGGCGCCGATGTAGTTGCCGATGCGGCCCAGGCCCAGGCCCGGTGGCACCCACGGGACGATGAAGTCGAGCACATCGACCAAGTGCAGCCCCTGGCGCCGTGCCCAGTACCAGGCGGCCACGAGCACGCCCAACAGCCCACCGTGGAAGCTCATCCCGCCTTCCCAGATCTTGAGCATCCGCACCGGATCGGCCAGGTAGCCGCCGAGATCGTAGAACAGGATCGAGCCCAGCCGGCCGCCCAGCACCACGCCGATCATGCCGTAGAACAGCAGGTCGCCGAAGGCGTTGGCGTCCACCGGCAGGCGCCCGTCGCGGATCCGCCGGTTGCCCAGCCACCAGGCGCTCGCGAAGGCCAGCAGGTACATCAGCCCGTACCAGTGCACGCGCACCGGGCCGAGCGCGAACGCAACCGGATCGATCTGGTGGAGATGGATCATGGGATGCGCGTCACTCCGGGCCGGTTGCCGTCATTGTGCCCGACGCCCAAGCGCCGGGCACCACCTGCGCCTGCACTGCTCAGAGCCGCACGTCCACGCCGGTCGTGGCCCGCTCGCCGCGCCCGCGTGCATTGCGCTTGACCCAGAGGTTGAGGCATTCCACCAGCGCCGAGAAGCCCATGGCGCCGTAGATGTAGCCGCGCGGGATATGCACTTCCAGGCCTTCGGCGATCAGATAGGCGCCGATCAGCAGGATGAAGGCCAGCGCCAGCATCTTGATGGTCGGGTTGTTGTCGATGAAGTGGCCCAGCGGACGCGCCGCGAGCAGCATCACCGCCACCGCGATCAGGATCGCCGCGACCATCACCGGGATGTAGTCGCCGGCCATGCCGACGGCCGCGATCACCGAGTCCAGCGAGAACACGATGTCGATGACGGCGATCTGCGCGATCACGCCCGCGAACGACACCTTGGGTTTCGCATCCACGTCCTCCGACTCAGGCTCGCCGACGATGAGGTCGCGGATTTCCATCGCGCCCTTCACCAGCAGGAACAGGCCGCCCAGGACCAGCACCAGGTCGCGCACCGAAATGCCCTGGCCCAGGACCACGAACAGGTCCGAGGTCAGGCCCGCCAGCCAGGCCAGCGTCAGCAGCAGCCCGATGCGGGTGATGCAGGCCACCGCGATGCCGAACTTGCGCGCGAACTCGCGCCGCTCCGGCGGCAGCTTGCTGACCGCGATCGAGATGAACACCAGGTTGTCGATGCCCAGCACGATCTCGATCGTGCTCAAGGTCAACAGCAGGATCCAGACCTGTGGATCAGTCACCAATTCCAGCATCGAAGCACTTCCTCTTTTTCGGTTTCTACAGCCAGCGCGGGAGCAGGACCAGGCCCCACACCAGCAAAACGTTGAGCATGCTCACGAACACAGCGGCCGAACCCATGTCCTTGGCGCGTCCGGCCAGCTCGTGGTGCTCGGGGCCGTAGCGCTCGATCACCGCCTCGATGGCGGAATTGAGCAGTTCGACCACCAGCACCAGCAGGCAGCTGCCCAGCAGCAGCGCGCGTTCCACGCCGTCGGCGCCCAGCCACAGCGCCAGCGGAGCGAGGACGACCAGCAGGTACACCTCGAGCCGGAACGACGACTCATGGAGCCACGCCGCCTTGAGCCCCTGCAGCGACCACACGGCTGCCATCAGGATGCGGGCGGGACGGCGGGGCAGGTGTCCGGTTTCGTCGGCCATCACGCGGCGCCGGCTTCGCGCCCGGGACCGTAGCCTTCGATCAGGTGACCGGCGACATCGGAACAGGACTGCCACGGGATCGACAGCATGCGGGATTCAGCAGCGCGGCCACTGCCGCAACCCCGCAATTTTGCCACAGCGGCGCGTGATTCCCACGTCTTCCAGCGCGGGAAAGCGTTGGAAGCACGCGGCAAGCGGCTGACGACTGCGACCACCATTCCACGGGCCGGGAAAGGCCTTCAGCGCGACTGGTGACCCCGCCAGCGGGCGCGCGCGAAGTTTGTCCGGAAAGCCGACCCCCGCACCGCCCCGCGCTACGGCGACAGCTGCAGCGCGTCTCAAGCGACGCCCGGGACCGGTCGATTCAACCCTGCGTGCGCCGTGAAAGCGCGCCTTTGGCTAGTGCTACTGCTGCCGCAGCGCCTCGATCGGATCGAGCTGACTGGCCTTGCGCGCCGGGTAGTAGCCGAAGAACAGCCCGGTGGCGATCGAGAATCCCGCCGCCAGCGCGATGACCTGGCCGTTGAGTTCGACCGGCAGCTCGCTGTTGAACTGCCCGACCAGCAACGCGCCGGCGATTCCGATCAGGATGCCGAGCAGGCCGCCGCCCAGCGACAGCAGCATGGCCTCGGCCAGGAACTGGCGGCGGATATCGGTCGGCCCGGCGCCGACCGCCATCCGCAGCCCGATCTCGCGGATGCGTTCGGTCACCGACACCAGCATGATGTTCATGATGCCGATGCCGCCGACGATCAGCGAGATCGTCGCCACCGCACCCAGCAGCCACGACATCAGGCGCGTGGTGGCGGTGCGCGTGGCCACGATCTCGGACATGTTGCGCACGCGGAAGTCGTCGTCCGCACCCGGCGTGATGCGATGGCGCTGGCGCAGCAGCGATTCGATCTCGCCCTGCACCCAGGCCAGGTCGTCGGGGTTGGTGACCGCCAACGAGATTTCCATCACCGCGCCCGGCGGCATGCCCATCGAACCCATCAGCCGACGGCGCGCGGTTTCCAGCGGCACCATCACGATCTCGTCCTGGTCGCGCCCCCAGCTGCTCTGGCCCTTGGGCGCAAGCGTGCCGGCTACCGTCAGCGGCACGCGGCCGATGCGGATGGTCTCGCCGATACCGCTCTCTTCGCCGAACAGCTCGCGGCGCACGGTCTCGCCGATCAGCACCGACTTGTCGCCGCCGGCTTCGTCGAAGCCCTGGCCATCGCTGAGGGCCCAGCCGTTGATCACCAGGTAGTCCGGCTCGACGCCTTGCCAGCTGCTGTTCCAGTTGCGCTCGGCATAGACCACCTGGCTGCTGCCGCGCAGCGAGCCGGAGATGTACTGCACTTCGGGCATCTCGCTGCGGATCGCATCGACGTCGCCCTGGTTCAGAGTGTAGAAGCTGCTCGCGCTCATGCGCACACCGCCGCTGCTGCGCGCGACGTTGGGCGAGATGTCCAGGCGCTGCGAGCCCAGGCCCGCGACCATCTTGTCGATTTCCGCCTGCGTGCCCTGCCCGACCGACACCATCACGATCACCGAGGCGATGCCGATGATCACGCCCAGCGAGGTCAGCGCGCTGCGCATCCAGTTGCCGCGCAGCGCGAACAGGGCGGTGCGCAGGACGTCGCTGAACTTCATGCGGAATGCTCCGGTTGTTTCCCGCGGCCATCCATGGCGCAAGCCAGACCGCTCACGGATCGCCTGGCCCGGCCATCCCAGGCCGGGCGCTCGCAGCCGCGGCCGATGCCGATAGGGCATCGGCCAAGCGCGGCTCCTCGCCCTCGTGCAGTTGGCCGTCGTGCATCACGCAGGTGCGGTCGGCGTGGGCGGCGACTTCGGGATCATGGGTGATCAGGACCACGGTGTGATCCTCGTCGCGCAGCCGCTTGAACAGGGTGAGGATCTCCTCGCCGGTCTTCGAGTCGAGCGCACCGGTGGGCTCGTCGGCGAGCAGGATCGGCGGGCGGTTGATCAGCGCACGCGCGATCGCGACGCGCTGCTGCTGGCCGCCCGACAGCTCGCTGGGGCGGTGGTGGCTGCGGCCCGACAGGCCCACCGCCGCGAGCGCCTCCTGCGCCAGTCGCCTGCGCTCGGCCGGGGGCACCTGGGCATACCCCAGCGGCATGGCCACGTTGTCCTCGGCCGACATGCGCGGCAGCAGGTTGAAGCCCTGGAACACGAATCCGATCTTGTCGCGGCGCAGCGCGGCCAGCTGCTCGCGGTCCAGCGTCGCCACGTCGATGCCGTCGCACAGGTACTGGCCCGAGGTCGGCGTGTCGAGGCAGCCGACCAGGTTCATCAGGGTCGATTTGCCGGAACCGGACGGTCCCATGATGGCGATGAACTCGCCGCGCGCGATGCGCAGGTCCACGCCCGCCAGCGCGACGACCTCGGCCTGGCTGCCTTCGGCATAGACCTTGCGCAGGCCGCGGGTTTCGATCACCGGGATGGCGGGCGTACTCATCTGCGCGCGCGCTCGCCGGTGATGATCTCGTCGCCGGCTTCGACGCCGCCGCGGACCTCGGTGCTGGTGCCGTCGCTCGCGCCCACGCGCACCTGCACCGCCTCGCGCCGGCCATCGGCCAGCCGGTACAGGGTGGCGCGGGTGGCACCGAGGGACGAGGCCAGCGCCGCATTCCAGCGCGCGCGCTGCGCCTCGTCGAGCGTACGGGTGAAACCGGCGAAGCTTTCCTGCATGCGCTCGAGCATGCGCTGGCGCATCTGCGCGCGCATGGCCGGATCGGGTGCGCCCCCGGGCCTCGCCATGCCCGGCGGGCCGCCGGCGCCTGGGCGCGATTGCCCCTGGGGGGGCGCGGCCTGGCGCTGCGCCTCGGCGCGCTCGCGTTGTGCCGCCAGCGCCGCATCGAAGGCGGCGCGCTGGCTGTCGTCAAGCTCCAGCTCCGCCGCCACGCGCTCGAGTTCCTCGAGCATGCCAGCGCCACCGCGTGCCGCGCCGCCCTGTCCAGGCTCGGCCTCGCCCACCGGCTTGTAGCGCAGTGCCGCATTGGACACCTTCAGCACGTCCTGGCGATTGCTGACCTCGATCTCGGCGTTGACGGTGAGTCCGGGCAGCAAGGTGTTGTCGGAATTGTCCACGCTCACCACCACCGGGTAGGTCACCACGTTGTTGGTGGTGGTCGCGGCGAGGCGCACCTGGTCGACCACGCCGCGGAACTGGCGGTCCGGGAACGCATCGGCTGTGAACGACACCGCCTGCCCTGCCTTGACCTGGCCGATGTCAGCCTCGTCGACCGCCAGCTCGATCTTCATCTTGGACAGGTCTTCGGCGATGGTGAACAGCTCCGGCGACTGCAGGCTGGCCGCCACGGTCTGGCCTGGCTCGATGGTGCGGGTCAGCACCACGCCATCGACCGGTGAAGTGATCACCGTGCGCTCGAGGTTGACCCGGGTGGTCTCGGTGGACGCGGTCTGCTGGCGGATCTGCGCCTGGGTCGAGGCGATCTGCGCACGCGCCTGGTCCAGCGCTGCGCGCGCCTGGTCGACGTCGGACTGCGCGACCAGCTTCTGCGTGCCGAGGTCGGCCTTGCGGCGATAGTCCAGTTCGGCGTTGCGCAGCGTCGCCTGCGCCTGGGCCAGCGAGGCGCGCGCACTGGCGATCTGCGCGGCGCCCTGCTCGATCTGCGCCTCGTAGGTGCGCGGATCGATGCGCGCAAGCACGTCACCCTGCTTGACCTGGCTGTTGAAGTCGACCAGCACGTCGGTGACCTGCCCGGAGATCTGGCTGCCCACGGTCACCGTCGAGATGGCGCTGAGCGTGCCGGTGGCGGAGATCGCCACACGGATGTCGCCGCGCTCCACCTGCACCGTGCGCCAGGGCGATTCGTCGCCACCTTCGCGCGAACCCGACCACCACAGCCACGCGACGATCGCAAGCGCGACGACTGCGATCACGACCACGAGTGAACGGGGGAACGATCGCCGGCGGCGGGTCGTGGGTTGCTTCATGCGTAGGGTCCGGAGACAGTCTGGCGTCGTTGGAGGCTAACGCGCGGCCTCGGCGCCGGTTGACAGCGCCGGCACGCGATCCATCCGCGGCTCAGGAAGACGCGGGCGGCGTGAAGCGCAGGGTCGCGACGGTTCCCTGCTCCTGCACGCTGTCGAGCCTGAGCTGCCAGCCGAACCTGCGCACCAGGCGGTTGGCGATGGTCAGGCCGAAGCCCTTGCCCAGCGGGCTGAAGGCATCGGCGCGGAAGAACGGATCGTAGACATGCTGCAGGGTGTCGGCCGACATACCAATCCCGCTGTCGCGCACGATCACGGCGTCCGCCTCCACCCGCACTTCGACGCTGCCCTCCTGGGTGAAGTTGCAGGCGTTCTGCAGCAGGTTGCGCACCACCATTCCCAACACGCTCGGCGGCGCGAAAAGCTGCGGCGCGACATCGGCCGAGACGTGCAGCTCGACCGGCTTGCCGGCAAGCAACGGACGCGCCCGCTCCACTTCCTCCAGCACCATCTCGCGGACATCGATGTCCTCGCTCACCGGTGCGACGCCGCTCTCGCGCGCGAGCACGAGGAAGGCATCGATCACCGCCTCCATGTCGCGCGCGGCGCGCTGGATACGCTCGAGCGAGCGGCGCCCGTGCGGCGGCAGCGAAGGGTCGGCATACAGCATGTCGCTTGCGACCCGGATCACGGTCAGCGGCGTGCGCAGCTCATGGCTGGCATCGCGGGTGAAGTCGCGCTCACGCTGCACGAACTCCGCCACGCGTCCAGCCAGCCCGTGCAGGGCGTTCGAAAGGGCCTGGACCTCGTGGCTGGGCTCCCCGGAAAAGCTCGACACCGCCAGCGGCGTGGTCAGGTCGCCCTGCATCGGATCCCAGCACGAGACTTCCTCTGCGAGGCGGTTGACGGGAAGCACGATGCTGCGCGACTTGCGGTAGGTCAGCGAGGTGATCACCAGCGCGGTGAGCAGTCCCAGCAGGGTCATCACCCCGGCCGAGGTCCACATCAACTCGTCCACCGCGTGCGTGCGCAGGACCAGATAAAGCACCCCCTCTGGCCGCCGCTCCACAAGCACGGCCTTGTGCGAGCGGTAAATGAAGTTCACGCCCTCGGGCAGCGATTCCACGTAGGGAGGGATCGCCTCCCGGTCCCGGTCCGAGGTGAAATAACCCTGGATCGTGCGCGTCGAAGGAAGGGGCGTGGCCAGGCGGCCGTCCGCCTGGCGCTCCCAGAACGCCTGTGCTTCCACGGTCAGTCGCTGTCGGATCAGCGCGTCACGGGTGAGCAGGGTGAGCATGCTCACCCCAAACACCACCGCGAGGATCAGCAGCAGCCCCTGGGTGACGAACGCATAGCGGATCTTGCGGGGCAACCCCTGCGGCATTGCGTGGTCCGCAGGGTCAGGTCGGTGACTGGTCGATGTCGGCGATCCGGTAGCCCGCGCTCTGCACGGTGTGCAGCAGCGGCTTGTCGAACGGCTTGTCGATGATCTTGCGCAGGTTGTAGAGATGGCTGCGCAGGGTGTCCGAATCGGGCAGCCCGTTGCCCCAGATCTCGCGCTCGATCTCCTGGCGGTTCACCACGCGCGGCGACTCGCGCATGAGGATGGTCAGCAGCTTCATGCCGATCGGCGACAGCTGCAGCTCGGTGCCGCCGCGGGTGGCGCGCATGCTGGCCGGATCGAGCACGAGGTCGGCGACCTTGAGCACTTCCGAGCCGACCTGGCGGCGCTCGCGCCGGATCAGGGCACGCAGCCGGGCTTCCAGCTCCTGGATGGCGAAGGGCTTGGTCAGGTAGTCGTCGGCGCCCGAAGACAGGCCGCTGAGCTTTTCGTCCAGCGTGTCGCGCGCGGTCAGCATCAGCACCGGAGTCGACTTGCGCGCTTCGGAACGGAGCCGCTTGCACACTTCCACCCCGTCCAGGCGTGGCAGCATCAGGTCCAGCACGATCACGTCGTAGCTGTTCTCCACGGCCAGCCGGTAGCCGTCCAGGCCATCGGAGGCGTAGTCGACCTCGAAACCGCGCCCTTCCAGATATTCACCCACCATTTCCGAGATGTTGCGGTTGTCCTCGACGATCAGGACCAGCCCGCCGGTTTCCTGCCCTGCACGCATGTTTGATTCCTCGAAGGGGTCTTCAGCTTTGTGAAAGGTGCCAGCCGCACTGTACAAGCGCCGTGAAGATCGATGCTCTTCTGCGCGTCCCGCCACCTCCGGATTGCCCCATGCCCCCCGTTCGACCGCCTGGTCCCGATCCTGCTGCTGATCGGCTCCAACATCTTCATGACCTTCGCCTGGTACGGGCACCTGAAGTACAAGTCCTCGGCGCTGTTCCCGGTGATCCTGATCAGCTGGGGCATCGCGTTTTTCGAGTACTGCCTGATGGTGCCGGCCAATCGGCTCGGCTCGGCGTTCTATTCGGCGCCGCAGCTCAAGGGCATGCAGGAGGTCATCACCCTGCTGGTCTTCGCCGGGTTCTCGGCCTGGTATCTCGACCAGCCGCTGAAGTGGAACCACTGGGCGGGCTTCGGCCTGATCGTGGTGGCCGCGTGGCTGATCTTCCTGGATTAGCCGCGCCCTCGCCTGTCATCTCGACCGCAGGGAGAGATCTGCGGCCGGGATTTCTCCCTGCGGTGGAAATGACATCAGGTTGTGCGAATGGCATCGGTGCGAATGGCATCAGGCAGTGGAGGCAAGGCCACGAACGCCGCACCGTGATCTGTCGAGCCCGCCCTCAGAACCGGATCTTCCCGATGAGGATGTCCTTGAACATCACCCAGTCGCCGGCGAAGGAATAGAACGGGTGGTGGAAGGTTGCCGGCCGGTTCTTCTCGAAGAAGAAGTGCCCGATCCAGGCGAAGGCGTAGCCGCAGGCCAGCGCCGCCAGCAGCCACCATGGGTTGCGCCCGACGACGGCCAATGCGACCAGGACCAGCGCGCCGCAGCTGCCGATGAAGTGCAGCCGGCGCGAGCTGCGGTTTGAATGTTCGCCCAGGTAGAACGGGTAGAACTCGCGGAAGCTGGCGAAGCGGCGCATCTGCTCTCCGGTCAGGCGGGCCTTGGCGAGAACATGATGACCGCCATGCCGAGCAGGCACAACGCCGCGCCCAGCAGGTCCCAGCGGGTCGGCTTGACCGCGTCCACCGCCCACAGCCAGACCAGGGCCACGCTGACATAGACGCCGCCATAGGCGGCATACACGCGCCCCGCTGCAGTGGGATGCAGGGTCAACAGCCAGACGAAGAGCGCCAGGCTGGCCGCGGCCGGCAGCAGCAGCCAGCTGCTGCCGCTCTTGCGCAGCCACAGGTACGGCAGATAGCAGCCGAGGATCTCGGCGAGGGCTGTGGCGGTGAAGAGCAGGAAGGTTTTCATGTCGCGATTGTGCGGTGGATGGCGCGGACTGTCCGGGCCGTGGCCGATGCCTCGCGTGTGGGCTGGATTACTCGCCCGCTTTCACCCGCTGCCAGTATCCCTCCTGCTGTTGCAGCGTCATGTCCTCCAGCCGCACGCCATCGGCCGCCGCCAGCACTTCCATCTGCCGGAACCGGCGTTCGAACTTGAGGTTGGCGCCACGCAGCGCCGATCCCACGTCCACGCGGGCGTGGCGGGCAAGATTCGCTGCGACAAACAGCAGGTCACCGATCTCTTCCTGCAGCCGCGCCTGCGCAGCGGTATCGGCAGGTGCCGCGGCCACCGCGGCGAATTCGGCGCGTACCTCATCGATCTCTTCGTGCAGCTTGTCGATGACCGGCGCGGGGCCGGGCCAGTCGAAGCCCACGCGTGCGGCGCGCCCCTGCAGTTTCAGCGCGCGCTGCCACTCTGGCAGACCGCGCGAAATTCCCGCCAGCGCCGATGCGTCCGCATGGCCGGCGGCCTCGCGCTCGGCGCGCTTGATCTGCTCCCAGCTCGCGGTCTGCGCCTGCGCATCGCCGATCTCCGCATCGCCGAACACATGCGGATGCCGTCGCAGCATCTTGTCGGAGATTGCCGCGACCACGTCGCCAAAAGCGAACGTGCCCTGTTCCTCGGCCATGCGCGCATGGAACACCACCTGCAGCAGCAGGTCGCCCAGCTCGTCCTTCAGCGCGGGCATGTCCCCCCGATCGATCGCATCGGCGACCTCGTAGGCCTCCTCGATGGTGTACGGGGCGATGGTCGAGAAGTCCTGCTCCAGGTCCCAGGGACAGCCGCCGTCGGGATCGCGCAGCCGGGCCATGATCGCGAGCAGTTCCTGGATGTCGCGCTGCGGCCGGTTCAATGCGGTCTCCTGCGTACAAGAATTGGCCACGGATGACGCGGATTAACGCGGATGGAAAAGCGCAAGAGGATGGACCAGCGCTCATCTCTCACAAGTATTTCTGCCTTGATCCGCGCTTATCCGCGTGATCCGCGTGATCCGCGGCAAAATCATTCTTCCAGCCACGACCGCCAAGGCAGCGAGGGATCACCCATCGCGATGAAATCGCCATTGAGCACGGTGTCGCGCTGGTTGTAGCGGAACGGCCGACCCCGCGGATCGAGCAGCGCGCCACCGGCGGCTTCGAGGATGGCCTGGCCGGCGCCGGTGTCCCATTCGCTGGTCGGGCCGAAGCGCGGGTAGACGTCCATCGTGCCCTCGGCGAGGCGGCAGAACTTGAGCGAAGAGCCGAGACCGACGGGCTCGACCTCGCCCATCCGCGCCATCAGCGCCTCGGTGCGAGCGCTGCGATGCGAGCGACTGGCGGCCACGCGCAAGGGCGCGGCGGCGGGCGCACGCACGCGCGCCGGACGCTCGCCATCGTTGTCGCAGCGGAATGCGCCCTGCCCCGGCGTGCCGTGCCAGAGCACGCCGGTGACCGGCGCCTGGATCACGCCGAACACGGCCACGCCCTCGTCGATCAGGGCGATGTTGACGGTGAACTCGCCGTTGCGCTTGACGAACTCGCGCGTGCCGTCGAGCGGGTCGACCAGCCACAGCCGGCTCCAGCCGCGGCGCGTCGCGGTATCGACCAGGTGCGCCGATTCCTCCGACAGCACAGGGATGTCGGGCGTGAGCAGCGCCAGTCCGTCGACGATGCAATGGTGGGCGGCCAGGTCGGCCTCGGTGAGCGGGCTGGCGTCGGCCTTGTGGGTGACGTCGAAGCCGCCCTCGTAGATGCGGATGATCGCGGCGGCCGCCTCGCGCGCGATGGCGATCACGCCCTCGCGCATGGCCGGGGTCACGAGGCCTGCGGAATCAGGCACGGGCTTCGCGCTGCAGGTACTGGCGGGCGGCGAACAGCGCCGCGATGGAGCGGCCTTCGGAGAAGTCCTCGCGCAGGGCCAGCTCGTCCAGCGCGTCGAAACGCCAGGGCACCACTTCCAGCTCTTCCGGCTCGTCTCCGGGCAGGCGCTCGGGATACAGGTCGCGCGCCAGTACCACCGTGGTTTCATGGCTCATGTAGACCGGCGCGAGGGTCAGCGTGCGCACCACATCGAGGCGGCGCGCACCGTAGCCGGCCTCTTCCTTGAGTTCGCGGTCCGCGGCCTGTAGCGGCGTCTCGCCGGCGTCAACCCGGCCCTTGACCAGCCCGAGCTCATAGCGGTGCAGGCCCGCGGCGTATTCGCGCACCAGCAGCACGGTGTTCTCGTCGAGCATCGGCACTACCGCAACCGCGCCGTGGCCGCGCCCGCGCAGGCGTTCGAACTGGCGGCGTTCGCCGTTGCTGAACTCCAGGTCCAGCCGTTCCAGGCGGTAGGGGCCGGCGTCATGCTCGGTGATGCCGTGGATCGTCGGCAGGCGGCGGCTCAAGGCGCCACCCCGGACGGGTCACGGGCAATAATGGGGGCATGTCGACTCACGATGGCTCCATTCTAGACGAGGCCGACCGCTGGCGTTCGCGCGATCTGGCCGTGCTGTGGCACCCGTGCACGCAGATGCGCGAGCATCCGGACGTGCTGCCGCTGCTGACCGTAGCGCGAGGCGACGGCGCCTGGCTGGTAGGCCACGACGGCAGCCGCACGCTCGATGCGGTGAGCAGCTGGTGGGTCAACCTGCATGGGCACGCGGAGCCGCGCATCGCCGCGGCCATCGCGCGCCAGGCCGGCACGTTGGAGCAGGTGATCCTTGCCGGCTGCTCGCACCCGCCTGCAGTCGAACTGGCCGAGCGCCTGCTGGCGATCGCCCCGCGCCAGGTCGGTCGCGCGCCACTGTCGAAGGTGTTCTACGCCGACAACGGTTCGGCCGGGATCGAAGTCGCGCTGAAGATGGCCTTCCACTGGTTCCGCAATCGCGGCGACGAACCGCGGCGCACGAAGTTCATCGCGCTGCACAACGGCTACCACGGCGAGACCATCGGCGCGCTGTCGGTTGGCGACATTCCGCTGTACCGGCGCATCTATGCACCGCTGCTGATGGCATCGGTGTTCGCGCCCTCGCCCGACGCGTATCTCGCGCGCGAAGGACAGAGCCCGGAAGCCTGCGCCGAGGATGCCGCCGATGCGCTGGCGCATCTGCTCGACGAGCACGCCGGCGAGATCTGCGCGCTGGTGCTCGAGCCGCTGGTGCAGTGCGCCGGCGGCATGCGCATGCACCATCCGGCGTACCTGCGGCGTGCGCGCGAGCTGTGCGACGTGCACGGCATCTTCCTGATCGCCGACGAGATCGCGGTCGGCTTCGGCCGCACCGGCACGATGTTCGCCTGCGAGCAGGCGGGCATCCAGCCAGACCTGCTGTGCCTGTCCAAGGGCCTGACCGGGGGCTTCCTGCCGCTGGCCGCGGTGCTTGCCACCGGCGTGATCTACGAGGGTTTCCTCGACGACTCGCGTGAGCGCGCTTTCCTGCATTCGCACAGCTACACCGGCAACCCGCTGGCCTGCGCCGCCGCACTGGCGTCGCTGGACATCTTCGAATCCGACGGCGTGCTGGCCCGCAACCGGCGCACGGCCGCGCGCATGGCGGAGCTGGCGGCGCCGCTGACCGACCATCCGCACGTGGCCGAGGTGCGGCAGACCGGGATGATCGTCGCCATCGAGCTGGCCCGGGACGGCCGCAAGGCCACCCCGTTCGATTCCGCGCGCCGCATCGGCCTGCATGCCTACCGGCATGCGCTCGAACACGGCGTGCTGCTGCGCCCACTGGGCGACGTGCTGTACTGGATGCCGCCCTACTGCATCGACGACGACCAGCTCGACCTGTTGGCCGCCGTCACACGTTCCGCGATCGAGGCGGCGACGACGTGAGGCACGGGGGGTTTTGCCACGGATTGCGCGGATGGACGCGGATCAGGAGCAAAGGCGTGTGGTTCGTGCCGCCACCATCCGCCGGCCGGGCTCACCAGTGACCGCTTTCATCCGCGTTGATCCGCGCAATCCGTGGCCAAACACATGCGCCTGACCCGAGCCCACGTCGACCTGCCCCTCACGCCCGGCGCGCGCATCAGCCTGCCCGAGGACGCCGCCACCCACCTGCTGCGTGTGCTGCGCCTGCGCGAGGGCGATGCCTGCGTGCTGTTCAACGGCGATGGGCATGACTACGACGCGCGCATCGTCGCCACCGGCAAGCGCGGTGGCGAGGTCGAGGTGGTCGGCCGGCGCGTCGTCGACAGCGAGTCGCCGCTGCGCCTCACCCTGGTCCAGGGCATTGCACGCGGCGAGAAGATGGACCTGATCCTGCAGAAGGCCACCGAACTGGGCGTGGCGCGGATCGTTCCCGTGGACGCCGAGCGCACCGAGGTGCGGCTGGAAGGTGCGCGCCTGGCCAAACGCATCGCGCACTGGCGCGGCGTGGTGGCCTCGGCCTGCGGGCAATGCGGCCGTGCGCGCGTGCCGGAGGTGGCCGACCCGGTCGACATCGCGCGCATCGCCGGCGAGGCGCCGGAGTCGACGCTCAGGCTGACCCTGGATCCGGCCGGCACGCAGACGCTGTCGACGCTGGCCGCAGCAGTGACCGTCGGCATGACCCCAGCGATCGCGCTCGCGATCGGGCCCGAAGGCGGCTGGGCGCCGCGTGATCGCGGCCACCTGCACGCGGCAGGCTACGAAGGGCTGCGTCTGGGCCCGCGGATCCTGCGTACCGAAACCGCGGGCCTGGCGGCGATCGCCGCGCTGCAGGCGCTGTACGGCGACCTGCGCGGCTGAGACAGGCTCAGGCGGCCAACGCCCCGCGCAGCGCCAGTTCGATCCCGTCGATGTCCGGGACCAGCGCGGCCTCGTCGTTGAAACGCACGCGCGCACGCACGCCTGGCGCCAGCGGCGCGCTGTCATCGGCGTCCTCAAGGCGCTCGCGCGAAACCGTCACCAGTCGCGGGAAGCCCTTGGTCAACAGGGCGAAGTACGGCATCGTCGGCTGTCCGCCGAGGGTCTTGAGCACGACCACCTTGTGGCCCAGGCCACCCTCTTCTGGGCCCTGTCCGGTGAACGGCGCGAACGCCACCAGCGGAAGCCGCCAGCCACGCCACCGGATGGTGCCCAGCAGCCAGTCCGGGGCCGCATCGACCGGATCGGGCTCGGCGTAGGACAGCACCTCGGAAATCGTGGCGTTGGGCAGCAGCAGCCGCGCGGCTCCGGTCTGGATCAGTACGGCGCGGATGTCGGAGGGGACTGAATTCATCACTGCATCCCGTTCGGATCAGGGTTGGGGCGCTCGCCCGGCGCCGACCAGCGGTCGAGCAGGATGTTGGCCAGTTGCGTCGGGCTGCCGTGTCCGGCCCCTGCATCGATCGCGGCGCGCGCGGCGGCCGGCTCGTAGCAGCCCTCGTCGGGCGTCTGGCCCAGGACCAGTCCGCCCCAGCTGCCGTCCGCCACCGCCGGCACCAGCGCTGCATCGGCGCCGCTCAGGAACAGCACCGCGCTGTCGCCTGCGGGCAGGAGCGCGGCAGGGTCGAGCGCCTGGCCGGCATCGAAGATCCAGCCCGACGCAGCAGCGCGGATACCCAGGCCTGGCGGAACGAAGTAAATGCTTCCAGGAGAGGCCATCTGACCCGCCTCGGCCACGCTCACCGGCGCCGAGGTCGCGCGCGTCATCTGCTTGACCAGCCGGTCGTAGCGACCACCGTCCAGCGGCAGCCGGATCAGGATCGGCCTGGCGAATTCGCCGGGCAACGCCGACAGCAGCTGGCGGACCGCATCGGGTCCGCCCAGGCCAGCCTCGATCAGCACCAGCCCATGCCGCGGCCTGCCATGGCCGTAGCTGTCCGGATCCACCAGCGACAGGCCGCCGGCCAGTGCATCCACGTCGAAGGATTCCGTCGGCATCCGGTGCGCGGCCGGGGCGACCGGGGCGTGGCCGTCTTCGACCAGGCTCAGGCTCGAGAAATCCACGCGCTCCGGCGATGCAGCCGGCGTCTCCGTGGCGCGCTCGTCCGGTGCGGGCACGGTCGCGCCGGTTTCATCAGCGTCGTCCGCCGCCGTCCGCGCGTGCGCGGCCAGGAACTCCTCGATCCCGGCGGGCGCGTCCTCGGCCTGGCCAACACGGCTGAAGCGCTCGGGGTCATACGACAGTCCGTCCAGCTCCATGCCATCGCCGTCGTCGAGCGACAGGGTCAGCGTGCTGAAATCAAGGCCGGCATCCGCATCTTCCTGCTGCGCAGGGTCCACGGTCTGCGCGTCGCTTCCCGACGCGAACTCCAGGGCAGACGCCGACGCATCGTCCGCCTCGATGTCCAGATCCGGCGCGCCGGTAAAGTCCAGGTCGAAGCCTGCGTCGTCCGCGGGTTTCGGCTCGCGCGCCGCCTCGACGGCGAGCTGCGGGTCCTGCCCCAGGCCGGACTCGGGATCGGTCTCGCGGTCGCGCGGTGCGGCCAGCAGGCCTTCCAGCGCGTCCTGCGGCACCTCGTCGGCGCGCTGCTGGGCCTCGTCGGTGAGCGCGACGATGGCGTCGTTGAAATCGGCGTTGACCGGGGGCGCCTGCATCGGCTCCCCGGTCAGCTGCAGGTCGTCGTCGACCTCGGCGCCGGCCGGCAGCACGTCGTTGTGCCGGTGCAGCTTGGCCGACAGGTGGCGCAGCCAGCGTGCCGCGTCCCAGCCGGTGCGCAGGGCGGCCTGCTCGGCCTCCTCGAAGATGACCATGTAGCCCGGGTCGGCCAACACATCCTCGAAGCGCTCGATCGCGTCCTCGATGGCCGGCTCCAGCGCGACCAGCACCGCCTGCGGCTGCGCCTCGCGCACCTGGGCGGGCTCGGCCTGCATCGGATCGGCCACGAGCACCAATTCGGCGCCGGCCTCGCGCAGCGCGGTGGCGATGCGTTCGCAGGCGTCGCCGGCCCTGGCCAGCAGCGCGACGCGGGGCGCGCCCTCACTCGCGGCCATGCGAGACCTTCAGCAGCTCTTGCACGTTGCGCATCAGCTCCGGCTCCTGGTACGGCTTGCCGAGGTAGCGGTCCACGCCCAGGTCGAACGCGCGCTGGCGGTGCTTCTCGCCGGTACGCGAGGTGATCATCATGATCAGCACGTCGCGCAGTCGCGGGTCGGCCTTCATGTGCTTGGCCAGCTCGTACCCGTCCATGCGCGGCATCTCGATGTCGAGCAGCATCAGATCGGGCACGCGCTCGTCCATCCGCTCCAGCGCATCGAGGCCGTCCTTCGCGGTGAGCACCTCGAGGTTGTGGCGTTCCAGCACGCGCCCGGTGACCTTGCGCATCGTCACCGAGTCGTCGACCACCATCACCAGCGGCACGCGGCGGTGCTCGATCCGGGGCTCGGGCTCCGCCTCGCGCGGGAGCACTACCTGGCGGCGCGCCAGCGGCGCGACGTCCAGGATCACCACCACGCTGCCGTCGCCCATGATGGTGGCGCCGAAGATGCCCGGGATCGAGGCGACCTGCGGACCCACCGGCTTCACCACGATCTCGCGGCTGCCGATGATCTCGTCCACCGCCACCGCGGCACGCAACTCGCCCGAACGCACCAGCAGCAGCGGCATCTGCAGGTGGCCCTCGGCGCGCGCCGGCGCGTGGCCGACGAGCTGCCCCAGGTCGTGCAGGACATAGTCCTCGCCGCCGTACGGATAGGCCACGTCGCCGGCCGCGAGCAGGTCGCGCTCGATCCGGCCAACGCCGCGCACCGATGCGATCGGCACCGCGAACTGGACCTCGCCGATGCGCACGAACACCGCCTGGGTGACGGCAAGCGTCTGCGGCAGGCGCAGGGTGAAGGCGGTGCCTTCGCCGCGGCGCGTGGCGATGTCGAGCGAGCCGCCCAACTGGCGCACCTCGCTGGCCACCACGTCCATGCCCACGCCGCGTCCGGCCAGGCGGCTGACCTCGTCGACGGTCGAGAAGCCCGGCTCGAAGATCAGCGCGTCCAGGTCGCCGTCGCCCAGGGCGATGCCGGCGCGAACCAGGCCACGATCCTCGGCGCGGCGGCGGATCGCCGCGCGGTCGAGTCCGGACCCGTCGTCACCGATCTCCAGCACGACTTCCGAACCTTCGCGACGTACCGCGATCCGGACCGTGCCTTCCTCACGCTTGCCCGCCTCGCGACGCTGCTCCGGTGTTTCGATGCCGTGCGCGACTGCATTGCGCAGCATGTGTTCCAGCGGCGCGGTCATGCGCTCGAGCACGTTGCGGTCGAGCTCGCCCTGCGAGCCGTCGAGCTTGAGCTGGACCTGCTTACCGGTTTCCGAGGCGGCCTGGCGCAGCACGCGGCGCAGGCGCGGCACCAGCGCGTCGAAGGGCACCATGCGCGTGCGCATGAGGCCTTCCTGCAGGTCGGAGCTGACCCGCGACTGCTGCAGCAGCAGCGTCTCGTACTGACTGGTCAGGTCGTCCAGGGTCTGCTGCAGGCTGGTCATGTCGGCCGCGGACTCGCCGAGCGCGCGCGAAAGCTGCTGCAGGTTCGAGAAGCGGTCGAGCTCGAGCGGATCGAAGGTCGGGTCGTCGACGTCGCTTTCGCGCTGGTAGCGGGCAATGATCTGGGCTTCGGTCTCGATGTCCAGGCGGCGCAACTGGTCGCGCAGACGCGTGTTGGTCTGCTCCATTTCGTTCATCGCCGAGCGGAACGCACCCAGCTGCTGTTCCAGGCGGGCGCGGTAGATCGCAACCTCGCCCGCGTTGTTGACCAGGCGGTCCAGCAGGTCGGCGCGGATGCGCACCTGCTCCTGCGGCGCGCGGATCGCGGCATCGTCGTCGGGCGCGGCGTCGGCAAAGGGTGTCGACAGCGGCGCCAGCACGCGCTTTGGAGCGGCGGGCGCGGCCTCGCCGGAGTCGGCTTCCAAGTCGAGCAGGGGACGACCGCGGGCCAGCGCATTGAACGCGTCGATCAGCGCATCGGGCATCGCGATCGCGCGTCGCTCGGCGACCCGCGTCACCATCGCATGCAGGCGGTCGAAGCCACCCTCCAGCAGGCCGATGCCGGTACGGTCGAGCTCGCAGCGCTGCTCCACCACGGCTTCGAGCATGGACTCCATGCCGTGGCCGAGCTCGCCGATGGTGAACACGCCGGCCATGCGCGCACCGCCCTTGAGCGTGTGCAGGTCACGCTGCAGGCCGATCAGCGGCTCGCGTGAATCGGGCGCCTCGCGCAGCTCGGCGAGCAGGCCATCGGAGTGGTCGAGCAGGTCCCCGGCTTCTTCCAGGAAGATGTCGAGCAGCTCGGTGTCGAGCCTGGATGTGTCAAATTCTTCGTCCGGGTCCGTGGTGGCCAGCACGCGCGCCAACAGCGCAGCGACGGCCGGGTCGACGCCAGACGCGAGCGCCGAACGCGGGACCTGTCCTGCCTCTTCGACCGGGTCGGCGAGGACTGCTTGCTGCCCTGCCGCAGTGTCGGCTTGGGGTTCGGGCGCCGTGGACTCGTCTTCCAGCGAAGGACCGGCCGCAGCTTCGAGGCGTTCTGCTTCGAGGCGTTCGGCTTCGAGGCGTTCTGCTTCGAGGCGTTCGGCTTCGAGGCGTTCTGCTTCGAGGCGTTCTGCTTCGAGGCGTTCGGCTTCGAGGCGTTCGGCTTCGAGGCGTTCGGCTTCGAGACCTTCGGCTTCGAGACGTTCTGCTTCGAGGCGTTCTGCTTCGAGGCGTTCTGCTTCGAGGCGCTCGGCTTCGAGGCGCTCGGCTTCGAGGCGTTCGGCTTCGAGGCGTTCGGCTTCGAGGCGTTCGGCTTCGAGGCGTTCGGCTTCGAGGCGTTCGGCTTCGAGGCGTTCGGCTTCGAGACGTTCTGCTTCGAGGCGTTCTGCTTCGAGGCGTTCTGCTTCGAGGCGTTCTGCTTCGAGGCGCTCGGTTTCGAGACGTTCGGCGTCGAGACGATCGGCTTCGGGACTGTCTGCTTCGACACCGTCGGCTGCGATGCCTTCCGCTGCGACACGTTCGGCTTCGAGGCGTGCGGCTTCAATGTATTCGGCTTCGACGCGCTCGACCTCGACGCGTTCGGCTTCGACGCGTTCGGCTTCGACGCGTTCGACCTCGACGCGTTCGACCTCGATGCGCTCGGCTTCGACGCGTTCGGCTTCGACGCGTTCGGCTTCGACGCGCTCGACCTCGGCGCGTTCGGCTTCGACGCGCTCGACCTCGGCGCGTTCGGCTTCGACGCGTTCGGCTTCGACGCGTTCGACTTCGACGCGTTCGACTTCGATGCGCTCGGCTTCGATGCGCTCGGCGTCGATGCGCTCGGCTTCGACGCGTTCGGCTTCAAGACGTTCGGCTTCGACGCGCTCAGCTTCGACGCGTTTGGCTTCGAGACGTTCGGCCTCGGCGCGTTCGGCCTCGACGCGTTCGACTTCTAGACGCTCGGCTTCGAGGCTTGCGCCGTCCATCGGCGCCGCGTCGGCGGAGCGCTCGTCCGGCGCCCACTGCGTCGACTCCGGACCGATCTGCAGGCCGGCAGTGATGAAACCGCCGTAAGCGCTGAGGTCCTCGGTGGTCAGTCGGTGCTCGGCCTCGGCGGCCGCGCGCGCATCGGCGTCGGCAGCCTCCTCCAGGCCCTGGGCGTCGACCAGCGCGGCCAGGCCACTGGCGGCCTCGGGCAGGCTGTCGCGCAGCACGACCAGCCGCGCGGCGAGTGCGTCCTGTCGTGCAAGCGCGGGCGCCGGCCGCTTCAGGATTTCGACGGTTTCCCGAACCGTTTCGGCCAGGTCCGCGATCGCATCGATGCCCTCGGGCACGGCGATCGCACGTGAAGCGAGCAGGCGCCGCGCATAGTGCTCGGCCGGGCCCAGCACGCTGTTGATGACCGGAATTTCGGTCATCGCGAACGCACCGTTCATCGTGTGCAACGCGTGCAGCAGCGGATCGCTGCCGTAGGCTTCACCTGCCCGCGCACGGGTGATCCAGCCTCCAACCGTCTGCAGGTGGCCCTGCATTTCGGCATCGAGGATTTCCAGCAACAGCGCCTCGATGCTTGCCGGCACCAGGTCGGCCGCCGGCTCCTGCGCCGCGCCGACATCGACCGATTCCGGCTCCTGCACCGGCGCAACAGCGGCAGCTTCGGTCGCAACGACCTGCGTCGCTTCGGGCGGCATGGCGTCGTCGCCCGCCGCGATCCTGTCGGCCGCGTCCTGCAGTGGCGCCAGGTCGGTGGTGAGGCTGCGCTCGCGGCGCAGCGCCGCCTGCAGCTCGGGCAACGTATAGAAGGCGCGATCGACCATCGCGATCACCGCGGCACTCGGCGGGCGCGACCGGTCGAGCACCCGGTTGAGCATGTTCTCGATCTTCCAGCTGAACTCGCCCAGCACGCGCGCGCCGACCAGCCGTCCGCTGCCCTTGAGGGTATGGAACACGCGCCGGATCGGGCGCAGCTTCTCCATGTTTTCGGGCGCGGCGCGCCATTGCGGCAGCATCGCATCGAGGTTGTCGATTTCTTCGGCGAACTCCTCGAGGAAGACCTCGCGGATTTCCTCGTCGATCTCTTCGCCCACGATCTCGAAGCCGCCGATGATCGGCGCTTCGGGTTCCGCCGGCGCTTGCACGACGGGCGAAGACGATTGCGGCGGCACTTCGACAGCAGGCAGCTGCGCTGGCACGGCCGCAGCCGCGGTCGATGCCGCATCGAACCGGGCTTCCGCGCCATCCTGCGGCGCGGCGACGACGGGCGCTTCGACCACCGACTTCACCGGTTCGGGCAGCGGCCAGTAGCCCAGCGCCTCGAGGCTGCCGCGGGCGATGTCGAGGATCTCGTCGCGGTTGCCGCGCTGTTCGCGCAATGCTTCGAGGTAGTACTCCAGGCTCGCCAGCGCGTCGGCCAGCGTGTCGAGCTGGCGGCCGTTGGGCACGCGCTGGCGCGCGATCAGTTCATGTTCGGTATAGCGGCTGACCGCGATGAGGTAGTCGGCCGGCTGCACGAGTTCCATCATGCGCAGCGCACCCGCGACCTCGTCCAGCAGGCGCGGCACGTCCGACAGCTGCTCGTGCTGCCAACTGGTTTCGACGAAGGCGACCAGCGCCTGCCGTGCCTGCACGAAGTTGGCGATCGCCTCGCGCACGATGGTGTCGACCACCTGGCGGGCTTCGCCGGCAAACAGTTCGTTGCCCGCGCCGCCATCGACGGCGTCGGCCGCACCCAGGCGCGCCACCTGGTCGTCCAGGGTGGCATCGACATAAAGCAGCGCACCGGCCACGTCCAGCAATGCGTCCTCGTTTGCGGCAACCGTGCCGTCGAGGATCGCCAGCATCGCGTCACGCTGCTGCTGCACCACCTTGCGCGCGACGCCGAGGCCGAGCATGCCGAGGGTGTCGGCGACACGGCCCAGCGTTTCGGTGTGCGGCTGCAGCGCGGCCAGGTCGTCGGACCCGGTGCGCAGGTGGAGGTCGAGCGCGTCCTTGACGTGCAGCAGGTCGTCCTTGACCGCGGCCGATACGGTGTCGAGCAGCGCGCGGTTGCGTCCGCTGATGCTGCCCTGTGCGTGTTCGAGCTCGGACTGCGTGGGCAGCGCGGCTTCCAGTTCGAAGACCTGCCTCAGCTCCTGCAGCGCCGGATGGGCGCCGTCGGGATGGTGGGCGACGTGATAGAGCAGCTGTCGCGTCGGCTCCTGGGTCACCTCGCCGCGGGCTGCGGCAAAACCGTCGCTGTCGATCAGGGCACGGCGCGCTTCACGCTCCACGCCCGAAAACACCTTGCGCAGGCCGGTCGAGATCGGCAGCGCGCCGTCTGCCAGCGCGCGCGCGACGTTCGAAGCCACCCACAGCATGCGCCGCACCGGCACCTGCCGCACGTTCGCCAGCACCGCGTCCAGCGCGGGCGCCAGTGTCGACAGCGCATTCGCCGACGTGTGCTCCTGCCACTGCGCGATCTCGCGCTGCAGCGCATCCAGCAGCGGCTGCATGTCGTCGTTGGAAGCCTTCTCCAGCCCCGATGCAATGGGCGCGGGCAACGGACGCTCCAGGTCCGGCGAGAACAGCACGCTCTCGCTGAGCACGCTCTCGCCGCGCGTGGTGCGCAGCTCGTTGAGCAGCGGCAGCAGCACGATCGGGATATCGCGGTGACCGCCCTGCAGGCGCTCGAGATAGTCGGGCAGCAGCACGATGCCGCGCAGCAGCGCGGCGCAGGCGGCGTCGCGGTCGCCGACGGTGCCGGCGTGCAGCGCCTGCGCGACCAGCTCCATTTCCTCGGCGACCATCGACGGCGCGTAGAGCTCGACCATGCGCAGCGTGCCCTGCACCTGGTGCAGGTAGCCCGCGCACAGCCGCATGCGGCCGACGTCGGCAGGATCCTCGACGTAGTCCTCGAGTTCCGCCTTGGCAAGGCGCAGCGTCTCGTCGAGCTCGGGCTTGATCCACCCCAGCGCGGTGTGTTCGAGGGCTTCGCGCAGCGCAGTCATCGCTGCACCTCGCACGTGGTCCCGGCATGCATCGGCCTGCGACCGGTCGTCGACGCGTTCATCCCGTGTCCTGGCTCCGTACTCAGACCGGCAGCTTGAAGTCGGCAACCGAGCGACGCAGGTTGGCGGCCAGCTGCGCGAGGTTTCCGATCGACTGCGCCGTCTGGTTCGCACCCTGCGAGGTCTGCGCGGTGATCGACTGGATCGTGTTCATGGTCTCGGTGATGTTGCTCGCCGCCGCCGACTGCTGCTTGGCGGCCGTCGAGATCCCGAGAATCAGGCTGGCCAGGTTGCTCGAGACGTTTTCGATCTCGCCCAGCGCGGTGCCGGCGTCCTCGGCCAGGCGCGCACCCGCGACCACTTCCGAGGTCGTCTGCTCCATCGAGCTGACCGCCTCGTTGGTGTCGCTCTGGATGGTCTGCACCAGCGTCTCGATGCGCTTGGTCGCGTTCGATGCGCGTTCCGCCAGTCGCTGCACTTCGTCGGCCACCACCGCGAACCCGCGGCCCGCCTCACCGGCGGAGGCTGCCTGGATGGCCGCGTTCAGCGCCAGGATGTTGGTCTGTTCGGAGATGTCATTGATCAGTTCGACGATCGAGCCGATTTCCTGCGAGCTTTCGCCCAGGCGCTTGATGCGCTTGGAGGTTTCCTGGATCTGGTCTCGGATCGAGTCCATGCCGGCGATCGTTTGGCGCACCACGCCCGCGCCCTTGGTCGCGATCTGCACCGAGCGCTGCGCGACGTCGGCCGATTCGGCCGAGTTGCGCGAGACCTGGTCAATGCTCGAGGCGATCTCGGTGATGCGGCTGGAGGCGGAGTTGATCTCCTGCGCCTGGTGCTCGGCGGCTTCGGCCAGGTGCATGGCGGTTGCCTGCGTTTCCTGCGCGCTGGAGGCCACCTGCGCCGAGGTGTCGTTGATCGTGCCGACCAGGTCGCGAAGGTTTTCCACCGCGAAGTTGATCGAGTCGGCGATGGCGCCGGTCATGTCCTCGGTGACCGTGGCCTTGACCGTGAGGTCGTTCTCGGCGAGCGCACCGATTTCATCCAGCAGGCGCATGATCGCCTCCTGGTTGCGGTTGTTGAGCTCCATCGTGTCTTCGTAGCGCTTGCGCTGGGCGCGGTTCAGCGACCAGAGCAGGCCGACCAGCGACAGCAGCGCGAGCAGGCCGCTGATGATGCTGATCCAGACGTTGCCCAGCACGCTCTTGTCGTTGAGCGAGCCGAACGCGGTGAATGCCGAGAACAGGTCCTGGCTGTCCGACAACAACTTGTCGGAACCGCCGGTCAGCGCGGTGGAGGCGGCCTGCGCCTGGAACAGGGCCGGCGCGTTGGCGATGATCGCGTCCAGGTCCTGCTTCATTGCCGTCCAACGCTCGGACGCCAGCCCCAGCGCGGCGACGGCACCGGCGTTGCCGAGCGCCTGCACGTTCATGCCCTGGTCGCCCTGGCGCAGGCCTTCGAGCACCTGCTCGAACACGCCCACGTCGCGCGCCAGCGCGTCGCCGGCGATCGATGCGCCGCTGCCACCCGCCTGGATCTCCGCGACGCGGCGCGCCATGTTGCCGGCCAGCACGTTCTGGCGCAGCGCGATGTAGACCTGCGAGGCGGGCGAACCGCTCGAGGACATCGCGCGCACCAACTCGTCGAGCTGGGCCTGCAGCTGCGGCACCGCCTGGCTGAAGCGGTCGGCGTTGGCGGCGAAACCGCTCACCGCCTGCTCGCTCGAGGCCACCTGCTGGGCGCTCGCCGCCAGCGGGGTCCACGTCGCCGTCACCGTCTGGATCGGCCCGGCGACACCGGTGGTCGCACCGAAGTTGGCATTGAGCTGCGCGATGTCGCGGTCGATCCGCTCCTTCGTGTCCTTGAACGCCGCGAACGAGGCGGCATCCCCGGCCACCGCCTCCCGGCCCTGGTTGGCGAGGCGCTGCGAGTTCACCTGCAGGCTCGATGCCGCGGTACTGGCACCGCCCAGCCGTGCTGCCTTCCAGCCCGCATAGCCCGTGTTGGCGCCGAAGATCACGAGCGTGGCGACCAGCGCCGCGATCCAGAAGTTGCTTCCCAGCCCGCGTCCCTTGCCGGCGACCGTATCGACTACTGTGCTCATCGTCCTACCCCTGCCCCTAGCTCTGTCTTGCTGGACGCGACCGTCAGGCCGCGGCTTGTCTGAATTCCGGCGTGCGGGTCAGCCTGCTCAGGCTGAACACGCCCCAGTCCTGCTCCGCGTGCCGGTATGCGCGCTCGATGAAGTTCACGTAGCGGCCCTGCGCGACCGGTTCGGCCTCGACCAGTTGCTCGTCGTGGAAGCTGCGCTGCCCGTACAGCTCGTCGATGGTGACCGCGACGTCGCCGTCGGGCTGGCGCACGATCAGCACGCGCTGCGCTTCATGCAGCACGGTGCGCTCGCCTTCGAGGAACTGGCGCAGGTCGACGATCGGCAGCAGGCTGCCGCGCACGTTGCCCACGCCCAGCAGCCATGCCTGCGCACCGGGCACCGGCGTGATCTGCGGCAGCGGCAGGATCTCGACCACCTCGTCGAAGGACGAGGCGAGCCTGCGATCGCCGACCCGGTAACCCACGCCGCGCCACAGGCCGGGCGCGTCGAACTGCTCCGGCAGGCCGGCGACGTGCGTCAGGCTGCGCTGCTCGTAGTCGAGCAGCATCGCGAACGGGTCGCGATGCGGATTCATCCCGCCGAGCCCAGCAGGCGGTTGACTTCGCCGATCAGCACGTCTTCCTTCACCGGCTTGACCAGGTAGCCCTTTGCGCCCTGGCGCATGCCCCAGGCCTGGTCGGTTTCCATGCCCTTGGTGCTCACGATCAGCACCGGGATCTCGCTGGTGCCGCCGTCGCGACCGAGCGCGCGGGTGGCCTGGAAGCCGTTCATGCCCGGCAGCACCACGTCCATCAGGACCAGGTCGGGCTGCTCGCGCTTGCAGGTTTCGATGCCGTCCTCGGCGCTGGACGCGGCCAGCACCTCGTGCCCGTTGCGTTCAAGCAACTGGGTGAGCACCGCCGTATCGGTCGGTGAGTCTTCAATCAACAGGATTCGAGCCACGGCGGTTCCCCCTCTCACGCCTTGACATGGGTACGGATCGCGTCGAGGAGTTCCTCGCGCGTGAATGGCTTGGTGACGTACTGCTCGGAGCCGACGATGCGGCCGCGCGCCTTGTCGAACAGGCCGTCCTTGGAGGACAGCATGATCACCGGTGTGTTCTTGAACAGCTGGTTGTTCTTGATCAGCGCGCAGGTCTGGTAGCCGTCCAGGCGCGGCATCATGATGTCGACGAAGATGATCTGCGGCTTCTGGTCGGCGATCTTGGCCAGCGCCTCGAAACCGTCGACGGCCGTGACCACGTCGGCGCCCTCGCGCTTGAGCAGCGTCTCGGCCGTGCGGCGGATCGTCTTCGAATCGTCGATGACCATCACCCGCAGGCCATCGAGGCTGCCGGTGCGGCTTTCGTGTCCCGTCATGCGTCCTTCCCCCGGCGTGCAATATCGGGCCACTGCCCGCATTGCCGCGATCGCCGTATATTCCAGCCTCCTACGATACTGTCAAGCCTTGTTGAAGAAGATTGCGCAAGTTGGCGCCGCCACGAACGAAACCGGCGCGCGGCGACTGCTAACATTTGTCAGAAAGTGCCACTGGTGGTTCATATGCAACTGAACGTCGTCGTGGTGATGGATCCGATCGGATCGATCAACACCGCAAAGGACTCGACCTTCGCCATGCTGCTGGAAGCACAGCGCCGCGGCCACGCGCTGCTGTACGTGCAGCCGGGCAGCCTTGGCATGGTTCATGGTGAAGCGCACGCGAATCTCGCGCCGTTGACGGTGCGCGATGATCCGTCCGGCTGGTATGAACTGGGACGTGCGTCACATCGTGCGCTGGGCGAAGGCGACCTGGTGCTGATGCGCAAGGATCCGCCGGTGGACGCGGACTTCATCCACGACACCCTGATCCTGAGCACGGCCCAGCGCCAGGGCGCGCAGGTGGTGAATGATCCGCGCGGACTGCGCGACATGAACGAGAAGCTGGCCGCGCTGGAGTTCCCGCAGTGCTGCCCGCCGACCTTGGTCAGCCGCGAGGCCGCCAGGCTCAAGGCCTTCGTCGCCGAACACGGCGAGGCGGTGCTCAAGCCGCTGGACGGCATGGGCGGGCGCTCGATTTTCCGCGCAAGTGCTGGCGACACCAATCTCAACGTGATCCTGGAAACCCTCACCGAGGATGGACGCCACCTGGCGATGGCGCAGCGCTACCTGCCCGAGATCGTGGATGGCGACAAGCGCATCCTGCTGATCGATGGCGTGCCGGTCGACTACTGCCTGGCGCGCATTCCGCAGGGCGACGAGTTCCGCGGCAACCTCGCCGCCGGCGGTCGCGGCGAGGGCCGCCCGCTGGGCGAACGCGACCGCTGGATCGCCGCCCAGGTCGGGCCGGAGGTGAAGCGTCGCGGCATGCGCTTTGTCGGCCTGGACGTGATCGGCGACTGGCTGACCGAAGTCAACGTCACCAGCCCGACCTGCATCCGCGAGCTGGACAAGGAGTTCGGGCTGAACATCGCAGGGATGCTGTTCGACGCGCTGGAGCGTGGCTAGGGTCACGCCCATCCCCCGCCTCGCCGTCCACCCATGTCCAGCCTCGCCCTTCCACCACCTCCCGTCATCGGCGAACGCGAACGCCTGAGCGCGACGCTGGTGCTGTCGCTGCTGCTGCACGGCATGCTGGTGCTGGGCGTGGGCTTCGCGCTTGACGACGTCGCGCCGCTGCCGCCCACGCTGGACGTGATCATCACCGAGACCACCAGCCCGCTGACCCAGGCGCAGGCCGACTTCCTGGCCCAGGCCAGCAACCAGGGCGGTGGCGAGCACGAGCGCAGCACGCGGCCACGCGATGACCAGGCCGGCCTGGTCGCGCAGGCCGAGTCGGGGGTGACGCCGGTCGAAATGCGCGCGCAATCGCCTTCAGCACAGCCGCCGCCGCAGGCACGCGTGGTCGCCAGCCAGCGCGGTGAGGCGCCGTCGCCGACCGCGGATGCGCGCCCGCAGGCCGACGACAGCGCGCTGCCGCGCGGTCGCGAAAGGATCGAGCGCGATCTGTCGATGGCGCGGCTGGCCGCGGAAATCCACCTGCGCTCGGAGCGCTACGCCAAGCGGCCCAAACGCAAGTTCGTCTCGGCCAGCACCCAGGAGTGGGCCTATGCCGGCTACCTGCGCGACTGGGTGGACCGGGTGCAGCGCGTGGGCAACCTCAACTACCCGGACGAGGCGCGCCGGCGGCAGCTGTCGGGCGAACTGGTGATCAGCGTGGCGATCCGCCGCGACGGCTCAGTCGAGCGCGCCGACATCCTGCGCTCCAGCGGCATCAGGCTGCTCGACGATGCCGCGCTGCGGATCGCCCGGCTTGCCGAACCGTATCCGCCGCTGCCGCAGACCGAGGAGGCGGTGGACGTCCTGCACGTGACGCGTACCTGGCAGTTCCTGCCGGGCGGCGAACTGCTGGACGATTGAGGGGCAATCAGGGGTTCGCAGGCCCTACAACGGCTTCCACACCGGCCCCTGCCCGCGTCGCCAGTACACCCCCAGCGCCTTGCCGTAGAACGTTTGCTCCGGCACGAGGCCGAAGTAGCGTCCGTCGGCGCTGGCACCGCGGTGATCGCCCAGTACCAGCACCATTCCCTCGGGAATCTTGTCCGGGGCGATGTCCGGGCCGCCGCCGTCAGCAAGATCGAGCCGGACCATGCGCCGGCCAATCCGTTCGACGGGCACGTCGTCAGCGTGCGAGAGCGGGCGCCCGTCGACGTACAGCCGCCCGTCCGCCAATGCCACCGTCTGCCCGCCCACGGCGACCACGCGCTTGATCAGGCGGGTGCCGTCGACCGGCGACTTGAACACCACCACCTCGCCCGGTGCGGGACGGCCGCGACCCAGCAGCTCGATCGCGGTGAAAGGCACGCGCAGGCCATAGGCGCTCATGTCCACGACGACGCGGTCGCCCGGCACCAGCGTCGGCATCATCGAGCCGCTGGGCACCTGGTAGTGGTTGGCGAAGGACGAACGGGCCAGCACCAGCAGGGCGATCATCAGCAGCAGCGGCGGCAGTTCCCTGCGCAGCCAGTGCCGCAGGCTGCCGGTGTCGTCGCTGGTCCGGGTGCTGGTGCGCATGGCGTGTCTCCCTCCTGGTCCGGAAGCCTGACCGCCGGCGGGGCCGCAGGTTCCCCTCAGCTGCGCGCGTCGCGCAGCGCCTGCTGTTCGCGCGTGGTCAAAGCGACGTTGTCGCGCAGGTAGGCGGGTTCGAGTCGCTCCGGCGCGATGCCCTCGCCGCGCGCGAGCGCCAGCGCAGCCAGCCGGGCGACATCGCCGGCGCGCGGCAGTGCGGACGCGTCCACGCCGGCAAGCGTGCCGCCCAGCCGCTCGCGCAGCGCACCGCCCGCGGCGTCGAAACCGGTGCCCACCCCCTGCCAGCCTTCGCCCGCGGGCAGGTCGGCAAGATCCGGGCGCACCACCAGTTCTTCGGCCAGCGACAGCACTTCGCCGTCGCGGCGCTCGAACACGCCCAGGTAGACCTCGCCCATGCGCGCGTCGATCGCGGCCACGACCCGGTCGCCGATGGCGCCTGCGGCCAGCGCCGCCAGGGTCGATACGGGCAGCACCGGCCGGTCCAGCGCCAGCGCGATCCCCTGCGCCAGCGCGACGGCCAGGCGCACGCCGGTGAACGCGCCCGGGCCGCGCCCGACGGCGATGGCGTCAAGCTGCGATTTCGCCACGCCGGCTTCGCCCAGCAGCACCTCAGCCCAAGGCAGCGCCAGTTCGGCGTGGCGCCGGGGCGCGAGTTCGAATCGTTCAAGCACCTCGCCGTCGACGTAGACGGCAACGGAGCAGGCTTCGGTGGCGGTCTCGAAGGCGAGCAGTTTCATCGCGACATGGTAGCGGGCCGCCGTGCTTGCGGCAGGCGGGACCGCTCGCGACGATCGCTCAGGGCGCGGGCACCTGGATCTCGCCAAAGGCGACCTTGCCCTCGGGCGACTGCAGGCAGGGGGTGTTGAAGAACGCGGCGAGATACGCCTCCGGCGCGGGCTGGAAGCCCGAATCCAGGGTGTAGGTGTTGCCGCTGGCCGGATCGATGGCAGTGAGGTTGACGCCGCCGCTGTCGAGACGGCGGAAGCGCGTGATCTCCCAACCCTGCGCCTGCCAGCGCGCGTGCGCGGCCTCGATCTGCCTGGCGATGTCGTTGCCGGGGGCCAGGCCGCGCAGGCCGACCCAGATGTAGAACAGGTCGTCGGCGGTTTCGCCTTGCTGGCCCTCGCAGCGGTTGGCGCGAACCTCCATCGATTCGCGCTGGATCGTCAGCCCGGCCAGGGCTTGCTCGACATCGGGCAGGAATCCGGCGGCGGCCTGTTGCGGCGTCTTGTGCTGCATGCGGTCGGTGTCCTTGGCGCCGGCGCAGCCGGCAAGCAGCAGGCACGCCAGCGCGCCCGCGATGGGGAGACGACGCCTTGCAGGTGCGGATCCGGTCTCCATGGTCCCGAGCATAGCGCCGGGCGCGTGATCAGCCGACCCGCCGACCGACCGTATCCACCTGGTCGTAGTTGCCGGTCAGGATGTAGGCCTGGTTGCGCAGCGACTCGGTGCCGGTGTTCCAGTAGTCGCTGTGGCCGGACGCGCCCTCGGTGGTGATGCGCTGGCCGCCAAAGCTCCAGTCGACCGGGCTGTTGCCGTGCACTTCGGTGTAGGTGACCACGTCGTCGCTGGCTGCGCCGGCCCAGAAATGGTCCGAATCGATGTGCATGTCGCTGACGTCGTCGACCAGCGGGCCGTCGAACCAGCCCTGCCGCTCGGAGGCCTCGTAGCCCATGCCGGGGCTGCCCATGGCGATGATGTCGTCGACCGCCAGGCCCTCGCCCGCCAGCGCATCGGCGGTACCGACGACGGTCGAGCCGTAGGAATGGCCGATCATGGTGACCCGCGCATCGGGGCCCTGGTGGGATTCGCGCAGGCCGAAGCTGAAATCGCGCAGGTCGCCCGCGCCGTCCTTCGCGTAGCCGGCGCCGAGCGCGTCGGGAAAGATCGAATCGGGCGCGTCGTAGCCGAGCCAGACGATGGTGGAGGTTTCGCCGGAGCCCGGGATGATCTCGGCCTGCGCCTGCAGGTCGGCCATGCGGTCTAGGTTGCCGCCGATGCCGGCCACGTCGGAGCTGGTGCCGGGCACGAAGATCGCCACGTTGTCGGCGGTGTCGGGATTGCTGATCGCCACGATCGCCTGCGCGTCGGCGCCGTCGGCGGCCGGCTGGAAGCCCAGCAGCAGCAGGCGGTCGCTGGCCGGGCCGGACTGCGAGGTCTCGACCCGGTCGAGCAGCGCCTGCGAAGCCTGGCGGTCCGTGCCGCCGGCGGCGTCCTGGCGCAGCGCGGCGAGGTTGGCTTCGTGCCGCACCTCGGAGGGCAGTCCGTCGAGGTTGCCGACCAGCGCGCCATGAGTGGACAGGTAGTTGGCCTGCTCCTGCGCCGAAAGATCGCCCCACCATTGCGCGTTTTCGCGCGCGCTGCCGGCGGGCGGGAGGCCGGCCGGGCAGGCGTTGGGCGGCGGCAGGTCGAGCTGGGTGGATACCGGGCCTATGGTCGGGCTCATGCGGCGCTCCGGACGTCAACGGGGAAACTGCGCCAAGCCTGCGCGATGCGACGGTCGCGAAACAGCTAGGGCGTACCCTTGGCCGGCACCGCGGCGGGTGCGAAGAAGCCCTGCACGTCGTCGACGCTGCGGGTCGTGGCGAACGGCGGCAGCGAATCGAGGAAGGTTTCGCCGTAGGACTTCTGCGTCAGCCGCGGATCGCACAGCACCAGCACGCCGCGATCGCTCTCGGTGCGGATCAGGCGGCCGACGCCCTGCTTGAGCGCGATCACCGCCTGCGGCAGCTGCTCATCCCGGAACGGGTTGCCGCCGGCGCGGCGGATCGCCTGCAGCCGGGCCTCGAACACGGGGTCGTCCGGCGCGGCGAACGGCAGCTTGTCGATCACCACCACGCTCAGCGCCTCGCCGGCCACGTCCACGCCCTCGCGGAAGCTGGCCGCGCCCAGCAGCACGCCGTTGCCGGACTCGCGGAAGCGCTGCAGCAGCACGTGGCGCGGCGCATCGCCCTGCACGAACAGCGGCCACTCGCCCTCCTCGCGCAGCAGTTCGGCCGCTTCGCGCAGCGCGCGGTGCGAGGCGAACAGGACGAAAGCGCGGCCGCCCGAGGCCTGCAGCACGGGGCGGATGGCCTCGATCACCGCCCAGGTGTAGTCGCGATCGGCCGGCTGCGGCATGCGCGTGGGCAGGTAGCACAGCGCCTGCTGCGGCCAATTGAAGGGGCTGGGCACGAGCAGGGTCTCGGGATCGTCCAGGCCCAGTCGCGTGGCCAGGTGGCCGAAGTTGCCGTCGACCGCCAGCGTGGCCGAAGTGAACACCCAGGCCGCGTGCGACTGCTCGCGATGCGTGCGCAGCGGGCCGGACACGTCCAGCGGCGTGCGCTGCAGGCGGAAGCCGCGCGGCGAGAGTTCGTACCAGCGCACGTCGTCGGAAGAACCGGGGTCAGAATCGACTTTTCCCTCAATGCCGGCAGTTGCCGCCGAATCAGGAGGAAAAGCCGACTCTGACCCCGGTTTTCCCACCCAGCGCGCCAGCCTTGAGGCGTTTTCCTGCGCGCGCGCATGGCAGGCGTCGAAACCGGGCGAGGATTCGCGCAGCGGCGCAAGCGCATCGCGCAGCGTCGAAACGGCGGCGGACACCGCCTCCAGGCCGCTATCGAACGCGGGCCAGTGCAGCGCTCGATCGCGGGTGCCGCGGTTGGGCAGGCCTTCCATCGTGGCGCGCAGCGCACGCGTGGCGTGTTCGAGTTCGCGCACCGGCTGCTGCAGCACGGCGAGCGCGCCGGGCTGGTCCTTGCACTCGCCCAATGCATCACGCGCCAGTTCCACCAGCGGTCGCGCCGACAGGCTTTCGCCAAAGAACTGCGCGGCCAGCTCCGGCAGCTGGTGCGCCTCGTCCACGACGAAGGCCTGCGCGCCTGGCAGGATCTCGCCGAATCCTTCCTGCTTGAGCGCCAGGTCGGCCAGCAGCAGGTGGTGGTTGACCACCACCAGGTCGGCCGACTGCGCGCGCTGGCGCGCCTGCACCACGAAGCATTCGTTCCACATCGGGCATTCGCTGCCCAGGCAGTTGTCGGCGGTCGAGGTGACCATCGGCAGCAGCGGCGAGTCCTCGGGCAGCGCCTCGAGTTCGGCCAGGTCGCCCATCCGCGTGCGCCCGCTCCAGGCCACGATGCGCTGGAACTGGCCGATCTGTTCGCGGGTGCTGAAGCGTGGTTCGCCCTTCGCGTGCTCCAGCCGGTAGTGGCACAGGTAGTTGGCGCGGCCCTTGAGCAGCGCGGTCTTCAGGCCGGTGCCGAGCGCATCGCGCACGCGCGGCAGGTCGCGGTGATAAAGCTGGTCCTGCAGCGCGCGCGTGCCGGTGGACACGATCGCCTTCTGCCCCGACAGCAACAGCGGCACCAGGTAGGCGAAGGTCTTGCCAGTGCCTGTGCCGGCCTCGGCCAGCAGGGTGCCGCGCTGGTCGAGCGCGCCGGCCACGACTGCGGCCAGGCGCTGCTGCGCATCGCGCACGACAAACGCCGGGATGCGCTCGGCCAGCAGCCCACCTTCGGCCAAGGCCGCGACACTGCGCCTGGCCAGCGCGCTCGCCGGGGTGGTGCTCTGCGTCGCGGACATCTCAGAAACGATTCGGCCCCTCGACCCTGCAGCCCTCGACCTGGGCGCGGGCCGAGGCGGCGCCTTCCGCATCGCCGTCCACCAGCCGCACCTGCCCGATCGTGGCCCAGTGGCGCCGGCACAGCGGCCCGACCTGCGCGCCCAAGGCGAAGGCGCGTTCGGCGAGCTGGCCGGCGCGTTCGAAATCGCGCTGCAACAGCGCGGCTTCGGCGCGCTCCTGCAGCAGGGCCGGATCGTCGGCGATGATGGCCAGCGCACGGTCGAGCTCGGCCGCGGCCTCGTCGTAGCGGCCCTGCGCGCGCGCGCGCTGCGCCTGCTCGCGCAAGTCCTCGACCGTCGCATCGCGCAGCGGCTGCACCGCCAGCTCACCCTCGCCGCTGCCGGCGGCGGCATCGATGGCGGCCACCATCTCCTCGGGCGTGGCCGCGGTCAGGGACACCGGGCCAGGCTCGGGCGGCGTGCTCGCGCAGCCGGCGACCAGGACGGCGGCAAGCGCCGCGAGGGCGTGGATGGGTTTCATGCGTGCTACTCGCTGGGCGGGGGAATCGGCTGTGGCGGGGCCGGCTGCGCAGGCGCAGGCGGCGCCTGCGCCTGCGGCGCGGGCTCGGGCTGCGGCTCGCGGCGGCCAATCCCGAACCACTCACGCCAGCCGCGTCGCTCAGACTGACCGTCCTCGCCTTCCTGCGCTGGATCGGCAAACGGGTCGGTTGGCATGAACGAAGCGCAGGGTTCGAACGGCGGGGCGAATCCGGACACGAAGGCGAAGCGGCGCGCGCCGGGGCATTCGGCATCGGTGGCATTGGACTGCAGCACCCACTGCCAGTCCAGTCCTTCGCCGCCCACGCGCAGCGCGGCGCTTGGCAGGTGCTTGAACAGGCCCGACCAGATCCGCATCGCACCGGTGGCGCCGTACAGGCCAGTCTGTTCGTTCTGGTCGTTGCCCACCCAGGCCACGGCGAGGTGATCGCCGGTCCAGCCAGCGAACCAGCTGTCGCGGCCGTCGTTGCTGGTACCCGTCTTACCGGCGGCGTTGAGCCTGCCGAGGCCGTCGTTGACCAGCTGGCGGCCCGTGCCCGAACTCACCGCGTGCTGCAGCGCCAGGGTCACCAGGCGCGCGGCGATGGCGTCGCCCTCGGTGGCCGGTGCGGGGTCCTTGTCGTAGCGCTTGACCACGTTGCCTTCGGGATCGAGCACGCCGCGCACCGCGTGCAGCGGCTGGATCTCGCCACCCGAGGCCAGGAACTGGTAGAGCTGCGCCATCGCGTACGGGCTCTGGTCGACCGAGCCCAGGATCAGCGCCGGGTTGGGGTCGGCCTGGATCCCGGCCAGCGTCGCCAGCAGATCGGCCAGTCGGCGCGGATCGACCTGCATGCCGATACGCACGGTGGCCTGGTTGTAGGAGCGCGCCAGCGCGTCGATCGTGCGCACCGTGCCGTGGCTGCGCCCGTCGGAGTTGCCCGGCGTCCAGCGTTTGCCGTTGTCGAGGGTGACGGTGACCGGCGAATCGTCCACCCAGGTCGCCAGCGACCAGTTGCGCGGGCTGGCCAGCGCCAGCAGGTAGACGAAGGGCTTGAGCAGCGAACCCACCGGGCGCCGCGCCTCGATCGCACGGTTGAAGCCGTGCACGGTCGGCGTGCCGCTGCCGACCACCGCCACCACCTCGCCATCGTGCACGTCGGTGAGGACTAGCCCGGCCTCGAGCGGCGGGCGCTTGCCCGTCTGCAGGGCCTTGAGCGTGCGCGTCACCGAAGCCTCGGCATACGCCTGCGCCGAAGGCGACATGCCGGTCATCACGCTCAGGCCCGCGCCCTGCAGCGCATCGGCCGGGTAGTCGCGCGCCAGTTGCCGGCGCACCAGGTCGACGTAGGCGGGGAAGCGGTTGGCCGCGACGCTGCCGGGCGAGCTGGTGATGCCCAGCGGCGCGGCCACGGCGCGGTCGTGCGCCTGCTGGTCGATCAGCCCGGTCTCGAGCATGTTGGCCAGCACGAAGTCGCGGCGCTCCTTCGCCCGCTCTGGATTGCGCCGCGGATCGTAGTGCGACGGTCCGCGCACCATGCCCACCAGCAACGCGATCTGCTCGGTCTCCAGGTCTTCCAGCCGGCGGCCGAACCAGAACTCGGCGCCCGCGGCCATACCGTGGATCGCCTGCGCGCCGCGCTGGCCGAGGTAGACCTGGTTGAGGTAGGCCTCCAGGATCGTGCCCTTGTCGTAGCGCGCCTCCATCAGCAGCGCGTACAGGATCTCGTTGAACTTGCGGCTCCAGGTCTGCTCGCGGCCGATGCCGAGCAGGCCGCTGCGCGCCAGCTGCTGGGTCAAGGTGCTCGCGCCCTGGCGCTTCTGGCCCGAGCGCAGGTTGACCCAGGCCGCGCGCGCCATGCCGCTGAAGTCGATGCCGATGTGGTGGGCGAAATCGCGGTCCTCGACCGCCTGCAGGGTGTCGGTGAGCAGCCCGGGCACGTCCTCGACCCGCACCAGCCGCCGCTCCTCCTGCTTCTGGCCGTAGAGGGTCGCGATGCGCGCCGCGTCCAGCCGCGCCGACTTGATCGCGCGCTTGCCGGCCACGTCCTTCAGCGCACCCACGCGCCCGCCCGAGACCGTCGCCTCGATGCGGCTCGGGCCGACCTCGCCGACGACGTCGCGAAAGCCGCGGCTGGCAATCGTCCAGCGGCCGCCATCGCGCACATAGGTCCCCGCGCGCACGCCATCGCCTTCCCGATAGGACGCCGCATCGAGCTCGGTCTTGAGCGTCTGCGCGTCCATCGCCAGGCCCGGCGCCAACCGCAGCGGCCGCGCATACACGCGCGTAGGCACCTGCCAGCGCAACTCGCCGAAGCGCTCGCTGATCTGGTGGTTGAGATAGAACGTGTACGGGACCAGGAAGCCGATTCCCAGGCCGATCGCGGCCAGCATCCAGGTGACCAGCCGGCGGCGCCAATCGCCTGCTGGCGGGCGTGCGTCGCCTTGTTCGTCTTCGTCGTATTCGATACGGGCCATGGGCTCCTCGTGCCTGCCCCTGCGGGCGGCCGGGGATGCGAGAATAGTGTCTTTCGAGTCTAGCGTAGCGCCCGCAGCGGACCGCCGCGCGACGTGACCGTTCGTTCAGGCTGCCAGGAAAGCGGATCCCGCAACGTGCGTCTCCCCGTGTCGTACCACCTGCGCCGCCTGCGGTCGCGCCTGCACCGGATGCGGATCGCCTTGGCGGTGCGCGGATGGAGCGGCCTGCTGGCCCGTGTGTTCGACCGCCGCGTTGCCGCGCCGGCCGCGGACCCGCCATCGGCACTACCCGGCGCGCTGCCATCGCGGCAGCAGCAGGGGATGCCACGCCGCTGGCTGCTGGTCGACGTGACCACGCCACGCCCGGACCGCGATTCCGGTTCGCTGCGAAGCTGGAACCTGATGCGGCTGCTGCGCGCCGACGGGCACGCGGTCGACTTCCTGCCCGATGACGGCGCCGACGCTGGCGGCTACACCACCGCACTGCGCGCCCTTGGCGTGGCCGTGCACGCCGGGCCTGGCCGCGCATCGCTCCGGCAGTGGTTCGCGCGCCATCTCCCGGACTACGACGTGCTGGTGATCAGCCGCTACCATCTCGCCGAATTCCTGGTTCCGCTGGCGCGCCACGTCGCGCCCGGGCTGCGCGTGGTGCTGGACACGGTCGACCTGCACCACCTGCGCGAGCAGCGCGAAGCCGGACTGCGCGGTGACCGGCGGCTGAAGCGGCTGGCACAGACCACCCGCGTGCGCGAGCTGGCCGCAATCCAGGCCGCGGACATGGCCTGGGTGGTGAGCCCGGTCGAGGCCGCAATCCTGCGCGAGGCCCTGCCCGCCGCGCGCGTGGCGCTGCTGCCGAACATCCTCGAGCCGCTCGACCAGCCGCATGGCCGTGCAACGCGCAGCGGGCTGCTGTTCGTGGGCGGCGCCCGCCATCCGCCCAACGTCGATGCGGTTCAATGGCTGGTCGACGACATCTTCCCGCGCATCCGGGCACAGCTTCCCGGGATCACGCTGCACCTGGTGGGCGATGGCCTGGCCGGACTGGCGGCGGCACGGAGTGCCGGGGCCGGCGTGATCGTCCACGACCATGTGCCCGACCTCGCGCCGCTGCTGGACACATGCCTGGTCGGGCTCGCGCCGCTGCGCTACGGCGCCGGGGTCAAGGGCAAGGTCAACATGTACATGGCGCACGGCCTGCCGGTGGTGGCGACCGCCAGCGCGGCGGAGGGCACCTTCCTCGAACACGGCCGCGACGTGCTGCTTGCCGACGATGCGGCGGGCCTTGCCGCTGCCGTGGTCGACGCCTGCCGCGACCGTGGCTTGTGGGAACACCTGGCCGGCAACGGCTTGCGCAACGTCCACCGCCACTTCTCTTTCGACACCGCGCGGCTTGCCGTCGCCGACACCCTCGAGATGCTGCGCTGATGCGCCTGCTGCTGATCGCCTACGAATTCCCGCCCAGCCCGTCGCCGCAGTCGTTGCGCTGGACCTATCTGGTGCGCGAGCTGGCGCTGCTGGGCCACGAAGTGCACGTGTTGACCGTCGACCTGGGCGGTGAGACGCCGGGCTTGCCGGAGCTGCCCGACAGCGTCCATGTCCACCGCACCTTCCCCGGACCGTTGCGCGGCGCCCTCGCTCTGCACCGCGATTACCGCCAACGCAACCCGCGCAAGACGGCGCCAGCGCCGGCCCGGACAGAGCCGTCCGCCGCGCCGATCACCGCACTGCGGCCACCGCGCAACTGGAAGCAGCGCGTGTCCGAGACTGTGCAGGCGCTGGCCGGCGTGCTTCATTTCCCGGACATCCGCGGCGAGTGGCGACGCCACGGCCGCCGCGCGCTGCGCCGCCTGCTCGCGGAGCTGCAGCCCGACCTGGTGATCAGCTCGCACGAGCCGGCCACCACGCTGGAACTCGGGCTGGCGGTGCACCGCGCGGGAATTCCGTGGGTCGCCGACCTCGGCGACCCGGTGTTCGCGCCCTACACGCCGCGGCGCTGGCGGGCGCGTTCGCAGCGCCTGGAGCGCGCCGTGTTCCGGAACGCCGCGCACGTCATCGTCACCAACCCCAGGGCGCTGGAGCAGATGCGCCGGCGGCACGGCAACGCCACTCCGATGAGCGTGGTGACACAGGGCTTCGACCTTTCGCCTGCGCCGATGGACATCGGTGCAGGGTTGTTCGAGCCTGACCGGCTCGAGCTGCTCTACACCGGCAGCCTGTACGCGTTCCGGCGGATCGACGTCCTGCTCGCGGCGCTGCGCTGCGATCCGCGGATCCGGCTCAGCATCGCCGCGGTGACGGTGCCCGAAAGCATCCTTGCCGCCGCCCGGGCCGCACCCGAACAGCTGCGCCTGCTCGGGTTCCTGCCGCATCGACAGGCGCTGGCGCTGCAGCGCCAGGCCGACGTGCTGGTCAACATCGCCAACGACGATCCGGCGCAGATCCCCGGCAAGTTCTACGAATACCTGGGCGCCGGGCGGCCGGTCCTGCACCTGGCCGACCAACCGGACCTGGTGGCGGAGCGGATCACCGCGCTGCGTCGCGGCTGGACTTGCCCGAACGATGAGGCGGCCATCTGCGGGCGCCTGCTGCATCTGTGCGAAGCGAAGATGCAGGGGCGCCTGGATGAAGGGCTGTCGCTGGACACTGCACAGGTTCGGGGGCACAGCTGGCAGGCGCTTGCCGTGGAGCTGGCGACGCTGCTGCAGGGTGTCGTCGCCCGGGGCAAGGCAGCACGACGGAGCGGCTCCTCACTCGCGTGAGGCCACTCGCAGGCGCTGCTGGAACTCGTCAAGGCCGGGGGCGTGCGGATCGATCGCACGTGCCGACGCCAACGCCGCGGACGCGGCGTCGACCTGGCCCGCGCCAAGACGTTCATCCCCGATCGCCAGCCAGCGCAGCGCCAGCCGGCGCTGCGCCGCGGCAAGCTCGCGCGGCTCCTCGCCGAGTGCGTCGCGCGCCTCCAGGCATCGCCTGGCGTCGCCCAGGCTGTTGGCGCTGAGCGACCGCTCGAAGCATGCGCGCGCGGAAGGCAGCAGGCGCGCGATCGCCCGCCGCACCTCCGCATCGCGCGGAGCCAGGGCCTGCGCCGCGCGCAGGCGGTCGTAGGCGCTCTCGCCCGGCGGCGTCAGCAGGTCGCCGCGGGCCTGGGCCTCGGCGGCCTGGCGCAGCAGTTGCGGAAGCAGGCGCGCCCGCTCGGCGGCGGGAGCAGAGGCCTGCAGCCGGACGTGGCTGCGCTGGGCGCGTTCCAGCGCGGCCTGCGCCACGGCGAGGCCCGGCGCGTCGGCGGCCAGCGCGCGGGCCTTGTCCAGTTCGCGCCGGGCCTCGGCGAAACGGAAGTCCGCCGCCAACCGCCGCGCCGTCGCGGCGTAGGCCTCGGCCGCGTGGCTGAGACCTTCGCTGGCAGCGGGATCATCCGGCGCCAGCGCCTGCAGCCGCCGCCAGGCAGCGACGGCCGCGTCGATGCGGCCACGCTGCAGGTCGGTGTCGGCACGGCGGCGCAGTGCGTCGAGTTCCTCCGTCAAGCGTGCTTCGGTGTCCGGGAGGTCGACGTGCCCCGCGTCGTAGCGGCGCGCCGTCGCGATGGCGGCTGCGGCGGCGGTGAATTCGCCGCTGCGCAGGTCGTCGCGTGCCTGGTCAAGCAACGCGCCAAGCGCGTCGTCACGCCCGCGCAGGGCCTGCGGGTCGGAGGGCCGCAGCTGCAGCACGCGCGCATACAGCGGCAGGGCGGCGCCGTCGTCGCCCTGCAGGCGACCCTCGGCATGCGCTGCCGCGGCGCGCACGAGCAGTCCGTCGATGCCCGCCAGCGCGGCCTCGCGTTCGCGCAGCTGCGCGGCCAGGAGGTCGGCCTGCACGCGCGGGACGGACAGTTCGCGCGCCAGCCGCAGATGCGCGTGGGCCGGTGCGATCCGGTCCGCGGCCAAGTCTTCCCGCGCCTGCGCCAGCGCCGCCGCGGCAACCCGCGCCAGGCCGGCGCGCGGCTCGATGCGGTCGGGGTCCATCGCCAGCGCCGCTTCGTAGAGTTCGCGCGCTCCGCTGCCGTCGGCGTCGCTCAGGTGGCCGCGCGCCAGCGCCTGCGCGCCCTGCACAGCAAGCTCGTGCACGCGCGCCTGGGGCCAGAGGCGGTCGCCCAGAGGACCGTGCGCCAGGGTCAGCATCAGCAGCAGGGCCGCAGCTGCCGCGGCGCCGGCAATCCACCAGCGTCGTGCGCCGTGGCCTGCGACAGGCGCCCGACGATGGCCGTGCGCTGACGGGTCCAGGCGCAGGCCGCGCAGGTCGCCCACGACCGGCTCGCGACGTCCGCCAGCGTCTGTTTCCCCGGAGATGTGTTTCCTGCGCACGCCGCCAGAGTACGCACTGCGACTGAACGCGTGCGTGACCCGGCCACCCTACTCGCGGCGCGCCTGCTCCACGCCCGGCAGGCCATCGAGTTTCGCCAGCACGCGCGACAGCTGCTCGTAGCCGTCCACGCGCAGGCGCAGTCGCAGGCGCACGCGGCCATGGCGCCCGGCCTCGCTTCGGATCGAGACCACGTGCGCGTCCTCCTGCGCGATCACGTTGCTGACGTCCTTCAGCAGGTACCTGCGGTCGACCGCATCCACCAGCGCGGTCGATTCGTGCACCCCCCCCTGCCGACCCCATTCGACCGGCAGCACGCGCTGCGGCTGCGTGGACGCCAGGCGCAGGAATGCGGCGCAGTCGGCGCGGTGCACGGTCAGGCCGCGCGCGCGGGTCAGGTAGCCGGCGATCGCGTCGCCGGGCAGCGGATGGCAGCAGCGCGCCACCTGCACCAGCAGGTTGCCCACGCCGACCACGGTGAAGCCCGAGGTCGCCGCCTTGGGCACGCGCCTGCGCGGCTGCGGCTGCTCGGGTTCGGACTCGCCATCGCTGCGCGACTGCGCGCGCTCGTGGTCCTGCAGCGCGCGACCGACCTGGTGCGGGCCGACGTCGCCCAGCGCCACCAGCACCAGCAGCTCGTCGACCGCGGCCACGTTGAACTTCGCCAGCACTGGCTGCAGGTCGGCATGCAGCAGGCCCATGCGCCGCAACTCGCGGTCCAGCATCTCGCGGCCGGCCTGCAGGTTGCGCTCGCGGTCGAGCCGGTGGAACCAGGTGCGCACCTTCTCCCGCGCGCGCGGGCTGGCGAGGAATCCGTTGGCGGCGACCAGCCAGTCGCGGCGCGGCTCGGGCTCCTTCGCGGTCATGATCTCGACCCGGTCGCCGCTGTGCAGCCGGTGATCGAGCGGCACGATGCGGCCGTCGACCTTGGCGCCGCGGCAGCGGTGCCCGACCATGGTGTGCACGTGGTAGGCGAAGTCGAGCGGCGTGGCGCCGCTGGGCAGGTCGATCACCTCGCCGGCCGGGGTGAGCACGTAGATGCGGTCCTCGACCAGCTCGGTATCGAAGCCGCGCGCCAGCCCGGCACCCTCCTCGCCCTCGGCATGCGATTCGAGCAGACGCCGCATCCACTCGATCTTGCGCTCCAGCGCGGCATTGCCGGCGGCCGACCGCTGCGAACCGCCGGTCTCCTTGTAGCGCCAGTGGGCGGCCACGCCGAGTTCGGCCTGTTCGTGCATCTCGCGGGTGCGGATCTGCACTTCAAGCGTCTTGCCCTCGGGGCCGACCACCGCGGTATGCAGCGAGCGGTAGTCGTTGTGCTTGGGCCGCGCGATGTAGTCGTCGAATTCGCCCGGCACCGGCGCCCACAGCGCGTGCGCCACGCCCAGCGCCGCATAGCAGGCGGGGATGTCGTCGACCAGCACGCGCACCGCGCGCAGGTCGTAGAGCTCGCCGATCGGCACGTCCTTCTTCCGCATCTTCTTCCAGATGCTGTAGATGTGCTTGGCACGGCCGGCGATGTCGGCGGCGACACCCTGGGCCCGCAGGGCCTGGTCGAGTTCGGCGGCCACCTGGGCGATATAGCGCTCGCGCCCTTCGCGCTTGTCGTCGAGCAGGGCGGCGATGCGGCGATAGGTGTCCGACTCCAGGTGGCGGAACGCGAGGTCCTCCAGCTCCCACTTGAGCTGCCAGATGCCCAGGCGGTTGGCCAGCGGCGCGAGGATGTCGCGGGTGAGCCGGGCCAGCGCCTGCCGGTCATCTTCCGGCAACGCTTCGGCATGGCGCATGCGCGCGAGCTGGCGCGCCAGCAGGATCGGGACCACGCGCAGGTCGCGCACGATCGCCAGCAGCAGCCGGCGCAGGCCTTCGGTGTTGCCGCGCCCCGGCGCTTCGGCATGCAGGGTCCAGACCTGGTTGGCTGCGCGCTGGCCGTCCAGCAGGGCGGCAACCGGCGCGTGCCGCGCGGGCAGCGCCGCCTCCACCCGCGCCGCCAGCTGCGGCAGTTCAAACAGGATCGCCGCAGCGGTCGAATCACCATCCGCGCCCAGCAGGGCGAGCGATGCAAGCGTGTCGCGCAGCACGGCGTCCGAAGCCGGGACCTCGTCCAACCCGTCGTCCGCCGCGCACAGCGCTTCGCGCAGCGCCGGCGCGATTGCCGCCGCCGCGGGCGCGGCAAGCCAGGTCTTGAGGCCGGAGGTCACGAGGGGCGCCGCATCGTCCATGTGGGGACGTCTACACTATCTGCCTCCCGCCACGAGGAACAGCCATGCGACCGATCCGCGCCCTGCTGCTGGCCACGCTGCTCGCCCTGCCCACCTTGGCCGCTGCCCAGCAGGCGCCGCCGCTGGAGCAGGCGATGAGCAGCACCGAGTTCAAGGCCGCCGGCCTGGACAAGCTCAGCGCGGAGGAACTGGCCCGGCTCAACGCCTGGCTCGACCGCCGCGTCGAGCAGCAGACCTCTGCCGCGGTGGCGGCCGCCGTCGAACAGGCGCGCGAGGAAGGCCGCAAGGAGGTCGTGACGGAGAACCGCGGCTTCTTCCACTTCGGCTCGCAGGAGCCGATCGAGGCCAGCATCGCCGGCGAGTTCGCAGGCTTCGGCAGCGGCAGGCGCTACACGCTCGACAACGGCCAGGTCTGGGAACAGACCGATTCGACCACGCTGTCGGGCGTGCGCAAGACCAACCCCAAGGTGCGCATCAAGCCGGGCGTAATGGGCGTGTGGTGGCTGCGGATCGACGGCTACAACACGCAGGCGAAGGTGCAGCGGATCGAATAGGTCGCGGGCGCCTGGACAGTCACGCCAAGCCAGCATCTTTTTTAAGTTTGTCAAGCGGTTTGAGCGGGAAATCCCGCGACGGCGCGAGGTCGAGATTTCTCCCTGCGGTCGAAATGACAAGAGGTTTCGCGGCGGGAATGACGGGAGCTGTAGCGCCCCCGCGGTCGCAATGACAACGGGCTGCAGCGCCGCAATCGAAATGACGACGTGTGTTGCCCCGCCGCTTCGCGGCCGGCTCAGTCCAGCGCCGCGATCCGCGCCGCCAGCTTTTTCGCGGTCGTGCCGCCGCGGGCCGCCAGTTCCTGCGCGTAGGTGGCCACGCGCACTTCCTCCAGCTCCCAGCGCAGGGCGGCACGCGCTTCGGCGCTGCCACGGCTGGCCGACCCGGCTTCGTCCAGCGCGTCGACCAGCGGTTTGAGGTCGAGCATGCGCTGCTGGTCGCGCAGCGGATCGCGCTGGGCGCGTTCGGCGCGGACCGACAGCGCCTTGAGGTAGCGCGGATACGACTCCAGCGCGGCGGCCGGCGCGTCACGCAGGAAGCCCGGATGCGCGAGCGCGGACAGCTGCGCCTGCATGTCGTCGAGGTTGGCGCGCGCCCAGCCGATGAGCTTCGATTCCAGCCGGGCGCGCACTTCCGCCACCAGCGCCAGGATCGCTTCGGCCTGGCGCAACCGCTCACCTGCCTCGCCAAACAGGGCACGGCCGGCGGCGTCGCGGCGCGCGGCGAACGCGGCCGGATCGCGGATCTCGCCCAGACCCTCTGCCAGCAGCGCGGCCAGCGCCCCGTCGACCAGGTCCTCGCGCAGGCGGTCGCCGCCGCGTGCATCTCGACGAAGGTCGCCGGCGGACTCGATCGCGGCATACAGCAACGCCGTTTTCGGAGGCACGGGCAGCTGCTTGCGTGCCTGCTTCACCCGATCCTGCAGGGCGATGACGAGCAGCCGGCGAACGCCGCCCGCGTGCAGGCGTTTCGCGCGCGCCGGATCGGCGTGCACGGCCAGCGTCACGCTGTCGCCCGCGTCCTCGAGCGCCGGCCAGGCCGGCACGCCGCCTGCCCCGGGCACCGAGACGGGAATCGGCGACTCCGGGAACTCGCGCAGCCCGGTGCGCGCGAGTCCTTCGGCCGCGTGCGCGGAAAACGCATCGGCCGCACGCGCGCCGAAGCGTTCGCGCAACTCGTCCAGGTCGCGCGATTCGGCCAGTACCACGCCGCCGCCACGGCCGCGTGCGTCCACCAGCCGCAGGTTCGCGCGCAGGTGCGGCTCCAGTGCGGCCTCGTCGAAATCGCTGCCCAGCAGCTGCACGCCGGTCATGCGCGCCAGGAAGCGCGCCAGCGTGCCGGTGAACGCATCGGCCTCGTCCGACCCGTGCGCCTGCGCGAACGCGCGGGCGAAGTCCGGCACCGGCACGAAGTTGCGGCGCAGCGCCTTGGGCAGGCCGCGGATCAGGGCCGCGGCCCTGTCGGCGACGAAGCCCGGTGCGAGCCACGACAGGCGCACCGGATCCAGCGCATTGAGCAGGTGCAGCGGCACCGACACCGTCATGCCGTCGTCCGGCGCGCCGGGTTCGAAGCGGTAGCGCACCGCCAGCCTCGCTTCGCCCAACGCCAGGAATGCGGGAAAGCGCACCGCGTCGGCGCCCTCGCCCATCAGCAGGTCGTCGCGCGACCACTCCAGCGCGCGCTTGCGCTCGGCCGGCTGCTTGCCGTACCAGGCATCGAGCGAGCGCGTATCGACGATCTCCGCCGGGATCCGGTCGGCATACCACTGGTGCATCCAGTCCTCGTCGACCACCAGCCCGGCGCGGCGCTGCTTGGCCTCCTCCTCGTGCGCGGCCTCCAGGGCCTTCAGGTTGCGCCCGATGAAGGGACTGCGCAGGTTGATCTCGCCCGTGACCAGCGCGTCGCGCAGGAACAGTTCGCGCGCCTCGGCCGGGTACAGGCGTCCATAGTCGACCGGCTTCTTCGGTGCCAGCACCAGGCCGAACAGGCTGACCTGCTCGCTGCCCAGCACCCGCCCCTGCGAGCGCGACCAGCGCGGATCATGGTGGCGACGCGCCAGCAGGTGCGGCAGCTCGGCGATCACCCAGTCCGGCTCGATCGCGGCATTGGTGATCGCCCAGACCTTTTCGGTGTCGAGCAGGGTTGCCGAAAGCACCCACGGCGGCGGCTTGCGCGCAAGCACCGAGCCCGGAAACAGCTGGAAGCGGCGTCCGCGCGGGCCTTCGTAGACCGTGCGTTCGCCCAGATGCCCGATCTGGGTGGGCAGGCCTGCGATCAGCGCGCGATGGAGCAGCGCGTAGCGCCTGGCAACTTCGCCCGGCGCGGAAAACCCGGGGCCAGAGTCGACTTTTCCTCCGTTTGCGGCGCCATCGACTGGATCTCCGGGGGAAGTCGACTCTGACCCCGGCTTTTCGTCGGCACGCGCAGCCCTGCCCCGCCGGCGGCCCGACGGCGCTGCCGCCTCCTCCGCCCACAGCTCCCCGGTCTGCAGCTTGAGCTGGCGATGCAGCTCGCGCCATTCGCGCATGCGCAGGAAGCCCAGGAAATGCTTCTCGCACCACTTGCGCAGCTGCGACTGGGTCAGCTCCTCGTGCGCTTCTCGATAAGCCTCCCACAGCTTCAGGATGCCGACGAACTCGCTTTTGGGATCCGCGAACAGCGCATGCGCATTGTCGGCCGCGGCGCGCTGGTCGGCGGGGCGTTCGCGCGGATCCTGGTTGCCCAGGAACGATGCGATCGCCAGCATCTCGTGCAGGCAGCCGTGGTGCTTTGCTGCGATCAGCATGCGTGCCAGCTTCACGTCCACCGGCAGGCGGGCCATCTGCCGGCCGATGTCGGTGAGCCTGCGCTCGCCGTCGACGGCGCCAAGTTCGGCCAGCTGCTGCCAGCCATCGGCCACCGCACGCGGATCGGGCGGCTCGACGAAGGGAAAAGCATCGATGTCGCCCAGGCCCAGCGACAGCATGCGCAGGATCACGCCGGCCAGCGCCGCGCGGCGGATCTCCGGATCGGTGTACTGCGGCCGCGACAGGAAATCGGCCTCGGCGTACAGCCGGATGCAGGTGCCCGGCGCGATGCGCCCGCAGCGGCCCTTGCGCTGGTCGGCGCTGGCCTGCGACACCGGCTCGATGTGCAGGCGGTCGAGCTTCTGCCGCGGGCTGTAACGCTTGATCCGCGCCAGGCCCGGGTCGACCACGTAATGGATGCGCGGCACGGTCAGCGAGGTTTCGGCGACGTTGGTCGCCAGCACGATTCGCCGCTGCGGGCCGGGGTTGAAGACGCGGTCCTGGTCGCGCGCCGACAGCCGCGCGTACAACGGCACAACCTCGGTATGGCGGTACTTGCGCCGCTCCAGCGCCTGGTGCGCGTCGCGGATCTCACGCTCGCCCGGCAGGAACACCAGGGTGTCGCCGGTGCCGCGCTCGCGCATGATTTCGTCGCAGGCGGCAACGATGCCGTCGAGCACGGAGATGGGGTCGGAGTCACTTTCCCCGGCGCGCTTTTTCGTGTCGATGTTCGCCTGGGGCGGAAGTGATTCCGGCCCCGAAGGCCCGTCCAGCGGCCGCCAGCGCAGCTCCACCGGATAGCCGCGCCCCTCCACGTCCACCACCGGCGCATCGTCGAAATGCTGCGAGAAGCGCTCGGTGTCGATCGTGGCCGAGGTCACGATCAGCTTGAGGTCGCGGCGCTTGCGCAGCAGCTGCTTGAGATAGCCCAGCAGGAAGTCGATGTTGAGGCTGCGCTCGTGCGCCTCGTCGATGATGATCGTGTCGTAGCGCGAGAGCCAGCGGTCGGACGCGATCTCGGCCAACAGGATGCCGTCGGTCATGAACTTGACCACGGTGTCCTCGGAAATGTTGTCGTTGAAGCGGACCTGATAGCCGACCAGGCCGCCCATCGGCACCTGCAGCTCCTCAGCCACACGCCGGGCCACCGCGCGCGCGGCGATCCGCCGCGGCTGGGTGCAGCCGATCATGCCGGCGCCGCCGCGCCCGGCCTGCAGGCACAGCTTGGGCAACTGGGTGGTCTTGCCCGAGCCGGTCTCGCCGGCGACCACCACCACCTGGTTGGCGCGCACCAGCTCGACGATCCGCTCGGCCTGGGTCGCGATCGGCAGGCCCTCGGCCACCGGCGCGGCCGGCAGCCGCGCTGCGCGTGCCTCGCGCGCCGCAACCGATGCCTGCAGCGCCGTGGCGAACGCCGCCTCCGCATCGGCATGGGCGGGCTTCGCGTTCCAGCGCGACCACAGCCCCAGCAGGCGGCCACGGTCGCGCGACAGCGCGCCGTCAACCGCGCGCCGCGCCTGCGTCAACGCCGCCGTCGCGGGTCCGCGCCTAGACTCCATCGGCAACCTTGCAAGCGCGGCAACCGTTCGCATATTCGTTGTGCATGTCGGTATTGTCGCCAAAACCACCTGACCGGAGTTCCACCATGTCCAAGAGCACGTCGACCAAGTCCAAGTCCGCCAAGGGCGGGAAGACCGGCAAGCCCGGGAAGTCCGAAAAATCATCCAGCCCCGCCAAGCCCTTAGAAGCGGCGGCGGCGGACAACGGCAAGTCCGGCGGCCGTGCAGCCACCCTCGTACCGTCCGCCTCGCCCGCGGCGGGCAGCAGCGGCCCCGCGATCGACATCGGCATTTCCACCGAGGACCGCCAGGCCATCGCCACCGAGCTGGCTCGCTTCCTGGCCGACGCCTACACCCTGTACCTGAAGACCCACAACTTCCACTGGAACGTGACCGGGCCGATGTTCAACGCCCTGCACAACATGTTCGAAGCCCAGTACACCGAACAGTGGAACGCGCTGGACGACATCGCGGAGCGGATCCGCGCGCTCGGCTACAACGCGCCGGGTTCGTACGCCGAGTTCATCAAGCTTTCCTCGATCAGGGAAGAGCCGGGCGCCACCGAGGCACCGGACTGGCGCGAGATGGTGCGCCAGCTGGTCGTCGGCAACGAAGCGGTCTGCCGCAGCGCACGCAAGGCGCTCGACGTCGCCGATGACGCCGACGACGCGCCCACCGAGGACCTGCTGGTGCAGCGCCTGCAGACCCACGAGAAGTACGCCTGGATGCTGCGCTCGCTGCTGCAGTAGGCATCCGGCCCATCGCGCCCGCAGGGCGCGGCACTCCGACGACGGCGCGGCAACGCGCCGTCGTCGTATCACGGATCAGGCGCTTTTCCTACAAGCCATGCTGCCCCGGGCTGGCTATCCTGTGCGCATGAGTTCGAACGCGCACCACCTGCTTGAAAAGATCTTCGGCCACCGCGAATTCCGCGGCGAGCAGGGCGAAATCGTCCGCCATGTCGCCGAAGGCAACGACGCCCTGGTGCTGATGCCCACCGGCGGCGGCAAATCACTGTGTTACCAGCTACCGGCGCTGCTGCGCGATGGCGTGGCGATCGTGGTCTCGCCGCTGATCGCGCTGATGCAGGACCAGGTGGACGCGCTGCAACAGCTTGGCGTGCGCGCCGCCTTTCTCAATTCCAGCCTGGATGCCGCCGCCGCGCAGGCAGTCGAGCGGCAGCTGCAGGCCGGCGAACTCGACCTGCTCTACGTCGCCCCCGAGCGCCTGCTCACGCCGCGGTTCCTGTCCCTGCTCGAACGTGCGCCGCTGGCCCTGTTTGCCATCGACGAGGCCCACTGCGTGTCGCAATGGGGCCACGATTTCCGCCCCGAATACCGCGAGCTGACGATCCTGCACGAGCGCTGGCCCGACGTGCCACGCATCGCCCTGACCGCCACCGCCGACCCGCCCACCCAGCGCGAGATCGCCGAGCGCCTGCAGCTGCAGGACGCGCGCCGCTTCGTCAGTTCCTTCGACCGCCCCAACATCCGCTACACGGTGGTGCAAAAGGAGAACGCGAAGCGCCAGCTGCTGGATTTCCTCGAGCCCCACCGCGGCGCGGCCGGCATCGTCTACTGCCTGTCGCGGCGCAAGGTCGAGGAGACCGCCGAGTTCCTCGCCGGCAACGGCATCGACGCGGTGCCCTACCACGCCGGCATGGATTCGGCGCGGCGCTCCGCCAACCAGCGCCGCTTCCTGCGCGGCGAGGGCGTGGTGGTGGTCGCGACCATCGCCTTCGGCATGGGCATCGACAAGCCGGACGTACGCTTCGTGGCCCACACCGACCTGCCCAAGTCGATCGAAGGCTACTACCAGGAAACCGGCCGCGCCGGCCGCGATGGCGAGCCCGCCGAGGCGTGGATGTGCTACGGCCTGGGCGACCTGGTGCTGCTGCGGCAGATGATCGAGCAGTCCGAGTCCGGCCCGGAACGCAAGCGACTGGAGCACCGCAAGCTCGACTCGCTGGTCGGCTACTGCGAGACCATGCGCTGCCGCCGCCAGGTGCTGCTGGACAATTTCGGCGAGGTGCTGCCGCAGGCCTGCGGCAACTGCGACAACTGCATCGCGCCGCCCGAATCCTGGGACGGCACCGAGGCCGCGCGCAAGGCACTGAGCTGCGTCTACCGCACGGGCCAGCGCTTCGGCGCGGCGCACCTGATCGACGTGCTGCGCGGCGGCGACACCGAGCGCATCCACCAGTTCGGCCACGACCGCCTGCCCGTGTACGGCATCGGCGGCGATATCGACGCACGCGCCTGGCGCGGCGTGTTCCGCCAGCTGGTCGCGCTGGGACTGCTCGAGGTCGATGCCGAAGGCCACGGCGGCCTGCGCCTGGCCGAGGCCAGCCGCCCGGTGCTGCGCGGCGAGCAGCCCGTGCTGCTGCGCAAGGACTCGCTGCGAAAGCGCGGGCGCAGCGAGTCGCGCGCGGCCCGCCCGGCGGTCGAAGTTGCGGCCCAGGACCAGCCACTGTTTGAAGCGCTGCGCGCGCTGCGCACCCGGCTGGCGCGCGAACAGGGCGTGCCGCCCTACGTGATCTTCCACGACGCCACCCTGCGCGAGATCGCGCGCCTGCGGCCGCACACGCCGGGCGACCTGGCCCTGATCGGCGGCATCGGCGCCGGCAAGATCGAGCGCTATGGCGACGAGGTGCTGGATACGGTGGCGGAGAGCGAGGCGGCCTGAGCCGAAGACGAGCGGCCGTCCCCGGGCCGGCGGCTGTACAAGCCCGCGTGCAACTGGTCTGCTGGCGGCCGGACCAAAGTCGATGGAGCCAGTGTGCCAGTACGAATGCGTTGGATGAGGCAGCTCGAGGCCTGGTTCCGCCGCCCGCCGATCGAGGATCCAGTCGACCGGCGCAACGCGCCGATGCTGCAGATCGTGTTGATCGTGCTGGGAACGACGCCGGTCCTGGCCTGGCTGTACCGCATCTTCGGCACCGACATTCCGTGGCGGCCAGGCGAAAGCGCGAGCCTGGCGGCGAGCCTGGTGATCGTCGCAGTCGCGCTGTCGAGCCTCTACCTCGTGCGGCTGGGCCGGTTCCAGTGGGCGATCCGCCAACTGCTGGCCGTGGTCGCCGCGAGCATGCTGTTCACCTACGCCGCCGGCGGCCTCAGCGCCCAGGTGTACGAGCAGCCGATCCAGGTGATGTGGATGTTCGTGGCCGGGATGGCGATCGGCCGCCGCGCACTGTGGGCGATGTACCTGGTCCTCGCGCTGGCCATGTTCCTGGGCGCATGGACCGAGGCGACGCAGGCAGGCAACCCAGCCGCCGCCCTGCTGGTCGATGCCGCCATCCGCTCTGTGATCTTCCTGGTGATCGCCGTGGTGGTCGACCGCAGCACCAGCGCGCTGCGTGACAGCCTGGAGGCTGCCACCCGCCGCGGCCGCGAGCTCACGCTCGCGAACCTGCAGCTGCAGGCGGAGATCGCGGCCCGCGAGCGCACCCAGGAGCAACTGCTGCATGCGCAGAAGGTCGAGGCGATCGGGCGCATGGCCAGTGGCCTCGCACACGACTTCAACCACCTGCTTGCGCTGATCCTGGGCCATGTCGACCAGGCCCGCCATGCCGGAGACCCGGGGCGCGCGACCGAGGCGGTGACCGGCATCGAACTTGCCGCGCGTCGCGCCGGCGCTCTCACCCACCAGTTGCTCAACTTCAGCCGCTACGACGCCACGCGCGCGGTCCGTTTCGATGCCCGCGACGCGATGGCCGAACTCGAGCCGATGTTGCGGCAGACGTTGGGGCGCCGGATCCAGCTCGCGCTCATCCTGCCGCCCCAGCCCTGCCCCATCATCTTCGACGAGGCGCAGTTCGGCCTGATGCTCCTCAACCTCGCCAGCAACTCGGCCCAGGCGATCGAAGGTGCAGGCACGTTCGAGGTGCAACTGCGGCCACGGCCGGCGCAGGATTCGCTCGAGATCCTCGTGCGCGACGACGGGCCGGGCATTCCCGGGGAACTGCAGGCGAGGGTCCTGGAGCCGTTCTTCACCACCAAGCCTGCGGGACAGGGGACCGGTCTGGGACTGTTCCTGGTGCAACGCCTGGTGCAGGAATCAGCCGGCGACATGCACCTTCGCAGTACACCCGACACAGGGACCTGCATCACGATCCGGCTGCCGCTCGCCGCGGTCGAAGACGAGGCCGAAGACCCCGCGGACGAAGTGGAGGCCAGTTACCAGACCAGCGCGTAACCCAGCCCGCGGACCGCCCTCAGCGGCAGTTCCACACCGGCCTGCTGCAGGCATTTGCGGCGCAGCCGGTAGACCAGCGTCTCCAGCCTGTGCGAGTCGAAATCGTGCGCGTCCACGGTCAGCTGCCCCATCAGCGCCTTGCGCGATACCGGCACGCCAGGTGCCGCGGCCAGCGCGAGGAGCACCTGCCGTTCGGCCATGTTGAGTTCCACTTCCCCCTTGCCCGCCGCCAGAATGCGCCAGCCATCGGCATCCAGCCGCCAGCGGCCGGAGGTGTCCTCCGCGGTCGCCTCGTCGTTGGCCTCTCTGCCCGGCATTGCCGGCACGTCGCCCAGCGTCCTGGTGGCAGCGACCCGGGTGGCCAGGTTGCGCAGCACGGCGACCAGTTCGGGCATGCCCACCGGCTTGCCCAGATATGTATCCGCACCAGCCTCCAGCCCGCGCACGCGGTCGGCCGGCGCAACGTGGCCGGTCAACATCACGATTCCCATCGTTGGCGCCACCTCGCGCAGGTGCCGGGCGATGGCATAGCCGCAGTCATCGGGCAGGCCGACGTCAAGCAGCACCAGGTCGAAGGAACGCGAGGCCAAGGCCCGGTACAGTTCCAGCGCACTGCCCATCGCAGTGACCTCGAATTCCGAGCGCTCCAGCGTCGGCGCCAGGATCGCATCCCGGTATTCGGGATCGTCCTCCACAACTGCAATGCTCGTTCTGCCCAACGTCGCGATCGCTCCCGGTTCCGGGCCAGGGACGCCCCTTGGCCGCGTGTCCCGACTGGTGGGCCGTGATGGATTCGAACCATCGACCAGCGGATTAAAAGTCCGATGCTCTACCGACTGAGCTAACGGCCCCTGCAGTCACGGAATTATATGTCATGCGTCGTGCGGACCCGCGGCTGACCTGGGTCAAGGCCCGTGCAGCGACACGTGGGCACACTGGGTGCATGCTCACTCCAGGCACCCGCTCCCCGTCGCCCCAGCCGCCCGGCGATGGCGACCACGTTCCCGACGAAGCCGCCATCGCGCGTCTGGTGCACGCGTTCTATGCCCGCGCACGTGCGGACTGGCTGCTGGGTCCGGTGTTCGAGACCGCGGTGGACGACTGGTCCGAACACCTCGACACGCTGGTGCGTTTCTGGTGCTCGGTGCTGCTGCGCGCGGGCAGTTACCGCGGCAACCCCATGGCCGCGCACCGGCCGCTTGACGTGGGCGATCAGCATTTCGCGCGCTGGCTGGCGCTGTGGGACGCAACCGCGCGCGACGTACTCACCCCGGTCCAGGCCCGGCACGTGTTCGAGACCGCACAACGCATCGCCCGGTCGCTGCGCATCGGGCTGGACATCGATCCGCTGCGGCGCGACCGGCGCGATGCGGGCGGCCCGGGTTGCGCCCACGCGCATGCCCACGCCAGCGGGCGCGATCAGCCCGCGTAACGGGTCGGATCGGCAACGCCCGCAGTCTCGAAGCCTTCGGCGCGCAGGCGACAAGCATCGCAATGCGCGCAGGCGCGGCCGGCATCATCGGCGCGGTAGCAGGAGACGGTTGCGCCGAAGTCCACGCCCAGGCGCGCGCCCTCCTGCACGATCTCCGCCTTGCCCAGGTGCAGCAGCGGCGCATGCACGCGGATCCCGGCACCCTCGACCCCGGCCTTCGTCGCCACGTTGGCCAGCCGCTCGAAGGCTTCGATGAATTCGGGACGGCAGTCCGGATAACCGGAATAGTCGACCGCGTTGACGCCACAGAACAGATCGCTGGCGCCCAGCACTTCGGCCCAGCCCAGGGCCAGCGACAGCATGATGGTGTTGCGCGCCGGCACGTAGGTCACCGGGATGCCGGGCCCGCCGGCTTCCGGCACCTCGATGTCGTCGGTCAGGGCGGATCCGCCGAAGGCGCGCAAGTCGACCTTGACGGTCTTGTGTTCGACGGCGCCCAGCATCGCGGACACGCGGCCGGCGGCCTCGAGCTCGGAGGTGTGGCGCTGGCCATAGCTCAGGCTCAGGGCGTGCACGGCAAAGCCCTGCTCGCGCGCGATGGCCAGGACGACGGCGGAATCCATGCCGCCAGAGACGAGGACGACTGCTTTTTTCATGGGATTCTGACTTCGGATCGTGGATTCAGTCTGGGTCAGCGGTGCTGGCGAGCCGCGGTTGTAATCCCGAGCGCAGTGAGGGACCTGCATTCCCCGGCACTGCCGGGATCCCTCGCTGCGCTCGGGATGACATTCCGGTGTCTGGAACTTTCACGGGAACGCTCGGGTCCGTGACGACGCTTCCAGGCACGCCTCGCGCACCCGCACGACAACCGTCCGCGAACGCCGCCTCAGCGCCCGGGTTCGTCATTCCACAGCAGCTTGTGCAGTTGCATCTGGAATTTCACCGGCAGGCGGTCGGCGACGATCCAGTCGGCCAGGTCGGTCGGCGAGAGCTCGGACTTGCTCGGCGAGAACAGCACGTCGCAGCGGGCATGCAGTGCACGCGCGTGCAGCGCCTCGCGCGCCCACTCGTAGTCGGCACGGCTGCAGATGACGAACTTCACCTGGTCGTGCGGCGTGAGTAGCGGGACGTTTTCCCAGCGGTTGCGCGCCACCTCGCCCGATGCCGGCGTCTTGATGTCCAGCACCCGCGATACCCGCGGGTCGACCCCTCCGATGTCGATCGCGCCGCTGGTTTCCAGCGATACCACGTAACCGGCGTCGCACAGGCGCGAGAGCAACGGCAGGCAGCGCTTCTGCGCCAGCGGCTCGCCGCCGGTCACGCAGACGTGGCGCACGCCGAAGCCGGCCACCTCGGACAGGATCGAGTCGATCTCGCGCCACTCGCCGCCGTGGAAGGCATAGGCGGTGTCGCAGTACACGCAGCGCAGCGGGCAGCCGGTCAGGCGCACGAACACGGTGGGCCAGCCTGCGTCGCGGGCTTCGCCCTGCAGTGACAGGAAGACCTCGGTGATCTTCAGCCGGTCAGCCGTCGATGCGGCGGCCGCATCGGGCACGACGGCATCCATGGCTCAGCGGCTGGCGCGCGCGAGCTGGATCGCGTGCAGGCGATCTTCGGCAGTGCGCGCCGCGTCGGTGCCGGGATACTGGGCCAGCACCTGCGACAGGGTCGCCTCGGCGCCGTCCAGGTCGCGCAGCCCGTATTGCGACAGGCCGATCTTGAGCAGCGCGCCCGGCGTCTTGTCGTGGGTCGGGTGCCGCGCCACCAGCGCCTGGAACTGCTCCCGCGCCAGTTCGTAGTTCTGGGTGACGTAGTAGCTTTCGCCCAGCCAGTAGCGGGCGTTGGGCGCATACACACCTTCAGCGTGCGTGCGCAGGAAATCCTGGAACAGCTGGGCGGACTCGGCATAGTTGCCGGCCTTGAGCGCGTCGAACGCAGTCTCGTAGGCACCGCGTTCGCCGGCCGTGTTCACCAGCAGGCCGGCATCACCGTGCACCGCCGGCGGGGTGTCGCGTGGGGCGGCGGCAGGCGCCGCTCCGACGGGTTGCTCGCCCAGTGCAGGCGGCGGCAGGCCCGCGCCCTCAAGCCGGTTGAGGCGGCCGTCGAGGTCGAGGTACTGGCTACGGCCGGTCGACTTGAGCTGCTCGTTCTGATGCTGCAGCTCTTCCACCTGCGAGCGCAGGGACTGGACCTCGCTGCGCAGCTCGGTCAGCTGGTTGAGCAGGTCGACGTTGCCGCGGTTGTCGGCAGCCCGCTGCTCGAGCACGGCGACGCGATCGGCCAGGCTTGGCCGTTGGGCGGACGCGGGCGCGGCGGCCATGAAGGCCGCCGCGAACGCGATTGGAACAAGGAAAGCACGCATCTTCGCGTCTTACTTCGCCGTGTAGACGATCTCGACGCGACGGTTCTTCGCCCAGCAGTCCTCGTTGGAGTCGGTGCAGCTCGGACGCTCTTCGCCATAGCTGACCACGGTCAGCTGGCCACCGGAGCCACCGTTGGCCTGCAGGGCCGACGACACCGCATTGCCGCGACGCTCACCCAGGCCGAGGTTGTACTCGCGGCTGCCGCGCTCGTCGGCATGGCCTTCCAGCGTGGCGCGCGAGGACGGACGATCACGCAGGTACTTGGCGTGGCACGACATGGCGGCCTGGAACTCCGGACGCAGGGCGTCACGATCCAGGTCGAAGTACACAACGCGCTGACGCAGGCAGGCGTCGGTGTCGAGGTCCGAGGGGCCATATGCACCCGGAGCGGTGGTTCCATCCGTCTGGGCTGGCGGCGTCGCCGTGTCGACCGGGGGGGCTTCCTTGACCTTCTTGGAGCAAGCGGCCATGGCCACGCACATCATTGCGATGAGCAGGGCCTTGCCAAACACGGCAGACTTATGGGTGTTCATTCTCGTCGATCCTCGGGCGTTGAAACGGACGTTCAGGTTGATTGAATGGCTGTGCAGAACGTGTCAGCGCGGGGTCCGGTAAGGTCCCCATGCGGGCTCGCGTACATCTCCGTCGGCCAGGACCAGGCGCTGTCGCACGCGGCCATCGGCTGACACAGCATACAGGACACCCCGCCGCCCTTCACGCGCCGCATAGAGGATCATGCTGGCGTTGGGCGCAAAGCTGGGGGACTCGTCGAGCGAGCCCGGGGAGATGGTCGACCAGCGTGGCGAACCCATGCTGCGGTCCATCACCGCGACGCGGTAGGAGTTGCCTGCGCCCTGTGCCACTGCGATCTTCTGGCCATCCCAGGAGATGCTTGGATCGGCGTTGTAGTTGCCCTCGAACGTCACCCGGCTGGCGCCGCCGCCCGAGGCCGGCGCCTGGTAGATCTGGGGCCGGCCACCGCGGTCGGAGGTGAAGTAGATGCTGTTGCCGTCCGGGCTCCACGCCGGCGAGGTGTCGATGCCGAACTGGTTGGTGATCTGGGTCAGCGCCTTGCTGCCCAGGTCCATCACGTAGATCTCGGGGTTGCCGCTGCGCGAGAGGGTCAGCGCCAGCTTGCGGCCGTCGGGCGAGAACGCCGGGCCACTGTTGATGCCGCGGAAGCTCGACACGAGCTCGCGGCTGCCGGTGGTGATGTCCTGGATGTAGATCGAGGAGTTGCCGCGCTCGAAGCTCACATAGGCCAGCTTGCGTCCATCCGGGCTCCAGGCGGGCGACAGCAGCGGCTCGTTGGAGCGCACCACGGTCTGCGGGTTGTAGCCGTCCGCATCGGCAACCATCAGCGCGTAGCGCGAGCCCTGCCCCACGCCGGTAGCGGTGACGTAGGCGATGCGCGTCCAGAACGCGCCACGCACGCCGAGGATCTTCTCGTAGATGGCGTCCGAGATCTGGTGGGCGACGTCGCGCATGGCGCTGCCGCGCGCAGTCAGCGCAAGGCCGAGCAGGCGTTCCTGCCTGGCGACGTCGAACAGCTCGTACTCGACACGGTAGCTGCCTTCGGCCGCGTCGGCCACGCGACCGACCACCAGGAAGTCCTGGCGCAGCGCGCGCCAGGCGGGATAGTCGACCTCCGAGCCGCGCGTCGGCCGGCTGGCCATGTCGCGTTCGGGCAGGGAACGGAACTGGCCCGAACGCTCGAGGTCGGCGCGCACCACTGCGGCGACGTCGGTCTCCGGCGCGGTTCCACCGCCCTGGTAGGGCATCGGCACGATCGCGATCGGCAGGGCCGAGGCGTTGCCGCCGATGATGTCGATCTCCAGTCCCTGCTGCTGTGCGGCCGCGGCGAACGGCAGCAACAGTGTGAGCATGGCGAACAGGCAGCGTTTGGCGAAGGTCATCGGGGAGGTCCCTTGCAGCGTTTCAGTAGGCGGACGACAGCTTGGCCGCGAATCGTCGCATGAAGATGAACGGGGGATGGATTCCGGCAGCCGCGAGGCGGGCCGTCGAGCTCTGTAGGAGCGGCTTCAGCCGCGATCGCCCTGACAGCCTCGCAGAGCATCCGGCATCCTTCGCGGCTGAAGCCGCTCCTACAGCACGCGACAGGCACTCGGCGCACGATATCTGCACGGTCGTGAAGGCGCGATGCGAAGCTCAGCGATCCTGCGCCTGGAAATTCAGCGTGATCGTGCGCTGGAACACCGACTCGAAGCCGACATAAGGCAGTGGCTGCGCCTTGAGCACCGCCGCTTCGACCGAGCGACGGCCGAGTTCGTCGTAGGGACAGGATGGATCCACCCTGGCTTCCACCACTTCGCCGCCGGGAATCTGGCGAATGACGATGCGGCAGCGCTGTCCGATCGCGACCGTGTCCGGCCTGGTCCAGTTGCGCAGGATCGCTTCCTGCAGCGCGGCCGCGTAACGCGCCGACAGCCCGGTATCCACGCCCTGGTTGCCGGGAGGCGGCGGCGCCGAAGCGGACTGCTGGGACTGCTGCGAGGCCTGCCGCGCCTCGCGGTCGGCGATCTGCTGCAGCCGCTGTTGCGTCTGGCGCTGCTCTTGCTCCAGCTTCTTCTGCTCGGCGCGGATCTTCTCCAGCCGCTGCAACGCCAGGCGGCGCTTCTGCTCGGCCTCTTCCTGGCGCTTGCGCTCGGTCAGGTCGATCTGTTCCTGGCGGCGCTTCTCCTCCTGCTCGCGCAGCACGCGCGCCCGTTCGAGCTCGCCGTCGCGGCGCACCTCTTCCTGGTCGACGGGCGCGGGCTCCGGCACGCGCGCCTGCGGGGTGGGCTGCGGTTCGACCGGCGCCTCCTCCGGCAACGGCGCGGGCAGCGGCTGCGGAGGCGGCGGCACCACCTCCTCCAGCACCGGATCGGGCAACGGCTGCACGACAGGTTCGGGCAGCGGCTCGGGCTCGATCGCCAGCGCACGCTCCACGGCGCGCTGGTCGGTGCTGGACACGTCCAGCACCGCCTCCATCGACGGCGCGCCGGCCACGCTGATGCGGTCCGGGTCCCAGTTCAGCAGCGGCGACAGCAGCAGGATCGCCAGCACCAGCACGTGCACGACGATGGCCCAGGCGATCGCTCGGCCCAGGCCTTCCTCTTGCTGCGCCCCGCCGGGACGCTGGAAAGCGTCAGCGTGCATCACCGCCCGCGTTGGTCATCAGGCTGACATTGCTGACCTTGGCACGGCGCAGCACGTCCATCGCATCGAGCACGGTCTGGTAGGGGGCGCTGCCCTGCGCGGCCACCATCACCCGCAGCTCGTTGCCCTGCTGCTCGCGGATCGGCGCGAGCATGGCCTCCATCTGCGTGGAATCGACGATGCGGGGGCCGCCGTCGCCGGGCAACTGCAGGCCCAGGCTGCCGTCGGGATAGGCGATCACGATCACCGGGTCGGTGCGCTCCTGCGTCGCCCGCGCCTCGGACGAGGGCAGCTTGACGTCCACGCTCAACGTCAGCAGGGGCGCGGTCACCATGAAGATGATCAGCAGCACGAGCATCACGTCGATGTAGGGCACGACGTTGATCTCGGACTTCAGCTTGCGCCGCTTGCGGTGGATGATGTTTCCGGCCATGGCCTGCCCCACCTACTCGATCGTGCTCTGGCGCTGCAGGATGGTGCTGAACTCCTCGGCGAAGTTCTCGTAGCGCACCGCCAGGCGTTCGACCCGCGTGGTGAACCGGTTGTAGGCCCACACCGCGGGGATCGCCACGAACAGGCCGATCGCGGTGGCGAACAGCGCCTCGGAGATGCCCGGCGCGACCGCGGCGATGCCGGTCTGCTCGCCGCTGTTGAGCATGTCGTGCATGGTCACCATGATCCCGAACACGGTGCCGACCAGGCCGACGTAGGGCGCGGTGGAACCGATGTTGGCCAGCAGCTCCAGGTTGCGGTCGAGCTGGTCGACCTCGCGGGTGTAGCTGACCCGCATCGCGCGCTGGGCACCCTCGAGCTGTGCGCGCGCATCGAAGCCGCGCTTGTCGCGCAGGCGGGCGAACTCGCGGAAGCCTGCCTCGAAGATCGCCTCCAGCCCGCCGAACTGGCGGTTGCGCTCGGTCGCGGCGGAATACAGCTTGCCCAGGTCGGCGCCGGACCAGAACCGGCTCTCGAACTCGTCGGCGTCGCGGTTGGCGAGCTTGAAGATGCGCGCCTTGCGGAAAATGATGACCCAGCTGACCACCGAGCCAACCAGCAGCAGCAGCACGATCAGCTGCACCGGCAGGCTTGCCGTGAGCATCAGGTCAACGTAGTTGATGCCCTCGTACGCGGTGACGGCTGCGGCGGCAGTGGCGGTATCGGCCAGTTGGGTCGCAGTCGCGGCCGCCTCATCCGGCAAGGGCTCGATCTGGGTGGCCTGCAGCAGCATTGCGAGGGGAATCATTCGTCCTGGGCTCCGGGTTCAACGAGTCGGGTCAGTTCCTGGTACAGCATTTCGGGGATCGCACGTGGTCGGAACGTCGACGCTTCCAGCGCCGCGCACCGCACCTCCGCATCCAGCAGCAGCTCGCCGTCGCGCAGGATCGACTGCGCGAACACGACGCTCGCGTGCCGGCACCGGCGCAGCGACACCGTGACCTGCAGCGCATCATCCAGCCGCGCCGGCCTGCGGAAATCGATCCGCATCGCCCGCACCGCGAACACCAGCCCGTGGGTCAGGCGCAGCGCGTCCTGTCCGTACCCCAGCGCCCGCACCCATTCGGTGCGCGCCCGCTCGAGGTACGCGACGTACTGCGCGTGGTACACCACACCACCAGCGTCGGTATCTTCCCAGTAGACCCTTGTCGGGATGCTGAACGCGGGGGAATCGGGACCCAGTGCCCTGGACCCGGGACTCAAGCGCGGTTCTCCGGCACGCACGATTCGATAACGATGGGTGGCATCAGAACAGTTCCTCCGTTTCCGGAACGCCGGTCCCGGACTCGCGCGGCGGCGGCTGCAGGCCCAGGTGGCGCCACGCCTTCGCGCTCGCCATGCGCCCCCGCGCGGTGCGGACCAGGAAGCCCTGCTGGATCAGGTAAGGCTCGATCACGTCCTCCAGGGTGCCGCGCTCTTCGCTCAGGGCGGCGGCGAGCGAATCCACGCCGACCGGGCCGCCGTCGAAATTCTCGATGATCAGGCGCAGCAGGCGCCGGTCGAGCTCGTCGAAACCTTCCGGATCGACCTTGAGCATCTTCATGGCAGCGTCTGCGACCTCGCGGTCGATGCGGCCGCCGGCACGCACCTGGGCGTAGTCACGCACGCGGCGCAGCAGGCGGTTGGCGATACGCGGCGTGCCGCGCGAGCGTCGCGCGATCTCGGTCGCGCCCTCTTCGCCGCAGTCCACGCCCAGGATCGTCGCCGCGCGGCGCACGATGCGGGTGAGTTCCGCGGCGCTGTAGAACTCCAGCCGCTGGACGATGCCGAACCGATCGCGCAGCGGCGCGGTCAGCAGGCCGGCGCGGGTGGTGGCGCCGATCAGGGTGAAGGGCGGCAGGTCGATCTTGATCGAGCGCGCGGCCGGGCCCTCGCCGATCATGATGTCGAGCTGGAAATCCTCCATCGCCGGGTACAGCACCTCTTCGACCACCGGCGAAAGCCGGTGGATCTCGTCGATGAACAGCACGTCGTGCGGCTGCAGGTTGGTCAGCAGCGCGGCCAGGTCGCCGGCCTTCTCGATCACCGGGCCGGAAGTGCCCCGCAGGCTCACCCCCAGTTCGTTGGCGATCACGTGGCTGAGCGTGGTCTTGCCCAGCCCGGGCGGGCCGAAGATCAGGACATGGTCGAGCGCCTCGCCGCGATGCTTGGCCGCCTCGATGAACAGGCCCATCTGCTCGCGCACCGGCTGCTGGCCGAGGTATTCGGCCAACCGCTTCGGGCGGATGCTGGCCTCGATGGCCTCGTCCTCGCGGGTGGAATCCGCGGCGATGATGCGTTGTTCTTCCATCGCGCTATGGTCGCACGGCGCATTGGCGGGTGTATCGGCTGCGTCAGCCTGGTGCCGGAGCTTGCGACGGGTCGCGGTTGAATCACCCCTGCAGGTCGATCCCCTCCGCCGCCCGTGTAGGAGCGGCTTCAGCCGCGAACGGAAACGACCTTGCCTCGTGCGTCCGGATCGATTGCGGCTGAAGCCGCTCCTACAGTGGCGCTTCGGTGGCTGGCAGCGCCTGCACGCCCTGCTGCACGCCGGCCATGTTGGGCAGCTTGTGGGCGATGCCCTTGTGGCAATCGATGCAGGTGGCCTCGCCGGTGGCCAGGTAGGTGCGGTGGGTGCGGGCGGCGCGGCTGGCCTGGCGGGTCAGGTCCATCGAGTCATAGTCGTGGCAGTTGCGGCATTCCAGCGAGTCGTTGGCCTTGAGCCGGACCCACTCATGGGTGGCCAGCACCAGGCGCTGGTCGAGGAACTTCTCGCGGGTGTTGATGGTGCCGAAGATCTTGCCCCACACCTCCTTGGAGGCCTGCATCTTGCGCGCGATCTTGTCGGTCCAGTCGTGCGGCACGTGGCAGTCCGGACAGGTGGCGCGCACGCCGGAGCGGTTGCTGTAGTGGATGGTGGTCTTGAGCTCCTCGAACACGTTGTCGCGCATCTCGTGGCAGCTGGTGCAGAACGCCTCGGTGTTGGTGGCGTCCATCGCGGTATTGAATCCGCCCCAGAACAGCACCCCGGCCAGGAAGCCACCCAGGGTCAGGAAACCCAGGCTCAGGTAGCGCGCCGGCGAAGTGAATTGCCGCCAGAACGCGAGGGCCGTGCGGCCCGCGCGGCGCAGCAGCCTCATTGCATGCGCTCCGATCGCAGCAGGGTGTCGATGTCCTGGAAGCCGTTCTCGACCAGTGGCCGCGCGTCGGTCTGCACCACATGGCACTGCACGCAGAAGTAGCGCCTCGGGGAGATCTCTGCCAGGAACTGGTCGTTGCGGTCCATATAGTGGGTCACGCTCACTTCCGGCGCCTGGAACTGCGCGGCCGTGCTGCGCGCATGGCAGAGCATGCATCGGTTGGAGTTGAGGTCGACCTGGTAGCCGTCGATGTTGTGCGGGATGGTCGGCGGCTGCATCGGATAGGCGCGACCGCGACGCACGTCGAAGTTCTCCACCTGGGCCATCGGCAGGGGCGTGATTTCGGTGGTGATCGGAACGTTGCGGCGCAGGCCGTCGATGTCCTGCCCGGGGTTGCCGCGCGCGCCCACCTCGGGCGCCGGCGCGACCACCTGCGGACGGGGTTCGTCGCGACCGCAGGCGACCAGCATGAGCAGGGCCAGCGCCAGCAGGGGCATCACGAGGATCGCGCGCATGTCAGGCCCCTCCCACCGCGACCACCTTGGCCGCGCACTTCTTGAAGTCGGTCTGCTTGGAGATCGGATCGGTCGCATCCAGCGTGACCTTGTTGATCAGCTGCGCCGCATCGAACCACGGCACGTAGATCACGCCGCGCGGCATTCGATTGCGCCCGCGCGTCTCGACCCGGGTGCGCATCGCGCCGCGGCGCGAGGTCACCGCCACCTCGTCGCCGCGCTTGAAGCCGCGTTCATGCGCATCATCTGGATGCATGAACACCACCGCCGACGGGAATGCCCGGTACAGCTCGGGGATGCGCATGGTCATCGAGCCCGAATGCCAGTGCTCGAGCACGCGCCCGGTGACCAGCCACAGGTCGTATTCGGTGTCCGGCGATTCTGCCGGCGGCTCATAGGGCAGCGCCCAGATCACTGCGCGGCCGTCGGGGTTGCCGTAGAACTCGAAGCCCGTCCCCTCCTTGACGTACGGATCCTCGCCCTCGCGATAACGCCAGCGGGTTTCCTTGCCGTCCACCACCGGCCAGCGCAGGCCGCGCACCTGGTGGTAGACATCGAAAGGCGCCAGGTCGTGCGCATGCCCGCGTCCGAACTCGGCGTACTCCTCGAACAGCCCCTTCTGCACGTAGAAGCCAAATGCATCCGACTCGTCGTTCGCGTAGCCCGCCTCGATCTGGTCCACGCCGAAGGCGTCGACCTTGCCGTTGCGGTAGAGCACGTCGAACAGGGTCTTGCCCTTGAACTCCGGGTTCGCGGCCAGGAGTTCGGCCGGCCAGCATTCGTCGGTGGTGAAGCGCTTGGAGAACTCCATCAGCTGCCACAGGTCCGAGCGCGATTCGCCGGGTGCATCGACCAGCTGGTGCCAGAAATGGGTGCGGCGTTCGGCGTTGCCGTAGGCGCCCTCCTTCTCCACCCACATCGCCGAAGGCAGGACCAGGTCGGCCGCCTGGCAGGTCACCGTGGGATAGGCGTCGGAGACCACGATGAAATTATCCGGGTTGCGGTAGCCCGGATAGCCCTCCTCCAGCATGTTGGCCGCGGCTTGCATGTTGTTGTTGACCTGCACCCAGTAGGCGTTGAGCTTGCCGTCCTTGAGCGCGCGGTTGTGCTCGACGGCGTGGTAGCCGACCTTTTCCTTGATGATGCCGCGCGGGATCTTCCAGATGTCCTCGGCCATCGCGCGGTGCTCGGGATTGGTCACCACCATGTCCGCCGGCAGCCGGTGGCTGAAGGTGCCGACTTCGCGCGCAGTGCCGCAGGCCGAGGGCTGGCCGGTCAGCGAGAACGGGCTGTTGCCCGGCGTGGCGATCTTCCCGGTGAGCAGGTGGATGTTGTAGACCATGTTGTTGGCCCACGTGCCGCGCGTGTGCTGGTTGAAGCCCATGGTCCAGAACGACATCACCTTGACGTCGGGGTTGGCGTAGAGCTCGGCCAGCTGCTCCAGCCAGCCGCGCTCGCTGCCGGTCATTTCGATCGTGTGCTCCAGGGTGTAGGGCGCCACGAATCGCGCGAACTCCTCGAAGTCGATCGGAGAACCGCCGTTGGCGTCATCGGCGTTCTTCGCGGCGACCTGCAGCGGATGCTCCGGGCGCAGGCCATAGCCGATGTCGTCGTTGCCGCGCTTGAAGGTCGTGTGTTTGTCGACGAACTCGCGGTTGACCTTGCCCGTCTTGATGATGTGATTGGCGATGTAGTTGAGGATCACCAGGTCCGTCTGCGGCTTGAAGATCATCGGGATGTCGGCGAGGTCGAAGCTGCGGTGCTCGTAGGTCGACAGCACCGCCACCTTGACGTGCGGATTCGAGAGCCGGCGATCGGTCACCCGCGTCCACAGGATCGGATGCATCTCCGCCATGTTCGAGCCCCACAGCACGAACGCGTCGGCCGCCTCGATGTCGTCGTAGCAACCCATCGGCTCGTCCATGCCGAAGGTGCGCATGAAACCGGTGACCGCGGACGCCATGCAGTGGCGTGCGTTGGGGTCGATGTGGTTGCTGCGGAACCCGGCCTTCATCAGCTTGTTGGCCGCGTAGCCTTCCCACACCGTCCACTGGCCCGAGCCGAACATGCCGATGCCGTCGCCACCCTTGGCCTTGAGCACTGCTCGGAACTTCTCCTCCATCACGTCGAAGGCCTCGTCCCAGCTGACCGGGGTGAAGTCGCCTTCCTTGTCGTACACGCCGTCCGTCTTGCGCAGCAGCGGCGTGGTGAGCCGGTCGACGCCGTACATCACCTTGGACAGGAAGTAGCCCTTGACGCAGTTGAGCCCGCGGTTGACCTCGGCGTGCACGTCACCGTGGGTGGCGACCACGCGGCCCTTGTGGACCGCGACGTTGATGCCGCATCCGGTGCCGCAGTAGCGGCACGGCGCCTTGCTCCACTTCAGCTCGTTGCCGCCTTCCACCACCGGCTCGGCGACCTGGGCGGGCAACGGCATCCCCGCCGCGGCGGCGGCGCTGGCGATGGCGCTGTTGCGGATGAAATCGCGGCGGCTGGTACTCATCGCAAGGACTCCTGGAGTGCGTTGCCAGGCGCGGACGGCACGGCATCGGCCGGCGCCTGCGCTTCGATGTGGTGGTAGACGAGGTTGACGGCGTATACGCCAGGCACCGATTCGATCAGGCCGATGTTGTCCATCAGGCCGGCGGTGCCGTCGCTCTCCTGCAGCAGCACGCTGCGGGTGTCGTCCTGCAGGGCGAGCTCCAGGCCGTCTGCGCCTTCGATGGCGGCGGCCAGCGCGGGGATCGCATCGGGACGGTGGCGCACCACCAGGCTGGCGAGGTGCCATTCGGGAGCGCGCTCAGGCATCGATCGACTCTTCGCGTTTCGCAGTGAGCGAGATGGCGGCCGTCGGGCAGCCGGATACGCAGGCGCCGCAGCCGGTGCAGCGGTCGGCCAGTATCTCGGGGACCGGCACGGTACGCGCCGGTGCGAAACGGATTGCCGATGCGCCGCAGGCGTCGCGGCAGCTGAAGCACACCACGCCATTTGCAGCCAGGCAGCTGTCGCCGACCAGCGCACGCAGCGTCCAGGGGGCCTGGTCCGACTGTGCGAACAGCCCGACGCGGCAGGCCGCCGCGCAGTCGCCGCAGAAGCTGCACTCGCCACGCGAAGGCTCGAAGACCGGCAGCCCGCCCGCACCGCGGACCAGGACCTGCTCGGGGCAGGCACTGATGCAGTCGCCGCAACCAGTGCAGGCATCGGCGAAACGCGATTCGTCAAAGGCCCATGGTGGACGCAGCACCGGCGCGTCCCGCAGCCGTCCGCGGAGCAGCGATCTGCGTCTGGAACCGGTCTGTCCGGATGCGGTGACAGGCACGTCCGGTCTCAGCCGACCGGCGGTCCGGGCGGGCCGGCGATCATCTGGTAGATCCAGACCGCAAAGCCGTAGCCGCCCACGATCATCACCGACAGCACCGGGAACAGGACCACGGTGATGAACAGGAACAGGAGGATTTCCCGTCGTTTCCTTGGCTGGCCGGGACTCGTCTCCAACGCGCGTCACTCCTGCTGGCACCATCGGCTTGCTGTGCGTAGCCTACCGCCGCTGCGCGACAAGTCCAAGGGCCATCGCATCATTGCCGTGACGGGCAACGCTCAGGCGCGTGGCATGCACGCCAACGGCGGCGAGGTGCGATGCGTCATCAATGCGCGCTACACGCGCGCCGGAAGCATGGCCCGCCGTGTCAGTTCCGGGCAGCCGCTTCAGCGTTGCTGGAACGCCTCAGCGGCGAGCGCGAACGAGTGGCGCCGCGCCTGGTGATCAAACACGTTGGCGGTGAGGATCAGTTCGTCCGGCCGATGGCGCGCGGCGAACTCGGCGATGCCTTCGCGCACGTCGGCAGCGTCGCCCACCACCGAACAGGCCAGCGCCTGCTGCACCATCGCTTTTTCCTGTGGCGTCCAGAACGCTTCGATGTCGTCGATCGGCGGCGGAATCAGCCCCGGTGGCCCGCTGCGGCGCAGGCGCACGAAGCTCTGCTGCTGGGTGGTGAACAGCCGCTGCGCCTCGGCGCGCGTATCGGCCGCGACCACGTTGAGGGCGAGCATCGCGTACGGCGCGCGCAGCCGCTTGGACGGCTTGAAATCGCGGTGGTACAGCGCCAGCGCCTCGGTCATCGCGGCTGGCGCGAAATGCGAAGCAAACGAATACGGAAGCCCCAGTGCCGCCGCCAGCTGCGCGCCGAACAGGCTCGAGCCCAGGATCCACACCGGCACCTCGACGCCCGCACCCGGCACAGCCTGCACCGGCTGCCCGGGCTGGACCGGCTCGAAGTAGCGCAACAGTTCCATCACGTCCGAAGGGAAGGCCTCGGCGCCGCTGTAGTAGCGGCGCAGCGCCTTCGTCGTGGGCTGATCGGTGCCCGGCGCACGGCCCAGGCCCAGGTCGATGCGGCCCGGATACAGCGAAGCCAGCGTGCCGAACTGCTCGGCCACCTGCAGCGGCGCGTGGTTGGGCAGCATCACCCCGCCCGCGCCGACGCGGATGGTCGAGGTGCCACCGGCGATGTGTCCGATCAGCACTGCCGTCGCCGCACTGGCGATCCCCGGCATGTTGTGGTGCTCGGCCAGCCAGAACCGGCTGTAACCCAGCGCCTCGGCATGGCGCGCCAGGTCCAGCGAATTGGCAAAGGCCTGCGCGGGCGTGCTGCCCTCGCACACCGGCGCCAGATCAAGGAGGGAATACGGGATGGCGGGGGCGGGATTCTTCGACATGGCCCAGACATGGGGGCGGGTCCGCCGTTATCCACATCGACACCGGTTGGCGGCAACGCTCCGCAGACACGGCGTCCCTGGGGGCCGGCCAGCAAAGGACCGGCTGGGAACGCGCCTACCCCGACGCCACCACGCAGTTGCGCCCGCCGGCCTTTGCCAGGTAGAGACGCCGGTCGGCGTCGGCCAGCAGCCCGTGCAGGTCGTCGCCGGGTACGGCGGTGCGCACGCCGATGCTCACGGTCATGCGCACCTCACCGCCAGGGGTCTGCACGTCGAGATCCTCGACCCGCTGGCGCAGTGCATCGAAGTAGACCTCGAGGGCGCTGGCGTCGAGATCGGGGACCAACATGCAGAACTCCTCGCCGCCGAAGCGCGCCACCTGGTCCCCGGGGCGTGCATGCTGCGACAGCACCGCGGCCAGGGCGCGCAGCGCGTGGTCGCCGGCCTCGTGGCCCCAGCCGTCGTTGATGTGCTTGAAGTGGTCGACGTCCAGGATGGCCATGGTCAGCGGCCGGCACGCGGTCCGCATCTCGGGCACCAGGCGCTCGGCCTGCTCGAGGAAGTGGCGCCGGTTGGGCAGGCCGGTGAGGAAGTCGCGGGTGGCCAGGTCCTGCAGGCTGCCGATCAGCTCCAGCTGGTCGACGTTCTGCGAGACGCGGCAGAAGAATTCCTCGCGCGAAAAAGGCTTGCGCAGGAAGTCGTTGGCGCCGCTCTTGAGGAACCGGGCGACGAGGTCGGGATCGTTGCGTGCGGACACGCCGATCACCGCCACGCGGTCGCGGGCGCGCAGCGCGCGCAGGCGGCGGGTGAGTTCGACACCCTGCATCCCGGGCATCTCCTGGTCGACCATCGCCAGACGGATGGTCGGATCGCGTTCGAGCAGGTGCAGCGCCGCGTCGCCATCTGCCGCCTGGACCACGCGGTAGCCGTAGGTTTCCAGCAGGCTCGCGGTATGCATCCGCGCGGAGGCCGAGTCGTCGACCACCAGCGCGGAGATGCGCCGGTTGCGCTCCAGGCGCTTCACCAGCCAGACGATGTAGTCAAGGCTGCCGGGGGTGTTCTTGAGCACGAAATCGATGACACGCCGCCGCAGCAACCGCTTGCGCAGCTCCTCGTCGTACACGCCGGTGACCACCACGGTCGACAGGCCGCGCTCCTGCAGGCAACCGACCACCTCGTCGCGGTCGCCGTCCGCCAGAACCAGTCCGGTCAGCGCGAGAAACCAGTCGTCGTACTGGTCGAGCAGCGCGCGCGCCTCGGCCAACGTGGAGGCGACCATGACCGGAAGCTTCAGCTGCTGCTCGATCGCACCGGCGACCGCCTGCATGTAGGCACGCGAGTTCTCCAGCAGCAGCACGCGCTGCGGCAGTGGCGAACTAGGCACGATTGGCTGGAGCACGGTCATCCCGTACCTCCGGTTGCGTCGCGGGAAATAACGGCCACCGCGCACCGGACTTGAGGCGCGCGGCGCGCGCACCACAGGTTTCAACGCATCACGCGCGCTGGCGCGTGGCGGCCCGACCCGGCCTGGAATTCAATGCATTTTCAGCGGAGCAAACGGACGCTGCCGGTCAGATCTCGACCTGCGCGCCCAGCTCCACCAGGCGGTTTCCGGGTATCCGGAAGAACTGGTTGGCCGGCGCGGCATTGCGGTGCATCACCGCGAACAGCCGGTCGCGCCAGACCGGCATGCCGCGCTTGGCGCTGGAGACGATGGTCTCGCGGCTGACGAAATAGGTCGTCTCCATCGGGTCGAAGCCGAGCGTGCTGTGGTCGGCCGCCTGCATCAACGCCTGCGGTACGTCGGGGGTTTCCATGAAACCGAAGCGCACGGTCACCCGGTAGAAGCCATCGCCGATCGACTCGATCGACAGGCGCTTGCCGGACGCGGCATAAGGCACGGTCAACGTCTCCACGGTGAGGAACACGTTGATCTCGTGCAGCACCTTGTTGTGCTTGAGGTTGTGCAGCAGCGCGTGCGGCACCACGCCCTTGTCGCTGGTCATGAACACCGCGGTGCCCTCCACCCGCACCGGCGGGGCCAGCATCAGGCCGGGGAGGAAGGCGTCGAGGCGGATGCCTTCCTTCTGCATCTCCTCGCGCAGGGTCTCGCGGCCGCGGCGCCAGGTGCGCAGCAGGGTGAACAGGACGATGCCCAGCACCACCGGGAACCACGCACCCTGCAGCACCTTGGCGGCATTGGCCACCAGGAACGCGATGTCGATGACCAGGAACAGCGCACACAGCGGCAGCACCCAGCGCCGCCATTCCGGCCACAGCACGTGCGCCACCAGGGCCAGCAGGAGCGTGTCGATCAGCATCGTCGCCGACACCGAGATGCCGTAGGCGGCGGCCAGCGACGAGGAGTTGCCGAACGCCAGCACCAGCCCGACCACGATCACCATCATCGTCCAGTTGATCGCCGGGATGTAGATCTGGCCGATGGTCTCGCTGGAGGTGTGCTTGATCCGCATGCGCGGCATGTAGCCCAGCTGCATCGCCTGGCGCGCGATCGAATAGCCGCCGGTGATCACCGCCTGCGAGGCGATCACCGTGGCCATCGTCGCCAGCACGATCATCGGCCACTGCGCCCAGCCCGGCACGCCGATGTAGAACGGGTTGCGCACGGCGGCGGGATCCTCCAGCACCAGGGCGCCCTGCCCCAGGTAGTTGAGCATCAGCGCCGGCAGCACGAAGAAGTACCAGGCATGGCGGATCGGCCGCGGGCCGAAATGCCCCATGTCGGTGTAGATCGCCTCGCCGCCGGTGACCGCCAGCACCACCGCGCCAAGGATGAAGATGCCGCCCCAGGTGTGGTCGATGAAGAAGCGCGCCGCCCACCAGGGATTGATCGCATGCAGCACCTCGGGCTGGTGCAGGATGTTCATCACGCCCAACGCGGCGAGCGCGAGAAACCACAGCACCGTGATCGGGCCGAAGATCCGCCCCACTTTCTCTGTCCCGAAACGCTGCGTGGCGAACAGTGCGACCAGTACCACCAGGGTGATCGGCACGATCCAGTCGTGCATGCCCGGCGCGACCACTTCCAGGCCCTCCACCGCCGACAGCACCGAGATGGCCGGCGTGATCACGCCGTCGCCGAAAAACAGCGAGGCACCGAGGACGCCGAGGATGCCCACCGTGTACGACGAGCGCGAGCCCTTGGGAAAGCAGCGCTGGGCCAGCGCCATCAGCGCCATGATCCCGCCCTCGCCGTCATTGTCGGCGCGCATGATGATGGTCACGTACTTGGTCGTGACCACCAGGCTCAGCGCCCAGAAGATCATCGACAGCACGCCGAGCACGGTGTCGTGGTCGGCGATCAGGCCGTAGTGCGGTGAAAAGGCCTCGCGGATGGTGTAGAGCGGGCTGGTGCCGATGTCGCCGAACACCACGCCGATGGCGCCGACGACCAGCCCGGCCAGGCCGATGTGGCCATGGCCGTGCGACGGCGCCCCGGGCGCTGCAGGTTGGGCGGCTGGCTGCGACATGTGTGTTGGGGGCCGGGTGTGGCGGGTCAGCGAAGCGCGGACTGTAGCGCCTTGCGGATGATGGTTTCAGCAGCATCGCCATCCGCGGCGGCAGCCTTGGCCATCCTCAGCGCCTCGACCGGCTTGTAGCCCAGCTGCTGCAGGGCGATGGTCGCCTCCGACAGCGGATCGGTCGGCAGCGGACCGCCCGCGCCGGGCACGGTGCCGACGGCCAGGCTCGCGGCGCGATCACGCAGTTCGACGACGATCCGCTCGGCGGTCTTCTTGCCGATGCCGGGAATCCGGGTCAGCGCGGTGACATCGCCCGCCTGCACCAGCAGAGCGAACTGGTTGACCGACGACCCCGACAGGATCGCCAGCGCGATCTTCGCGCCGATGCCGGTCACCTTCTGCACGTCGCGGAACAGGCGCCGCTCGGCCTCGGTGAGGAAGCCGTACAGCGACACGCTGTCCTCCTTCTGCGCGTAGTGCGTGCACAGCACCACTTCGCGCCCGACCTCTGGCAGGTCGTAGAAGGTGCTCATCGGCGCTTCGAGCTCGTAGCCGACGCCTTGCACGTCGACCACCAGCCATGGCGGCTGCTTGTGCACGATGATGCCTTTCAATCGTCCGATCATTCGCTGTCCCTCGTCGCACGACTTGCCGTCATTCCTGCATCCCCGTGCCCTTCGTTACTGCCCGTGCCCGTCATTCCTGCGAAAGCAGGAATGAAGACGCACTCGAATTCACTTCCTGCTCCATGCCTGCTGCGTGCTGACGCCAAGCCGCTTCGCGGTGGCACGCACATGCGCGTGGGTGATGGCGATGGCCAGGGCATCGGCAGCGTCGGACTGCAGCTTGCCATGCAGGTTGAGCATGATCCCGACCATGTGCTGGACCTGCGTCTTCTCCGCACCGCCCTTGCCGACCACGGCGAGCTTTACTTCCGTGGCCGCGTACTCATGCACAGGCAGGTCGCGCAGCACCACCGCGCTGATCGCCGCGCCGCGCGCCTGGCCGAGCTTGAGCGCCGAATCGGGGTTGCGCGCCATGAACACGCGCTCGATCGCCACCTCCTGCGGCTGCCACTGTTCGATCACCTCGGCCAGCCCGAGCAGAAGTCGCTTGAGGCGCAGCGAAAAGTCGCCATCGCCCAGCAGCACCAGCGCGCAGTTGTGAACATGCGTCGTCCGCCCCGCCGCATCGACGTCGATGATGCCGATGCCGGTGCGCTGCGAGCCCGGGTCGATACCGAGGATGCGGGTCATCGAACGGGCGTCGGCAACAGGCGACACGGCGTCGCCATCGCGCACGCGTGGACAATCCGCGAACAGCCGCGCGGCTGTTCCCGATTCCCCACGCACACTTCCCGGCCCTCAGCCATACACGGCATCGCCCAGCTCGGCATTTGAATGGACGCTCTGCACGTCGTCCATGTCCTCCAGCCAGCGCAGCAGCTTGACGACCTGCTGCGCGGTGTCGCCGTCGACGGCGACGTCGTTGTCGGCGCGCATGGTCACTTCGGCCAAGTCCGGCGGCAGGCCGGCGGCTTCCATGGCGTGCTTCACCCCGACGAAGGTTTCGGGCGTGGTGACCACGTCGATCGCACCATCCTCCGGATAGACGACCACGTCGTCGGCGCCGCCTTCGATCGCGGCATCGGTGACCTTTTCCTCGTCCGCGCCGGCGCCGTACGACAGCACGCCCAGTTTGCGGAACATGAAGGCCACCGAGCCTTCTGTGCCCATGTTGCCGCCGAACTTGCCGAATGCGTGGCGCACGTCGGCGACGGTGCGCACGCGGTTGTCGGTGAGGCAGTCGACGATCACCGCCACCCCGCCGGGCGCATAGCCCTCGTAGCGGATCTCCTCGTACTCGATGCCTTCCAGCTCGCCGGTGGCCTTCTTGATCGCGCGCTCGATCACGTCCTTGGTCATGTTCAGCGACAGGCCCTTGTCGATCGCGGCACGCAGGCGCGGATTGCCACCAGGATCACCCCCGCCGGCGCGTGCGGCCACGCCGATCTCGCGGATGATCTTGGTGAAAATCTTGCCGCGCCTCGCGTCGACGGCGTTCTTGCGTGCTTCGATGGAAGGACCGCGCCCCATGGATCGATGACCGGTTCGGGAAGACCCGCCGATTATACGTTTTGCGGCCTGTCTCCATGTTCGAAGCGGCCCTCGCGCAGGAATGCGGCCGTCTGCCGCGCCGCGGCGGCCGAGAGCAGCAGGCCAGAATGGCTGGCCGGGACCAGGCAATGGTCGCGCAGGCCGGGCATCCGCGTTTCCTCGACGGCCACCGTGCCGTCGGACGCGGCATCCACGGACGACAGCAGGCGGCCGACGCCGCGCGGCACGCAGCCCGCCACCACGCCGACCTCGGCCTTTCCGGCCCAGCCGTCGAGCCCGCGTCGCAGCAGGTTCGCGCTGCGGCCCAGCGCCAGCGACGACCAGTGGCGCGCACACAGCGCGCGGGCGGTGCAGCTGCCGCACAGCGGCGAACCCAGGCAGACCACCCGCTGCACGGGCAGGTCCGGCGCGATGCGCAGTGCGTCCAGCGCCACCAGGCCGCCGAGGCTGTAGCCCACCAGATCGACAGGCGGACCGCCAGCCAGCCTGTCGACCAGGGCCTGCGACGCCCGCGCGGGGTCGCCCAGCACGCTCGGGTAGCCCCAGATCCGCGCATCGAATCCTTCCGCGCGCAGGCGCCGGGCGAGCGGCAGCAGCCACAGGCGCGTGTTCCAGATGCCGTGGATCAGCAGGACCGGGCGCGTGGCAGCCACATCGTGGAGGCGAGGGGACGGCGAGGAGGACATCGCCTGATTGGGCAACGGCGCGACGGCGCTTGCAAGTCCAGCCGAGGGAATGCCCTCGATCGCACCAGGGAAAAAGGGGGCCGTCGCCGGGCTGCCGGAAGCGGAAACCCGAACCGGACAAAGTGCCCCGACGCCAGGCGCCGGCAGCCGTCTACCCTCGATAGCGCGGTCAGCCGGCCGGCAGCGCGTCCGCGGGCCGCCGCAGGATGAACTCGAGGTCCTGGGTGGCACCGACCGCGAACAGGTACTCGCCAACCTTGTCGAAACCGCGTCGTGCGTAGAAGCGCTGCGCGCCGGCGTTGCCGGACCAGACGCCGATCCACAGCGTGCGCGGGCCATCGCGCAGCAGCCAGTCCATCACGGCGTCCATGACCCGCCCGCCGTGGCCGCCGGCTTGGTGGCTGTGCAACAGGTACAGGCGCTTGAGCTCGCCGTCGCCGGGCGCGACATCCGGATGCGGCAGGCCGCAGGGGCCGGCGGCGGCATGGCCGACCGCGACGCCGTCTTCCTCCAGCAGCCAGACCGCGTAATCCGGATGGGACAGGATGGTGTGCTGGCGCTCGACGCAATAGGCCTCGCCGATGAAGCCGGCGAGGTCCTGCGGCGGATAGAGGTGACCGAAGGTTTCGGTGAACGTATGCGCAGCGAGCGCCGACAGGGTCGTGGCGTCTTCGACGCTGGCGCGGCGGATCTCAACGCGCATCCGGCGGCCCCCACCCCAACCCTCCCCCGCAGGCGGAGGAGGGAGCAAAAGATGTCGCGCGACGTCCGCCTTCCCGGCCCACGCGCTTGGCAGAAGGGGCAGAAGACCTCGCGCCCTGGCTCCCTCCCCCGCTTGCGGGGGAGGGCTCCGGACGTGCCCTTCCGCGACGGGCGGCATCTCCTCCCTCCCCCGCCTGCGGGGGAGGGTTGGGGTGGGGGCCTGCAGGTCGCCGCGCGCCCATCGCCCTTACGCTTTCGGCCGCACCTGGACGTGCACTTCGGCCAGCTGTGCGTCCGGGATCGGCGACGGGGCGCCGGTCATCAGGCACTGCGCGGAGGTGGTCTTCGGGAAAGCAATCACGTCGCGGATCGACTCGGTGCCCGCCATCAGCGCGGCGATGCGGTCGATGCCGAAGGCGATGCCGCCATGCGGCGGCGCGCCGTACTTGAGCGCGTCGAGCAGGAAGCCGAACTTCAGCTCCGCCTCTTCCCGGCCGATGCCCAGCAGCTCGAACACCGCGCTCTGCAAAGAGGCGCGATGGATGCGGATCGATCCGCCGCCGATCTCGTTGCCGTTGAGCACCATGTCGTAGCCGCGCGACACTGCGGTGGCGGCATTGGCGCGCAGGTCGGCCTCGTCGTCCACGGCCGGCGCGGTGAACGGATGGTGCAGGGCCACGTAACGCTGCGCCTCCTCGTCCCATTCGAACATCGGGAAGTCGGTGACCCACAGCGGACGCCAGCCGTCCTCGACCAGGGCGAAGTCCTTGCCTGCCTTGAGCCGCACCGCGCCCATGAAGCCGCTGACCGTCGAATACGTGCCGGCACCGAAGAACACGATGTCGCCATTGCCCGCGCCCACGTGCGCGATCAGCGCGGCAAACGCGGCCTCGTCGAAGAACTTCTGGATCGGCGAGCTGATCTCGCCCGACTCGGCGATCTTGATGTAGGCCAGGCCCTTGGCGCCGTACTTGGCCGCGTGCGCGCCGTAGTCGTCGATCTGCTTGCGGCTCAGCGAGGCGCCACCCGGGATGCGCAGCGCCGCAACGCGACCGCCCGCCTCGTTGGCCGGGCCGGTGAACACGGCAAAGCCGCTGTCCCTGACCAGTTCCGCCACGTCCACCAACTCGAGCGCGATGCGCAGGTCGGGCTTGTCCGAACCGAAGCGGCGCATGGCTTCGGCCCAGGTCAGGCGCGGGAACTCGGCGGCCAACTCGACGTCGACCACTTCGCGGAACACGTCGCGGATCATGGCCTCGACCGTGTCCTGCACATCGCGCTCGGACACCCAGGCGAACTCCATGTCGAGCTGGGTGAATTCCAGCTGGCGGTCGGCGCGCAGGGCCTCGTCGCGGAAGCAGCGCGCGATCTGGTAGTAGCGGTCGAAGCCGGCCATCATCAGGATCTGCTTGAACAGCTGCGGGCTCTGCGGCAGCGCATAGAACTCGCCCGGATGCATGCGCGCGGGCACCAGGAAGTCGCGCGCGCCCTCGGGCGTGGCCTTGGTCAGGATCGGCGTCTCGATGTCCTGGAAGCTGCGCGCATCCAGCCAGTGGCGCAGCGCGCTCACCAGCTTCGTGCGCGTGCGCATGCGGCGCTGCATCTCCGGATGGCGCAGGTCCAGGTAGCGGTACCTGAGCCGCGTCTCCTCGCCCGGGTTCTCGTGGTGATGGAACGGCAGCGGCTCGGCCTTGTTCATCACCTCGATGACCTCGGCCACCACTTCCACCTGGCCGGTGACAATCTTCGCATTGACCGAATGCCGGCGGCGCACCGTGCCGGTGATGCGCAGGCAGTCCTCGTAGCCCACCTTCTCCGCTGCGGCGACGACGCCGGCGTTGCCAGCCGCATCGGACGGCTCGGCCACCACCTGGACGATGCCCTCGTGGTCGCGCAGGTCGATGAAGCAGACCCCGCCGAGGTTGCGCGCGACGTCGGCCCAGCCGCACAGGGTCACGCTCTGCCCGATCAACGTCTCGTCGACCAGGCCGCAGAAGTGGGTACGCATGAACGGAACTCCGGCTCGTGCCGGCCGAGCCGGCAAACCGCGAAGTTTAAAGCGCTTTGCCCGGGGACGCGCCCCGCGCGTGCACAGCGGCGGGCGCCGCGAGACGCCAGCAGCCCACATGGAAGTGCGATTCAGCCATATGACGGCATTGTGTCAGCCAGGTCCCGTCGCGCGGGCACCGGCCCCGTCCCACAGGAAGCCTCGCTGCATGCCGACGATCCTCCTGCTGTCGCTGTTCCTGCTCGCCTATCTGCTGCTGGCCGCCGAGCGGCGTGCCTGGCTCAAGGCCGCCCTGCTGTCTTCCCTGCTGCTGGCGCTCAGCGCCTGGTGGCTGGTCGACCGCCTCAGCGGCAACGGCATCGACCCGGCCACGCTCTATCACCTGCAGGCCGGCATGCAGGGCGCCGGCATCGGTGATTTCAGCGGCGACATCGCCCGCTTCCTGGGGCTGGCGCTGCTTTCGTCGCTGCCACTGGCGCTGGTCCCGCTGCTGCGCGGGCGCCTGCAGCGCTTCCGGCGTCAGCACCCGGCGCCGATCGTGTCCGTGGGCTTTGCCACCGCCTTCGTCGCCGCCGTCCTGGCCAGCCCGATGTATGCGGATGCCCAACGCCTGCAGCGCCATCTGGCGCCAGTCGATGCCACTGGCGTGGCGGCGCAGTATCAGGTGCCGGGCGGCGAACTGCCCCGGCGCCCCAACATCGTCTGGATCTACGCCGAGAGCCTGGAGCGCACCTACCTCGACCCGTCGGTCTTCCCGGGCCTGATGCCGCAGCTCTCGCGACTGGTGAAGCAGGGCCTGGACTTCCGCGACATCGCCTCGCCCGAAGGCGGCGGCTGGACGATCGCCGGCCTGGTCACCTCGCAGTGCGGCATCCCGCTCACCGCCGCGCGCGGCGACGAGAACAGCCTGGGGCGGATGCGCGAGTTCCTGCCCGGCGCGCACTGCCTGGGCGATTTCCTCAAGGGCCAGGGCTATCGCAACCTGTTCCTGGGTGGCGCCGATTCGGGGTTCGCCGCCAAGGGACGCTTCCTGCACCAGCACGGTTTCGATGAGGTGCGCGACCTCGCCCATTACCGAGACGCCGGCATCGACCGCGCCCACTTCTCCAACTGGGGCCTGCACGACGACGTGCTGCTGGACGATGCGTTCGAGACCTTCATGCAGCTCTCGGCCGCCGGCACGCCGTTCATGCTCAACGCGCTGACCATGGACACCCACCATCCGGCCGGCCATCTCCCGGTCGCCTGCAGCGACGTGCGCTACCGCAGCGAGTTGGGCGACATCGACCTGCTGCACGCGATCAAGTGCAGCGACATGCTGATTGCCGGGTTGATCGAGCGCATCCGCAGCAGCCCCTACGCCGACGACACCCTGATCGTGCTCGCCTCCGACCATCTGGCGATGCCGAACGACCTCAGCGACGTCCTGGCCGGCATGCGCCGCGAGAACCTGCTGCTGTTCCTGGCGCCGGGGCTCGAAGGCCAGCAGCTGGCGGTCCCCGGCACCACGCTCGACTCCGGCGCGACGCTGCTGTCGCTGATCGACCCGGCCCGCGATGCGCTCGGCTTCGGCCGCTCGCTGCTGGTGCCCGGTGCGGCGTCGAGCGCAAGTCTGGCCGCGCTGGACGAGGCCGACACCGGCTACGCGCCCTACCTGGCCTATGCGCGCGCGCTGTGGACCGGCGGCGACACGCGCACCCTGCGCATCGACGGCGACCAGATCCGGATCGGCCTGCAGCACGTACGCCCGCCGGTGATGATCGAGTACGACGAGGACTGGGCACTGGGCGCGATCACGATGGAGGATGCGCCACGCCAGTTCGGCATCGACGATCCGGCCAACGTGCGCGCCTACGTCGACCGCTGCACGGCCTTCGACGACGACGCGCTGAGCGGCGAATGGTGTGCGCTGCTGGTCGACGCACACGACAACCGCAAGCTTTTCGCCGACGCCGACCTGCAGCGCGGCGTGCGCGTGGATGCGCCGCTGGAAGCCGCGACCGGCCCGCGACCGAGGCCGCGGCGCTCGATCTGGCTGGGCCACGAAACCGAGCTGGTCGCCGGCCAGTATCAGCTGCGGCTGCGCACGCGCGAGTGGCCGAGCCACCCGTTCTGGCTGGAGGCGGTCGCCTCGGACGGACGCGTGGTGGCGCGCGAGTGGATCCAGCCCGCACGCCATCCCACCGGTTCGATCCGGCTGCAGATCGGGCTGGACGACACAACCAACGACCTGGAATTCCGCGCCTGGCTGGACTGGGCCGAGTACATGGAGCTCACCAGCCTGGCGATGGTGCGCACGGCCGAACGCTCGCGGTCCTGAGGGGAGGTCCGCAGTATCGGTTGGGGTAAACGGGGCCGCGCGCGAGTTGCCGCGCGGCACGCGACGGGATCAGGCGTCGGCAGCCTTGGTCGCAGGCGCGGCGGCCGGCGTGGCCGCGGGCTTGGCCGCATCGGGCGATGAGCCGCCGGTGTCGCCCTTCGAATCGCCCTTGGATTCTTTCGACCCGCCATCGCCGCCATCGGCGATGTTGCGCTTGCGGTCGCCGTCCTTCTTGAAGTCGGTCTCGTACCAGCCGCCACCGGCCAGGCGGAACGAAGGCGCGGTCAGCGTGCGCTTGACCGACGCGGCGCTGCAGGACGGGCAAGCGTCCGGGTCCGGGTCTGAAAGCTTCTGCAGGCGGTCGAAGCTGTGACCGCACTGCTCGCAGCGGTACGCATAGATGGGCATGGCGATATCGGTTGGTGGTTCGTCTCGAGCGCGCAGTGTGGGGGCGGCGCCGCGGAAAGCAAGCCGGCAGCGCCGCCGCCACTTATTCCTGCGGCGCGCTGCCCCACGGTGCGGGCGGCAGGTCCACGGCCTGCGACAGGTCGAACTCGACCTTGAACTCGCGGCCGCCCGGACGGGTGAGCTCGTAGAGGAAGCGCTGCCCGGGCTCGACTTCCATCGCCCAGGTGTTGGTCACCGAGACGTCGAGACCCTCGCGCTCGAACACCGCGATCGATTCGGCATCGACCGGGAACTCCTGGCGCACGGCGGTGCCGGCGCTGGCGGTATCGCCGCCGTACATGGTGACCGCGTCGTCGCTGCCGTCCTCGTGGCGGTGGTCGTGCTTGAGTCGCAGGCCGTCGCCGGTGCGGGTCAGCACCCAGGTGCGCGAGTGGTCATCGCCCACGTGGAACGGCACGCGCAGTTCGCGCGCGGGCGCCTCACAGCCGCGCACGTGCATCACCAGGCGCTTGCCCTCGAACGCGTCCGGCTCGGCCGAGGCAGGCTGGTTGGCGACGACGCGCCCTTCGAACGCCTGCCCGCAGTGGCGCGCGAGCGCTGCCAGGAACTGGTCGGCGGGTGCCTGCGCGTCGGACGCCTGCGACGGGTCGATGCCTTCGGCCGCGGCATCGGCCTGCGCTGCCGCATTGTTGTCGCCGGCATCGGTGCTGGTTCCGCTGCAGGCGGACAGCGCGAGTGCAAGCGCGGCGAGGGGAAGGATGCGGTGCGTGATGTAGCGATGTGTTTTATTCATCGCTGCACCGTAACCGCGCAGGTGTGGCATCGCAAGTTGCCGGATAGCGGCCGAAGCCCCTTCTGCAGATACTCGATTGCGACGGAGGCGCCGCACGAAATCCATTGTCCTCGCGGCGAGGCCGCGATTGCACTCAGCCGTACAGCGACAGCAGTTCGCCTTCCGCATCGTCCAGCTGCGCGCGCAGTGCCGCCTGCTTCTGGCCGATGTCGACCACCCGGGCACCATCGGCGTAGATCGCGGGCTCGGCCAGTTCGGCTTCCAGGTCCGCCAGCGCCTGCTCGAGTTCGGCCACGCGCGCTTCGACCTTGCCCAGCCTGTGCGGGTTGACCTTCGCCGCCGGCCTGGCTGGCTCGGGCGGCGGCTCCGCAACCTTGGGCATCGCGGGCGCACGCGCCTGTTCGCCGGAGGGTCGCGAACGCAGCCACGCCGCGTATTCGTCCAGGTCTCCGTCGAACGGCTTGACCACGCCATCGGACACGCGCCAGAAGGTGTCGCTCACCAGTCCGATCAGGTGCCGGTCGTGCGACACCAGCACGATCGCGCCCTCGAAATCGCTCAGCGCTTCGGCAAGTGCCTCGCGCATGTCGAGGTCCAGATGGTTGGTCGGTTCGTCGAGCAGCAGCACGTTCGGCTGGCGCCAGGCGATCAACGCCAGCGCCAGCCGCGCGCGCTCGCCGCCGGAGAAGCCATCGATGCTTTCGAACGCGCGCTCGCCGGGGAAATACCACTTGCCCAGGAAATCGCGGAAGGCCTGCGTCGACGTGTCCGGTGACAGCTCGCGCAGGTGGTCGATCGCCGAAGTGCCGGCAACCAGTGATTCCACCGTGTGCTGGGCGAAGTAGCCGATGCGCAGGTCCGGATGGGCATAGCGCTCGCCGGCCAGCAGCGGCAGCTCCCCGACCAGCGACTTGACCAGGGTCGACTTGCCGGCGCCGTTGGGACCGAGCAGACCGATGCGGTCGCCGGCCTCGAGGCCGAAACCGACGTTTTCCAGAATGCGTATTGCGCCCTTCCCTTCAAGGGGCTTTGGGACGTAACCGCACACGCCATCGTTGATCCGCAGCAGCGCATGCGGCAGCTTCGCAGGCGCAGGAAACTCGATGCGGAACTCGCGCTCGGCGCGCACCGCCTCGGTGCCGGCCAGCTTGGCCAGTCGCTTCATCCGGCTCTGCGCCTGGCGCGCCTTGCTGGCCTGGGCCTTGAAGCGGTCGATGAACTTCTGCAGGTGGGCGCGCTCGGCCTGTTCCTTCTCGTGCACGACCTGCTGCTGGCGCAGGTGCTCGGCGCGCTGACGCTCGAAGGCGGTGTAGTCGCCGACGTACAGCTTGGCCTTGCCGTCGTTGAGGTGCAGCGTATGGGTGCTCACGCCATCGAGGAATTCGCGATCGTGGCTGATCAGCAGCAGCGTGCCCGGGTACTTGAGCAGCCACTGCTCCAGCCACAGCACCGCGTCGAGGTCGAGGTGGTTGGTGGGCTCGTCGAGCAGCAGCAGGTCGCTGGGCATCATCAACGCGCGCGCCAGGTTCAGGCGCACCCGCCAGCCGCCCGAGAACGAACTCACCGCGCGGCGATGGGTCTCGGCGGGGAAGCCCAGACCGTGCAGCAGGCGCCCGGCGCGGGCCTCGGCGTCGTAGCCGTCCAGCTCCGCCAGGCGCTGGTGCGCGACGGCCACGGACTCCCAGTCCTCGCGCGCGGCGGCTTCGGCCTCGGCGCGGATCACCGCGGCGACCACGTCGTCGCCGCCAAGCACGAACTCGATCGCCGGGTCGGGCAGCGACGGGGTTTCCTGCGCCACGCTGGCGATGCGCACCCGGTTGGGCACGTCCAGGTCGCCCTTGTCGGGTTCGAGTTCGCCGCGCACGGCGGCGAACAGGGAGGACTTGCCGGTGCCGTTGCGCCCGACCACGCCCGCCCGGTAACCGGCGTGCAGGGTGAGGTCGACGTTGGACAGCAGGAGGCGTTCGCCGCGGCGGAGGGCGAAATTGCGGAAAGCGATCATGACCGACCATTCTAAAGGAGTAGGCCGGGACGCCGCCAAAGCAGTCGCTCATGCCCGAAAGGAATAAGGCGATCGGGATTGCCCCTTTGGCGATTTGTTACGTAGGGGTTAATTTCACACCCACCCCTCTCCCCCCTAGGAGCCGACATGATCCGCCACCCCCTCACCGCCGCCCTGTTGCTGACCTTGACTGCTTCCGCAGCCCACGCGCAGTCGCAGGACGCTCCGGCCGACGCCGGCAGGACCCTGGATACGGTCATCGTGACCGGCACCCGCGTCGCCGACCGCACCGTCGCCGAGTCCCAGTCGCCGATCGACATCCTGACCCCTGAAGCCCTGCAGGCCACGGGCACCGTGGAGCTGGCGACCGCGCTGTCGCGCGCCCTGCCCTCGCTGAATTTCCCGCGCCCCGCCGTCACCGACGGCACCAGCGGCGTGCGCCCGGCGCAGCTGCGCGGCCTCTCGCCGGACCAGGTGCTGGTGCTGGTGAACGGCAAGCGCCGCCACATCTCCGCCCTGGTCAACGTCAACGGCAGCATCGGCCGCGGCTCCTCGGCGGTCGACCTCAACGCCATTCCGATCGCGGCCATCGCGCGGGTGGAAGTGCTGCGCGACGGCGCGTCCGCGCAGTACGGCTCCGATGCCATCGCCGGCGTGGTCAACGTCGTGCTCAAGGGTGCCGAACGGGGCGGCAGCCTGCAGGTCGACCTTGGCCAGTATTCGGCCGGCGACGGCAAGAACGGCCAGATCTCCGGCGATGCCGGGATCACCTATGCCGGCGACCGCGGCAACCTGCACGTGGCAGCCCAGCTCAGCGACCAGGACTCCACCAACCGCGCGCGCCCCTACCACCCCGATCCGTCCCAGGGCGTGACGCCGGCGCCGCACACCGGCAACAACCCGGGCGTCGGCGAGGTCGGTTTTGTCTACGGCGACCCCGCGGTGCAGGCGGCCAGCGTCTCGGCGACCACCGAGTTCAGCTTCAGCGAACACCTCACCGGCTACGCCAGCACCATCGCCAGCAACCGCGACATCGTGTCCTTCGCCTTCTACCGCTCGCGCAACCACAGCGGCCAGGGCGCACTGCTGGCCCTCGCCTATCCCGACGGCTTCGTGCCGGAGATCAACCAGGTTTCGCGCGACCGCTCGCTGGCCGCGGGCCTCAAGGGGTGGACCGACAGCGGCTGGAACTGGGACCTGAGCTACAACTACGGCAGCAACGATCTCGAGTTCTACACCCAGAACTCGATCAACTATTCGCTCGGCGCCGACAGCCCGCGCCGCTTCTACGACGGCACCCTCGAATACAACCAGCAGGTGGCGAACCTCGACGTGACCCGGGCGCTTGAACTCGGCCTGCCCTACCCGGCCACGCTGTCGCTCGGCGCCGAGTACCGCCAGGAAGAGTGGAGCCAGTCGGCCGGCGAGCCAGCCTCGTACAGCGGCTCGGGCGCACAGGGCTTCGGCGGATTCACCGCGCTCAACGCGGGCAGCTTCGACCGCTCCAGCTATTCGGTCTACGCCGGGCTGGAAGCGGACGTGAGCGACCGCTTCTCGGCCGGTGTCGCCGCCCGCTACGAGGACTACGACGATTTCGGCAGCGAACTGTCTGGCAAGCTGTCCGCACGCTTCGCGTTCAACGATGCGGTCGCCCTGCGTGGCACCGTGGCCAGCGGCTTCCGCGCGCCGGCGCTGGGCCAGCAGTACTACCAGGCGGTCACCAGCAACAGCATCAGCGGCGTGTTCTACGAATCCGGCACCTTCCGCACCACCAGCGCGGCGGCGCTCGCCCTCGGCGCGGAACCGCTGCAGGCCGAAACCTCGCTGTCGTATGGCCTCGGCCTGGTGCTGCAGCCGGTCGAGCGCCTGTACGTGACCATCGACGCCTACAGCATCGACATCGACGACCGCGTCGTGCTGTCGTCCAACCTGATCGCCAACCAGGCCGTGACCGATCTGCTGGCCGGCCTCGGGATCACCAACGTCACCAGTGCGCGCTACTTCACCAACGCGGTTGACACGCGCACGCGCGGCATCGACATCGTGGGCAGCTACTCGATCCCGCTGCAACGCGGCGCGCTCAACCTCACCGCCGGCCACAACTACAACAAGACCGAGATCACCCGCATCGCCGAGAACCCGGTGGAACTCGAGACGCTGGGCGTCGAGCTCGAACGCATCGGCCGCGACGAGCAGGGCCGCATCGAGGAAGGCTATCCGCGCACCAAGACCATGATCGGCGCGTCGTGGAACCTGCAGCAGTGGGACCTGAACCTGGGTGCGACCCGGCACGGCGACTACACCACGCGCCAGTCCAGCGCGGCGCTGGCCGCGCGCGATCAGACCTTCGATGCCAAATGGCTGCTCGACGCATCCGTCAGCTACCGCCCGGCGGATCGCTGGACCCTGACCCTGGGCGCGGACAACATCCTCAACGAGTATCCGGACGAGAACCTTTACCTCAACTCGACCACCGGCCAGTTCCCGTACAACAGCCAGTCGCCGTTCGGCTTCAACGGCGCCTATGTGTACGGGCGTGTCGGCTACCGCTGGTAGGCGACGCCCGCGCTTGATCCGAAGGCCCGGCATTGCCGGGCTTTCGCGTTTCAGGGCGCACGCAAGCGCGTACAAACGCGCGATTTGCCCGGAACGGGCGCATTCGGCGAAACTGCGTTCCCGGAAGCGACGATCGCCGCATATTCGATGCCCCATGACACCGACCTGATCAGTATCATCGCAGTCGGCCTTGCCGTGGCGTTCGTGCTCGGTGCGCTGGCCAACCGGCTGCGCATGTCTCCACTGGTCGGGTATCTCGTCGCCGGCATCATCGTCGGGCCGTTCACACCTGGCTTCGTCGCCGACCAGGAGCTGGCCAACCAGCTCGCCGAGATCGGCGTGATGCTGCTGATGTTCGGCGTCGGCCTGCACTTCTCGCTCAAGGACCTCATGGAGGTCAAGGCGATCGCGATCCCGGGCGCGGTCGCCCAGATTGTCGTGGCCACCCTGCTCGGCTGGGGCCTTGCGGCGATCCTCGGCTGGCCCACCCTGCACGGCATCATCTTCGGCTTCGCCCTGGCCACCGCGAGTACGGTCGTCCTGCTGCGGGCGATGGAGGAGCGGCGCCTGCTCGACACCACGCGCGGCAGGATCGCGGTGGGCTGGCTGATCGTCGAAGACCTGGCTTGCGTGATCGCGCTGGTGATGATGCCGGTGATGGCCGACATCTTCGTCGGCACCGATGGCGCGCCGCCGCCGACGTTCCGCGCGGTCTCGCTGACCGTGCTGTGGACCCTGCTCAAGGTCGCCGCCTTCGTCGCGGTGATGATGGTGGTCGGTCGGCGCCTGATCCCGTTGGTGCTCGAGCGCGTTGCCGGCACCGGCTCGCGCGAGCTGTTCACCCTATCGGTGCTGGCGATCGCGCTTGGCATCGCGTTCGGCTCCGCGTTGCTGTTCGGCGTGTCGTTCGCGCTGGGCGCGTTCTTCGCCGGCATGCTGCTCAACGAGTCCGAGCTCAGCCACAAGGCGGCCAGTGATTCGCTGCCGCTACGCGATGCCTTCGCGGTGCTGTTCTTCGTCTCGGTGGGCATGCTGTTCGACCCGATGATCCTGGTGCACCGCCCGCTCGAGGTGCTGGCCACGGCCTTCATCATCATCTTCGGCAAGTCGGCGGTCGCCTTCTTCATCGTGCGCGCCTTCGGCCATCCGACCTCCACCGCCCTGACCATCTCGGCGAGCCTGGCGCAGATTGGGGAGTTCGCCTTCATCATCGCCGGCCTCGGCGTGGCGCTGCGCATGCTGTCGGTGGACGAGCAGTCGCTGGTGCTGGCTGGCGCGCTGATCTCGATCATGCTCAACCCGATGATCTTCCGCCTGCTCGACCGGCGCCTGGCGAAGAAGGCCGCGGCCGAAGCCGCGGTAGCCGCCGCGCTGGCGGGCGAGCCCGAGGAGGATCCGCTGGAGCACCCCGCGCTCGACGTCGACGACCACACCATCGTGGTGGGCTATGGCCGTGTGGGCCGGCAGCTTGCGCTGCTGCTGCGCGATCGCGGCGTGCCGGTGGTGGTCGTCGAGGAGGACGCCGACCTCGCCCATCGCGCACGCGAGGAAGGCATGTTGACCGTACGCGGCAACGTCGCGTCCGAGCCGGTGATGCACGAGGCGCTGCCCAAGCGCGCCAAGCTTGCGGTGTTCGCGATTCCGCGCGCGCTCGAGGCCGGCGAGACGATCGAGCGCATGAAGAAGGTCAACCCTGCGCTCACCGTGCTGGCCCGCGCGCACAGCGAAGCAGAGGTGCGCCACCTGCTGCAGCACGGCGCCGACGGCGCGGTGCTGGCCGAGCGCGAACTGGCGTTCTCGCTGGCCGAGATGGTGATGTCGACCCCACCCTACCGACCCGCGCGCAAGGTGGCCGGCGACGATGCCGCCCCGCCCAGCGATCCGGCGCCAGCGGCGGCGTGAATCCACGTCGGCCGCTAGCAATCGTGATCCGGTCCCGACGGCTGTCATCCCGAACGCAGTGAGGGATCCCTGACCGCAGGAGCTGACCCATGCGCATCGCCTTCCTCACCGGCGCGGGCATGTCCGCCGAAAGCGGCATCCCCACCTTCCGCGACGCCTTGACCGGACTGTGGTCGCGCTACGACGCCGAACAGTTGGCGACGCCGCAGGCCTTCCGCCGCGATCCGGCGCTGTGCTGGGGCTGGTACCGGTGGCGGGCGGCGATGGTGCGTCGCGCCCGTCCCAACGCCGGACACCTGGGCATCGCCGGGTTTGCGCAGCGCGGACATGCGGTGTCGGTGATCACGCAGAACGTCGATGACCTGCACGAACGTGCCGGCTCCGACGACGTGGTGCACCTGCACGGCAGTCTGTTCGCTTCGCGCTGCCTGGACTGTGGCCACACGCTCGCGCCTGATCCGATCCTCGACGGCCTGGATGCGCTGACCGAAGGCGCACGCGAGTCACCGCCGTCCTGCCCTGCCTGCGGCGGCCCGTTCCGGCCGGGCGTGGTCTGGTTCGGTGAGGCGCTTCCGGACGAGGCCTGGCAGCAAGCCTGCGCGGCACTGGATGCGTGCGAACTGCTGGTCGTGGTCGGCACCTCGGGACTGGTGCATCCGGCAGCGTCGCTGCCGCAGCTTGCGCGCCGCCGCGGCGTGCGCGTGGTCGAGATCAATCCGGTCGAGAGCGCGGTGTCGGCCTACGCGGACGAGCGGCTGCGGATGACGGCGAGCGCGGGTGTGCAGAAGTTGCTGGAACGCCTGGGCTGATGGGGCACACGCGGCGCATGTCGGAAGGCGTGCGAGCACATCGCGGCTGCGGGCAAGTCGCATCATGCCGGGTCAGGCGTCGTGCCGGAGATCCCTCGCTGCGCTCGGGATGACAGGCGGGAAGCCGCGCCGCGTCAGGCAAGCCAAGCCTGGGGCGCAGCGCAGCTCTGGCCGGGGCTGCCAGCTTCCGGATCAGGCCTGGGCCAGCGCCTGCTCCAGATCGGCAAGCAGGTCGTCGACGTGTTCGATGCCGACGCACAGGCGCACCGTGTCCTCGGTCACTCCGGCCTGCTCGAGTTCCGCCGGCGAGAGCTGGCGATGGGTGGTCGACGCCGGATGCGTGGCCAGCGAACGCGTGTCGCCGATGTTCACCAGCCTGGTGAACAGCTGCAGTGCGTCGAGGAAGCGCGCGCCCGCCTCGCGGCCACCCGCCAGTCCGAAGGTGAACAGGCCCGACGCGCCGCCATCGCGCAGGTACTTCTGCGCGAGTGCATGGTCCGGGTGGCCCTCGAGGCTGGCGTAGTTCACCCACTCGACCTTGGGGTGCGCCTGCAGGTGCCGCGCGACGGCCAGGGTGTTGGCATTGATCCGGTCCATGCGCAGCGGCAGCGTCTCGATGCCCTGCAGGATCAGGAACGCGTTGAACGGTGACAGCGCCGCGCCGGTATTGCGCAACGGCACCACGCGCGCACGGCCGATGTAGGCGGCCGGGCCCAGCGCCTCGGTGTAGACCACGCCGTGGTAGCTCACGTCCGGCTCGTTGAGGCGGCGGAAGCGCGCCTTGTGCTCGGCCCAGGGGAACTTGCCCGAGTCGACGATGGCACCGCCGATGCTGTTGCCGTGGCCGCCCAGGTACTTGGTCAGCGAATGCACCACGATGTCGGCGCCGAAATCGATCGGCCGCAGCAGGTACGGGCTGGGCACGGTGTTGTCGACGATCAGCGGCACGCCGTGGGCGTGCGCGACCTTCGCCACCGCCTCGATGTCGGTGATGTTGCCCAGCGGGTTGCCGATCGATTCGACGAACACGGCCTTGGTGCGCTCGTCGATCAGCTTGGCGAACGACTCCGGATCGCGATGATCGGCGAAGCGGGTCTCGATGCCGAACTGCGGCAGCGTGTGCGCGAACAGGTTGTAGGTGCCGCCGTACAGCGCGGCCGAGGAGACGATGTTGTCGCCGGCCTCGGAAATCGTCTGGATCGCGTAGGTGATCGCCGCCTGGCCCGAGGCCAGCGCCAGCGCGCCGATCCCGCCCTCCAGCGCCGCGACGCGCTGCTCCAGCACGTCGGTGGTCGGGTTCATGATGCGGGTGTAGATGTTGCCCGGCACCTTGAGGTCGAACAGGTCGGCGGCGTGCTGGGCGCTGTCGAAGGCGTAGGCCACGGTCTGGTAGATCGGCACCGCGACCGCGCGCGTGGTGGGATCGGGCGAATAGCCGGCGTGGACGGCGATGGTTTCGGGCTTCCAGTTGGCGTTGGACATTGGCGCTGCGCGGTTGGGACAAGGGCTGTCGACCATACGCCAAAGGGATCGCGCGGGGGTGTCAGGTTGCAGGGGCAACCATGGGGTTGGCTGCGGGGGTTGGGCTGCGGGGGCTTTGAGGCTGGCGAGGCGATGTTGCTTCGGCGGCCCCGCGGACCAATCACTCCTTGTCGAACACCAGCTTCCCGCCCTCGGCGTCCACGCGCACCGTATCGCCATTGCCGAACGCGCCCGACAGGATCTGCTGCGCCAGCGGGTTCTCCAGCTGCTGCTGGATCGCGCGCTTCAGCGGCCGCGCGCCGTACACCGGATCGAAGCCGACGTTGCCCAGCAGGTCGAACGCCTTCTCGGAAATCTCGATGCGGATGCCGCGCTCTCCCAGCCGCCGCTCCAGACCGCGCAGCTGGATGCGCGCGATCGAGCGGATCTGCGCCTTGTCCAGCGGATGGAACACCACGATGTCGTCGAGCCGGTTGATGAACTCCGGCCGGAAGTGGGCCTGCACCACGCCCATCACCGCCGCCTTGATCTGCACGTAGGCCTCGGGCGAATCGTCCGCCGACAGCTCCTGGATCTGGTGCGATCCCAGGTTGGAGGTCATCACGATGACCGTGTTGCGGAAGTCCACGGTGCGCCCCTGGCCATCGGTCAGGCGCCCGTCGTCGAGCACCTGCAGCAGGATGTTGAACACGTCCGGATGCGCCTTCTCGACCTCGTCGAGCAGGATCACGCTGTAGGGCCGGCGCCGAACCGCCTCGGTGAGGTAGCCGCCCTCCTCGTAGCCGACGTAGCCCGGGGGCGCGCCGACCAGGCGCGAGACCGCGTGCTTCTCCATGAACTCGCTCATGTCGATGCGCACCATGGCGTCGGTCGAATCGAACAGGAACTCGGCCAGCGCCTTGCACAGCTCGGTCTTGCCCACGCCGGTCGGGCCCAGGAACAGGAACGAGCCGCTGGGACGATCGGGATCGGACAGCCCGGCGCGCGAACGGCGCACCGCATCGGACACGACCTTGATCGCCTCGTCCTGCCCGACCACGCGGCCGTGCAGCGCCTGCTCCATGTTCAACAGCTTCTCGCGCTCGCCCTCGAGCATCTTGCTGACCGGGATGCCGGTCCAGCGCGCCACGACTTCCGCGATCTCCTCGGCGGTCACGCGATCCTGCAGCAGCTGGAATCCGGTCGTCTCGACCTCCTGCGCGGCCTTGAGCTGCTTCTCCAGTTCCGGCAGCGTGCCGTACTGGATTTCGCTCATCTTCGCGTAGTCCTGCTGGCGCTGCGCGGCCTCGAGCTGCAGGCGCGCCTGCTCGATCTGCTCCTTGATCCTGGTCGCACCCTGCACCATGGCCTTCTCGGCCTTCCAGATTTCCTCGAGGTCGTTGTACTCGCGCTCCAGGCCGTCGATCTCGGTCTGCAGGTCGGCAAGGCGCTGCTTCGATTCGGCGTCCTTCTCCTTCTTCAGCGCCTCGCGCTGGATCTTGAGCTGGATCAGTCGGCGCTCCTTGCGGTCGAGCTCCTCCGGCTTGGAGTCGATCTCCATGCGGATGCGCGAAGCCGCCTCGTCCATCAGGTCGATGGCCTTGTCGGGCAGCTTGCGGTCGGCGATGTAGCGGTGCGAGAGCGTGGCCGCGGCGACGATCGCCGGGTCGGTGATCTCCACGCCGTGGTGCACCGCGTAGCGCTCCTTGAGCCCGCGCAGGATCGCGATGGTGTCCTCGACGCTGGGCTCGCCGACGAACACCTTCTGGAAGCGCCGCTCCAGCGCCGCGTCCTTCTCCACGTACTTGCGGTACTCGTCGAGCGTGGTCGCGCCGATGCAGTGCAGCTCGCCGCGCGCCAGCGCCGGCTTGAGCATGTTGCCCGCGTCCATCGAGCCTTCGGCCTTGCCGGCGCCGACCATGGTGTGCAGCTCGTCGATGAACAGGATGATCTGGCCCTCGTTCTTGGCAAGGTCGTTGAGCACGGCCTTCAGCCGCTCCTCGAACTCGCCGCGGAACTTGGCGCCGGCGATCAGCGCGCCCATGTCGAGCGAGAGCACGCGCTTGCCGCGCAGGCCTTCGGGCACCTCGTTGTTGACGATGCGCTGGGCCAGGCCTTCGGCGATCGCGGTCTTGCCCACGCCCGGCTCGCCGATCAGCACCGGGTTGTTCTTGGTGCGGCGCTGCAGCACCTGGATGGTGCGGCGGATCTCCTCGTCGCGGCCGATGACCGGGTCGAGCTTGCCGCTCTCCGCGCGCGCGGTCAGGTCGATGGTGTACTTCTCCAGCGCCTGCCGCGATTCCTCGGCGTTCGCGTCGCGCACGCTTTCGCCGCCGCGCACCTTGTCGATCGCCGCTTCCAGCATCTGTTTGGTGGCACCGGCGGCCTTGAGCGCCTTGCCGGCCTCACCGCCGTCCTCGATCGCCGCGAGCAGGAACAGCTCGCTGGCGATGAAGGCATCTCCGCGCTGCTGCGCCAGCTTGTCGGTGACGTTGAGCAGGCGCATCAGGTCGTTGCCGACCGACAGCTGCCCGGCCTGGCCGGTCACCTTGGGCAGGCGTTCGAGCGCCTCGCCCAGGCGCTCGCGCAGCAGCGGCACGTTGACGCCGGCCTGCGACAGCAGCGGCCGCGTGCCGCCGCCCTGCTGGTCGATCAGTGCCACCAGCAGGTGGGCCGGTTCGATGAAATTGTGGTCGCGGCCCACGGCCAGCGACTGTGCGTCCTGCAGGGCCGCGGTGAAGCGCGACGTCAGCTTGTCCATCCGCATGGGAATCGCCTCGGGAAGGGTGGCCGGACGTGCCGGCAATGGTTTCCAGATGCGGGTGGGTGGCGGCGGATACAAGACTGCGTGGCTGTAGTGGCCACTCCACCCACCTGGATCGGCTGACCCACGCGCGTCCGCGACGCCGCCGGATGCTCAGTCGACGATGAACCGGTGCCGGTGCGCCGGGTCCGGCAGCCGGCACGCATCGCGGCGTCCGAACAGCCGATAGCGGTTGCGCGCGACGACGCGGTACAGCCGGTCGCGCACCGCAAGCGGCAGCAGCCGGCCCAGCGCGGCGAGCCGCCACGCCCCGCCCAGCCCGGACAGCACGCGCGCGATCGCGTCGGTATCGGTATGCGCGCCCTGCCCGTCCAGCAGCAGGAACGAAGCCGGGTCATCGGGATCCAGGCCGTGCGTGGCCAGCAGGCGCCGGCCGGCGGGGCTTTGCATCGCGGCGAAGCGGTAGCGGTGGCGCCGGTCGCGCGCCAGCAGGAAGTCCACCCAGCCGTTGCACAGCGCGCAGACGCCGTCGAAGACGATGATGCCGACGCCGGCCTCGGACTTGCCCATCGCGGCCGCCTGCGCCGGATCGCCAGGGCCGCGGCCGTCGGCCTTGCCGCTCATGCCGGTTCCAGCCAGCCCGCGTAGCGGATGATGCGCCCGGCCAGCGGCAGCGCCGCGTCGACCTCGAACCGGTAGCGTTCGTCCTGTTCGTACTCGCGGCAGCGCACGCCGTCGAACATCGACGCCGGCAGGGGCAGGATGCCGAACAGGCGCGCGCCCGCCACGGTCCACCAGATCACGCCTGCGTTCGCATACAGGGCGAAGCGGAACTGCAGCGGCCCGAGCCGTTCGCGCAGCAGGCCGTCGCGGAGGGTCAGGGTCGAGGTCATGCGCGCGCCGCCGAACTCGCGGCGCCAGGTTTCGCGGCGTGGCCCGCAGTCGAACTCGATCACGGTCGCCACCTCCTCGCCGGCGGCCGGCAGGCCGGCGATCCACGCGCACAGCCGCGCCAGCGGGTTCCTGCCGCGTTCGATCGTCGCCATGCCGGCGTAGCGGACGCGGCCGCGGCTCGCATGGAGCCGGCGCAGGCTCTCCGGCAAGCGGAAGAACGCGGCGCCAAGCGCCAGCTGGAACACGGTGGGCTGCATGCACTGGATCGGCGGAACGGGTGGCAAGGATAGCGGTTGCGATGCGCGGACTCGCGCCGGGTTGCAGCCACGCTGCGGACGCGGATGGGAGCGGTCGCGGGTGCGGGCGGGCGGGACCGGCCTGCAATGACGCTCGTCCGCTACGGGCGAGGCGGCCGCCCTGGGCTCAACCGGCTTGGATCCACGCCAGGGTCGCGATGCGTCCGCTGCGGCCATCGCGGCGGTGCGAGAAGAAGCGATCGGGTTCGGACATGGTGCACAGGCTGCCGCCGTGGATGTCCCCCGCGTCCATGCGCGCTGCCGCGAGGCGGCGGCGCGCCAGCGCGGGCAGGTCTGCCAGCCAGTGTCCCTCGCGGGTGGGCACGAACGCGCCCGCCGCGCCGGCGTCCAGCCCGACAAAGGCATCGAACACATTGCGCCCGACTTCATAGCGCAACGGGCCCGCACAAGGACCGATCCAGGCGACAACATCGGCGGGCGGCGTACACATCGCCGCGAGCGTGGCTTCGAGCATGCCCTGCGACAGGCCCGGCCAGCCGGCATGCGCCGCGGCGATCTCGCTGCCGTCCTTCGCCGCGAAGACCACCGGCAGACAGTCGGCGGTGAGGATGGCCAGCACGACACCGGGCGTGGAGGTGGTGGCGGCATCGGCCTGCGGCTCGGGCTCGCCCCCGGCCGGCGCATCGAACCCCACCACCTGCGTCCCGTGCACCTGCCACAGCCAGTGCGGCCACGACGGCAGCCCGAACCTCTCCACCAGCTCCGCCCGGTTGCGCGCGACCACCTCCGGATCATCCCCCTGCGCGTCGCGGAAATTGCCGAGGTTGAACGTATCGAACGGCGCCGCGGAGCCCCCCGCGCCAGACCGCAGCGTGGTGAACGCACGCACGTTCGCCGGCAGCCCGGCCGCTTCGATGCGGTCGCCTACCACCGCCGCCCGCGCTCGGCTTCGGCATGCGCGGCCGCATCCGCGCGCAGGGCCGCCATCAGCGCCAGCATGTCCTCGGGCACCGGCGCGCTGAAGCGCACCGGCTCGCCGCTGGCCGGATGCGCGAACTCCAGCGTCTCGGCATGCAGCGCCTGTCGGCGGAAGCCGCGCAGCGCCGCCACCAGTTCCTCCGACGCGCCCTTGGGCAGCTTGAGCGGCCCGCCGTACAGCGGATCGCCGACGATGGGATGGCGCACGTGGGTCATGTGCACGCGGATCTGGTGGGTGCGGCCGGTCTCTAGCCGGCACTCGACCGCGGTATGCGCCCGGAAACGTTCGCGCAGGCGGTAATGGGTCAACGCCTCGCGGCCGTCCTCGCGCACGGCCATGCGCACGCGGTCGCGCGGATGGCGGTCGATCGGCGCATTGACCGTGCCGCCGGCCACCAGCGCGCCGGTCGCCACCGCCAGGTACTGCCGGTGCACGCCGCGCGCCGACAGCTGCGCCACCAGCGCGGTCTGCGCCTGCAGGGTGCGCGCGACCACCATGACGCCGGAGGTGTCCTTGTCCAGCCGGTGGACGACGCCCGCACGCGGCACCGAAGCCAGCGCCGGATGGCGATACAACAGGGCGTTGACCAGGGTGCCGTCGGGATTGCCCGCGCCCGGATGCACCACCAGGCCGGCGGGCTTGTCGATCACCAGCACCTCGTCGTCCTCGTACAGGACCTGCAGCGGGATGTCCTGGGGCTCGGCCCGGGTTTCCGCCTCCAGGCGCACATGCAGGCTGACCTGCTCGCCGCCGCGCACCGGATCGCGCGGCCGCACCTCGCGGTCGTCCAGGCGGACGTCGCCGGAGCGGATCCATCCGGCCAGGCGCGAGCGCGAAAACTCGGGGAACAGCTCGGCCAGCACCGCATCGAAGCGGCGCCCGGCGGCGGTTGCGGGGACGCGGGCCACGCGCGGAGGGGTGGTGTCGGGACCGGGATCGGACATGGACGGCTGCGATTCAGGCGATGGACCCGGGCGACCGGGACGGGCTGGTATTATCCGCGCTTCGTGCCTAGCCTGCCTCCGGTGCCCATGACCGTCCGCCTGTCCCCGTTTCTCCGCACCGTGCTGCTGCTGCTCGTGATCGCCATCACCGCTTCCGGCTGCGCGCGCCTCAAGGGCGTCTTCAAGGACAAGGACGAGCACGAGGGGGTCCCGGTCGAGGAGCTCTACGACAAGGGCCTGTCGCAGATGCACAACGGCAACTGGTCCGGCGCGGCCGTCACCTACCGCCGCCTGCTCGCCCAGTATCCCTACGGGCCCTACACGGAGCAGGCGCTGATGGAAAGCGCCTACGCCCACTTCAAGATGGGCAACAACGAAGAGGCGATCTCCACGATCGACCGCTTCCTGCGCACCTATCCCACCCACGCCAACACGCCGTACATGTATTACCTGCGCGGGCTGGTGAACTCCAACCGCGACACGGTGTTCCTGCAGCGCGTGTGGAAGCTCGACGCCAGCCGTCGCGACCTGGCCACGCCCAGCCAGGCCTATGCCGACTTCAACACCCTGGTCGACCGTTATCCCTCCAGCCGCTACGCCCCCGATGCGCGCCAGCGCATGGTCGCGCTGCGCAACATGTTCGCCCGCCACGAGATCGAGATCGCGCTGTACTACATGCGCCGCGACGCCTGGATCGCCGCCGCCGAACGCGCCACCTACCTGCTGGAAACCTACCCGCAGAGCGAGTTCCAGAACGATGCCGTGGCCGTGCTCGCCGCCGCCTACACCGAACTGGGCAACGAAACCCTGGCCGCCGACGCACGCCGCGTGCTGCAGCAGAACGAGCCCGGTCACCCGTACCTGGCTGGCGACTGGCCCAACTATCCCTGGAACGTCCGCAAGCTCAATCCGTTCGCGGGTGAGAAGTCGGCGCTCGACAACGACGGCCGCGACCGGGACTGAGCGCGGGGTTGTGGAACGTGCAGACGCCGCCTCCGGGCGGCGTCTTTCGTTTGGGGCGCGCGGCTGCGCCTGCGAACGGCTCCCTCCCCCGCTTGCGGGGGAGGGTTGGGGTGGGGGCAAACCGGTCGCGACGCCACCGCCCGCGCCTTCGGCGCGCCCCCATCCGCCTTCGGCACCCTCCCCCGCATGCGGGGGAAGGAAGCAGGCACCGCGTCGTGGAGCCCTCCCCCGCATGCGGGGGAAGGAGGCAGGCGCCGGCGATCAGTCGCCCACCGCTCCGTCCCAGTCGAATCCGCTGAGGCGCGCCAGGCGCTCCGGCGCCAGCACCTCGCCGTAGTGCTGGCGATCGATCACCCAGGTCGGGTAGCCGCCGACCCCGGCGCTGATGCACTCGAACGCGACGCCACCGTTACGGCCGTTGGGCGAACACTCGACATAGGGCAGATGCCTGGCTGCCGCGCCAAACGCGTTCTTCTGCTCGTTGCAAGCCGGACACCAGGACGCGCCGTAGAACTTCACCTGCGACTGCGCCAGGTGCTCGGCCAACGCGCGCAGGTGCGGGTCTTCGCGCCGTTCCAGCAAGCCCATCGCCGACAGCTGCAGCGCGGCCAGCAGGCCCAGCGCAAGCAGGCCGTTGCCCAGCCACCACGTCGACCAAGGCGTGCCGGGGGCGGCGTCCGGGCGCCCGGCGTGGACCAGCCCGAATACCGTCGCCATGATCGCCAGCGAGGCCAGGCACCAGACGCACACCGCCTGCAGCGCCACCAGGCCGGCCACCGTGAGGTAGACGCTGACCGCCAACCCGATGAAGGCCAGCCGCCACAACCGCCGCCAGCGCACCAGCCGCGGCGCCGGCCGCCACGCCGTCCATGCCAGGGCCGCATACAGCAGCAGGCCCCAGGCCGCGATCGGCAACCCGAGGAAGCGCGACCAGCGGCTGCCCTGCACCAGTTCGCAGCCAGAACCTTCGATGCACAGGGCCGCGCTGCCGCTGCCCCAGGCAATCCAGGTCAGATAAGCGGTCAGCAGCAGGCCGACGATGGTCAGCACGCGCAGCGCGAGGTCCGTGCGTGTCAGCGCACCTGCGGAGGGTGTTACAGCTGGCTGCGACGTTCCGGCTTCGCGCCTGGCTATCGCGGATCTGCGGCGTTTGCCGCCGGACTTCCTGCTCATGCGTTGCGTCGTCCTCTGCCTCTGGCCACCGGGCATTATGCCGGCGCGCGATAGTGGCGGGGTTTTGTGGGGAAATCAGCGTGCTGCGGACCGGTCCGCACTTCGCAGGCCTCCCGACCGAACGGGAGAGAGGCGTCAGCCTGAAATCCTGGGGGAGCATCAGTCATCTGCGGGACTATCAGCCTGTCATCTCGACCGCAGGGAGAGATCTGCCTTGCCGACGATGCGATCTGTTCCGCGCTACGCCGGATAGCGGTTGCTGATCGGATACCGTCGCTCGCGGCCGAAGGCCCGTCGCGACACTTTCGGCCCGGGCGCGGCCTGGTGGCGCTTCCACTCGCTGCCGCGCACCAGGCGCAGCACCCGGTCGACCGTGGCGGCGTCGAAGCCCGCGCCGACGATGTCGTCGCGCGACTGCTCCAGATCGACGTAGCGCCGCAGGATCGCATCGAGCACGTCGTAGGGCGGCAGCGAATCCTGGTCAAGCTGGTTGTCGCGCAGCTCTGCCGAGGGCGCACGTGCGATCACGTCCGGCGGGATCACCGGCGCGCCACCCACCGTGTTGCGCCAGCGGGACAGGCCATAGACCTCGGTCTTGTACAGGTCCTTGATCGGCGCGTAACCGCCGCACATGTCGCCGTAGATCGTGGCGTAGCCGACCGCGTACTCGCTCTTGTTGCCGGTGGTCAGCAGCAGCCCGCCGAACTTGTTGGACAGCGCCATCAGCAGCGCGCCGCGTGCACGCGACTGCAGGTTCTCTTCGGTGACGTCGGGCGCCTGGCCTTCGAACTTCTCCGACAGCGCATCGATGAAACCCTGGAACGGCTGCTCGATGGGGATCGTCAGCAGCTCCACGCCCAGCGCATCGCACTGCTCCTGCGCCAGGTCGTTCGACAGACGCGCGGTGTAGCGCGAGGGCATCCGCACCGCGGTGACGTTGCCCGCACCCAGTGCATCAACCGCCAGCGCCAGCACGATCGACGAATCGATCCCGCCCGACAGCCCCAGCCATACCTTCGAGAACCCGTTCTTGCCGCAGTAGTCGCGGATCCCGCGCACCACCGCGCGCCAGGCCAGCGCGTCCATGCTCTCGTCGCCGTCATCCATCCACACCACCGGCGCGAACCGGCGCGCGGCCACGTCGTAGTCCACCACCAGCCACTGGTCGGTGAAGGCGGCGGCCGCCGGATGCACGGTGCCGTCGGCATCGGCCACCAGCGACGATCCATCAAACACCAGCGAATCCTGCCCGCCCACGACGTTGAGATAGGCCAGCGCCACGCCGCTCTCGCGCGTGCGCTCGGCCAGCATCGCGTCGCGCCGGGCGTGCTTGCCGCGCTCGAACGGCGAGGCATTGGCGATCAGTACCAGCTCCGCCCCGGCCCTTGCGGTGTCAGCCAGCGGTTCCGGGAACCACGCGTCCTCGCAGACCAGCAGGCCCACCGGCACGCCCTTGACCTCGACCACGCAGCTACCGCCATCCGGATCCACGTGGAAGTAGCGGCGCTCGTCGAAGACGTCGTTGTTGGGCAGTTCGCGCTTGCGATAGGTCGCCTCGATCTTGCCGCCGCGCAGCACGCTGGCCGAGTTGTAGAGGATGCTGCCCACGCTTTCGGGCCAGCCCACCACCGCGACGATACCGGTGGCCGCCTTCGCCACCTCGCGCAGCGCCTGCTCGCAGTCGATCAGGAACGAGGGCCGCAGCAGCAGGTCTTCCGGCGGATAGCCGCTGATGGCCAGCTCGGGAAACAGCACGATGTCGGCGCCGTACTCGTCGCGCGCGTCGGCGATCATCGTCGCGATGCGCTCGGTGTTGCCGGCGACGTCCCCGACCGGGAAGTCGAACTGGGCCATCGCGATGCGGAGCGTGTCGGTCATGTCAGATTCCAAAGATGAGCATGTCGAGTGCCGCCATGATGGCGGCACGCTCGTGCGAAAGATCAGCGACTTCGCTTCCGAATCGCCTGACCGACATGCCAGACGCCTGGGCCGTCAGCATGACGCAATCGGCACCCTCGATCCGGAGCATCGGCATCAGGCTACCGGGGCGCTTGCCCTTGAACGCGTCCGCGGGCGCCAAGGGCACCATGATCCGCGAGCCGATTCCTTCAATCAGGTCACTCTGCACGTTCAGCAGATAGGGGTAAGCGGTCTTGGTGGCGGCATTTGGATTCGGATAGACGCAGAACTGGCGCATCAGAACGACCGCACGTGATCGCCGAAGACGCCGTGCTCCTCGATATGCGCGTTGTAGGCAGCGATCGCTTCACGGTTCTCCGCCAACCATTTCTCGCGCCTGCGCGCACGCACTTCCGATTCCAGCGCCTTCTCGAGCGTCGCCGACAGGTTGATCCCGAGCACCCTGGCTTCCTCCAGCAAGCCCTGGTTGACGCTGACGTTCGTGGCCCGCTTGCCGTAGCCGGCATAGTCTTCACGGATGCGCATGATCACCCTCCATACGATGCGCATTGATCATGCGCATCCTGCAGATCGATGTCAACAGATCACGGATTCAAGGCCCCAAAACGCAGAAGGCCGCCCGAAGGCGGCCTCCCACACACATCAGGTCAACGCGCGAATCAGCCGTTGAGCCGCTTCGCAATCGCCGCACCCAGATCGCCAGGCGACTTCACCGTGGTCACCCCCGCCTTCTCCAGCGCGGCGAACTTGCCCTCGGCCGTGCCCGAACCACCCGACGCGATCGCGCCTGCATGGCCCATGCGCTTGCCCTTCGGGGCCGAAGCGCCGGCGATGAAGCCGACCACCGGCTTGGTCACGTACTGGCTGATGTACTCGGCCGCTTCTTCTTCCGCGCTGCCGCCGATCTCGCCGACCAGGATGATGCCTTCGGTCTGCGGATCGTCCTGGAACAGCTTCAGCGCGTCGATGAAGCTGGTGCCGTTGATCGGGTCGCCGCCGATGCCGATGCAGGTCGACTGGCCGAGGCCGGCATCCGTGGTCTGCTTGACCGCTTCATAGGTCAGCGTGCCCGAGCGCGAGACGATGCCCACCTTGCCCTGCTTGTGGATGTGGCCCGGCATGATGCCGATCTTGCACTCGCCGGGGCTGATCACGCCGGGGCAGTTGGGGCCGATCAGCACCGCGTCGGGATAGCCCTTGAGGGTGTTCTTGACGCGCAGCATGTCCAGCACCGGGATGCCCTCGGTGATGCACACGATCACTTCGATGCCGGCATCGGCCGCTTCGAGGATCGCGTCGGCCGCGAACGGCGGCGGCACGTAGATCACCGACGCGTTGGCGCCGGTTTCGTTGACCGCCTGGCGCACGGTGTTGAAGACCGGCAGGCCCAGGTGCTCGCTGCCGCCCTTGCCGGGGGTCACGCCGCCGACGACCTTGGTGCCGTAGTCGAGCATCTGCTCGGCGTGGAAGGTGCCCTGCTGGCCGGTGAAGCCCTGCACGATCACCTTGGTGTTCTTGTTGACCAAAACGCTCATGTAATTTTCCTGTGGTCTGTCATTCCGACCGGAGGGAGGAATCTGCTTCCAAACGCCCGCTACCGGGCAAAGCAGGTCTCTCGCTGCACTCGAGACGACAAGATGAAAGTGTGGGTGTCAGGCAGCCTGCTTCACGGCCGCGACGGCCTTCCGGGCGCCGTCGTTGATGTCATCGGCAGGCGTGATCGCCAGCCCGCTCTCGCGCAGCAGCTTCTTGCCTTCCTCGACGTTGGTGCCTTCCAGGCGCACGATCACCGGCACCTTGACGTCCACTTCCTTGACCGCGGCGATGATGCCCTCGGCGATCATGTCGCAGCGCACGATGCCGCCGAAGATGTTGACGAAGATCGCCTTCACGTCATCGTCCGACAGGATCAGCTTGAACGCTTCGGTCACGCGCTCCTTGTTGGCGCCGCCGCCCACGTCGAGGAAGTTGGCCGGTTCGCCGCCCTCGAGCTTGATCACGTCCATCGTCGCCATCGCAAGCCCGGCGCCGTTGACCATGCAGCCGATGTTGCCGTCCATGGTCACGTAGTTGAGGTCGTGCTGGCTGGCGGCCACCTCGGTCTCGTCCTCCTGGCGGACGTCGCGCATCGCGACCAGGTCGGCGTGGCGGAACGAGGCGTTGTCGTCGGAGTTGACCTTGCCGTCGAGCACGGCGAGGTTGCCGTCGGTGAGGATCGCCAGCGGGTTGAGCTCAACCAGCGCCAGGTCCTTCTCGTTGAACAGCTTGTACAGGCCCAGCATGATCTTCGACAGCTGGTTGACCTGCTTGGCCGTCAGGCCCAGGCCGAAGCCCATGTCGCGGCACTGGTAAGGCTGCAGGCCCTGCACGTAGTTGACGTTGAGGGTCTGGATCTTCTCGGGCGTCTCGGCGGCCACCTGTTCGATGTCCACGCCGCCTTCGCTGGAGGCGATGAAGGTGATCGACTGCGTGCTGCGGTCGACCAGCACCGACAGGTACAGCTCCTTGTCGATGTCGGTGCCCTCGGAGATCAGCACCGAGTCGATCGGCAGCGCCACGCCGGCCGACTGGTAGGTCTCCATCTTCGTGCCGAGCATGCCCTTGGCGTACTCGCGCACCTCGTCGAGGGTGCGGGCGAGCTTGACGCCGCCGGCCTTGCCGCGGCCACCGGCGTGGATCTGGGCCTTCACCACCCAGAGGTCGCCAGGGATGGCCTTGGCGGCGTCGACCGCTTCTTCGGGAGAGCGCGCAACGCGGCCGGCCGGCACCGAGATGCCGTAATCGGCGAACAACTGCTTGGCCTGGTATTCGTGGAAGTTCATGTGGGGTCCGTGCTGGGGAGGATCGCATCGCGCGTCCCGGGACCCGGAGGCCAGCAGGCTGCACGCGGCCGCCTATTCTCGCCCATGCGCCGCCAGCGGGCAAAACCCCGGGTCCCCCGGCCCGCCCCGGGCCGCTCCGACCCTATACTCCGGGCTGCTCCCGCGCGACGCCGCCCTTGCCCGCCCCCGACGCAGCTCCTCCAGACCAGACCCTGTCGCCCGCCCGCGAGCTGTACCTGTTCGCGCTGTATCGGGTCCTGGTCGCCGCGCTGCTGGCGCTGGTGGTGTTCAGCCCCGCCGGGTCGCTGATCGGCGAGATGCACCTGCCGCAGTTGGCACGGACCGTTTCGGTCACCTACCTGGCGATGTCGGTCCTGCTGCTGGTGCATGCGCGCCGGACCGAAGACGGATTCACGCCGCACGTCGTGGCCGGCCTGTCGATCGACATCACCGTGGCCCTGCTGGCGACCCATGCCATGCCCGGCGCCGGCCCTGGCATCGCCCTGATGCTGGCGTTCAACCTGGCCGCCGGCTCGCTGTTCGTGTCGCTGGCCTGGAGCATGGCGTTCGCCTCGGCGGCCACCCTGGCGCTGCTGGCCGAGTACGTCTGGGACCGGATCGAACAGGTCCACGCCTACCGCCCGCTGGCCGAAGTGCTGATGTTCGCGGTGGCCTATTTCGCCGTGGCCGGGCTCATGCGCCACCTCGGCCGGCAGATGCGCGAGGTGCGTCAGCTTGCAGACCGGCGCGGCGCCGAGGCGGCCAACCTCGCCGAAATCAACGAGCTGGTGATCCGGCGCATGCGCACCGGCGTGATCCTGGTCGACGGCCCCGGCCGCGTGCGCATGGCCAACGAGGCCGCGCAACTGCTGCTGCGCGACGACAGCGACGCCGACCACCCGGGCATGCACGGCCAGGTGCTCGCCAAGATGGCGCCGGAGCTGGCCATGCGCCTGGCGCACTGGCTGCAGGACGGCAAGCAGGACGACTCGCCCATGGCCTGCGGCCCGGACCGTCCCGACGTCCTGCCCCGCTTCGCCCGCCTGCTCGCCACCAGCGATTCCACCCTGATCTTCCTCGACGACACCTCGCTGGTTTCGCGCCGGGCCGAATCCATCACCCTGGCGGCGATGGGCCGTTTCTCGGCCAGCCTTGCCCACGAAATCCGCAACCCGCTGGCCGCGATCAGCTACGCGACCCAGCTGCTCGAGGAATCGCACGACCTCACCACCAGCGACCGCCGCCTGCTGCAGATCATCCACCAGCAGTGCATGCGCACCAACGGCATCGTCGAAAGCGTGCTGGGCCTGGCCCGCCGCGAGCGCGCCAAACCCGAGCACATCGAGCTGGTGGGCTTCATGCGCAGCTTCATCGACGACTACCGCATGATCGTGCCGGAGGAGAACGCGCAGCTGCGCCTGACCGACGGCCCGCCCCGGCTGCCGGTGATGTTCGACCCGCGCCACCTGCAGCAGATCATCTCCTCGCTGGTCAACAACTCGGTGCGCTACGGGCACATGCCCGGCGAGATGCCGCGCATCGCCATCCACATCGAAGGCGACCAGCGCGCGCCCGTGATCAGCGTGCTCGACCGGGGGCCGGGCATTCCCGACACCGTCCTCAGCCAGTTGTTCCGGCCGTTCTTCACCACCTCCGAAAACGGCACCGGCCTCGGCCTCTACATTGCCCACGAGCTGTGCCGCGCCAACGAGGCCACGCTCGAATACGTGCCCGTCCCGGGCGGCGGCGCCTGCTTCCGGGTCGCCCTGTCGTCGCAGCACGCGCTGCGGAAGAGCTGAGCGCGTCGCGACCTGCGGGCGCCCCCATCCCAACCCTTCCCCCGCAAGCGGAGGAAGGGCTCAAAAGCCTCGAACCGCCGCCCCGCTCATCTCCCTCCCCCGCTTGCGGGGGAGCGCCGGGGTGGGGGCCGCTCCAGCCTTCCCGCTCTTCTCCCTCACCCGCCCGCGGGGGAGGGCCGGGGTGGGGGCCTGCCCGAAGCCCGTACCCCACCGCACGCGCCCTCGTCACCCACGTCAAAAACTGTCAATATTGGTCACCTTGAGACTGTCGCCCCACTATTCATGAACGAAGCCCGCAGCGCCCTGATCGTCGATGATGAACAAGACATCCGCGAACTGCTGGTGCTGACCCTGGGACGAATGGGCCTGCGCACCGATACCGCCCCCAACCTGCACGCCGCCCGGCAGATGCTGGCCACCGTCTCCTACGACCTGTGCCTGACCGACATGCGCCTGCCCGACGGCTCGGGCCTGGAGCTGGTCAGCGAGATCTCCACCCGTTTCCCCTCCACGCCGGTCGCGGTGATCACCGCCTACGGCAACGTCGAGGCCGCGGTCGAGGCCCTGAAGGCCGGCGCCTTCGACTTCGTCAGCAAGCCGGTCGACATCAACGTGCTGCGCGGCCTGGTCCGCCAGGCGCTGGAACTCAACGCCAAGCGCCTCGCCCAGCCCGAGGACACCAGCCGCCTGCTCGGCTCCTCGCCGCCGATGGTCAGCCTGCGCCAGACCATCGCCAAGGTCGCCCGCAGCCAGGCGCCGGTGCACATCCTCGGCGAATCGGGCACCGGCAAGGAGCTGGTCGCACGCACCATCCACGCCCAGGGCTCACGCGCCGGCGGCCCGTTCGTGCCGGTCAACTGCGGCGCGATCCCGTCCGAGCTGATGGAAAGCGAGTTCTTCGGCCACAAGAAGGGCAGCTTCACCGGCGCCACCAGCGACAAGCCAGGCCTGTTCCAGGCTGCCGACGGCGGCACCCTGTTCCTGGACGAAGTGGCCGAGCTGCCGCTGCCGATGCAGGTCAAGCTGCTGCGCGCCATTCAGGAAAAAAGCGTGCGCGCGGTCGGCGCACAGGGCGAAGTGCCGGTGGACGTGCGCATCCTCTCGGCCACCCACAAGGACCTGGCCACCCTGGTCGCCGAAGGCCGCTTCCGCCACGACCTGTACTACCGCATCAACGTCATCGGCCTGGTCGTGCCGCCGCTGCGCGAGCGCGACGGCGACCTCACCCTGCTCTCGGCCGCCATCCTAGACCGCCTCTCCCGCGCGATGAAGGTGCAGCCGCCCACGCTGGCGCCGGACGCCGTCGCCGCCCTCGAGACCTACCCCTTCCCCGGCAACGTGCGCGAGTTGGAGAACATCCTCGAACGCGCCCTGGCCCTCGCCGACGGCAGCACCATCCACGCCAGCGACCTGCAGCTACCCGCCAGCAGCGGCCATGGCGGCGCGCAAGCGGGCGCATCGTTCGCACCCCAGCCCGCGCAGCCGCATGGTGCCCCGGGCGCCGCAAGCAACCCCGCCGCCGACCCGCGTAACCTGAGCCCCTTCGACACCTCCAGCAGCGCCCTGCCCTCGTACATCGAAGAGATCGAGCGCACCGCCATCCAGCAGGCCCTGCAGGAAAACCGCTACAACAAGACCAAGACCGCGGCCGCACTGGGAATCACCTTCCGGGCGTTGCGGTACAAGTTGAAGAAGCTGGGGATCGACTGACGACGCCGTCCCACTGAGTCCCGGACTGTCGGGGCACTGTCATCTCGAGCGCAGCGAGAGATCTGCTTCTGGGCCCGATAGATCACTTGCGGGCGATCCCCGTTTCCCGGCCACGAATCAACGATGCATTCGCCCCCAACGCGGGGGCCGGCCACGCGCCGAACCATCAACGCCCCGCCAAGCCGCAATGCGCGCGACCGACCTGGGACACGCGCGACCCGCGCCGCCTCCCATCCGGCCACGCATTCATCGATTGACCTGGCGCGTCACTTTGCGACGCAATTTTGTCAGGTGATCTGCTTCGCATTCGCACCACGGACTGTGATGGTGGCCACCGTTCCACCGAATTGCTCCTTCAGTTCCGGGATGGCACGCATCCTGCGACAATCCCCTGCACGTGCACCGCTGCACGGAAACCCACTGGACCCGGCGCGACCGCACCAGCGGGACACGTAAAGTCGACTTATCAAAACCTAGGGGATACACCATGAAGAACACGCAGAAGGGCTTCACGCTCATCGAACTGATGATCGTTGTCGCGATCATCGCCATCCTGGCCGCCATCGCGCTGCCGGCTTACCGCGATTACACCGTCAAGGCCAAGGTCACCAACGCCATCGGCTCGGTTGCCGGTGAGAAGATCAAGGTCGGCGAGAACTTCGGTTCCGCGCAGTCCAACTTGTGCTCTGGCGCCGCCACCGGCGTGTGCGCAGGCAGCGGCATCCTCTCGGGCAGCTACGACGGCGCTGCGATCACGCTGACGCCGACCCTGCCGAACAACGGCACCGACCGCATCACTTGGGCCTGCGCCGGCACGTACGACGGCGCCGCACTGACCGAGAGCCAGCGTCCGTCGGCTTGCGAATAATCTGACGTTCCTGTCTGCTTAGGACCCCAGCCGGCTTCCGGCTGGGGTTTTTTATTGCCAAGAATCTGCCGAGACGCCATGGCTTCGCAAGCGCATGCCTCCCACAAATGGGCGCAAATCCTCCTGGTCCTGACCGGCGTGCTAACTGTCCTAGCGTACTGGACTGGTCTTACGGGCCCCTTCATTCTCGATGACGAGGCGAACCTCCGCGCCATTCCCGAATGGCTGGCCGGCGAACTCCCGCTCCATATCCTCATCTTCGAAAAAGGCGCAGGAACGCTGGGCCGCCCAATTTCCATGGCCAGCTTCGCGCTGAGCGCGTGGGTCGGCGGATTCACGCCGTTCTCGATGAAGCTGGGCAATCTTCTCGTCCACCTGCTCTGCGGCGTGGCGATCTTCGGCTTCCTCCGCGTGTTGCTGCGGCGTGATCCCCACCTCGGCGGCAAGGCCACGCTGTACGCGTCCACCATCGCCTCGCTGTGGCTGCTTCATCCGCTGCATGCCAGTACCGTGCTCTACGCGGTCCAACGCATGGCCCAGCTGTCGACGCTGCTGATCCTGATCGGTCTTTGGCTTTACGTCGTGCTCCGCAACAAACTCGAACGCGGAGACTCCGCTTGGGCATCGGCGGGCCTGCTAGCTGGCATCCCCGCAATGACCGTGCTCGCGTTCCTGGCCAAGGAAAACGGCGCCCTGCTGCCGCTGCTGTGCGGGGTCGTGGAGTTCACCTGCTTCAGGAACTCACGCAGGGTTGCCGCAGCCCGCGCGTTCGCACTGCTCTATGTCGCACTGCCCATGCTCGGTGCAGCCGGCCTTGCCCTTTTCAGACCGGGGTTTTTCCTTGACGGCTACATTGCGCGCGATTTCACCCTGGTCGAGCGGTTGCTGAGCCAAGGGCGCGCGCTCTCGGACTATGCCTACAAGCTGGTAATTCCAAACCCACCCCAGATGGGTGTGTATACCGACGACTTCGCCACTTCCACCGGACTGCTCTCGCCGCCCACCACCCTGCTTGCACTGCTGTTCCTCGGCGCGGTCAGCATCGCGGTGTGGAAGCTTCGCGATCGACTCCCCCTGCTGCTGTTCGGCTGGGCGTTCTTCCTCGTGGCGCACGCGATGGAAGCCGGGCCTGTTTCGCTCGAGCTGTACTTCGAGCACCGCAACTATCTGCCCTCGGTCGGCCTGCTGACAATGCTGGTCGCCCTTGCGCAGGCGTTTGGAGCCGGTCTCGAAAGAGCAGGTCTACGCCCCGGCAGGATTGGCGTCGTGGCCCTGGTCGGCACGTTGGCGCTGTACGCCGTTGGCACGCACGGCCGCGCCAAGGTCTGGCAAGACGCCCTGCTGATCGCCGAATCCAGCCTCATCGCCCATCCGGATTCGTTGAGGGCGAACAGCTACGTACTCGCAGGCGCAATCCAGCGCGGCGACCGGGCACGCGCCGACCAGATCCTGGATGCATTGGCTCAGTCGCCTCAGCCCCGAGGCCGTTCGCTGTCGCGGATCTTCCGCCTCTACGTCGGCTGCCTGTTCGACGGCAGGGCCGACCCGGCCGACCTGGAGGCGTTCGTGATGCAGACACCGCTGCCGATCACCATCGCCGAGGCGCAGCCGTTCGACCAGCTATACCGGATGACCGCTGAAACCCCCTGCGAGCCGCTCAACGATGGAATGTTCGGGGCCGAGATTGCGCGCCTGGCCGACCGCGCAAGCGAGGCACAGCAGCCGCACATGGTCCGCCTGCGCTACCAAGCCGCCAGCTTCTTCATGCGCGCAGGCAACTGGGAGGCCACCCTGCGGCAAGGCCGCTTGGCTTGGCGCGAGGGCGCAGGCATCAGCGCGCCGCGAGCGGTGCCCCTGGCGATCGCACAGGCAATGACTGGCGATCACGCAGGGGCCCGGCTGACATTGGACGAGGCGTGGCCGCGCGCGGTTACTGACGCCGAGCGCGGCGTCCTGCAGTGGGCAGAGTTGCAGCTCGAGCAGATCAAGGTGTCCGCTGCTTCCGCCCAGAGCAATCTGTAATGGGTTCGCCTGGAACAACCCCCACGACTCACGCCGGCCCGGAGAGGGTGTTCGCATTCGGGAAGAACTGGCGCTCATTCCTATCCCGGCTGGACGAAGGGCGAATCGAGGAATCGATTGCGGCAATCCGCAACACGCTGCGCATGGATTCGATGGCTGGTCTGCGCGTACTCGACATCGGTTCGGGTAGCGGCCTATCGAGCTTGGCCATTCATCGACTGGGCGCAGACGTCACCTCGTTCGACTACGACGACGAGTCCGTCGCCTGCACACAGGAACTACGCGAGCGCTTCGCGCTTGGAGACTCACGTTGGCGCGTGATGCAGGGCTCCGTGCTGGATGCGGATTTCATGCGCGCGCTGGGCGGCTTCGACTTGGTCTACGCCTGGGGCGTACTGCACCACACCGGGCGGATGTGGCAGGCCGTGGAGCATGCGGCGGCATGCGTTGCCCCGGGCGGCCGGCTGCTGCTGGCGCTATACAACGACCAGGGCTGGCGCTCGCGCGCGTGGTGGTGGATCAAGCGCACCTACTGCACCGGCCTGCCCGGCCGCGTGCTCGTGGGCGGTGTGTTCTATCCCCTGTTCGCGCTGTATGCGCTGGTACTCGACTTGCGCAACGGCCACTGGCCGGGCACGCATGCGCGCACCTACCGCCGCAATCGGGGCATGTCCCTGCTGCACGACTGGCGGGACTGGCTGGGCGGGTTTCCGTTCGAGGTAACGCGAGGGGATGTGCTGAGCCAGCGGCTGGCCGGTGCCGGGTTCGAGCTGGAACGGGCAAGGACGACGCGCGGCTGGGGATGCAGCGAGTTCGTCTATCGGTTGGCCGACCGCCCGCGCGGACAGTAGCCTCCTGCGTCAGCCAACGCCTGCCTCCGGCCCAGTGGCATCGGCCTTGCCGCCAGGCAGCCACAGCAGCGACAGGCAGCTTGCGATGTGCGCGCCACGGAGGAACAGCGCCAGCGCCGTACTCTCGCGGACATCCAGGCCCAGAGCGTACCCCCCGGCAACATAAATGCCCTCAAGCACGCCGAAGTTCCCTGGCAGCACCGCGACAAGCGAAGACACGTACACCGCGCACGCCATGAGCACGGCGTAGGCGGGATGGATGTCTACGCCGAAACGACGGTAGACGTACAGGATCAGGAGCGTGGCGACGAAATACTGCAGCACGACACCGTAGAGGCCCTGCCGCGAGTAGCCTCCGGCCAGCGCGGCGATCCATGATCTGTGCCGGACCAGCCAGGCAGGCGATCGCAGCCGCGAGATCCGCGCAAAGAGCGGGCCGTGCAGTGTCCAGGCGAGCGCAAAGACCCCCACCAGCAACGATGCAGTCAGGACATGCCGCGAGGCGTCGAGCATCAGCAGCCCAGCCGCAGCACCGGCGACGGAGATCCAGACGCTGGCCGACACCTGCCGCCAGCTTGCAGTCAGGCTGTCGGACATCGATATCTCATAGCGACGAAGCCAGAGCACGCGCAGCGCCAGCCCGGGCTGGAACGGACCCAGGTAGTTTGCCAGCGATCCGGCAGCCCATAACCGGACCAGCGGTGGCAGCGTCAGCCGCACCCGGCCTGGCAGGAACGACCTGAAATTGAGGGCCTGCAGCCATGTGCCGCCGGCCATGCCGATCATTGCCGCCACGAACGTCCAGGGCTGCCCCGACCACGCCCTGACCAGGTCTTCCCACCATGCGAAGACAAGGACGCCGGTCAAGACCAGCAGGAGCACATAGGCGGCATACCTGGCCGAGCGGACCCGGCTCATCGCGCATCGACGCGATCGGGGACGGCGATGATCTCCACGATGTTGCCGGCCGAGGCAACCATGTCGGCCATCCGCAGGAATCCATGCAGCACCCAGTTGCGCAGGGACGGCGGCCACAGAGGCGCTGACATGGGATTGAAGGTGCGGCACGCGGCGACCGTGAACCCTGCTTTCCGGCACAGCTCCGACAGCGTCCTGTGCGTGAAGAAATAGGTGTGATGTAGGGAGTAGGCGTCGAACATGGGCCGCCGTCCACCAATGCGCAGCGCACGACGGGCGGCATCCAGCGCATTGTCGAACTGTTGTGGCACTTCGATTACGAGCACACCGTCCGGACGGAGGCGTTCCCGACACCACCTCAGGTGCTGCAGGGGATCGGGCATGTGCTCGAGCACGTGGTTCATGTGCAGCGCGTCGAATGCTCCTGCGGCCAGGTCGGCCGCCGCGTCTCCGGGGACGAGCTCAATGCCGTGCGTGGCGCGCGCCGTCGCCCTTGCGTCCCCCGACAACTCAACGCCTTGACAAGCGTGGCCGCGCTTGCGCGCGAGGGCAACGAACCCGCCAGTCGCAGCGCCGTAATCCAGGATCGATAGGGGGAACCTGCCCACCGCACGTTCGATGCGGCGCAGCCGCTCGACAAAATACCGTTCGCGCAGCGCCTCGAGGCCCGCATAGTTTTCGGGCGAGGCTCCCTCTCCACCGAAGTAGAACTCGTTGCTGTACAGCCGGGCGTAACCTTCCGCATCCGGCCGTGGATCGAGCCACCTCAATCCGCAACTGCGGCAGTGCCTCACTGCGAACGGTGAACGCAGACGCAGCATCCCGCCCCACCGGTCGCTGATCGACGCATTCGTGCTGCCGCAAAGATCGCACCGTGGCACGCGTTCGACGGGCAGTTCGGTCAGGGCGTGTTGCCAGTGATGCGGGTCGGTCATGCGCAGTCTCTGGTCGCGGGTGCCAGCAGGCGCAAGTATAGGCGCGCGACATCTGCAGGCCGGCGGGAGGACGGCACCTGCGAGGCAGGACGTGCCGAAGACGCGAGCACCCTTTCCAACGCGGCTGCAACCGCGGGAACGTCGTCCGTGGGGATAGGCAGGTTCGGAACGTCTCCCTGCACCTCCCGCAGCAACTCCCGCACGCCGCCCGGACAGTCCGTCGCCACGATCGGCGTACCCAGCGCCATCGCCTCCAGCAGTACGTTGGGCGAACCCTCCCAGCGCGAAGTGAGCAGCAACGCGTCGGCACCTGCCATCACCGGATAGGGATTGCGCATCTCGCCCAGCCAAGCAAGCCGGCCGTCCAGCCCGAGTTGCGACGCCAGTGCGTGCAGTGCATCGCGAAGGGGACCGTCGCCAGCAACGGCGAGTACGTGGTCGCGGGCGTTGGATGCGGTGGCAAATGCGCGCAATGCGGTGGCCGGGTCCTTCTGCTCGACCAGGCGGCCGACGCATGCCACGAACCGGCGGCCCTGCAGTGCCGCCGGCAGCGGCTGCGCAGCCAGCGCGCGCAGGCGGCCGCCGTCAACCGGGTTGGGGATCACGTGGACGTCGGCGGGGCGCAAGCCGAGCTGGCGGAGCTCATCGGCAAGTGAATCCGACAACGCAACCACCGCATCGGCCCGTGGATACAACCAGCGCACTGCCCGTCGACGCAATCCCGATGCGTTGCGCAGGCTCACCGCCTCGCGCAGCACCAGCCTGCATCCGCGTCCGCCGAACCAGTGCGCGACGCACGCGAGGAGATTGCAGCCGGTGATCGTGCTGAGCAACGCATCCGGCCTGGTCCGGACCAGGTAGTTGCGCAAAGGTGCCAATGATCCGGCGAACAATTTAGCGCCGTCGGTCCCCCTTGGCGCGAGCGTAACCAGGCGGACCCCCGGCGGGCACTCGTCGGCAAGCGGGCCGCCCGTCGTAAGGCTGATGATATCGACGGCGTTCCCCGTGGCGTGCATTTCGCGGGCCAGCGTCAGCACGGTCCGCTGCGCGCCGCCGACGTCCAGGTCTGGCAGCAGCAGCGCGATACGTAGCCCGGCGGGCGCGGCGGCCTCGGCGGTCATGCTGTCTGCGCCAGCGTGGCGCGCCACTGCAGGTAGCTGTAGGCGACCCATAGCGCCTGCCCATGGTCCGCGGCGCCGACGCGATGTTCGCGCAACCAGGCCTGCACCACCGCGTGATCCAGACACCCGGTATCGCCCATTGCGCACAGCGCATCCAGCGCTTCGCCCAGGTCGGCGCGCATCCAGTGCGAGACTGGCGATGCGAACCCCTGCTTGGGCCGGCGCCAGATGAAATCGGGGATGCGCTTGCCGACTGCCTCGCGCAGGAGACGCTTTCCGCGCAGGCCGTCGAAATGCCATTCCCAGGGAAGCCGCAGCACGAACTCGACGAGCTCGCGGTCGAGAAATGGTGAGCGGGCTTCCACCGATGCGCTCATCGTGGCGCGGTCCACTTTTGCCAGGATGTCTTGCGGCAGCCAAACCAGCCAGTCCATCCGCAACATGTGTTCGAGCTCGTCCGCGTCCTTCCGCGGGCCCCAGGGTGCTTCGGGCACCGGCTGGCCGGGACCAAGTGACGGGGCAAGCTGCTGCAGCATGCCGGCCCGCATGGCTGGCGGCGCCACGTACTCCTGGCTTTCGTTGGCAAGGGCCACGAACAGGTGCGCGCGTTTGAGCCAGCTACCGCTATGGTGCGCGATCGGTTCGCGCGTCTGCCGCAGCGCGTACTCCATGACCTGCCGGAGCGATGCGGGAATGCGGCGGTAGCGCTGCCTTGCCAGGCGTCCGATGTAGCGTGCATAGCCGCCGAAGACCTCGTCCCCACCGTCGCCGGTAAGCACCACCTTCACGTCGCGGGACGCCACCGCCGCCACCATCGCGCTGGGGATAATCGATGCGTCGCCGAAAGGCTGTCCCATCAACAGGTGGGTGCGCGACGCCAATGCGACAGCGTCGGCGGGACGCAGGGTCTCTGCGACATGGGTCGTACCCAGCCATGCGGCGGCGCGCGCGGCATGCCCCCTTTCGTCGTAGGTGGGTTCGTCGAAGCCCGCGGTGAAGGTGCGCAGTGTGCTCCCGGCACGGGAGGAGGCAATCGCGCAGACGACGCTCGAGTCGACTCCGCCGGACAGGAACGCACCCACCTCTACGTCGGCCGCAAGCTGACGCTTCGCAACCGCGGCTTCAAGCAACATCGCGACGCGGCGCGCCGCCTCGGCGCGCGTGCCGCGCCAGGGCGTGGTGTCTGGATTCCAGTAGCGCTCGGCGCGGATCGTCCCGTCCGCCTGCAGCCGCATCCAATGCCCGGGCAGCACTTCCTCCACACCCTGCAGGCAGGTCGCCCCAGGCATGGTGTAGCCATGGCGCAGGTAGTCGCCAATCGAGACCGGATCCTCATGCCACGGCATGTCCGGCAACAGCCGCCGCAGCGCACCCAGCTCCGACGCGCAGGCGAACTCGGTGCCGTACCGGGCATAGAACAGGGGCTTCTTGCCGAATCCATCGCGCGAGAGCAGCCAGTTGCCCTCCTGCTCGTCGTGGAGGACGAACGCCCACATTCCATCAAGGCGCTTGATGAAGGCAGGACCCTCCAGCACCAGACCCGCCAGCAGGACTTCGGTGTCGCTGGCATCTCGGAACTGCCAGCGATCGGTCAGCGCTGCACGCAGTTCGCGATAGTTGTAGATCTCGCCATTGAAGCTCAACGTCCAGCGACCGGAAGGATCTGCGCTGGGTTGTGCGCCCCCCGCCAGGTCCACGATTGCCAGGCGTGTGTGCCCCAGGCACGACCGACCGGACGTCACCACGGCATGCGCGTCCGGGCCCCGGTGCCTGAGCGCAGCAATCGCCCGCTCCATGCGCGCGCGCAGTTCCTCCCGCGGAAGCGTCATGGAGCGCAGGGCTGCGATTCCGCACATTCTCAGCTCGCCTTTCCGTGTCCGGCTACCACAGACTCGAACAGCGCCGCATAGGCCGCCGCAGTCGCTTCCCAGCTCTCGTTGCGCGCCATCGACTCCCGCCTCGCGTTCTCCCCAAGGCGTAGCCGGTCCGGCACATCGCACGCATTCTCGATTGCCCGTGCCATGCCATCGACGTCCTCGACATCCACAAGCCAGCCGGTCTCGCCGTCTTCCACCAGGCCTGCGACCCCGGGCAACTTCGTGGAGATCACGGGTAGCCCGGCAGCAAGCGCTTCGAGCACGACGTTCGGTCGCCCTTCGCTCCGACTGGATAGAACCAGCACATCCGACTTCGAAAGTAGCGAAGGCACCTGGTCCGGTGGCACTTCACCCAGCCAGACGACTTCGCGCCCGGGTGGCAGACCCGCAGCGAACGCCTGCAAGGCGGTGCGATCCGGCCCGTCCCCCGCCACAGTCAGGTCAATCTGGCAGTCGGCCTTCGTCGCCGCCAACGCCGCCAGGAGCACGTCCAGACCTTTCCGCCGGACGATGCTGCCGACCACGAGCAATCGCAGGCGGCCAGCGACAGGCACCGGGTGAGCCAGCATGTACAGCGCTCGATCAACACCGTTGTGGATCACGTGGATCTTGGCTGCGTGCCGTGGGTGGAGGTCCGCCACTCCCTGCGCCATCGCAGCCGACACGCAGACGATGGCATCGCTTCTCCATGCGGTGATCCCAAGAAGCACGCGTGTCCAAGGCGAACCTCTGCCAGACCCCGTGTCTTCACCGCGCAGCGTCGTGACCAGCTTGACTCCGGTCACTGCACCGACGAGAGCACCGATGACGCCGCAAATCGACCAGTTGGCGTGTATCACGTCCGCGTGCCTCGCCCGGCGGAACGTGCCCCACGACAACGCCGCGAGGAACGAAGGCACTAGCAGCAGCAGTCCGCGATTGGCCCGCAGGGCCGGCAGGATGCCGCCATTCCGCTGGCCCAGACGCTGCCAACCGCGTGGTGCGTATCGCAACGGGGTGACAGGCGGAACTACATTCGCGCTCGATTCCGAGGGCCTGCTGTCGTCATCCGGGCTCAACACCTCGATGGAGCATTGGGGTGGCAGGTGTGCATACAGTCTTTGCACGAACACGCCCGCCGCCATGCCCGCGCGCAATGGATACGACGTGGTAAGGGCCAGGATGCGCATTATTCTGGGCTAGGCTGCGATCCCGCGAATGATTGCATCACCCTCGGCACCAACACCTTATGAATCGGAGGGGCGATAGGTGAGCATGCAGACCTGCTCGGATATCAGGCCAATCAGGAAGATCACGACCGCCGCGCTGAACATCAGTGCACTCATGTTCGTGAAACGTCCTTCCGAGATGTAGGTGTAAGCGTAGTAGCCAAGACCCAGTAGGAAGAACGCCATCCCGGCCGGAGCGAACAGCTTCAACGGCGAGTAGAGCGTCGCGATCTTGAAGATGATGAGCAGGAACCTGATGCCATCTCGTACGGGACGGATGTGGCTGTTGCCGATGCGTTTCGCCACGGGGATGGGAAGGTATGCCACCGCATAAGCGCTCCGGAAGAACGCCATCGTGCTGGTTGTGGGGTAACTGAACCCGTTGGGCAACAGATGGATGAACTCACGGAACTTGTCGGCGCGGACGGCACGAAAGCCGGAAGTCAGATCCTTGACGTCGAAACCGGTCATGCGGCTGGCCAGCCAGTTGTAGAAGGCATTGGCGGCGCCGCGGTGCACGCCAGCCTGGCCGGCCCAGTCGCGCGACCCTACGACCATGTCGTAGCCCTCGTCCAACTTGGCCAGCAGTCCCTCGATTGAGGCCGGATCATGCTGTCCATCCGCATCCATGAACACCAGGATGTCGCCCGTCGCCGCGCGCGCGCCGCGCTTGATTGCCGCGCCATTTCCCATCGAGTAGGGCGCCGACAGGGCCCTGGCCCCGTTTTCCGTCGCCACGGCGGCCGTCTCGTCGGTCGACCCGTCGTCGACCACGATGATCTCGGCGTCCGGCATGCGGGCCCGCAGGGCCGGCAGGACGCGCCGCAACCCCTCGGCCTCGTTCTTGGCAGGCAGGATGATCGATACCGGCATGAGTCTCCCCTTTCCGCAGAGGGTAGCCGGAAGCGCCTCGCGCGGGAAACCCTCCGGCTGGACGGAACGCCCCTGGTGGTGCGCGGCATGATCCTTGCGCTAGAGTCTTGACAGTCCAGAAGAGAGTCAATCCATGAGTGCAGTCCCGTCCGCCAACCTTGTCGGCATCACCGGAATCGCCAGACGCCTGGTGCTGGACGGTGCCCTGGATGAGGCCACCGCCCGCGAGGCGCTGGACAAGGCAACCGCGGAACGGCAGCAGGTGGCTGCCTACCTGCGTGCCCACAAGCTGGTCACCGCCGCGCAGATGGCGGCGGCAAACTCGATGGAATTCGGCATGCCGGTCCTCGACACGTCCGCGATGGACGGTGGCTCGAGCGCGATCAAGCTGGTCAGCGAGGAGCTGCTTCAGAAGCACCACGTGCTGCCGCTGTTCAAGCGCGGCGCCAAGCTCTTCGTCGGCACCGCGGATCCCACCAACAGCCAGGCACTGGACGAAATCAAGTTCCACACCAACCTGGTGGTGGAGCCCATCCTGGTCGACGAGGACAACATCCGCCGCTCGCTGGAGCTGTGGCTGCAGTCCAGCGACAGCTTCGGGGACGCACTGGACGACACCGAAGGCCTGGACAACCTCGACATCGAAGGTGGCGACGAGGATCCGCGCGATACCGGGGTGGAGGGCAAGCAGGACGATGCGCCGGTCGTCAAGTTCGTCAACAAGGTGCTGATCGACGCGATCAAGCGTGGCGCCTCGGACATCCACTTCGAGCCCTACGAAAACGACTACCGCGTGCGCCTGCGCGTGGACGGCATCCTCAAGCAGACCGCGAAGATGCCGGTGAAGCTCCACCAGCGCATCAGCGCGCGCCTTAAGGTGATGGCGCAGCTGGACATCGCCGAGAAGCGCGTGCCGCAGGACGGGCGCATGAAGCTCAACCTGAGCAAGACCAAGCAGATCGACTTCCGCGTCAGCACCCTGCCCACCCTGTTTGGCGAAAAGGTGGTGCTGCGTATCCTCGACGCCAGCGCCGCCAGGCTGGGCATCGACAAGCTGGGTTACGAGCCGGACCAGCAGAAGCTGTTCGAGGAGGCGATCCAGAAGCCCTACGGGATGGTGCTGGTCACCGGCCCCACCGGCTCGGGCAAGACGGTCAGCCTGTATACGGCGCTCGGCATCCTCAACGACGAGCAGCGCAACATTTCCACGGTCGAGGATCCGGTGGAAATCCGCCTGCCCGGTGTGAACCAGGTGCAGCAGAACGAACGCCGCGGCATGACCTTTGCCGCCGCGCTGCGCAGCTTCCTGCGCCAGGATCCGGACATCATCATGGTCGGCGAAATCCGCGACCTGGAGACGGCCGAGATCGCGATCAAGGCCGCCCAGACCGGCCACATGGTGCTCTCGACCCTGCACACCAACGATGCACCGCAGACCATCTCGCGCCTGATGAACATGGGCATCGCCCCCTACAACATCACCAGCTCGGTGACCCTGGTGATTGCGCAGCGCCTGGCGCGGCGCCTGTGCGACAAGTGCAAGCGCAAAGCCGAACTGCCCGATCACGCGCTGCTGGCCGAAGGCTATACCGAGGCCGAGATCGCCGAGGGATTCAGCGTGTACGAGGCGGTGGGCTGCGACGACTGCACCAACGGCTTCAAGGGCCGGACGGGCCTCTACCAGGTGATGCCGATGACCGACGAAATCTCGACCATCGTGCTGGAGGGCGGGAATGCGCTCCAGATCGCCGATGCGGCGCAGCGTTCGGGCGTGCGTGACTTGCGGCAGTCGGCACTGCTGAAGGCGAAGAAGGGTGTGACGAGTCTGGCGGAGATCAATCGGGTGACGAAGGATTGAGGTTGGGGTGGGGTTGCGTTGGGGCGGGGAGTCTGGTCGCGGCTGAAGCCGCTCCTGCAGGGATGGAGGGGCGTGGGGTGCTTGCGAAACCCTGCTGGCCGTCACAGAGACAAATTTAATTTCCACTTGTAAGGGGTTACCATGCAAGGGAATTCCGTCTGGCTGGGGAAGCTAGGCGACACCAGAGGAAGGGGAATGCCGATGGGCGTCACACGTTCCGCCGCCAAGACTGCCGCCGCGAACAGACCGGTGCGGGAAGGCGTGACCTCGCCGATGTTCGTCTGGGAGGGGGTCGACAAGCGCGGCAAGAAGATGAAGGGCGAGCAGCAGGCGAAGAACGCCAACATGCTGCGCGCCGAGCTGCGCAAGCAGGGCATCCAGCCCGGCGTCGTCAAGGTCAAGCCCAAGCCGTTGTTCGGAGGTTCGGGCAAGAGCATCACGCCCAAGGACATTTCGGTCTTCAGCCGCCAGCTTGCGACGATGATGAAATCCGGCGTGCCGATCGTGATGTCGCTCGAGATCATCGGCAACGGGCAGAAGAACCAGAAGATGAAGAAGCTGGTCGACGGCTTGCGCCTCGACATCGAGGGCGGCTCGTCGATCTACGAGGCCTTGAGCAAGTACCCGGTGCAGTTCGACGAGCTGTACCGCAACCTGGTGAAGGCGGGCGAGTCGTCCGGCGCGCTGGAAACGGTGCTCGAGACCATCGCCACGTACAAGGAAAACATCGAGTCCATCAAGGGCAAGATCAAGAAGGCGCTGTTCTACCCCGCCGCGATTATCGGCGTGGCCATCCTGGTCTGCGGCATCCTGATGGTGTTCGTGGTGCCCGTGTTCAAGGACTCATTCGGGGACTACGGCGCCGACCTGCCCGCCTTTACCGAGCTCGTGTTCGGAATCTCGGCATACATGGTGAAATTCTGGTGGCTGATACTGCTTGTCGTCCTGGGCGCTTTCACAGCTTTCATGTACGTGTACAAACGCTCCGAGAAGCTTCAGCACTTCGTGGACCGCATGCTGCTGAAGATCCCGGTGATCGGCCAGGTGCTGCACAACTCGGCCATTGCCCGCTTCGCGCGCACCCTGGCGGTCACCTTCAAGGCGGGCGTGCCGCTGGTCGAGGCGCTGGATGCGGTGGCAGGCGCCACCGGCAATCGCGTCTATACCAATGCGGTGCTGGAGATGCGCGACGATGTCTCGGTCGGCTATCCGGTCAACGTGGCGATGAAGCAAACCACCCTGTTCCCGCACATGGTGGTGCAGATGACCGCGATCGGCGAAGAAGCCGGCGCGCTGGACACCATGCTGTACAAGGTGGCCGAGTTCTACGAGGAAGAGGTGGACAACGCGGTCGACGCGATCTCCAGCCTGATCGAGCCGATGGTGATGGTGGTCATCGGCACGATGGTTGGCGCGATCGTGATCGCGATGTACCTGCCGATCTTCAAGCTTGCGATGACGGTGGGCTGAGAACGGCGGATGGCGTTCCTTGATCAGAATCCCGAGCTCGGCTACCCGCTGGTGGCCGGGCTCGGCCTCCTCGTCGGCAGCTTCCTCAACGTGGTGATCCTGCGCCTGCCCAAGCGCATGGAGTGGGAGTGGAAGCGCGACGCGCGCGACGCGCTGGGCGAGCCGGAGCTCTATGACCCGCCGCCACCGGGGATCGTGGTCGAGCGTTCGCACTGCCCCCACTGCGGCCACCAGCTGTCGTGGTACGAAAATATCCCGCTGCTGAGCTGGCTGGCGCTGCGCGGCAAGTGCCGCAGCTGCAAGGCGCCGATCTCGGCGCAGTACCCGCTGGTGGAGCTGGCCACGGCGCTGCTGTGCGTGGCCAGCGTGTGGCAGTTCGGCTTTGGCTGGCAGGGCTTTGGTGCCTGCGTGCTGGCCTGTTTCCTAGTGGCGCTGTCGGGCATCGACCTGCGCACGCAGCTGCTGCCCGACTCGCTGACGCTGCCGCTGATGTGGCTGGGCCTGGTGGCGTCACTCGACAATCTGTACATGCCGGCGAAGCCGGCGCTGCTGGGCGCGATTGCCGGCTACGTGAGCCTGTGGTCGGTGTGGTGGGTGTTCAAGCAGGTCACCGGCAAGGAAGGCATGGGCCACGGCGATTTCAAGCTGCTGGCCGCGCTGGGCGCGTGGGTGGGCCTGGCGGGCGTGTTGCCGATCATCCTGCTGTCTTCCGTTGTGGGGGCGGTGGTGGGTTCGATCTGGTTGGCGTCGAAGGGACGCGATCGCGCCACGCCGATTCCGTTCGGGCCGTATCTGGCGGTGGCCGGGTGGATCGTGTTCATGTGGGGTGATCAGTTGATCGGGACGTATCGGGATTACGCGGGGTTCTAGCGACACGCGCGCTTCGCGCGCGCCCCCATCCCGGCCTTCCCCCGCGAGCGGGGGAAGGAGAACAGCCCGGGGCGCCGGGTGGCCGACGCATCGCTCTTGCTTCTAGCCCCTTCCCCCGCCTGCGGGGGAAGGAGAGCAGCATGGCTACCTCGAGCCGATGCTTCCATGTGCCGATCTGGCTTCTAGCCCCTTCCCCCGCTTGCGGGGGAAGGCTGGGATGGGGGCGCTTTTCCCCAAAGCCCAATGCACAATCGCCCAATGGCCAACTACATCGTGGGACTCACCGGCGGCGTCGCCTCCGGCAAGAGCGAGGTGACGCGACGCTTCGAGGCGTTGGGCGTGACCGTTGCCGATGCCGATGTCGCGGCCCGCGATGCCGTGGCGGTGGGCAGCGAGGGCCTGGCCGCGGTGGTCGCCGCATTCGGTCCGGAGGCGCTGGCGGCAGATGGGGCGCTGGACCGCCCCGCGATGCGGCGGCGCGTATTTGCCGACGATGCGGCCAGGCTGGCGCTCGAGGCAATCGTGCACCCGCGCGTGCGCGCATTGCTGCGCGCGCAGTGCGAGGCGGCGCAGGGGGTTTACGCGATCGCCGCGATCCCGCTGCTGGCCGAGGCCCTTCCCGGCACCGATGGCGGCGAAGGCGGACGCGCTGTGTATCCCTGGGTGCAGCGCGTGCTCGTGATCGACGTACCGGTCGAGGTGCAGCGCGCGCGCCTGCTCGCCCGCGACGGGATCGACGAAGCCCTTGCCGACCGGATGATCGCCGCGCAGGCCACGCGCCAGCAGCGCCTGGCAATCGCCGACGACGTGATCGTCAACGATGGCGCCCTGGAGGATCTGGCGCGGCACGTCGCCGCGCTGGATGCACGCTACCGGATGCTCGCTGCGGCGTAGCGAGCAGCCGCGACGGTGCTGCCCCGCGCAGCCTCCACTGCGATCTGTAGGAGCCGATCGGGCACACCAGTCCCGTCGAACCTGGGAGTTCGATCGCGGCTGAAGCCGCTCCTACGGAAGGACGCTGTCCTGCGATGGCAGCCAGAGGCCACGGATCGCGGCGATGCCTTGGGCGCCGTGGCTGCGTGCGGTGGGAATGTCGTCAGGTGTCAGCCCACCAATGGCGTACATCGGCAGCGAAACGCGCGCGCGCAGTTCCTCGAACCGGGCCCAGCCGATGCCGGGCTGGCCGGGATGGGTGGGCGTGGGCAGGATCGGGCCGACGATGGCGAAGTCGCAGCCCAGCGCCTGGGCCAGGTCCAGCTCCGTCGCGTCGTGGCAGGAGGCGGAAAGCAGCTGGTCCGCGGGCAGCGGGCGCTCCGCGTGCTCGCGCAGTTTGGCCGCAGGCAGGTGCAGCCCGATTCCGTGCTGTCGCGCCAGCTCGACGTTGCCGTTGACCAGCAGCTGGGCTCCGCCGCCGCGGCACCGGGCGACGGCCTGATCCAGCAGCCGCTGCTGACGCTCGTGCGCGACGCCCGGCATGCGGAACTGCACGCACTGGATGCCACGGGACAGAGCTGCGCCCAGGGCGGCAAGCCAGGCCATGTCGTCGTCACCGGGAGCGGGCGTCACCAGGCAGCGGTCGGGCTGCAGCAGCGCGGCAACGACAGGCCGGTCGGGCGCGGGCATGTCGTAGCGATGCAGCTTGTCGGGCCGCACCCAGGCCAGTGCCTGCCCTTCGCAGCCCTTGGGCTTCCCTCGCCAGGCCTTGATATGGCGGACATCCAGCCGAAGCAGGCGGCTCGGGGTCTGGTGGGGAACGACGATCAGAGGCGCGCCGACCTCGACCTCGATGTCGAGTTCCTCGGCCAGTTCGCGCACCAGCGCGGCTTCGGGTGTTTCGCCGGGGTCGACCTTGCCGCCGGGGAACTCCCACAGCCCGGCGAGTTCACGCCCGGGACTGCGCCGCGCCAGCAGCACCCGGCCGCGCGCGTCGGTGATCACCCCAGCCATGACGTGCGTGGCCCGCGGGGTGGCGTCGGCGGTGGCTGGCGGGATGGAACGGGCTGGGGGCACGGAACGGCAGAGGAATGCGCGAGGTGGCAGGGTAGCAAAGCCGGGCGGAGTGGCGGGATGCCGTCGCTACCGGCGGCCCCCACCCCAGCCCTCCCCCGCAGGCGGGGGAGGGAGCAAATCGGGGGACGTTACGGGGCCCGAGCTGCAGTCAGGCCAGCTGGCCGTGGCAGTGCTTGTACTTCTTGCCGCTGCCGCAGGGGCAGGGGTCGTTGCGGCCGATCTTGGCGCCGTCGCGGACGATGGGGCTCTGCGGGCCGTGCTGGTAGTCGGGCTGGGCGGCTTCCTCGTCGGCACCGTAGCCGCCGGAATCAGCGTGCTGGAACTGCGCCTGGCGCAGGCGCGCTTCGGCCTGGGCGCGTTCCTGCGCCTCGATCGCGGCGACCTCGTCTTCGCTGCGCACGCGCACGCGCGCCAGCAGGGTCACGACTTCGCGCTTGACCTTGTCCAGCAACTCGCTGAACAGCTCGTACGCTTCCTTCTTGTACTCCTGCTTGGGCTGCTTCTGCGCATAGCCGCGCAGGTGGATGCCCTGGCGCAGGTAGTCCATGCGGCCGAGGTGCTGCTTCCAGTTGTCGTCGAGCACGTTGAGCATGATGTGCTTCTCGAGCGCGCGCATGGTCTCGTTGCCGACCTGGGCTTCCTTGTCGGTGAACACGTCTTCCACCGCCTCGCGCACGTGGTCCTGGATGTCGGCGGCATCGAGTTCCTTGCGCGTGCTGGCCATCGTCTGCAGGTCCAGGCGCAGGCCGAACTCCTGCTCCAGCGTCGACTCCAGACCGGGCAGGTCCCACTGTTCGTCGATCGAATCGGGCGGCACGAAGCGCTCGACGGTCTCGGCCACCACGTCGCCGCGGATGCCCTCAATGTTGTCCTTGATGCTCTCCGCGTCGAGCAGCTCGTCGCGCTGGCCGTAGATGACCTTGCGCTGGTCGTTGTTGACGTCGTCGAAGTCGAGCAGGTTCTTGCGGATGTCGAAGTTGTGGGCCTCGACCTTGCGCTGCGCGTTGGCGATCTGCTTGGACACCAGCGGTGATTCGATGATGTCGTCTTCCTTCAGGCCCATGCGCGCCATCACCTTCTGCACCCAGTCGGCGGCGAAGATGCGCATCAGGTTGTCTTCGAGCGACAGGTAGAAGCGGCTCGAACCCGGGTCGCCCTGGCGGCCGGAGCGACCGCGCAGCTGGTTGTCGATGCGGCGGCTCTCGTGGCGCTCGGTGCCGACGATGTGCAGGCCGCCTGCGGCGACGACCTCGTCGTGGCGCTTCTGCCATTCGGCGCGCACCTGCGCCCTTTCGGCTTCGGTCGCGTCTTCGCCCAGCGCATGCAGCTCCGCCTCGAGCGAGCCGCCGAGCACGATGTCGGTGCCGCGGCCGGCCATGTTGGTGGCGATGGTCACCGCCTTGGGGCGGCCGGCGTTGGCGATGATCTGCGCCTCGCGCTCGTGCTGCTTTGCGTTGAGCACTTCGTGGGCGATGCCCTCCTTGCGCAGGAATTCCGACAGCAGCTCGGAAACCTCGATCGAGGTGGTGCCCACCAGTGCCGGCTGGCCGCGCTCGAAGCAATCCTTGATCTCGTTGGAGACGGCGCGGTACTTGCCGTTTCGGTTGAGGAACACGGCATCGGAATGGTCGACGCGGACCATCGGCCGGTTGGTCGGGATCACCACCACTTCCAGGCCGTAGATGCTGTTGAACTCGAAGGCTTCGGTATCCGCGGTGCCGGTCATGCCCGACAGCTTGTTGTACATGCGGAACAGGTTCTGGAAGGTGATGCTGGCCAGCGTCTGGTTCTCGCGCTGCACCGGCACGCCTTCCTTGGCCTCGACCGCCTGGTGCAGGCCGTCGGACCAGCGGCGGCCGACCAGGGTGCGGCCGGTGAACTCGTCGACGATCACCACCTCGCCGTCGCGCACGATGTAGTCGACGTCGCGCTGGTAGATCGCGTGCGCGCGCATCGCGGCGTTGAGGTGGTGGACGACGTGGATGTTGTGCGGCGCGTATAGATCGTCGCCCTCTTCCAGGATGCCGGCCTTGTGCAACAGCTCCTCGGCGTGTTCCTGGCCGGCCTCGGACAGGTGCACCTGCTTGCCCTTTTCGTCGACCCAGTAATCGCCCACGCCGTCCTCGATCTCCTGGCGCTTGAGCGAGGGCACGAGGCGGTTGACCTTGATGTAGAGCTCGGGCGATTCGTCGGCCGGGCCGGAGATGATCAGCGGGGTGCGCGCCTCGTCGATCAGGATCGAGTCGACCTCGTCGACGATGGCGTAGTTGAGGCCGCGCTGATAGCGGTCGGCCTTCGACATCGCCATGTTGTCGCGCAGGTAGTCGAAGCCGAATTCGTTGTTGGTGCCGTAGGTGATGTCGGCGCCGTAGGCGGCGCGCTTGTCGCCGTGGTTCATGCCGGGATAGACCACGCCCACGCTCAGACCCAGCCAATTGTAGAGCTGGCCCATCTGGGCGGCGTCGCGGCGGGCGAGGTAGTCGTTGACCGTGACCACGTGCACGCCCTTGCCCTCGAGCGCGTTGAGGTAGCACGGCAGGGTCGCGACCAGGGTCTTGCCCTCGCCGGTGCGCATCTCGGCGATCTTGCCCATGTGCAGGACCATGCCGCCGATCAGCTGCACGTCGTAGGGGCGCATGCCGAGCACGCGCACGCTGCCTTCGCGGCAGACGGCGAAGGCTTCGGGCAGCACCTTGTCGAGGGCTTCGCCATTGGCGATGCGCTGCTTGAACTCTTCGGTCTTGGCCTGGAGTTCGGCGTCCGACAGCGCCTGCATCTGCGGTTCGAGGGCGTTGATCTTCTTGACGATGCCGCCGAGCTGTTTGACGAAGCGGTCGTTGCGGCTGCCGAAGACGCTGGTGAGCAGGCGATTGAGCATTGGGTTACCGGAAGCTGTGACGGGGCCGGACTGCTGCGCCGGATGCGGCGCGCCGGCAATGAAAAAGGGCGCAGTGGCGCCCTTTTCGATGGCAACGCGCATTGTACCGTGGTGACGCCCGGACGCGTTTGCAAGGTTTTGGCGGGCGGGAGGCGGGCCTCGCGCCGCCCCGCCCTGTCATCTCGACCGCAGGGAGAGATCTGCCTCCCGCCGCCCCGCCCTGTCATCCCGACCGCAGGGAGAGATCTGGCCGTCGCCGCCCCGCCCTGTCATCTCGACCGCAGGGAGAGATCTGGCCGTCGCCGCCCCGCCCTGTCATCTCGACCGCAGGGAGAGATCTCGTCGCCTGGAGATTTCTCCCTTCGGTCGAAATGACAAGCTTGGGGTTCCGTCGAAACGACAGGCTTCCGGCTCCGTCGCCCTGACCGGATGCCGGCAACCACGCAGCCGCGCGCCACCCTACTGCCGGTCGATCTCACCCAGGAACTTGCGCGGGTTGTGCACGCGGCCGTTTTCCCAGACCTCGAAGTGCACGTGGGCGCCGGTGGAGCGGCCGGTCGAGCCGGCCTTGGCGATCTCCTGGCCGATGCGGACCAGGTCGCCGACCTTCACCGTGTTGCGCGAGTTGTGCGCGTAACGGGTGACGTAGCCATTGCCGTGGTCGACCTCGACCACGTTGCCGTAGCCGCTGCGCACGCCGGAAAAACTGATCACGCCGTCGGCCACGGTCATCACCGGGTCGCCGGTCCTGGCGTCGAAGTCGATGCCCTTGTGGAACTGGCTGCCGCCGCCGAAGGGATCGGCGCGGCCGCCGTAGCGGGAGGTGATGTAGCTGTTGGCCACCGGCGAGCGCGACGGCACCGCGTTGCGCTCCAGCTCCTGGTCGAACAGCAGCGCCTCGAGCACCGACAGCTGTCGCCCGGCGCTGCCGAACTCTGCCTGGACACCATCCAGGCCATCGAGCAGCTGCCGCGCGGGCATGTCCTGGCTGGGTTCGGCACCGCCGATGCCGACCGGCCCTTCGAAGTCGAACTCGCCGTCGCCGAGCTTGGCGATGCGGGTCAGGCGGTCGCCCAGCGCGTTGAGGCGGTTGGCCTGCGCCTGCAGCTCGCCCAGGCGCGCGGCGAGCGCGTTGATTTCGCGCTGCGCTTCCCGACGGGTGCCGTCCAGCGCCTGTTCCTGGCTGGCCACCTCGCGCTGCAGGTGGGTCACGCCCGATGCGTTGAGGCCGCCGCCGATGACCACGCCCGCTCCCAGCAGGAGCAGGGCCGCGGCGAGTGGACGTTCAAGCAGGCGCCTGTGTGCGCGTGCACCCAGGTCCCTGAGCGTGGACACCGTCTGCACGGAGATTGTGTGTAAAGTCATAAGCCTATGTCTGATTACCGATCGCGGCGGTCCAGTTCGCCAAAGGTGCCGGCTGCTGCGGATCGCTCCGCGACCATGCAGACGGCGCTCGATGCACTGCTGTCTGGTACCGCTCGCAACCCGGTGCGCCATGCCCTCGGGCTTGACGCGCTGGATCGCCAACTTCGTCCCCTCCTGCCCCCCGGGCTGGCCGCGCATGTGCGGCTGGCCAACGTGGCCGATGGCAGGCTGGTGTTTCTCGTCGATTCCCCCGTCTGGCATGCCAGGCTGCGCCTGGCGGCCGACGAACTGCTCGACGCCGCCCGCTCCGTCGGGCTGGAAGTACGTGAGGTCACCATCCGGCAGACCTCGCAACCGATCGAGCGTCCCGCGCCCCCTCCGCGCGCCGATACCCGAACCACTGGCCCCGGCCCGGCTGCGCAGGAAGCGTTTCGCGCTGCCCTTGAGGCCCTGGTCGAACCCGAACCGGAAGGCGGAAATACCGCCAAGTGAGACCTTCCGGCGTCCGGTGGGTGGTTGGGCGGCGTCCTGGCCGGCCCACGCGGACAGGGCATCCTAGCGGCCACCCGCCGGCGAGGCGTTAAGCCTTCGCTTCACAAAAGCTGATATTTCGTTAAATCGGCGTGACGAGCGCACAGTTTTCCCCATTGCGCCGCGGCACAGCGGGCGTGACGGGGCTGTGGAGGCCGTTCAGGGACGGGGGCGCGTTGTGAAGAAAGATGGGGCCTGTGGGCCAGATCGCGGCTGAAGCCGCTCCTACAACGCAGCATCCATCCCCGCAGGAGCGGCTTCAGCCGCGATGGAAAGCGACCGGTGTCGCGCCCCACTCAGGCCGCGACAGGCTCGCCATACACGACCGGCGGCGCCGCGGTGCTGGGGAAAGTGACTTCTTCCCAGGCGTCGCGCTCGTCCAGCAGCGTCCGCACCAGCTTGTTGTTGAGCGCGTGGCCGGACTTGTAGCCCTCGAAGGCACCAAGGATCGGACCCCCGGCGAGGTACAGGTCGCCCACCGCATCGAGGATCTTGTGGCGCACGAACTCGTTGGCGTAACGCAGGCCGTCGTCGTTGAGCACGCGGAACTCGTCGAGCACGATCGCGTTGTCCATCGAGCCGCCGAGGCCGAGGTTGAGATCGCGCATGTATTCCAGGTCGCGCATGAAGCCGAAGGTGCGCGCGCGACTGACTTCGCGGATGTAGTTGCCGGTGGAGAACTCGACCTCGGCGCGCGACTGTGACTGCGGGATGGCCGGGTGGTCGAACTGCACGGTGAAGCCGAGGCGGAAACCGTCGTAGGGCTCGAAGCGCGCGATCTTGTCGCCATCGCGCACCTCGATCGGGCGCTTGATGCGGATGAAGCGCTTGGGCGCATCCTGCTCGACGATCCCCGCCGACTGCAGCAGGAACACGAAGGGGCCCGACGAGCCATCCATGATCGGCACTTCCGGCGCCGACAGTTCCACGTACATGTTGTCGATGCCAAGCCCGGCCAGCGCGGACATCAGGTGCTCGACGGTCTGCACCTTGGCGCCATCGCGGGACAGGCCGGTGCACAGGGTGGTCTCGCTGACCAGCTCGCCGGACGCGGGGATCTCGACCACCGGGTCGAGGTCGACGCGGCGGAACACGATGCCGGTCTCGGGAGCGGCCGGGCGCAACGTCAGGAACACCTTGTTGCCACTGTGCAGGCCGACGCCGGTGGCGCGGATCACGTTCTTGATGGTGCGTTGCTGCGGCATCTGGAGAGCCTGTGCAGGTCCGTGACGGCCCCGGGACTGGGGACAACGGCGGAGATTATCACCCGAGCCGCTGAACTGAACGGGAGCGAAGGCGTGCCAGGCCGCGGTGGAACGGCCGGATGGGGCAAGTGACGAAGCGTCGGAACGTGCCCCCAACCTGCCCTCCCCCGCAAGCGGAGGAGGGTTGATGCTTGCGAGTTGCCTCAGTCCGCCTGGCGGCGCAGGAACGCGGGGATGTCGAGGTAGCTGTCGTTGCCGAAGTCGGCAGCCGGCGAGGTGGCGGGGGCCGGTTCGGCGGCGGTGCGGCCGCGCAGGCCGGCGGCGATGCTGCTGCCGGTACCGAAGCTCTCGCTGCTGTCTTCGACAAACATGCCGGTGGTGCCGTCGCGCTTGCCCGTGCTGATCAGCTGCACGTGCGGACGGCGTGCCTGCGCCTCGAACTGGGCCTGGTCGCTGCCCCGGCTGCCGCTGCGCGCGACGCCACGGTTGAGGCCGGTGGCCACGACCGTCACGCGCACGTCGTCGGCCATGTCCGGGTCGAGCACGGTGCCGATGACGATGGTCGCGTCCTCGCTGGCGAAGTTCTCGATCGTGCGGCCGACTTCGTCGAATTCGGCCATCGTGAAGTCCGGACCTGCGGTGATGTTGACCAGGATGCCGTTGGCGCCGGCCAGGTTGACGTCGTCGAGCAGCGGGTTCTGGATCGCGGACTCGGCTGCCGCCTGCGCGCGGTCGTCGCCGCGGGCGTGGCCGGTGCCCATCATCGCAAGGCCCATCTCGGCCATGACGGTGCGCACGTCGGCGAAGTCGACGTTGATCAGGCCCGGGCGCACGATCAGGTCGGCGATACCCTGCACCGCGCCGAGCAGCACGTCATTGGCGGCGCGGAAGGCCTGCACCATGGTGGCGTTGCGGCCGAGCACGGTGATCAGCTTCTCGTTGGGGATGGTGATCAGCGAGTCGCAGTGCGAGGACAGGTCCTCGATGCCCTTGAGCGCGACCTGCATGCGGCGACGGCCTTCGAACGGGAACGGCTTGGTCACCACGGCCACGGTCAGGATGCCCATCTCCTTGGCCAGCTGCGCGACGACGGGCGCGGCGCCGGTGCCGGTGCCGCCGCCCATGCCGGCGGTGATGAAGACCATGTCGGCGCCCTGCAGCGCGTCCATGATGAGCTCACGATCCTCGAGCGCGGCCTGGCGGCCGACCTCGGGATTGGCACCCGCTCCCAGGCCCTTGGTGACGTTGCCGCCGAGCTGCAGCTGCAGCTTGGCGCCGCAGTTGCGGATCGCCTGCGAGTCGGTGTTGGCGGTGATGAACTCCACGCCGTCCACGCTGCTGCTGACCATGTGCGCGACCGCGTTGCCGCCGCCGCCGCCGACGCCGATCACCTTGATCACGGCATTCGGGGCCATCTTTTCCACGAGTTCGAAATGTGCCATGTCCTTGTCCTCTCTAGTTTTTGATTATTCGTTGCCGGGTTGCCACGTACCGCCAAACTTCAGCTTCGCTTTCGTCGTCGCCTCGCCCTGATCCCGCTCGCGACCTGGATGCCGGTGGACATCAGAATTCCCCCCGGAACCAGGTACTGATCTTCTTCAGCAGGCTGCCCGCCTTGCCGGTCGGCAACGACGGACGCCTGGGGTTCTCGATCTGGCTGCCCATCAGCAGCAGGCCCACGCCGGTGGCGTGGACCGGGTTGTTGACCACTTCGCCCAGGCCGGTGACGTGCTGCGGGATGCCGACGCGCACCGGCATCTGCAGCATTTCCTCGGCCAGCTCGACCACGCCTTCCATCTTTGCGGCGCCGCCGGTGAGCACCATGCCCGCGCGCACGTGCTGCTCGAAGCCCGAACGGCGCAGTTCGGCCTGCACCATCTCGAAGATTTCCTCGTAGCGCGCCTGCACCGCCTGCGCCAGCGACTGGCGCGGCAGGCGCCGCGGCGGGCGATCGCCCACGCTCGGCACCTGGATCGATTCCTCGCTGGTCGCGAGCTGCGCCAGCGCGCAGGCGTAGCGCACCTTGATCTGCTCGGCTTCCGGCGTCGGCGTGCGCAGCATGTGCGCGATGTCTTCGGTGACCTTGTCGCCGGCGATCGGCAGCGACGCGGTATGGCAGATCGCGCCCTGCACGAACACCGCAAGATCGGTGGTGCCTGCGCCCATGTCGACCAGCACCACGCCGAGCTCGCGTTCGTCGCCGGTCAGCACCGCGGTGCTCGAGGCCAGCGAGGACAGCACCAGGTCGTCGATCGACAGCCCGCAGCGCTGCACGCACTTGCTGATGTTGGCCGCGGCCGACTGCGCGCACACCACCAGGTGCGCGTGCACTTCAAGCCGCACGCCGGTCATGCCGACCGGGTTGCGGATGCCTTCCTGCGAATCGTCGAGCACGTACTCGCGCGGAATCGCGTGCAGGATCTTCTGGTCGGCGGGAATGGCGACCGCCTTGGCCGCATCGAGCACGCGGTCGAGGTCGGCCCAGGTCACCTCGCCGTCGCGGATCGGGACGATGCCGTTGGAGTTGCGGCACTGCACGTGGTTGCCGGAGATCGAGGCGTACACGCTGCGAATCTCGCAGCCGGCCATCAGCTCGGCTTCCTCCACCGCGCGCTGGATCGACTGCACGGTCGACTCGATGTCGACCACCACGCCGCGCTTGAGCCCGCGCGATTCGTGGCTGCCGATGCCGATCACCTCGATCGGGTTGCCGGGCGAGTACTCGCCCACCAGCGCCACCACCTTGGAGGTGCCGATGTCGAGGCCGACGATGAGGGTCTTGTCGCCTTTGCGGTTCATGATGGGGAGCCGGGAATCTGGGGGGAGAGGGGACTGGGCCGCTCGCCCCAGGTCAGGGCGAAGCCATTGGTGTAGCGCAGGTCGGCGCGCTGCAGCGACTGCGGGTTGCGCGCGAGCAGCTGCGGCAGCACGCGCGCGAAGCGCTTCAGGCGCAGGCGCGCTTCCTGGCTGCCGACCACCACTTCGACGCCGTTGTCCAAGGTGAGCGACCAGCTGTCGCGGCTGTCCAGCGCAAGCCGTGCGACCGCGAACCCGCCGGGCGCGAACATCTCGCGCGACTCGTTGTAGAGCGCGACCACGTCCGGCACGCGCGCCTCGGCACCGGACAGCAGCGGCAGGCCCTCCGGCACCTCGATGTCGGCCACCGGGAACAGGCGGCCCTGTTCGGACAGCAGCCGGTCCTCGCCCCAGCGCGCGAACGGACGATGTTCGGCGATGCGCACCTCCAGCACGTCAGGCCAGCGCTTGCGCACTTCGGCATGTTCGACCCAGGGCAGCTGCGCGACCGCGGCGCGGGCCTGGTCGAGCTTGACCGCAAAAAAGCCTGGCGCGGCGTAGGGCAGCAGCGTTTCGCGCAGCCGCGCGGTGTCGACGCGCTCGAGACCTTCGGTCACCCGCAGGGTGCGCAGCGGCCAGCGCTCCGCGCCGATCCAGCCGTTGAACACCGCCACCACCGGCAGCGCCACCAATGCGATCGCCAGCAGCCAGGTCATGGCCTTGAGCGCGCGGCGGATCACAGCGTCTGCTCCAGCACGCGCCAGCACAGTGCGGCGTAGTCGATGCCCAGCTGCGCGGCGGCCTTGGGCACCAGCGAATGGCTGGTCATGCCCGGCGCGGTGTTGACCTCGATCAGCTGCAGGCCGCGCGCGCGGTCGTGCATGAGGTCGACGCGGCCCCAGCCACTGCAGCCGGCGGCACGGAATGCGGCGAGCGAGAGCGCGCGGACGTGGTCCTCTTCGGCGCCGTCCATGCCCGGGCAGATGTACTGGGTGTCGTCGGCGATGTACTTGGCGTGGTAGTCGTACCACTCGCCGGCCGGCACGATGCGGATCGACGGCAACGCCAGCTCGCCGAGGATGCCGACCGTGTACTCGGCGCCCTGCGCCATCTGCTCGGCCAGCAGCTCGCCGGCGTAACCGGCTGCGAACTCGATGGCGGGCGCGAGGTCGGCCTCGGCGAGGATGCGGAACACGCCGACGCTCGAGCCTTCGCAGGAAGGCTTCACGAACACCGGCAGGCCGAGCTCGTGCACGGCGGCACGCAGCGCCGGTGCAGCGTCCGCGCCCCCGGGCACGCGCACGAAGCGCGGCGTCGGCAGACCTTCGGCAATCCACACCTGCTTGGTGCGGATCTTGTCCATGGTCAGCGCCGAGCCCAGCACGCCGGGGCCGGTGTACGGCACGCCCAGCGCGTGCAGCAGGCCCTGCACCACGCCGTCCTCGCCGCCGCCGCGGTTGCCGTGCAGGATGTTGAACACGCGATCGACCGTGCCGGCGCGGATCGCATCGACCAGCGCCGGGATGCCGTCGACCGCATGCGCGTCGACGCCGCGCGAACGCAGCGCCTCGAGCACGCCGCGGCCCGAATCCAGCGACACCTCTCGCTCTGCGCTGGTACCGCCCATCAGCACGGCGACGCGGCCGAACGCGGCCGGGTCGGTGATGCGCAGCGCGGGCACGGCCGAGCTCATCGCGCGGACTCCGGAAAACCATCGCGCGCCAGCTGCTGCGCGGCATGGCCGATGTCGCCGGCGCCCATCATCAGCAGCAGGTCGCCGTCCTGCAGCACGTCGGGCAGCACGTCGACCAGCTCGTTCGCACCATTGACCACGACCGGATCGATGCGGCCACGCGCGCGGATCGCGCGTGCCAGCGCCTTGGCGTCGGCGCCGGCGATCGGCGGTTCGCCGGCCGGGTAGACCTCGGTCAGCACCAGCGCGTCGACGTCGGAAAGCACGGCGGCGAAATCATCGAACTGGTCGCGCGTGCGGGTGTATCGATGCGGCTGGAACGCGACCACGAGGCGCCGCTCCGGCCAGCCGCCGCGCGCGGCCTCGAACACGGCCGCCAGCTCCCTGGGATGATGGCCGTAGTCGTCGACCAGCTGCACCTGCGCGCCCTGCGGGGTGCGCAACTGCGCCAGTAGGTTGAAGCGGCGGCCAATACCTTCGAACTTCTCCAGCGCGGTCGCGATCGAGGCCGGCTCCACGCCCAGCTGCCAGCCGATGGCCGAGGCCGCCAGCGCGTTGAGCACGTTGTGCCGGCCCGGCAGCGCCAGCGTCACCGGCGTGTGCGAGCCGTCGGGCAAGCGCAGGGTGAAGCGCATCGTGCCACCGTCCTGCTCCACGTCCTCGGCGCGCACGTCGGCGGTCGCGGAGAAGCCGTAGGTCATCGCGTGGCGCGGCATGTCCTGCGCGAGCTTCTCGACTTCGGGATCGTCCACGCACAGCACCGCCAGGCCATAGAACGGCAGCCGGTGCAGGAACTCGGAGAACGCGGCCTGCACGCGCGCGAAGTCGCCGCCGTAGTTCTCCAGATGATCGGCATCGATGTTGGTGACCACCGCGATCAGCGGGTTCAGGCGCAGGAAGCTGCCGTCGCTCTCGTCGGCCTCGGCCACCAGCCACTGTCCGCTGCCCAGGCGCGCGTTGGCACCGGCCGCGAGCAGCTGACCGCCGATCACGAAGGTCGGGTCCAGCCCACCCTCGCCCAGCACGCTGGCGGTGAGCGAAGTGGTGGTGGTCTTGCCGTGCGTGCCGGCCACCGCGATGCCGCGACGGAAACGCATCAGCTCGGCCAGCATCTCCGCGCGCGGCACGATCGGGATGCGCTGCGAGCGCGCCTCCATCAGCTCGGGGTTGTCGGGACGGATCGCGCTCGACACCACCACGCAGTCGGTGCCGAGCACGTTGGCTGCGGAATGGCCGCGGTGCACGGTCGCGCCCAGGCGCGTCAGGCGCTGCGTGGTGGCATTGTCGGCCGTGTCCGAACCGGAGACCTGGTAGCCGAGCGTGCACAGCACTTCGGCGATGCCGCTCATGCCGACGCCGCCGATGCCGACGAAGTGCACGCGCGAGAACGCGCGGGCGATGCTCTCCTTGGTGAGCTCGCGGGCGGCGAGCAGGCGGCGGATCATGCGTTCCTCCCGATGCCGCTGAAGGTCGGCTCGATGCGCGGGCGCAGGCGGCTGGTGCCGCGCGCGGCGGCGACCGCGGACGGCGGCGGCTGGCTGGTGGGCGGCGGCGGGGCCGAGTCGCTGGCCGGACGTGCACCCTCGCCGCGCAGCCGCGCGACCTGGCGCTGGGCGCGGTCGAGTTCATAGGACACGCGCAGCAGCAGGCCGATCGCCACGCAGGTCATCATCACGCTGGAGCCGCCCGACGAGATCAACGGCAGGGTCAAGCCCTTGGTCGGCAGCAGCCCGAGGTTCACACCCATCGACACCAGGCTCTGCAGGCCGATCATCAGCGCCACGCCGAAGGCGACGTAGCCGGCGAAGTGGCGGCGCATCTCCACGCAGCGGTAGCCGATCCACAGCGCGCGCCCGACCAGTGCGGTAAACAGCACGATCACGAACAACAGGCCGAAGAATCCGAGCTCTTCGCCGATCACGCTGAAGATGAAATCGGTATGCGCCTCGGGCAGGTACGACAGCTTCTGGATCGAGGCGCCGAGGCCCACGCCGGTCAGCTCGCCGCGGCCGATCGCCATCAGCGCGTTACTGAGCTGGTAGCCGGCACCCAGCTGGTCTTCCCATGGATTCCAGAACGAGGTGATGCGGCGCAGCCGGTAGGGTTCGACCACCGCCACCGCCACCAGCGCAGGCAGCAGCAGGAACACCGGCACCATCATCCGCTTGAGGTGGCCGCCGCCGAGCACCAGCATGCCGGCGGTGACCGCGAGCAGCATGGTCGCCGAGCCGAAGTCGGGCTGCGCCAGCAGCAGCGCGACGAGCACGATCGCCACGCCGATCGGCTTGAGCATCGCGCCCCAGCCGGCGTTGACCTCGTCGCGGAAGCGCACCAGGTAGCTGGCCAGCCAGACCAGGTAGAGGATCTTCACCGCCTCGACGATCTGGAAGTTCGACACGCCGAGGTTGACCCAGCGACGCGCGCCATTGACGGTGTGTCCCAGGCCCGGCACGAACACCAGCATCAGCATCAGCACGCAGGCACCGAGCAGGGCCTGCGGATACTTTTCCACCAGCTTCAGGTCGGTGCGCATCGCGCCTGCGCACAAGGCGATGCCCACCGCCAGGAACACGACATGCCTGACAAGGTAGTAGAACGGCCCCTCGCCGTGGTTCACCGCCACCGCGATGGAACTGGAGGCGACCATGATCACGCCAAAGGCCGCGATCGCGGTGGCGATGGCGATCAGCCAGCCGTCGTAGCGACCGTCGATCGCATCCAGCCGCGTGGCCTGGCGGGCGCTTTCGAATGCACGGGAGTCTGTGGTCACGGCCATCAGCGCACCTTCAACGTGGCGAGGCCGACCAGCACCAGGACCACCGAGATGATCCAGAAGCGCACGATCACGCGCGGCTCGGGCCAGCCTTTGAGTTCGAAATGGTGGTGGATCGGCGCCATTCGGAACACGCGTTTTCCGGTGAGCTTGAACGAGGCCACCTGGATCATCACCGACAGCGTTTCGATCACGAAGATGCCGCCCATGATCACCAGCACCAGCTCCTGGCGCACGATCACCGCCATGGTGCCGAGCACCGCGCCCAGCGCCAGCGCGCCGATGTCGCCCATGAACACCATCGCCGGATAGGTGTTGAACCACAGGAAGCCGAGTCCCGCGCCGGCGATCGCCGCGCAGATGATGATCAGCTCGCCCGCGCCGGGCACCGGCGGGATCTGCAGGTAGCGCGAGAATTCGGCGTGGCCGGAGGCATAGGCGAACACCGCGATGCCGCCGGCGACCAGCACGGTCGGCATGATCGCCAGTCCGTCGAGGCCGTCGGTGAGGTTGACCGCGTTGGAGAAGCCGACGATCCAGAAGTACGCGATGGCAACGAAACCGATGCCTCCCAGCGGCAAAGCGATCGACTTGAACAGCGGCACATAGAACGTGGTGGCCGCCGGCACGTCGGCGTAGAGGTACAGGTAGAGGCCGGCGGCAAGCCCGAGGATCGACTGCAGCAGGTACTTCCAGCGCGACTTCAGGCCGTTGGGGTCGCGGCGCACGATCTTGATCCAGTCGTCGTACCAGCCGATCGCGCCGAAACTCAGCATCACCAGCAGCACCACCCACACGTATTTGTTGCGCAGGTCGCCCCACAGCAGCACCGAGGCGGTGATGGTGAACAGGATCAACGCCCCGCCCATGGTCGGCGTGCCGGCCTTGGAGAAGTGCGTCTGCGGGCCGTCCTGGCGGATCGGCTGGCCACCCTTGTACTGGGCCAGCCTGCGGATCACCGCCGGGCCCCACCACAGCGACAGCAGCAGCGCGGTCAGCGCGGCGAGGATGCCGCGGAAGGTCAGGTAGCCGAACAGGCCGAACAGGCCCTCGAGCTGCTGCAGCCAGCGGGTCAGTTCAAGCAGCATCGTGGTCCTCCGTGTCGCGCGCCAGCAGCGCATCGACGATGCGGTCCATGGCACTGCCGCGCGAACCCTTGACCAGCACGCGCACGCCTGGATGCAGGTCCGCGCGCAGTGCCGCGGCCAGCGCGTCGTGGTTGTCGAAATGGCAGCCGCCCTCGCCGAAGGATTCGGCGGTAGCGACGCTCAGCGGTCCGAGCGCGAACAGCCGTGCGAGTCCGGCGCGACGCGCGCGGCGCCCGGCTTCCGCGTGCAGCGCGACCGCGTCTTCGCCGAGCTCGCGCATGTCGCCCAGCACCAGCCAGCCCTCGCCGCCGTCCGCGGCCAGCGTGTCGATCGCCGCGTTGAGCGATCCGGGGTTGGCGTTGTAGCTGTCGTCGATCAGCACCGCGCCGTTGTCCAGTCCATGGCGCACCAGCCTCCCCTGCACCGGCTCGGCTGCGGCCAGCGCAGCGGCGATCGTGTCCAGGCCGACGTCGAGGGCCAGCGCGATGGAGGCGGCCGCGAGGGCATTGGAGATGTTGTGGCGGCCGGGCAGCGGCAGCGCGATCTCGACCTCACCAACCGGCGTCACCAGCACGAAGCGCGACGCGCCCCCGTCCTGGTGGATATCGCGCGCGGTCACGTCGGCGCTGGCCTCCAGGCCGAAGCGCAGCAGCCGCCGACCGTGCGCGCGTTCGGAGAAATACGGGGCGAAGGCGTCGTCGGCATTGATCACCGCCACGCCGTCGTGCGGCAGCGCGTCGTAGATCGCGGCCTTGGTGTCGGCGATGCCGAGCAGGCTCTGCATGCGCTCCAGGTGCGCGGGCGCGACGTTGTTCACCAGCGCCACGTCGGGACGCGCGATCGCGGTCAGGTAGGCGATGTCGTCGCGCTTGCCGGCGCCCATCTCGTAGATGGCGACCTCGGCATCTTCCGGCGCATCGATCACCGCGAGCGGCAGCCCGATCTCGTTGTTGCGGTTGCCGGGACTGGCGTGGACGCGCAGCGTGCGCGAGAGGATGCCGTGCACGAGCTGCTTGACGCTGGTCTTGCCGTTGCTGCCGGTGATGCCGACCACCTTGCCGCTGCGCGCGCGCTGCAGCGCGGCTGCGAGTGCGCCCAGCGCGCGTTCGGTGTCGGCGACCACGACCTGTGGCAGCGCCACATCGACGATGCGCGAGACCAGCGCGGCGCGTGCGCCGTGCGCCGCGGCGTCGGCGACGTGCGCGTGCCCGTCGAAATTGGCACCCTGCAGCGCGACGAACAGCGCGGCGCGTCCGTCGCGCGTGTCGAGCGTGCGCGTGTCTGTCTCGACCGCGTCGATCAGCAGATCGCCCGCGCCCTCCAGGCGACCCTGGGTCCACTGCGCGATGCGCGAGAGCGGCATCGGGATCATGCGGCGCCTGCCAGTGCTTCGAGCGCGACGACGCTGTCGTCGAAGGGATGCTGGACGCCGGCCACTTCCTGGTAGGTCTCGTGGCCCTTGCCGGCGATGAGGACGATATCGCCGGCCCCGGCGCGGCCGATGGCGTCGATGATCGCGGCGCGGCGGTCGCGCTGCACGCGCGCGCGCTGCGGATCGGAGAGGCCGGCGATGATCCCGGCGACGATCGCGTCGCCGTCTTCGCCGCGCGGATTGTCATCGGTGACCACGACCTCGTCGGCCAGGCGCTCGGCGATGGCCGCCATCTGCGGGCGCTTGCCGGTGTCGCGCTCGCCGCCGCAGCCGAACACGCAGACCAGGCGCCCGCGCAGGTGGCCGCGCAGCGATTCCAGCGCCTGCTCCAGCGGATCGGGCTTGTGCGAGTAGTCGACCACCACCAGCGGACGGTCGCCGCCGCCGAGGCGGTTCATGCGGCCCGGGATGGGCTGCAGCCGGCCGAGCACGCCCGCGATCGCATCCACGTCGTGGCCGAGCGCATGCAGCACGCCGGCGACGGCCAGCAGGTTGTCGATGTTGAACCGGCCCAGCAGCGGCGACAGCACGCGCCGCACCTGGCCAGCAAGCTGCAGGTCGAAGGCGATGCCGTCTGCGTCGAGCGCGATGGCGGACGCACGCAGCTGCGCATCGTCGGCACCTCGCGCGCTGGTGCCGATCGCCCGCAGCGTTTCCGGCAAGGTCGCCGCCAGGCGACGTCCATATGCATCGTCGAGGTTGACCACGGCCGCGCGCAGGCCCGGCGTGGCGAACAGCCGGGCCTTGGCCGCGCCATAGGCCTCCATGTCGCCGTGGTAGTCGAGATGGTCGCGGCTGAGGTTGGTGAACACGCCCACCGCGAAATGCACCGCGTCCACGCGACCCTGATCGAGCGCGTGAGAACTGACCTCCATCGCCACCGCCTGCGCGCCCTCATCGTGCAGTTGCGCCAGCAGCGCATGCGTCTGCAGCACCAGCGGCGTGGTGAAGCCGGTCGGCCGCGCCTGGCCGTACAGGCCGGCGCCGAGCGTGCCGATGGTGCCGGTGCGGGTGCCGCACAGCTCAAGCGCCTGCGCCAGCAGCTGCACGGTCGAGGTCTTGCCGCTGGTGCCGGTGACACCGACCGTCGTCATCCGCGCGGAAGGATGCGCGTGGAAGGCATCGGCCATCGTGCCCATGCGTGCGCGCAGCCCGGGCACGGCGATGGCATCGGCCGGTGCCGCAGGCACGTCGCCAGGCACCGGCGGTTCGAACAGGATCGCCGACGCGCCCGCCTGCATCGCCTGGGCGGTGAAATGCAGGCCATGCGTGCCGAAGCCGCCGATCGCGACGAAGGCATCGCCCGGACGCACGTCGCGGCTGTCGAGCACGAGGCCGGACACCTGGAGCGACGCGGGCACGCCGACCACGTCGGGCAACAGCTGCGTCAGGGACATCGCGCGGCTCATGGCGTCGCCCCGGGCTGCGCGGCCGACACGGTCGAGGCCACCACAGCCGGCGCGGTGGTCCGCAGCGCCCTGGCGCGCTTGGCTTCCTCGGCCGCCTGCGCGGCCAGCCAGGTTTCGATGTCGTCGGGCGGCACGTCCATCAGCCGCAGCGCGCCTTCCATCACCCGTGCAAACAGGGGCGCGGAGATCCAGCCGCCGCCATAGGTCGACCCGCCGCCCGAGGTGTCCGGATCGTCGACCACGATCGTCACCGAGAAGCGCGGACGCTCCACTGGCACCAGGCCGGCGAAGTAGGCGATGTAGCGGCGCGCGTAGCCGCCGCCGGACGACTTGCGCGCGGTGCCGGTCTTGCCGGCCACGTGGTAGCCGAGGATCGCCGCGCGCGTGGCGGTGCCGCCGGGCTCGGTGACGGTCTGCATCATCTGCATGACCTGTCCCGCCACCACTGGGTCCAGTGCCTGCACGGTTTCGCCGCTGTGCCCGCCCTTGACGAAGGTCGGCGTGACCAGGCGCCCACCGTTGCCGAGCGCGGCGTAGGCGCGCGCGATCTGCAGCGGCGTCACCGACAGACCGTAGCCGTAGGACAGCGTCTGCTTGGTCGTGCCGCTCCAGCGCTCCGGAGTGGGGAAGGTGCCCGGCGCCTCGCCGGGGAAACCGCTGCCGGTGCTGCTGCCGAATCCGAAGCGGCGCAGGAAGGCATCGAAGTCGCTGTCGGGCAGCAGCTTGACGATCTTCGACACGCCCACGTTCGAGCTCTTGGTGAGGATGCCGGTGGTGTCGAGCACGCCGTAGTTGCGGAAATCGCTGGTGCGGTACTTGCCGTTGGGAATCCAGCCGGGGCTGGTGTCGAAACGCGTCGTCGGCGTGATCACGCCGGCCTCGAGCCCTGCGGCGACGGTGAGCGGCTTCATCGTTGAGCCCGGCTCGAGCAGGTCGGTCACCGCGCGGTTGCGGTAGGCATCGCGGTTCTCGCCGCTGACCCGGTTGTTGTTGTACGAAGGCAGGTTGGCCATCGCCAGCACTTCGCCGGTGGCCACGTCCAGGATCACCACCGAGCCGCTGGCCGCGCCGGTCTCCAGCAGGGTGCGCTTGAGCTCGCGGTAGGCCAGGAACTGGATGCGGCGATCGATGCTCAGCACCAGGTCCTTGCCGGGCTGCGCCGGGCGGATCAGGTCGACGTGTTCGACGATGCGCCCGTGGCGGTCGCGAATGACCTTCTGCGCGCCGGGGGTGCCGCGCAGCCATTCGTCGAACGCCAGTTCCACGCCCTCCTGGCCCTGGTCGTCGATGTTGGTGAAGCCGAGCACGTGCGCGACCGCCTCGCCCTGCGGGTAGAACCGGCGGAACTCGCGCTGCGAGAACACGCCCGGGATGCGCAGCGCCAGGATTTTCTGCGCCACCGCGGGGTTGACCCGGCGATGCCGCGGCACGTACATGAACTCCTTGTCCTTGCGCTGCGAGACGTAGCGGGTCAGGTAGTCCTGCGGCAGGCCGGTCGCCTCGGCCAGGCGCGCAACCGCGGCCGGGTTGTTGGCCAGCTCCTGCGGATTGGCGTAGAGCGATTCGACCGGCGAGGACACCGCCAGCGGTTCGCCGTTGCGGTCGGTGATCATGCCGCGCGAGGTCGGGATCGGCACCTCGCGCAGGAAGCGCGCGTCGGCCTTGCTCTGGTAGAAGGCGTTGTCGACCAGCTGCAGGTCGACCGCGCGCACCACCAGCGCCACCGCGCACAGCGCCATCGCGCCGCCCACCAGCATCAGCCGGCCGTGCAGGTTGAACTGCGCGCGCGCGCGCGGCTTCTTGGCCGAACCGCCGCTGGTCTTGACGAACCTCATGGCTGCACCACCACGATCTCGCCGGCGGCCGGGAACTTCATGCCCAGCCGCGTGCGCGCCACCTGGTCGATGCGGTTGCTCTCGGCCCAGGTCGCCTGTTCCAGCTGCAGCCGCCCGAACTCGATGTTGAGCTCGTCGCGCGCGCGCTCCAGCCGGGTCAGCTGCACGTACAGCTCGCGGTGCAGGTGGCGCGCATGGACCACGCCGATCGCGCAGATCACGTTGGCGATGACCAGCACGGCCACGATCATGCGGGTCATGGCCGCAGCTCCGCGCCCGCCTGCTTTTCCGCCACCCGCAGTACTGCGCTGCGCGCCCGCGGATTGGTGGCAAGTTCGTCCGCACGCGCCTTGCCGGCGCCACCCATGGCAAGCAGGGTCGGCACGAAGCCGGTGGCCTCGGGCAGGCGGCGGTTGCCGGGCGGCGCCTTGGCGCGCGCGGCGATAAAGCGTTTGGCGATGCGGTCCTCGAGCGAATGGAAGCTGATCACCGCCAGCCGGCCGCCGGGCTTGAGCGCGTCATGCGCCGCGTCGAGGCCACGCTCCAGGTCTTCGAGCTCGCGGTTGACGTGGATGCGGATCGCCTGGAACGAGCGCGTGGCCGGATGGATATGGTGCTGGCCGCGCGGCATCACCGAGGCGATCAGCTCGGCCAGCTCGGTGGTGCGCTGCAAAGGCCGGGTCGCGCGATGCGCCACGATGGCGCGGGCGATGCGCCGGCTCATGCGCTCTTCGCCGTAGGTCCACAGCACGTCGGCGATCTCGCGCTCGTCGGCGCGGGCCAGCCACTGGGCCGCGCTTTCGCCGCTGTCCGGGTCCATGCGCATGTCCAGCGGGCCGTCCTTGCCGAAGCTGAAGCCGCGGCCGGCCACGTCGAGCTGCGGCGAGGACACGCCGAGGTCCAGCAGCACGCCGTCCAGCCCATCGGCTGCCGCATCCCAAAGGCCGAGGTCGGCGAAGCTGCCGCGGCGGATCACGACGCGTGCGTCGGCGCCGAACTCGCGCTCGGCCACTGCAATCGCTTCGGGATCCTTGTCCATCAGCAGCAGCCGGCCTCCGCTTCCCAACTGTTGCAGCACGCCGCGCGCATGTCCGCCGCGCCCGAACGTGCCGTCCAGATAGGTTCCGTCCTCGATCACCCGCAGCCCTTCCATGACCTGCTCGAACATCACCGGAAGGTGCGCGGAGCCTGTGCCCGCAGCACCCGCGGTCACAACTGCAGCCCGACCAGGTCGTCGCCGAAATCGTCGTCGCCCAGGGGCGTTTCGATCTGCGCGCGATGCGCCTGCTCACTCCAGAGTTCGAACTTGTCGCCCATGCCAAGCAGCACGGCCTTCTTCTCGATGCCGACCGCGCCGCGGTGGCTGGCCGGGATGGCGATGCGGCCGTTGCCGTCGGGCTCGACGATCGCCGCCGCGCCCACCAGCTTCAGCTGCAGGCGCCGGTTGGCTTCCCTGACCCGCGGCAGCGCGTTGACACCGTCGCGCACCTTTTCCCAGGTGGCGTAGGGGTAGATGTAGAGCGACCCCTTCTCGAAGGGGTTGTAGGTGATGACCAGGCGGTTGCCGCACTCGGACGCGACAAGGTCCCGGTAGCTGGTTGGAATCGCCAGCCGGCCCTTGTCGTCGATCGTGATGGCGGTCTCGCCCTGGAACACCACATCCTGCCCGGAGGTACCCGTCTGCGGCGGGTTTCAGCGTCGGAAAACCACGAAATTCCCGGTCTCCCCACGAAGCGCCACCTTATGGACGGGTCAATGCGATGTCAACAGGCTTGATGTGCAAATTTCATTAATCCGGTCAATGACTTGCGCGATACTTCACAGACTTGTTCAAAGGTTATCCACAAGCCGCTGATTAGTCTCAAATTTTGAGATTGGGCGCTTGCTGGCCCGCATGGAAGCGGGCGGCCCGGTTTCTTCCCGCCCGCATGTTGCGACGCAGCAATCCACTCCCGGCAGGCGCGACAGCGCCGCGCCCTCTTCCCTTCGATTGCCCACGCGCGACAACAGCAGCCTGTCCGGCCCGGCCCGCGCACCCGCAGGAACGGTTTCGGCGCGACTGCTCCCACATGAACAGCCTCGGCCGCGACCGGATGTCCCGATCCCGGCGAAGGCCGTTGGTCGCGCAGTAGAAAGAGGTGGCGGAGCCGGCCTGTAAGCCGGGTTCTGTCGAGGACAGTCATTCCTCTAGGCGCACCGTCACCGGTACGCTCAAGCAACCTACCCGGAGACACCGCGGGCAGCGGCATAGTCTCCCTATTTGGTCTTGCTCCCGGTGGGGTTTGCCGTGCCGGTCCGTTGCCGGACTCGCGGTGCGCTCTTACCGCACCATTTCACCCTTGCCCGCATTCCACCTCACCTTGCGGCGAGGTTGGAACCGTTGGCGGTATCTTTCTGTTGCACTTTCCGTCGGCTCGCGCCGCCCAGGCGTTACCTGGCACCGTGCCCTGTGGAGCCCGGACTTTCCTCGGCACCCCGCAAGGGATGACGCGACTGTCCAGCCGACTCCGCCGCGCGCATTGTCGCACGCCGCGTCCAGCCGGCATGAGCCGGCCCGGCCGCCCGGGATCAGCTGCCGTAGAGCGCCTTGCGCGGCGCGCCGGTGATTTCCGCAGCCAGCCTGGCCGCCGCCGAGGGTGGCATGTGTGCCCCGAGCAGGGCGTAGACCCGCCGGCCTTCGAAGAGCCGGGCGTCGGCATCCTCGTCGGCGCCCTGCACCAGCAGCACGAATTCGCCCTTGCGCTGGTTGGCGTCGGCCTGCACTGCGGCCAGCAGCCCGGACAGGGTGCCGTCGAGCACGGTCTCGAACAGCTTGGTCAGCTCGCGCGCGAGCACGGCGGGACGGTCGGCGCCGAAGATCGCGCACAGGTCCTCCAGGCTCTCGACGATGCGGTGCGAGGACTCGTAGAACACCAGCGTGCGGGTCTCTGCCGCCAGCGGGCGCAGGCGCTCGCGGCGGGCCGCGGACTTCGCGGGCAGGAAGCCTTCGAAGGCGAAGCGGTCGCTGGCCAGGCCGGCCACGCTGAGCGCGGCGATCGCGGCGCAGGGGCCCGGCACGGGGCTGACCCGCACGCCGGCCGCGCGCGCGGCGCGCACCAGCCGGTAGCCGGGGTCGCTGACCAGCGGCGTGCCGGCATCGCTGACCAGGGCCAGCGACTCGCCGCGCAGCAGCCGCGCCACCACGCGTTCGGCAATCGCCTCCTCGTTGTGTTCGTGCAGCGCCAGCAGCGGCGTGGCGATCCCGAAATGCGAAAGCAACTGCCCGCTGTGGCGGGTGTCCTCGGCGCAGATGGCGGCCACGCCGCGCAGGACCTCCTGCGCGCGCGGCGACAGGTCGCCCAGATTGCCGATCGGGGTGGCGACCACGTGCAACGTGCCCGCCGCTGGCAGGCCGGTTGGGCCGACTGGCATCGTCTCTCCGGGGTTGGGACGCTAGAATCGCGATCATTGTCACCCGCGGAGCCCGCAGATGCGGCAGATGTCGAAATGGATGTGGAGTGTGGCCCTGGCGGCCACGCTTGCCGGCTGCAGCACGGTGCGGGTCGCGGGCACGGCGCCGGAAGCCGAGGCCGTCGCGCCGCCCGCGGTCAATCCGCACTGGAACTTCGACGCCACGCGCGCGCCGGCCGACCGCGACGGCTATCGCCCGCCGCGCAAGCTGGCGGTGCTGCTGCCGATGAGCGGCGAGCTGGCGACGGCGGCCGCGCCGGTGCGCGACGGGCTGCTGGCCGGCTATTACGCCGAGCGCCGCGAAAAGCCCGAACTGGTGTTCTACGACACCGCCGGCACCGCGTCGGGCGCGGTGGTCGCGCGCGATCGCGCGCTTGCCGAGGGCGCCGACCAGATCCTCGGGCCGCTGGGTCGCGACCAGGTCTCGACGCTGTTCAACGCGCCGCAGGCGGTGCCGCTGCTGGCGCTCAACCGCGGCAACACGGCCCCGCCCGCGAACGCTGCCGATTTCTCACTGGCGCCCGAGGACGAAGGCGCCGGGGCGGCGGCATTCCTGCTCGCCCGCAATGCCCGGCAGGTGCTGGTGCTGAGCAATGGCGATGAGCACGCGCGGCGCAGCGTCGAGACGTTCCGCACCCGGTTCGAGGCCGGCGGCGGCGCGATCGCGGGCACGCTCGCGATCACCGGCGACCAGCCCGGCGACCAGACCCCGGCGCTGCGCGCGGCCGCCTCGCGCGCGAGTGGCATCGACGCGGTGCTGATCGCCCTGCGCGGCAACGAGGCACGGCTGCTGACGCCGCAGCTGTTCGCCGCCGGCCTCGGCCAGAAGCTGCTCATCGCCACGTCGCAGCTGACCTCGGGCACCGGCAAGCCCGACGAGGACCGCGCGCTGGACGGTATCGCCTTCGCCAGCGAGCCCTGGACGACGGGCGGCATCGCCGCGCTGCCCTCGCCCCACACCCTGGCCGTCGACCTGCCGACCGCGCGCGGCCCGGCGGCGCGGCTGTTCGCCTTCGGCTACGACGGCTGGCTGCTCAGCGCATACCTGCAGCACCTGGCCACCGACCCGGCGGCGGGCGTGGACGGCGCCACCGGCCGGTTGAGCCTGGACGTTGGCGGCAACGTGGTGCGCATCCCCGCCTGGGCCACCTTCCGCAACGGCAGCGTGGTGCCGCTGGCCGGCGCCGGCGGCTGATCCGCGCGGCGACGCAATGGCGCAGTCACCACCGGCCCCTGCGCAAGACATGCGCGCCCGCGGCGCCGCCGTGGAAGCGGCCGCGGGCCGCCACCTGGCCGAGGCCGGCCTGCGCCCGGTCGCGACCAACGCCGCGGCACGGTTCGGTGAACTCGACCTGGTGATGCTCGACGGCCCGACCCTGGTCTTTGTCGAAGTGCGCTACCGGCGTTCGGACCGCTTCGGCGGCGGCGCCGCTTCGGTCGATGCGCGCAAGCGGCGGCGCCTGGTGCTGGCCGCGCGCCAGTTCCTGGCCACCCACCCGCGCCATCGCGACGCCCCGTGCCGGTTCGACGTGGTCGAGGCCAGCGGCGATCCGGCCGAGCCCGCGCTGAACTGGATCCGAGACGCGTTCCGCGCCGACGATGCCTGAGCATCCCGCTCCCGCCGCGGGCTTGGAACCGCCCGACTACGACCTGATCGAGGAAGCGGCGCTGCGCGCGGCCGGCGCGCTGAAGTGGGCCGTCTATCCCGACTGCATCGGCGCCTTCGTCGCGGAGATGGATTTCGGGATCGCGCCACCGATCGCCACCGCGCTGGGCGAGGCGATCGCCAACGGCCGCTGCGGCTATCCAACGCCTGCGCTGGCGGACGAACTGTCGCAGGCCTGCGCGCAGTGGCTGCACGAACGCTGCGGCTGGCAGGTCGATCCAGCGCGCATCCACGCCGTGGGCGACGTGCTGGGCGGGCTGGAGCTGATGCTGCGGCACTTCGTCGCGCCGGGCACGCCGGTGGTGCTGCCGACCCCGGCCTACATGCCGTTTCGGCCGCTGCTGGAGCTGCACGGCCACCGCGTGATCGAGGTGCCGCACTGCCGCTCCGGCGACGGCTGGTCGATGGATCTGGACGGCATCGGGCGCGCGCTGCGCGAGGGCGCCGGTCTGGTACTGCTGTGCAATCCGCACAACCCCACCGGGCGCGTGTTCGATATCGACGAGCTGCGTGCGCTGTCGAGCCTGGTGGAACTGCATGGCGCGCGCGTGTTCTCCGACGAGATCCATGCTCCGCTGGTGTATCCGGGCCGACGCCACCTGCCCTATGCCAGCGTGTCCGAGGCCGCGGCGCGGCATTCGGTCACCGCCGTCTCCACGTCCAAGGGCTGGAACCTGGCCGGGTTCAAGTGTGCGCAGCTGGTGTTCTGCAACGACGCCGACCTGGAGCGCTGGCGCGCGATGGCGCTGCTGGCCGGGCATGGCGTCGCGGGCCTGGGGATGATCGCCTCGGTCGCGGCCTATCGCGACGGCGGCCCATGGCTGGACCAGGTGCTGGGCTATCTGCAGCGCAACCGCGACACGCTGTCGGCGTGGATCGCGGCGCAGTGGCCCGAGGCGGGTTTCATCGCGTCGCAGGGCACCTATCTGGCGTGGATCGACTGTCGCCACCTGCCGCTGCCGGCGGACACGACGCCCGCACGCTTTTTCCTGCGACAGGCGCGCGTCGCGCTGACCGATGGGCGCGACTGCGGCGATGCAGGCGCCGGCTTCGTGCGCATGAACTTCGCCCTGCCGCGGCCGCTGCTGCTGGAGGCGCTGGAGCGGATGCAGGCGGCGGTCGCGGGATTGCGCTGACGCGCGCGGCCCGCCTGCGGGGAGAGGCGAGGACGCGAGTGGATCGACGCTGCCGTGCCCCCTGCCCCCACCGCATTGCCCCGCGGGCGTGTGAGCGAGCAACCGCATTGCGGAAGGCGGACAGCATTCTTGCCGCGGATTACGCGGATAAGCGCGGATAAGTACCTGGCTTGATTCGCGTTGATCCGCGCAATCCGTGGCAGAACAGCTTCTTGCAAGCGCCCGGCACGGACACGATGATGCTTCTCCCCGCCTCGCGCTACGCGAAATGCGCGTAGCCGCCGCGCGGTGGCTGCCAATGCTGGCCGTCCGGGTCGAGTGCGACCAGCCGCTGTCCGGCAGTGATTGCACCGATGCGGCTGACCGGCGTCGCAGCCTCCCGCAGCGCCTGCTCCACCGCATCGCGCGCGTCCGGCGGCGCAGTGAAGCAAAGCTCGTAATCGTCGCCGCCGCTGGCCTGCCACGGCCAGCGCACCGCCGCGCCGAAACGGGCCAGGGCGGGCGAAGCCGGCAGCGCGGCAAGCTCGATCCTGGCGCCGACGCCGCTCGCAAAGCAGACGTGGCCGAGGTCGGCCAGCAGTCCGTCGGAGACATCGATACAGGCGTTGGCGAGTCCGCCCAGCGCGCGCCCGGCCTCGATCCTCGGCGTGGGGCGATCGAGCCGCGTACGCATGCTGCGATCACTCACCGCGCCTGCCGCCATGGCCGCAAGCGCGCCCGCCGCATCGCCGAGGTTTCCGGTCACCCAGATGTCGTCGCCGGCACGCGCACCGTCGCGGCGCAGCGCGGCGTGCGGGGCAACGAGTCCATGGACCGCCACGCAGATCGACAGCGGCCCGCGCGTGGTGTCGCCACCCACCAGCGCGACCTGATGCTGCCGTGCAAGCGCGAGGAAGCCATCGAGGAAGCCGTCGACGAAGGTGGGATCCGGCCCGGGCAGCGACAGCGACAGCGTGCACCAGGCCGGCTGCGCGCCCATCGCCGCGAGATCGGAAAGATTCACCGCCAGCGACTTCCAGCCGATGTCGGCGGGCGCGGTGGCGGCGGGAAAGTGCACGCCGGCGTTGAGCGTGTCCATCGAGACCGCCAGCTGCATGCCGGGCGGCGGCTGCAGCAGCGCCGCGTCGTCGCCGATGCCGAGCACGACGTCGGGCCGGGTGGCGGCGCGGTCGCGGATGCGGGCGATGAGGTCGAATTCCATGCGGGGCCGGTGGCGCCTTCAGGCGCGATGGTTTGCTGCGGGTGGCGCGGCGCGTGGCGTGCGATCGCGGCTGAAGCCGCTCCTACAACGGGCGCCGGCCAGCCCGGTACTCCGGGCCTAGGTACGCGGGGACTGGACTTCGGCGGCGCGCCACTGGGCGGCGGCGCGGTCGAGCACGCTGTTGACGTAGGTGTGGCCGTGCTCGGAGCCGAAGCGTTTGACCGTCTTCAGCGCCTCGTCGATGACCACGCGATAAGGAACGTCGATCCGGTGCTGCAGTTCGTAGGCGGCAATGCGCAGCATCGCGCGCTCGATCGGGTCGACCTCTTCCATGGTGCGGTCAAGGAAGGGCTGCAGCGAAGCGTCCAGCGCCTTGTGGTGCTGGCCGACGCCCTGCACCAGCTCCTCGAAGTAGGCCAGGTCCGCGACTTCGTGCGCCTGTTCGTGGGCGAACTGCGCGATCGCGTTGTTCGCGTCCACGCCCGAGAGCTGCATGGCGTACACCGCCTGCAGCGCGCGCCGGCGCGAACGCGTGCGCGCAACCGGGTCGACGCCATCGCGACGCTGTGGCCCGCGGCTCACGACAGCTTCTCCTGCAGGTTGGCCATCTCGATCGCCACCAGCGCGCATTCCTCACCCTTGTTGCCGTGGCTGCCGCCGGCGCGGCGCTCGGCGTCCTCATGGGTGTCGACGGCAAGCACGCCGTTGGCCACCGGCACGCCGTGGTCGAGCGCCACACGCATGAGCGCCTCGCTGCAACCGTCGGCCACCTGCTCGAAATGGCGGGTGTCGCCGCGGACCACGCAGCCCAGCGCGATGATCGCGCGGTGGGCGGCGCCTGCCGCGAGCTGGCGCGCCGCCATCGGGATTTCCCAGGCGCCGGGCACGCGCACCACGTCGATCGCCGCTTCGTCCACGCCGTGGTCGGCAAAGGCCTTGCGCGCGCCGGCCACCAGCGAATCGGTGATCCGCGGGTTCCAGCGGCTGGCGATGATCGCGAAGCGGGCGCCGTCGGGAGCGCTCAGGTCGCCTTCGTAATGGCTCATGCCTGGGAAGGATCCGGAAAGGGGACAGGGATTCTAGCGCGGGCCGCTGGCGGGGACGTTGCGTGGAACCGCACGCACCCGGGATCGCGCCTTTGCCCCACCCCTACGGCGCGACGTACTCCACGATTTCCAGCCCGAATCCCGCCAGGCCCACCTGGCGCCGCGGCGTGCCCAGCACGCGCAGTTGCCCAAAGCCCAGATCGTGCAGGATCTGCGCGCCGGCGCCGTTGCGGCGCCATTCGCCGACGGTGCCGGACTTTCCGGGCTTGGCGGCCGGGCCCTGCTGGCGGATGCGCGCCAGCAGGACGTCCGGATCGTGCGGCTCGTCGAGCAGCACCAGCGCGCCGGCATCGTCCGCGGCCAGCATCGCCAGAACGTCGCCGGTCGCCACCCCGAAGTCGCCGCGCCGCCAGTGCAGCGCGTCGGCCAGCAGGTTGTGCGGCTGCACGCGCACCAGCGAGGCACGCGCCGGATCGGGCGTGCCGCGCACCATGGCGAAATGCAGCGCGTGGCCGACGCGGTCGCGGTAGGTCACCAGCCGGAACGCGCCATGCGGCGTGTCGATGTTGCGCTCGTCGACACGCTCGACCGTGTGTTCGGTCTCCAGCCGGTGCCGGATCAGGTCCTCGATCGAGCCGATCTTCAGGCCGTGCTCGCGCGCGAACACCTCCAGCTGCGGGCGCCGCGCCATGCTGCCGTCGGGATTGAGGATCTCGACCAGCACGCCGGCCGGTTCCAGCCCCGCCAGCTGCGACAGGTCGGCCGCAGCTTCAGTGTGGCCGCTGCGCGCCAGCACGCCGCCGGGTTCGGCCATCAGCGGGAAGATGTGGCCGGGCTGGGACAGATCGTCGGGTTTGGCGTCCGGACGCACCGCGGTGCGGATGGTGTGGGCGCGGTCATGGGCCGAGATGCCGGTGGTCACGCCTTCCGCGGCCTCGATGCTCACCGTGAAGTTGGTGCGGTGGCGCGAGGTGTTGGACTGCACCATCGGCGGCAGGCCCAACTGCCGACAGCGTTCGCGGGTGAGCGACAGGCACACCAGTCCACGCGCGTGGGTGACCATGAAGTTGATGTCCGACGGCCGCACCAGCTCGGCCGCCATGATCAGGTCGCCCTCGTTCTCGCGGTCCTCGTCGTCGACGATCACGACCATGCGGCCGTTGCGGATCTCTTCCAGCAGTTCGGGCACCGGGGCGAAGCTCATGCCTGTTCCTCCGCGCGCGCGGCCAGCAGGCGCTCGACGTGGCGCGCCAGCAGGTCGACCTCGAGGTTGACCGGATCGCCCTGCGCCGTCTGCGCGAAGGCGGTGTGTGCCAGGGTGTGCGGCACGAGGGTCACGTTGAAGCCATCGCCGTCCACGGCGTTGACCGTGAGGCTGACGCCGTCGACGCAGATCGAGCCCTTCAGCGCGATGTACTTCAGCAGCGGCGTTGGGGAGCTGAAGCGCCAGCGCTGCGCGCCATCGGCGACCGGCTCGATCGCGGCCACCGCGCCGACGCCGTCGACGTGGCCGCTGACCAGATGGCCGCCAAGCCGGTCGCCCATGCGCAGCGCGCGTTCGAGGTTCAGCGCGCGCCCTTCGCGTAGTGCGCCCAGCGTGGTCAGCGACAGCGTCTCGGCCGAGACGTCGGCCTCGAAATGCACGTCGTCGAAGGCCACCACCGTCAGGCAGGCGCCGTTGACCGCGATGCTTTCGCCCAGCTGGATATCGGCTGCGGCGAGCGTGCCGAAGGCGATGCGCAGCCGCGCATCGGCGTCGCGTGCTTCGCGCGAGGCCAGCGCGCCGATTCCCTGGATCAATCCCGTGAACATGGTCCGTTTCCCGCATGGCGGCAAACGCCCAAAGGGCGGGCCACGCACGGCAACGGCCGCGCGCGGTGGTCTTCTTTCATCCGGACTATGACCGTCGGCCCCGGAATCCGACCGGGTCTGCTGACCCCGCATGCACGGCGGCATGCGGGCGCTCGCGGGCTCGTGGATGCGTCGCGACGCGACCTTCCACCTACCGCCGGTGGGGACTTGCACCCCGCCCTGAAGACATCTGCATTGGTGAGTGCCGGCCTGCGCCGGCGTGCGCATTCTAGCGCAGCGCACCCTGCGACGCCCGCGCAGCGGCGGCCTCGCGGAAGCCCGACAGCACCGTGTCGATGACGCGCGTGGTGCGCGCGGCGGACTCACCGGTCGACGGACAGGCGCCCTCCCCGCGCAGTTGCGCCGTCAGCGTCTCCAGCAGTGGCAGCTGGATGTGGCGGGGATTGGCGATCTCGAAACGCTGCGTGCCATCGACGCGCTCAAGTTCGAGCGGCACCTCGTCGAAGGTGGCGAAGCGCAGACGGCCCGCATCGCCGGTGATTTCGACCAGGTCGCGCCGCGCATCGCTGCGGAAGCACCACTCGCCATCGCCCTCCACGCCGCCGGCATCGAACGACATCGACACGCGGTCCTCCGCCGGATACAGGCCAGCCGAGGACGCCTCTCCCGAGACCCGTACGAGTGGGCCGAGCAGGAGGTCCAGCAGGTCCAGCGTGTGGCTGCCGAGGTCGACGAACAGGCCGCCGCCGGAAATTTCCGGCCGCAGGCGCCAGGGCAGCGCCGCTGCATCGGCCAGGCTTGGATCAGGCACCCGGTGCACGCAGACGCGCACCCGGCGCGGCGTTCCGATGGCGCCGGCCGCAAGCAGCTCGCGCACCTTCAGAAAGCGGGGCAGCGCGCGCCGGTAGAAGGCGACGAACAGCGGAACGCCGGTCTCGCGGCTCACGGCCAGCATCGCGTCACATTCCGCCGCGTCCAGCGCCATCGGCTTTTCGACATAGACGGGCTTGCCCGCACGCATCGCGGCGATCGCGTAGTGCGCGTGGGTCGAGGGCGGCGTGGCCACGTACACCGCATCCACGCCCGGATCGGCGATGAGCGCGTGTGCGTCGTCGTACCAGCGCGGCACGCCGTGGCGTCGCGCGTAATCCTCAGCCCTGGCACGGTCGCGGCGCATCACCGCCACCAGCGACGAGCCGGTCGCCTGCTGCAGCGCCGGGCCGCTCTTGACCTCGGTGACGTCGCCACAGCCGATGATGCCCCAGCAGGTCATTGCCGCCTCCGGTTCTGCGCCCAAGGATTATTGACGCGTGGCTGCGCCGCGCAGCTTGCTCAGCCCGACGCCTGCGGCTGCATCCGCAGCCGCAGGTCCCCGCCGACGCGGCGTCCGTCGACGATCGTCATCCGCAGGGTCTGCGCCATCTCGGTGAAACCCAGGCCGCCGAACAGTGGCCTGGCCTTGTCGCCCAGCACCACAGGCGCGATGTACAGCAGCAATTCGTCGACCAGGCCGGCGCCCAGCAGCGCGCCGGCGAGCGTGGCACCGGCCTCCACGTGCGCCTCATTGACGCCGCGCTGCGCCAGCAGGGCCAGCACCGCATGCAGGTCGAACATGCCCGCCTTCACCGGCACCGCCGCGCGGTCGGCGACCAGCTCGCGCGGCGGCTTGATGTCCGGCGCGTGCAGGTACAGCGTCGGCGCATCGCCTTCGCGCACCTTGCCGCGCGCGACCGTGGCCAGGCCCGGGTCGAGCACCACGCGCAGCGGAGGCACGAACTCGCGTGGCTCGTCGAAACGCACCGTCAGCGAGGGATCGTCCGCCAGCACGGTGCCGGCGCCGGTGAGGATCGCGCCCGCGCGTGCGCGCCAGCGCATCACGTCGGCGCGCGCCGCCTCGCCGGTGATCCATTTCGATTCGCCGCTGGCCATGGCCGTGCGCCCGTCCAGGCTGCAGGCCAGCTTGACCCGCACCCACGGACGCCCGCGCTCGATGCGGGAAAGGAAACCGACGTTGAGCGCACGCGACTGCGTTTCCATCAGGCCGACCTCGACCCCGATGCCGGCCGCGCGCAGGCGCTCGAAACCCGCGCCGTCGACCTGCGGAAAGGGATCGCGCATCGCCGCCACCACCCGCGCAACGCCGGCCTCGATCAACGCGGCCGCGCAGGGGCCGGTGTGCCCGGTGTGGTTGCAGGGCTCGAGGGTGACGTAGGCGGTGGCGCCGCGGGCACGCGCGCCGGCAGCCTGCAGCGCGATGACTTCGGCATGCGGCCCGCCCTGTCGCCGGTGCCAGCCCTCGCCCACCACCTCGTCGCCATGCGCGATCACGCAACCGACCATCGGGTTGGGTTTGGTGGTCCATGCGCCGCGCTCGGCCAGCCGCAGCGCGCGCGCCATCATCGCGTGGTCGGTCGCGCTGAATCCGCTCATCCTGAAAAGCCCTTTTTGGCCACGGATCTGCGCGGATCAACGCGGATCAAGGCAAGGAACATATCCGCGTTCATCCGCGCAATCCGTGGCAGAAAAGCCGTGGGGGCATCAGCGCTTGCGGCCCTTGCCGCCGGGCTTGCCGAACGCCACGACTTCGCCGCCCAGCAGCGGCAGCTGGGCCTCGCCGGGCAGTTCGCGTTCGAGCCGGTCGAGCTCTTCGCGAAAGTCGGTGATGTCCTCGAACGAGCGGTACACCGAGGCGAAGCGCACGAAGCCGACGTGGTCGAGCTTGCGCAGTTCCGCGATCACGAATTCGCCCACGCGCCGCGAGGCCAGTTCGCGCTCGGTGGTCATGCGCAGCTGGTGCACCACCGCACGCACCGCCGCCTCGATCTGCTCTTCCGACACCGACCGCTTGTGCAGCGCGCGGTCCATGCTGGTGCGCAGCTTGCGCGCGTCGAACGGCTCGCGCCGTCCGTCGCCCTTGATGATCACCGGCAGCTTGAGTTCGATCGTCTCCAGCGTGCTGAAGCGCTCGCCGCAGGCTTCGCACTCGCGACGCCGCCGGATCGTCGCGCCGTCGTCGGACGCGCGCGAATCGATGACCTTGGTGTCCTGGTGCTGGCAGAAGGGGCAGTGCATCAGGCGTCGGGACTGTCAGCCGTAGACGGGGAACTGCCGGCACTGCTGGGTGACGCCCTCGCGCACGCGGGCAAGGACGGCCTCGTCCTCCGGCGCATCGAGCACGTCGCAGATCCAGTGGGCCAGCGTCGCGCAATCGTCCTCGCCATAGCCGCGGGTGGTGACCGCCGGCGTGCCGATGCGCAGGCCCGAGGTGACGAAGGGCTTCTGCGGGTCGTTGGGCACGGCGTTCTTGTTGACCGTGATGTGGGCCTTGCCCAGCGCTTCCTCGGCTGCCTTGCCGGTGATCGGCTTGCCGATCATGTCGACCAGCATCAGGTGGTTCTCGGTGCCGCCGGAGACGATCCTGTAGCCGCGCTCGATGATCACCTTGGCCATCGCCTGCGCGTTCTTCACCACCTGCGCCTGGTAGGTCTTGAACTCCGGCTCCAGCGCTTCCTTGAAGGCCACCGCCTTGGCCGCGATCACGTGCATCAGCGGACCGCCCTGGATGCCCGGGAAGACGATCGACTGCAGCTTCTTGGTCATCGCGTCGTAGCCGTCGCCCGCGCCTTCGCGGCTGGCGACGATGATGCCGCCGCGCGGCCCGCGCAGGGTCTTGTGCGTGGTCGAGGTCACCACGTGCGCATGCGGCACCGGGTTGGGGTACACGCCGGCGGCGACCAGGCCGGCGACGTGCGCCATGTCCACGAACAGCAGCGCGCCGATCTTGTCGGCAATGGCGCGAAAACGCGCCCAGTCGATCTTCTGCGAGTAGGCGCTGAAGCCCGCAACCACCATCTTCGGCTTGTGCTCCACGGCCAGCTTCTCGACTTCGTCGTAGTCGATCAGGCCTGCGTCGTTCACGCCGTACTGCACGGCGTTGAACAGCTTGCCCGAAGCGTTGACCTTGGCGCCGTGGGTCAGGTGCCCGCCGTGCGCCAGCGACATGCCGAGAATGGTGTCGCCCGGCTGCAGGAGTGCGAAATACACCGCCTGGTTGGCCTGCGAGCCCGAGTGCGGCTGCACGTTGGCGTAGTCGGCGCCGAACAGCTGCTTGAGGCGGTCGAGGGCGAGCTGCTCGGCCACGTCGACGTATTCGCAGCCGCCGTAGTAGCGCTTGCCCGGGTAGCCTTCGGCGTACTTGTTGGTCAGCTGGCTGCCCTGGGCCTCCATCACCCGCGGGCTGCAGTAATTTTCCGACGCGATCAGCTCGACGTGGTCCTCCTGGCGCCGGACCTCCGATGCGATCGCGGCGGCGAGTTCGGGGTCGTAACCTTCGATACGTGCGTCGCGGGAAAACATCGTGGCTCCGGGGCAACGGGGGGACCCCCCGGATTGTACCCGCCCGGCCGCGCAAAGGCTTGGCGTCGCACGCGCAGCGGCGCGGACCGGAAATGAAAAACGCGCCCCGGAGGGCGCGTTCGTGCGGGATCGGCGGGTTCGGCCGCTCAGCGCAGCAGGAGATCGGCGATGACGCCAGTGGCGATGGCCACCAGCAGGAAGTCGCCGTGGTCGTCGCGCATCCAGCGGTGGCCGCGTGGCGGATGGCGCAGGCCGTGGCCGTAATAGTCGTTCACCACGTAGATCGGCCGCTGGTAGTGGTGCACGTAGCCGCCACGGGCCCAGCGCGGCGGTCCGGCGTGCCGCGGCGCCGGGTGGTAGTGGCGGACCACGGGGCGGTGGTGGACGACCACCGCCGGGCGCCGGTCGCGGCCGTTGTAGCTGTAGCGGTCGTCACGACGGTCGTAGCGGTCGCCGCGGCGCGCCTGGCGGTGGTCGCGACGGTGATCGCGGTTGTCGCGGCGGTTGTCGCGGCGGCTGTCGTGTCCGCGGCGATCATGGTCGCGGTGGCCATGGCCGCCGCGGCGGTCGTTGTCGGCCAGCGCGATGGCCGGGGCGGCCGCCGTCGCGAGCGCCAGCATCAGGGCGGTGCCCCACTTGAGTCCGAGATTCATGCCTTCCTCCAGGTCGCGGTCCGCGCCGTCCGCACCCGGGTCGGCGTCCAGGTGACTATCGGTCGCCGCAGCTGAACAAGCGCTCCCCGCAGGGGCCTGCGCGCCGCCGGCGTTCACTCCTGTTTAACGACTGCTCAGGCCGGCCCGAAGGCGGCGCTGCCGCTATAATCCCCTGTTCCCGATCGATCCTGCCGGTCCGCGCCCTTGGCGCGGGTCTCGGCCGCGTGCAACCCGGAGTTCCCATGTCGTCGCAGTACATCTACACCATGAACCGCGTGTCCAAGGTGGTCCCGCCGAAGCGGCAGATCATCAAGGATATCTCCCTGAGCTTCTTCCCCGGCGCCAAGATCGGCCTGCTGGGCCTCAACGGTTCGGGCAAGTCGACCGTGCTGCGGATCATGGCCGGCGTCGACCAGGACTTCGAGGGCGAGGCCCGCCCGCAGGCCGGGATCAAGGTCGGCTACCTGGAGCAGGAGCCGCAGCTCGACCCCACGAAGACCGTGCGCGAAGCTGTCGAGGAAGGCGTGGGCGAAGTGCTGCAGGCGCAGGCGCGGCTGGACGAGGTCTACGCCGCCTACGCCGAGGAAGGCGCCGACTTCGACGCCCTGGCCAAGGAGCAGGAGCGGCTGGAAGCGATCCTCGCCGCGGGCGACGCGCACACGCTGGAGAACCAGCTGGAGGTCGCGGCCGACGCACTGCGCCTGCCGCCGTGGGACGCGGTGATCGGCAAGCTCTCGGGCGGCGAGAAGCGCCGCGTCGCGCTGTGCCGCCTGCTGCTGCAGAAGCCGGACATGCTGCTGCTCGACGAACCGACCAACCATCTCGACGCCGAGTCGGTGGAGTGGCTCGAGCAGTTCCTGGCGCGCTACACCGGCACCGTGGTCGCCGTCACCCATGACCGCTACTTCCTCGACAACGCGGCCGAGTGGATCCTCGAGCTCGACCGCGGCCGCGGCATTCCGTGGAAGGGCAACTACACCGAGTGGCTGCAGCAGAAGGAAGACCGGCTGAAGCAGGAGGACAACCAGGAAAAGTCGCGCCAGAAGGCGATCCAGAAGGAGCTCGAGTGGGCTCGGCAGAACGCCAAGGGCGGCCGCTCCAAGGGCAAGGCGCGCCTGGCGCGCATCGAAGAGCTGCAGTCGGTCGACTACCAGAAGCGCAACGAGACCAACGAGATCTTCATCCCGCCGGGCGAGCGCCTGGGCAACAAGGTGGTCGAGTTCAAGAACGTTTCGAAGCGGTTCGGCGACCGCCTGTTGATCGACGACCTGAGCTTCATGGTGCCCGGCGGCGCGATCGTGGGGATCATCGGTCCCAACGGCGCGGGCAAGTCGACCCTGTTCAGGATGATCACCGGCCAGGAAAAGCCGGACTCCGGCACGATCGAGATGGGCCAGACGGTGCAGCTGGCTTACGTCGACCAGAGCCGCGATACGCTGGAAGGCGACAAGACCGTGTTCGAGGAAGTGTCCGGCGGCCTGGATATCCTCAACATCAACGGCACCGAAATCCAGTCGCGCGCCTACATCGGCCGCTTCAACTTCAAGGGCCAGGACCAGCAGAAGCGCGTGGGCTCGCTCTCGGGTGGTGAACGCGGACGCCTGCACATGGCCAAGACCCTGCTGCAGGGCGGCAACGTGCTGCTGCTCGACGAACCGTCCAACGACCTGGACATCGAGACCCTGCGTGCGCTGGAAGACGCGCTGCTGGAGTTCCCGGGCAACACCTTCGTGATCAGCCATGACCGCTGGTTCCTTGATCGCATCGCCACCCACATCCTCGCCTTCGAAGGCGACAGCCACGTGGAGTTCTTCCAGGGCAACTATCGCGAGTACGAGGAAGACAAGCGCCGCCGCATGGGCGACGACGCCGGTCCCAAGCGCCTGCGGTTCAAGGCGCTGAAGTGACGGCACGCGCAACGCGCGTGCTGTCATCCCGAGCGCAGCGAGGGATCCCGGGCAGATCGTCATTCCCGCTAAAGCGGGGATCCAGCGTCTTTGCCCCGGATGCATGAATGACACTGGGCCCCCGCCTTCGCGGGGGCAACGGGAAGCGCGATGACCTTCACCGACAAGCTCTGCACACGCTGGCATGACGCCGACAGCCTGCTCTGCGTCGGCCTCGATCCGGACCCGGCGAGGTTTCCCACTGGCATGGTGGACGGCCCGGACCGGCTGTTCGACTTCTGCCGCGAGATCGTGGATGCGACCGCGCAGTTCGCGTGCGCGTTCAAGCCGCAGATCGCGTATTTCGCCGCGCATGACGGCGGCGAGGATGCGCTGCAGCGACTGCTGGCGCACATCCGCGCCGCGCATCCGGACCTGCCGGTGGTCCTCGACGCCAAGCGCGGTGACATCGGCAGCACCGCGCAGCAGTACGCAGCGGAGGCCTTCGACCGCTACGGGGCCGACGCAGTCACGCTCAATCCGTACATGGGCCGCGATTCGGCGGACCCGTTCCTGCAGCGCAGCGACCGCGGCTGCATTTTCCTGTGCCACACCTCCAATCCGGGCGCACGCGACTTCCAGGAACTCCTGGTCGACGGCCAGCCGCTGTACCAGCACATCGCGCGCACCATCGCCGGCGAATGGAACGGCAACGGCAACTGCGCGCTGGTGGTGGGCGCGACGTTCCCCGGCGAGCTCAAGCGTATCCGCGACATCGTCGGCGACATGCCGCTGCTGATCCCGGGCGTGGGCGCGCAGGGCGGCGACATCGAGGCGGTGGTGCGCAACGGGACGACCGCCGATGGCACCGGGCTGATGATCAACTCCTCCCGCGGGATCCTGTATGCCTCTGGCGGCGCGGATTATGCGTCGGCGGCGGCGGCGGCGGCAAAGTCATTACGGGACGAGATCAACCGCTATCGCTGAGCGGTGCGGGGCGCATGGGCCTGGCCGTTCGTAGGAGCGGCTTCAGCCGCGATCGCTCTCTCCGACTCGAAGAATCCGAAAGTACGCTCGCGGCTGAAGCCGCTCCTACAGGGGGGCGGGGGTGCGGGGGACGTCGAACACCTGCCGCAGGTAGGACAGGTAGGCCGGGTCGTCGCACATCGTCTTGCCCGGCGCATCGCTGAGCTTGGCAACGGGCTGGCCATTGCAGCGGACCATCTTCATCACGATGCCGAGCGGCTTTGGCCCCAGGTCGTTGGTGAGGTTGGTGCCCACGCCGAACGACATCAGGCAGCGGCCCTTGAAGTGCGCGTACAGCCGCATGACCTCGTCGATGTCGAGCCCGTCGCTGAACACGAAGATCTTGTTGCGCGGATCGACCTTGTTCGCGGCCAGGTGCGCGATCAGGCGTTCTCCCCAGGCCACCGGATCACCCGAGTCGTGGCGCATGCCGTCGAACAGCTTGCAGAAGTACATGTCGAAGTCGCGCACGAACGCGTCCAGCCCGATCACGTCGGTCAGCGCGATGCCGAGGTCGCCGCGGTACTCGCGGGCCCAGCCCTCGAACGCGGCCACCTGCGAATCGCGCAGGCGCGGACCCAGCGCCTGGTAGGCCTGCAGCCATTCGTGCGCCATCGTGCCCTGCGCGACCAGGCCGTGGCGACGGGCCAGGTCGACGTTGCTGGTGCCGGAGAACTTCTCGCCAAAGCCCCGCACCAGGCGCGGGATCAGCGCTTCGTGCCAGGCGCGCGACCAGCGCCGGCGCGTGCCGAAATCGGTGATGCGGCAGTCCTCGTAGCCGACCGCATCGTTGATCCGGTCGAGCTTGGCCTGCAGCCGGCGCAGTCCTTCGGCCTCGTCGGGCGCGCCGAAGGTGTCGCGGAAATGGACCTCGTTGATGATCGCCAGCAGCGGCACCTCGAACAGGATGGTGTGCAGCCAGGGGCCCTTGACCTCCAGCTCGATCGCGCCGGGCTCGGCGTCGGACGCGCGCAGGGTGACGTACTTGCGCTGCAGCCGGAACAGCGCGAGGAAGTCGACGAAGTCGGACTTCATGAAACGCAGCCCGCGCATGTAGTCCAGTTCGTCGCTCGACAGGCGCAGCGTGCACAGGTGGTCGATCTCCTCCGAGATCGCATCGATGTGCCGCGCGAGGTCGACGCCGGGCGTGCGGCAGCGGAAGCGGTATTCGGCCTGCGCGCCGGGGTGCTGGTGCAGCACCGCCTGCATCATCGTGAACTTGTACAGGTCGGTGTCGAGCAGGGATTCGATCACGGTCATCGTTGTTCCGGGCTGGTACGACACTCTATCGATCCGGCCCACATTTTGTAGGAGCGCCTTCAGGCGAGATCGCATGCACGGTCCCGTCGAACGTCCGTTCGCGGCTGAAGCCGCTCCTGCAACGTGCTGACCGGATCAACGGTTGGTCCTGTCAGGCCTTCGCCCACTGCCGCAGCGCCGCCAGCGGGAACCGCAGCCAGATCGCCGACCAGACCGCCACCCGCGCCGGCCACGACACCTGCGCGGCATCGAACTTGCGGAAATAGCGCCACAGCCCGCGGTGCTTGTGCCACTCCACGAACAGCGGCCGCGAGCGGCTCGACACCCCGCGCAGGTGCAGTACGCGCACGTCGTTGGCCACGGCGACGCGCGCGCCCGCCTCCCGCGCGCGGCGACACAGGTCGAGGTCCTCGGCATGCAGGCGGTAGCCGGTGTCGAAGCCGCCGATGCGGTTGAACAGCGCGCGCGGCATCAGCATCAGCGCGCCGGACACCGCATCGACGCTCTGCACGGCGGTACTGTCGTCGGGCATGACCGCCAGTTCCCGCGCACCGCGATCGTGCAGCATCGCGGCGAAGGCGGGATCGCGGCGGCGGGCCGCCGCATCGCGCTGGTCGTGCTCGTCCACCAGGTCCGCGCCGAGCAGGCAGTTGCCGCCAAGCGCGGTGGCATGGTCGAGCAGGCGCGAGAGCGCATCGGCTTCGAGCAGGCAGTCGGGATTGACGAAGGCCAGCCAGGCGGCGTCGCTGTCGCGCGCGCCCTGGTTGCACGCGACCGAGAATCCGGGGTTGTCCGGGTTGCCGATGAAGCGCAGGCGCGGGTCGAGCGAGGCGTGACGCTGGACCAGTGCAAGCGTCTGATCGGTGGAGCCATTGTCCACGATGCGAATCTGGCGCACGCCACGCGCCGCGCGCAGGCGTGACAGGCAATCGTCGATGGTGGCTGCGCTCTGGTAGCTGACCACGATGGCGGCGATGCCGGGACCCTCGGACATCAGCCGACCTCCGCGGACGTGGCGGGATCGGCGCCGGCGTCGCGATCTTCATCGGGAACCGGAAACAGCTCCTGCTGCAGGCGCGGCCCCTCCGCATCGGCGTTCCGCTGCACGAGCTGTTCGCGAACCTGCCGCAGCGGGTCGTCCATCAGGAAGTTCGCCAGCCGCGGGTGCCAGCCGGGCCAGCGCGCGCCCAGAGCATCCATGTCGCCATCGGCCGGCCCGCCCTCGCCGCCGCGCGCGACGAAGGCGGTTTCGCACAGCACGTTGCGCCAACCCAGGCCAGACAGGCGCAGCGACAGATCGATCAGCGCGGCGTACCAGGAGCGGTAGCTGGCGGCGTCGAGGCCGCCCGCCCTGCGCCGTGCGCTGCCGCGCAGGATCACCGCGTGCGCGACGGCGGCCGGCAGTTCCGGATGCAGCGGCGGCATGGCCGCGCAGGCGCGCGCGATGTGGCCAGCGTCTGCAGGCATCGGCGACACCTCCCCGACCCGCGGCCATGCCGCCACTTCGCCGGCGTTGCACCAGGGCGTGGCGCTGGCGATCGATGCATCGCGCGCGAAGCAGGCGGCCAGCTGCGCGGCCCAGCCCGGCGCCGGCACCGCATCTGGCGCGAGCACGATCGCGTCGGCATCGCCGCAGGCGGCCAGCATCTGGTCGATATGCGCGACCTCTCCGAGGCGGCGGTCGCGGCGGGTGTAATCGGCCTGCAGCGGCGTGTTCGCCAGCCAGCGCTCGATGATCGCCAGCCCGCGCGGACCGGCCTGGGCGTCGTCGGCCAGCCACACGCGCGTGCCCGCCGGCGTTCCGGCATCGAGCGCGGCCAGGCAGGCATCGAGCGCGTCATCGTCCGCGCCGACCGGCAGCAGCACGACCGGTACGTCAGCCATGTGGGTCATCGCACGCGTCCACGCGCATTCAGTCCTGCTTGGCCCGGTTCAGCGGCTCCATCGCGCGGAAGCGGCGGCTGTATTCGTCGGTCAGGGTGCGCGCCTCGTTGACATCGCGAATGATGGTCGGCGTCAGCAGGATGATCACCTCGGTCCGCGAGGTGCTGGATGTCTGCCGTCCGAACAGACCTCCCAGCACGGGAATCCGGCTGAGGCCCGGGAAGCCCGCCGAACCGCGACCGACCTGGTCGCGGATCAGGCCCGCCAGCATCACCGTATCGCCGCTGCGCACCGCCGCCTCGGTCTTCATCTTGCGCGTGTCGATGCGCACGTTGCCGTTCTCGTCGGCGGTCGCCTGGTCGCCCGGGGTGCTGACTTCCTGGACGATGTCGAGGAACACCATGCCGTCGCTGGTCACGCGCGGCCGTACATTGAGGATCGTGCCCGTCTCCAGGTACTGCACCGAGGTGAAGCTGTTGTCGCTGCCCAGGATGGGATTGACGCTGACCGTCGAGATCGGGATGCGGCTGCCGACGTTGAGCGTGGCCTCGGCGTTGTTGCGGGTCATGATGGACGGCGACTGCAGCACGCGAAGATCGGTCACTTCGTCCAGCGCGCTGATGATCGCGGCCGCATTGCGCCCGAGGAAAGTCCAGGACAGCCCGGGGCCCACGCCGCCCGTGGTCGAGCCGGCGACGTTGCCCGCAATCGCACTCCAGGTGGTGCGGCCTTCCGCCGACGGCAAGCCGGCATCGGTCACCGCCCGCTCGAAGAACCAGTTCACCCCGTAGCGCAGGTCGCCTTCCAGCACGACCTCGGCGATCTGCGCCTCGATGTGCACCTGCAGCGGCATCACGTCGAGCCGCTCGACCACTTCCCTGATCGACTTCCACGCCGTGGGCGTGGTCCGCACCAGCAGCGCATTGGTCTCGTCGAGCGCGGACACGCCGACGCGGTCGCCCTCGATCTCCAGCGTGACGCCGCTGGCGCCGCCGCGGTCCTGGCTCAGCGACAGCGAACCGCCGCCCGAGCCCGAACCCGAGCCGCCCATGCCCGAATCCATCGAGCCCATCGAATCACCGCCGCCGAACTTGGCGCCGTCGCCGCCGGTGCCGCTGCCGCTGCCGATCATGGCAGGCGTCAGCCCCGGCATCAGCGAAGGCCCGCCGCCATCGCCGCCGGAACGCCCGGAGCTGCCGCCGAACACTTCCGACAGGCGCTCGGCCAGGTCGCGCGCGCGGATGTACTTGAGCTCGTACGAGTACAGCCGCGCGCCGGCACCAGCGCTGTCAATGCGCTCCAGCCAGTCCTGGATGTCGTCGAGGTAGTCCGGCTGCGGGGTGATCACCAGCACCGCGTTGGCGCCTTCCAGCGGCATGAAGCGGAACATGCCCGCCACCGGCGACTTGCTCTGCTCGCCGAACACCTTTTCAAGATCGGCCACGACGCGCGTGGCCTTGCCGCTCTGCAGCGGAAACACGCCCACCGACATGCCCGACAGCCAGTCCACGTCGAAGATCTCGATCGTGCGCAGGTAGTTTTCCAGCTCCACGCGCGAACCGGACACGGTGATGGTGTTGCGGCCATTGTCGGCCGCAACGATGGCGTTGGGGCGCGCATAGGGTTCGAGCACCTTCTCCATCTCGGTGGCGGAGATGTAGCGCAGCGGCACCACCCGCACCTCGAAGCCGCGCGCAGCGGCGGCGCCGCCGGTGCGGGGCGCGACGGTGCCCGAGGGCAGCGCCGCATCGGCCGGCACGATCTGGTACATGCCGCCGCTGTAGACCATGCGCGCGTTGTTGTCGGCCAGCGCGCGCTCGAGCAGCACGTAGGCCTGGGCCGGGCTCACCGTGCGCGGCGTGGCCAGCGTCACCGTGCCCTGCACGCCCGGGGCGATGGTGTAGTTCTGGCCCAGCATGTCGCCGAGGATGGCCTTGACCACCGCATGCAGCGGCTCGCCCTCGAAGTTGAACGAGGCCTCGCCGCTGCTGCCGCCAAGGTTGGGCGGCGCGGCCGCGGCCGCGCCCTGGTTGATGACCTGGCCGCTGCCGCGGCGGATCTGTGCGCGCGGGCCTTCGTCATCCTCTTCCAGCGGCTCGGCCTGGATGCCGGCCTGACCGGGCGCGGCGGCCGCGGGCGGACGCTGCTGCGCCCGCGAGACCGTTGGCGAGGGCATCGAGGCACAGCCGGCCAGCAACATGGACAGGAAGGCCGCGACGGCGGATTGGCACAGGGATCGTGAGGTCATCGGCGCAGTCTATTGGTTCTCGTTGGCGGGCTGGCCCGAACGCGCCCGGTCTTCCTGGCGCAGCCGGGCGCGGCGTTCCTCGATGCGGCGGCGGATCATCTCCACCTGCTCCTGCGCCGCTTGCTGCTGGGCCGCGGCCGTTGCGGCGTCCGCAGGGGCGGCGGCGCCCATGGCGTCCTCATCGGTTTTTTGGGACGGCTGCGATCCACCGGTTGCGTGCGGGGCGGCGCCCACGTCGCCCTCGACCATCCCCGCCGACGCCGCGACGTTGGCCCCGGGCGTGGAGACCGGCGAGGACATCGGGGTCGGTGCCTGTCCGCCGCTGCCGTCGAACACCCGCAGCTCCAGGCTGCGCTCGCCCTCCGGCCCGGCGAATACGGCGCTGCGCGCCGCGACCGACTGCAGCACCCAGCCGGGCGCGGCATCGGGCGCGCCGCCCAGCTTGACCCGCACCGGCTCGCCACCGCCGGCCGGCTGCAGGATCACCATCTGCAGCGCCGGCGTACGCAGCACGCTGCTCAGCACGTAGTCGAAGTCGTTGCTCGCGCCCTCGGCCTCGCCCATCGGATCGATCGCGAACGGCTGCGGCCTGCGGTTGTCGGTGAACAGCGGACGCGCGGCGACATCGGCGTACTGCGCCATCGGACCAAGCCGTTGCGCGCCGGGCGCAGCCGGCTCCGGCAGCGCCTGGTGCAGCGAGGGATCGTCGTCGAGGCGATCGATGCTGCCGCCCATGCCGAACATCGCCAGGATCCAGACGCACAGCGCCCAGCCTGCCAGCCCGGCGTACAGCCAGGTGCGCGCACCGACGTCCTCAGCGCGCATCGGCGGCCACCGTTGCGGGCGCGGGCTGCAGGTAACCGTACAGGTCGAAGCTCGCGTCCACGCCGCCGCCGCTGCCCTGGTTGCCGCTGAACTGGTAGCGCTGGGCAAGGATGTTGAGATTGTCGACGAACAGCCGCGGCGAGCCGCTTTCCAGCGAATGCAGCACCGCGGCGAGTTCGGCATTGCCGCAGGTCAGCCGCACCTGCACGGTGGCGCGCGGGAAACGCTGCTGGCGCGAGTCGTTCATCGGCTGGCGGTTGCTGATCGCGCAGCTGCGGTTGCCGGGGCTGGCCTCGACCACGGCCTGTTCCAGCCGCTGCACCAGGGCCGAGGTCGCCAACTGCACGTTGGCCTCGGCCATGAAGCCCGGCGCGCTGCCGGCCGCGGCGCGCGCGGCTTCCAGGCGTTCGCGCACCTCGGGCGCCTGCTGCAGTCCTGTTCGCGCGCGCAGGTCTCGCTCGCGCAGGCCTTCGATGCGCGCGTTGGTCTCGAGCATGGGCACCGTCCACCACGGATGCACCAGCAGCAGATAGGCGAGCGCCAGCACGCCGGCCAGGATCGCCAGCGCCAGCCAGCGGTCGCGGCTAGTGACCTCCGGCTGCATCGCTCGTCTCCGCGGTGGACGCCGCCACGCCGGGGCTGGCATCGGCCACGGTCAGGGTGGCGGTCAGGGTGAAGCGGTCCATGCGCGTGCGCGGATCAGGCTGCAGCGCGCCGGCCAGGGTCGGCTCGGACCACAGCGGCGAACCCTGCAGCCGGGCGACCAGGGCGGAGGCCTCGCGGCTGAGGCCGATCAGCAGGATGCGGTCGCCTTCCACCGACAGCTTTTCCAGGAAGGTGTCGTCGGGCAGGCGCCTGGCGAGTTCATCCATCACCTCGACCATCGTCGGCCGGCCCGCGCGCGCGTCGCGCAGGAAGGCGCCGCCTTCGATCAGATCGAGCAGCTGGCGCTTTTCCAGCGAGGCGCTGCGCGCGCGCTCGACTTCGGCTTCGACCTGCTGCGCGAAGAAGTCCGCCGCCGCCCCACGATTGGCCAGCATCTGCCACATGCCGGCAAGCAGGGCCAGCAGCGCGACCAGCAGCAGGATCAGGTTGCGGCCGCGCGCGGGATCCTCGCGACGGCTGCGCCCGGCATCGCTGGCGAGATTGACGCCGAGCGGAATGCCGTCCGCTTCGGCCACATCGACGCCGGCGAGGGTCGAAGCCAGCGGGCCGACCCCGGCCAGCGCGGCATCGAGCGTCGCGCGCGGCACCACCACAAGTTCGGCTTCGATCTGGTCGCCGCCACGGCGGCCGAGCGGCCGCGCGTCGTAGCTCACTTCGGCCGCGGTGAAGGGCGTCTGCCGGTCGATTTCGAAACCCAGCACTTCGCGCAGCCGCTCGCCGGCCGCCGCAGGCAGGGTCAGACGCCGGCGCAGCACCGCCGTGCCCGGCAGCAGCAGCCAGCGCGGGACCCGCGCCATCGCCGGCGACAGCAGCCGCGCCAATGGATCACCCTGTTCCGACAGCTCGCGCGCAAGCGGAAGGTCGGCCAGCATGCGCACGCCGTCGCCGCGCCACAGCGACAAGCGCAATCCTTCCCCGACCGGCTCCAGCAGCAACCGCTGCGGCGAGAGTCCGAACAGGTCTCGCACGCGCGCCGGCAGCCATGCCGCCAGCGAGCGCGTCCACCACTGGCGGAAGCCGCGCAGGCGCGGGCGCAGCGAGCCGTCGACACGGCGCAGACCGCCGCGCAGGGCGGACGGCGTTGCTGTGGATTGTTCGACCACGGCCATCATCGCGGTGACGCGCCCTCCTCCCATCTCATGACCGTGAATGCGGATCCGGGCACGCCGCTGGGCCCCAGCCGGATCACGGCGCGCAGGACGGATTGCCGCCCATCCCTGAGCCGTGCATGGCTGTCGATACTATACGTGCCGCTGCCTGCGCCCACGAACGAGGCATCCCCGGGCTGCGGTGGGCGTTCACGCCCCGCCAGCACGGGTGCGACGTCGATGCCCATCGATTGCAGCACCGCCGACGTGGCGAAGCGCGCATCCGCCACCGGCAGCCCGCTGAAGATGGTCAGGTGCGGCGCCAGTTTCGCGAACAGCGCAGGCGTCATGCCCAGCACCTGCTCCACTTCGGCCACGGTTTCGAACGGCGCGTCCTTGGCGCCCCAGGCCAGGCCGGCGGCGGCGTACTGCGGATCCTCGGCGCCGCCCTGCGGCTGGGTCATGTCGTCCGCATCGCGCCAGTCCACGATCGCGGCCGCGACCGCGTCGGCCTGCTGCGGCTCGGCGCCGACTGCGCGCATCAGCGCCGACAGGCTGGCGCCCTCGGCGGCGTTGAGGTCGAGCTTGCCGGACTCGTCGACGATGCGGACCTCGATCTGCGCATCGGCAAAGCGCCAGCGGTACGGGCGGCCGTCGGGCAGCCACTGCAGGCTCGGATCGGGCACCGAGACACGCGTGGCCGCGTATTCGAGGCCCGCGCGCGCAGCCTGCGCCGCAACCAATCCGCTGCCCAGGGTGCGCCCCTGCATGTATTCGGTGCGCGCCGTCATCGCGAACGCACCGATCAGCGCCGCCAGCAGCGCGATCAGCCACAGCACCAGGATCAGCGCGGCGCCGCGGGCGGATGCGGGACAGGGCCGCCTCACGGCACCATCCCGCCTAGGCGCTGCGGCAGCATCACCACCAGCGGCGGCCAGGCGCCGCCGCTGCGGCTAGCCAGCTCCACCGACACCTGCAGCGGCAGCATGTCCACCTGCTCCCAGGTGTCGGTCCATTCGCCGAGCAGCCCGTCCTCGCCGAGGCCGCGGTAGCGGAAGCGCGCTTCGGCCAGGTCGGGCACCAGGGTTTCGGGCGGGCGCGCGTCGCCGTCCTCGATCGTGCCGCCGCTGACCGCCATCGCGAACGAGACGGCCAGCCGCGTTCCGCCTTCGCCATCGAGCACCGCGACATCGTGCAGGTGCGGCCCGCCGCGGCCGAGGTAGTTCGGCAGGTCGGCGACGAAGCGGATGCGGTCGGGTTCGCCGATGAAGCGGACCATGCGGCCGCTGTCCTCATCGATGGCGAACGCGATCGGCGCGGCCGAGGCCAGGCGTCGCCGCAGGAATCCGTCGACCGCGCGCATGCGCTCGCTGCGCGCGGCGATCAACTCGCCGCGTTCCACCGTCGCGGTCGCGGCGCGCAGGGTGGAGAAGGCCAGCGCCAGGCCGAGCGCAAGCAGGGTGGTGGCGAGCAGGATTTCGATGAGGGTAAAGCCGCGCTGCGAGCCACGGGCCGGCGGCGTGTAAATGGTGCCGTCGCCGCGCCGCGAACCACTGGCCGGCGACCGGCAAACGAGGCCGTCGCCACGGCTGATGCCAGTGAATAGCCTACCGGTACCGCCAGAAGTTGAACCAGGATGCGCATGATCCCGACCAACGTCGATGCATCGCGACGATCGCTTCGCTCCTGCCCCCACCCCAGCCCTCCCCCGCAAGCGGGGGAGGGAGCAAAGGCCGATGCGGATGTCGCCGACGCGGGCCACTTCGTGCGTGCCGACGACCTCCCCGGCCTGCGCATTGGCTCCCTCCCCCGCCTGCGCATTGGCTCCCTCCCCCGCCTGCGGGGGAGGGTTGGGGTGGGGGCCCGGCCGCAGCCGCGCCACCACCGACACCAATCCATGTCGATCAGGCACCGGACGCCTCATCCCGACAGCCCCGACGGATCCGGCTGCACCAGCCGCAGCGTCTCCAGCTGCAGGCGCTCGCGCGGCCCGCCTTCGCCCCAGGTCACCACCAGCCGCAGCTGCAGCAGCTGCGGCGCATAAGGATCCGACTGCGGCGCAGGTGGACGGTCGCGGTCGTCGTACGGCGCCACCTCCAGCACCCAGTGATAGCGTCCGCCGCCGAATTCGCCGTCGCGTCGGCCGGGGGCCAGCACCTCGCCCACGCCCACCTCGTCCAGCAGCGACTGCGCATGCAGGACCGCGCGTCCGCTGTCGGCAGCCCAGCGCACCTGCCGCGTGCCGCCGGACAGTGCGCCCAGCAGCAGGCTCAGCGCAACGCCCAGCACGGCGAAGGCGACGATGACCTCGAGCAGTGAATAGCCGCGCTGCGAAGAACGGACCCCCGCACCGCCAGTGAGGCCGTCGCCACGGCTGACGCCGACAAATGGCCCGGCCAACGCCGATTCGCTGCCCAATACCCGCCATGGCGCCCGCATCCTGTCGAGCGTGACCGAACCGTTCTCCTGCAGCGCACAGCGACTCATCGCCCCACCTCCCTGCGTCGCAGCGTTACCTCGCCCGTGAGCCAGGCCACGTCGATGTTCCAGGCCGCATCGCGCATGCGCAGCTGCACTCGTCCGCCGGTCGAGGCGCCATCGCTGAAGAACACGATCGCGCCCACGCCCTCGCCGGGCTGCACTTCGCGTGCGCCGGTGAACTGCACGTCCAGCGATTCGGGGATTTCACCGCCGTGCCCGTCCGCGCCCTGCCAGGCGCGCGCGGCGGGATCGATGGTGAATTGCTGGGTGGTACCGGTGGCGATCGCGCGCGTGCGCGTGAAGCGCAGCTGCGCGGCAAGCTCGCGTGCGCTGGAGCGCAGCTCCATGCGGTCGAAGCCACCGGTGAGGATGCCCGCGGCCAGCAGGCCGGTCGCTGCGATCAGGGCCATGACCAGCAGGATCTCCAGCAGCGTCATGCCGCGCTGGACGCGGCGCGCGGGTCGTGCAGCCGAAGGAGTCGCAGGCCTGCGCAACACGGTCGCGTCCGCGCCGCCGGCGGCGGACGATGGCCATCGCATGCCCGTGCCGTTGCGCACTGCGCGCCCGTGTGCCGCGTCAGTCGTTGCGGATGTCCGCATCGACACTGTCGCCGCCCGACTTGCGGTCGGCGCCTAGACTGACGATGTCGTAGGGCCGGCCATCGCCGGGCGCGCGGTACTCGATCGGCGTGTTCCAGGGATCCTTGAGTTCGGATTCCCTGGCATACGGCCCCAGCCAGCCGACGGCGCCGCCAGGCTGGGTGACCAGTTGGTCGAGCGAGGCCGGCAGCGTGCCGGTATCCATCTCGAACTGGCTCACCTTGTCGGCCATCGTCTGCACCTGCGCGCGCGCGAGGTTGACGCGGGCACGATCGCCGCCGCCGAGGATGCGCGTGGCCGCGAATGCGACGATGCCGCCGATCAGGACCACGACGAGGATGATCTCGATCAGGCTGAATCCGCGCTGCCGGCTACCAACAGACGCGGTTGGAATGACGCCGTCGCCACGGGTAACACCAGCGAATCGCCCGCGCAAAACTCCTTCGGAGCCCGCGCCCCCCGCACCGCCCCGCACCTGAAACCGTCGCTCGCCCATACCAACGTCCTCCTTAATCCCTCGAATTCAGTCCGCAATGATGCGCCCTGCCGCAGTCACTCACCCGATCACACTGGTCAGGTCATACACCGGCACCAGCACCGCCAGGATCACCGCCATCACCACCAGCGCCAGCACCATCGTGATCGCCGGCACCAGTGCAGCCAGCATGCGGTCCAGCGCCTGACCGGTTTCCTGCTCGAAGGTGTCGGCTGTCTTGAGCAGCATCGCGTCGAGCGCGCCTGACTCTTCGCCCACCTGCACCATCTGCAGCGCCAGGCGCGGGAAACGCTTGCCCTTGCCCAGCGCCGTCGCCAGCCCGACGCCGTTCTTCACCTCTTCCGCCGCAGCTTCGACATCGGCGGCGAGCACGCGGTTCCCGACCACGCTACGGCCGATGCCAAGCGCCGACATCAGCGGCACGCCATTGCGCAGCAGGGTGCCGAGCGTGCGCGCCAGCCGCGCGGTTTCCAGCCGCGCCATCATCGGCCCGACCAGCCGCTGTCGCAGCAGCCAGCCATCGAAGCGCGTGCGGAACGCCACGTCGCGCAGGCGCCGGTCCAGCCACCATAGCGCCAGCGCCGGCACCGCCAGCAGCACGATCCACCAGTCGCGCACGAACAGGCCCAGCGCCAGCACGATTTTCGTGAACAGCGGCAGCGGCGCGTCCAGGCTTTCGTACATCGCCGCGAACTGGGGCACCACGTAGCCGAGCAGGAACATCATCGACAGGCCGACCATCGCCAGCAGGATCACCGGATAGATCAGCGCATTGACCACGCGCCCGCGCAGCAGTCGGCTGCGCTCGAGGTAGTCGGCCAGGCGCTGCAGCGTCTCCTCGAGGCTGCCGCCTGCCTCGCCCGCGCGCACCATGTTGATGTACAGGCGCGAGAACGTGCCGTGCTGTCGCTCCAGCGCGCCGGAGAGCGTGGTGCCGCCGCGCACGGCATCCCGGATTTCGGAAATGGTGCGCCTGGCGGCCGGCTCCTCCGGCAGTTCCAGCAGGATGGTCAGGGCGCGATCCAGCGGTTGTCCTGCACCAAGCAGGGTCGCCAGCTGCTGGGTGAACTGCACCAGGCGCTGGCCTGCGAAAGGCTTCGGCCGCAGCAGCGATCGCCAGGAAGTGCCGCCGCCTGCTTCGCTGGCCAGCCGCGCCTCCACCGGAAGATGGCCCTGCTCCTGCAGCCGCAGCACCACCTCGCTGTCGCTGGCGGCCTCCATCTGCCCGTCCAGCGTCTCGCCGCGGCTGTTGAGCGCCTTGTAGCGGTACAGGGGCATCAGGCGCTCATGCCTCTTCGGTCACCCGCAGCACTTCCTCGAGCGTGGTCACGCCGGCGAGCGCCTTGGCCAGGCCGTCCTCGTACATGGTGCGCATGCCGTGCTGGCGCGCGATCTGTTCGAGCTCGCCCATGCCGGCGTGGCGCATCACCGCGCGCCGCAGCTCATCGTTCATGACCATGAACTCGACGATCGTCGTGCGCCCCAAGTAGCCGGTCGGCGCGATCGCAGAGCCGCGCGGCCGATACAGGAAGACCTCGTCCTCGGGCTGGAAGCGGCGCAGGCCGAACTTGTCGATCTCCTCGGGCGACGCAGCGTATTTTTCCGCGTGCGTGGGTTCGAGCCGCCGCACCAGGCGCTGGGCGAGGATGCCGTTGACCGTCGAGGTCAGCAGGTAATCCTCGACGCCCATGTCGAGCATGCGGGTGATGCCGCCGGCGGCGTTGTTGGTGTGCAGGGTACTGAGCACCAGGTGGCCGGTGAGCGCGGACTGGATCGCGATGCGCGCGGTTTCCAGGTCGCGCATCTCGCCGATCATGATGATGTCGGGGTCCTGGCGCACGATGCTGCGCAGGGCGTTGGCGAAATCCAGCCCGATCTGCGGCCGCGCCTGGATCTGGTTGATGCCCTCGATCTGGTACTCGACCGGATCCTCGACGGTGATGATCTTGACGTCGGGCGTGTTGAGTTTGCTGAGCGCGGTGTACAGCGTGGTGGTCTTGCCCGAGCCGGTCGGGCCGGTGACCAGCAGGATGCCGTGCGGCTGCTCAAGCACGCGCTGGAATGCGGGAAGGAAATCCCCCGTGAAGCCGAGCCGTTCGAAGTCGAACACCACCGTCTCGCGATCGAGCAGGCGCATCACCACGCTCTCGCCGTGCGCGGTCGGGACCGTGCTCACGCGCAGGTCCAGCTCCTTGCCCTGCACGCGCAGCATGATGCGGCCGTCCTGCGGCAGGCGGCGCTCGGCGATGTTGAGCTTGGCCATGATCTTGATGCGGCTGATCACGGCCGCAGTGAGGTTGCTCGGCGGGCTCTCGCCCTCCTCGAGCACGCCGTCGATGCGGTAGCGCACCTTGAGCCGGGTCTCGAACGGCTCGATATGGATGTCCGAGGCGCGCAGTTCGACGGCGCGCTGGATGACGAGGTTGACCAGGCGGATCACCGGCGCTTCGCTGGCGAGATCGCGCAGGTGCTCGACATCATCCATGTCGGCGCCGCCTTCGCCGTCGGCGGTCTCGACGATGGCGCCCATCGCGCTGCGGCCCTGGCCATGCCAGCGCTCGATCAGGTCGTCGATCTCCGAACGCAGCCCCACCGTCGGCTCGATCGCGCGGCTGGTGGCCAGTCGCACGGCGTCGAGCGCGTAGCGGTCGTGCGGGTCGGCCATCCACAGCACCAGGCGCCCGTCCTGTTCGCCGATCGGGCACAGGTGGAACTGCCTGAGGAAGCGTGCGCTCAGTGGCTGCGCATCGGACAGCGTCTCTGGCGGTGCGTCGGGCAGGTCCTTGGCGCCTAGCAGGCGCAGTTGCAGCGCGCTGGCGCAGGCTTCGGCGTGGTCGCGCTCGGAGACCAGGCCCAGCCTGGACAGCAGCGACAGGATGCCGCCGCCGGTCTCTTCCTGCAGGCGGCGCGCGCGCGCAAGGTCCACTTCCTTGAGCTGCTGGCGCTCGAGCAGCGCGGCGACGATGCGGTCCTCCGCGTCCTGCGCCACGGACTCGCTGACGGGAGCATCGGGGATCGCGTTCACGTTCGGCATCCGTCGGGGGCCACGACTTTAGCAGCTTGCGCCGCGGGCGCCGGCAAGGCGATGCCGCACGTGTCCAGGCTGGGGCCGGGATTCATGCGTGCATAACACAAGAGCCCCGGACCAGCCGGGGCTCCTGCGTTCAGCGATGCAGCAATCAGTTGTGGCGGGCCTGCAGGCGCACGTTGCTGTAGGCGCGCGCGGCAGTCAGCTTGATGTAGTAGGTGCCGGCTTGCGGCGCATTGATCCGCACGGTCTCGTTGTTGCCGGGCCGCGCCGAACGGAAGTCCGCGTCGGCATCGGTCGGCTCCTCCTCGAAGCTGACCAGGAGGTTGACGTCGCCGCTGCCGCCGGTGGTGGTGATGCTCAGCGGCCCGCTGGCTCCGGCGGGCAGGGTGATGCTGTAGAGCGTCTCGCTGCCGGCCGTGCCGGACAGACCGGTGACGGCCACGCGATTGACGATCGGCGTCGCGTCGGGCGCGCAGTCCAGCTCGCACGGCGGCTCGATCGCCTTGGCCACCGCGCCCGCGGCATTGAGGATGCCGGGGCCGATCGGCTGCGCGGCCGTGGGCGCGACGGTGAACGGCGTCACCGTGTCCTGCAGCACCTCGAGCACTTCGACGGGCGTGAGCAGCGGCATGCCGGCATCCAGGCGTGCGCCCTGCACCAGCGCGACCACGCCGGCGACGTGCGGCGCGGCCTGCGAGGTGCCGGCAGAGCCACCGTAGCCGCCGTTGGAGCCGTCTGGTGCGATCTGGTCGGCCGGCAGCGGCGTCGTGTCGCTGGGATTGACCGCCTGCCAGATGAAGCCGTCGTAGATCTGCGCGCCGCCGCTGCCGTCATTGGCGTAGACGCCGCCGCCCGGCGCGGAGATCTCGATGCCGTCGCCGAAGTTTGAGTAGTACGCGCGCCGGCTGGTCACGCCATTCGAGGCCACGGTGATCACGCCGGGGCAGTTGCCGGGCGAGTAGCCCGAGGTGTTGGCGTTCTGGTTGCCGGCGGCGACCACGACCACCGCGCCCCGTGCATTGGCCTGTGCGACCGCATCGGCCTCGTACTCCGTGCAGGCCCCAGAGCCGCCGAGGCTGAGGTTGATCACGTGCGCGGGGTTCGGGTTGAGCGGCATGCCCTCGACTTCACCGCCCGCGGCCCAGACGATCGCGTCGGAGATGTCGGTGTCGTAACCGCCGCAGTGGCCGAGCACGCGGATCGGCAGCACGTTCGCGTTGTAGGCGATGCCGGTCATGCCGACCCCGTTGTCGGTGGCCTGCGCGCCAGCGGTGCTGGCCACGTGGGTGCCGTGCCAGGAGCTGTAGCGCTGCTGGCAGGTTTCCGCGCCGGGGTAGCCGATGGTCCAGTCGCCCAGGTCCCAGCCGCCGGGCACGCGGTCGTCGGTGTCGCGGCCGGAGACGAACGCATCGGTGATGAAGTCATAGCCCGCGTCGGCGAACGAGGTGTCGACGTCCGGGTGTTCGCTGATGCCGGTGTCGAGCACCGCGATGGTGATGCCGTTGCCGTCGGCCAGGTCCCAGGCCGCCGACACGTTGGCGCCGCCGCGGTTGGGCCCGCCGTCGAAGGTGGCCGAGCCGTCCGGGGCGAGCATATGCCACTGGTATTCGAGGAAGTCGGGATCATTCGGGATGTAGGCCGGCTGCACGCGCGGCAGGCGCACCGCGTCGCGGGCGATCTGGCGCAGGCGATCCGGCCGTACCGAGACCACGTTCGGATCGGCCTTGATCTGGCGCAGCAGGGCATCTGCCTCGACCCGGTCGAGGCTGCGCGAGAGCTTGACCAGCTGCTGGCCAGTCGCGAGCGTGCGCAGGTGGCTGGCGGACGCGGCCCGGCCCTTGGTCAGTGCCGAACGCGACAGCGCCCGGTTGACCGCGGCCACGCCGGCATTGCGGTCGCTCTTCTCGCGCGTGCCCTGGCGGTACTCCACGACAAAGCGGTGGAACGCCTGCTGGTCGCCGAGGCTGGCCGACAGGTTGGCCGTGTCCATCGCGAACTTCGGCTTCTTGGCGGCGATGGCACCGGTCGCGCCAATGGCGGCAATCACCGCGACGGCCAGGGTGCAGGGGAGGATGTTGCGCTTGTTCATGGATTTCCCTCTCGACGAAATGGATCAACTCGCATGGGACGACGCGGGCGGGATCACCGCACGTGCCGCAGTCACCGTCTCAAGCTGGAGCCGTCCCGCGGCTGACGGATGCGCTGCGCGCACCGCGGGAACCGTTGTTTCCGGTTGGGCGGGCGCACCGTGGCGCGCCCGCCCGCACACTCACCAGCCAAAGCCGGCACCGACGCCCACCGAGTTCTCGTCGCCGCTGAACGCGCCACCGATGGTCAGCGTCGCGCGGTCGCTGATCGCGCGCTGGTATCCCAGCGACAGCGCGCTCTCACCGCCCTGGAAACCAAGGCCGACGCCGACCCGGTTCTGGGTGCGGATGCCCGCGGCGCTGGTGGCCATGTTCAGCATCGCCGCACCCATCGCACCCTGGCGGTCGATGCGACGGTCCTGGTCGGTGAATCGCTGCTCGAGCTCGCCCTGGTAGGCCGAGAAGCTGTCGCTCCAGGTGTCGAAGCGCTGGTCGGTGTAGGCATTCGCGGTCGCGACGGCCTGGGTTGCTGTCGACTCGAGCTGGGCGACGTTCACCGCGTCGGTCGCCTGGGTACCGGCCGCGACGTTGGTGACCTGGCGTTCGTTGCCGGCGCTGCCCACCGAGACGGTGTTCGCACGGTCGGCCACCGAACCCTGGCCCAGCGCAACCGAATTCGCGGCGGTGGCAGTCGCGCCATCGCCGACGGCAGTCGATGTGGGCTGCGTTGCCACGGCCCCGTCGCCGATGGCGACCGCGTTGGCGGTGACGACGGTGCCCTGCGTCGTGCCGCCGCCGGTGCCGCCTGCATCGTCGATGCTGGACGTGCCGACGTCGCTTGCCGGATCACCGAGGCGCCGACCGGCCGAGGCAGCGGTCGACTGGCCTGCCGATGCCGACGCGCTCCCCTCCAGCACGCTCAGGCGGCCGTCGAGCACGCTGATCTGTGCATCCACCGCGCCGAAGGCGTCGCCGACGCTGAAGTAGGTGCTGCCCTGGATCATGAAGGCCGGCGCCGACAGCGTGCCGAATGCGGTGACCTCGGATCCGCCGCCGATGATCTGCGCCGTGCTGTCGAGCGCGTCATGGACCTGGCCGCCGGTCACCGCATCGGTGCTGCCCATTGCGACCCGACCCGCGGCCACGTTGGTGACCTGGCGCTCGTTGCCTTCGCTGCCGACCGAGACGGTGTTGTCCTCGTCGGCGACCGAGCCCTGGCCAAGCGCGACACTGTTGCTGGCCTGCGCCAGCGCGCCGACGCCCACCGCCGTCGCATCCAGCGCCACGGCAGCGCTGCCGGCGCCGACCGCGGTGGTGCCGGTCTTGTCGGCGACCGCGTTGAAGCCGACCGCCGTGGCGCCATCGGCCAGCGCGAAGGCACCGCTGCCCAGCGCCGAAGCGCCCTCGCCCGTTGCCGTGGCCGATTCGCCCGATGCCGTTGCGTACTCGCCTTCGACATAGGCGGCGGTGTCGCTGTCGGTGCCGCCGCTCGCGGCAAAGTAGCGCGTGTGCTCGGTCGCACCTTCCAGCTGCCCGACCGTTGCCGCATCGCTGGCCGCGATGCCGTCGCCGACGTTGACGATCCGGCGTGTCGCCGGATGCGTGCCGCCGGTGGCATTGCCCACCGACACCACGTTCGCCTCGGTCGCACGCGAACCCGCACCCAGCGCCACGCTGCTCGCGCCGTTGGCCCAGGCGCTCAGGCCCACCGCCGTGGCGTTGATGCCGGCACCGTAGACATAGGCGTCGCGACCGATCGCGGTACCGCCCGCCACCGTTGCCCAGGCCAGCTGGCCCAACGAGGTGGCATTGTCCGCGGTCGCCCGGGCCGAACCGCCCAGCGCAGTGCCGTTGAGACCGGTCGCGTTCGAACTGGTGCCCAGCGCCACCGATGCGTTGCCGCTGGCGGAGGCGGTATTGCCCACCGCGGTGGCGTTCAGGCCACTGGCCGAGGACGAGATGCCCACCGCCGTGGTGCGCGTGTTGCTCGCCGCAGCGGCGTAGCCCAGCGCGGTCGAGAAGTCGCCGGTCGCCTCCGAGAATCCACCCAGGCTGGACGATGCGAGCCCCGAAGCCACGCTGCTGTAGCCGATCGCCGTGGCCTGCAGTCCATCCGCCGTCGCCGCCGCACCGCTGGCGGTGCTGAACGCCCCGTTGGCCTGCGCGCCGGCGCCAAATGCGCTTGCGCCGACATCCGAGGCGGTGGTGGTCTGGTCAAGCAGCACTTCGCCGGTGTCCGGGTCCTCGTAATACAGGCTGCCGCCCACTGCGGTCGCGCTGTCGGCCGTCGCGGTGGCGTTGAAGCCCGAGGCGGTCGAGTACTGGCCGTCGGCATATGCGCCGCTGCCGTAGGCCGACGCGCCCTGGCCGTAGGCGTTGGCCGCCTCGCCCGAGGCGGTGGCATACGCGCCTTCGGCATATGCACCCACATCATCGTTCGGGTCGTCGTCGTTGCCGGTGGCCTGGAAGTAGCGGTTGCTGGCCGTGGCGTCTGCCAGCTGGTCCAGGTTCACCGCATCCGTGCCCTCGGTGCCCGCTGCCACGTTGGTGATCTGGCGCTCGGCGCCCGCCGCACCGACCGACACGCTGTTGTCGCGGTCGGCTTCGGAACCCACGCCCAGCGCCACGCTGTTGTCCGCGGTGGCCAGGCTGCCCGCGCCCAGCGCGGTGCTGTCCTCGCCTGCCGCCGTGGCGAAGTTGCCCAGCGCCGTGGCGTTGGTACCCGTCGCCCACGCGCCCGCACCCACCGCGGTGGAGTAGTCGCCCGAGGCTTCGGTCGGGAACAGCCCGAGGAACGAGCTGCCGCCCACCGCCACGCTCTCCGCGCCCGTGGCCATCGCCGCCTGGCCCAGGGCCACGCTGTCATCGCCCGAGGCCACGCTGTCGGCGCCCACCGCCGTGGCGTTGTAGCCAGAGGCCGCGCTCCAGCTGCCCACCGAGGTGCTGTTGAACCCGGATGCCTCTGCGCGGCTACCTACGGCCGTGGCATAGGTGCCCGAGGCTTCCGACAGCGCACCGAAGGCCGAGGACTCGCCGCCCGAAGCGAGGCTTTCGCTGCCCACCGCCACCGCGTACTCGCCCAATGCCGCGCTGCTCGCGCCCAGCGCGACCGCACTGGTCTGGTCGGCGACCGCGTTGAAGCCCACCGCCGTGGCGTGGTCGGCCAGCGCGAACGCACCGCTGCCCAGCGCCGAGGCGCCATCGCCCATCGCCGTGGCCGACTCGCCTGCCGCCGTCGCGTAATCGCCTTCGACGTAGGCGGCGTTGTCGCTGTCCACGCCGCCGCTCGCGGCGAAGTAGCGCGTGTGCTCGGTCGCACCTTCCAGCTGCTCCAGGTTCACCGCATCCGTCGCCTCGGTACCCGCGGCGACGTTGGTGACCTGGCGCTCCGCGCCGACGTCGCCCACCGAGACGCTGTCCTCGCGATCGGCCAGCGATCCCGCGCCCAACGCCACGCTGTTGGCGGCGCTGGCGGTCGCGCTCTCACCCAGGGCCGTGGCGCTTTCGGCATTGGCCCAGCTGTTCCAGCCGAGCGCGGTCCCGTAATCGCCGGTGGCCCAGGCGCCGGCGCCAACCGCCGTCGCCCCCGTGCCCGATGCCTGGGCAGGAATGAACCCGAAGAACGTGGAACCGCCCACCGCGACGCTCTCGTCGCCCGTGGCTTCACTGAACTCGCCCACGGCCACGCTGCTGACGCCGCTGGCCGTGGCGACCACGCCCACCGCGGTGGCGTAATCGCCCGCCGCCTCGGCGCCATAACCCAGCGCACTCGCACCGTAGCCGCCGGCATTGCTGAAGCTGCCGTTCGCGGTCGTGAAGTCGCCGCTGGCGCCGCTGCCGTAGCCCGTCGCGGTCGCCTGCAGGCCGTCCGCCGTCGCGGCCGCACCGCTGGCGGTGCTGAACGCGCCATTGGCCTGTGCGCCCGCGCCGAACGCGCTTGCGCCGACGTCGGAGGCGGTCGTGGTCTGGTCGAGCAGCACTTCGCCCGTGTCCGGATCCTCGTAGTACAGGCTGCCGCCCACCGCCGTCGCACTGTCGGCGGTCGCGGTGGCGTTGTAGCCCGAGGCCGTCGAGTACTGGCCGTCGGCATATGCGCCGCTGCCATAGGCCGAGGCACCCTGGCCATAGGCATTGGCCGCTTCGCCCGAGGCAGTCGCATACGCGCCTTCTGCGTACGCACCCACGTCGTCGCTCGGGTCGTCGTCGTTGCCGGTGGCCTGGAAGTAGCGGTTGCTGGCCGTGGCGCCTTCCAGCTGGTCCAGGTTCACCGCGTCGGTGCCCTCGGTGCCTGCCGCCACGTTGGTGATCTGGCGCTCCGCGCCAGCACTCCCGACCGAGACGCTGTCGTCGCGGTCAGCTTCCGACCCCACGCCCAGCGCCACGCTGTTGTCCGCTTCGGCGATGCTGCCCGCGCCCAGCGCCGTGCTGTTCTCGCCGGTGGCCGTGCTGAAGTTGCCCAGCGCCGTGGCGTTGGTACCCGTCGCCCACGCGCCCGCACCCACCGCGGTCGAGTAGTCACCCGAGGCTTCGGTCGGGAACAATCCGAGGAACGAGCTGCCGCCCACCGCCACGCTCTCCGCGCCCGTGGCCATCGCCGCCTGGCCCAGGGCCACGCTGTCATCGCCCGAGGCCACGCTATCGGCGCCGACGGCGGTCGCGTTGTAGCCGGAGGCCGCGCTCCAGCTGCCCACCGAGGTGCTGTTGAACCCCGACGCATCTGCACGGCCGCCGATGGCCGTGCCGTAGTCGCCCGACGCGTCCGACAGCGTACCGAAGGCCGAGGACTCGCTGCCCGAGGCCGCACTGTCGGCGCCCACCGCAGTCGCGTACGCGGACGTCGCCTGTGCACCGGCGCCCAGCGCGGTCGCGCCATCGCCTTGGGCCACGGCGTTCGCGCCGGCGGCAATCGCGCCTTCGCCATCGACGCTGGCGTCGTCGCTGCCGTCATCGGCGCCGTCGGCCTTGAAGTAGCGGTCGGTGTGTTCAGCGACCCCGGCCACCGCCTCCACCGCGTCGGCGACATCGCCAACCGCGGCAGCGACCTCATCCACCTGCCCGACCGTGGCTGCATCACTGACGGCGATGCCGTCGCTGACGTTGGTGATCCGTCGCGTGGCCGGACCGATCGTGCCCGCGCCCCCGCCGTTGCCCACCGACAGCACGCCGGCTTCTGTCGCGCGCGCGCCATAGCCGAGCGCCACGCTGCCCGAAGCGGCGGGGCTAGCGTAGGCGTTGAAGCCGATCGCGATCGCGCCTTCCGCGTGCGCCTGCGCGGCCTGGCCGACGGCGGTGCTGCGCAGGCCCAGCGCCTGGGTGGAACTGCCCAGCGCGGTCGATGCCGTGCCCGACGCCAGCGCGTTGGATCCCACCGCAGTCGCGTTGGACTGCAGCGCGCGCGCGTTGTTGCCGATCGCCGATGCGTTGGCGTGCGTCGCCCGTGCAGCATTGCCGACCGCCGTCGATCCGGCGCCGCTGGCGACCGCACCATTGCCGCAAGCCATCGCGCCGGTTGCGGTGGCGCTGGCCGTGCCGCAGTCCAAGGCCTTCTCCTTGGCCGGCGCCTTGGAAGGCGCATGCGACTTGCCCGCATGCTGTGACTTGGAACCCGATGGCCCACCAGGACCCTGCGCCATCGCAGCGCCGGCAAACACGACCGCGCCCGCCATCACCACCGCCTGCAGCAGGCGCGCACCTTTCCCCTTGCCCTTCGCCTTGGCCAGTTCGGACGCGACGATTACCTGACCGGTGGACTGGTTCCAGACCTTGGAGTAGATGCGGTTCATCGAGTGACCCTCGTGGTGGAATGGCTGACGAAAACCCCGGGAAGCGCATGCGCGGATGGCTCACGGCATGCGGTGCGCAATTGCGTCGGGAGGGAGCAGGGAGTGCTGCGGTCGCAATGAGATTCGGCTGTGAGCCAGTCCTTGTGCGGGCCAATAGCGCTGTTCCTGAACGCTCCTCGAATTGCTTGCAGCTGGGACGATATTCACCATGAGTGACAATTCTCGTCAAGCATTTGGTCGCAAAACGTCAGAAATTGACGCAGAGTTACCCTGCCACGGAAAATATCAGTGACTTACGCGATGTCCCGCGCATGGTTTCGATGTTTCCGGGGAAACGAGCTGACCTGAATGGAAAAGCAGCGCGTCGAGTCCGGCCGCAGGCACTGCTACATGGGTCCCGAGGGCGCCAGTCACGCGATTTCCAGGCGGGGATGGCTTCCGGGGGCCTACGAGCTTGTTGCTGCAGTGCAGCAAGAACTTTCCGCCTATCTGCAGTGGGGCGCAGGGCGCCGCCGCCATCGTCGGCTCGGGGCAGATCGCGGCAGCCACCCCGACAGGACAGACACCCCGATGCCGCCCGGGCGGGCACAGGCTGGATGGAGGACAGTGCGCGCTCCGCGCCGCGGCATCGCCGCGACGCGGGCGCAGGTCAGCCGAGCAGCGCCCGCGCGTTGCGGAACATCCGCATCCACGGCGAGGCGTCGGGCCAGTCGGCCGGCGCCCAGCTGAAATTGGCGCTGCGCAAGGTGCGCTCGGGATGTGGCATCAGGATCGTGGCGCGGCCATCGTCACTGGCCAGGCCTGCGATCGCGTCGGTCGAGCCGTTGGGATTGGCCGGATACGACGTTGCCGCCGCACCGTCGCCGTCCACGTAGCGAAGCGCCACGCGGGCCGCGGTGCGCTCGGCTTCGGAACCGAACTCGGCACGGCCTTCACCGTGGGAGACGACGACGGGGATGCGCGAGCCGGCCATGCCGGACAGGAACAGCGACGGCGAATCGAGCACTTCCAGCATGCCCAGGCGGCCCTCGAACTGCTCGCTGCGGTTGCGCAGGAAGTGCGGCCAGTGCATCGCACCCGGGATGATCTCCCGCAGCTGCGACAGCATCTGGCAGCCGTTGCACACGCCCAGGGAGAACGTCCCCGGGCGCAAGAAGAACGCGCCGAACTGGTCGCGCAGAAGGTCGCGCTCGAGGATCGACGTCGCCCAGCCGCGCCCCGCACCGAGCACGTCGCCGTAGCTGAAGCCGCCGCAGGCCACCAGCCCGTCGAAGCCGTCCAGGCGCACGCGCCCGGCGATGAGGTCGCTCATGTGCACGTCGACCGCGCTGAAGCCGGCACGGTCGAAGCCCACCGCCATCTCAACCTGGCTGTTGACGCCCTGCTCGCGCAGGATCGCGACCTTTGGTCTCGCACCGGTGCCGATATAAGGCGCGGCCACGTCCTCGGACGGATCGAAGCCGAGCTTGGGCTGCAGGCCCGGTGCATCGAAGCGGCGCGCTGCATCGCGCTCCTCGTCGGCGCAGTCCGGGTTGTCGCGCAGTCGCTGCATCGCGTGGCTCACCGACCACCAGGCGTCGAACAGTTCCTCCCAGCGCCAGTCGACCAGGGTCTCGTCGCCATGCAGCACGCGGATGCGGCCGCCGCTGGTGGGACGCGCGATGCGCTGCGCGCACTCGACCAGGCCATGGCGCGCGAGCAGGTCGGCGAATTCCGCGCGGTCCTCGCACGCGATCTGCACCACAGCGCCCAGTTCCTCGGAGAACAGGGTGCGGAAGGCATCCTCGGCACGGTCCTCGCCCCAGCCGTCCAGGTCGATATCCAGGCCGCGGTGCGAACAGAACGCCATCTCGCACAGCGCGGCGAAAGTGCCGCCGTCGGAGCGGTCGTGGTAGGCGCGCAGCAGCCCTGCCTCGCGCGCATCGCGGATCAGTTCGAAGAAGGCCCGCAGCCGCGCCGGATCATCAAGATCGGGGCAGCTGCCGCCAAAGGCGTCGAAGCACTGCGCCAGGATCGAGCCGCCCAGGCGCTGCTTGCCCGCGCCCAGGCCGATCAGCCACAGCTCGCTGTCGATGCCATCCTCGATCAACGGCGTGAGCTGCCGGGTGACGTCGGGCACGGGCGCGAACGCGGTGACGATCAGCGAAACCGGCGAGACCGACTTGTGACTGGTGGACGGGGGCGGCTGGTCCGCAGCGGCGGCACCATTGGACGACGGCGGTTGTCCACCGCCCGCCGCATCGTTCCACTGCACCTGCATCGACAGCGAATCCTTGCCGACCGGAATGCTCAGGCCGAGCTCCGGGCACAGCTCCATGCCGACGGCATACACCGCGTCGAACAGCTTTGCGTCCTCGCCTGGATGGCCGGCGGCGGCCATCCAGTTGGCCGAAAGTTTGACCCGCTCGAGCGCCTCGATCGGCGCGGCGCACAGGTTGGTGATCGCCTCGCCCACGGCCATGCGTGCGGCCGCGGCGGCATCGATCAGCGCCAGCGGCGTGCGCTCGCCGATCGCCATCGCTTCGCCGGCCACGCCTTCATAGCCGGCCAGCGTCAGCGCGCAGTCGGCCACCGGCATCTGCCAGGGACCAACCAGCTGGTCGCGCGCGGTCAGTCCGCCCACGGCGCGGTCGCCGATCGTGATCAGGAACTGCTTGGCCGCGACGGTCGGGTGTGCCAGCACGCGCAGCCCGGCCTCGTGCAGGTCGATGGCATTGGTGTTGAGCCCGCGCCAGCGCACCGGCGCCGGGCGCTGCGCGTCGCGATGCATCTTCGGCGCTTTGCCGAACAGCACGTCCATGGGCAAGTTGATCGGCAGGTCCTGCGACGCCGATGCCGGCATGTCTCCCGCCAGCACGCCATACCCGACCGTCAGATGCTCCTCCGCCGTCGCCACGCCCACCGCGGCGAACGGGCAGCGCTCGCGTTCGCACAGCGCGGCGAATTCGGCCATGCGCGCCTGCGGCACGCCCAGCACGTAGCGCTCCTGCGATTCGTTGCACCACAGCTGCATCGGCGACAGCGAAGGGTCGTCGCTGGGCACGCGATCCAGGTCGATCACGCCGCCGACGTTGGAGTCGTGCAGCAGTTCGGGAATCGCGTTGGACAGGCCACCGGCGCCGACGTCGTGGATCGAGGCGATGGGATTGTCCTCGCCGAGCGCGACGCAGCTGTCGATCACTTCCTGGCAGCGGCGCTCCATCTCGGGGTTTTCGCGCTGTACCGAGGCGAAGTCGAGGTCTTCGGCGCTTTCGCCCGAAGCCACCGAACTCGCCGCGCCACCGCCCAGGCCGATCAGCATCGCCGGGCCACCCAGCACCACCACCGCGTCGCCGGGCTGCAGGCTGTGCTTGGCCACCATCGGCCGGTCCATCGCGCCGAGGCCGCCGGCCAGCATGATCGGCTTGTCGTAGGCGCGCGCGGGCTCGCCTTCGTGCTGCAGCTCGAAGCTGCGGAAATAGCCGAGCAGGTTCGGCCGCCCGAACTCGTTGTTGAATGCGGCGCCGCCGAGCGGGCCGTCGAGCATGATCTCCAGCGCCGGCGCCATGCGCGGGTTGAGCGCGCGCGGCGACTCCCAGGGCTGGGGCAGCGTGGGGATGCGCAGGTGCGAGACGCTGAAGCCGGTCAGGCCGGCCTTGGGCTTGCCGCCGCGGCCGGTCGCGCCCTCGTCGCGGATCTCGCCGCCGGCACCGGTGCTCGCACCGGAGAACGGAGAGATCGCGGTCGGATGGTTGTGGGTCTCGACCTTGATGCAGAACGCGCTGTCGGTAGGCGGCTCGCTGCGGTACTCGCCGCTGGCCGGATCGGGCCGGAAGCGGCTGGCCTGATAGCCCTCCATCACCGCCGCGTTGTCGCTGTAGGCCGATAGCGTGTACTGAGGCGTGCGCGCGTGGGTGTTGCGGATCATCGCGAACAGCGAGCGCGGCTGGTCCTCGCCATCTACCGTCCACGAGGCGTTGAAGATCTTGTGCCGGCAATGTTCGGAGTTGGCCTGCGCGAACATCATCAGTTCGACGTCGGATGGATCGCGGCCAAGCTCGGCATAGCGCTCGCGCAGGTACTCGATCTCGTCCGCGGCCAGCGCCAGGCCCAGGCGCGTATTGGCCTGCTCCAGCTGCGCCAGCGCAATGCGCTCGAACGCGCCGCGCGCCGGCGTGACGAACAGCCCGGCCGCCCCGGCGTGCGAAGCCAGCAGCGACTGCGTCATCGGGTCGTGCAGCAACCTCGACAGCGCGGCCTGGGCCGCAAGGTCGTCCGGCCAGTCGGCCAGGTCGATGCGGGTACCGCGCTCGACGCGGCGCACCGGCTGCCGGGCGCCGCGCAGGATCTCGCTGGCCTTGCTGGCCCAGGGCGAAATGGTGCCCAGGCGCGGGGCCACGAAGCGCGACACCGCACCTTCGACCACCGGAGCCAGGTGGTCGCCGGCCGACAGCACGCGCCGCAGCACGGCCGGATCCGGCGTTGCGCCCGGTTCGGAATCGACCCAGTAGACGTGCCAGGCGCCGACGATGCGGACCCCGGGCGATGCGGATTGGAGGCGGAGCTCAAGCCGTTCGCGACGGAACGGCGACAGGGCCGGCAGGCCCTCGAGGACGATCATGTCCGGGAGCACACTTGGGAGCGGGCCGCCTATTGTAAGCGGCTTTGCCGGACATGGCCCGCGGTTGCCCCGTCGGCCCGACACACCCGCCGGCCCTCCGCGCAGGGGCGGCTTCAGCCGCGACCGGGCCAGTCGTCCACGCCCCCGCCCTCAGCCCTCGCCGGAGCCACCCGGCTGCACCGCATCCATTTCCTGCAGCGCCGACAGCAGCGCATCGGGCGGCAAATAGCCCGGCATCGCCACGCCGCTGGCAGTGACGATCATCGGGGTGCCGGTCAGGCCCACGCGCTGGCCCAGATCGTAATGGCGCGCCACCGGGTTCTCGCAGCTGGCCTCGGGCACCTTGCGGCCGTCCTTGGCGTCGGTCAGCGCCTTGCGACGATCCTTCGCGCACCAGACCGACACCATCAGGCGATAGTCCGGGGTATCGATCCCCATACGCGGGAAGGCCAGGTATTCGATGGCGATGCCGCGCTTGTTGTACTCGGCGATGTCCTTGTGCAGGCGGCGGCAGTAGCCGCACTCCACGTCGGTGAACACGCTGACGGTGTACTTCGGGCTGGGCGGCGCGAAGACGATGCGTTCGCTGGCCGGCACCGCCGCCACCAGGCGGCGCCGCACCTCGGCCACGCCGGCCTGGCTGACGTCGCGCTTGGCCTCGATGTCGTACAGGCTGCCCTGCAGCAGGTACTTGCCGTCATCGCTCACGTACAGCGCCTGGCCGCCGACGATCACTTCCTGGAAACCGTCCAGCGGTGCGGTCGCGATCGCGTCGATCCGGATCTCCGGGTTGATTGCCAGGATCGCCTGGCGGGCGCGGTCTTCCGGCGTGCCCGGCCTGGTCTGGACCTCTTCGACGGCGACGGTATCTGCGCCCGTCGCCTCCCCGTCCGGGCCTTCGTCCGGCGCCTGCGCGCAGGCGGACAGGCTGGCGGCACACAGGGCGGACAACAGCAGGCTTCGCATCACGGACATGGGCTCGGCGCGGGGCGCATTCGCGGAAAGCGTGAATTGTCGCACGCCGTGTCGCGGCGCCCGCGCGGGCGCCGCCGACCGGTACGGGCGGGTTCAACCGCGCCGGCGTTCAGTCCCGCGCAAGCGCCTGGGCGTGAACGCCCGCGACTGCGCGCCCCGAGGGATCGGCCATCGCCGCGAAGCTCGCGTCCCAGGCGATCGCCGCGGGCGACGAGCAGGCGATCGACTTGCCGCCGGGCACCGTTTCGGCACAGGCCGCGCCGGGATAGAACTGCTCGAAGAGCGTGCGGTAGAAGTGCGCCTCCTTGGTCTGCGGCGGGTTGACCGGGAAGCGGCGGCTGGCGGCGGCGAGCTCACGGTCACTCACCTGCGCTTCGGCGTGCGCCTTGAGTGCGTCGATCCAGCCGTAGCCCACGCCGTCGCTGAACTGCTCCTTCTGGCGCCACAGGATCGCGTCGGGCAGGTAACCCTCGAAAGCCGCGCGCAGCACGCCCTTCTCCATCCGCTGTGGGCCCTGCGCGCCGCGGTCGATCATCTTGTGGGTCGCGTCCATGCGCATGGCCACGTCCATGAACTCGCGGTCCAGGAACGGCACGCGCGGCTCCACGCCCCAGGCCATCATCGACTTGTTGGCGCGCAGGCAGTCGTAGTTGTGCAGCGCGTCGATCTTGCGCACCAGCTCCTCGTGGAACTCGCGGGCGTTGGGCGCCTTGTGGAAGTACAGGTAGCCACCGAAGATCTCGTCGCTGCCCTCGCCGGACAGCACCATCTTCACTCCCATCGCCTTGATCCGCCGCGCCAGCAGGTACATCGGCGTGGAGGCGCGGATGGTGGTGACGTCGTAGGTCTCGATGTGGCGGACCACCTCCGGCAGCGCATCCAGCCCTTCCTGCAGGGTGTAGGTGAAGCCGTGGTGCACGGTGCCCAGCATCTCCGCCGCCACTTCGGCGGCGGCAAGATCCGGCGAACCGTCCAGCCCGATCGCGAACGAGTGCAGGCGCGGCCACCAGGCTTCGCTGGCGTCGTTGTCCTCCACGCGATGGCGCGCATAGCGCGCGGCGACCGCAGCCACCAGCGAAGAGTCGAGCCCGCCGGAAAGCAGCACGCCATAGGGCACGTCGGTCATCAGCTGGCGATGCACCGCGGCCTCGAACGCCTCGCGCAGCTCCTGCAGCTCCACCTGCACGCCTTCGACCGCCGCATAGTCGCGCCACGGGCGCTCGTAGTAGCGGTGCAGCGCGCCTTCGGGCCGGCCATCCGCGCCGTCGGCCGACCACTCGTACCAGTGCCCCGGCGGGAACTGGGCGACGTCCGCGCAGATGGGCGCCAGCGCCTTCATCTCCGAGGCCACGCACAGACGTCCTTCGCGGTCATGGCCCCAGTACAGCGGCACCACGCCGATCGGATCGCGCGCGATCAGCACGCGCCCGCGCTGCGCATCCCACAGGGCGAAGGCGAAGATGCCGTTGAGGCGGTTGAGGAAGGATCCCGGGCTGTCCTCGCGGTACAGCGCGTTGATCACCTCGCAGTCCGATCCGGTCTGGAAGTCGTAGTCCTGCTGGAGTCCGGCCTTGAGCTCGCGGTGGTTGTAGATTTCGCCATTGACCGCGAGCACCTGCGCGCCATCGGCCGATCGCAGCGGCTGCGAGCCGCCGGCCGGGTCGACGATCGCCAGGCGCTCGTGCACCAGGATCGCGCCGTCGTCGTGATGGATGCCGCTCCAGTCCGGGCCGCGGTGGCGCTGGCGCTGGGACAGTTCCAGCGACTGCCGGCGCAGGGCCGCGATGTCGTCGCCGGGCTGCAGCCCGAAGATGCCGAAGATCGAACACATGGGGGGGACGCTCCTGGAGAAGAGAAGGCCGGGCCTGGTCCCGATACGAAAAAAGCCCGCATCCTGCGATGCGGGCTTTTGCGTTCCGGGCGAGGCCCCGGAGGGATCTACGCCTGGCTGCAGCCCGCTGCGCGCACACGATTGTTCGCCGCATTGGAATTGCGGTTGCGAACCTGCGCGTTGCGGAAGGACTGCGTTGCCATGTGGCGACCGTAAAGGACGCTTTCGCGGTTTGCAACGGTTGCAGACACAACCGTCACCAGGCCGCCGGAATACTGCCGGGCGCGCTGGCCGGGGGCCTGCGGACACAGTCAAGGGGCGACCATACGTGAACGACACCATGCAGCGGCTTTCCCGCACCTCGCAGATCATCGCCATGTTCGCGCGCTATCGGCGCGCCGGCATCATGACCGGCCTGGACCTGGGAGACGCGCGCGACGAGGAAGCGGCCGACGGCGAGACCGATGCGCTCGCCGAGCGCTTCGTCAACGACCTCGAGGCCATGGGACCGGCCTTCGTCAAGCTGGGCCAGGCGCTGTCGACGCGTCCGGACCTGGTGCCGGCAAGCTGGCTGGCCGCGCTCGAGCGCATCCAGGACGACGCCACGCCCGCGCAGGTCGGGGACATCGAGGTTTTGCTCGAGAACGAGCTCGGCGTGCGCGCGAGCAAGGTGTTCGCCGAGATCGATCCCAAGCCGATGGCGGCCGCCTCGCTCGCGCAGGTGCATCGTGCGGTCCTCCACGACGGCCGCGTGGTCGCACTGAAGATCCAGCGTCCCGACGTGGCGACATCGGTACGCAGCGACCTGGACGTGCTGGCGCAGCTGGCGGGTACCGCCGACACGCTGACCGATGCCGGTCGCCGCCTGCGCCTGGCCGACTGGATCGCCGAGTTCCGCAAGGCGATGCTCAACGAGCTCGACTACCGGATCGAAGCGGAGAACCTGGACCGCTTCGGCCGCCACCTGTCCGCCTACCCGCTGCTGCGGGTTCCCAAGCCGCTGTGGGACTACGTGACCCCGCGGCTGCTGGTGATGGACTGGATCGAGGGCATCAACGTCACTCGCATCACCGGCCTGCGCCGCACCGAGCTCGACACCGCGCCGGCCACCAGCCAGCTGCTGCGGGCCTACCTCGACCAGGTGTTCGTGCACGGCGACATCCACGCCGACCCGCACCCGGGCAACGTGCTGCTGGGCCCCGACGGGCGCATCGCGCTGATCGACCTGGGCATGGTGGCCACCATTCCGCCGCGCCAGCGCGAACACCTGCTCAAGCTGGTGTTCGCGGCCGTCGACGGTCGCGGCGAGGACGTGGCGCGCCAGCTCGTGGTGCTCGGCACGCGGCTGGAGGACTTCGACGAAGGCGCATACGTGCGCGAAATATCGCAGGCGGTGGCGCGCTATGCCAACGCCACCCGGCGCGCGTCGGAAGGCAGGATGGTGCTGGACCTGGTGCGCCGCGCCACCGAGTGCGGGCTGCGCACGCCTCCGGAGATCAGCCTGCTGGGCAAGACCCTGCTCAACCTCGAGCGCGTGGTGGAGACGCTCGCACCGGAGCTGGACGTCCGCGAGCAGATCGAATCGCACCTGCAGTCGCTGATGCGCGACCGTCTGCGCAAGGCGCTGTCGCCGGCCAACCTGGCGACCGAGGCGCTGGAACTGCAGGAGCTGGTGCGCGACGCGCCGCGCAAGATCTCCGACACGCTGTCGCTGCTGGCGTCGAACCGGATGCAGGTGCGCCTGGCGGGGCTCGACGACTCCCGGCTGATGGAGAACCTGCAGAAGATCGCCAACCGGATCGCCTCGTCGGTGGTGATCGCGGCCCTGTTGCTGTCGTCCACGCAGCTGATGCGGCTGGACGTGGGCCCGAGCATGTGGGGCTACCCGGCGCTGGCGGTGGTGATGTTCGTGATTGCCGCGGTGCTTGCGGTGATGCTGGTGATCAGCGCCATGCGCTACGACCGGCGCGCGCGCCCCGTCGAGCGAACGGGGGCGGAGTAGAGCCGCGCCGTACGTACCACGGCGCCCCTGCAGGAGCAGCTTCAGCCGCGACCCGGGACGCGACGCAAGCGATCGCGGCTGGAGTCGCTCCTACACAGGCGGGGTTTCGGGCAGGAGGCGTTCGATCAGGGCGAGGTAGAGGTCGGGCAGCGCTTCGAGGTCGGACACGCGCACGTGTTCGTCGACCTGGTGGATGCTGGCGTTGACCGGACCGACTTCGATGCACTGCGCGCCGAGCGGCGCAATGAAACGGGCGTCGGAGGTGCCGCCGCCGGTGCTCTCTTCGGGCATGGTGCCGGCGAACTGCGCCAGCACCTCGCGCGCCGCGGCGCGCAGCGGGCCTTCGGGCGTATGGAAGGGCTCGCCGCTGCGATGCCAGTGCAGCGTGTAGTCCAGGTCATGGCCGTCCAGCAGGGCCGAGACCTCGGCCTCCAGCGCAGCGGCATCCCAGTGCGGGTTGTAGCGCAGGTTGAACAGCACCCGCAGTTCGCCCGGGATGACGTTGCCCGCCCCGGTGCCGGCGTTGATGTTGGAGATCTGCAGGCTGGTGGGCGGGAAGCTTTCATAGCCCTCGTCCCAGGCGCGCGCGGCCAACTCGGCGAGCGCGGGCCCCGCGGCGTGGATCGGGTTGCGCGCCTTCTCCGGGTAGGCGACGTGGCCCTGCACACCGTGCACGGTGAGCGTGGCCGACAGGCTGCCGCGGCGGCCGACGCGCAGCAGGTCGCCCAGGCGCGCGGTCGAGGACGGCTCGCCGGTGATGCACCAGTCGATGCGGGTACCGCGCTCGCGGAACACCTGCGCCACGCGGCGCACGCCATCGATCGCGTCGCCCTCCTCGTCCGAGGTCAGCAGCAGGGCGATGGTGCCCGGATGGTCCGGATGCTCGATCACGAAGCGCTCGAGCGCGATCACGAACGCAGCGACGCTGCCCTTCATGTCGGCGGCGCCGCGTCCGTACAGCACGCCGTCGCGCACCGTGGGCACGAAGGGATCGCTGCGCCATGCCTCCGCCGGGCCGGGCGGCACCACGTCGGTATGGCCCAGCAGCACCAGCATCGGGCCTGCGCTGCCGTGCATGGCCCAGAGGTTGTCGACCTCGCCCAGGCGCATGTGCTCGATGGCGAAGCCGGCGCGGGCGAGGCGCGCGGCGATGAGCGCCTGGCAGCCGGCGTCGTCGGGCGTTACCGACGGTCGCGCGATCAGCGCGCTGGCAAGTTCGAGCACCTCGCTCACGTGGTCATGCCTCCGATCCCGAAACGCTGCTTGAAACCGTTGTCGGTAAAGCCCTGCGTGACCTGGCCATCTTCGGTCACCACCACCGGACGCCGGATCAGCTGCGGATACTCGCGCAGCAGCAGCTTCCATTCCGCATCGCTGGCCGCGGCCTTGCGGTTGTCGGGCAGCTGCCGCCAGGTGGTCGAGGACTTGTTGACCATGGCGGCAAAACCGCCCAGCTTCCCGGCCCACTCGACCAGGGTGTCCGGCGTCGGCTTGCTGTCGCGATAGTCGACGAAGGCATGCGCGACTCCGAAACGGTCCAGCCATTTCGTCGCCTTCCGGCAGGTGTCGCAGTTCCTCAGTCCGTACAGCGTGGTCATGCATCCATCCCTCAATCCGATCCATGTAGAAGCGGCTTCAGCCGCGATCCGCCGCATCCTCGATCGCGGCTGAAGCCGCTCCCCCCACTCCGTGGAGAGTCGGCTCCATCTACGCCCCGCCGCATCCTCGATCGCGGCTGAAGCCGCTCCTACAACAGCCAAAGGTGCACCGCTCGCAGAACGATCAGTCCGCCAGGCCGCGCAGCAGGTCGTTGACGCTGGTCTTGCTGCGGGTCTTCTCGTCGACCTGCTTGACGATCACCGCGCAGTACAGCGAGTGGGAGCCGTCCTTCGCCGGCAGCGAGCCCGACACCACCACGCTCCCCGGCGGCACGTAGCCGTAGCTGACTTCGCCGGTGGCGCGGTTGTAGATGCGCGTGGACTGGCCGATGAACACGCCCATGCCGATCACGCTGTGGTGGCCGACCACCACGCCCTCCACCACTTCGGAGCGCGCGCCGATGAAGCAGTGGTCCTCGATGATGGTCGGGCTGGCCTGCAGCGGCTCGAGCACGCCGCCGATGCCGGCGCCACCGGACAGGTGCACGTGCCTGCCGATCTGTGCGCACGAGCCGACCGTCGCCCAGGTATCCACCATCGTGCCCTCGCCGACGTACGCACCGATGTTGACGAAGCTCGGCATCAGCACCACGTCGCGGCCCAGGTACGTGCCGCGGCGCGCGACCGCACCCGGCACCACGCGCACGCCCATGGCCTTGAACCGCTCCGCGTCGAAGCCGGCGAAGCGCGCTTCGACCTTGTCCCAGTACGGCGCCGGCTGCGCGTCGACCACGGCCATGTCGTTGACCCGGAAGTACAGCAATACCGCCTTCTTCAGCCACTCGTTGACCCGCCAGCCGCCTTCTGCCGCTGGTTCGGCCACGCGCAGCTCGCCGCTTTCCAGCCCCTGGATCGCCGCCTCCACCGCGGGCCTGACCACGTCGCCGGTCTCCTCGGCGGTCAGCGTGGTGCGACGCTCCCAGGCGTCCTCGATGGTGCGCTGGACGCCGCTTGCCTGTGCCGCTGGGGTCATGCCGTGGTTTCTCCGTCGATGCCGAGTTGGAGCGCGCCCCGCAGGGCGTCGCGCTGGATGTCGTCGAGTGCGCGGTCTTCGCGGTCGCTGACCAGGAACACGTCCTCGGCGCGCGCGCCGAAGGTGGCGATGCGTGCATCGTGCACGCGGATGTGCTGCTGGCGCAGGACCTGGGCGATGTCGGCCAGCAGCCCGGGGCGGTCGGTGCAGACCAGGCTCATCACGGTGCGGCGGCCATCGGCGGTGGTGTCGAAGTCGATCTGCGGCACCACCCGGAAATGGCGCAGGTGCCGCGGCTGTGCGCGCCGCGCCGGGCGCACGTCGAGCGACCCGGCCAGCACGGTGGCCAGCTTGCGATCGATGGCACCGATGTCGGGCGCCTGGCGCTGGTCGATCGACAGCACCTGGAAGGTGTCGAAGATGGTCCGCTGCGGCCCATCCAGCGCGCGCGCCTGCTGGATCGCAAGGCCCATGCGGTCGAGGGTGATCACGATCGCGGCGAACAGGCCGTCGCGGTCGGGCGCGTGCACGAACACCTCCAACGCATCGCCCGCGCCCGCCACGCGTCGCACGCGCACCACGGTCGCGCCGGGACCGGCGTCGCGCAGCGCCAGCGCCTGCCACACGACCTGGTCGGCGCGCGCGCGCAGGAAGCCGGTGTCGGGCATGCGCGCGAACAACGCGTCGATCCCGTCCACGCCCTCGGCGACCAGCAGGCCGCGGGACTTGTCGCGCGTTTCGGCGATGCGGTCGGCGGCGCCGACGCGGTGCTCCAGCCCACGCCGCAGCGCATAGCGCGTGGCGGTCCTCAGGTCGGCCAGCAGCCGGTCCTTCCATGCGTTCCACAGCTGCGGCGAGGTGCCGGCGATGTCGGCGCATGTGAGCAGGTACAGGTAGTCCAGGCGCTCGCGGTCGGCGACCTCGACCGCGAAGCGGTGGATCACCGCCGGATCGGAGATGTCCTGCTTCTGCGCGGTTACCGACATCAGCAGGTGCTTGAGCACCAGCCACTCGACCAGCGCGGTGTCGACGGCGCCGTAGCCGTGCGCCTGGCAGAAGACACGCGCGTCGACCGCGCCGAGTTCGGAATGGTCGCCGCCACGGCCCTTGGCGATGTCGTGGAACAGCCCCGCGACGAGCAGCAACTCGGGCTTGCGCAGGTGCGGCCAGACCTCGTGCGCCATCGAGAAACGCTCGTCGGGGATGCCGGTGGAGAACGACGCCAGGTTGCGCAGCACCGCCAGCGTGTGCTGGTCGACCGTGTACACGTGGAACAGGTCGAACTGCATGCGCCCGGACACCTGCGCGAAGGCCGGGATCCAGCGGCCCAGCACGCCCAGCCGGGCCATGCGCTCGAGCGTGCGCACCGGGCCGGGGCCGCGCAGCAGCGAGATGAAGGCTTCGCGCATATCCGCAAGCGCCACGTCGTACGCGGGCAGCGCGTGCAACGATTCGGCCAGTGCGCGGGCGGTCCTGGAATGCAGCCCCTTGGCCTCGGGATGGTCGGCCCACAGCGCGAACAGCGACAGTACCCGCGACATGTCGCCACCCGGCCAGAACTCGTCGCGGGCGACCAGGTAGCCGCGCTTCATCGCGAACTCCGCGTCCAGCGGCACCGCCTCGACGTCGCCCTCGATCTGCTCTTCGTAGCGCTGCAGCAGGCGTTCGCCGATGCGCAGCAGGATCGCGGCGCTGCGGTAGAAGCCCTGCATCATCCGCTCGACCGCGGCATTGTCGGCGTCGTCCAGGTGCTGCAGGCGCGCGGCCAGCGTCTTCTGGTAGTCGAAGCGCAGCCGCTCCTCGCGCTTGCCGGCCGCCAGGTGCAGGCCGTAGCGCAGCCGGGACAGCAGGCGCCACTCGCGTTCCAGCGCGGAGTATTCGTCCAGGCCCAGGTGGCCGAGCGGGATCAGCGATTCGATGTCGCGGGTACCGAACACGCGCCGCGCCATCCAGCGCAGGGTGTGGATGTCGCGCAGGCCGCCGGGGCCTTCCTTGATGTTGGGCTCGAGGTTGTCGGCGGTGTCGCCGAAGCGCGCATGGCGCTGGCGCAGTTCCTCGCGCTTGGCGTAGAAGAATTCGCGCGACGGCCAGACCCGTTCGACCGACACCGCCTCTTCCAGGCGCGCGGCCATCTCCGGCGTCGCCACCAGCGGCCGTGCCTCGATCAGCGAAGTCATGACGGTGATGTCGTCGGCCGACGCCTGGGTACATTCGGCCAGCGTGCGCACGGCGTGGCCGACCGGCAGGCCGGCGTCCCACAGCAGGGCGAACAGGCGCGACAGGGCGGCGGTATCGGCCTCGCAGGCGTCGTCGCCGACCAGCACCAGCAGGTCGATATCCGAACGCGGGAACAGCTCGCCGCGGCCGTAGCCACCGACCGCGAACAGGGTCAGCGCCGCATCCGCCGGCACGGTGCGCGACCAGGCCTGGCGCACCAGTCCGTCGACCGCGATCACGCGCGCCAGCAGCAGGCGCTCGATGTCATCATCCGCATCGAAGCGCAGGGCGAAGCCGGCGTCCTGCGCGCGCAGGTTCTCGGCGGCCAGCGCGGCCCAGGCCGCGTCGTCGTCGCCAGCCGTCGTGTCCACGTCAGCCACCGGCGACGGCCGCAGGCGCCGGACGTGCTCGGCCGACGACGCAGCCGCCGTGGGCCAGTGCGCGGATGCGGTCGGGAGCGGCGTATGGCATCGGCATCGCCCTACAGGTCGTTGTCGTCGCCGGGCAGTCGGGTCAGGATCTCGACGCCGTCGGCGGTCACCAGCACGGTGTGCTCCCACTGCGCCGAAAGCTTGCGGTCCTTGGTCACCACGGTCCAGCCGTCCGGCAGCAGCCGGGTGAAGCGCGTTCCTTCATTGATCATCGGTTCGATCGTGAAGGTCATGCCGGGCTGGAACACCAGCCCCTCGCCGGGCCGTCCGTAATGCAGCACCTGCGGGTCCTCGTGGTAGACCTTGCCGATGCCGTGGCCGCAGTACTCGCGTACCACGCTGAAGCGTTCGCCTTCGGCATATTCCTGGATCGCATGGCCGACATCGCCCAGCGTCGCCCCCGGCCGGACCGCGCGGATTCCGCGGAACAGCGCCTCGCGCGTGGTGTCCACCAGGCGGCGCGCCATCACCGAGGGCGTGCCCACGTAGTACATGCGGCTGGTGTCGCCGTGCCAGCCGTCCTTGATGACGGTGACGTCGATGTTGATGATGTCGCCGTCCTTGAGCACCTTGGCTTCGCCGGGAATGCCGTGGCAGATGACGTTGTTGGCCGAGATGCACGTCGTCTTCGGATAGCCCTTGTAGCCCAGGTTGGCCGGGGTCGCCTTCTGCACGTTGACGATGTGGTCGTGGCAGATGCGGTCGAGCTCGTCGGTATTGACGCCGGGCCTCACGTGGGGCGCGACGACCTGCAGCACCTCGGCCGCCAGCCGCCCGGCCACGCGCATCTTCTCGATCTGCTCGGGGGTCTTGAGGGAAATGGTCATGCGCCCATTATCGCCGAGCCCGGCGCGCTCTGCCCGGGTGGCGGCCTGGCCGGCGCGCCTGGCGGCGGCCCCGCGGCCGCCCGCCGCCCGGGATCCGACGCGTGGCGGCCTGCCCCGGTTTGCCTGCGCCGCGGCTCCGGGCTATGATCGCCGGGTTGTGCCTGGCTCTCCTGCCAGGCCGCCGCCCACGCCGGGCGTGGCGTCACCTCGACGCAGGCGAATACACACCCGCTGCAGACACCCGTGCCGGGGTGTCCCCGGTCCGCAAGGAACGGGGATCTGGCCACGGAGGCAGCGGGGAGGCCCAACCCCGGAACCACGCGTCCCGCGCCCCGCGCAGGCCGCACCGCCCTTCACAGAACCGGGCGGCGGTTCCCTTTCAGGAGTTCGAAGCAATGCCCCAGATCACCATGCGCCAGATGCTGGAAGCCGGCGTCCATTTCGGCCACCAGACGCGCTACTGGAACCCGAAGATGGCGCCTTACATCTTCGGTGCCCGCGGCAAGATCCACATCATCAACCTCGAGAAGACGGTTCCGCTGTTCAACGACGCGATGAACTTCATCTCGGGCATCGCCCAGAAGCGCGGCATCATCCTGTTCGTCGGCACCAAGCGCAGCGCGCGCGACCCGATCAAGGAAGAGGCCGAGCGCTGCGGCATGCCGTACATGACCCAGCGCTGGCTGGGCGGCACGCTGACCAACTTCCGCACCGTCAAGCAGTCGGTGTCGCGCCTGAAGGAACTGGAAGCGGCCGAAACCGACGGCACCTTCGAGAAGCTGGTCAAGCACGAAGTGCTGGGCCTGCGCCGCGAGCGCGACAAGCTGGAAGCTTCGCTCGGCGGCCTGAAGGACCTCAACCGCCTGCCCGACGCGCTGTTCGTGATCGACATCGGCCATGAAGACATCGCGGTCAAGGAAGCCAAGAAGCTCGGCATCCCGGTGATCGCCGTGGTCGACACCAACTACGACCCGGCCCTGGTCGACTACGCCATCCCGGGCAACGACGACGCCATCCGCGCCGTGCAGCTGTACGGCCGCGCCGCCGCCGATGCCGTGCTCGAGGGCAAGGCCGCCGCGCCGAACGCTTCCAACGTGCGCGAGGAAGAGTTCGCCGAGGGCCAAGGCAAGCCGGGCCGCCGCGCGCCCGCGAAGAAGGCTGCCGTGGCCGAGGTCGATGCGGCAGCGCCGGCTGATGCGGCAGCTCCGGCCGATGCGGCAGCGCCGGCCGAGGGCCAGGAAGCCCCGGCGCCGGACGCGACTCCGGCAGCCTGATCCGGCGGCAAACGCGACCGCGGCGCCCTGCCGCGGTCGACCGGCCGGCCGGTCACCCGCCTGCGCGAGCATGAACCGCCCGCGGCAGCGGCGTGCCGCCGGACATCTTTCGAACAAATCCGAGGTCCCCCAATGGAAATCACCGCTTCCCTGGTCAAGGAACTGCGCGAGCGCACCGGCGCCGGCATGATGGAGTGCAAGAAGGCGCTCACCGAGCACAACGGCGACGTCGACGCAGCCGCCGAAGCGCTGCGCAAGTCCGGCCTGGCCAAGGCCGACAAGAAGGCCAGCCGCATCGCCGCCGAAGGCCGCATCGTCAGCGCCCAGGACGGCGGCAAGGCCGTCCTGGTCGAGGTCAACTCCGAAACCGACTTCGTCGCCATCGACGACAACTTCAAGGGCTTCGCCGAAGCCGTCGTGCAGGCCGCGCTGGCCTCCGGCGCCGCCGATGCCGAAGCGCTCAAGGCCGCGAAGCTCGCTTCCGGCGAAACCGTCGAGGAGGCCCGCGCCGCCGTCATCGCCAAGGTCGGCGAGAACGTGCAGGTCCGCCGCGTCGCCTCCATCGACTCCGCCAACACCGTGGCCGCCTACGTCCACGGCGGCAAGATCGGCGTGCTGGTCGAGCTCAAGGGCGGCGATGCCGACCTGGCCCGCGGCCTGGCGATGCACGTCGCGGCGATGAACCCGCCGCACAACAGGCAGTCCGACGTGCCGGCCGAGTTCGTGGCCAAGGAAAAGGAAATCGAGCTGGCCAAGATGTCCGAGAAGGACCGCTCCAAGCCGGCCGAGATCCTGGAGAAGATCATCGGCGGCAAGATCGCCAAGATCGTCAACGAGGTCAGCCTGTACGGCCAGCCCTACGTGCTCGACACCGACAAGACCGTCGAGGCCGTGCTCAAGGCCGCCGGCGCCGAAGTGGTCGGCTTCCAGCGCCTGGCCGTCGGCGAGGGCATCGAGAAGGTGGTCGAGGATTACGCCGCCGAAGTGATGAAGCAGGCCGGGCTGGCGTAAGCCACCACGCCACGCCGCAACGCCGAAAGAAGCCGCGGGGAACCGCGGCTTCTTTCGTTCCGGCGCGGTTGCACTGGCGGTGGCCAGGAAAGCTCTGGGCAACTGTCATCTCAAGCGTAAACGAGAGAGGGGCCCCGCGGGCCGTTGAAACCCGCGTCCCGCCTTCGCGGCAATGGGGATCAACAGGGAGTTGTTCAGGCCTTCCCTAAGGAATCGGCCGTGGTTGCCGATAACCGGTCCGGGAATCCCTGGTCAGGTTGCGATGCACTCCGAACTTCAAGCCGTGCTGGCCCATTGTCGCAACCTGCCGTCGCCGCCTGCGATCGCGCTGCGCATCATCGACCTGGCGCAGCAGCCGGATGCCGACCTGGACGCGACGGCCGACGTCATCGCCAAGGACAGCGCGCTCAGCGCGCGCATGCTGCGCATCGCCAACTCGCCGCTGTACGCCAACCGCCGCCAGGTCGCGACCCTGGGCCAGGCGCTGACCCTGCTCGGCCTCAACGCCACGCTGAGCCTGGCCCTGGGGCTGTCGCTGAGCCGCAACCTGCGTGACGCGCAACCCGGCGACGAGCAGGGACTTCTTTGGCGGCGCAGCGTGCTGTCCGCAATGGCGGCACGCCTGCTCGGCGAGGAGGTCGGGCTGGCGCGACTCGAGGAACTGATGCTGGCCGGTCTGCTGCAGGACATCGGCGCGTTGGCTCTTCTGCAGGTCCGGCCGGATGCCTACCGCGAGCTGCTGCGCGCCGCCGAGGGTCCGGACGACCGGCTGCGCCGCGAGCGCGAAGCGCTGGGCGGCGACCACGCTGAAATCGGAGCGTGGATCGCGAACCTCTGGAACCTGCCGGGCTACCTGCACCAGGCGATCCGCGCCAGTGAATCGGCTGCAGGCGACGGCAACTGCTTCCATGACTGCATCGCCGCTTCGGGTTTCGTGGCCGACGTGTGGCTGGCGACCGACGAGCACCTCACCCGGAGTGCGCGGCAGCGCGCGATGGCCGCCACCCGCGACCGGCTGGGCCTGGACCAGGCGCGGTTCGACGTCCTGATCACCCGCATGTCGGACGCCCTGCCCGACATCGCATCCCTGTTCGACGTGCACGTCGTGCAACCGGAACATCTCGACGCCATCGTCGAGCATGCCCGCGAGCTGCTGCTCGTGCGCAACCTGCGCGAGATCCGGGGCGCCATCCAGACGCGCGGCCAGGCCGACGCCACCGACGAGCGCATGCGCGAGCTGGAGGAGCTGGCGCTGCGCGACCCGCTGACCGGCATGTACAACCGGAGCCAGCTGGAAGACATGCTGGAACGCGAGTTCGGGGCATCCGTGCAGCGCGACCAGCCCCTGAGCCTGGTGTTCATCGACCTGGACGATTTCAAGCAGATCAACGACCGGCACGGCCACCTCGTCGGCGACCAGGTGTTGAGCGAGTTCGCCCAGGTGCTGTCGCGCCTGCTGCGCAGTACCGACCTGATCGTGCGCTACGGAGGCGAGGAATTCCTGGTGATGCTGAGCAATTCCAGTACCGATGCCGCGCTGGCGGTGATCCGGCGCATCCTCGACGAGGTTTCGCGGACCTCGATGGCCATCGTCGAGGGGGCCCCGCTGTACGTGACCTTCTCGGCAGGAGTGGCCACACGGGGCGGGCAGGAACGGTTCGAAAGCGCGCGCGACCTGCTGGACGCCGCGGACCAGGCCCTGTACGGCGCCAAGCGCCAGGGCCGCAACCGGGTGACAACACGCACTCCCGACGGCACGGATTCCTGACCGGACCCCGACGCGCAAGGCCCTGGACCCAGACGCGCCACCACGGCGCGCGACCCGGCGCGCTCCATGCGGCAGCCTGGATCGGCGCCGCGAAGCCTTCGCGCATCGGCGCGATCCGCTAGAATCCACGGGTTTCCCGCCGCTGCCGAGCCCCCCATGTCGCAACTCGCCTATCGCCGCATCCTGTTGAAACTCTCCGGCGAGGCGTTGATGGGCGAGGAGGACTACGGCATCGATCCCAAGGTGATCGGCCGCCTGGCCAGCGAGGTCATCGAGGCGCAGCAGGCCGGCGCCGAGATCGGCGTGGTGGTTGGCGGCGGCAACATCTTCCGCGGCGCAGGCCTGGCGGCTGGCGGCATGGACCGGGTCACCGGCGACCAGATGGGCATGCTGGCCACCGTGATCAACGCGCTGGCCATGCAGGACGCACTGGAAAAGCTTGGCGCCCGCGCCCGGGTGATGAGCGCGATCAAGATCAACGACGTCTGCGAGGACTACATCCGCCGGCGCGCGATCCGCCACCTGGAAAAGGGCCGGATCGCGATCTTCGCCGCCGGCACCGGCAATCCCTTCTTCACCACCGACTCGGGCGCGGCCCTGCGCGCGATCGAGATCGGCGCGGACCTGCTGCTCAAGGCGACCAAGGTCGACGGCGTCTATGACAAGGACCCGAAGAAGCATCCCGACGCGGTGCGCTACGACAGCCTGACCTACGACGAGGTGATCTCGCGCGACCTGCAGGTGATGGACACCGCCGCCTTCGCCCTGTGCCGCGACAGCGACCTGCCGCTGCGGATCTTCGACATGTCCCAGCCCGGCGTGCTGCTGCGGATCCTGAAGGGCGAGCCGATCGGCACCCTGGTGCACGGGCGCCGCTAGCCTTCGTTCAACCGGGCCGGCGCCAGCGGGCGACTCCACCGTGCCCCCGCGACCTGCTGAACCACCCCGATTCCCGGCACACGACACGGCCCCGGCCGCCGCCGGCGCGCCGGCCCGCCTATAATCCCGCAATCCCGCTGCCAAAGCCCACAGCTCACCGGAGCCGGCAATGCTCAATGAAATCAAGAAAGACGCCCAGACCCGCATGGCCAAATGCGTCGACGCGCTGCGCCAGACACTGGTGAAGGTGCGCACCGGTCGCGCATCGACCGGCCTGGTCGACAGCATCCGCGTCAGCGCCTACGGCGGCGACGTGCCGCTGTCGCAGGTCGCCGCGGTGTCGGTGTCCGACTCCCGCTCGCTGATGATCCAGCCCTGGGACAAGGGCATGGTGGGCGTGATCGAGAAGGCGATCCTGTCCTCCGACCTCGGCCTGACCCCGAATACGGCCGGCACCACGATCCGGCTCAACCTGCCCTCGCTCACCGAGGAGCGCCGGCGCGAGCTGACCAAGGTGGTCCACGGCGAGGGCGAGGATGCCAAGGTGGCGATCCGCAACGTCCGCCGCGACGCGATCCAGCAGGCCAAGGAGTTGCTGAAGGACAAGTCGCTCTCCGAGGACGACCTGCGTCGCGGCGAGGACGAGATCCAGAAGCTGACCGACAAGGCGATCAAGGACGTCGACGAAGTGGTCAAGGCCAAGGAAACGGAGCTGATGTCGGTTTGACGGGACGTGATCGGTGATCCGCGACCGGTGATCCCGCCCGTGGCCGGTCACACGCCCGAAGCCCGAAGAGGCCACCCCGTTGACTGAGCTCCAGGCTCCACCAGACCACGCGGTTTCGGATCGGCAGCCAGCTGGCGCCGATTCCCGTGCGCTGCCCCGGCACGTCGCGATCATCATGGACGGCAACGGGCGCTGGGCGGCGCGGCGCGGGCGGCCACGCGTCATCGGCCATCGCGCCGGCGCGCGCGCGGTCAACCTGTGCATCGACTTCTGCCTGGAGCAGGGCATCGGCGCCCTGACCCTGTTCGCCTTTTCCAGCGAGAACTGGGGCCGGCCCGAAGATGAAGTCGGCGCGCTGATGAAGCTGTTCATCGCCGCGCTCGACCGGGAGATCGAGGAAATGCATCGTCGCGGCGTGGCCCTGCGCTTCATCGGCGACCAGACGCGTTTCTCCGCGGACATCCGCGCGCGCATGCGCGTGGCCGAGACCCTGACTGCCGGCAATACCCGCCTCGTGCTGAGCATCGCCGCCAGCTACGGCGGCCGACAGGACATCGCCACCGCCGCGCGTTCACTGGCCGAGGATGTCGCCGCCGGACGGCTGCGCCCCGAGCAGATCGACGAAGCCGCGCTTGGCGCGCGCGTCGCCCTGGCCGACCTGCCGCCGCCGGACCTGTTCATCCGCACCGGTGGCGACTGCCGGATCAGCAACTTCCTGCTCTGGCAGCTGGCCTACACCGAACTGTGGTTCACCGAAACGCTGTGGCCCGAGCTCGATGCCGCCACCCTGCACGAGGCGCTCGGCGCCTATGCGGGGCGCGAGCGCCGCTTCGGCCTCACCGGCGAGCAGATCGCCGCCCGCGCCAGGCCCGATCTCCAGGGGAGTCCGACACCGTGACCCGCACCCGCGTGCTCGCTGCGCTGACGATGGCGCCGCTCGCCATCGGCGGCGTGCTCCTGCTGCCCACGCCGTGGCTGGTGGCGGTGACCGCAATCCTGTTCCTGGTCGCGCTGTGGGAATGGTTCCGTCTCTCGGACATCGACGACACCCTGCAGCGCACCGTGCTGCTGCTGGCCAACCTGCTGCTGATGGCCGCGCTGGTCTGGGCGTCGCCCAACGACAGCGGCGGCTCGCTGGTGCTGTTCAAGCTGGTGGCGATGCTGGGCGTGGTCTGGTGGCTGCTGGCGATGCTGTGGCTGCGCCATTACGACTTCGCCTCCGACCACGACACCCATGCGCGCGTGTTCAAGCTGGCCGCCGGCACCGTCGCGGTGGTACCGGCCTGGTGCGCGCTGGCGGTGCTCCACGCCGGCGACCCCGAGGCCACCGCCTGGCCGCTGGTCAGCCAGGGCCATGTGTGGCTGCTGACTGCGCTGATGATCGTCTGGGCCACCGACACCGGCGCCTATTTCGCTGGACGCAGGTTCGGGCGGCGCAAGCTGGCGCCCCGGATCAGCCCGAACAAGACCGTCGAAGGCATGCTGGGCGGCGTGGCCGCGGGCGTCGCCGTGGCGCTGGCCATGGCGCCGCTGGCCGGCGCCAGCGTCGGGCAACTGCCCCTGGTGGCGCTCGCCGCCCTGGCCACGGTGCTGTTCTCGGTGGTCGGGGACCTGTTCGAAAGCCTGCTCAAGCGCCATGTCGGCGCCAAGGATTCGGGCACGCTGATCCCGGGCCACGGCGGCGTGCTCGACCGCATCGACAGCGTGCTTGCCGCCCTGCCCGTGTTCGCCGTGGCGAAGATCTGGCTGGGCTTCTGATGCAGCGCGTTGCTGTCCTTGGCGCGACCGGTTCGATCGGCGGGTCGGCGCTCGACGTCATCGCCCGCCACCCCGGCGCGATGCGCGCCAGCGTGCTTGCGGCCGGCGGCAACGTCGAGGCACTGGTGGCGCTGTGCGCCACCCATCGTCCCGACCATGCGGTGATCGGCGACGGTTCGCGCCTGCAGCTGTTGCGCGACGGCCTGCGCGCGGCAGGCCTGCCGACGTCGGCCCACGCAGGCGACGAGGCGCTGTCGGACCTGGTCGCGGGCGATGCCTGCGACACCGTGGTCGCGGCGATCGTCGGCGCGGCCGGGCTCGACTCCACCCTCGCCGCCGCCCGCGCCGGCAAGCGCCTGCTGCTGGCCAACAAGGAATCGCTGGTGCTGGCCGGCGAGCTGCTGATCGAGGCAGCGGCTACGGGCGGCGCGACCATCGTGCCGATCGACAGCGAGCACAACGCCATCTTCCAGTGCCTGCACGGCCGCGCTGCCGGCGCCGAGGTGCGGCGCATCACCCTGACTGCCTCCGGCGGCCCGTTCCGCGGCTGGGACCGCGCCCGCCTGGCCGGCGTGACCCCGGCGCAGGCCGTGGCCCATCCGAAGTGGTCGATGGGGCCGAAGATCTCGGTCGACTCGGCAACGCTGATGAACAAGGGGCTGGAGCTGATCGAGGCCCACCACCTGTTCGGCCTGGCCGACGACAGGCTCGACGTGCTGGTGCATCCGCAGAGCCTGGTCCACTCGCTGGTGGAATTCGTCGATGGTTCCACCCTGGCCCAGCTCGGACTGCCGGACATGCGCACTTCGCTCGCGGTCGGCCTGGGCTGGCCACAGCGCATTCCGTCCGGGGTCGGGCCGCTGGACCTGACGGCGCAGGGCCGGCTCGAGTTCGAGCCGCCGGACATGGACACCTTCCCCTGCCTGCGCCTGGCGCGCGGCGCACTGCGCGCCGGTGGCACCGCACCGGCGGTGCTGAACGCCGCCAACGAAGTAGCGGTTTCAGCCTTTCTTCAGGGGCGCATCGGTTTCCTGTCCATCGCCGCCCTGGTCGAAGACGCCCTCGCGGCAATCACGGTGGAACCGGCACAATCGATGGCGGCGCTGGCCGACGCCGACCTCCGCGCGCGCCACCACGCCAGCCACGCCATCGCCACGGGTGCCATCGCATGATCCGCCATGACTGATTTCCTGGGTGCCGTCTGGTGGTTGCTGGTCAGCCTCGGGATCCTGGTGACCATCCACGAGTTCGGCCATTTCTGGGTCGCGCGCCGCTGTGGCGTGCGCGTGCTGCGCTTTTCGATCGGCTTTGGCGGCGCGCTGTGGCAGCGCACGGCGAAGGACGGCACCCAGTACCGGATTGCCGCCATCCCGCTGGGCGGCTACGTCAAGATGCTCGACGAGCGCGAGTCCGACGTGCCCGAGGCCGAGGCCGCGCGCGCCTTCAACCGCCAGTCGGTGTGGAAGCGGATCGCGATCGTCGCCGCCGGGCCGGCCGCCAACCTGGTGCTGTGCTTCGGCCTGCTGTGGGCGATGTTCGTGATCGGCCGCCCGGATTACGCGCCGCTGCTGGGGCCCTCCACCGGCATCGCCGCAGAGTCCGGCCTGCAAGACAACGACCGGGTGCTCGCGCTCGGCGAGCGCCAGACGCCGACCTGGATGGAACTGCAGATGGCGCTGCTGCCGGCCGCGCTGGACCGCGTCGACGTGTCGCTGCGCGTGGCCGACCGCGGCGGGCGCGAGCGCCAGGTGACGCTGCGCCTGTCGGAACTGCCGGAAGACTTCGACCAGCGCCAGGTGCTGCGCAGCATCGGCCTGGTCCCCCGCCACTTCACCATTCCCGCCGATATCGGCCGGGTACGGCCCGACGGGGCAGCCTGGGGCCTGCTGGCCGAGGGCGACCGCATCACCGCCATCGACGGCCACCCGGTGGAGCGCTTCGAGGACATGGGCCCGCTGGTGCAGGCGCTGGGCGAGCGTGGCGTGGAGGCCATGATCGAGGTCACCCGCGACGGCGAGCGCCTGGCCTTCCCGCTGGCGCCGCGCGAGGTCGACGACCAGGGCGAACGGCGCTGGGTGCTGGGGATCGAGGCGCCGCGCCGCATCGAGCTGCCGCCCAAGGACGCGCTCCAGCAGTACGGCCCGGTGGCCGCGATCCCGGCGGCCGCGCGCGAGGTCGGCCACCTCACCGGCCAGCTGCTGGGCATGCTCCGGCGGGCCGTGACCGGCCGCCTGGCGATCGAAAACACCGTCGCCGGGCCCCTGACCATCGCCCGCGCCACCAATGCCTACGCCAGCCAGGGCGTGGCCTGGTACCTGACGATCCTCGCCCTTTTGTCGCTGAGCATCGCCATTCTCAACCTGCTGCCGATCCCGCTCTTGGACGGGGGACACCTGTTGTATTACCTTATCGAGTTGGTCAAGGGCAGTCCGTTAAGCGAACGTGCGATGGCGGCCGGGCAGTATGTCGGCCTGGTGCTGTTGGCTGGCCTGATGGGCCTGGCGTTCTACAACGACATTCTCCAGCTGGTGCGCTGATGCCCCGCCTTACGACCACCATTGCGTCAGCAATGGAGCACTTCCCCAATCCGGATCGATCGATGACGCGTACTCCTGCCCGCCGCCTGCTTGCACTCGCCCTTGCGACCGCGATCGCACCCGTCTGGGCCCAGCAAGCGGTCGATCCGCAGGCTGCGTTCGCGGTACCCGCTCCGGCGATGGCACAGCCTGCTGGCGCGTTCACCGTCAGCGACATCCGCATCGACGGCCTGCAGCGCATCGGCGCCGGCACCGTGTTCACCTACCTGCCGGTGGAGCGCGGCGACACGGTCAACCAGACCCGCATCGGCGAGGCCGTGCGGGCCCTGTACCGCACCGGTTTCTTCGAGGACATCCAGATCGGCCGCCAGGGCGACATCCTGGTGGTCACGGTGACCGAGCGCCCGGCAATCAACAAACTGACGCTCCAGGGCAACAAGGACATCAAGACCGAGGACCTGACCAAGGGCCTCAACGACATCGGCCTGTCCGAGGGCGAAACCTTCGATCGCATGGCCCTGGACCGCGTGACCCAGGAACTGACCCGCCAGTACAACAACCGCGGCAAGTACAACGTCGAGATCGACCCGACCGTTTCGCGGCTGGACCGCAACCGCGTCGACGTCACCATCGACGTCAAGGAAGGCAAGGCCGCCAAGATCCGCCACATCAACCTGATCGGCAACGAGCTGTTCGAGCAGGATGAGCTGACCGACACCTGGGAATCGGGCGAGAGCAACTGGCTGAGCTGGTACCGCCGCGACGACCAGTACTCGAAGGAGAAGCTCTCGGGCGACCTGGAGAAGCTGCACAACTTCTACCTGGACCGCGGCTACGTCGACTTCAGCATCGACAACACCCAGGTGTCGATCAGCCCCGACAAGCGCGACATGTTCATCACCGCCGGGATGTCCGAGGGCGTGATCTACACCATCTCATCGGTCGAGGTCACCGGCGACACGGTCCTGCCCAAGGAGGACATCGAGCGCCTGGTGCTGGTTCGCGAGGGCATGGTGTTCTCGCGCGCGCTGCTGGAACTTACCTCCGACGCGATCACCGCCACGCTCGGCAACATCGGCTACGCGTTCGCCCAGGTCAACACGATCCCCGAGATCGACCGCGACAAGCGCACGGTCGGCATCCAGCTGCAGGTGGTGCCCGGGCCGCGCGTGAACGTGCGTCGCATCGTGTTCCGCGGCAATTCCCGCACCTCCGACGAGGTGATGCGCCGCGAGATGCGCCAGTTCGAGGGTGCATGGTATTCGCAGGCCGCGATCGATCGCTCCAAGGTGCGACTGCAGCGCCTGGGCTACTTCGAATCGGGCAGCGTCAACGTCGAGAGCCAGCCGGTGCCGGGCAGCAACGACGAGGTCGACGTGGTCTTCAGCGTCACCGAGACCACCTCCGGCAGCTTCGTGTTCGGCGTGGGCTACTCGCAGCTGGCCGGGCTGACCACGTCGGTGCAGCTGGCGCAGAACAACTTCCTGGGCAGCGGCAACCGCGTGTCCGTGGAGGCGCAGCGCAACGTCTACCTGCAGCGGTATTCGTTCTCGTTCCTCAACCCCTACTTCACCGACGAGGGGCTGTCGCTGGGCTACAACCTGTGGTGGCGCGAGTTCGACAACTCCGAGTTCAACACCGCGCAGTTCTCCTCGACCAACGCGGCCATGCAGATGATGCTGGGGCTGCCGATCACCGAATCGGACACGATCTCGGCGCTGGTCGGCATCGACCGCAACCAGATCTTCGCCTTCCGCGGTTCCTCTCCGGAATCGATCGTCGACTACATCGACGCGGTCGGCTCGCGCACCTTCCATTCCTGGCGCAGCGAGTTGGCCTGGGCGCGCGATTCGCGCAACGACTTCCTGCAGCCGACCCGCGGCACCCTGCAGCGCGTCTCGCTGGAAACGACCCTGCCCGGCTCGACCGTCGAGTACTTCAAGCTCAACTACGAGTTCTCGCGGTATTGGCCGATCAGCCGGGCGCTGGTGCTCAACACCCGCTTCGAACTGGGTTACGGCGAAAGCTACGGCGACGACACCCTCCGCGTGTTCTGCCGCGCCTCGGGCGAGCAGCCGCTGCCGCCGCCCGGCGGCACCGCCTCCGACGCGGTCCCCGCTCCTGGCGGGGAGTGCCGCGACGGCTCGGTCTACAACAGGACCCTGGTCGCCACCGGCCTGCCGTTCTTCGAGAACTTCTACGCCGGCGGCGCGCGCTCGGTGCGCGGCTTCCGCGACAACACCCTGGGTCCGCGCGAGTCCGCGTTCAACAGCACTTACCTGCAGCCGATGGGTGGCTCGCTGAAGACGGTCGGCTCGCTGGAAATGTTCTTCCCGCAGCTGATCAAGTCGCCGGCCGCGCGCGTGTCCGCCTTCGTCGACTTCGGCAACGTGTTCCGCAACGTCGACGCCTTCGAGACCAGTGAGCTGCGCGCCTCGGCAGGCATCGCGCTGATGTGGCGCGCACCGGTGGGTCCGATCTCCATCAGCTATTCGTATCCGCTCCGCAGCCAGGACGCGGTGCGCGACAGCACCGGCCGGGTGCTGGTCGAAGGCGACGAGCTGGAGCGGCTGCAGTTCACCTTCGGCGGCGCGTTCTAGCCGCAAGCTGGAGCCATGCCCCGACCCGGCATCCAGATCACCGCAGGAGAGCTCGCCGAACGCTTCGGCCTCGGCCTGCGGGGTGACCCGGCGCGCCCCGTGCAGGGCGTCGGCACGCTTGCCGGCGCCGGGCCGACGCAGCTGTCGTTCCTCGCCAATCCAAAGTACCGCAGCCAGCTTGCCCAATCCGGTGCGGGCGTGGTCGTGGTACGCGCGGCCGATGCCGAGGGGCTGGCGCGCGACCTGCTGATCGCGCCCGACCCCTACGTGGCGTTCGCGAAGATCGCGGCGCTGTTCGAGCCGGTCGAACCCGTCGAGACGGGCGTCCACCCTTCCGCCTTCGTCCATCCGGAGGCCCGGGTGCATGCGCAGGCATCGGTGGGGCCGCATGCCAGCATCGGCGCGCGCAGCCAGGTGGCCGCCGGCGCCCGTATCGGCCCGGGCTGCGTGATCGGCGAGGACTGCGAGGTCGGTGCCGGCTGCACCCTGGTCGCACGCGTCACCCTGGTCAGGCGCGTGCGACTGGGCGCGCGCGTGCTGGTGCACCCGGGTGCGGTGCTTGGCGCCGACGGCTTCGGCCTGGCGCTCGATCGCGGAGGCGACGAGCCGCACTGGATCAAGGTGCCGCAGCTGGGCGGCGTGCGCGTGGGTGACGACTGCGAGATCGGCGCCAACACCACCATCGACCGCGGCGCGATCGAGGACACTGTGCTCGAGCATGACGTACGCCTGGACAACCAGATCCAGGTCGCCCACAACGTGCGGATCGGCGCGCATACGGCGATGGCTGGCTGCGTGGCCGTGGCCGGCAGCACCACGATCGGGCGATACTGCATGATCGGCGGCGCCGCGGGCATCGCCGGACATCTTGAAATCTGCGACCGGGTGATGGTCACGGCGATGAGCCTGGTGACCCACTCCATCCGCGAGCCGGGGGAGTATTCTTCCGGCACCCCACTGATGGACAGCCGCAGCTGGCGCCGCAATGCGGTCCGGTTCAAGCAGCTCGATGCACTGGTCCGGCGCATGCGCCTGCCGACAAAGGGAAACGAATGAACCAGCCGGTCAAGCTACCGATCGACATCAAGGGCATCCACGAGCTGCTGCCGCACCGCTTCCCGTTCCTGCTGATCGACCGCGCGGTCGAGTTCGAGCACGGCAAGCGCGTGCTCGCCTACAAGAATGTCACCGGCAACGAGCACTTCTTCCAGGGCCATTTCCCGGACCGCCCGGTGATGCCCGGGGTGCTGGTGATCGAGGCGCTGGCCCAGGCCGGCGGCGTGCTGTCGCAGCTGACCCACGGCGGCAGCCTGAGCGGGCGCCTGTCGGTCCTGGTCAAGGTCGACAACGCGAAGTTCTCGCGCATGGTGGTGCCGGGCGACCGCCTCGACCTGGAGGTGGAGATCCGCCGCGAGATCCGCAACATGACGCTGTATTGCGGCGTTGCCCGCGTGGACGGCGAGCAGGTGGCCTGCGCCGACATCCTCTGCGCCGAGGTACGCGCCTGAGATGGGCGCAGCGGACATCCATCCCACCGCGGCCGTCGATCCGTCCGCACGGATCGGCGAGGGGGTGTCGATCGGCGCCTTCACCTTCGTCGGCCCCGAGGTCGAGATCGGCGACGGCACGCACGTAGGCCCGCACTGCAGCCTGCACGGCCCCACGCGCATCGGTCGCGACAATCGCATCCTCGGCCACGCCGCAATCGGTGGCGAACCACAGGACAAGAAGTTCGACGGTGAGCGCGTCGCGCTGGAGATCGGCGATCGCAACCTGGTCCGCGAGTTCGTCACCCTCAACCGCGGCACCGGCGACGGCGGCGGGCTGACCCGCATCGGCAGCGACAACTGGTTCCTCGCCTACACCCACGTCGCGCATGACTGCATGGTCGGCGACCACTGCGTGTTCTCCAACAACGCCACGCTGGCCGGCCACGTCACCGTGGGCGACCACGTCATCCTCAGCGGCTTCGCCGGCGTGCACCAGTTCTGCCGGATCGGCGCGCACGCCTTCATCGGCATGGGCGCGTTCGTCAACGGCGACGTGCCGCCGTTCCTGATGGTGGCCCAGGACAAGTACGCGCGCCCGCGCGGCATCAACGCCGAGGGCCTGAAGCGGCGCGGCTTCGACGCCGCGCGCATCGCCGCCATCCGCCGCGCCTACCGCGCCCTGTACATGGGTGACGCGAAGCTGGACGAGGCACGGGGCGAACTCGAGGAAATCGCGGCGGCCGGCAGCAGCGACGTGCGCGCGATGCTGGACTTCATCGAAAGCGGCGAACGGCCGCTGCTGCGGTAAAGCCGGGAATGGAGAGTCGCGACCCGGCAGTCGGTGACACCCATGGCGACGACCTCGCTGGCGCAGGTGCTGCTGTGGACGTCCCCCATCCCGCGCTTGCCCTGCACGAACGCAGGCTGCGCATCGGCCTGGTCGCGGGCGAGGCATCGGGCGACCTGCTTGGTGCCGGGCTGGTGGAACAGCTGCGCCTGCGCTTTCCAGCAGCGGAGTTCGCGGGCATCGGCGGCGCCGCCATGCGCAAGGCCGGTGTCGACACCTGGCACGACGCCTCCGAGCTTGCGGTGATGGGATTGAGCGAAGTGCTGCGCCACCTGCCGCGGCTGCTGCGGCTGCGGCGCGGACTGCGCAGGCGCCTGCTCGACTGGCGCGCGGATGTGTTCATCGGCATCGATGCGCCCGACTTCAACCTCGGCCTGGAGCGCGCACTCAAGCGCCGCGGCATGCGCACCGTGCATTACGTGAGCCCGTCGGTATGGGCCTGGCGCCAGGGCCGCGCGGCGAAGATCGGGCGCAGCGCCGACCGGGTGCTGTGCCTGTTTCCGATGGAGCCGGCGATCTACGCCAGGCACGGCGTGGACGCCACCTTCGTCGGCCACCCGATGGCCGACGCCATGCCGCTCAATCCCGACCGCAGGCGCGCGCGCGCCGAACTCGGCCTCGACGACGACGCGCCGGTGCTTGCGGTGCTGCCCGGCTCACGCCTGGGTGAAATCGAACGTCTCGGCGCGATCTTCCTCGAGGCCGCCCACCGTGTGGCCACGCAGGTACCCGGGCTGCGGGTGCTGGTACCCGCGGCTACGCCGGCCTGCGCCGAGGCGATCCGCGCGCTGCTGGCCGCCTCGCCGCTGCCGGCCGGCTGCGCGCTGCTGCTGGACGGCCAGGCGCACGAAGCGATGGTCGCATCCAACGTGGTGCTGCTGGCGTCGGGTACGGCCACGCTGGAGGCAATGCTGGCCAAGCGGCCGATGGTGGTGGGCTACCGCATCGCGCCGAGCACCTACCGCATCGTGCGCGCGCTGGGCCTGCTCAAGGTCGACCGCTACGCGCTGCCGAACGTGCTGGCCGGCGACACCATCGCACCCGAGCTGATGCAGGACGACTGCACGCCGGAAAACCTGGCGCGCGCGGTGCTGGCCTGGTTCGACGACCCGGCGGCGGCAGGGGCGCTCGAGCCGGTCTACCGCGACCTGCACATCGCACTGCGCCGCGATGCCTCGGCCTCGGCCGCGGACGCGGTGGCCGCGCTGTTGGAGGCACCGCGATGAGCCGCCGCGTTGCCGGCGTCGACGAGGCAGGCTGCGGCCCGCTGGCCGGGCCGGTGGTCGTGGCGGCCGTGATCCTGCATCCGCGGCGCCCGGTCGAAGGCCTGGATGATTCGAAGAGGCTGAGCGCCGCCAGGCGCGAAGCCCTGTATCCCCTGATCGTCGAACGCGCCCTGGCCTGGCGCATCGAGTTCGTGCTCGTCGACGAGATCGACGCGATCAATATCCTGCAGGCGCGGCTGACCGGCATGCGCCGCGCCCTTTGTGCACTTGTTCCTGCTGCGACGCACGCGCGCATCGACGGCAACCGGCTGCCGGTCGACCTGCCCTGCCACGCCGAAGCGGTGGTGGGCGGCGACGGCCTGGAGCCCGCGATCATGGCCGCCTCGATCCTGGCCAAGGTCGCGCGTGACCGCGCGATGGTGGCGCTGCATGCGGAGTTTCCGCAGTACGGGTTCGCCCAGCACAAGGGCTATCCATCCGCCATGCACCTGGCCGCCCTGCGCGAGCACGGGCCTTGCCCGCAGCATCGGCGCAGCTTCAGCCCGGTGTCGCAGCTGTCCCTGCTCTGACGAGCGCGGGTCGTTCCGGCGTTTCCCTGCGGTGTGCGGGACTGAAGTGCGTCCCGGGAACGCGTCGCTTACCGCCCGGGCTACGTCCGATGCTTCAAGGGGAGTCGCCCGTCTGGCGCGCCTGCAGGCGCTCCTGCATGGGCCTGCGCGCCGGATCGGGCCCGGACACCGCGGCCAGCGCCTGCGCCAGCACGCTGCCGGGCGCGGCGTCGATCGCGATGGCGCGTACATCGGGCTCATCGGACGGCACCTCGAGCGTGGCGAACTGGCTGTCGAGCAGGGACACCGGCATGTAGTGGCCGCTGCGCGCATGCATGCGGGCGGCGATCAGGTCCCGATCGCCCTGCAGGAACAGGAAGCACAGCGGCAGGCCGGCCTCGCGCAGCATGTCGCGGTGGCGGCGGCGCAGGCCGGAGAATGCCAGCGATACGCGCTCGCCTGCGCCGACGCGTCGCTGCAGTTCGGCGGCGATGCGCTCGACCCAGGGCTGGCGCATGACGTCGGTGAGCGGCTGGCCGCTGGCCATGTGTGCGCAAGCCTCGTCGCTGTGGAAGTCGTCCGCATCGAGGAAGACGGCGGGCCAGGCTTCAGCCAGCGCGCGCGCGGTCGTGGTCTTGCCGCTGCCGGACACGCCCATCACCACCGCGACGCGGACCTCGCCGCCACTCATCCGGGCAGCTCCACGCGTACCTCGTAGCGGCGTCCCTGCTCCACCGGGCCGATGCGGTCGCCAGCAATCGCCTCGCCATCCACCAGCACGCGTTGTGCTGCCAGGCCGGCCACGCGTTCGATCCCCACATCGAACTCCGCGCCCCTGAAACGCCGCAGTGCGCGCGCGCGCGGCCAGTGCGACGGCAGCTGCGGCGCAATGCGCAGGCCGTCGCCGTCGCCGCGCAGCCCAAACAACGACTCGACCACGCAGCGGTACAGCCATGCCGCGGTGCCGGTATTGAACAGCTGGCTGGATCGCCCGGCCGTGCGCGGATGCAGCCGCCAGGCGCCGCGGTAGTAGTTGGGCACGAACACCGGCAGCTGGCCGCGCTGGCGGCACTCGTCCGCGTCCGGCCCGGTCAGCATCGCGCGCAGCGTCTGCCAGGCGCGGTCCGTTTCGCCGACCGCGTACAGGGCATGCATCCAGAACGCGGCGGCGTGGTTGTAGACAGCGCCGTTCTCGGCGGAGCCCGGGAATTTCTGGGTCAGTCGGCCCACGTCCTCGCGCATGCCGGTATAGGCCGGCCCCAGCATCGCCACGCCATGGGGCGAGACGAGTTCGTCCTCGACCGCAGCGAGCATGCGCGCGCGTCGCGCCTCGTCGGCCGCACCGCTGAGCATTGCCCAGCCCTGCGGGTTGAGGTAGATGCGCCCTTCCTGGTCGCTGCGCACACCGAACGCCACGCCGTCATCGGTGATGCCGCGTGCGTACCAGTCGCCGTCCCACAGCTGCGCGTTGACCGCTGCGTTGAAGGCCGCCGCGCCGACGCGAAAGGTGTCCGCCTGGTCGCTGCGCCCATGGCGCTCGCAGATGCCCGCCCACAGCTCCAGTGCATGCGCGCTGGCCAGCGACAGCCAGCCCGAAACCCCGCGGCCCTTCCAGCCAACCATGTTCATCGGGTCGCACCAGTCGCCCTGCGCGATCCAGCTCAGCCCGCGCGCGTCGCGCTGGTCGAGCAGCCAGTGCATGGCGCGGTCGATGCGCTCTGCCACGCTGGCGGCGTTGCCCGCCGCGTCGGTGGCCACCTCGTCGAGCAGCGCGTCGTCGCCGGTTTCATCCAGGTAGGCCTGCAGGCAGACCGGGAGCCACACGCAATGGTCGGTGTGCGGCACCTGGTTGATGTACTTCAGCTCCGCGCCTTCGACCAGCAGGATGCCGTCCGGCATCGCGCCGCTGGCTTCCTGTTGCGACAGGGCCCGCACGAACGCCTCGCGCGCGACTGCCGGGCGCAGGTAGGCCATGCCCATCTGGTCCTGCAGCAGGTTGCGTGTCTGCGGGTCGGTGGTCAGGCGATTGGTGTCGCCGTGGTAGTAGACCTGGCGCGGAAGCCAGTGGTTGGCGAAGGCGTCGAACCACGGGTCCGGCGTCTCGACCTGGACGCAGGCCTGCACCTGCGACTGGTGCAGTGCCGACGCATCCGCCGCGTCCTCGAAGCCCTGCCGCGACAGGTAGCGCTCGCGCAGCGTGGCGATCTCCGCATCGTCGCGAGCCGGGGCGAACACGAAGCGGAAGCTCTCTTCTTCGCCGGCATCGAGCGCAACGCGGTACTGCAGCGCCGCCACCGGCGTCTCGTACAGCGCGTCGCCGCAGGCCAGCAGCGCATGGCCGAGGATCGACGCCGGCGCATGCAGACCGCCCTCGCCCTCGAACGCGGCCTGGTTGGCCTCCCAGGCATCGGGTGCGCGCTCGTGCAGCAGCACGGTGCGGTCCTTGAAATCACGCTGGCGGAACCAGTCGTCGACCTTCTGGTAGGGCGTGACGCTGTCGCAGACGATGCCGCCAAGATCGGCGCGATAGCGCCCCGACTGGTTCATCCACGACATGTAGCCGACCGGGAAGTACGGATACAGCGCAACCCGCCGCGCCCGCCCCGATACGTTGCGCACGCGCAGCGTCCACAGCTCGGCCACGTCGTCCGTCGGCAGCACCACGCCCAGCTCGACCTCGATGCCGTCGCAGCGCACCGTCCACACCACATCGGATGGACCGATCGAAAACCGGAAGCTGTCCGGCGCGCGGTTGACCGGCGCGTGCGGCGCTGAAAACAGCGCGCCGCTGTCCTCGTCCTTCACGTAGCAGAAGCGCCCGGGATGGTGCGCGTAATAGGGCTGCTCCGGCTGCATGAAGGTCCTCGCCTCCAGCGTCGGTGCATGCGCGTACTTGGCCGGTTCGGGCTGCATGAACTGCGCTGTCGCATAGCCGCGGCAGTTGAGCTGCAGCAGCATGTGCCGGTTCCACAGGAAGGTGGACGCTTGCGGCATGTCGGTCGGGCTGTGCAGCACGCAACGGCGGCCGCCGTCCTCGAATCCGCAGGGCAGATCGCTCATGCGATGGCGTCCCGGCGCGCCTGCAGGTCGGACTGCACCTGCTCCAGCGCGCGGTCGTCCAGCGGGTAGAAACGCATCACCCAGGCCGCGAGCAGGGCGACGATGCCCGGGATCACCGTCAGCAGCAGGGCGATGCCCTGGCGCGAGGCGTCGCTCTGCGCCTCGTTCGCCACATAGCCCATCGCCGCCAGCGTCCAGGCGATCACCGCCGTGGCCAGCGCGCCGCCCAGCTTCTGCGAGAACGTCGCGGCCGAGAAGGTCATCGCGGTGGCGCGGCGGCCGGTCTTCCATTCGGTGTAGTCGGCGCAGTCGGCGTACATCGAGAACGCGAGCGGCGATTTCGGACCCAGCAGCAGGCCGATCGCGGTGTTGACCGCGAACAGCAGCCAGATCTGGTCGGCCGGCACGAAGTACATCGCGCAGCTGAGCACGCCCACGCCAACCATCAGCCACATCATCAGGCGGCGCTTGTCGATATAGCGCGTCATCATCGGGGTCAGCGCGGCGCCCACCGCCAGCGCCACCGAGTACACGCCCAGGAAGGTGCCGGTCAGCTCCGGCCGGCCCACGTAGTACTTGAGGAAGTACACCAGTGAGCCGCTGCGCATCACGATGGTCACCATGATCACCAGCGCCAGCACGAACAGCACCAGCCAGGGCCGGTTGTGCAGCAGGTCGAGGATGTCCTGCTTCACCGCGGTGCTTTGCGTCGGCGGCGGCGCGATGCGCTCGCGCGTGGACAGGAACACGGTGGCGAAGGTGGCGATGGCGATCACGCCGTACAGGCCCAGGGTGAGCTGCCAGCCCAGCGCCTCGTCGCCGCGGCCCAGCCATTCGACCAGGTCCAGCGTCAGCCAGTTGACCAGGGTGGTGCCGGCGAAGGCGGCGATGAAGCGGAAGCTGATCAGGGTGGTGCGCTGCTGGGTGTCGGCGGTCATCACCCCCGACAGCGCCGAGTACGGCATCGACAGCACCGTGTAGGCCAGCATCATCAGGGTGAAGGTGGCATAGGCCCAGAGCAGGCGGCCGTCGGGATCCAGGTCGGGCACCGTCCAGGTCAGCACGCCGGTGGCCGCCAGCGGTAGCGCGCCCCACAGCAGGTAGGGGCGGAAGCGACCCCAGCGGGTGCGGGTGCGGTCGGCCAGCGCACCCATCAGTGGATCGGTGATGGCATCCACGAGCTTGGTCACCAGCATCATCGTGCCGACCGCAGCCGCGGCCAGCCCCATCACGTCGGTGTAGAAGATCAGCAGGAAGGCCGAGATGTTGGCCCAGTACAGGTTGAAGCCGAAGTCGCCGATGCCGTAGCCGATCTTCTCGCGCAGCGGCAGGCGCGCGCGCGCGCCGCCTTCCGTGGTGGTGGCCCCTGGCTTGCCCATGTTCCTCCCTGTCGCCGGTCGGCCGGCGGCTGCGCCGGTGCGGCGTGGTAGCGCTACCAAGAGTGCCGGGATCACGATCCGTTGGCAAACGAAGTTGCCGATGCCACCGCTGCGGCGTCTGCCGAAGCCCGATGTCAAGGCCTTGTCCCGCCCGCCCGCGGCACCTACCCTGCCGCTGCCCGCCTGGCCCGGCCGCGATGTCCTCCCGCTTCGTCCATCTCCACCTCCGCAGCGAGTATTCGCTGGCTGACTCGACGATCCGCATTCCGGATCTGGTCAAGCGCTGCGCGGCGCTCGGCCAGCCTTCGGTCGCGATCACGGACCGCAACAACCTGTTTTCGCTGGTGAAGTTCTACCGTGCAGCGGAGGGCGCCGGAATCAAGCCAGTCGCCGGCGCCGACGTGCTGGTCGCCGACGGCACCGAACCGGCCTGGCTACTGACCCTGCTGTGCCGCGACCACGCCGGCTACCTGTCGCTGTCGCGCCTGCTCACCCGGGCCTGGATGCAGGGCCACCGCCACGATGGCGTGGTGGTGCGGCCGGAGTGGCTGGCAGACGACGCCACCGGCTTGTTCGCCCTGGCCGGTCGCCACAGCCGCGCTGGACAGCTGGTTGCCGGGCGCCGCGACGACCTCGCCGGCCAGGCGCTGGCTGACCTGCAGCGCGTCTATGGCGAAGACTGTTTCCTGGAACTCACCCGCTGCGGCCTGGACGGCGAAGCCGAGTTCAACGGTTTCGCCCTGCAGGCCTCCAGCGCGCGCGGGATCCCGGTGCTGGCCAGCAACGACGTGCGTTTCCTCGACGCGGACGGCTTCGAGGCACACGAGGCACGCGTCTGCATCTCCTCGGGCCGCGTGCTCGACGATCCCAAGCGGCCCAAGGACTACGCGCCGGGCCAGTACCTGAAGTCCAGCGAGGAGATGGCGGAACTGTTCGCCGACCTGCCCGACGCGATCGACAACACGGTCGCGCTGGCGCAGCGCTGCAACCTGGAGCTGCGGCTGGGCACGTACTACCTGCCCGCCTTCCCGGTGCCCGACGACGAGACGCTCGACAGCTGGACCCGCCGCGAAGCGCGCGACGGACTGGCGGCCCGGCTGCAGAAGTACCCGCTTGCGCCGGGACACACCCGCGAGAGCTACGACGCGCGCCTGGAAAGCGAGCTGGACGTCATCATCTCGATGGGCTTCCCCGGCTACTTCCTGATCGTGGCCGACTTCATCAACTGGGCCAAGCAGCACGGGATCCCGGTCGGTCCCGGCCGTGGTTCGGGGGCCGGCTCGCTGGTCGCCTGGGCGCTGGGCATCACCGACCTGGACCCGCTGCCCTACGACCTGCTGTTCGAGCGCTTCCTCAATCCCGAACGCGTGTCGATGCCCGACTTCGACATCGACTTCTGCATGGACCGCCGCGACGAGGTGATCGACTACGTCGCCGCGAAATACGGCCGCGACCGCGTCAGCCAGATCATCACCTACGGCACGATGGCGGCGAAGGCGGTGCTGCGCGACGTGGGCCGCGTGCTCGGCCATCCATACGGCTTCGTCGACGGCCTGTCCAAGCTGATCCCGCTGCAGCCGGCCGACCCGCTGTCGCTGGAGGATGCGATCGGGCGCAGCAAGCGCGCGCAGAAGAACGACAGCTACGTGGTCGCCGAATTCAGGCAGCGCTACCAGGATGAGGACGACGTCCGCGACCTGGTCGACCTCGCGCTGCAGCTCGAGGACCTGACCCGCAACGCCGGCAAGCACGCCGGCGGCGTGGTGATCGCGCCGAGTCCGCTGAGCGACTTCTGCCCGCTGTTCGCCGAACACGACGTCGAAGGCCGCGGCCGCAACCCGGTCACCCAGTTCGACAAGGACGACGTCGAAGCGGTGGGCCTGGTGAAGTTCGACTTCCTCGGCCTGCGCACGCTGACCATCATCGATTGGGCGGTGAAGGCGATCAACGCGCGCCGCGAAGCCGCGGGCGAGGCGCCGCTCGAGATCGACGCGCTGCCGCTCGACGATACGGCCAGCTACGAGCTGTTCGCGCGCGGCGACACCGTGGCGGTGTTCCAGTTCGAATCGCGCGGCATGCGCGAGCTGCTCAAGCGCGCCAAACCCGATACGTTCGAGGACATCATCGCGCTGGCCGCCCTGTTCCGCCCGGGCCCGCTGGGCTCGGGGATGGACAGGCAATGGTGCGACCGCAAGCACGGGATCGAGGAAGTCAGCTATCCGCACCCGGCGCTGGAGCATGTGCTCAAGCCGACCTATGGCGTGATCGTGTACCAGGAACAGGTGATGCAGATCGCCCAGGTCCTGGCCGGCTACTCGCTCGGTGGCGCCGACCTGCTGCGCCGCGCGATGGGCAAGAAGAAGCCCGAGGAGATGGCCAAGGAGCGCGCCAAGTTCGAGGCCGGCGCCGCGGCCAACGGCGTCGACGCGCGCACCGCGACCCAGATCTTCGACCTGATGGAGAAGTTCGCCGAGTACGGCTTCAACAAGTCGCACTCGGCCGCCTACGCGCTGGTGGCCTACCAGACCGCGTGGCTGAAGGTGCACTACCCGGCCGAGTTCATGGCCGCGGTGCTGTCCAGCGACATGGACAACACCGACAAGGTGGTCGGCTTCCTCAACGAGGCCAAGGTCATGGGCCTGACCGTGCGGCCGCCCGACGTGAACGCCTCGACCCACATGTTCGAGGCCATCGACGGCGGCGAAGACGCGCAGGGCCGGCGCCGCACCATCCGCTACGGCCTGGGCGCGGTGAAGGGCGTCGGCCGCGGCGCCTGCGAGGCGATCGTGGAAGCGCGCGGTACGGGCTACGCCGACCTGTACGACTTCTGCAAGCGCATCGACTCGACCAAGCTCAACCGGCGCACGCTCGAAGCGCTGATCCAGGGCGGCGCGCTCGACGCGCTGGCGTCCAACCGTGCCTCGCTGATGCTGCAGTTGCCCGAGGTGCTCAAGGCCACCGACCAGATGGCGCGCAACCGCGCCGCCGGCATGTTCGACATGTTCGGTGGCGGCGGCGCGGCCGATATCCAGATCGAGCTGCCGGTGTGCGAGGAATGGCCGCTCAAGCAGAAGCTCGACGGCGAGCGCGACACGCTCGGCCACTACCTGAGCGGCCATCCGCTCGATCCCTACCGCGAAGAGCTGCAGTCCCTGGTCGGCCACGATCTCGGCCAGCTCGACCAGCTGTGGGCGGGGCGCTCGGAATCCGAATCGCGCGGCTGGCGCCCGGAAACCACGGTGATCGTCGCCGGCCAGGTGCTGGCGATGCGCAAGCGCGGCGACTCGCAGGCCTTCGTCCAGATCGAGGACGGGCGCGGGCGCTTGGAGTGCGCGTTCTTCGCCGAGGAATACTTCAGCAACGCCGCCCTGCTCACCCGCGACCGCATCCTGATCATCGAGGGCGGGCTGCGCGAGGACGAGTTCAGCGGCGGCTTCGCCCTGCGCGCGCGCCGCTGCTGGGATTTCGAGCAGGTCTGCGCGCAGAACGCCCAAGGCCTCGCGCTGCAGCTCGACCTGCGCGTGGCGGGCGCCATGGACCGGGTGGAATCGCTGTTCTCGCAGCACCGGCCCGGCCGCACGCCGCTGCGCTACGAGCTGCTCCTGCCATCGGGCTCGGCCGGCAAGCTGGATGTCAACGGCGGCCACGGGGTGCGCGTGGCGGCCGACCTGCCGTCCACCCTGCGCAGCCTGCCCGGCGTGCGCCAGGTGCGGCTGTCGCTGCAGCGCCCCTGGCTCAGCTAGCCCGGGCAGCCCCGCCTGGCGGCCTGCGGCGCCGTCCGGACGCCCGGGTACGGTGGCGGGCGGCCCAGTCGGCTAGACTTTCCGCTTCCCTGCAGCAGTCCCGGGCATGAATCCCAACTACCTCGACTTCGAACAGCCGATCGCGGACCTCGAGGCCAAGATCCACGAACTGCGCCAGGCCAGCAACGGCCCGGCGGTCAACATCGACACCGAAATCCACGCGCTGCGCGACAAGCTGCGCAAGCGCACCGCGCACATCTTCCGCGACCTCAGCCCCTGGCAGGTCTCGCAGCTGGCGCGGCATCCGATGCGTCCGTACACGCTGGACTACATCAAGGTGTTCTGCGACGGGTTCGAGGAGCTGGCCGGTGACCGCGCCTATGCCGACGACCCCGCGATCGTGGGCGGGCTGGGCCGAATCAACGGCCGGCCGGTGGTGATCATTGGGCACCAGAAGGGCCGCGACACCAAGGCCAAGGTACGCCGCAACTTCGGCATGCCGCGCCCCGAGGGCTACCGCAAGGCGCTGCGCCTGATGAAGATGGCCGAGCGCTTCAAGCTGCCGCTGCTGACCTTCATCGACACGCCCGGTGCGTATCCGGGCATCGGCGCCGAGGAGCGCGGCCAATCCGAGGCCATCGCCCGCAACCTGATGGAAATGGCCGAGCTCAGGACACCGATCATCTGCACCGTGATCGGCGAAGGCGGCTCCGGCGGCGCGCTGGCGATCGGCGTGGGCGACCGCACCCTCATGCTCGAGTACAGCACCTATTCGGTGATCTCGCCGGAGGGCTGCGCCTCGATCCTGTGGAAGGACGCGGGCAAGGCGCGCGATGCGGCCGAACAGCTCGGCCTGACCGCCCGCCGCCTGCACGGCCTGAAGCTGGTCGACAAGGTGGTGCGTGAGCCGATCGGCGGCGCCCACCGCAATCCGCGCCAGACCGCGATCCGGCTCAAGAGCGTGCTGCTCAACGAACTCGACGCGCTGCAGCAGTTGCCGCTCGACGAACTGGTCGAGCAACGCTACCGCCGCCTGCGCGGCTATGGTGCCTACGACAACGCCTGACGGCCGTCCGCCGACGGCGGACGCGGGGCGGACAACAGGGGGGAGGGCCGTGGTCGAATCGGTCGACAGCATCAACATGCGCACGATGACCGACGCGTCGGTGGTCGCGCACTACGCGCGCCCGTGGGGGCTGAGCCCGGCCGAGCAGGCGTGCCTCGCCCGCATCGCCGACGAGGCGCGCGGCAGGCCGATCCTGGACATCGGGGTGGGCGGGGGACGCACGGTCGAGGCGCTGCGCCACATCAGCGACGACTACACCGGCATCGACTACAGCGCGGACATGGTCACCGCCTGCCGTCGTCGCTTCCCGGGCGTGCGCTTCGAGCACGCCGACGCGCGCGCACTGGCGCAGGTGGCCGACGGATCGGTGTTCCTGGCGGTGTTCAGCTGCAACGGCATCGGCATGGTCTCGCACGAGGACCGGCTGCGGATCCTGCGCGAGGTCCACCGCGTGCTGCAGCCGGGCGGCGTGTTCGTGTTCTCCACCCACAACCGCAACTCGCCCGAGTACCGCCGCGGCTTCCGTTTCCCGACGCTGCAGTGGTCGGCGCATCCGCTGCGCCTGCTGGTGCGCTCGGCGCGGCTCGCGCGGGACACCATGACGCGCCTGCGCAACCGCCGCCGCTTCCGCCCGCTCGAGGTGCACGCCCAGGACTACGCCGTGATCAACGACGTCTGCCACGACTACGGCACGATGCTGTACTACGTGACCCTGGAGCAGCAGCGCCGGCAGCTGGTGGACGCGGGTTTCGCCGCGGATGTCGAGGCCTACGACCTTGACGGCGCACGCATCCATGACGACACCCGCCACGATTCGATCGCGCTGATCGCCCGCAAGCCGTCCGTCGCCGTGGCTGCGCACGGCGCCTGACCGACGGCACGCGCCAAACCATCCCCGAACGCGCCATGCCAGGCAACGCCGCCCTCGCCCTGCCGCCGCCGCCGCGCGCACGACCGCTGCTGGTGGGCTACAGCGGTGGGATGGACTCGGGCGCATTGCTGCACCTGCTGGCCGCCGACCCCAGCGTGCGGCAGCGCGGACTGCGTGCCATCCATATCCATCACGGACTCCATCGCGACGCCGATGCGTGGGCGCGGCACTGCGCGGGCACCTGTGGCGATCTCGAGGTGGCGCTCGACGTGGTTCGAGTCGAGGTGGCCCGCGACGGCGGCAGCGGACTGGAGGCCGCGGCGCGTGCCGCGCGCCACGCAGCGTTCGAATCCACGCTGCGCAGCGACGAGGTGCTGGTGCTCGGACATCATCTGGACGACCAGGCCGAGACGTTCCTGCTGCGGGCGCTGCGCGCCTCCGGCGTCGACGGGCTTGCCGCGATGCGGCCCTGGCGCCGGTTCGGACGCGGCTGGATGTGGCGACCATTGCTCGACATCCCGCGCGCGCGCCTGCTCGAACATTCGCGCGCGCACGACCTGCACTGGATCGAGGATCCGTCCAACGACAGCGAAGCGCACGACCGCAATTTCCTGCGCAGACAGGTAATGCCGCTGCTGCGCACGCGCTGGCCGCATGCCGGCGACGCGTTCGCGCAGGCCGCCCGGCTGCAGCGCGAGACCTCGGTCCTGCTGGAAGAGCCCGACGCGCAGGCGCTGGCGACCCTGCGCACAGCGGATCCGCGCTGCCTGCATGCGATGCCGCTGGCCGTGCTGCCGGCAGCAAGACAGGCGCGGGTGCTGCGGCGCTGGGTGGACGAACTCGGGCTGCCGCCGCTGCCGGCCCGTGGTGTCGCGCAGGTCGCGCGGCTGCTCGATGACGGACAGGATCCTCGCGGGCAGTTCGCCTGGCATGGCGCAGTGATCCGCCGCTGGCGCGACCTGCTCCGGGCCGGGCCAGTCCCGAGCGCGGCCATTCCCGCCGCACTTGCCTGGGACGGCACGGCGCCCCTGGCCTGGGACAACGGAGAACTCGCGCTCGAGCCCGGGCTGGCGCCGAACGAGACTTTCGACGCCGTCGGGATCGCGGCCCCGCCTTTCCTGGTGCACCTGCGCAGCGGCGGCGAGCGCATCACCCTGCCCGGCCGCAGCCACTCGCACGCCCTCAAGCACGTACTGCAGGACCTGGGCGTGCCGCCGTGGGCGCGGGAACGCCTGCCGCTGCTGTCGGACCGGGACGGCGCGCTGCTCGCGGCGGGCGACATCGCGTTTTCGGCGCCGTTCGACAGCTGGCTGCGCGCCAGCGGGCGCCACCTGCGCTGGACAGCCCCCATCTGACGACCGCAGATGCCGGCCACCGGCGCCTGGCTTACACTTCACCCATGGGCCAGAACGCCAATTCCGCTGCTTCCGACACCTCCCCCGTCGCCGCCTTCGAAACCTCGCTCGACCAGCTCGAGCAACTGGTCGAGAAGATGGAGCACGGCGAGATGAGCCTGGAGGAGTCGCTGACCGCCTACGAGCGTGGCGTGGGCCTGTACCGCAGCTGCCAGCAGGCGCTGGAGCAGGCCGAACTGCGCGTGCGCCTGCTCACCGACCCCGAAGCGCCGGAGCGGGCCGAACCCTTCCCCGGCCTCGATGGCGACGCCTGAGGCTGGCGGGCCGGGGCTCGAGGCTACCCTCGCCCGCTGGCGCAACCGCGTCGATATCGCGCTTGCTGCGGCACTCGACGACCTGGAGGGCGGCACGGAGCCGCGCCTGCTCGCGGCCATGCGGCACGCGGTCCTGCTCGGCGGCAAGCGCATGCGGCCGCTGCTTGCGTACGCGGCCGGCCACGCCTGCGGTGCACGTGAGGACCAGCTCGATGCGGCGGCCGCCGCAGTCGAGCTGGTGCACGCCTATTCGCTGGTGCACGACGACCTCCCGGCGATGGACGACGACGCACTGCGCCGCGGCCAGCCCACCGTGCACGTGGCCTTCGACGAAGCCACCGCCATCCTCGCCGGCGACGCGCTGCAGGCGCTGGCGTTTTCGCTGCTGGCAGGTGCGCCGGCCACGGCCGACGCGCGCGTGGCCATGATTGCGGAGCTGGCCGGCGCGGCAGGCGCGGCGGGCATGTGCGGCGGGCAGGCCTTCGACCTGGCCGCGACCGGCGCATCGATCCAGGTCGATGCGCTGGAGCGCCTGCACTCGATGAAGACCGGCGCACTGCTGCGCGCTGCGGTGCGTCTTGGCGCACTCACAGCGGAGGCAGATGCGAGTGCGCGCCAGGCGCTGGACAGGTTCGCCCAGGCGCTGGGCCTGGCCTTCCAGATCCGCGACGACCTGCTCGACATCGAAGGCGACAGTGCGACCCTGGGCAAGACCGCCGGCAAGGACGTCGCCCAGGACAAGGCCACCTTCCCCGCGCTGATCGGCGCGGAGGCCTCACGCGCGCGCCTGGACGAGCTTGCGCGGCAGATGCAGCAGGCGCTCACCGCAGTGCCGGGCGATACCGCCGCGCTGGCCGCGCTCGCCCGCCGCACGATCGAACGCGACTACTGAGCCTCTGTTTGCACGAGCGCCGTAAAGCCCGACCTCCCCAACGCTCGCCGATGGGCCGGGGTCAGAGCAGCCGCAGCGTCAGCGGATAGCGGTAGTCCTCGCCGTTCCAGGCCCGGACCGCAGCCACCACGCTGCACACCAGCCACATCACCGCGATCGCGCCGACGGCCACCAGCAGCACCAGGCCCACCGGCAGGGTCAGGATCAGGCCCAGGCCGAGAGTCAGCACGGTTGCGCCCAGCAGCAGCACGCCGACCAGGCAGACCGCGCAGGCATACAGGAACATGCTCAGGTTGAAGTTGAACGCCTCCCGCGCGTGCGCGGCGGCGAACGGCGATTGGTCGCGCTTGAGCAGCCAGATCGCACCGGCGGCCAGCATGCCGGCGAACCCGGCGGTCCAGCTGGTGAGCAGCGCAAGCGTCAGCGCGGCCACGTGCGCGGCCACGGCCCACTGACGATCGGCCAGCGACGCGTCTTCACGATTCAACATGGCATTCATCGTCCGCCTCCGGCCGGAAACCGTCCGGCGCACAACTGATGATGCGATCCACGGTCGCGAACTCAACCCAACTGATGGGCTACCGGCGCCGGAAAACCCGGGCGCAAGACCTGGAAAACAGGGTCAGGAATTTCCTGCCGATGCTCCAGCACCGGCCCAGGAAACGACCCTGACCCCGGGCCCGATCAGTTGATCAGGCGGATGGCGAACGGATAGCGGTAGTCCTCGCCCTTGTTCGCGGCCAGGCCGGCGATGATGCTGAAGATGATGCAGACGATCCACAGCAGGAAGTTCAGCAGCGCACCGATCAGGATGATCGACAGGACCATGCCGATGATGTAGCCGAACAGCAGCGTGATCTGGAAGTTGAGCGCTTCCTTGGACTGGCTGAGCAGGAAACCGCGATCGGGCTTGTCCTTGTTGATCAGCCAGACCACCAGCGGCACGATGAAGCCGAGGATGATGCCGGACAGATGGGTCAGCATCGCAACGGTGCGGTCGTCCTGGCTGGCGGCGCCGTGGACTGGATTGGTATCGCTCATTTCGTATCCCCTGGGCTGGTGGAAGGAAAAACCGGGTGGGGGTGGTTTTTCGGCCATGTGCAAGGCCTACGCGACATCACGTCAGGTCAACCAGGCCCCCGCCCCCTTGCGGCCGTAGCATAGCGTCAATCCCCGCCAGCCACCGTCATGCGGCCCAGCAGGATCGACCCGGTGCGGATGTGCGAACGCGGATCGGCGTCGTCGCCCACCGCCTCGATCGCCTGGAACATCTCGCGCAGGTGGCCGGCAATGGTGATCCCGTCGACCGGATGCACGATCTCGCCGTTCTCGACCAGGAAGCCGGCCGCGCCGCGCGAATAATCGCCGGTGACGTTGTTCACGCCCTGTCCCATCAGCTCGGTCACCACCAGGCCGCGGCCCATGCCGCGCAGCAGCGCGTCGAAATCGCCCGCATTGGCGCCGACCTGCAGGTTGTGCACGCCGCCGGCGTTGCCCGTGGTCTGCAAGCCCAGCTTGCGCGCCGAATAGCTGCCCAGCACGTAGCGCTGCAGCACGCCGCCTTCGACCAGCGGCGAGGCGCGCGTCGCCACGCCCTCGCTGTCCCAGGCGCCCGAACGCAGGCCGCGGCGCAGGGTCGGGTCTTCGTGGATGGAGAACCAGTCCGGGAACAGCTGCGTGCCCGCGCTGTCGAGCAGGAAGCTGGCGCGACGGTACAGCGCGCCACCCGAGATGGCGCCAAGCAGATGACCGACCAGCGAGCGCGCCACTTCCGAGGGGAACAGCACCGCGTATTCGCCGGTCGGGACGCTGCGGGGCTGCAGCCGCGCCAGCGCGCGCTGCGCCGCCCTGCGGCCGATCGCGGCCGGCGCTTCCAGATCGTCCTCGGCGAGGGCGAAGCTGTACCAGCCGTCGCGCTGCATGTCCTCGCCGCTGCCGGCAATCAGCGCGCAGCCGATGCTGTGGTGCGAGCTGCGCTCGCTGCCGACGAAACCGTGCGAATTGGCATACACGCTCAGCGCTGCGCTGGTGCTGACCGAGGCGCCGTCGGAGTTGCCGATGCGCGCGTCGACCTCGCGCCCCGCCGCCTCGCAGGCAAGCGCGAGATCCACCGCGCGGTCGGCATCGAGCGCCCAGGGATGCCAGTCGTCGAAATCGGGCCAGCCGTCCGGGCCGGGCCTTGCCATCAGCTCTGCATCCGCGAGGCCGGCGGCGGCGTCGTCCTCGGTGAACTTCGCGATCGCGCAGGCCTGGTCCACGGTGGCCTGGAGGCTGGACTCGCGCAGGTCGGCGGTGCTGGCGCTGCCCTTGCGCTGGCCGAAGTACACGGTCACGCCGATGCCGCGGTCGCGCGTGGATTCCACGGTCTCGGCCTCGCCCATGCGCACGCCGACGCTCAGGCCGCGCTCCTCCGAACACGACACCTCGGCCTGGCTGGCGCCTTGCGCGCGGCAGGCATCGAGCAGGCGCGCGGCCAGCACCTCAAGCCGCTGCAGGCGCTCGGGGCTGTCGTCTTCGGTCACGGGCACGGCAACGCTGTTCAATGGATTATCCTGATGCGATGAGAGGAAAGGACGACGACACCGGCGAGTTCCTGTCGCCCAGCCGCAGCCAGCAGCGTCGCGAGGCCCTGGACGTGCTGGCGCTTGCGGACAGGCTCACCGAACTTGAACCGGGGCGGCTGGCAAAGCTGCCGGTGCCCGAGCACCTGCTGCCGCACATCGCCGAAACGCGGCGCATCCGCTCGCACATCGCCCACAAGCGCCAGCTGGCGTTCCTGGCCAAGCAGATGCGGCGCGAGGACGACGAGGTGCTGGATGCGATCCGCGACGCGCTCGACGCCGGCGGCGAGGCCGCCAGGCAGGAAACCGCGCTGCTGCACCGTATCGAGCGCTGGCGCGACCGGCTGCTGGACGAAGGCGATGCTGCGCTGGCCGAACTGCTGGACGCACATCCGCAGGCCGACCGGCAGAAGCTGCGCCAGCTGGTGCGCGGTGCGCTGGACGACCGGGCGCGCAACAAGCCGCCGCGCGCGCTTCGGGAACTGTTCCGCGAGCTCCGCCAACTGTTGCTGGCAGGCGACGACGCGCCTGCCGAGGGCGGCAACGAAGAGCTCGACGACGCCTGATACGGCCGTCATTCCAGCGAACGCTGGAATCCATGTTGCTTTCCGCCTACGCGCGGCAGGCCAGGACGAGCCCGAATGGATGCGCAACCATCTGGCTGTCGAGAAGCACCTCCAGCTTTCGCTGGAATGACGGGCACCCTGGTTGCCGTCAGCTGCAGCATCTGCATTGATGATGGCGCGAGATCCCTCGCTGCGCTCGGGATGACAACGGTCGCGCGTCGCGCCGCACACGCCTTCGCTCACGCCTTCGTCCCGCCCACCGTGACCTGCGAGACCAGCAGCGAGGGCTGGCCGACGCCGACGGGTACGCTCTGGCCGTCCTTGCCGCAGGTGCCCACGCCCTCGTCGAGCGCCAGGTCGTTGCCGACCATGGTCACGCGCTGCATGGTTTCCGGTCCGTTGCCGATCAGGGTCGCGCCCTTGACCGGCGCGGTGATTTTCCCGTCCTCGATGAGATAGGCCTCGGTGGCGGAGAACACATACTTGCCGCTGGTGATGTCGACCTGGCCGCCGCCGAAGTTGACCGCATACAGGCCGCGCTTGACCGAGCGGATCATCTCCTCGCGCTCGTGGGTGCCGGCCAGCATGTAGGTATTGGTCATGCGCGGCATCACCAGGTGGGCGAAGGATTCGCGGCGGCCGTTGCCGGTCGGCGCCACGCCCATCAGCCGCGCGTTGAGCGTGTCCTGCATGTAGCCGGTGAGCACGCCGTCCTCGATCAGGGTGGTGCAGCGCGTGGGCGTGCCCTCGTCGTCGACGTTGAGCGAGCCGCGGCGGCCGTCCAGCGTGCCGTCGTCGACGATGGTTACGCCCGGCGCGGCCACGCGCTGGCCCATGCGTCCGGCGTAGGTGCTGGTGCCCTTGCGGTTGAAGTCGCCTTCCAGGCCATGGCCCACCGCCTCGTGCAGCAGCACGCCCGGCCAGCCGTTGCCCAGCACCACCGGCATGTTGCCGGCCGGCGCATCGATGGCCTCGAGGTTGACCAGCGCCTGGCGCAGCGCCTCGCGCGCGAACTCCTCGGGGCGGCCGTCGGCCAGCAACACGTCGTAACCGTAGCGCCCGCCGTAACCGGCATAGCCGCTCTCGCGGCGCCCGCCCTGCTCGACGATCACCTGCACGTTGAGCCGCACCAGCGGACGCACGTCGCCGGCGAGCACGCCGTCGCTGCGCGCGACCAGCACGGTGTCGACGCCGCCGGTCAGGCCGACCATCACCTGCTTCACGCGCGGGTCGGCGGCACGCAGGATACGGTCGATATGGCGCAGCGCTTCGACCTTGTCGGCGTTGTCCATCGCATCGACCGGATCGCGCGCCGGATACAGGCCGCCGCCACCGCGCCGCGCCACGGCCAGGCCCTGCGGCATGCGCGTGGTGCCGTCGCGCGCGATTGCGCGCGCAGAATTCGCTGCTTCCAGCAATGCCTCGCCGTTGATGTCGTCGGAATAGGCGAAGCCGGTCTTCTCGCCGCTGATCGCGCGCACGCCCACGCCCTGTTCGATCGAGTGCGCGCCGTCCTTGACGATGCCGTCCTCCACGCTCCAGCTCTCGCGCCGCGAATGCTGGAAGTACAGGTCGCCGAAGTCGATGCCGGGCCCGAGCAGGGTGCCGAACATGCGGTCGAGCTGCGGTGCGTCGAGGCCGGCCGGCAGCAGCAGGCGCGACTGGGCGAGAGTGAGTGCGGAATCGGTGTTGTCCATGCGCGCAGTCTGGGGGTTGGGGCGCCGATCGCAAGTCCGGGGCCGGTCGCCGCGTGTCAGTGGCCGCGCGAGGATGGGAGTGCAGGCGGCGCCGCGGCGGCCTGCGGCGCGGATTCGCCTTCGACCACCTCCACCTTCGGATCCTTCCACGGACCGGTCACGCGGTAGGTGCGCGCGTTCATCTCGCCCAGCGGGCGCTTGAGCATCGCATTGGCCACCGCGCCGACCGCAGCGCCCACCGGACCACCGGCGATCGCGCCGACCGCGGGCAACAGGTTGCCGGTGCGGGGATGCACCTCGATGGTCTGGTCGTGGGTCTGCGCGCGCAGGTCGCTGCGCCCGCGCATGCGGATCTCGGCGGCGGGCCCGTCGATGGCCATGTCGTCGCTGCGCGCGGTGCCAGCGGCAAAGCGCACGCTGCCGCCGATCCGGTCGAAGGCGAAACCCTTCGAGAAGAAGTCGCGGAAATCGAGCATCAGCCGCCGCGGCAGCTGGGCCACGCCGAGCAGCCCCAGCACGCGGCCCGCGCCGGGCTCGACCTCGACCAGGTGTCCATCCTTGATCGCCAGCGACAGCTCGCCCCGGATCGCACCAAGCCCGAAATCAGCCGGGCTGCGCGGCCATTCGGCCTCGAAGCGCAGGCGACCGTCGCCACCGGCGATGCTGCTGCCAAAACCCAGTCCGGCCATCAGTTCGCCGAAATCGCGGCTCTCGGCATCCACGCGCAGCTGCGTGCGCGCGGCTGCGCCGCGGCCGGTCCATGCGCCAACCGCGTCCAGCCGCTGGCTGGGCGAACGCGTCTGCAGGCGCTCGATCTCCAGCCCGGCGGCGCTGGCGCGGGTGCGCAGTTCGAGCCGCCCAAGCGCAAGCGTGCCGAAACGGAAGTCCTCCACGTCCAGCTGCAGGGCGGGCACCCTGGACGGATCGACATCGTCGCGTGCGGGTGTCGCCGGCGCCTGGGCCGTCGCTGCCGCCGACGACGTCAATGCCTCCGCCGAGGCGACGCTTGCCGCGCCAGCCGGCTGCGCGGCCGACAGCGGCGAGGCCGGCTGCCAGTGCAGGCGCTCGAAGCGCCCGCTGACCGCGCCGCGCGGCCCGCGCGGAATCTGCAGCGCGCCGGCCAGTGCGGCCCCGTCGAACCGCACCTGCGTCGCAGCCGCGTCCTGGGACACGCGCATACGGGTCCGCGGAAAGCCCGTGCCGAGCAGGCGCAGGTTTGCAACCTCCACGTCGACGCCGCGCAGCGGCAAGGCGCTGTCGCCCTCGCCTTCGCCGCTGGCTCCCGTGGCGAGCGCGGTCCAGCCCATTGCATCGAGTTCCGGCGTACTGCCACCCACCACCAGGCCCGACGCCGGCGGCGGATCCGCCACCGACGAGGCGCCCAGCAGCACGCGGACGCCCGTGCCCGCCGGCGTTGTGCGCGCGCGCAGCGCAAGCCGGTTGCCCATCGTGACCGCGACGTCCGCGTTTTCCAGCGGCAGGGTCGCGGTGACCGTCGTCGGCAACGCGTCGGCGGCCGGCTTGCGCAGCGGCGCGGGCAGGTCCAGGGCGGTACCGACCAGGTTGGAGCGCAGCTGCAGCCGGGTGGTGGCGGCCTCGCCCGGGCGCGTGGCCCGCGCGACCGCCACGCCGACCTGCCAGCGCGAGCGGCCGTCAACGTACGGGGACAGCCACGCCAGGCGGGGCACCTGCTGCAGCAGCTCCTCGGCCGAGAGCGGTGCCGCGAGCTCGGCCTCGAATGACGAAGCGGCATCGCGCACGTGGCCCAGCCCCGCCCGCAACGACAGGGCCGACGCCCTGCCGTCGCGCACGGCCGACAGCCCGTCGCCGCGGAAGCCGTGCCGGTCGTAGCGCGCCAGGCCGCGCACCTGCTGCAGCTCCAGCTTCCATCGCGCATCGCCCAGCGTCACGCCACGCAGGTCGACTTCGCCGCTCACGCTGGGGCGCGCACGCGGGCTGCCGTGGAGCGGCAGCGTCAGCGCGAAGGTGGCCGCCAAGGGTCCTGCGGCGGAGAGACTGTCGAGCGTATCTTCGATGCCCCGGCGCAGCGGGCTACGCTGCAGCAGCGCGAGCACCTTGCCGGCATCGCCAGCCGGGCGCGCACGCACATCCAGCACCGCCTGCGAGTAATGATCGAGGCTGGCCTCGATGTCGCGCGCCTCCACGCCGGCGATGGTGCCGTTGCCCTGCACGCGGAAGCCGTCGTTGACGAAGGTGGCCACGGCATCAAGCTCCTCCAGCGCCGGCCAGTCCTTGTGGAAGCGCACGGTCGCGCGGTGCAGCCGCGCCTGGCCGTGGAACAGGCCGCGGTATTCACCGCCCGCGGCCGCGCTGAACGGCCAGTCGTCCAAGTCGCCGCGCAGCACCGCACGGCCGTCGTGCACGCTGCCGCCCACCAGGGCGCCATCGAGCCAGCGCTCGGCGGCATCGGGCATCACATGGCGCACCCAGAAGCGGCGGGCGACCGTGACCTGCGCTTCGTCGAGCACCGTCGCCAGGTCCAGCACCGGCCGCGTGCCGTCGTTCTGGAACCAGACCCCGCCGCGCATGTCGGCGGCATAGCCCTCGCCCTCCACGCGCAGCGCAGGCGTGCCCACGTGCAGGCCATCGCCCTCGCGCCAGCCAACGATCTCGCCGCGCAGGTTCACCTGATGCGGCGCACCGAACCCGGCGGGCCAGTCGAAGCGGACCACTGCATCGGGATCGGGGACAAAGCCGAAGCCATGCGCGTCGCCCGACAGCGTTCCCGCCAGGCCCGCGAGCCCGGGCGTGTCGCCCAGACTGGCGAAGCGCAGCCCTTCCAGGCGTGCCTGCGCGCGCACGCGCCCACGCTCGTCGCGGACGATCGACAGGTCGCGCACGGCGGCCTCGGGCGCGGCGCCAAGCAGCCAGCGGCGCAGCCCGGGATCAAAGCGGTCCCCCAGTGCGAGCAGTGCCAGCAGCGGACCGCCGTCGATCTGTCCGGCGCGCAGGCTGAAGCCTGCACCGCCCGTTGCCACCAGCCCGTCGAGCACCTGTGGTGCATCGCCGCTGCCCAGGCGCAGGTGCGGCGCGTCCAGGCGCCAGCCATCGGCCGAATTGCGCCAGCGTGCCTGCGCCTCGACCCGCTCGAAGGCCAGCCGCGGCGGCGTGCCCTGTCCGGGCATGGGCGCGCCGCGCAGGCCGACGCCGGTCAGCGCCGCGTCGAGCGTGACCTGCGCGACCCGTTTGTCCTGCAGTTGCAGCCACAGCTGTGCGCGTCCTTCTCCGGACTCGACGCTGGCGCCGGCGAAGCGCAGCAGCGGCGCCCAGGCCGCGACATCGGCCCGCAGCGCCGCGGCGTAGGCCTGGCCGTTGCCCTGGTGGCGGTCCAGGTCGAGCGAAAGGTCCAGCGGCTGCGCCTGCTCGCTGATCCAGGCGCGCGCCGCCGCCCGTACGCGCGCGCCGTCCACCTGCAGACGCAGGTCGATGCGCGGCAGGGTCGTGTCCAGTCCAAGCGCGGGCGCATGCACGCTCAGCTGCCCGCCAATGACCTGCAGTTCGCCTAGGCGCTCGAGCACGGCGAGCGGATCGGCGTCGGCCTGCTCGCTGCCGGGCAGGCCGCGCACCTGCCAGCGCCCGTCGTCGGATCGCTCCAGGGCCAGCTGCAGGCCGCGCAGGCGCAGCTCGGTGAACGCGCGCCCCGGCAGCAGCCCCGCGTACTGCGAGACCAGCATCTCGGCCGCGCCGATGCGCACCGCATCCTCGCCCGCGCCGATGCGCAGGCCGTCGAAGCGCAGCAGCGGGCCGCGTCGCGTCCAGGCCGTGTCCAGCCGGTCGAAGGCGACCGGGCGACCCGCCCGCTCGCTGAGCCATGCGGCGACGCGATCGGGATGCCGCTCGGCCAGCGGCAGCAGGCGGCTGATCGCGCCGGTCACCAGCGCCATCAGCACCAGAACGGCGGCCAGCGCGTACAGCACGCCACGGCGCGCCAGCCGCAGGCGACGTCGCAGTGGCGTGGTCATGGCTGCCCGATCGCCCTGCTCCGCGATCGCGGATCGTGGCCGCCTGGACTAGAGCAGCACCACATCGAACTGCTCCTGCAGGTACTGCTCGTCGGACTGGAAGCGGATGCTCTTGCCGAGGAACTCCTCCAGCTCCGCCACCGCGGCCGACTCTTCCTCGGTGATCCGCCCGACGATGTTCGGCGAGGCGATGACCAGCAGGCGCTCGGCCTCGAACTGGCGCACGGCGCGCACGATCTCGCGGAAGATCTCGTAGGTCACCGTCTCCGGTGTCTTGACCATGCCGCGCCCGCTGCAGGCGTTGCAGGTCTCGCTGAGCTGGCGCTGCAGGCTCTCGACCGTGCGCTTGCGCGTCATCTCCACCAGGCCCAGCGGCGAGAAGTCGTAGACCGTGGTCTTGGCGTGGTCCTTGACCAGCGACTTCTCCAGCGTGCGCAGCACCTGGCGGCGATGCTCGTCGTCGACCATGTCGATGAAGTCGATGATGATGATCCCGCCCAGGTTGCGCAGCCGCAGCTGCCGCGCCACCGCCTGCGAGGCCTCGAGGTTGGTGCGGTACACCGTTTCCTCGAGGTTGCGCTGGCCGACGAACGAGCCGGTGTTGACGTCGACCGTGGTCATCGCCTCGGTCTGGTCGATGACCAGATAACCGCCGGACTTCAGCGGCACCTGCTTCTCCAGCGCGCGCTGGATCTCGTCCTCGACGCCGTACAGGTCGAAGATCGGACGGTTGCCGGTATACAGCTCGATGCGCTCGGCCAGCACCGGCATGTACTTGGCGACGAACGCCTGCAGCCGGTCGAAGGTCTCGCGCGAGTCGACCTTCACCTTCTCCACGTCCTTGCGGATCAGATCGCGCACCGCGCGCAGCGGCAGGCTCAGGTCTTCGTAGATGCAGGTCTGCACCAGCGCCTCGCGCGAGCGCTTGGCAACGATGTTCCAGACCCGCGACAGATAGGCCAGGTCTTCGCCCAGCGCGTCGGCCGGCTGGCCTTCGGCATTGGTGCGCACGATGTAGCCGAGCGGCTCCTCCGGCGTCGATGCCTCGGCGACCATGGCCTTGAGGCGGGCCCGTTCGGCCTCGTCCTCGATCCGCGCCGACACGCCGATCACCCGCGACTGCGGCAGCAGCACCAGGTAGCGTGACGGAATGCTCAACTGCGTGGTCAGGCGCGCGCCCTTGCTGCCGATCGGGTCCTTGACCACCTGCACGATCACTTCCTGCCCGTCACGCAGCAGTTCGGTAACCGGGCGCACCGGCTGCGGCAACGCCGGCAGCGCGTCGTCGATGGCCTCGACCTGGATCGGGCGCACCACGTCGTTGGCGTGCAGGAACGCGGTGCGCTCCAGCCCGATGTCGACGAAGGCCGCCTGCATGCCGGGCATCACCCGCTGCACGCGCCCCTTGTAGATGTTGCCCACCACGCCGCGCCGCCAGCCGCGCTCGATGTGCAGCTCCTGCAGCATGCCGTTCTCGACCACCGCCACGCGGGTTTCGCGCGGGGTGACGTTGACGAGGATCTCTTCCGACATCCGTCCTACTCCCGGCTCGACGCGGTGGTGGTGGCGGCCCGCGGACCGGTGGCGGCCGCAGGCACCGCGAAGCCGGTCGCGATGCCGAACCCGCGCAGCAGCGCGGCGGTTTCGTGCAAGGGCAGGCCCATCACGCCCGAATAGCTGCCCTCCAGCCGGCTGACGAAACGTTCCGCCCCGCCCTGGATGGCATACGCGCCAGCGCGGCCCATCGGCTCGCCGCTGGCGACGTAGGCGGCGATATCCTGCTCGTCCAGCGGCGCGAAGCCCACCCGGGAGATACACACCACCTGCGCCTCGCGCCCGGCAGACACCAGGCTCACCGCCGAAATCACCTCGTGGCAGCGTCCCGACAGGCGGCGCAGCATCGCAGCCGCGTCGGCCGCATCGCGCGGCTTGCCGAAGACCTCGTCATCCAGCACCACCTCGGTGTCGGCGCCGAGCACCAGCGCGCCGGGCACGGTCATCACTTCGAGCAGGCCGGCGCCGGCTTTTTCACGGGCGACGCGGCGCACATAGTCCTCGGGCGGCTCCCCCGGCTCGCGCTGCTCGGGCACATCGACGTCCAGGACGCCAAACTCCACGCCGAGGCGTGCCAGGAGTTCACGTCGGCGGGGCGATTGGGAGGCGAGATGCAGCATCGGGAGAGGATACCTGCCGCAGGCAGTCCCCCAGCTGAGGCGTCCTCAACCCCGTTCAGGCTCACGGGCCGTTCACTGGACCCTGCCGACCCTTCCACCAGCCTTTCCCGGAGATCACCATGTCCCGATCCACACCCGCGTGCCTGCTGCTCGCCGGACTCCTCGCCCTGGCGCCCTACACGATGACCCATGCCCAAGCCCGCCCCGCCCCGGTCGCCACCGATGGCACCCTGCTCTCGGTCAGCGCGCACGCCGAGGCCAGCCGCACCCCGGATATCGCCAGCCTGTCCACCGGCGTGGTCACCCAGGCCGCCGACGCAAACGCCGCACTCAAGGCCAATTCCGCGCAGATGGCCAAGGTTGTGGCCACCATTCGCGCCGCGGGCGTCGCCGATCGCGACGTGCAGACCAGCGGCATCAGCATCCAGCCGCAGTACCGCTACGCCGAGAACCAGCCGCCGGTCATCACTGGCTACCAGGCCAGCAACACGGTCAACATCAAGGTTCGCGACATCGGCAAGCTGGGCGAGGTGCTCGACGCGCTGGTCGCCAGCGGCGCCAACCAGGTCAACGGGCCGAACTTCGAGATCGATCAGCCCGAGGCGGTGTACGACGAGGCGCGCCAGGCCGCGCTGAAGCTGGCGCAGGCGCGCGCGGCGATGTACGCGCAGTCGCTGGGCCTGCGCGTACGCCGCATCGTGAGCATCAGCGAGGGCGGCGGTTTCCAGCCGCCGATGCCGATGATGAAGGCGATGGCGATGGACGCGCGCATGGAATCGGCCCCGGTGTCGCCGGGCGAGACCACGCTCGGCGCCAGCCTCGATGTCGTGTTCGAACTGGGGAACTGACCATGCCCAAGAATCCAGGCAAGTCCGACGACCGCTCCGGCTACCGCGAAGAAGAGCCGCGCGACAAGGAGGACGCGCGCAAGTCCGGCGCGAAGAAACAGCCCAACCCCGACGCCGGCGGCCTCGACCGCGAGCCCGAACGTGACGGCAAGAACGAGGGCGCCTGAGCGCCTGCTGCGGCCAATGGCCGCAGCGTTCCACCGCCCGTCTGCCGGCAGGCGCCCTTCGACCTTCGCCGCATTGCCGCGTCCGCAGCCGCGGGCGTAGCGTCGGGCTGCAGTCAGGGTCGCGCACGCAGGCGGGACGCAAGGCTCCTTCTCAACCCCGTCCCCGCCACCGGCGCGTTCACTGGCCAGACGGCGGCCGTCCCGGCCACCGGCACACGCGGAGGTGGAGCATGGTCCTGCAGCAGACGCACTCATCCCGACATGGCGCGCAGGTGGGGCGCCTGGACAGCAACCGCATCCTCGGCATCAGCAGCACGCTCGCGCTGAACGTGCTGGCGCTGGCCATGCTGCTCGCGCCGATGACGCTGCCCCCACCGCCCACGCGAGTGGACCGCACGCCGGACCTGAGCGTGGTGCCGATCGTGCCGATCGAGCGCCGCACCCCGGTACCGCCGCCGGAGGTGGTGCCGGTGACGCCGCCGCGCGTCCAGCCACAGTCCACCATCCGCGACACCGCGATCGCGCCGCCGGCGGCAGACGTCCCGGTGCTGGTCGACCACGGCATCTTCGTCGACACAGCCGCGAACGCGGCCACCGAGCCGGGCGAAGCGGTGTCGATCGCGCCGCCCGGGCCGGTCATGGGCATGCAGCTGCAGTACGACCGCGCACCGTCGCCGGCCTATCCGCGCCTGGCCCTCCAGCGCGGGCTGGAGGGCGTGGTGCTGCTGCGGATCCTGGTCGGCACCGACGGCCGGCCGCTGCAGGTCGGGATCGAGCAGAGCAGCGGCCATGCCGTGCTCGACCGCGAGGCCCTGCGCCACGTGCAGCGCAACTGGACCTTCCGTCCCGCGCTGCGCGACGGCCAGCCGGTGCAGGCGGTGGGCATCGTGCCGATCGAGTTCCGGCTGGCTCGCGGTTAGGGCGCCAGGGCATTGAGCCTGCCGCGAGGCGGGGTTTCATGGTTCCGCTCCCGCTTGGGGGCGGAACCGGGGCCTTCGGCCGACCGCGACGATGGGTCGTCACTGGCGATCGCGGCTGAAGCCGCTCCTACAGAGGGAACACAGGTCCTGTAGGAGCGGCTTCAGCCGCGATGGTAGGGATGGTTCGCCAGCAGCGCGGCGGCGCGATAGAGCTGTTCGGCCAGCAGCAGCCGCACCAGCATGTGCGGCAGGGTCAGCGGGCCCAGCGACCAGGATTCGTCGGCGCGCTTGAGCACCCCGGAGGCGTGGCCTTCGGGGCCGCCGACCAGGAAGGCGAGATCGCGGCCCTGTCCTCGCCAGTGCTCCAGTCGTTGCGCCAGTTCTTCGGAGGACCATGCCTTGCCGCCGCCATCGAGCACGACGACCTGCGTGTTGCGCGGCACCGCCGCGAGCACGCGCGCGCCCTCCTCCTGCATCGCCCGCGCCGGGTCGCGGCCCTTGCCGCGCAGGCCGGGTTCGACCTCGACCAGCTCCAGCGGCAGCCAGTGCGACAGGCGCTTGCGGTATTCGCCAAATCCATCCGCGACCCAGGCCGGCGCACGCTCGCCGACGGCGATGAGGCGCGCCTTCAAGACGCGCGGCCAGTGCAAGTGTGGAGGCGGGTCTGCATCACCCCAGTATCTCATCCGTGGCCCGATCGCCCGGAAGCGTGTATCCGGGGAAAGTCCGCGACTTGCCGCGATGGAACAGCCACGGGCAAGCGCTTCCGGCTAGCGGGGATCTTCGTCCGCGGCTTCGGGCGGCGCGTCCCCGGGCGGCTGGTCGCCGACCGTCCACAGGCGCTCGAGCGCATAGAACTCGCGCACGCGCGGCAGCATCACGTGCACGACGACATCGCCCAGATCGACCAGCACCCACTCCGCTTCGCGTTCGCCCTCGACGCCGAGTGGCTGGCAGCCGAGCTGCTTGGCCTGGCGCACCACCTCGTCGGCGATCGACTTGACGTGACGGGTCGAGGTGCCCGAGGCGATCACCATGTAGTCGCAGACGCTGGTCCGGCCGCGCACGTCGATTTCGGTGACGTCCTTGGCCTTGAGGTCCTCGACCGCGGTGTGGATGCTGCGTAGCAGCACCTCTGCCGGCGGCGGCGGGTCGGGAAGACGGGTCTTGATGACGTGCGCGGAACTGGACAAGGGCGCTGGCTCTGAAGGTTGCGGCACGATTATACCGGGGTTGGCGCATCGACCCCGTAGAGGCGGTGGCGGACGATGTAGTCGGCGACGCCCGACGGCACCAGCTGGCGCCAGTCGCTGTCGGCGGAGATGTCGGCCCGCACCCGGGTCGCCGAACCGGGGTGCAGCGCCTGCCGCAGCCGCAGCAGGCGCCCGCCCGGCTGCGCACGCAGCGCGCCCGCGTCATCGCACCAGCGGCCCTCGAGGGCTTCGGCCAGTTCCGGCGGCAGGGGGCGATCCAGGGCACTTCCGGTCCGTTCGGCCACGACGAGATGGGTCAGTCCAAGCAGCGCCCGCCATTCGCGCCACCCCGGCAGCCCAAGCAGGCTGTCGGCGCCGATCAGCAGCGCGACCGGGGCGGCGGCCCCGATGTCGCGGCGCAGTTCGCGCAGGCTTTCGACGCTGTAGCTGGGGCCGTCACGGCGCAGTTCGCGCAGGTCGATGTGGAAATCGGGCTCGTCGGCAATCGCCAGCGCCAGCATCGCAGCGCGCTGCGAGGCGTCCGCGCCCGGCGGTGGGCGATGCGGCGGATCGGCGGCGGGCATGAAGTGGATCGGCACGCCGAGCGCGTCGCGCGCCTCGCGGGCGATCGCCAGATGACCGTGGTGCACGGGATCGAAGGTGCCGCCGTACAGGACCAGCAGCGGCGTTCGGGCCGCTGGGCCGTCGTCTGCGGCGGGTGCGGAGACCTGCGATGTTTCGTTTTTGCTGACGGGCGCCATGGCTGTCTGGTGAGGTTGCGCGGTGAGGTTCGATCCGGGGCGACCTGCAGGCTGGCATGGATGCCTGCACTGCGGGGTCAAGATGGATGACCAGCCCTGCGGGCTGTTGAAAGGCGCTTCCGGCGTTCGTCGGGATGACGAACGTCCTGCGGCGGGCGGACGGCGGCAGCGGCGGGATTGCCGCTGCGCTGAACTCAGCCGGCCAGCGCCGCCGCCTTCGGCTCGGCCACCGCGACCAGCAGCCGCTCCAGCGCCAGCCACGCATCCGCCGGCTCCTCGCCGACGCGCACGCGGCCCTTGGCGATGCGGTCCACGCCGCCGGCCATCACCACGAAGCGCTCCCAGCGCGAGGCCGGGTGTCGCGACAGCGCGCGCTTGTACACGGCCTGCTTGGAATCCCAGACCCGCTGCGCCTTGAATTCGGAGGCAAGGTTGCCGCCGCGCGCCTGCACCCGCGCCAGCGCGGCGACGCGATTGAGCTCCATCACCACCATGCCCATCAGCGCCGGCACCGCCTCGCCCTCGGCGCGCAGCCCGGCCAGCATGCGGGTGGCCTGCGCGGCCTGTCCGCCCAGCGCGGCATCGACCAGGCGGAACACGTCGAAGCGGGCCGCATCGGCGACCAGCGACTCCATGCGCGCGGCGTCGAGCGTGCCTTCGCCAGCCAGCAGCGCCAGCTTGTCGACCTCCTGCGCGGCCGCCAGCAGGTTGCCCTGCACGCGTTCGGCCAGGCGCTGGACCGCGGCGCGGTCGGCGCGCACCCCGCGCTGGCGCATGCGTGATTCCAGCCAGCCTTCCAGTTCGTGCGGGCGCACCAGCGGCACCAGCACGATGTGGCCCAGGCCGGCGATCGCCTCGCTCCAGCGTCCACCGTGCTGGCGGCTCCACTCGCCTGCGGTGACCAGCAGCACGATCTCGGGCGCACCGGCGCCGGCCTGCGCGGCCTCCCGCGCATGGGCGCAGAATTCGGCAATCACTTCGCCGCCCTGCTTGCCGGGGCGCCCCGTCGGCAGGCGCAGTTCGATCAGCCGCTGCGCGGAGAACAGGCTCGGCGCGCGGAAGCTGGCCGACAGTGCATCCCAATCGAAATCGCGACCGTCGGCGTCGAACACCTCGCGCTCGCCATAGCCGCAGTCACGCGCGCGGGCGCGGATCAGGTCGGCCGCTTCCAGCACCAGCAGGGTTTCGGCGCCGGCCACCAGGTAGGCCGGGCGCGGTGGCTCTGCGCCCAGCTGCGCGCCCAGGCGCTCGGGCTTCAGCTCCATGCCGCTGCGCGGCTCACTGCGCGGCCTGGCGGCGCTCGCGCGTCGCGGCGTCGATGCGGCGCAGGATCGCTGCGGTCATCTCGCGCTGCAGTTCGCGGCCGAGCAGTTCGGCCTCGGTGTCGGTACCGGTCATGTCGGTGGGCACCGAAATGTAGTCGCGCGCGAGCTCGACGACCTGCTGCGGCACGATCTCGTCGCCATTGGCATCGATCAGCGCGAACACCACCGCGTAGCGCAGCGTGTATTCCTGGGCGCGCCCGTACTGGTCGAGGCTCAGCGGCAGCGAGGCCCAGCGCTCGGAGCGGATCGCCAGCACCGCCAGGCGGCCGGGGGTGCCAGCCTCGACCACCTGCACACCGGCATGGCCGAGCGAGCGCTCAAGCGACAGCGCCAGCGCGCTGTAGGGATCGCGGGCGGTCACGCGCACCTGGCCCAGGTCCGGCGGCAGCTGCAGCGCCTCGCGCAGGTGGAAGCCGCAACCGGCCAGGCCGAGGGCGAGGAGGACGGCAAGCAGGCAGGTCCGGATCATCGGCGAAGTCTGGCCGAGGGCGGCGGCACGGGCAAGCAGGCTGGCGCCGCGCATTCAGCCCGCCACCACGTTGACGATCTTGCCCGGCACCACGATGACCTTGCGCACCTGCAGGTCGGCAAGGAAGGCCTGCACGTTGGGCTCGGCCAGGGCGGCGGCCTCGATCGCCTCGCGCGGTGCGTCCACCGGCGCCTCGATCGTCCCGCGCAGCTTGCCGTTGACCTGCACCGCCAGCGTGACCGCGTCGCGCACCAGCGCGGCCGGGTCGGGCTGCGGGAACGCCACGTCCTCCAGCAGCATCTCCGCATGGCCCAGCGCCTGCCACAGCGCGTGGCTGGCGTGCGGGGTGATCGGGTTGAGCAGCAGCACCATCGCCTCCAGGCATTCCTGGCGCAGGGCGCGGCCGTTGCCGTCGGCAGCCTGCCCTGAGCCTGTCGAAGGGTCGAACTTCGCCACCGCGTTGAGCAGCTCCATCACCGCGGCGATGGCGGTGTTGAAGGCGTGCCGGCGGCCGTAGTCGTCGCCGACCTTCTGCACGGTTTCGTGCAGCTGCCGGCGCAGCGCCTTCTGCGCGGCGGTGAGCGTCGAGGGATCCAGTGCCGGCGCGGGCCCGCCATCGGCGTGGCGCTGGACCTGGGTCCACAGCCGGCGCAGGAAGCGCGCCATGCCCTCGACCCCGGCCTCGTTCCACTCCAGGGAAAGTTCCGGCGGCGAGGCGAACATCGAAAACAGGCGCACGGTGTCGGCGCCATAGCGCGCGATCATCGCCTGCGGATCGACGCCGTTGTTCTTCGACTTCGACATCTTCTCGATGCCGCCGATCATCACCGGATTGCCGTCGGCCTTGAGCGTGGCGCCGGTGATGCGGGCCTTGTCGTCGCGCTCCACGTCCACGTCCGCCGGGTTGAACCACTCCTTGGCGCCGTTGACGTGCTCGCGGTAGTAGGTCTCGGCGATGACCATGCCCTGGGTGAGCAGGCGGTTGGCCGGCTCGTCGCTGTCGACCAGGCCCTGGTCACGCAGCAACTTGTGGAAGAAGCGGAAGTACAGCAGGTGCAGGATCGCGTGCTCGATGCCGCCGATGTACTGGTCGACCGGCGTCCAGTATTTCGCGCGTCCGTCGACCATGTCGGCCGCGCCGGGCGAGGTGTAGCGCGCGTAGTACCAGCTCGACTCCATGAAGGTGTCGAAGGTGTCGGTTTCGCGCTCGGCCGGCTTGCCGCAGCTCGGGCAGGTGGTCGTGCGCCACTGCGGATCGGACTTGATCGGCGAATGCACCACGCCCGGATTGGAGAAGGCGTCGGCCACGTCCTCGGGCAACAGCACCGGCAGTTGGTCCTCCGGCACCGGCACCGCGCCGCAGCCATCGCAATAGACCACCGGGATCGGGCAGCCCCAGTAGCGCTGGCGGCTCACGCCCCAGTCGCGCAGGCGGAAGTTGACCTTGCGCCGGCCGCTGCCCTGGGCCTCGAAGTGCCGCGCCAGCGCAGCGAAGGCGGCGTCGTAGCCCAGGCCGTTGTATTCGCCGGAATTGATCAGGAAGCCGCGCTCGGTGTACGCGCCGCGCTGTTCGATGCCGTCCAGGTATTCGCGCACCACGGCCACCGCGGCGGACGTGTCATAGGCATCGACCGACCCGCCGGCCAGTGCGGCCTGGAACGGATCGGCGTCGTGGGCGACGTCGCCGATCACCTCGAGCAGCGCGTCGCGCACGCCCTGCGGCACGATCACCGCCCGCACCGGCAGGCCATAGGCCTTGGCGAATTCCCAGTCGCGCTGGTCGTGCGCCGGTACCGCCATCACCGCGCCGGTGCCATAGCCCATCAGCACGAAGTTGGCGACGTAGACCGGCACGTCCTCGCCGGTGAGCGGATGGATCGCCCACTGGCCGGTGGCCATGCCGCGCTTGTCCTGCGCCTCGATGTCGGCTTCGGACACGCCGCCGCGCTTCAGCTCATCGAGGAACGCGGCCAGCTCGGGATTCGAAGCGGCGGCCTTGATCGCCAGCGGATGCTCGCCGGCGATGGAGATGAAGGTCACTCCCATCAGCGTGTCGGGGCGCGTGGTGTAGACCGACAGCGGCGCGTCCTCGCCATCGACCTTGAACTGCAGCTCCAGACCTTCGCTGCGGCCGATCCAGTTGCGCTGCATGGTCTTGACCGACTCGGGCCAGCCGTCCAGCGTGTCCAGCCCGTCCAGCAACTCCTGCGCGTAATCGGTGATGCGCAGGAACCACTGCGGGATCTCGCGCTTTTCCACCAGCGCGCCCGAGCGCCAGCCGCGGCCGTCGATGACCTGCTCGTTGGCCAGCACGGTCTGGTCGACCGGGTCCCAGTTCACCACCGAGTTGCGGCGGTAGGCCAGGCCCTTGTGCATCAGCCGCACGAACATGCGCTGCTCGTGCACGTAGTAGTCGGGCGAGCAGGTCGCGAACTCACGCGACCAGTCGATCGCGTAACCCAGCGACTTGAGCTGGGCGCGCATGTGGTCGATGTTGGCGTAGGTCCATTTCGCCGGCGCGGTGGCGTTTTTGATCGCCGCGTTCTCGGCCGGCAGGCCGAACGCGTCCCAGCCCATCGGCTGCAGCACGTTCTTGCCGGTCATGCGCTGGTAGCGGCTGATCACATCGCCAATGGTGTAGTTGCGCACGTGGCCCATGTGCAGCGCACCGGAGGGATACGGCAGCATCGACAGGCAGAAGAATTTCGGCTTGCCCGGCTGCTCGGTCACCTCGAAGGCGCGGGTGTCGTCCCAGAAGCGCTGCGCAGCGGCCTCGATCGGGGCGGGCTGGTAGGCGGCGGATTCGGGGCTGGCGGACTCTACGGACACGGTATCTGCGCTGGAAAAACAGGGACTGGAAGCCTACCCCAGCGCGGCAGCCCCGTCATTCGCCGGCGTCCACCGCGCGTGCACATCGTGTCGACGTGCGCCCCCTGGCGTCTGCGGCGCGGCCGGGCCACCGCCGGAAGCAAGGCCGGCGGGGCCGCATTCGGCGGCGGCAGCTGTGGTTCAATCGGCCGACCCTTGCCGCCGACCAGACCGATGCCCTTGATGCCACGCCTGCTCCCCTTCCTCGTCCTGGCCGCCTGCCTGTCGCCACAGGCAGTCGCAGCCGATCCCGTGGCGCTGCACTGCGAGCGGATCTTCGATGCCCGCAGCGGCCGGGTGCTCGGCGAACACACGATCGTGGTCGAGGATGGCCGCATCCGCTCGCTGCAGCCCGGACGCACCGCCACGCTTGGCGCCGAAACCATCGACCTGGCAGGCCGCACCTGCCTTCCCGGCTGGACCGACCTGCACGTGCACCTGGGCAGCCAGTCCGGTCCGCAGAGCTACTCGGAAGGCTTCCGGCTGGATCCGGTCGACTACGCCTTCCGCTCGGTCGGCTATGCCGGCAAGACCCTGCGTGCCGGCTTCACCAGCGTGCGCGACCTTGGCGGCGAGGTCAGTCCGCACCTGCGCGACGCGGTCAACCAGGGCCTGGTCGACGGGCCGCGCATCTTCGCCGCCGGCAAGTCCATCGCCACCACCGGCGGCCACGCCGACCCGAGCAACGGCTGGAACTCGATGCTCTCGCACCTGCTCGGCCCGCCCGGCCCGACCGATGGCGTAATCAACTCCGTCGACGACGCCCGCCAGGCCGTGCGCCAGCGCTACAAGGACGGCAGCGACGTCATCAAGATCACCGCCACCGGCGGCGTGCTGAGCTATGCCAAGTCCGGCGACGCGCCGCAGTTCACCGTCGACGAGATCCGCGCGGTGGTCGACACCGCGAAGGATTACGGCTACACCGTCGCCGCGCACGCGCACGGCGAGGAAGGCATGCGCCGCGCGGTTCTGGCGGGCGTGACCAGCATCGAGCACGGCACCCACATGAGCGACGATGTGATGCGGCTGATGAAGCAGCACGGCACCTGGTACGTGCCGACCATCTACGCCGGACGCTTCGTCGCCGAAAAGGCGAAGGAGCCGGGTTACTTTCCCGAGATCGTGCGCCCCAAGGCCGCCCGCATCGGCGCGCTGATCCAGGACACCGCCGCGCGCGCCTATCGTGCCGGAGTGAAGATCGGCTTCGGCACCGACCAGGGCGTGGGCCCGCACGGCGACAACGCGCGCGAGTTCATCTACATGGTCGAAGCCGGCATTCCGGCGGCCTACGCGCTGCAGTCGGCGACGCTGCACGCCGCGCAGGTGCTGGGCGTCGACGACCAGGGCGTGATCGAACCCGGCAAACGCGCCGACATCATCGCCCTGCCCGGTGATCCGGTTGCGGACATCAATGCGGTGATGGCGGTCGACTTCGTGATGAAGGACGGCCGCGTGTATCGCAGGCCGGGGGTTGAATGAACCTGGAATGGCTTGGCTACGTGGCTGCGATCCTGACCACGCTGGCATTCGTGCCGCAGGCGGCCAAGACGATCCGCAGCCGCGACACCAGCGGCATCTCGCTGGGCATGTACGTGGTGTTCACCATCGGCATCGTGTGCTGGTTCGGCTACGGCCTGGTGCTGGGCGCGTGGCCGATGATCCTGGCCAATGCGGTGACCTTTGTGCTGGCGACGGTGATCCTGGGGCTGAAGTTGCGGCACGGGTGACCCCGCAGGCAGCAGCGGGGCCGCGCTCGCGCTGTCGCAGGCTCGACCGGCTCACCGCTGCCTGTCATTCCGACCGCAGCGACAACTCCAGCCACCACATCCACGCAAACCACGCCGCGAACGCCAGCCGCTGGCTGATGCCCGTCCCCAGCAGCTGCGGCAGCAGCACGCCCGCACCCAGCACCAGCAGCCACGCACCGACGGCTGCGACCCGCAGCGCGCGCAGCGACGCCGCCAGCAGTGCAGTGCCGGCCAGGAACGCGATCCACCACACGGTCCAGGCCGCGGCATGCCAGCGGCTGGCGCCTGCGTCAGGCTGCTCCAGATCGAGCGGCAGCATGCCCTGCACGGCGTAGGCCAGCGCCGACAGCAACAGCATGGTCGTGCCGAGCCGCGCGGCCATGCCGGTGCGCGCCGGCAGCCGCCCGCGCAACCGCCATGCGGACGCGGCCAGCAGCAGTCCCGGCAGCACGAACACCAGCAGGTTGAACGCGAACGCGCGCGGCACGCCGTCCGCCCCGGGCAGCGCGACCGGATGGAGCAGGTGCGAGTAGCCGTCCAGCGGCGCGCCCAGGCCGGCGTACGCAGACACGGCGACCACGCCAGCGATCGGCGCGAACCAGCGATCCGGATTCTTCATGACCCCTCCCAGCGAAACACGTCCTCGACCCCGACGCCGAACGCGCGTGCGATGCGGAACGCCAGCTCCAGCGACGGCGCGTAACGGCCCGCCTCCAGCGCGATGATCGTCTGCCGCGTCACCCGGCAGGCATTGGCCAGCGCCTGCTGGGTCATCTCGCCGTGTTCGAAGCGCAAGCGGCGGATCTCGTTGGCGATGGGCGTGCCGCTCACTGGCGGTCGCGCAGGTACAGCATTGCGGTCGCCGCGCACTCGGCCAGCCAGGCGCACATGAGCGCCAGTACCAGCAGGTTCGCGACCATGAAGTGCGTGGCCCACTGCAGCCGCTCCGGCGGCGAGAAGCCCAGGGTTACGGCAAGGGCGAGTACGGCCACGGCAGCGGTACCGCGCCACCACCCGGCCGCCTGCACCGCGATGCCGCGGTCGCGCTCGTCCTCGTCCACCGCGCCCTTCCAGCGCGACGCCAGCACCTGCGACAACACGGTCCACGCGACCAGCAGCAGCACCAGGTGACCGGCCATCGCACGCGCCGCCCGGTCGTCCGGCCCGGCCGCGAAGACCTCCACGTGGCCGACGAAATACGCCACCGCCACGGCCATGAAACCGGTGCCGATCCAGGCCCTCCATTCGGCCGGCGCGATCGCCGCCTCGCCCTCGCCCCGCGGCAGCTTCGACAGCGCCAGCAGGCTGGTCCATGCCGCGGTCACCAGCAAGACCATGCCGATGTGGTCGCCCTCGATGCCGAGCAGGCGCTCGGGGCCGGCCAGCAGCAGCCAGAGCGCGGGCAACGCGATCGCCGCCAGTGCAGCGACCTGCCACGGATGTGTCTGCATATGTCCGCTCCAGCTGACTTGATGTAAAAACTAATTTACATCGCCATCGATCAATGTCAACTATTTTTTACATCGACTTGGAATCCTGAACCCTCGCCGCCATCCTTCTCCTCCCCTGCACCGGAGCCGTCCATGTCCGTCGACACCACCAAGCACGTCTTCGACGCCACCACCGCCGGCTTCGAGACCGAGGTCCTGCAGAAGTCGCTGGTGGTGCCGGTGCTGGTCGATTTCTGGGCCGAATGGTGCGGGCCGTGCAAGACCCTCGGCCCGATCCTCGAGAAGCTGGCTGGCGAGTACCACGGCGCCTTCCTGCTGGCCAAGGTCGATACCGAGAAGGAACCGCAGATCGCCGGCGCCTTCCAGGTCCGTTCGATCCCGACCGTGTTCCTGGTCAAGGATGGACAGATCCTCGACGGCTTCCAGGGTGCGCTGGCTGAAAGCCAGGTGCGCCAGTTCCTGCAGCACCACGGCGTCGAGCCGGCCGAAGTCGTCGACGAGGCGGCAGCGGAGGAGACCGCGCCACTGGATCCGCATGCCGAAGTGGCCCGCCTGCGCGAGGCGATCGCCGCCGAGCCCGGTACCGAGGAACTCAAGCTGGACCTGGCCCTGGCGCTGCTGCAGACCGGCGCCGCGCAGGAAGCCGAGCGACTGCTCGATGCCCTGCCTGCCAACCTGTCCACCGACGATCGCGCGGTGAAGGCGCGCGCGCGCCTGGGCTTCGCCACGCTGCTGGTTGACGCACCGCCGGTCGCGTCGCTGGAGGCTGCGATCGCCACCAACCCCGATGACCTGCGCGCGCGCCACCTGCTCGGCGTGCACAGGATCGTGGGCGATGATCCGGCGGCCGGCCTCGAGCAGTTCCTGGAGATGCTGCAGCGCGACCGCGGCTTCGAGGACGGACTGCCGCGACGCGCCCTGATCGACGCATTCCGCATCCTGGACGACGCCGAACTGGTGGGCCGCTACCGCCGCCGCATGGCCTCGCTGCTGCTGGTCTAGCCTGCCGGCCGCCACTCAGCGCGGCTGCGCGGAAACGCTCCATACCAATACGTATGGTAGCCTCGCCCTCCCCGGTCCTGCCCCCACGCGATGAGTCCTAACCTGCTGCGCTGGATCTTCAACCTGTGGCCGCCCTTCGCCGCCGCCGGGATCCACGTGACCCGGCTGTCGGGCGACTGGCGCCATGCGCGGGTCGAGCTGCGCATGCGCCCCTGGAACCGCAACTACGTGCGCACCCACTACGGCGGCAACCTGTTCTCGATGACCGATCCGTTCTGGATGATCATGACCCTGCAGTCGCTGGGCCGCGACTACATCGTCTGGGACAAGGCCGGCACCATCGATTTCCTCAAGCCGGGCAAGGGTACGGTGGTCGCGGATTTCCGGCTCGAAGAGGCGGTGCTCGACACGATGCGCGCCGCGACCGCGGATGGCGGGCGCCACCTGCACTGGTTCGAGACCGACATCGTCGATGGCCAGGGCGATGTCGTCGCACGCGTGCGCAAGCAGGTCTACGTACGGCGCAAGCGCGACCGCGCCGGGCAAGACCCGTCCACGTCCGCGGCATAGCTGTCGGGCAGCGAATCGTCGCCGCACACCGCCGCCGCTCGGCATCGCGCCGTCATGGCGGCGCCTGGAGCGCATGCGACATCGCGCATTCCGGTTACTGTCCCGGTTTCCACGGCTAACGCGCCAGGTTGCGCACGGATTCACTGCCTTGGACGCAGGCCTTGTATATGCTCTCCATCGTAATCAGGGGGTTGCATGATCACAGGGGCAAGCGCCAGTACGCACGCACCGTTGCCGGAAATCGCCGGCTATCGGCTCACGCGTGTGCTCGGCGAGGGCGGGATGTCGACCGTATACCTGGGCACCCAGCTGTCGCTGGGGCGCGAGGTTGCGATCAAGCTGATGCGCAAGGAAGCGCTGGCCGACGAGGTGAGCAGGCGCCGCTTCGAAAACGAGGCGCGCACGATCGCGCGGCTGGAGCATCCGCACATCGTCGGTATCCACGAAGTGGGGCGCACCACCGACGGCCTGCCCTGGTATTCGATGCCATACCTGCCGCGCGGCCACGTCGGCCAGCGCGACCTCACCGGCGATCCACAGCGCGTGCGCGAAATCCTGCGCGCGCTGCTGTCGGCGCTGACCTTTGCCCACGCGCGCGGCGTGGTGCACCGCGACGTCAAGGCCGAGAACGTGCTCTTCGACGAAGCCGACCGCCCGCTGCTGGCGGATTTCGGCATCGCCCTGCGCCGCGGCCACGGCACGCGGGTGACGATGACCGGCCTGGCGGTGGGCAGCACCGCCTACATGGCACCCGAGCAGGCGCGTGGCGAACAGGTCGACCACCGCGCCGACCTCTACGGCGTCGGCGTGCTGGCCTGGGAAATGCTGACCGGCGAGCTGCCCTACAAGGCCGATGACGCGCTGGCGATGGCCATCCAGCATGCGCAGAAGCCGGTGCCGAAGCTGCCGCCCGGGCTGCGCCACTGGCAGCGCTTCATGGAACGGGCGCTGGTCAAGTCGCCGCGCAGGCGCTTCCACGACGCCGCGCAGATGCTGGCCGCGCTGGAACAGGTGCCGCTGTCCGCGCACGCGCGCGGCGCCTGGCTGGGTGCGGCCGCCAGCCGCGCCGGCGGACAGCTGCGACGCCTGCCGATGCTGGCCTGGGTGGGGCTGGCGCTGCTGTGCGCCGCAGCCGTGGGCCTGGGCCTGCACTGGAATGCGCCAGGCGCGCCACAGGCCAGCGATGCACCGACGGTCGCCTCCCCGACATTCGAGACCGATGCGCTTGCGCCGGCGCCGACCGACGCCACCGCCATGCACCGCGCCGCGCCGCTGTCGCCGGCCGACCGGCTGGTCGAGCGCATGCACGAACAGATCCGTGCCGGCCGACTGGCCGCGCCCGCTGACGACAACGCGACCGCGAGCCTGCTTGCCGCGCGCCGGGCAGACCAGGGGCATCCGCAGCTGGACGAGGCGACGACGGCGCTGATGGATGCGCTGGGCAAGTCGGCCGCGGACGCGATCACCCGCGACCGCGACGATGATGCGGATGCGCTGCTGCGCGCAGCCGCGCGCGCGCGCGAGAACATCGGCACGCTGCCGGGCGATGCGCTGGCACGCTGGCAGGACCGCGTGGGCGAAGCCCTGGCCGCACGCTCCGCATCTGCGGTGCGCAAGGTCGAACGCGACCGCGCGACGCGCGTGGTGGAGCTGGCGAAGATCGCCGATTTGCCGTCGGCAGCCGTGCAGCGCCTGCAGGCACAGGTCAAGCGCATTCCCGACCTGGGTGGACGCCAGGCGGGCAACCTCGAAGGGATGGTGGTGCTGGAAGGCGGCACGGACCCGGTCGCTGCGTTCGCGCGCCCGGTCAGCCGCGCCGAATACGCGCGCTTCGCCGAGGTCAATGGACGCGAGCCTGCGCTGTGCCGGGAGCGCATCTCGCTGCTGCGCATGCTCGACCCGCGCAACTGGCAGACGCCGGGCTTCGAGCAGGGCGACCGCGACCCCGTGGTCTGCGTGTCCTGGCAGGATGCCGAGGCCTACACGCAGTGGCGCGGCCGCCGCGACGGCCAGCGCTACCGCCTCGCGACCACAGCCGAAGGCGCCCGCCTGCCGCTTGCGGCCGGCGACCGGCAGGTGTCGGAATGGCGGGCCGACTGCGGCGACAGCTGCGCACGGCGCGCCGCCACCGGGCCCAGCTGGCGCACGGAGAGCACGACGCGCGCGCTGGTCCCGGACCGTGGTTACGACGACGTTGGTTTCAGGCTGGTGCGGGATCTGTAGGCGTTGCCGCAGGGCCGCTTTGGCGGTGATGCGGCGTTCGGCAGCGATGCGGGGAAGCAGATGCGGCCATGCGCACGCAGCGTCGCGCACGTGTGCCCGCCAGTCGCGGCCGCGACCGGTAGAATCCGCGCATGCCATCGACTCCTCCCTCGCTCAGCCAGCGGCTGCAGCGACTGTTCCTCACCGGACTGCTCACCCTGCTGCCGATCTGGCTGACCTGGGTGGTGGTCAAGTTCGTGTTCGTGCTGCTGTCGGACATGAGCCGGCCGTGGGTGGCCCCGCTGTCCTACCAGATCGCGGCCTGGTTCCCGGATACGCTGGGCTGGGCCAACGCCGATTCGGTGCAGGCGACGATCGCGATGGTCGCCACCCTGCTGCTGATCGTCACCGTGGGCTGGCTGGCGCGGCGCGTGGTCGGGCAGCGCCTGCTGCGCTGGATCGAAGCGCTGGTCGAGCGCATCCCGCTGGCCAACATCATCTATTCCAGCGCACGCAAGCTGCTCGACATCCTGCAGACCAAGCCCGACGGTACCCAGCGCGTGGTCCTGATCGACTTCCCGCACGACCAGATGAAAGCGATCGGCTTCGTCACCCGCGTGATCCGCGAACAGGGCACCGGCCGCGAGCTGGCCGCGGTGTACGTGCCGACAACGCCCAACCCCACGTCGGGCTATCTGGAAATCGTGCCGGTCGAGTACATCACGCCCACCGACTGGACCGTCGACCAGGCGATGAGCTTCATCATCAGCGGCGGTGCGGTGGCGCCGGACACGATTCCGTTCGCGCCGCCGGTGCGGGACAAGCCGTAGGCCCACACCCCTGGAGCTTCGCCGCACATGCAGCGGCCGCGCCACCAGGCCGCGGCCGCATGCACTTCCGCAGGCTCAGTACATGACGCGCAGGGTCACGCCATAGGTGCGCGGCGCACCGAGGAAGGCGTTCCACGAGCCGGTCTGGATCGGCGCATCGAAGCCGACCTGGCTGTAGGTCTCGTCGGTGAGGTTGCGACCCCACAACTCGACCGCCCAGCGCCGGTTGCGCGAACCCAGCACCAGGCGCGCGTCGACCACGGTGTAGGCCTCCTGGAACTTCTGCGGATCCAGGTCCGATCCGGTGTTGTGGTCACCGGTGTAGCGCGCGCCCAGGTAGGTGCGGGCCATCAGGCTGTCGGCGACGTCCCACTCGTAGGTCAATGACGCATTCGCCTGCCACCGCGGCATGAACCCGGGCGTCGCCCCGGGCAGCAGCACCAGGTCGTCGTCTGGCAGCAGGTCGCTGCCGAACTCCGCGTCCAGGTACGTCGCCCCGCCCTGCAGCGACAGGCCGTCGACCGGCGTCTGCCACATCAGGTCCAGGTCCAGGCCACGGCTCACGAGTTCCGGGATCGAGCGCACGACATAGCTGGTGCCGAGGAAGCTGTTGAGCTGGAAGTCGGTGAAGGTCTGGTGGAACAGCGCCGCGTTGAACAGCAGGTTGCCGCCGGCCAGGGTCGACTTCGCGCCGATCTCGTAGCTGTCCACGAACTCGCCCGGGAACGAGGTGTCGTCGACCGGGGTGATGCCGGCCGCGCCCGAGGACAGGCCATCGGCCGACTGCACGCGATCGAGGTTGAAGCCGCCTGCCTTGTAGCCCCGCGCCGCCGAGGCATAGGTCATCAGCCGTTCGCTCCAGCGGTAGGACGCGCGCAGCGTGCCCGACCACTCCTTCTCCTCGCGCTCCTGCCAGGTGTCGCGGCCATGGTGCTGCACGTTGCTCCACGGCAGGCACATGTAGCCGATCACGGTCGGCACCAGGCCGGCGATGTACGCCCCCGGCACCCCACGCCCGGCCAGCGCCGCGCCCACCTGCGCCGGATTGGTCAGCCCGTTGAAGCAGCCGATGCCGCCGTTGGGATTGGACAGCGTCGAGCGCAGCGTCTTGCGCTCGTCGGTGTAGCGCGCGCCCAGGGTGATGTCGAGCGCGTCGGTGGCGTGCCAGACGTTGTTGGTGAACAGCGCGGTGCTGCGCGCATTCTGCTCGAAGTGGTCGTGGCTGCCGCCGCCGGTGAACGTGGTGCCGAAGGGACGGCCCGCGGCCTGCGACAGGAACAGGAACGGATTGCCGGTGTTCACCAGCCCGGCCGGGAACGAGTTGGCGATGTTGTTGATCAACGCGATCGACAGATACGGCTCGTAGGCGCTCCCCATGCTGATGCTGTCGTTGCGCACCAGGTCCTCGTCGGCATGGAATACGCCGAGCATCCAGTCCACCCGCTCCCTCGACCCCGTCAGCCGGAATTCCTGGCTGAAGGTCTCGAAGCCGACATCGTTCTCGCCGGCGCCGTAGGGACGGACCCAGATCGGTGCCGTGGTGAAGTCGAGGTCGCCGGAGTTGAGGTTGGTCCAGTCGCGCATCGCGGTGATCGAGGTCAGGGTGGCATCGCCCATCCACGGCGTGTCCCAGTCGACCTGTACCGACCAGCCCTTGTCCTCCACCGACTGGCGGGTGATGTCGTTGCTGTAGGCCAGGCGGCGCGAGGGGTCGGGAACGGCAATGACCCCGGCGCCACCGGCCAGCGCATCGACGATGTCGGCGGTGGGGCCGCGCGTGGTGGTGACCGCGGCGCAGCATTCCTCGGTGCGGCTGGCGAAGTCGGCGATCATGCGGATGCGCAGGCTGTCGGTCGGCTCGAGCAGCAGCTGGCCACGCAGGCCGTGGAAATCAAGGTCGCTGTCCTCGCGGCTGGTGCGCGGGCCCGGCCCGGTCTCGACATCGAGGAAGCCGTCGCGCCAGCGCTTGACCCCGTAGAGGCTGAAAGCGGCCTTGTCGCTGATCGCGTCGTTGTAGCTGGCCGAGACGCCGAACAGGCCGTAGTTGCCGGCGGTGATCTCGGCTTCCGCGCTCTGGCTGTAGGACGGCGCCCGGGTCACGACGTTCACCAGGCCGGCCGAGGTGTTCTTGCCGAACACCGTGCCCTGCGGGCCCTTGAGCACCTCCACCCGCTCGACAGGGCCGAGGTCGCCGAAGCCCACGCCATTGCGTGGACGGTACACGCCGTCGATCACCACGCCCACCGACGATTCCAGGCCAGGGTTGTCGCCCACCGTGCCAACGCCCCGCAGGCGCACCGTGGTCTGGCTTTCCGAGGCCGTGCTGGTGACGCTCATGCCCGAGACCAGGTGCTGCATCTCCTTGATGTCGCGAACGCCCGCGTCCTGCAGCAGCTGTTCGGGCAGCACGCTCATGGTGATGGGCACGTCCTGCAGCGCCTCCTCGCGCTTCTGCGCGGTGACGATCAGCGCGTCGAGCGTGGTCGGCGCGCTGTCGCGCGCCCGCGTTGGCTGCGACTGCGCACGCGCATCGTCCTGCGCCGCGGCAGCGGTGGCGAAACCCGCCAGCACGGCCGCGACCGACCAGGCCAGCATGTTGCGATTCTTCTTGTTGCGATTCATGGATCTACCCTCCCAAGCAGACTGGATGTGGAGAACCCGCCCTCACGGCCCGCGCCCATGGCGTGGCGCCCGGATTCCCTTGCTGTGCCGCGTCCCGCGATTGGCGTGTGTTCCCTCCCCTGGGCGGCCTGCGCCGGCGCGAGACGCCGGTACAGCCGCATGTGGTCGTCGGTGGTGCCCATGCGCAGCTCGAAGGCGAGCAGGCGCCTGAAGCAGTGGCTGACGTCGAGCTCGTCGGTCATGCCCATGCCACCGTGCAGCTGCACCGCCTCCTGCCCGACGCTGCGTGCGGCCTGGCCGACGATCACCTTGGCGCCGGAGACCGCCTCGCGCCTGGCGTGCGCGTCGTCCTGCAGGCAGGCGGAGGTGGCGAAGTAGGTCATCGATCGCGCCTGCTCGACCTGCATGTACATGTCGGCCATGCGGTGCTGCAGCGCCTGGAAGCGGCCGATCGGCGTGCCGAACTGGGCCCGATCGCGGCTGTACTGCACGGTCGCGGCGAGGATGCGGTCGAGCACGCCCACCGCGTCGGCGCACAGCGCGGCGATGCCGCGGTCGAGCGCTTCGTCGAGCGTGGCGCTGGCGTCGCCATCGCCCAGCCGCGCATCAGGGCCGAGCCGCACATCGAAGACCATGTCTGCGGCGCGCTGGCCGTCGACCGTGCGCACCGGCTGCAGGCGCACGCCATCGGCCTCGCGCTCGACCAGGAACACGCCGCAGCCATCGTCCGTGCGCGCGGTGACCAGCAGCCAGCGCGCCATCGGCGCGTGATAGATCCCGGCCTTGTCGCCGCGCAGGCGCCAGCCGTCGCCCTCGACGATGGCTTCCGTCGCGAGCGGTTGTGCCCAGCCGCCGGCTTCGTCGTGCGCGAGCACCGCGATGGCCTCGCCCGCGGCCAGCGCGTCGAGCAGTCGGGCGCGGCGTTGGCCCCGTGCGAGCAGCGCGACCACGCGCGTGGCGAGGATCGCACTGGAGTGGAACGGCTCGACCAGCAGGCCTGCGCCGGTCGCCTGCGAGACCAGCATCGTGCCGACCGGCCCGGCGCCGATGCCGCCGTCGGCTTCGTCGATGTCGAGCGCCAGCAGGCCCAGCTCGGCCAGGTCGCGCCAGCTGCGCTGCGACCAGCCTTCCCCGCTGGCGAGGATCTTCGCGCGGTGCTCGAGCGAATATCCCGATTCCATGTAGCGCCGGATCGAGTCCTGCAGCATCTGCTGCTCTTCGGTGAAGGAGAAATCCATGCGTCGTTCCCGTCAGAGATTGAGGACCATCTGCGCGATGATGTTTCGCTGGATCTCGTTGGATCCGCCGTAGATGCTGAGCTTGCGCAGGTTCATGTAGTTGCCGACCGCGCGCGGCACGTCCTCGCCGTCGCCGTCGAACGCCAGTGCCTTCGCGCCGAGCGCCTCGACCTGCAGTTCGCTGATGCGCTGGAGGATCTCGGTGCCGCGGACCTTGAGCATTGACGCCTCCGGCCCCGGCGCCTGCTGGCGTGCCTCGGCGAAGATCACGCGCAGGTTGGTGACCTCAAGCGCCTTGAGCTCCAGCGCCACCTGCGCAATGCGCGTGGCGAACAGTGGATCGTCGGCCAGCGGCGCGCCGTCGCGGCGGAGTTCGCCGGCCATGCGCCCAAGCCGCGCCAGCTCGCGGCGGCTGGCGCCGATGCCGGCGATGTTGGTGCGCTCGTGGCCGAGCAGGAACTTGGCGTAGGTCCAACCGGCGTTCTCCTCGCCGACGAGGTTCCCGACCGGTACGCGCACGTTGTCGAAGAACACTTCGTTGACTTCGAAGCGGCCGTCGAGCAGTCGCGTGGGCTGCAGGCGGATGCCGGGCGTCTTCATGTCGACCAGCAGGAAGCTGATGCCGCGCTGCGGCTTGGCCGCCGGGTCGGTGCGCACCAGGCAGAAGATCCAGTCGGCGTACTGGCCGAGTGTGTTCCAGGCCTTCTGGCCGTTGACCATGTAGTGGTCGCCATCGCGCTCGGCGCGGGTCTTGAGCGAGGCGAGGTCCGAGCCCGAACCGGGTTCGGAATAGCCCTGGCACCACCAGTCGCTGCCGTCGAGGATGCGCGGCAGGAAGCGCTCCTTCTGCGCCTGCGAGCCGTAGCGCATGATTACCGGCGCCACCATCTTCAGGCCGAACGGCAACTGGATTGGCGCGTCGGCGGCGGCGCATTCGAGCTCGAACAGGTACTGGCGGGTCTTGTCCCAGCCGGTGCCGCCGTGCTCGGCCGGCCACATCGCCGCGCCCCAGCCCTGCGCGTGCAGGATCTGCTGCCAGCGGCGAAGATCGCGTTCGGTGTCGCCCTCGTCGCCGCGGCGCACACGGTCGCGGATATCGTCGGGCAGGTGCACAGCGATGAAGGCGCGTACCTCGTCGCGGAAGGCGAGTTCGTCGGGGCTGAAGTTGAGGTCCATTCGGTCTCCGTGGAGTTCAGGGCGCGCGCAGCGCGTCGACCAGCTGCTGCCGCAGCTGCGGCATCGCGGCATAGGGATCGGGAGGCGCGTCGCCGGCCTGCAGCGCATCGATGCGGGCGCGCACGCCGTCGAGCGCCTGCGGGTGCGGCAGAATCCAGAAGCGGCGCGCGGCGACGGCATCGAAGGTGAGGCGCGCGACGTCGGCTGCGGTGAGCCTGGCCGACGCCACTGCCTGCTCGACCAGTGCGCGGCCCAGCGCGGCAGCGCGCGTGGTCGAAGGCGTCTGCGCCGGCCGATTGCGGTCGGAATGGGCGATGCCGGTGGCCACCCACGACGGACACAGCACCGAGCAGCCGACCTGGCGCGTGACCAGCGACAGGTCCTGGTGCAGGGTTTCCGACAGCGACACCACCGCGTGCTTGGCGACGTTGTAGGGGCCGGTCAGCGGCGGATCGACCAGCCCCGCCATCGATGCGGTGTTGACCACGTGCGCCCGGTATCCGGCATTCTCGCGCGCGGCGGCCAGCATGCGCGGCACGAAGGCGCGAACGCCGTGGATGCTGCCCCACAGGTTCACGCCGAGCACCCATTCCCAGTCCTGCTCCGTGGATTCCCACAGCAGTCCGGTGGTGCCAACGCCGGCGTTGTTGAACAGCAGGTGCACCGCACCGAAACGCGCCCAGGCATCGTGCGCAAGCGTGTGCATGTCCTCGCCCCGGGCCACGTCCAGGCGCCGGTGCATCAGCTCGGCGCCCTCGCCTTCGAGTTCGGCGACCGTCCCTGACAGCGCGTCGGCCTGCACGTCCGCCAGCACCAGTGCCATGCCCGCGCGCGCGGCGTTGCGCGCAAACTCGCGGCCGAAGCCCGAGCCGGCCCCGGTGATAACGGCGACCTTGCCGCGCAGCGCGCCCATGGCCAGCGTGCAGGCACTCATACCGCCGTGTACCCGCCATCGACGGCCAACACCTGGCCGGTGATGTGTGCGCCGGCGTCGGACGCGAACAGCAGCGCGGCGCCCTTGAGGTCCCCGTCGCCACCGAGCCGGCGCAGCGGCGCATTGCCCATCAACGCCTCCTCACCGAGCGCATCGATCACGCCCCGGCTCATCTTCGATGGGAAGAATCCCGGCGCGATGGCGTTGACGGTGATGCCCTGGCCGCCCCACTCCGCCGCGAGTGCACGGGTCAGGTTGACCACTGCGCCCTTGGACGCGTTGTAGGCGACGGTCTTCAGCGCGCCGCCGGCGTTGCCGCGCAGGCCGGCGACGGAGGCGAGGTTGATGATGCGCCCACGGCCGCGGGGCAGCATCGAGCGCTTCGCCACCTGCTGCGTCAGCAGGAACAGGCCACGCACGTTGAGGTCGAAGACCTTGTCCCAGGCCTCGAGCGGATAGTCGGCCGCGTCCGCGCCCCAGCTCGTGCCGGCGTTGTTGACCAGGATGTCGATGTGGCCGAAGGCGGCGAGCGTGGCATCGACCAGGCCGGCAACCGATTCGGGCTTGCCGATGTCGGCCGCGAAGGCCTCGGCGCGGATGCCACGCTGCCGCAGTTGCGCCAGCGCGGCGTCGAGTTCGGCCTGCTTGCGCGCGGAGATCATCACGCTGGCGCCGTAGTCGCCCAGCGCCTCCGCGATCTGCAGGCCAAGCCCGCGCGATCCGCCGGTGATCAGGACGACGCGGCCATCGAGGTCGAACAATGTCCGGTGGGATGGCATGCGTATCTCCTTCAGAACCATTCGTCGCGCATGGCGAGCGCGGTGTCGTCGTTGTCGGCCAGGCGGTCCAGCCATGCGTCCACGCGCGGCAGTTCCCAGGCGATGAAATGGCGCGCGGCCTGGCGCTTGCCGCGCGCGAAGTCGTCGTCGCGGTCGCCCAGCGCCAGCACCTGGTCCAGCCAGATCCAGGCAACGGTGACGTGGCCGAAGGCCTCCAGATAGGCGCTGGCGTTGGCCAGCCGCGCCACCGGCTCGGCGACGGCGAGCAAGCGCGCAGTGACTTCGCGCAGGCGATCGAGGCGTGCGGCCAGCCGCTCCGCGTCCGCGATGTGTGCGCCCGTGCGGGCACGATCGATGGTGGCTTGGACCAGCCCGCAGTACGCCGCGAACGCCGCGCCATCGTCCATTGCCACCTTGCGCCCGAGCAGGTCGATGCCCTGGATGCCGTGCGCGCCCTCGTGGATCGCGTTGAGCCGGTTGTCGCGCCAGAACTGCTCGACCTTGTAGTCGCGCGTGTAGCCGTAGCCGCCGTGCACCTGGATCGCCAGGTCGTTGCCGGCCAGGCACCACTGCGAAGGCCAGCTCTTGGCGATGGGCGTGAGGATGCCGAGCAGCCGGCTGCACGATGCGACGGCTTTCGCGTCGCCCGCCTCGCGCGCGATGCTGGCCTCGTCGACCAGCTTCGCGCACAGCAATACCAGGCCCAGCCCGCCTTCGGCATACGCCTTCTGCGCCAGCAGCATGCGGCGCACGTCGGCATGCGCGACCAGCGCCACCTGCGGCTGCAATGCGTCCTTTCCGGCAGGCCCCGGCAGACGCCCCTGCGGGCGGTTGCGCGCATAGTCCAGTGCGTGCAGGTAGGCGGTATAGCCCAGCGCCGCCGCGCCGAGGCCAACGCCGATGCGCGCCTCGTTCATCATGTGGAACATGCAGGCCAGGCCCTCGCCGGGCCTGCCGACGAGGTAGCCGACCGCGCCGGCGCGGTCACCGGGCCGGAACCGTCCTTCGCCGAAGTTGAGCGCGCAGTTCACCGTGGCGCGGTAGCCGAGCTTGTGGTTGATGCCGGCGAGACTGACGTCGTTGCGTTCGCCCGCGCCGCCATCGACACCGGGCAGCACGCGCGGCACGACGAGCAGCGAAATCCCCTGCGTCCCGTGCGGCAGCCTGCCGTCCGCGTCCGGCACCTTGGCCAGCACCAGATGGACGATGTTGCCGAGGATGGTGTGCTCGCCGCCCGAGATCCACATCTTGCGGCCGCTGACGCGGTACTGCGGCCCCAGCGGCGATTCGCACTCGTATTCGGCGCGCGTGGCGATGTCCGACAGCGACGAGCCCGCCTGCGGCTCCGACAGGCACATGGTGCCGGTCCATTCCCCGCGCAGCTGCGGCAGGGCGAAGGTGTCGACCTGCGCCGGCGTGCCGTGCGCCAGCAGCAGCGAGGCGTTGCCCATGGTCAGCGCCGGATAGGCGCAGGCGCCGATGTTGGCCGCGTACAGGTAGGCCAGCGCCGCGGCGTGCACCACGACCGGCAACTGCATGCCGCCCACCGATTCATCGTGCGTCGCTGCGACCAGGCCGCTTGCCGCGAAGGCGCGCACCGCCTCGGCAACCTGCGGATGCACCGTGACCTGGTCGCCGTCGTACTGCGGCTCCTCCCGGTCGGCCGCCTGGTAGCACGGCGCGAACACGTCTTCCGCCAGCCGCTCGCAGCCGTCCAGCACCGCATCGAAGGTCTCGCGCGAATGCGCCGCGAAGCGCGGCGCCTGCGTCAGTGCGTCCACGTCCAGCCAGTCGTGCAGCTGGAAGCGCAGGTCTTCGCGCGAAACGAGCAGTCCGGCCATGGCGTCACATGACCTCGAACAGTCCCGCCGCGCCCTGGCCGCCGCCGACGCACATGGTCACCACCACGTGCCTCACGCCACGGCGCCGGCCCTCGATCAGCGCGTGCCCGACCAGGCGCGCACCGCTGACGCCGTAGGGATGCCCGACCGCGATCGCGCCGCCATTGACGTTGAGCCGTTCGTGCGGGATGCCGAGCCTGTCCATGCAGTACAGGACCTGCACCGCGAACGCCTCGTTGAGCTCCCACAGGCCGATGTCGTCGACGGTCAGTCCCGCGCTCTTCAGCAGCTTCGGCACCGCGAACACCGGCCCGACGCCCATCTCGTCGGCGTCGCAGCCCGCCACCGCGAAGCCGCGGAACACGCCCAGCGGCTGCAGTCCCCTGCGCTGCGCGGCATCGGCCGACATCAGCACCGACGCGGACGCGCCGTCGGAGAACTGGCTGGCGTTGCCGGCGGAAATCACGCCGCCTGGGATTGCGGTGCGGATCCCCGACACGCCTTCGTAGGTGGTATCGGCGCGCACGCCTTCGTCGGCCGACAGCGTGACCTCGCGCGTGCCCATCGCCTTCGTCGCCGGATCGGCCACGGCCATGCGCACGGTGATCGGCACGATCTCCTCGTCGAAGCGTCCGGCCGCCTGCGCCGCGGCGGCGCGCAGCTGGCTTTCGGCGCCGTAGCGGTCCTGGCGCTCGCGGTCGATGCCGTAGCGCTTGGCCACGTTCTCGGCGGTGTGCAGCATCGGCATGTAGATCGCCGGGTAGTGCCGCTGCATCCAGGTGTCTTCCAGCATGTGCTGGTTGATCGTGTTCTGCACCGTGGAGATGCACTCCACGCCGCCGGCCACGAACACATCGCCCTCACCGGCGACGATGCGCTGGGCGGTCTGCGCGATCGCCTGCAGGCCGGAGGCGCAGAAGCGGTTGACCGTGGCGCCCGCCACGCTCGCCGGAAGCCCGGCGCGGATCGCGGCCTGGCGCGCGATGTTGCTGCCGGTCGCGCCCTCGGGCCAGGCGCAGCCCATGACCACGTCCTCGACCTCCGCCGGATCGATGCCCGCGCGCTCGACCGCATGGCGCACCACGTGGCCGCCGACCGTGGCGCCGTGGGTCAGGTTGAGCGCGCCCTTCCAGCTCTTGGCCAGGCCGGTGCGCGCGGTGGAGACGATGACGGCTTCTTTCACGGGAGACCTCACGCGGCGGCGGCGCGCGGGCGCGCAACCGGATCGTTGAAGGAGCGGCCGGATTCGGCCAGTTCGACCAGCAGCGGCGCCGGCTCCCAGGCTTCGCCGCGGTGGCCGCGCGCGTAGCGGCGCATCGTCGCGAGCACGTTGTAGAGGCCGACCTGGTCGGCATGGAACATCGGCCCGCCGCGCCATACCGGGAAGCCGTAGCCGGACAGGTAGACGATGTCGATGTCGGAGGCACGCGCGGCGATGCCCTCCTCGAGGATGCGCGCGCCTTCGTTGGCCAGCGCGTACAGCAGCCGCTCGACGATCTCCTCGTCGCCGATCGCGCGGCGCGCGATGCCCTGCGCCTTCGACTGCCCGACGATCATCGCCTCGACCTCGGCCGAGGGCCGCGGCGTGCGGTCGCCCGGCACGTAGTCGTACCAGCCCTTGCCGGTCTTCTGGCCGTAGCGGCCCATCTCGCACAGCAGGTCGGCGTTCTTCGCGTAGACCATGCCGGGGCGCTCGAGGTAGCGGTGCTTGCGGATCGCCCAGCCGATGTCGTTGCCGGCGAGGTCACCCATCCGGAACGGCCCCATCGCAAAGCCGAACGCCTCGATCGCGCGGTCGACCTGCTGCGGCAGCGCGCCCTCGTCGAGCAGGAAGCCGGCCTGGCGCGCGTACTGCTCGATCATGCGGTTGCCGATGAAGCCGTCGCACACCCCCGACACCACCGCGGTCTTGCGGATCCGCTTGGCCATCGCCATCGCGGTGGCCATCACGTCCTTCGCGGTCTTGCCGCCGCGCACCACCTCCAGCAGCGGCATCACGTTGGCCGGGCTGAAGAAGTGCAGGCCCAGCACCTCCTGCGGGCGGCTGGTGAAGGCCGCGATCCTGTCCACGTCGAGCGTGGAGGTGTTGGTGGCGAGGATCGCGCCGGGCCTGGCCACGGCGTCGATCTTGGCGAACACCGCCTGCTTGACCTCGTACTCCTCGTACACCGCCTCGATGACGAGGTCGGCGTCGGCAAGCGCGTCGCAGGACAGCGAGGGCGTGATCAGTCCCATGCGCTGCTCGACCTGTTCGGCGGTGAGCTTGCCCTTCTTCGCGCTGTTCTCGTAGTTGCGGCGGATCGTGTCCAGGCCGCGATCCAGCGCCTCCTGCGTGGTCTCCACCAGCGCCACCGGGATGCCGGCGTTGAGGAAGTTCATGCTGATGCCGCTGCCCATGGTGCCGGCACCGACCACGCCGACCCGCTCGATCGGGCGCGGCTGCACGTCCGGGCCGACGTCTTCGATCTTGCTGGCGGCGCGCTCGCCGAAGAAGGCGTGGCGCAACGCGCGCGATTCGGGGGAATCCACCAGCACGGTGAAGCCCTCGCGTTCGACCGCGATGCCCTCGTCGAACGGCTTGAGCGAGGCGGCCACGGCATCCACGCAGCGCAGCGGCGCGGGAAAATTCTTCGAAGCCGCGGCCACGCCCATGCGCGCCCAGGCGAGGAAGCCCTGCGCATCGTCGTGCTCGACCTTGCGATCGCGTACGCGCGGGTGCGGCCGGCCTGCGGCAATCCTGTCCTTGAGCAGTTCGATCGCGGCCTCGACCACGTCGCCCTCGACCACGCGGTCGAACAGTGCGGTGCCTTCGAGCCGGGCGGCGGGCACCATCGCGCCGGACACGATCATGTTCAGCGCGGTTTCCAGCCCGACCACGCGCGGCAGCCGCTGTGTCCCGCCGGCGCCGGGCAGGATGCCGATCTTCACTTCCGGCAGGCCGACCTCGGCCTTTGCGTGCGCCACGCGGTAGTGGGTGCCGAGCGCGAGCTCCAGCCCGCCGCCCAGCGCGGTGCCGTTGATGGCGACCGCCACCGGCCTGGCGCTGGCTTCCACCGCCGCGATCAGATCGTGCAGGTTGGGCGCCTGCATGGCGCGCGGGGTGTTGAACTCCTTGATGTCGGCGCCACCCGAGAACACGCGGCCGCCGCCGGTGATGACGATGCCTGCGACCGTGTCGTCGGCATTGGCCACAGCCAGCGCTTCGGCCAGGCCGCGGCGGATGTCCAGGCCCAGTCCGTTGACCGGCGGGCTGTCGAAGGTGATGACGGCGATGTCGTCGCGCGATGTACGAGTTACGGCCATGTCGGTGCCTGCACCTTGCGGTGTGGGAAGGAAGGGAAGATCGATGCCTGCGCCAGGATCACGCGCCCGTCCCGGCGCGCTGCGCGAAGCGCCAGCCGAGTTCGGCCAGCATCGGCACCTGCGCGCCGAAGCGCAGCGCGTCCGGGTCGGTCGCCATGCCGGCGCGCGCGCGTGCGGCCACGCCCTGCAGGATCGCGGCGAGCCGGAACAGGTTGTAGGCCAGGCAGAAGTCCCAGTGCCCGCCGACGCTCGATCCGGTGCGGCGCTCGTAGGCGCGCACGTAGTCGTCCTCGCCGGGGATGCCGAGTGCGTCGAGGTCGAGGCCGCCGAGGCCGGCGAGGAAGCCAGGCGCGATGTGCCAGCTCATCACGTGGTAGCCGAAATCGGCCAGCGGATGACCGAGCGTGGACAGCTCCCAGTCCAGCACCGCCAGCAGCCGCGGCTCGTCGCGGGCGAACACGAGGTTGTCGATGCGGAAGTCGCCATGCACCAGCACCACCGGCTCATCGTGCTCGCGCGGCACATGCGCCGGCAGCCACGCGATCAGCCGCTCCATCGCCGCGACTTCGCCGTCGCGGCTGGCCGCGTACTGGCGCGTCCAGCGGGCGATCTGGCGCTCGAAGTAGCTGCCGCCGCGACCGTAGTCGCCCAGTCCCAGCGCATCCACGTCGAGCGTGTGCAGGGTGGCGATCGAAGCGTTCATCGCGTCATAGCGCGCGCCGCGCGCATCGCGCGACAGGCCCGGCAGGGACTGTTCGCGGAAGATGTCGCCGTCGACGAAGTCCATCACGTAGAAGCCGGCGCCGATGATCGTCTCGTCCTCGCACAGCGCGTGCACCGCCGGAACCGGCACGCCGCTGCCGGCCAGCGCCCGCTGCACCCGGAATTCGCGTTCGATCGCGTGCGCGGACGGCAGCAACTGCGTGCGCGGACCGGGGCGCGCGCGCAGCACGCAGTCGCGACGTGCGCTGCGCAGGCGCCAGCCCGGGTTGGAGCGCCCGCCGCCGAGGCGGTCGAACTGCAGTTCGCCGTCGAAGCCCTCCAGGTGCGCGCGCAGCCACGCCCGCAGGCGACCGGCGCCGGCCTCGACCGTCGGGAGCGGCGACGCACCGCTCACGCCGCCGCCCTCACCAGCACGCCGTCGCGCAGCACCGGCACCACGTCGCACGAATCGCAGGACGCCGCGTGCGCGATCTCTTCGTCCAACCCCGCCCGCGCCAGCATCCGACCGACCCGCGAACGGGCGAGCGCCGCGGCCGGCTCCGTGCCGGCGCAGGCGTATTCGGCCGCAAGCGCCGCGTCACTCGCCGCGTAGTCGGCGCACCCCCGCAGCGCGCGCACCAGGTGGCCCGCGCCAATGAAATCCTCCAGGCTGAAACGCCCCAGCGAGCCCGCGCACACCAGCAGCACCGGCCAGCCCGGGTGGACGCGGGCGATGTGGCGCGCCAGCGCTGCGGCGTTGGTCAATGCACCGGCATAGACCGCGCCCGCGTCGCTGCAGGCCGAGATCGCACGGGTGCCGTTGGTGGTGAAGTAGACCAGTTCGCCGCCGTCGCGCAGGCGCGCAGCCAGCGCCAGCGGCGTGGCGGGGGCATGGTCGGGCAAGGTGCGCGCAAGGTATTCGCCGGCAACCACCGCGCCCGGGCGCTGCCGGGCGGCGACACGTGCATCTTCGTCGTCACGCGCCGGGTAGACCGAGGCCACGCCGGCGTCGAGCGCGCGCACGATGGTCGAGGTCGCGAACAGCACGTCGACCACCACCACCACGCGTCCGCGCAGCCGCCCGGGATCCACGTCCTCGCGGCGGACGAGCACGTGCAGGCTGGGCAGCGAACCGGGATCCGGGTCGGTCACTTGAATTCCGTATAGTGGAACTTAATTCTGTACATTGGAATAATCTAGCCCCCATCTCCACGCATCGCAAGCGGCACGCGTGCTGCGTTGCACAACTTGCCGGGCCTTATCAGCGGGTTGCGCTTGCCGATCGCTCGGCATAGCATCGCGTTAATTGATGGAACTATGTTTCGACATACGGAACTTTATGGACCTGACACCCTCACCCCACGCACTAGCCCTTCAGCAGCGCCTGCTGTCCTTCCTGCAGGAGCGCGTTTGGCCAAGCGAGGCCGCCCACCTCGAGGAAGAGGCCGGGGCACGTGCCGCCGGCGATCCCTGGCGGGCCAGCGACGTGATCGAGCGGCTCAAGGCCGAGGCCCGCGCGCAGGGCCTGTGGAACCTGTTCCTGCCCAACTCCCCGCGCGCGCCCGAGGGCCTGTCCAACCTCGACTACGCACCGTTGTGCGAGCTGATGGGGCGGGTGCACTGGTCGCCCGAGGTGTTCAACTGCAGCGCGCCGGATACGGGCAACATGGAGGTCCTGGCGCGCTACGGCACCGAGGCACAGCAGGCGCGCTGGCTGGACCCCCTGCTCGAGGGCAGCATCCGCTCCGCCTTCCTGATGACCGAGCCGGCGGTGGCCTCGTCCGACGCCACCAACCTCGAATGCGCGATCCGCCGCGACGGCGACGAGTACGTGGTCGAGGGCCGCAAGTGGTACGCCTCCGGCGCCGGCGACCCACGCTGCAAGGTCTACATCGTCATGGGCATCACCGACCCGGATGCCGATCCGCACGGGCGCCACTCGATGATCCTCGTCCCCGCCGACACGCCCGGCATCCGCGTCGAGCGGGCGATGGACGTGTACGGCTACGACGATGCGCCGCACGGCCACATGCAGGTCGCGCTGGAGAACGTGCGCGTGCCCGCCTCCAACATGCTGCTGGGCGACGGCCGCGGCTTCGAGATCGCGCAGGGCCGGCTCGGCCCCGGCCGCATCCACCACTGCATGCGCGCGATTGGCCTGGGCGAGCGCGCGCTCGAGGCGATGTGCCGGCGCCTCGCCTCGCGCCAGGCCTTTGGCCGCGCCGTCTCGGAGTACTCGATCTGGCGCGAGCGCATCGCGCAGTCGCGCTGCCTGCTCGACCAGGCGCGGCTGATGGTGCTCAAGGCGGCGCGGATGATGGACACGGTGGGCAACAAGGCCGCGCGCAAGGAGATCGCGATGATCAAGGTGATCGCGCCGCAGGCGGCCGAGAAGGTCATCGACTGGGCGGTGCAGGCGCACGGCGCGGCCGGCGTCAGCCAGGACACCTTCCTGGCCAAGGCCTGGGCGCACACGCGCACCCTGCGCATGGCCGACGGCCCGGACGAAGTGCACCGCGAGACGATCGCCCGCCTCGAGCTCAGGAAGTACGCACCGCCCAGGGGAGGCCACTGACATGGGCAGCCCCAAACGCGACATCCAGACCCTGACCGTCGGCCTCGACGGCCACAACCCGCAGCTGGTGAATTCGGTGGTGCGCGCGTTCTCGATCCTGCGCTGCTTCGAGCGCACGCGCGGCAACCCGGACGAACGCTATCTCGGCAACCAGGACATCGCCAGGCGCACCCGCCTGCCCAAGGCCACCGTGTCGCGGTTGACGCAGACGCTGGCCACGCTGGGCTACCTCGAATACTCGCCGACGCTGGAGAAGTACGCGCTCGGCCCGGCCGTGCTCGGCCTCGGCCACGCCTACATGGCCGGCCACGACATCGTCGGCATCGCCCAGCCGCTGATGCAGGAGCTGGCCGACTACACCCAGTCGGCGGTGATGCTGGCCGTGCCCGAAGGCCTGCGCATGCTGCTGCTGGAGGTGTGCCAGGGCGACGAGATGTTCAACCTGCGCCTGGAAAAGGGCGCGCGCGTGCCGCACGGCACCACCGCGCTCGGTCGCGCCGACCTCGCCGCGCGCCCACGCGAAGTCTTTGAACAGCGCCTGGCCGAACTGGCGCACACCAGCAGCCCCGAAGCCTGGCCGCAGATCCGCGCCGGGATCGAGCGCGCGCGCCAGGATTACGAAACCTACGGCTTCGTGTTCTCGCTGGGCGACTGGAACCCCGACGTGTTCGCGGTCGGCGTGCCGATGGTGTCGGCCGACCGCACCCGCCACTTCGCCTTCAACATCAGCGGCCGCGTCTCGGTGATGACGCGCGACAAGCTGGTGCAGGACTACGGGCCGCGCCTGGTGGCGCTGCGCAACCGCGTCTACGAGGCCACCGAAGGCCGCTTCTGAATCCCGGGGAGGATCACCACATGAAAGCCGTCGTCTGCGAGGCCTGGGGCACGCCCGACTCGCTGCAGGTCAAGGACATGCCGCTGCCCGCACCGGGCCCCGGACAGGTGCGCGTGCGGGTGCGCGTGGCCGCGGTGAATTTCCCCGACGCACTGATGGTCGCGGGCAAGTACCAGCTCCGCCCCGATTTCCCGTTCGCGCCCGGCTCCGAATTCTCCGGCACGGTCAGCGCGGTCGGGGAAGGCGTGGCGTCGCCGGAGGTCGGCGACAAGGTCGTCGGGAGCGCGTCGTTCGGCGCATACGCCGAAGAAGTCGTTGCCGAAGCCGGCCACCTCATCGTCCTGCCGGACGACACCGGCGACGAGGAACTGGAACTGGCCGGCAGCTTCCTGCTGACCTACGGCACCTCCTACCACGCGCTCAAGGACCGCGCCGGGGCGAAGCCTGGCGAAATCCTGCTGGTGCTCGGCGCCGGTGGCGGCGTCGGCCTGGCGGCGGTCGAGCTGGGCAAGCGCATGGACCTGCGCGTGATCGCGGCGGCGTCCAGCGAAGCCAAGCGCGAGGCGGCGCGCTCGCGCGGCGCGGACGAGGTCGTCGACTACACCGCCGACGGCTTCCGCGACCGGATCAAGGCACTCACCGGCGGGCGCGGCGTCGACATCGTCTACGACCCGGTCGGCGGCGACATCAGCGAGACGGCATTGCGCAGCATCGGCTGGCGCGGCCGCCACCTGGTCGTCGGCTTCGCCGCCGGCGAGATCCAGAAGCTGCCGGCCAACCTGCTGCTGCTCAAGGGCAGCGCACTGGTCGGCGTGTTCTGGGGCGACTTCGTACGCCGCGAACCCGAGGCCAACGCCGCCAACACCCGCCAGTTGCTCGCATGGCTGCGCGAGGGCGCGCTGCGGCCGCTGGTGTCCACGCGCTACCCGCTGTCGCAGGCACCCGCCGCGCTCAACGCCCTGCTCGGCCGCGAGGCCGTGGGCAAGCTGGTGGTCTTGCCGCAGCTACACGACTGAGCCTCGCCCGGCCACGACAACAGGAGCCACCGATGCCGCGTTCCCCGCACTGGCCCCCCGGACTGCCGCACCACCTCGAGCTGCCGCAGACCTCGCTGTACGAGAATCTCGCCACCAGCGCGCGCCGTTACCCGCGGCGCCCGGCCACGATCTTCTACGGCGGCGAGCTGTCCTATGCCGAACTCGATGCACAGGCGGTCGCGCTGGCCGGCTTCCTGCAGCAGCGCTGCGGCGTGGCGCGCGGCGACCGCGTGGCGCTGTTCATGCAGAACTGCCCGCAGTTCGTCGTCGCCTTCCACGCGATCCTGCGCGCGGACGCGGTGGTGGTGCCGGTCAACAGCATGAACCGGCTGGAGGAAGTGCGGCACATCGTCCGCGACAGCGGGGCGCGGGTGGCGCTGGTGGCGCAGGAACTGCTGCCGGAACTGCTGCCGCTCAAGGGCGAACTGCTCGACCACGCCATCGTCGCCACCTACGCCGACTACATCGACCCCGCCACCGACCTGCCATTGCCGGATGTGGTGGCGATGCCGCGTGCGCACGTCGAAGGCACCGTCGCCTGGGCCGATGCGCTGGCGCAACAGCTGGTGCCGGCCGAATGCCTCTCCGGACCGGACCATCTGGCGGTGATGCCCTACACCTCCGGCACCACCGGCAACCCCAGGGGCTGCCTGCACAGCCACCGCAGCGTGATGCACACCACCGTCGCCGGGCCCGAATGGTGCTTCGCGCCGAAGGACACCGTGGTGCTTGCCAACCTGCCGATGTTCCATGTCACCGGCATGCAGAACGGCGTCACCACGCCGGTCTGGCGCGGCAACACCATCGTGGTGATGACGCGCTGGGACAAGCGCTGCGCGGCGCTGCTGATCGAACGCCATCGCGCCGGCTCCTGGACCGCGATCCCGACCATGCTGATGGACTTCCTCAACCAGGACCTGTCGGCCCACGACCTGTCCTCGATGCACATCCTCACCGGCGGCGGCGCGGCGATGCCCAAGGCGGTTGCCGAACGCATCCGCCAGCTGTGGGGCATCGACTATGTCGAGGGCTACGGCCTGTCCGAAACCATGGCGCCGACACACCTCAATCCGGTGCATCGCCCGAAGGCGCAGTGCCTGGGCCTGCCGATCTTCGACGTCGACGCGCGCGTGGTCGATCCGCAGACCTTCGAGGAACTGCCGGTGGGCGAGGTCGGCGAGATCGTCAGTCACGGGCCGCAGGTGATGCTTGGTTACCACGGCCGGCCGCAGGACGACCGCGACACCTTCGTGGAGATCGACGGCAAGCGCTTCCTGCGCACCGGCGACCTGGCCTACGTCGACGACGAGGGCTACTTCTTCATGGTCGACCGGCTCAAGCGCATGATCAACGCCTCCGGCTTCAAGATCTGGCCGGCCGAGGTCGAGGCACTGCTGTACGGACACCCGGCGGTGCAGGAAGCCTGCGTGATCGGCATTCGCGACGCGCACCGCGGCGAAAGCGCAAAGGCGATCATCGTGTTGCGCGAAGGCCACGACGCCAGCGAAGCCGGGATCATCGAATGGGCGCGCGCGAACATGGCCGCCTACAAGGTGCCGCACGCGGTCGAATTCAGGCCCGCGCTTCCGCGCAGCGCCACCGGCAAGGTGCAGTGGCGCGCGCTGCAGGAAGCCGAAGACGGACGTGCGCCATGAGCGGCGCGCGCGACGTGCGGCCCACGCCCGAAAAGACCGGCTGGCGCTGGGGTCCGTTCACCTTCCGCCTGCCGTTCCTGCATACGCGCCCGTGCTGGCAGGAGCTGCTGCAGGGCACGCTGGTCGCGACCGCGACCGGACTGGCGCTGGTGCCGATTCTCACCGGCTACTTCGGCATGGACTTCGAGCAGGCCATCGCCGCCACCCTGCTGTTCAGCGTCTTCCTGGTCATGTCGCTGTGGGGCTTTGGCGATCCCTACGCGCCGGGCTGGAACACGCCGGCGCTGCCGCTGGTGCTGGCCTTCGTGCTCGCGCGCTACGACACCCCCGACCTGCGCTTCCAGGCGATGACCGCGTTGTCGCTGCAGTTCGCCGTGCTGGTGTTCGCACTCGGCATCACCGGCACCGGGCCGCGCCTGATCGCGTGGTTGCCGCCAACGCTGCGCGCCAGCATCCTCATCGGCTCGGCGCTGGCCGCGTTCCACCAGGTCTTCATCACCGATGCGCCGCGCTTCCTGCACAAGCAACCGATCTCGATCCTGCTGGCCTGCGCGATCTGCCTGATGTGCGTGTTCTCCGCGCCGCTGCACCGCTGGCAGGCGCGCTTCGGCTGGCTGCGCACGCTCACCTCGCTGGGCCTGCTGCCCGGCTTCCTCGCAGCCGCCCTCATCGGCCCGCTGGTGGGCGAGGTGCACTACCAGATCGAGTGGGGCTGGCTGCTGCCGCCGGTCGGCGAGGCGGTCGCGAAAATGTCGCCGTTCTCGATCGGCTGGCCGTCGGCGTCGATGTACTTCGACGTGGTGCCGCTGGTGCTGCTGACCTACGTGATCCAGTTCGGCGACTGGGTGACAGGCGATGCGGTGGTGCGCGAAGCACAGCCGTCGCGCCCCGACGATCCGATCCGCATCGATCCGCGCCGCTCGCACCTGGTGCTGGCACTGCGCAACGCCGGCTCGGCGCTGGTGGCGCCGTTCTTCCCGGCGCAGGGCTCGCTGTGGACGGGCGTGCATGTCGTGGTCGCCACGCGCTGGCGCGAGGGCCCGCGCTCGATGCGCGACCTGCACAGCGGCCTGATCTCCTACTACCTGATGGGCCTGCCGGTCATCTACTTCCTGATGCCCCTGCTGACCGGGGTGCAACCGCTGCTGGGCGTGGCGCTCGCGATCACCCTGGTGACCTCGGGCTTCGCCTGCGCCTACATCGGCATGGCCATCCCGCGCAACAACGCCGAGCGCGGCAGCGCGCTGCTGGGCGGCGTGGCACTGGCGCTGTTCGATCCGTGGATCGCGCTGGCGGTGGCAGTGGCCTGCTGGTTCCTGCTGGTGGGGCGCGAGCAGAAGGGTTCGCCGTCGCCAGCGCCCATCCCGGCATCCGACATCCACGAGCAGCAGGCATGAACGCACGCGACGGCTACCGCCACTTCCTCGCCATCCCCACCCGCTGGAAGGACAACGACGTCTACGGCCACGTCAACAACGTCGAGTACTACAGCTACTTCGACACGGTGATCAACACGTACCTGATCACCGAAGGTGGGCTCGACATCCACCGTGGCGCCGCGATCGGCCTGTGCGCCGAATCGCACTGCCGATTCCTGCGCGAGATCGCCTTTCCCGGCAGCGTCGACGCCGGGCTGCGCGTGGAGAAGCTGGGCAACAGCAGCGTGCGCTATGGCATCGCCCTGTTCCGCGCCGGCGAGGACGAACCAGCGGCCGAAGGCTGGTTCGTCCATGTATTCGTCGACCGCGACGGCCGCCGCAGCACGCCGATCCCCGCGCGCATCCGCGCCGCGCTGCAGCCGCTGCTGGCGCCGCCGGCGTGATCACCATGCGCGCGGCGGTGCTGCGCTCGAGCGCTGCGCCCGCGCCGTACGCGCAATCACAGCCGCTGTCCATCGAGACGGTGCGCCTGCTGCCGCCCGGTCGCGGCGAGGTGCTGGTGCGCGTGCGCGCGGCGGGGCTGTGCCATTCGGATCTTTCCGTCATCGACGGCTCGCGCCCGCGGCCGTTGCCGATGCTGCTCGGCCACGAGGCGGCCGGCGAGGTGGTTGAAGCAGGCGACGGCGTGACCACCCTGCGCACCGGCGGCCAGGTGGTGTTCTCGTTCGTGCCGATGTGCGGTCACTGCGGCCCCTGCGCCTGCGGCCGCCCGGTGCTGTGCGAGCCCGGCGCGGCGGCCAACGCAGCAGGTCGCCTGCTGGCAGGCGGCATGCGGCTGCGCGACGCGAGCGACGCGCCGTTGCACCACCATCTGGGCGTGTCAGGCTTTGCCGAGTACGCGGTGGTGTCGGAGCACTCGGCCGTGCGCGTGGATCCCGCGCTGCCGCCCGACATCGCCGCACTGTTCGGCTGCGCGGTGATGACCGGCGTCGGCGCGGTGGTCAACACCGCCGCGGTGCGCCCGGGAGAATCGGTGGCGGTGTTCGGGCTGGGTGGCGTCGGCCTGTCGGCACTGCTGGGCGCGGTCGCCTGCTCGGCGTGGCCGCTGGTCGCGGTCGACGTGGTGCCGGACAAGCTGGCACTGGCGCGCGAACTCGGGGCCAGCCACTGCATTGATGCGCGCGATGGCGACGTCGCCGCCGCGATCCGCGACATCAGCAACGGCGGCGTCGAGCACGCCATCGAAACCGCAGGCAGCGAGGCAGCGCTGGCCGCGGCCTATGCCGCCACCCGGCGCGGCGGCACCACCGTCACCGTTGGTCTGCCCGCACCCGGACGCGCATTCAGCGTGCCGGCGGTGAGCCTGGTGGCCGAGGAGCGCACGGTGAAGGGTTCCTACATGGGATCGGCCGTGCCGCGGCGCGACATTCCCCGCTACATCGCGCTGTACCGCGCGGGCCGCCTGCCGGTGGACCGGCTGCTCACGCACAGGCTGTCTTTGGACGGGATCAACGCCGGCTTCGACCGCCTCGCACGCGGCGAGGCGATCCGGCAGGTGGTGCTGTTCGAAGACTGACGCAGCCCGGTGGGCGCGCCCCGATCGCACCGCGCTCGAGATGCAGGCACGCCCGATGGGCCGCATCGCACCTGCCACGCGCCAGCCACGCCCGATCGGCAGGCGCGCAAAAAAGGTTCTTCTCCCATTCGAGGGGGTTAGCCGGATTGCAGGCGAATGGATCAGGCCTGCGGCCGGGGGTCGTTCCGGGGCGGGGGTTGCTCTCCGGCTCGGTCAGCCATCCATGGCTGACTCGCCGCCGCAGCGCATCCATGCGCTGCTTTCCGCAACCCCCGCCCCGGAACAACCATCGCCCAGTCACTGGCATGGCTTGGAAAAAGCTCCCACCGAAGCATCGCAGCATCAGTCGCAGTGAGCCGTGTCCTGGCGAGCGGGGATCGCGACAAGCAAAACATGGATGTTTTGCGCGCGAGTCAGGGCATGATGCCCTGACCGAGCGAAAAGCGATCCCCGGTCGACAGGGCGCGGCGTCCATTCGAAGCCCGCGTGGGACTTTCCGCGATCGTGTCCACCTTCTCCCTTGATTGGGAGAAGAACCAAAAAAAACGGCCGGCCCCGCGAGGGGCCGGCCGCTGCATTCAAGCCGCCTTGCGTGCGCCGATCAGGCGCGCGAGTCGAAGCGCTGGCTGCTGCGGGCTGGACGCGTTGCCGGCTTGCCGGTGTGCGCATGTGCGTGCGCGCCGCGGTCGGCCGGCTTGCCATGCCCACGGGCACCGGCCTTGCGCGGGGTGCGCTGGCCGCCGGGCTTCTGCTGGTCCGGACGCTGCGCCGCCCGGCCTCCCGCCGGCTGCCCACGCTGCTGGCCGCCACCGTTCTTCGGGATCGGCGCGTCGAGGCGGATCGGGCGCGTCGGCTCGAAGCCATCGACCGTCTGCATCACGATGTCGGCCTTGAGCATGCGCTGGATCTGGCGCAGCAGGCCGCCTTCTTCCGGTGCCACCAGCGAAAGCGCTTCGCCCGTGGCGCCGTTGCGGCCGGTGCGGCCGATGCGGTGCACGTAATCCTCGGCCACCATCGGCAGGTCGTGGTTGATCACCAGCGGCAGGCTGGGGATGTCCAGGCCGCGCGCGGCCACGTCGGTGGCCACCAGGATGCGCGCCTTGCCCGACTTGAACTGGTCCAGGGCCTTCTGACGCTGCGCCTGGCTCTTGTTGCCGTGGATCGCCAGCGCCGGCAGGCCGGCCTTGTCGAGCTGTTCGGCGAGGCGGTTGCAGCCATGCTTGGTCTTGCCGAAGATCAGCACCTGGTCGGTGTGGCGGCGGCTGAGGATCTCGACCAGCAGGTCACGCTTGCGCGAGGCATCGACCGGATGCACGCGGTGGACGATGGTCTCGGCGATGGTGTTCTTCGCGGCGACCTGCACCTCCACCGGATTCCTGAGCAGTTCCATCGCCAGGCCGCGGATACGCGGCTCGAACGTGGCGGAGAACAGCGCGGTCTGGCGCTCCTGCGGCACGCGCGAAAGCACGCGCTTGATCGAGGGCAGGAAGCCCATGTCGAGCATGCGGTCGGCCTCGTCGAGCACCAGCATCTCGACCGCGTCGAGCTTGGCGTGGCCCGAATCGAGGTGGTCGATCAGCCGGCCCGGGCAGGCGACCAGGATGTCGACGCCACGACGCAGGTTGTCGATCTGCGGCTGCATGCCAACGCCGCCGAAGATCATGGTCACGTTCAGCCGCAGGTGGCGGCCGTAGGTCTTGATGCTCTCGGCCACCTGCACCGCGAGCTCGCGGGTCGGCACCAGCACCAGGGCGCGCGGCTTGCGCGGACCCTTGGGCGGCGTTTCCTTGGACAGCTTCTGCAGCAGCGGCAGGCCGAATGCGGCGGTCTTGCCGGTGCCGGTCTGCGCAGCGCCCAGCAGGTCCTTGCCCGACAGCAGCGCGGGGATGGACTGGGCCTGGATCGGCGTGGGGGTGGTGTAGCTGGCATCGGACAGCGCGCGCAGCAACGCGGGCGAAAGCCCGAGGGATTCAAACGTCATGTGGATTGCACTCCTTCACAGCCGCAGTACTTCGTGCCGTGCATCCACCGGGTGGGCACGGGCATCGAATCAGCACCTTTCGACTGGCTTGCCCGGAACCATCCAGATCCGCGTTGCGGGCAATATTTGACGGCTGCCGGAGGTTCCGGGCCGTGTCTGCGCGACGAAAGACGTGCGGGAGAGGACGCCGCCGGGGAGTGCCCGGGGCCGGCCTGCCAGGATCGTGAACCTGCGCGAGGCAGGGGCAGCCGTGTTGCAAACGCCGCCATTGTAGGGGCTGGACCCCTGCCTGCGCCAGCCTTGGGCCGCCCATCGGCCCTGGCCGGTCAGCTGGCAGCGTGCCTGCGCCCACGCTGGGACCCCGATGGCAATCGTTGCGCCGAGGCCACCGGCCGCCCACTGGAACCGGTGCGCCCGCCTGTGACACCCTTTGCGGGTTCCCACCACGCGAAACGCCGCATGTCCTTCCGCACGCCGCAATCGAGTCCCGGAATCACCCTCGCCCGCCTGCTGCTCGCAAGCGTCCTCATCGTCATGGGCGCATGGCGCCTGTGGAACGTGGTGCAGGGCGGCAAGTCCAGCGGCGAGATGCTCAGCTTCAGCGTGGCCGGGCTACTGGTCGGACTGGCGGTCGCGGGAGGCTGGCGGCTGCGCTGGAGCGCCCTGCTGGCCGCGGCCCTGGTGTTGGCCGAGGCGGTGCTCTGGCATCCATTCTGGTCGCAGGGCGAGCCTGCGCGCAGCGCGCAGTTGCTGCACTTCATGAAGAACGCCGCCCTCGTTGGCGGCTTCCTGCTGCTCTCGCTGACCGCGCCCACGCGGAGACGCTGACCCCGGTGGCCGCCGAAGCCGACCCGGCCAGCCTGGTCAAGGTGGTCGCCCTGTTGGGCGCGGCGGTGGTGGCGGTGCCACTGTTCCGCAAGCTGGGGCTGGGGTCGGTGCTGGGCTACCTCGCCGCCGGACTGGTGATCGGCCCGTTCGGGCTGGGATGGTTCTCGCACCCCCAGTCGATCCTGCATTTCGCCGAACTCGGCGTGGTGATGTTCCTGTTCGTCGTCGGGCTGGAGATGCGGCCCTCGCACCTGTGGGGGCTGCGGCGACAGATTTTCGGCCTCGGCACGCTGCAGATCGGGCTCGCCACCCTGGCGCTGACCGCAGTCGGGTTCGGGTTCGGCTTCCCGCTGCCGGTGGCGTTCATCGGCGGCGCGGGCTTCGTGCTGACCTCGACCGCGATCGTGATGCAGCTGCTGGGCGAACGCGGCGACATCGCCCTGCCCCGCGGCCAGCGCATGGTCTCGGTCCTGCTGTTCGAGGACCTGCTGATCGTGCCGCTGCTCGCGCTGGTGGCCTTCATGTCGCACGCGCCGGTGGATCCGGACGCGCCGCCCCGGCTGGTCAGTTTCGGCATCGCAGTCGCTTCCCTGGCGGCGCTGATCGTGGCCGGCCTGTTCCTGCTCAACCCGCTGTTCCGGATCCTGGCCGCCGCCAAGGCGCGCGAGGTGATGACGGCAGCGGCGCTGCTGGTCGTGCTGGGCGCCGCGTTGCTGATGGAGATGGGCGGGCTGTCGATGGCGATGGGTGCCTTCCTCGCCGGCGTGCTGCTTTCGGAGTCCACGTTCCGGCACCAGATCGAGGCCGACATCGAGCCGTTCCGCGGCATCCTGCTCGGCCTGTTCTTCCTCGCCGTGGGCATGTCGCTCGACCTCGCGGTGGTGCGCGGGAACTGGCAGCTGATCGCGCTCGCGGTGCCGGCGATGATGCTGGCCAAGGGCCTGTGCATCTACCTGGTCGCGCGCCTGCTGCGCAGCAGCCACGGCGATGCCCTGGACCGCGCGACGCTGATGGCGCAGGGCGGCGAGTTCGCCTTCGTGCTGTATTCGGCCGCCGAAGCCGCAGGCGTCATCAGCGGCGAGACCAACGACAGCTTCACCGCGACCGTGGTGCTGTCGATGGTGCTGACGCCGCTGGTGGTGCTGGCCACCCGCCGGCTGGTGCCGAAGCACCGGCCATCGCTGGACGGGGTCGAAGCGGTCTCGGGCCAGGCCGGCAGCGTGCTGATCATCGGCTTCGGCCGCTTCGGCCAGGTGATGAGCCAGTCGCTGCTTGCGCGCGACGTCGACGTGACCATCATCGACACCGATATCGAGATGATCCAGAGCGCGGCCGGCTTCGGCTTCCTGGTGTACTACGGCGACGGCGGGCGGCTGGACGTGCTGCACGCCTCGGGCGCGGGTTCGGCGCGCGCGATCGCGGTCTGCATCGACAACCCCGCGACCGCCGACCGGATCGTGCTGCTGGCGAAGCAGCATTTCCCGCAGGCCAGGCTGCTGGTGCGCTCCTACGATCGCCAGCATTCGCTGAAGCTGGTCAACGCCGGCGTCGATTTCCAGATCCGCGAGACCTTCGAGTCGGCGGTGTCATTCGGCGAAGCCGCGCTGCGGGCGATCGGCGTGCCCGCCGACGAGGCGGCGCAGATCGCCGCCCAGGTGCGGCGCCTGGACGCTGAACGCTTCGAGCTGGAAACCGCGGAGAACGCCACCAGCGCGGGCATCCCGCTGCTGCTCAAGAACACCGATGGCGGCGCCGCTCCGCGGCCGACGCCGTTCACCCCGCCCCGGCGCCAGAGCCAGCGGATCGACGGGCCGGGTGGAGACCATCCTCCCGGAGCGTCGGGCCCGCCGGAAAGCTGACCGCCTGATTGCCTGATGCCCTGATTCTGCACGCCGGGGCCGCCACCGCCTGGACCGGGCCGGCGCCGCGCATGACCTCCGACACCCGCAGGCTGCCGGGCGCGGGCGTACAGTGCGCCCACATCGGCGTCGGCGGGGCCGTCGTCGCCGTCCACAGATCCGGAGACTGCCTTGAGCGCAACCGCCCCACGCCTGCTGCTGCTTTCCCTTGCCGTGACCTTTGCCCTGTCCGCCTGCCGCGGGGACGACGCGCCCGAAGCGGCGACCGTGGCGCCGGCTGCGACGCCGCCCGCCTTCACCCTCGACGAGGCCAGCCTGCCGGCCGTCAACCGGTTCCAGTTCGCCGACCTGGACGACAGCCGCAACGCCTGCGTCGATTTCGCCGGTTACGCGAACGCGAAGTTCCTCGCCGCCAACCCGGTGCCGGGCGACCGCACCAGCTGGGGCGCGTTCGAGATGCTCGACGAGCGCTCCACCGCGATCCAGCGCCAGCTGGCCGAACACGCCGCAGGCCTCGACAACGCCACCGGCGTGGAGAAGCTGGTCGGCGACTTCTGGGCCACCGGCATGGACGAGGCCAAGATCAATGTCCAGGGCATCGAGCCGCTGAAGGACGAACTGGCCGCGATCGACGCGCTGTCCGACAGCGCGGGCATCGTGCAGTGGCTGCAGCAGACCGCGGCCAAGGGCCAGGGTTTCCTGATCGGCGTCGGCGCAATGCCCGACTTCCAGGATTCCTCGATCAACATCGCCGCCACCGGCCAGGGCGGCCTGGGCCTGCCCGATACCACCTACTACAGCGACGACAAGCACGCTCAGATCCGCGAGGCCTACGTGGCCCATATCGCGAAGGTGCTGGAACTGTCCGGCGTGCCCGCGGCCGATGCGCAGCAGCAGGCCAAGGACGTGATGGCGTTCGAGACGCGGCTGGCGAAGGTGTCGAAGTCGCGCGCGGAGCTCTCTCGCGATGTCTCGCTGTACTACAACCCGATGCAGGTCGCCGACGCGGACAAGCTGACGCCGAATTTCTCGTGGACGAAGTTCTTCGAGGCCCAGGGCATCGCGCAGCCGAAGCTGTTCTCGGTGTCGGTGCCCGACTACTTCAAGGAACTCGACGCGATGCTGGCCGACGTGCCGGTCGAGCAGTGGAAGAGCTACCTGCGCTTCCACGTGGTCGACGGCGCGTCGCCCTACCTGTCCGACGCGTTCGTGCAGCAGCACTACGAGTTCCACAACAAGACGCTCAGTGGCCAGAAGGAAATGAAGCCGCGCTGGAAGCGCGTGCTCGACACCATCAACGGCCAGGTCGACGAAGCGATGGGCCAGATGTACGTGGACGTGGCCTTCCCGGCCGAGTCCAAGGCCAAGATGGAAGCACTGGTCGCCAACCTGGGCGATGCGCTGAAGGCGCGCATCCAGAACCTGGAGTGGATGAGCGAGGAAACCAAGGCCAAGGCGCTGGAGAAGCAGGCCGCCTTCACCACCAAGATCGGCTACACCGACAAGTGGCGCGACTGGAGCGGCCTGTCCACCAGCCGCGACAGCTATCTCGACAACGTGCTGGCGGCGCAGGCGTTCAACTACCGCTTCTCGATCGGCAAGATCGGCGAGCCGGTCGACAAGACCGAGTGGCAGATGCCGCCGCAGATGGTCAACGCCTACTACAACCCGCTGCAGAACGAGATCGTGTTCCCGGCCGCGATCCTGCAGCCGCCGTTCTTCGATCCCGAGGCCACCGACGAGGTCAACTACGGCGGCATCGGCGCGGTGATCGGCCACGAGATGAGCCACGGTTACGACGACCAGGGCAGCCGCTTCGGCGCGACCGGCAAGTTCGAGAACTGGTGGACCGAGGCCGATGCGGCCGCGTTCAAGGAGCGCACCGGCAAGCTGGTCGCACAGTTCGACGGCTACAAGACCGCCGACGGCCGCGCGCTCAACGGCACCCATACGCTGGGCGAGAACATCGGCGACCTGGGCGGCTTGGCCATGGCCTACGACGCGATGAAGAAGGCCGCCGGCGACACGCCGGATCCGATGACCGACGGGCTGACGCGCGACCAGCGCTTCTTCCTGAACTGGGCCACGGTGTGGCGCCGCAACTTCACGCCCGAAGAGCTGAGCAAGCGCCTGGTCACCGATGAGCACGCGCTGGCCGAATTCCGCGCCATGGGTGCCCCGTCGAACCTGCCGGCGTTCGCCGCGGCCTTCAACTGCAAGCCCGGCGACCCGATGGTCCGCGACGGCGACAAGCAGGTCGTGATCTGGTAAGCGGACGTTCTCGTTACGCGCTCCTGGAAAAGCCCGGCAAATGCCGGGCTTTTTCTTTGTCGAAGCGAGTGGCTGCGCGGAAGTTTGTCGGGATTCCAACCTGCCTTCCCGTTGCCTGGCTTCGGCCAGAAGCCCCGCCCTGTCGCCTGGGAGTCGCTTTTCCCTCGGTCAGGGCCTCCTGCCCTGACTCGGGCGCGCACCATCCATGGCGCGCTTGTCGCGACCCCCAGCCGCCAGTGCGGGGCTCGCGCCAATTCAATCTCCGGACTTCGGTGGGAAGGGAGGTCATTCGACAGTCCTTCCTTGCTCCGGCAGCCTCCCCAGATCAATCATCCACGAGCTCGCCGTGGACTTGGCAACCCGCAGGCACGACACCAGAAGTCGCGACGCCGCAGTGACCCGGGGGGAGAGGGCGCAAGCGGCACATGGATGTGCCGCGGCCGCGAGTGCGCACATGGACGTGTGCCCGAGCGGTGCGCCCTCTCACCCCGGGGCGCTGCGGCCCATCCGAAGTCGCGTGCGGCGGGGGTGAAGGCGACAACGGGGGTCTTGCTAGAATCCCGGGCTCCCCGTCATCCCGGACCTGCTCCATGCCGATCCAGAAGCCGCTTGTCGTTGCCCTCGCCGCCAGTCTCGTGCTGGTGCTGGCGTCCAGTGATGCCGACGCCCAGCGCAAGCGCCGCGCCGCGCAGCCGGCGACGCCCGCGATCACCGCGTGCAGTGACTTCTACAGCTTCGTCAACAAGGACTGGCTGGCCGCCAATACCGTCGTCGCCGGCAGCGGCCGGGTTTCGGCGCTCGGCACCCTGGGCCAGCGCGCACTGCTGCAGCAGCGGGCCCTGCTCGACGAGGCCGTGCTGAACCCGCAGAACGACGTGCAGCGCCTGCTTGGCGACTTCTGGGCGAGCGGCATCGACGAGGCGGCGATCGAACGCGACGGCGCCCAGCCGATCGCCTCGCTGATCAGCCGCATCAACGCCATCAAGCGCAGCAAGGATGTGGCGCCGTCGATCGCCGCCCTGCACCAGGTCGGGATCCCGGTGGCGTTCAACTTCACTGCCGACATCGACATGGGCGACTTCAACCGCCATGTCGGCTATTTCTCGCAGGGCGGCCTGGCCCTGCCCGATCCGGCCTTCTACACCCGCGAGGACGCCGACACCCGCGCCCTGCTCGGCCGCTACACCGAGTACGTCGAGAAGATCCTCGCCCTCACCGGCACGCCCGCCGACCAGCTCAAGGACGAGATGGCGCTGGTGCTGGACCTGGAAACCCGCATCGCGCGCTTGTCGCGCCCGATCACCTCGCTGCGCGACCCACGCGAGAACTTTGCGCCGGTGCCGACCGCAGGCTTCGCCAAGCAGTTCCGCAACCTGCAGCTGGCCGACTTCCTGGAGGCCCAGGGCGTCACCGCCGAATCGGTCTCGATGGTCCACCCCGACTACTTCACCCAGCTCGACGGCCTGGTGCGCACGCTCAAGCCGGCGCAGTGGAAGGTCTACCTGCGCTACCAGATCGGCAACGCGATGGCGCCGTACCTGTCGAAGGATTTCCGCGACGCCGACTTCTCCTTCAACGGCCGCGTGCTGCGCGGCTGGTCGGCACCGCCGGTGCGCGACGCACAGGTGCTGGATGCGATCAACCGCGCCGCCGGCCCGATGATGGCGCGCGAATACGTCGCCAGGTTCCTGCCCGAGACCACCCGCTCGCGCGCCGAATCCATCGCCGGCGATGTGCGTGGCGCCCTGCTGCGCGCGGTCGAGCGCAACAGCTGGATGTCGGACGCCGCGCGCACCGAGGCCAAGGCCAAGCTGGAATCGCTCGCCATCGAGGTCGGCGCCCCGCGCGACGACATCGACTACACCGTGCAGCCGATGGGGCGCACCAGCTTCGGCAGCAACATGCTGATCGCATCGACCTGGCACCATCGCGAAGAGATGCGCCGCATCGGCCGCGCCGACGCGCATCGACGCTGGGACCTGCTGCCGCAGGAACCTGCGCTGGCCTACGACCTGGCCCACAACCGGCTGGTCGTCTCCGCCGCCGCGCTGCAGGCGCCGGTGCTGGACATGGAGCAGGACATGGCCGCGCAGTACGGCAGCTTCGGCGCCCTGGTCGGCCACGAACTCAGCCGCGCGGTCGACCTCAAGGGCCAGCTGGTCGATGCCTCGGGTAACGTGCGCAGCTGGTGGACACCGGAAGACGAGGCTGCGTTCGCCGCCCGTGCCAACCAGCTGGCCACGCAGTACGCGTCCTACCCCTATCCGGCCACGACCGGGCTGCGCGTCGACGCCGCGCTGACGCGCGAGCAGAACGTCGCCGACCTGGCCGCGGTTGAGCTGGCCTTCGACGCCCTCGCCAGCGCCCAGCCGACGCTCGACAACGCCGCGCGCGAGTCGTTCTTCGGCGCCTGGGCCGGGCTGTGGCGCGAACAGCTGGCGGCGGACACCGCGACCCAGGACGCCTCGACCCGGCCCCATGCACCGGGCCAGTGGCGCGCGAACGGGCCGCTGGTCAACCATCCGGCCTTCGTCGAGACGTTCAAGTGCAAGGCGAGCAACGCGATGACGCGCAAGCCCGAGGAGCAGGTTTCGATCTGGCGCTGAGTGAACGCCCCTGTAGGAAGGCTTCAGTCGCGCGCTCACGAATGGCGCGCGATCCCGGCATCGCGCCGCGGTGTTCGCGGCTGAAGCCGCTCCTACAAGCAGCACGGCGAAGGCGAACCGTTCCTGTTGTAGGAGCGGCTTCAGCCGCGATCGCCACCCCAACGACTCATCCCGCCCCGTGGGTGTTTCCTAGACCACGCGCCGGATGCGCCTGCCGCCGAACGGCGGCTGGCCGCGCCAGTGCCGGATCAGCAGCCAGCCGAACAGCATGCCGCCCAGGTGCGCGAAGTGGGCCACGCCCGAACGCGTGCCGGTGACGCCGAGCACCAGTTCGACCAGGCCGTAGACGATCACCAGCGTGCGCGCCTTCATCGGCACCGGCGGGATCAGCAGCATCACCCGCTGGTTCGGGAACAGCATGCCGTAGGCGAGCAGCAGCCCGAACACGCCGCCCGATGCGCCCAGCGTGGGGTAGAAGCCGCCACCGTTGCGCACCCCCCAGGACACCACCGCCAGCTGGCACAGCCCGGCGCCGACCACGCACACCAGGAAATAGGTCAGGAACCGGCGCTGGCCCCACGTGTATTCGAGCTGCGCGCCGAACATCAGCAGCGCCAGCATGTTGAACAGCAGGTGCGCGATGTTGCCGGGGCTGTGCATGAAGCCGTGGGTGAGCAGCTGCCAGGGCATGAACCCCTGCTGCGCATACGGCGCCAGCTCGGACGGCAACCAGGGCCAGAGCATCAGCGGATCGAGCGCGGACCCGAGCAGCAGCTGCAGCGCGAAGACCGCGCAATTGGCGATCAGCAGGGCCTTGGTGACGGGGGGAAGGTTGGTGAACATCGGCGCTCCTGCACGGTCGTCCATGATAACGGTGGATGCCTGCGCGGCCGGTCGACGCGCGGCGGGATGGTCTTTCCCGCGGATATCGCGGCGCTCAGGCGCCCGGCCCCCACAGCGCGGCATCCAGGTCGTCGTCCGCATCGGCGCGCGGCATGCGCACGCGGCCCTTCTCCAGCACCACGCCTTCCGCGCGCAGCCGCCGCACCTGTTCACGGAAGCCAGGCGAGCCCGGCGGAAATGCGATCTTCCCGTCGCTGCGCAGGATGCGGTGCCAGGGCAGCGTATCGTCCTCGTTGCCGGACAGCAGCCGCGCCACCATCCGCGCGCGCCCGGGCAGGCCGGCGCGGCGCGCGATCTGCCCGTAGCCGGCAACCGCGCCACGCGGCACGTCACGGATCGCGGCCATGATGCGGGCGGCGGGCAGGTCGGCAGACACGGCGTCCATCGGCGACTAGGATATCCGTTCCGTCCGTGCGAGCCATCCGCGCCATGCAGAACTTCGAACAGATCCGCGGTCACCTCCTCGGCGGCGAGTTCCGGGTCACCATGCAGGAGCCGTACGTGATGTGCGTGGAGCTGACGCTCGACGCGGGGCGCCGCCACCAGGCGATCTTCCTGTCCGAGATCCAGGACGACGATGGCCGCAACTACCTGCGCACCAGCACCGTGATCGCGCCGATCACCGGCATCGACGCGCGCCGCGCGCTTGCCTTCAACTGGAGTACGCGCGTGGGCTACCTGGCCATCGGCGAACTCGATGGCGTGCCCTACCTGCAGCTGTGCGAGAACCGCCCCTACGACGGCCTGACCGCCGCCGAAGTCGGCCGGGTCCTGTACGAGATCGGCGGCATGGGCGACCGCCTGGAGCGCGCGCTCTCGGCCGAAGGCGACCTGCTGTAGGGAAACCGGGGTCGGATCAAAACTGGAAACCGGGGTCAGAGTCCCTTTTCGCTGTGTGATATCGCGGGTGCAGTACGTTGCCAGAGCGAAAAGGGACTCTGACCCCAACCCCGCGCCTTACGCCCAGCCCATGCCCTGCATCAGCCGGAACAGGCCGTAGGCGATGCCGGCCGACATCGGGATGGTCAGGATCCAGGCCCAGATCATCTTGTGGACCACGGTCAAGTTGATCGCGTTCAGGCGCTTGGCCGTGCCCACGCCCATGATCGCCGCCGAGATGTTGTGCGTGGTCGAGACCGGGATGCCCAGCGACGAGGCCGCCAGGATCACCGAGGCGGCGCTGGTCTCGGCCGCGAAACCGTGGATCGGATGCAGCTTGACCAGCTTGTGGCCAAGCGTCTTGATGATCCGCCAGCCGCCGGCGGCGGTGCCGGCCGCCATCACCAGGGCGCAGCTCACCTTGATCCAGGTTTCGATGTCGCCATCGACCAGCGCGCCTTCGGACGGGTGCAGGAACGCCAGCCAGCCCGGCAGATCGTCCAGCGTGCCGGCCGCCTGCGCGCTGACCAGGGTGAGCGCGATGATGCCCATGGTCTTCTGCGCATCGTTCATGCCGTGGGCAAAGCCCATGCCGGCGGCGCTGACGATCTGCGCCTTGCCGAAGAAGCCGTTGACCCAGCGCGGCCGCGCGAGCCATGCCAGCACCCCGCCGCTGCGCGCCATCATCGAAATCACGAAGAACAGCACGCCCATCATCAGGAAGCCGGCCGCGAAGCCCAGCACCGGCGAGGACACCATCGGCACGACCACCTTCCACAGCACGCCGGCGCTGTGGTAGATCGGCTCGGCCGGCTCCGACCAGATCACCACGCCGACGTCGTTGTAAGCCGCCGCCAGCGCCGCGCCGATCAGGCCGCCAATCAGCGCATGCGAGGACGAGGACGGCAGCCCGAACCACCAGGTGACCAGGTTCCAGGTGATGCCGCCCAACAGCGCGCACAGGATCAGCTGCGAACCGACCTCGATCACGCCGGCGTCGATCAGCCCCGACGCGATGGTCTTGGCCACCGCTGTGCCGGCCAGCGCGCCAATCAGGTTCATGGAGGCTGCCAGGCCCACCGCCTGCATCGGCGAGAGCACCTTGGTCGCGACCACGGTCGCGATCGAGTTGGCGGTGTCGTGGAAACCGTTGATGTACTCGAACACCAGCGCGGTGATCACCACGATCAGGACCAGGGTCAGCATCGTCGCGGCCCGGTCAGGAGTTCTTGAGCACGATTTCGTAGGCGACCACGCCGGCCTCGCGGCAGCGGTCGATCGCCTTTTCCAGGATCTCGAAGAATTCCTTGAGCAGGAACATCTGCAGCGGATCGAGCCTGCCCGAATAGATGTCGCGGTACAGCTCGAGCATCAGCCGGTCGGCCTCGTTCTCCAGTGAGCGCAGCCGGTCGTTGAGCGCCTTCATCGGCTCGAGCTTCATCGGGCGCAGGGCCTTGACCATCTGCACCACCACTTCGGAGGCCTGTTCGAGCATCGCCGCGCGCGGCGCGAAATCGATGTGCTCCAGGTGCTGGGTGGCCAGCGAGTAGCGGTCGGCGAACTTCTCGATCTGCTTGGGGATCTTGTACAGGGCCGAGCCCAGCGCCTCGATGTCCTCGCGCTCGATCGGGGTGATGAAGCTGTCCACCAGCGCCTGGCTGATCTTGTCCGAGGCTTCGCGCTCGCGCAGCCGGGCGAGCTTGAAGGCATCCAGCGCCGGCTGGCGGTCGGCCTCCTTGAGCATGGCGTGCAGGGCCCTGGCCGCGTCGTTGGCCGCCACCGCGGCGTCCTCGAGCAGCGAATAGAACTGGTTGCCCTGGCCGAACATGGTCTGCAAGGAGAACATCGGAAGATCCCGCCGTCTCGGGGTGGACGGCCTTCGGGGCGGAATTATGACCGTTCGATGACGCCCACGGCCATCGCCGCAAGTTCCCGCATGCGAGATGGCCTTGCCGGACAGGGTGTTATGATCCGCTGCCGCGCCCCCGTGCCGCGCCGCCGCCCCATGGACGACGACCCTCCCCCGCCTCTCCGCTGGCCAAGCAATGACCGTCCCATCCGCCCGGCGCCTGCATTGAGCGTCGCGCGAACGGCATCCGCAGCGGCTCCGGCCACGCATCCAGCCGCGCAGGTCCGCGATGCTTGAGCTGCTCATCGTCCTGGTCCTGATCGGCTGCAACGCCTTCTTCGCACTGTCGGAGATGTCGGTGGTCACCTCGCGCAAGGGCCGCCTGCGGCAGATGGCGGCGGGCCACCGCGGCGCGCGCAAGGCGCTGGAGCTGGCCGAGCACCCCGAGCGCTTCCTGTCCACCGTGCAGGTGGGTATCACGCTGATCGGCATCCTCACCGGCATGTTCGGCGGCGACGCCATCGGCGCGACCATCGGCGGCTGGCTCGTGCAGAACGTGCCCGCGCTGGGCAGCTACGCCGGCACCGTTGGCCTCGTCGTGGCGGTGGGACTGATCACCTTCCTCACCATCGTCCTGGGCGAGCTGCTGCCCAAGCGCCTGGCGCTGCTGGCCCCGGAACGGCTGGCGTCCATCATCGCCCTGCCGATGCACGGGCTCTCGCGGATCGCGACGCCCGCCGTCTGGCTGCTGACCACGTCCGTGCGCGCCTTGCTGCGCTTGCTGCGGCTGCACAAGACCGAGGCCGCGCAGGTCACCGAAGAGGAGATCCGCCTGCTGGTGAGCGAAAGCCATGAGCAGGGCGTGATCGACTCGGACGAGCGCAACATGATGAATCGTGTGCTGCGCCTGGGCGACCGCACCGCGGCCAGCCTGATGACGCCGCGCACGCGCATCGCCTGGCTGGACGTCGCCGAGGGCTTCGACGAGAACCTGGCGGTGATGCGCGCCACCCCGTTCTCGCGCTATCCGGTGTACCGCGGCAACGATGCCGACGTGGTCGGCATCCTCGAGGTCAAGTCGCTGATCGACCGCCTGGAGGAGCCCGAGTTCGACCTGTTCAAGTACCTGCGCGAGCCGCTGTTCGTGTCCGAATCGACGCCCGCGCTCAAGGTGCTGGAGATCCTGCGCGAGGAGCAGTACTCGCTGGCGCTGGTGGTGGACGAATACGGCGACGTGGCCGGGCTGGTGACGGTCAACGACGTGCTCGAGGCGGTGATCGGCCGCACCCAGACCGGCGAGGGCGCCGATGCGGTGTCGCAGATCACCACCCGCGACGACGGCTCGCTGCTGGTCGACGGCGGCGCTTCGGTGGAGACGGTGCGCGAACTGATCGGCCTCGGCGCCCTGCCCGGCGAGGAAGATCACGACTACCACACCGCGGCCGGCATGGTGATCGCGCGCTTCGGGCGGATCCCCAACGTGGGCGAGCACTTCGAATGGAGCGGTTGGCGCATCGAGGTGGTCGACCTGGATGGCCCTCGGATCGACAAGCTGCTGTTGCAGCGTGTGGATGCGAGCGACCGTGGACACTGAGGACGCCGCCGCATCCACCGGTCGCGCGGCGTCGGGACCCCTGGGTACGCGGGAACTGTTCGACGCCCTGGCCAGCGGCAACGGCGAAGACCACCTGCGGCTGGAGGACCTGCTGGCCGGGCTGAGCCGGCAGGTGTTCGGGATGCTGCTGTTCGTCTCGACCCTGCCAGCGTTCATCCCGATCCCGGGCGTGGCCGGCGCGATCAGCGGTCCGGCGACGATGCTGGTCGGGGTCCACCTGCTGGTCGGGATGCGCAGGCTGTGGCTGCCGCGTTTCGTCGCCCGCCGCGGCCCACGCCGCGCCACGCTGCAGGGGTTCCAGCGCACGCTCGATCCCTGGCTGACCCGGCTCGAACGCGTGGTCAAGCCGCGCCTGACCGCGGTCATCGAACACCGCGCCGCCTCGATGTTCACCGGCCTGCTGCTGGTGCTGCTGGGCATCCTGCTGGCGCTGCCGATCCCGTTCACCAACTACCTGTTCGGCAGCCTGCTGCTGGTCTACGCCTTCGCCCTGCTCGAGCGCGACGGCGGGCTGATGCTGGTCTGCTGGACCGCAGGCATCGTCGCGATCGTCGTGTTCGGCATCCTCAGCGGCACGCTGGCAGCGGCGGCCACGCAGTGGCTGGGCGGCCTGTTCGCCTGAAGCGACAGGCGGCCGCCCACGCGGTTCGCATCCCGCTGTTCATCCAGGTCCACCAAGGCGCAGCCGCACCGCGTCAGCACATCACTGCGCACGTCGAAGCGAAGTACCCCGGGCCACGAAGCCGCGGGGACGCGCGGGGACATGGCGCAAGCGGCACATGGATGTGCCGCGGCCGCGAGTGCGGACATGGATGTCTGCCCGAGCGGTGCGCCATGTCCCCGCGCGGCGCTGCGGCCCATCCGAAGGGCGTGACCTCACCGCGTCGCACCCTACCCCAGCAGCCGCACGAACTCCGCATTGGCCACCGGGTGGCCGAGCCAGAAACCCTGGGCCATGTCGCAGCCGCGTTCGCGCAGGATGGCGTACTGCCCCTCCTTCTCCACGCCCTCGGCGACAACCTGGATGCCCAGCGAATGGGCCATCGCGATGATCGCGGTGGTGAGCGCGAGGTCGTCCGGATCGCGCAGCACGTCGGCGATGAAGCTGCGGTCGATCTTGACCCCGTCCACCGGCACCCGGCGCAGGTGGCTCAGGCCCGAGAAGCCGGTGCCGAAATCGTCCAGCCAGACCTTCACCCCGGTGTTGCGCAGCCGCGCCAGCACGCTGCTCACGCGCGCCTCGTCGGCGATCACCGCGGTCTCGGTCAGCTCGATGTGCAGGTGCTGCGGCGCGAGCCCGGTCTCACGCAGCACCGCCTCGGTGTGTGCGGCCAGGTCGCCCGCGCGCAGCTGCCGCGGCGACACGTTGACCGACACGAACAGCCCCTGCGCACCGGCCACGGCGCGCTGCCAGCCGCGCGCGTCGATGCACGCCGCGCGCATCACCTGCGGCCCGATGACCTCGATAAGGCCACTCTGCTCGGCCACGTCGACGAACAGCGCGGGCGAGACCTGGCCGTGCTCCGGATGCCGCCAGCGCAGCAGCGCTTCGGCGCCGACCAGCTTGCCGTCCGACAGCCGGTACAGCGGCTGGTACGCCAGGCTCAGCTCGCCGCGCTCCCACGCGCCGCGCAGGTCTTGCTCCATGCGCACGCGCCGCTCGACCGCCTGGTCCATCACCCGGCTGTAGAAGCGGTAGCAGCTCTTGCCGGCGACCTTGGCCTGGTACATGGCGATGTCGCCGTTCTTCAACAGCGACGGCACGTCTGTCGCGTCGTCCGGGAACAGCGCGATGCCGATCGAGATGCCCAGGAACACCGGGCGCCCGCGCACCGGGATAGACCGGCCCAGCTCGGCCACCAGCACGTCGGCCAGGTGCCCGGCGCGCTCGCGGATATCGCTGCCCGGCTCGCCCTGCAGCAGGATCACGAACTCGTCGCCGCCAAAGCGCGACAGTTCCGCACCGGGGCCGCCGTGCGCGTCGATGACCTCGCCGATGCGGCCGGCGAACTGCATCAGCACTTCGTCGCCGGCATCATGGCCGATCGTGTCGTTGACGCGCTTGAAGTCGTCGATGTCGGTGAACAGCAGCGCCAGCTGCCGCGCCGCGCCATTGCTCTCGGCCACGCGCTGGTCGAGCATCTCGCGGAACGCCAGCCGGTTCGACAGCCCGGTCAACGCATCGGTGTAGGCCATGCGGCGGATATCGCGGTCATGCCGCGCGATGCTGTCGCGCATGTGCGTGAACGCACGCACCAGCTCGCCGATCTCGTCGGCACGGCGGGTGACCGGCACGACCGCCGCGAAATCGCCCGCCTCGATCCCGCGTGCGGCGTCGGCCAGCTGCCGGATCGGCGAGACCAGCTTGCGCTGCACGACCAGGCCGATCGCCGCCAGCAACGCGACCAGGCCGGCGAGCAGCAGCCCGAGCCACAGCAGCTGGCCACGGCTGACCTCGCCCAGGCGCCCCGACATGATGCCGCCGATCTGGCGCTCGTCGGCCTTCACCGCCTCCAGCGAATAGCCCACCCGTACGCCACCCAGGCGCTGGTCGCCCATCCGGATCGGCGCGGCGACGTCGAGCAACTGCTCGCCGGTCTGCACGTGGGGGCCGTTGATCGACAGCACCTCGTAGGCGAAGGGATCGGACATCGCCTGGCCATAGGTCGAGATGTCCGGGCTGCCGTCGTGGATCACCTGGCCTTCGTTGTCGTAGACGATGACGTAGGCCACGTCCGGCTGGCGCAGCACGTTGCCCAGCGCCGAACCGATCGCCTCCAGGTCGAAGTAGTACAGCGGATTGACCAGCGAGTCGGCCAGCTGCACCACCTGCGCCCGGCCCTGCGACAGCAGGCGCCGCGAAGAAAAATCGTCGATCGCCTGCAGGCCCAGCGTCTGCACCTCGCCGTGCAGCTCGTTCTGCCGCTGCAGCACCAGCGCCACCAGCAACAGCGTTGCCAGCAGCACGAAGGCACCGAGCAGCGCGAACCGGGCCTGCAGGCCGAAGCGCGGCTTGTTCACTCGACCTCCCGGACCACGCGCGCCACGCCCAGGCGCAGGCGTCGCAACCCGGCCGCGATGTCATCGTCGATTGGCGCGAAGCGCGTGGTCTTGAAGAACCGCAGCAGCGCCTCGTCCGCGTCCGGATCGGCGGCGGCGCCGAGCAGCACTTCGCGCAGCCGCTCGCGCACCCTCGGATCGAGATCGCCGCGCACCATCTCCAGCGCGCGCGGGAATTCGCCGGTCTCGCGCACGATGCGGAAGTCGCGGCGGTACGAGGGCGGCACCCGCTGCGGATTGACCCAGTCCAGGTTGCTCATCGCGCCGGCATCGACCAGGCCCTTGTGCACCCAGGCCGACACATTGAGTTCGGAACGCCCGAACACGTAACCGACCGAATCCGCGCCGGGCCGGTCCATCGGCGAAAGCAGGACCTCCAGGCGCAGGCCGATCCCGAGCAGTTCGTCCGCCGGCACGTAGTAGGCGCTGGTGGAGGAGCGGTTCTGGAACGCGATGCTGTGGCCGCGCAGGTCGGCCAGTTCGCGCACCGGGCTGTCGTTGCGGACGAAGAAGATCGTCCGGTAGCGGTCCACGCCGTCGCGTTCGGTCATCAGCAGGGGCAGCGCCCCGGCGCGGTCGGCCAGCACCATCGCGGTGCCGGCGGTTTCGGTCACCCAGTCGACGCGGCCCCGGCGCATGTAGCTCTGCATCTGCTGCACATCGCGCGCCATCAGCACGCGCCCCTCGCGGATGCCGACGTCGGCCATGCGCGGCACCACGTAGTCGAGCAGCGGCTTGAGCTGCTCGTAGTGGGCCTTGGGGTCGTCGCTGATGCGTCCAAGCACAAGCACGCCATCGTCGGCCAGCGCCGGCGCCAGGGAGGCGAACCAGAGCACCAGCAGAAGCAGGAGGCGATGGGAACCGGCTGGAGACGCAGGCAAGGGACGGTTCCGGATTCGGCTCGGGCACGGGTACCGCGGCGAGCCTAGCCGAAAACCGCCTTCGCCGGTAGCGACTGTTCGCGCTGCGCACGGGTTTGCGATGCGGATGGCCGGGTCATCGCGGGACATTCGATGTCCTGCCGTGGCCCCGCACACGGTGGGCGACCGCAGCAACGGCCTCGCAACGGCTCAGCCGTTGCGTTCGCCCGCCAGCCGCGCCATGCGCTGGGCGTCGGCCAGCACGCCGCGCAGCAGGCGCACGTCGCGATCGTCGAGGCGGCTGCGCAGGAAGATCCGGCGCAGCTTGCGCATCGCCGACTGCGGCGCGCGACCCTTGTGGAAATCGATCGCATCCAGGGTGTCGCCAAGCTGCGCGAAGAATCCCTCGAGTTCCGCGTGGCTCGCCGGCAGGTCGCCATCGGCGGCCACTGCGGGCAGCGGCGCCTGCGTGGCCCCGCGCAACCCGAGCATTGCAATGCGCAATTCGTACGACAGCACCTGCACCGCCGCGGCGAGGTTGAGCGAGCTGTACACCGGATCGGCCGGGATGTGCACCGCCGCATGGCAGAGCTGCAGCTCGGTGTTGTCCAGGCCGGTACGCTCCCGGCCGAACACCAGGGCCGCCGCGGTGCCGCCGCCGGCCGCGCCCAGCAAGCGCGCGGCGGCATCGGCCGGCAGCAGTTCGTCGAGCGCCACGCGCCGGCTGCGCGCGGTGCAGCCCAGCACCAGGCGACAGTCGGCCACTGCCTCGGCGAGGCTCGATACCCGTGTCGCGGCTTCAAGCACGTCGTCGGCGCCGGCCGCCATCGCCGACGCATCGGCGTGGGGAAACCGTTCGGGCGCCACCAGCACCAGCCGGCCCAGCCCCATCGTCTTCATCGCGCGCGCCGCCGCTCCGATGTTGCCGGGATGCTGGGTGCCGACCAGGACGATGCGGATGTGGTCGGCCGCGTGCAGGAATTCGCTCATGGCGCGGATGGTAAACTGCGCGCCCGGCCCTCGCGCCGGTCCGCTCTTTCCACCCGCCGCCCGCCGCGCCCCCACGGAGTTCCCCCCGATGCTTGCCCCCGCCGTCAATGTCATGGTCAAGGCCGCGCGCGCCGGGGGCAACGTGCTGCTGCGCCACATGCACCGCCTGGACGCGCTGAACGTGGTGGAAAAGGACCGCATGGACTACGCCAGCGAAGTGGACGGGCTGGCCGAGGAAGCGATCATCAAGGAACTGCGCCGGGCCAATCCGGACTACGCCATCCTCGGCGAGGAAGGCGGCGCGCAGAAGGGCAACCGTGGCCCCAGCCGCTATACCTGGGTCATCGATCCGCTCGACGGCACCAGCAACTACCTGCACGGCATTCCGCACTGGTGCGTGTCGCTGGCGCTGTGCGAAGGCCCGGAGCCGCTGCACGCGGTGGTGTTCGACCCGCTGCGCAACGAGCTGTTCACCGCCAGTCGCGGCGGCGGCGCCCAGCTCAACGAGAAGCGCATCCGGGTGTCCGAGCGCAGGGACCTGTCCGGCGCGATGCTGGCAACCGGCTTCGCGCCGCGCGAGCGCAAGCGCATCGGCGCGCAGCTGGACTGCCTGAAGCTGCTGATGGCCGAAGCCGAGGACGTGCGCCGCACCGGTTCGGCCGCGCTCGACCTGGCCTGGGTCGCAGCCGGCCGCTGCGACGCCTACTTCGAGGGCGGCGTGCAGGCCTGGGACGTCGCCGCCGGCGTGCTGCTGGTGCGCGAGGCAGGCGGCCGCGTGGCCGACTTCCGCGGCGCCGCGACGGCGCCGATGCATATCCCGGGCGCGGCGACCGGCCGGCAACTGCTGGCCGGCAACGTCAAGGTGACCGACGCGCTGCAGAAAGCCATCGTGGCGTCGGGATACGCGGCAGCGTTCGACTGATCTTCGACTGGGGCGTTGCGTCCCCACTTGGGCGAGCGGCACAGGTTGCGGCGGGGCGCCGGGGCAGAAAGGAGTTCTTTCGTGTGCGTGGAGCCTGCCATGGTGCGGAGGCGGACTCCCGCCTTCGGCCGGGGGGTCGTCCCAGGCCGGGGATTACTCCTCGGCTCGGTCAGCCATCCATGGCTGACTCGCCGCCGCAGCGCATCCATGCGCTGCTCTCCGCAACCCCCGCCCCGGAACGCCCATCGCCCAGTCACTGGCATGGCTCCGACAAGCTGCCCATCGAAGCGTCGCAGCCCCAATCCTAGTGAGCCGTGCACTGGCGACCGGGGATCGCGACAAGCAAAACATGGATGTTTTGCGCGCGAGTCAGGGCAGGATGCCCTGACCGAGCGAAAAGCGACCCCGGTCGACAGGGCGCGGCGTCCACCCGAAGACGGGGGCCCCATTTGAACAGCCTCCAACTCCATCGTGAGAACAGGCAAAGAAAAGGCCGCGCATTGCGCGGCCTTTTCGCATGGATCAGGGCGTGACCGCCCCCGTCATGGCCGGCGTGCCAGTGCCTCTTCGTCGCGGGCCTTTGGCAGCAGGTCCTGCTTGCTCACGCGCAGCACGCCGAAGGTGAGCAGCGGGCAGGCGACCAGGATCGAGGATGCCGTGCCGATCACGATGCCGATCATCATCGCCTCGGACATGCCCGCCAGCGAGCCGCCGCCGTACACGTACAGCGCCAGCACGGTCAGGAACGCCACCACCGAGGTGATGATCGTGCGCGAGAGTGTCTGGTTGATCGAGGCGTTGAGCACCGCCAGCGGTTCGGCGCGCATGCCGCGGAAGTTCTCGCGCACGCGGTCGAAGACCACGATGGTGTCGTTGATCGAGAAGCCCATCACCGTCAGCAGGCCGGCCAGCAGGGTGAGGTCGAACTCACGCCCGGCCAGCGAGAACCAGCCGGCGACAATCAGCAGGTCGCCCAGCGTGGTGACGATGGCCGAGACCGCGAACTTCCATTCGAACCGGAACCCGATGTAGATCAGGAACCCGAGCACCACGAACACGATCGCGTAGACGCCCTTCTTCGCCAGGTCCTGTCCGACCTGGGGACCGACGTAGGAGCGGCCCTTGATCGTGGCGGGATTGTCCTCGGTGCCCGCAGACCTCAGCACGTCGTCGGCGGTGCGGTTGATCGCCTCGGCATCGCTGCCCCCGTCCTTGGGCTGCAGACGGATCATCAGGTCGCTGGCCGTGCCCATGGTCTGCACCTGCGCGCCCGGGTAGCCGGCGGCCTCGAGCCGCTCGCGCACCGCGTCCACGTCGGCAGGCTTCTCGAACACCAGCTCCACCGAGGTGCCGCCGGTGAAGTCCAACCCGAAGTTGAAGCTGTTGACCGCGATCTGCACGATCGAGGCGACCATCAACACCAGCATGAAGCCGACCGTGACATGCCGCCACCGCATGAAATCGATGTGGGTGACGGCCGGGATGAGTTTCAACGGGAAAAGAGCCATGTGTCTTCCAGTGTGTCGAGCGATCAGATCGCGATCGACTTGAGTTTGCGCCTGCCGCCATAGAGCAGCGTGGCGACGCCGCGCGAGACGGTGACCGCGGTGAACACGGAGGTCAGGATGCCGATCACCATCGTCACCGCGAAGCCGCGCAGCGGCCCGGTGCCGAAGGCATACAGCGCCACGCCCGCCAGCAGCGCGGTCATGTTGGAGTCGAAGATCGTGCCCGACGCCTTTTCATAGCCGGTGGCGATCGCCGTGCGTGGCGGCAGGCCCGCGCGCAACTCCTCGCGGATACGTTCGTTGATCAGCACGTTGGCGTCCACCGACATGCCGATCGACAGCGCCAGGCCGGCGAAGCCCGGCAGGGTCATGGTCGCGCCGAACAGCGACATCACCGCCACCACCATCAGCAGGTTGAGCAGCAGCGCCACGCAGGTGATCAGGCCGAACATGCGGTAGTACAGCGCGAAGAACACCAGGGTGAACATGAACGCGTACAGCACCGCCTGGGTGCCGCGTGCGACGTTCTCTGCGCCCAGGCTCGGCCCGATCACGCCTTCCTCGACGAAGTCCATCGGCGCGGCCAGCGCGCCGGCCTTGAGCTGCTTGGCCAGCGCCGCGGCTTCTTCGCGGCTCAGGCCGGTGGTCTGGAAATCCTTGCCGAACACGCCGCGGATCGTCGACGAGCTGATCACGCGCTCCTCGGTGCGTGCCGAACGCACTTCCTCGCCGTTGACCACGGTGACCGTCGGGATGCGCTCGACGTAGACGATGCCGAGGCGATTGCCGACGTTTTCCAGCGTGTGGTCGAGCATGCGCTTGCCGCCGGCGGCGTTGAGCGTGATCGACACCGCCGGCAGGCCGGTCTGGGCATCGACCTGCGGCTGCGCGTTGACCAGCTCGTCGCCCGACACCAGCAGCCGCCGCGACAGCAGCAGCGGCTGGCCGTTCTGGTCGTGGTAGATGCGCGAGCCGGCCGGTACGTTGTTGTCGGCCAGCGCGGCTGCGGCCTGCGCCTCGTCGCCGGTGACGGCGCGGAACTCCAGGGTCGCGGTCGCGCCGATCAGGCGCTTGGCCTCGGCGGTGTCCTGCAGCCCCGGCAGCTGGATCACCAGGCGATCCTCGCCCTGGCGCTGCAGCGACGGCTCGGCCACGCCGATGGCATTGATGCGGTTGGCGATGACGTTGCGGTTCTGCTCGATGGCATCGGTGGCGATGCGGCCGAGTTCGGCGTCCGACAGCCGCACGCTGATGCGGTTGCCGTCGACGGAAATGGTCGGGGCACCCGTGCCCAGCGCCGCGCCGCCCAGCCCGCCCATCGCGGTGACGATCGCTCCGCGCGCGCGCGCCGCATCCGCGGCATTGGCCAGGGTGACCTGGATGGTGCCGTCCGGCCGGCGGTCGGCGCCGGTGTAGCCGATGCGCGCCTCGCGCAGCGTGGTGCGGATCGTGTCGGCGTAGCCGTCCAGGCGCTTTTCCAGCGCAGCCTTCTGGTCGACCTGCATCATGAAGTGCACGCCACCCTGCAGGTCCAGGCCCAGCGACATGGGCCGCCCGCCAAGGCTTTCCAGCCATGCCGGCGTGGTCGGGACCAGGTTGAGTGCGGCCGAGAAATCCTGACCCAGCGCGGGGCGCAGCACGTCGGATGCGCGGGTCTGGGTCGGCGCATCGGGCAGCCTGATCAGGACCTGGTCGCCTTCAAGGGTGACCGAGCGCGGCGTGATGCCGGCCTCGGACAGCAGCCCTTCCACCCGCTGCACCAGCGCCTCGTCGACGACCGCACCCGGGCGGTTCTTCGTGACCTGCACCGACGGATCCTTCTGGTAGAGGTTCGGCAACGCATAGAGCGTGCTGAACAGCACCACGATCACGATGAGGGCATATTTCCAGCGGGGAAATTCGAGCATTGCGGGTATCGCCTGGCGAAAGGGGGCGCACCCCCGGGGGTCGGCCCCCGACACGGTCGGGGAGCCGATGCGGCATTACGCCGTCCGCGGACCGGCCGCGGTGGTGGTTCGCGGCCTCAGGCCGACTTGAGCGTGCCCTTGGGCAGCACGTTGCCCACCGCGCCACGCTGCACGCGGATCTCGACGCGATCGGCGATCTCGACGGTCACGAAGCTCTCGCCCAGCGCGCGTACCACGCCGGCGATGCCGCCGCTGGTGATCACCTCGTCGCCGACGGCGAGCTTCTCGACCATCGCGCGATGCTCTTTCTGCTTCTTCATCTGCGGGCGGATCATCAGGAAGTACATGACCGCGAACAGGACCAGGAAGGGAAGCACGGCGCCCATCAGGCCGGGACCGGTGGAGGCAGCGGCGGCTTGGGCGTGGGCCGGGGCAATGAGCAGGTCGAGCAGGTTCATGGTGGGATCCGTCGAAAAACAGCGGCCAATTATGCCACGGCGCCGCCGCTGGCCGGCGCCGTGGCCTGCGCGGGCAGGCCGCGCAGCGGGGACCGGCCCGGTCTGGACCGGAACGGGGGTGGCGGCAGCTGCTGCGGCGGCGTGGCCAGCTCGCCCCGGGGGGCGCGGCGTGGACCGTCAGCGCGGCTGGCGCAGCGCGTGGAAGGACTCGCGGAAGGCGGCAAAGGTTCCCGCGGCAATCGCCGCGCGCATGTCGGCCATGAGCTTCTGGTAGTGCCACAGGTTGTGCAGGGTGCCCAGGATCGGCCCCAGCATCTCGTTGCAGCGGTCGAGGTGGCGCAGGTAGGCGCGGCTGTAGCCGCCGGCGCAGGCCACGCAGCCGCAGCCTTCCTCGATCGGGCGCAGGTCGCGCTCGTACTTCGCGTTGCGCACCCGAACCACGCCGGTGGAAGTGAAATAATGGCCGTTGCGCGCGTTGCGGGTGGGCATCACGCAGTCGAACATGTCCACGCCGCGCGCGACCGCCTCGACCAGGTCCTCGGGCCGCCCCACGCCCATCAGGTAGCGCGGGCGGTCGGCCGGCAGCTGCGGCGCGGTGTGCTCGAGCATGGCATTGCGCTCGTCCTCGGTCTCGCCCACCGCCAGGCCACCGATGGCGTAGCCGTCGAAGCCGATCGCCTTGAGACCCTCCGCCGAGCGGGTACGCAGGTCCTGGTGCACGCCGCCCTGGACGATGCCGAACAGCGCGGCGTCGTTGCCCTCGTGCGCGCGCCTGGAGCGCTCGGCCCAGCGCAGCGACAGCTCCATCGAGCGCTCGACCACGCGCATGTCGACCGGCTTGCCGTCCACCTGCACCGGCGGGCACTCGTCGAAGATCATCACGATGTCGCTGCCCAGCACCTTCTGGATGTGCATCGATTCCTCGGGGCCAAGGAACACCTTGGAGCCGTCGGTGGGCGCGGCGAAGGTCACGCCGGCCTCGGTGATCTTGCGTCGATGCGCCAGCGAGAACACCTGGAAGCCGCCCGAATCGGTGAGGATCGGCCCGTCCCAGCGCGCGAAACCGTGCAGCCCGCCGTGCGCCTGGATCACCTCCAGGCCGGGCCGCAGGTACAGGTGGAAGGTGTTGCCCAGGATGATCTGCGCGCCGGTGTCGCGCACCTGCCCCGGCAGCATGCCCTTGACCGTGCCATAGGTGCCGACCGGCATGAACGCGGGCGTCTCCACCACCCCGCGCGGGAACGTAAGGCGCCCGCGGCGCGCGGCGCCGTCGGTGGTGATCAGCTCGAAGTGCATGCGGGACATGGGGTCAGGGGTCGGTGAGCGGAGTTGGAATTGGGATCGGGTCGGGTTGGAAACGTGACACTACGGAAACCGCACCAGCCCGTCGTCGGCCAGCCGCAGGCCCAGCATCGTGCCCGGCGCCTGCGCCAGGTCCGCGGGCAGGTCGGCCTCGACCATCTCGCCACCGCCCAGGCGCAGCAGCGCCACCCGCCCCGGCCCGCGGAACGAGATCGTCACCACTTCGGCCTGGATCGTCCCGGCCGGATCCGGCAGCAGCAGGTCCGGTCGCAGCAGCACGCGTCCACCGCCGGCCAGGCCCAGCGCAGCCGCGGGCAGCACGCAGCCGCGTCCGATGAAGCTGGCCACGAAGGGGTCGCGCGGATGCGCGTACAGCGTCGCCGCATCGGCCCACTGCAGGATCCGGCCCTGGTCCATCACTCCGATCGCGTCGGCCATGGCGAAGGCCTCGGCCTGGTCGTGGGTCACCAGCAGCGCGGTGGTGCCGGTACGGCGCAGGATCACGCGCAGCTCGGCGGCGAGGTGTTCGCGGGTGTCGATGTCGAGGTTGGAAAACGGCTCGTCGAGCAACAGCAGCGAGGGCGATGGCGCCAGCGCGCGCGCCAGCGCCACGCGCTGCTGCTGGCCGCCGGACAGCTCGTGCGGCCAGGCGCCGGCGCGGTCGGGCAGGCCGACCAGCTCAAGAACCTCGGCCACGCGTGCCTCGCGCTCGCGGCGCGGCTGGCGCGACAGGCCGAAGCCGACGTTGCGCGCCACGTCCAGGTGCGGGAACAGCGCGTAGTCCTGGAACATCATCCCCACGCCGCGCCGCTCCGGCGGCAGCATCTGCGTGGTCGAGGACAGCAGCTGGCCGTCCAGCATCAACGAGCCGGCCTGCAGCGGCTCGAAGCCGGCAATCGCGCGCAGCACGGTGGTCTTGCCGCAGCCCGACGCGCCGAGCAGGCAGCCGACCTCGCCCCGGGCCAGCGCCAGCGACAGCCCGTCGACCACCACGCGCGGGCCGGCCGGGGTGGGATAGGACACGCGGATGTCGCGCAGCTCGAGCATCGTTGCGCTCATCGCACCGTCACCTCGCGCCCGTAGGCCAGGCCGGTGCGCGCCAGCAGGATCACCGGCAGCAATCCGGCCAGCACGATCAGCAGCGCGGCCACCGCACCGTCCTCGTAGGCGCCGCGGGCCGCGTCCGCGTACAGCCACGTGGCCAGCGTCTCGAAATTCAGCGGCCGCAGCAGCAGGGTCGCCGGCAGCTCCTTCATCGCATCGACGAACACCAGCAGCGCGGCCGCGGCCAGCGCCGGGCGCAGCAGCGGCAGGTGGACGCGCCGCAGCATGGCGCCGGGCGCGTGGCCCAGACCGCGCGCGGCCTGGTCGAGCGAGACCGGGATGCGCGCCAGCCCGGCCTCGGCGCCGCCGGCGGCGATGATCGCAAAGCGCAGCACATAGGCCAGCACCAGCGCCGACACCGAACCCATCAGCAGCATCCGCGGCGTGCCCCCGAACCACTGCAGCGCCAGGTTGGCGCCGTCGTCGAACCATGCCAGCGGCACCAGCAGTCCGATCGCCAGCACCGTTCCCGGCACTGCATAGCCGAGGCTGCCCAGGCGCAGTGCGGTCGCGGCCAGGCGCGGCGCGCGGCGCGCCTGCGCAAGCCGCAGGGCCCAGGCCAGCACCAGCCCGGCGACCACGGTGAGTACGGTGGCCAGTGCGGCCACGCGCAGCGTGTTCCAGGCGCTCGTCCACAGCATCGGCGACACGCCCGCGTCCTGCTCCAGCCGCTGCCAGGTTTCCACGAACAGGTAGGCGGTGGGCGCGACAAAACCCACCAGCACCGGCAGCAGCGCCAGCGCCAGTGCAAGCCAGGCCGCGCCGCCGTGCAGGCGCTGGCGCTGCATCGGCCGCGGCCGCAGCGTGCTGGCATAGCGCTGGTGCCGGCGGCCATACCGCTCCAGCGCGATCAGCAGCACCACCAGCAGCAGCATCGCCAGCGCGATCTGCGCCGCGCCGGGCAGGTCGCTGCGGGTGATCCAGGTGGTGTAGACCGAGACCGTGAGCGTCTGCACGCCGAGGAATTCCGAGGCGCCGATATCGTTGAGCGTCTCCAGCAGCGCCAGCGCCGCGCCCACCGCGATCGCCGGCCTCGCCAGCGGCAGCGCCACGCGAGTGAACAGCGCCACGCGTCCGGAGCCAAGCGTGCGCGCAGCCTCGAGCAGGCTCGCGGCCTGGGTCATGAACATCGCGCGCGTGGTCATGTACACATAGGGATACAGCACGAAGCCCAGCAGCACGATGCAGCCGACCAGGCCGCGGATGTCGGGCAGGCGGAAATCGCGCGGGCTGTCGAAGCCGAGCAGCGCGCGCACGGCGCCCTGCACCGGCCCCAGCGGATGCAGCAGATCGAGGTAGGCGTAGGCGACGATGTAGGTCGGCACCGCCAGCGGCAACAGCAGCGCCCAGGCCATGGTGGCGCGGCCCGGGAACTCGTAGGCGGTCACCAGCCACGCCGCGCCGGTGCCGATCGACACCACCAGCACGCCCACGCCCAGCAGCAGCAGCAAGGTGTTCCAGGCCGCGCGCGGCAGCACGTTGGCCGCGATGTGCGACCACAGCCCGTCGCTGCCCTGCACCGCCGTCCATGCCAGCGCCAGCAGCGGCAGCACGACCACCGTCGCGATGAGCAGCGCGGCCAGCAGCCAGCCGTCCAGGCGCGGCCACGACCGCGATGCGGCCGGCGGCGTCGCGGTGACAAGGGCGGTCATCGCGTTCTCACGCATGGCGCCGGACCAGGCGCATCGGTCAGTTGTCGAATCCAACCCGGTCCACCAGCTCGCTGGCCTGCTTGCGGTGCCTGGCGACCTCGGTGAGCGGCAGCGCGTCGATCTTCATCTGCCCGAAGCTGGCCACCACCGGATCGAGTTCAACGCCGGCCTTGACCGGATATTCGTAGTTCGCCTTCGCGTACAGGCTCTGCGCCTCGTCGGACACCAGGTACTCGAGCAATGTCACCGCGTTGTCGCGGTTGGGCGCGTGCAGCGCGACGGCCGCGCCGCTGATGTTGACGTGGGTCCCACCGTCGGCGGCGCTGGCGAAGGTCGGGCGGATCACCTGGATCGCCTCGCCCCACTGGTGCTGCTCGCTGCCCGGGTCGGCGTTCTTCATGCGGCCCACGTAGTAGGCGTTGGCGATGCCGATGTCGCAGATGCCGGCGAGGATGTCGCGGGCCACGTCGCGGTCGCCGCCTGCGGCCTTGCGCGCGAGGTTGGCCTTGACGCCCTGCAGCCAGGCTTCGGTCTTCTCGACCCCGGCGTGCGCGATCATCGCCGCGATCAGGCTGGTGTTGTAGGGATGCTGGCCCGAGCGGATGCACACGCGCCCCTTCCACTGCGGGTCGGCCAGCTGCTCGTAGGTGAAGCTCTCGAGCTGCAGGTCCTTGTCGGCGTAGAGGATGCGGTCGCGCAGCGACAGCGCGAACCACTGGCCATCCTCGCCGCGCAGGTGCGCGGGCACCGCGTCGGCCAGCACCTGCGATTGCACGGCCTGGGTCTGGCCGTTGCCGACCAGGTCGAGCAGGTTGCCGGTATCGACGGTCATCAGCACGTCGGCCGGCGAACGCTGCCCTTCCGCGCGCACGCGCTCGAGCAGGCCGTCGCGCACGAACACGGTGTTGACCTTGATGCCCGAGGAGGCGGTGAAGGCATCGAGCAGCGGCTGGATCAGGCCAGGCTCGCGGGTGGTGTAGAGGTTGACCTCGCCGGCGGCGGCCGGCGCGGCGTCCGCGCCCGGTTCCGTCGCGGGCGCCGGGGTTTCGCGCTGGCCGCAGGCGGCCAGCAGGACCAGGGCCGCAAGAGCGGGTACGCGCGCGGCGTGGGCAAGACGCATGGTCGACTCCTTGGATCGTGGGGCGGGCGGCGCTGGCCGCATCCGGAATGAGAATTGTACTCATCCGCGTCCACGCAGGCACGCGGTGCCGGTGGAACGCGGGGTCCTGCACGCAGGCTCAGGCCCGGAATGCATCCCCGAGCAGCAGCATCGCGTCGCCATAGGAGAAGAACCGATAGCGCGCGCGCACCGCGTGCGCGTAGGCAGCCAGGATCCGCTCGCGCCCGGTGAAGGCCGAGACCAGCATCAGCAGGGTCGATTCGGGCAGGTGGAAGTTGGTCAGCAGCGCATCCACGCTGCGGATGCGGTAGCCGGGGAAGATGAAGATGCTGGTTTCGCCCGAGTGCGGATGCAGCTCGCCATCAACCGACGCGCTCTCCAGCGCGCGCACCACGGTGGTGCCCACCGCGATCACGCGGCCGCCGGCCTCGCGCGTGCGCCGCACCTGCGCGACCAGCCCGGCGCCGACGTTGATCCACTCGCTGTGCATGGCGTGGTGGCGCAGGTCGTCGACCCGCACCGGCTGGAAGGTGCCCGCGCCCACGTGCAGGGTGACGTGGCCCGATTCGATCCCGCGGTCCCGCAGGTCGGCCAGAAGCGCATCGTCGAAATGCAGGCCGGCAGTGGGCGCGGCGACCGCGCCGACCTCGCGCGCGAACACGGTCTGGTAGCGCTCGGCGTCGTCGCGGCCGGGTTCGCGGCGGATGTAGGGCGGCAGCGGTAGGCGCCCGGCGCCGAGCAGCCAGGATTCAAGCGCGCCTTCGACTTCGAACTGCAGGTGGTAGAAACCGCCATCGCGATCCAGCACTTCGGCCATGCCGCCCGCATCCAGCACGATCCGCGAACCGGGCCTGGGCGCCTTGCTGGCGCCCAGCTGCGCGCGCGCCTTGTTGTCTGGCAGCAGGCGCTCGATCAGGATCTCGACCCGGCCGCCGGTCTCCTTCTGCCCGAACAGCCGCGCCGGGATCACGCGGGTGTCGTTGAACACCAGCAGGTCGCCGGGGCGCAGCCACTCGCCCAACTGACGCACCTGCGCATCCACCAGCGCTGCGTCGCCCGCCGGCACCACCAGCATGCGGCTGGCCGAACGCTCGGCCAGCGGTTCCTGCGCGATCAGTTCGGGCGGCAGGGGGTAGTGGAAGTCGGACTTCTTCATCGGGGAATTGTAGGGGGTGGAAGCGCGGCTGCCGGGAGGAGATCCCTCACTGCGTTCGGGATGACAATCCCTGGAACTGTGCACACCGCCTGTCATCCCGAATGCAACGCCTGCCATCGAACGCAACGCCTGTCATCTCGAAACGCAGTGAGAGATCTCACGCCGTGCCGCCGCGGCCTGCCCCACCCCACGGCTTGCTCCGCAAGCGGCTCCCACTCCCCGAAGCCGTCACCTTTCAAACTTGGTCGACAGGATCACCGCCGACGTCGTGCGCTCCACGCCGTCGATCGCGCCGATGCGGTCGGTCAGCTCGTCCATGTCCACCACCGTCGGCACCACGCCCATCGCCACCAGGTCGTGCGCACCGCTCACCGAATGCAGGCTGCGCACCTGCGGCATGTCGTGCAGGGCCTGCACCACCGCCGGCATCTGCTTGGGCAGCACGGTGATCAGGATGTGGGCGCGGATGTGTCCGCGCTCGACCTCCTCGTTGACCCGCACCGTGTAGCCGCGGATCACGCCCTCGCGCTCGAGCCGCTCGATCCGGCTCTGCACCGTGGTGCGCGACAGGCCTAGCTGGCGCGCGATCTGCGCCGTTGAGGCCCGGGCGTTCTCGCGCAGGGCGGACAACAGGAGCGCATCGGCCGGGGTGATCTTCATGATGTGCGCAAACCCTTCGTCGATTCGCCGAAATCATACGGAATTCTGCGCAGATCCACCCTGTCATGCGCCGAAGGGATCGAGATAATAGAAGCCAGAGCGCCGTTTCGACGCCGCCCCACCCGCCCGGCACGCGACCGTGCCGCGGCCCGCTCCCTGGAGAAGCCGATGTCCATGACCGCTGCCCTCGCCCCCCTGCGCGCCCACGGCGGCCAGCGCCGCACCACCGGCCTGGACGATGCCACCGTCGAGCGCCTGGCCGCCGCGCATCCCGAGCTGCGCGAAGCCATCGACGCCGCCGCCGCCGAACACGCACGGATCGCAGCGGAGTTCGCCGACCTGCTGGAGCTGGACGAATCCGCCCAGATCGAGGCGGTGCAGGCCGGCTACGTCAATTTCTACTCCATCGACGCGGTGAACCCCTATGTCGCGCTGACCGCGCGCGGGCCGTGGGTCGTCACGCTCAAGGGCGCCGTGGTCCACGACTCGGGCGGATACGGCATGCTCGGCTTCGGCCACGCGCCCAAGGCGGTGCTCGAGGCGATGGCCAAGCCGCAGGCCATGGCCAACGTGATGACGCCGAACCTGTCGCAGCTGCGCCTGGAGCGCGCGCTACGCCGCGAGATCGGCCACAGCGCCGGGGGCTGCCCGTTCTCGCACTTTCTGTGCCTGAACTCGGGCTCCGAAGCGGTCGGCCTGGCCGCGCGCATCGCCGACGTCAATACCAGGCTGATGACCGACCCGGGTGCGCGCCACGCAGGCAAGACGATCAAGCGCATCGTGGTCAAGGGCAGCTTCCACGGCCGCACCGAGCGCCCCGCGCTGTACTCGGATTCCTCGCGCAAGGCTTATATGCAGCACCTGGCCAGCTTCCGTGGCGAGGATTCGCTGATCGCGATCGAACCCTACGACGCCGACGCGCTACGCCGCGCCTTCGCCGACGCGGACGCCAACGGCTGGTTCGTCGAGGCGGTGTTCCTGGAGCCGGTGATGGGCGAAGGCGACCCCGGCCGCGCCCTGCCGCGTGCTTTCTACGACGCGGCGCGCGAACTCACCGCCGCGCACGGCACGCTGCTGCTGGTCGACTCGATCCAGGCCGGCCTGCGCGCGCATGGCGTTCTGTCGATCGTCGACTACCCCGGCTTCGAAGGCTGCGCGGCGCCGGACATGGAAACCTATTCCAAGGCGCTCAACGCCGGCCAGTACCCGCTGTCGGTGCTGGCGGTGACGCAGGCCACCGCGAAGCTCTATCGCAGCGGCGTGTACGGCAACACCATGACCACCAACCCGCGCGCGCTCGATGTCGCCTGCGCGGTGCTGGACGCGATCACGCCGGAGCTGCGCGCCAACATCCGCGAGCGCGGGCGTGAGGCTGTCGTCAGGCTAGAAGTGTTGAAGAGCGAACTCGGCGGCCTGGTGACCGGCGTGCAGGGCACCGGCCTGCTGTTTTCCTGCGAGCTTGCGCCGCAGTTCAAGTGCTACGGCGCGGGCTCGACCGAGGAGTGGCTGCGCGAGCACGGCATCGGCGTGATCCACGGCGGCGCCAACTCGCTGCGCTTCACCCCGCGCTTCGAGACCACCTCCGACGAGCTCGAACTGCTGGTGGCGATGGTCGGCAAGGCCCTGCGCGAAGGCCCGCGGCAGAAGGCGTTGGAAGCGGCCTGACGCGCGCTGCGCGCGCGCCAGGAAACCGCTCCAGCGCCTCGCGCACCAGCACTTTCGCCTCGGCCGCGTCACCAAAGCCGTCCAGCTCCACTGCCCCACGCCCCTCCGGCAGATCCTTGTAGACGCGGAAGAACGCCTCGATGCGCGCGCGCTCGGCCGCAGGCAGCTCGCCGATGTCGCGCACGTCCGCGTAGCTCGGGTCGACCGCGTCGACCGGCACGCCGATGATCTTGTCGTCCTGCTCGCCGTCGTCGCGCATGCGCAGCACCCCGATCGGACGGAACCGCACCAGCACGCCCGGGTGCAGCGGCGCGCGCGTCAGCACCAGCGCATCGAGCGGATCGCCGTCGCCGGCCAGGCTGCGCGGGATCGAGCCGTAGTTGGCCGGATACGCCACCGGCATCGACACGAACCGGTCCACGTACACCAGCCCGTCCGCCCCGATCTCGTACTTGGTCGCGCTGCCGGCCGGAATCTCCACCGCCAGCAGCACTTCCTCCGGCGCGGCCGCGGGCTGCACCGCATGGAACGGATGCAGCACCGCATCGCGCGCCGACAGCGGCAGCACGCAGGCGGCGAGCAGCAGCGCAACCAGCATCCGTTGCTTCATCACGCCTGCGCTCCCGGCGTTCATTCCCAGCACCGATCCGCACGGCCGCGCAGGGTCTGCGCGCGCAGGCAGCGGCGTTCGTCGATGCGTCCTTCCACCTGCTCCTCGATGCGCTTGCCGGCCGCGCCTTGATCGACCAGGGTAAACGCGTCGTACAGCCGCCCGGTGACCGTGCGCGCCTCGTACGACAACCGACCGTCCTGCAGCCGCAGCACCTGGAACAGCTGCGTGTCCTCGGCCACCGGCGACATGGTGGCGCGCGCCTGCTCGGAGACCCGGTACTGCTTTGGCCCGGCAACGGAGACCACGTACTGCGGCGTGGCTGCCTTCGCACTGCCGCCACCGCGGCGGCCGTAGGTGTGGTCGTGGCCCTGCAATACCAGGTCGACGCGATGCCTCTCGACCACCGGCTGCAGGTGGCGCCGCAGCGCGCGGTTGTCGCGCCCCGCGCGCGGCGAGTGGAACGGCTGGTGCACCAGCACGATGCTCCAGCGATGTGGATTGGCGGCCAGCACGGTGTCCAGCCACGCAGCCTGCGCGGGACCTGCGTCGAGGTCGAGTGTCGAGGTGCCGTCGAGCACGGCAAAGCGGATGCCCTGGTAGTCGAACCAGTACGTGGTCGCTTGCACGCCGGCCGCGCCGTTGCCCGGCAGCGCGAAATGCAGCTGCCACGGATCGCCCAGCACGCGCCGCTCGCGCGGGGTGTCCTCGAACTCCTCGAAGAACTCGTGGTTGCCCGGCGCCGGCGCCAGCAGCATCGTGGCCGACTGCGGCAGCGTCGCATCGAACCACTCGCCCCACTCGTCATCGTCGACGGCCTCGCTGACCAGGTCGCCGGCGAACAGCGCCAGGTCCGCGCGCGGCGCATGGCGCAGCGCCTCGTGCATCACCCGCGTCACCAGGCTGGCGTTGCGGTTCTGGGTGTCGCCGAAGTACAGGAACTCCAGCGGCGTGCCGGCCGGCGCGGCGGTGCGCAGCTGCCGCCACGGGCTCCAGGTGCCCTCGCCCTGCACGCGCCAGGCGTACAGGGTGCCGGCCTGCAGCCCATCGACCGCGACGCGGTGGTGATGGGCCGGGCCGTTGCCCGCATCCAGCGTGCGCGTCTGCGCACGTAGCCGCCTGGGCGGCATGTCGCCGTCCCACTGGTCGGGCGAATCCTTTGCCGTGGTGATCTCGAGCAGCGGTGCTTCGACGCCCACGCCGGTGCGCCAGCTCACGGCGAACCCGGTCGATGCATCCTGCGCGGGCACCGCGATGATGCGGTCCGGAAACACCGACGGCGCGTAACGCACCACGCCCGCCGGCACCAGCGTGTTCGCCTCGACCTCGCGCGCGGGCGCCTCGGCCAGTCCGGCCGATGCCGGCACCAGCAGCAGCGCCGACAGCAGGACGCGCATGCCACGGGATCGCAGCACCTCAGCGCACCTCGCAGGCCGGCAGTGACAGCGCAGCGGCAATCTCGCGCCAGTCGATCGCCACCATGCCCTGGTCGTCGTGCACCGCGTACAGCACGCCCTGCGGGAAGCGCGCCGTCGCCGCCTGGTGCAGCCAGATGCCGTCGGTATTGGCCACCGTCGCCCCGGCCACCGCGCCGGCGTGTTCCAGCGTCCGCCGGTCGAACAGGTGGAACACGGTGCGATCCTTGCCCTGCTCGGTGGTGATCCACCAGCCGCTGCCATCGCCGCATTGCCTGAGCACGATGCCCTCGGCCTGCGCCTGCAGGAACCGCGCGCCGATGGTCTGGCCGCTGAACCTGCCTTCCAGGTCGTAGACCTTGAACTCGTTGGCGTAGGTCTCGTCCTCTTCGGCCACCAGCAGGCGGCCGTGGTCCGGGTCGCCCCACAGCGATTCCACCACGCGCAGGGCGCCCTTGGGCGAGGTATCGCCGAACGCGCCGACATGGCGCGCGCGCAGACCATCGCCGTCGGCTGCGAGCGCGAAGCGCTGCACGCGGCGGTCGAGTCCGGCAAGCGGCGGCAGGATGTCTTCGCCCTGCGCGTCCTCGCCGGCCATGTAGGCATCGGTGACATAAACCTCGTAGCCACCGTCCAGCTTGTTGATCCACAGCCCGTACGGCAGCTGCAGCACGTCTGCGCCGAACTCGGCCACGTGTTGCATGCCCGGGAGGCGCAGCACCTGTACGCGACGGTTGTCGCGCTCGACCACGAAGGCCAGGTCGTCGACCACGGCGATGCCGTTGGGCCGGTCGAACTGGCCAGAGCCCGCACCACGCACGCCCACGTGACGGACGAGGGCGCCGGTCGCGCCGTCGTACAGCACCAGCCGGTGCGTGGATTTGGCCGTGGCCAGCACCAGCACGCTGCCATCGGGTGCGGTCCAGCTGGCCACCGAATCGATGTTGTCGTCGGGCGTCATCGGCGTGGCGAAGGCTTCGGGCACGCGCGCCGCTTCGGTGGCGGGCTGCGCGCGGACGGCTTCGCGGGCGCGGTCGGCGCGGTCCTCGCTGTCCTGCGTCGGCGTGGCGATCGGGGCGGCGCCGCCGCTGCACGCGGCCAGCGCAAGCGCGAGGGCTGCAGTCGCAGGTGCCTGCCAGCGGCCGCGGCGCATCTTCATTTCCTGATCCATATGCACCTCAGAAGTTGACCTTGACGCCGAGCGAATAACTGCGCCCGTACAGCTCGTTCTGCAGGGTGAAGTCGCGCGAGCCCTGGTACAGCTCCAGCGGTTCATCAAGCAGGTTGGAGGCCTCGAAGTACACGCTCCAGCCCGCACCCAGCCTGTAGTCCATGCTGAAATCAAGCTGGGTATTGGGCGCGACCCACAGGTCATAGCGCGCGTCGTCGCCGATCTCGTCCAGGTATTCGCTGCGGTGCACCGCGGCCAGGCGGGTGCTGATGCGGTCGTTCTCCCAGCCCACGTGCGCGCTGTACAGGCGGTCGGAGGCGTTGGGCAGCGAGTAGCTGGCGCCGCCCACGGAGTACTCGGTGTCGAGCCAGGTGCCGCTGAGCCCCACCAGCAGCCCGCTCCACGCACCCGGCAGGAAGTCGAGCTTCTGCTGCCAGTTGAGCTCGACGCCGAACACGTCGGCATCGTCGCCGTTCACGGGCCTGGTCACCTCGTAACCGGGGAACGCGGGATCGTCCTGGGTCCAGACGTCGACGATGTAGCCGTCGATCGACTTGTGGAAGATACCCGCCGAGAAGATGCCCGAATCACCGATGTAGCGCTCGAACGAAAGATCGAAGTTCAGTGACTCGTAGGGATCGAGCTGCGGGTTGCCCAGCTCCACTTCCTCGTCGTCGCGGTTGATGCTCACGCGCGGGGAGATGTCTCCGAAACTCGGGCGGGCGATGGTCTTGGTGACCGCGCCGCGCAGCACCCAGTCACCGTCGGTGTCGTAGCGCAGGTGCAGGCCCGGCAGCACGCTGGTGTAGGAACTCGACGCCGCGCTGCGGCTGGCAGTGAGTGCGCCATCCTCGTCCAGGTCGAGCATCCAGCCGCTGGCCTCGAACTGCGTGCGCTCCACGCGCGCGCCAGCGATCAGGCGCAGGTTGCCGAAGTCCATCGTCGCCATCAGGTAGCCGGCCAGCACGTCCTCGCTGGCGCTGTAGTCCTCGACCAGCGAGATCATGCTGTTCTCGGCCACGTCCTGCGGGCGGTCCGAGAACTCGCCCTGGTGAGTGGCCAGCCAGCGCCGCATGGCGTCGGACGAGAGGCCGTCGCCGAGATGGCCGTGGCGGTACGAGGGCGTGCCCGTGGTCCAGTCCGCCAGGTCTACGTCGGGGCCGCGCCGGTACTCGGCCTCGTCCACGTTGACGTCGCGATCGCGCCAGCGACCGAGGAAGCCCGCCTTCCATGTCACGCTGTCGCCCATGCGCGTGAAATCGAGCTTCGCGCTCAGCGACTCGTCGTCGACCTGCTTGGGCGCCACCACCAGGCGGTCGAGGCCATAGTTGGCGTTGCGCAGCCAGGCGTCGCCACCGGCCGGGTCGATCACGTCGAACGAAGGAAGGCTGCCGGGGCCGACCCGGATCGCCATGTCGTCCTCGCCCAGGTACTCGAAGCGCATCTCGACCTCGTCGTCCACGCGCTCGCGCACCTTGGTCCAGCCGAGCTGGTAGTCCAGCTGCGAGTTGCCGATGCGGTTCATGCCGCCGGCGCTGGCGGTGAAGGTGTCCTCGGCCTTGGTGCGGTAGCGCAGGCGGCGGCTGAAATCGTCGGCGGAAATCTCTTCCACCGTCCAGCTGTCGCTGTCGTAGCCGGCGATGTCGCCTTCGCCGACCGGGATGATCTGGTTCTGACGGGTTTCGGCGTCGGTGAAGTCGGTGTACAGCGTGCGCAGGTAGTAGTGGTTGTCCTTGTCGGGTCGCCAGTCGAGGTTGAGGTTGAGGCCGGTGCGCTCGCGGTTGATCGAGTACTTGCGCTGCTGGATCTCGACCGGCGTCAAGCGGTCGCCGGTGACCTCCTCGAACTGGTCGCCGTATTCGACCTCGATGTTGTCCGACTCATAGTCGCGATCCTGCCAGCTCAGGCCAAGCGCCACGCCGAACGTGTCGTTGTAGACCTCGCTGAAGTTGAACGCGGCCTTGGGGCTCGTCTCGCCGCTCAGGTTCTGGTGGCTGGCCTCGAGCTTGGCGCGCATGTTGCGGCCCCTGCGGTCGAAGGCCGAAGCCGATTCGACCAGGATCGCGCCGCCCAGCGAGTCGCCGGGCATGTCCGGGGTCGGCGCCTTGATCACGGTGAGCCGCTCGGTGGACTCGGACGGGATCACGTCCAGCGGCGCGGCGCGGCTGCTGTCCTCCGGCGTGCCCATGCCGATGCCGTCGACCACGACCGAATTCTGCGCGGCGTCGAGGCCGCGGATCACCACGTAGCGGCCCTCGCCCTGGTCGCGGGTGACGCTGATGCCAGGCAGGCGCGAGAGCGATTCGCCCACGTTCTGGTCGGGGTACTGGCCCATCGAATCGGACGAGATGCCGTCCTGGATGGCGTCGGCGCTGCGCTTGCTGTCGATCGCGCGCGCCTGCGATTCGTACTGCGCACGCACCACCACGGCATCGAGGTCGACGGCGGCTGGCCCGGGCATCTGGGGCGCGGCATCCTGCGCCATTGCGGGGACGGAACCAGCCAGCGCAAACGCGATGGCGAGACGGAGGGGATGGCGACGCGGCATGGGGATCCGGAAAGTGTGAATACCGGGTGCGCAAGCTATGTCGTTCGCGTTGCAGGGCGATGACAGCGCCCGCGCCGCGCTACCGGCGGCGTCGCGATTCGGTCACACTCGTGACATGAAGACGATGGAAGTCCGCCACCCGCTGGTACAGCACAAGATCGGCCTGTTGCGCGATGCTTCGCTCAGCACCAAGGCCTTCCGCGAGCTGGTCACCGAACTGGGCACGCTGCTGGCCTACGAGGCCACCGCCGACCTGGAAACCGAGCCCGCCACGACGCAGGGCTGGGCCGGCGAGGTGAGCGTGCGCCGCATCGCCGGCGCCAAGATCACCCTGGTGCCAATCCTGCGCGCGGGCCTGGGCATGCTGCCTGGCGTGCTGGCGCTGATCCCCGCTGCGAAAGTCAGCGTGGTCGGCCTGCAGCGCGACGAGAAGACGCTGCAGCCGGCCACCTATTTCGAGCGGCTGACCGGCCGCCTGGATGAACGCGACGCATTGATCCTCGACCCGATGCTGGCCACCGGCGGCACCCTGATCGCCACCATCGACATGCTCAAGCGCGCCGGCGCGCGCCGGATCCGCGGCATCTTCCTGGTCGCCGCGCCGGAAGGCCTGCGCGCGCTCGAAGCAGCGCACCCGGATGTCGCGGTCTACACCGCCTCCATCGACCAGCGCCTCGACGAGAAGGGCTACATCCTGCCCGGCCTGGGCGACGCCGGCGATCGCATCTTCGGCACGCGCGTGGACTGAAGTGGCACGGACGCGGATTCCGTGTCGCGTCCCGCACCGCGGTGCCCGGCTCTGCCATTCCGAGCCAAGGCGACGCTGAAAAATTGTCATTTCGAGCGTAGCGAGAAATCTAGCTTCTGATTTTCGGAGGGTCGCGTGCTTCGAATTGACGCCGCGCCCTGTCGACCGGGGATCGCTTTTCGCTCGGTCAGGGCATCCTGCCCTGACTCGCGCGCAAAACATCCATGTTTTGCTCTCCGCGACCCCCGGTCGCCAAGGCACGGCTCGCTGCGTTTGGTGCTGCGATGCTCCGGGTGGAGCTTTTTTTTCGAAGCCACGCCAATGACTCGACGATGGTCGTCCCGGGGTGGGGGTTGCGTAGAGCAGCGCATGGATGCGCTGCGGCGGCGAGTCAGCCATGGATGGCCGACCGAGCCGGGGAGCAACCCCCAGCCCGGGACGACTCCCGGCCACAGGCCTGATCCAGTCGCTTGCAATCCGGCCGACTCCTCTCGATGGAAGAACAACCGTTTTTTACGCCCGCGTCCATCGCTCCGCCATCCGTGCGATGACAGCAAACCCTACTCCGCCGGCGTCAGCGCCTCGATCGCAGCTGCCACGTACACCAGCGGCGCGTTCCAGTTGATCGCGATCTCGTTGCTGGCATAGCTGCAGTCGTGGTCGAGCCACGACAGCGCCGGCAGCTTCGAGGCATACGGCAGCGGGCAGTCGCCTGCATCCTGTTGCCGCGGATTGGGGCCTCCCGAAAGCAGCCCCGGCACCGGTTCGGCGATGCCGTCGGCCTGCGAAGGCCGGTGGTGGATGTGCATCGGCGTGCGCAAACCGTGCCCGGTCACGAAGGACACGCCCAGCGGATTGCGCCCCAGCACGTAGTCCAGCTGCGACTGCGCCGCGTCCAGGTATTCGCGGCGCGCCGACAGCCGATAGCCCTGCACCAGCATCAGCGCCTGGTTAAGCGCCTGCGCGCTGCTGCCCCAGACGAAATCCTCCGCCTGCATCGCCACGCGCCAGGGCGAGTCCGCCGACACCGCCGCCAGGCGTGCGGCCAGGCCCTCGATGCCGTTGGTCACGCGCGCACGCGCGGCTTCGGGCAGGCGTTCGCGATGGCGCGCCAGCGAGCTCCAGCCCAGGGCACCGACCTGCGCCCACGACGGCACTGCGGGCTCGGTGGCGTGGCGCTCGAAGGCCGCAAGATAGGCATCGTCGCCGGACAGCAGGTACAGCTCGGCCGCGGCCCAGGCGAACTCGTCGTCCAGCGACTCGTCGCCATAAGCACCGGTGTGCACGTCCGCGGGCTGCCGGTAGGCCACGTCCGGATGCGCCTGCGCCCAGCCCCAGGCACGCGTGGCCGCTTCGCGCATACGCGCCGGCACACCGGGGAACTGCGCCTCGAACGGCGCATACACGCGCGCAGCCATCGCCATGACCGCGGCGAAATCCAGCGCCGCGGCGGTGCCCTTCTGCACCACGTAGCGCGGCTTGGTGGCCGCATCGGGCATCACCACGCCGTCGAACCGGAGGTTGGTGAGCTTGTGATAGACGCCGCCGTCGGCCGGATCCTGCATCTCCAGCATCCAGCGCAGGTTCCACCAGGCTTCGTCGAGCAGGTCCGGCACGGCGTTGCCGCTTTCGGGAATGCCGATGTCGCGACCGCGGAAGAACTCCGGGAAGTCCTCCCACGCGGCCAGCAGCGTGTACATCGTGATGCCGGAATTGACCACGTATTTGTTGTAGTCGCCCGCGTCGTACCAGCCGCTTGGCGCCGAGACGAGGCTGCCCTCGGGCCTCGAGGCCGACGCGGCGGACGCGTGTACCCGTACCTGCGTATCCGGGTGCCCCGCCGCGCGTGCATACCGGCCCGCATGCGCGGGCTCGAGCGCCGTGCCCGCGCGGTTGAAGTAGAAGCCCTTGAGCGCGGCATCGGCCAGCGCCGCGTAGGGCTGCACATCCACGCGGAACGGATCAGACGCAGGCAACCCGTCCACTTTCAGCCGGTATTCGCCGGCCGGCAGCGCCGTGACGTCGGCGATGGCGGCAGCGCGATTGGCGGGCGCCCAGCGCGCCGCCGTCGACAGATCGCCTTCCAGCACCAGTTGCCCGTCAGTGTCGCTGACCACTTCAAAACGCGCGCCGGTTGCGCCTTCTACGACCGCGAGCTTGGCCGCATCGGGATGGAAGCCGAGCTGGTTGAACCGGATCTGCGGAGCCACTGCAGATGCCGCCGTGCCGGCCTCGCCGCTGGCGATTGCAGGGGTGGCGGGCAGCAGGGCCAGCGCCACGGCGCAAAACGAAAGAAGGCTGGATGGTTTGATCATGTCCCGATGCTGGCCGCCACGGGCGCGGCATGCAAGCGGGGCCGGGCCCCGAGGCGGGTAGGGACACCGCCAAAATAGATCCGGCTGGGCCGACAGATGCCGACCCAGCCGAACCTGCGCTTGCATCCAGCATCTCCCTGCGGCACCGCTCCTGATGGCTTCCTTCCCTGGAGCCGACGCGACCACGGTGCAACCCTCGGCCATGCGCGCGTTGCAAGCAATGGGCCAAGGGGGTCGGAATGCGACAGTATCGCTGACAATCCAAAATCTTGACTAATAAAATCATTGACTTGCGAAATCATGCCAACGAAGCTGGACAAGCGATGTCAATTTCGTTGACACGACAGAATCACTGTCATCGGCGAGCCGGACCCGTGCTATACCGTCTGGCCCCGCACACGGATACCGGCATGAAGTTGAGTACCCGCATCCGGACCACCCGGGTGCGCGCCGGCCTCTCGCAGGCCGAATTGGCCGAATCGCTCGGCGTCAGCCGCAGCGCCGTCGGCAACTGGGAGAGCGCGCGCGGCGGCGTCCATCCGTCCAGCGAGCGGCTGGCCGAACTCGCCATGGCCACCGGCGTGTCCTACGAATGGCTCGCGACTGGCCGCGGCACGGCGACGACGCCCAGCGAGGGCGTCCCCGCGGCCGATGCCGAGTTCGTCGACGACCTGGTCGAACGTCGCCTGCTGCAGGGCTTCCGTGCCTGCAGCGAACCGCTCAAGCAGGCGGTCCTGGTGCTGATCGAGGCGCAGCTGCCAAAGCGCGGGAGGCGCTCGCGCAGCGGAGACTGATGACCGGTGCGCTCAGACCAGCTGCACGGCCAGCATCTGCCACAGCCCCGCCAGCGCCATCACCAGCAGCAGCACGAAGGTGAGCAGGGTCCCGGCGAAACGTCCGAACGAGTAGCCCGCCGATCCACCCAGGCCAATGGCGTGCAGCAGGCGCGCGACCAGCAGCCCCAGGCCGCAGCTCCAGACCAGGACCGACGGGCTTCCGCACAGTTCGAGCAGGGCCAGCAGCACCAGCGCCAGCGGCACGTACTCGCCGAAGTTGGCGTGCACCCGCACCCTGAGCGCCAGCGCCTGGTCGCCGCCGCTGCCGACACCGATCCGCTTCGCGCGGCGCTGCAGCACCACGCGCACGGCCAGGACGAGGTACAGCAGCGCGTGCAGCGCGGCGATGAACAGGCTGATGCGTGGGGTCACGGCGTCGCGTCCCGGATCAATGCACGCGCGGCCAGCCGCGCGTGCTGGTGGACGGCGGAAAACCGCCCGCGCTCGTCGCGTGCCAGCTGCACCAGCGCCACGTCCGGATCATGGGTCAGGAACAGGTGCACGTCGCGCGCAAGCTTGTCCGCGAGGAAGGCCTGCTTCTCGTCGATCAGCAGCTCCGGGCAGCGGTCGTAGCCCATGGTGATCGGCACGTGCACCCAGGGCAGGCCCGGCACCAGGTCGGCGCAGAAGACCACGCCGCCGTGCGGCCGGCCCTCGCGCAGTTCGTGGCCGAGGATCTCGGCCAGCAGCATCCCCGGCGTGTGGCCGTCGCTGTAGTGGAAACGCACCGCGTCGCCCAGCGAAGGCGTGCGGTCGCCGTCGACGAACTCGATGCGGCCGGTGGCCTCAAGCAGGGCGGGCAGTTCGGGGATGAAGCTGGCGCGGTCGCGCAGGTGCGGACTGCGGGCGCGCTGCCAGTGTTGGCGGCCGATGACGAAGGTGGCGTTCGGGAACAGCAGCTCCAGCCCACGCTCCGCCGACCACGGCGCCAGCAGGCCGCCGGCGTGGTCGAAATGCAGGTGGCTGAGCACGACCACGTCGATGTCGGTGTGCTCGAAGCCGGCCTCACGCAGTGAATCGAGGAGTACGTGGTGGCTCTCGGCCACGCCGAAGCGTTCGCGCAGGTTTGGATCGAAGAAGGCGCCGATGCCGGTCTCGAACAGCACCGTCCTGCCGTTGAGCGGCGTTGCCAGCAGCGCGCGCGTGGCCAGGCTGACGCGGTTGAGTTCGTCCGGAACCATCCACTTGGTCCACATTGCCCTCGGCGCATTGCCGAACATCGAGCCGCCATCCAGACGCTGCGAATTGCCTTCGATCGACCAGAGCTTCATGCCGTTTTCCCGGGTTGGATCCTGCCTCAGCGCTCCGTGACAACCGCCGTTTCAACCGCCGCCTTGCCCACCGGATTGCGTGGGTCGCTGCCGCCGTGCAGGGTGTTGTCGCGCAGGTTCCATTCCACCGTCTGCAGGTTGCCCCAGACATGGCTGGAGCCGCGGCCACCTTCGGCCTCGTCGCCGGGCAGCCTGAGCGTATGGCCGAGCGCGCGCAGCGCCTGTGCCACCTGCGGCGTGAATGCGCCGCTCTCTGCGCCGATCACGTCCGGCATCCACTGGTGGTGGTAGCGCGGCAGCGCGGCGACGGCCTGCGCATCGAGCCCGGCGTCGTAGCCGAGGATGCCCAGCAGCACCATGGTGATGATGCGGCTGCCGCCGGGCGTGCCAAGCGCGACCACGCGCTCGCCCGATTGCATGAAGGTCGGCGTCATCGAGCTGAGCATGCGCTTGCCCGGTGCGGGCGCGTTGGCGTCGTAACCCATCACCCCGAACGCGTTGGGCGTGCCGGGCTTGAGCGCGAAGTCGTCCATCTCGTTGTTGAGCAGCACGCCGGTGCCGGGCGGCACCAGGCCCGAGCCGAACAGCAGGTTCACCGTCTGCGTGACCGCGACGCGGTTGCCGGCGCCGTCGATGATGGAGAAGTGCGTGGTTTCCTCGTCCTCCAGCGGCGTCTGCTCGCCCGACAGCATGTCGCTGGGCGTGGCCCGCGCTGGATTGATCGTCGCGCGCAGGCCGGCGGCGTAGTCGCTGCTGGTCAGCAGGCGCTGCGGCACCTGCACGAAATCCGGATCGCCCAGGTAGAAGGTGCGGTCGCGGAAGGCGCGACGCATCGACTCGACCACCAGGTGCGTGCGCGCGGCCTCGTCGAGCTGTTGGAGGTCCCATCCCTCCAGGATCTGCAGCATCTGCGCCAGCGCGATGCCGCCGGACGACGGCGGTGGCGCGGTGACGATGTCCCAGTCGCGGTAGCGGAAGCGGATCGGCTCGCGCTCCTTGATCGTGTACGCGGCCAGTTCGTCGGCGCTCCACTGTCCGCCCTCGGCGTTGACGCCGGCGACGAGCTTTTTTCCGACCTCGCCACGATAGAAGCCGTCGAAACCGTGCTCGGCAAGCAGCTGCAGCGTGCGCGCCAGGTCGGGCTGGCGGAACACGTCGCCTTGCTCCGGCGCAGCGCCGCCGGCGAGGAACACCGCGCGCGTGCCGGAGTAACGCTCCATCACCTCGCGCCGCTGCTGGTAGCCGCGGGCGAAGCGTTCGTAGACTGGAAAGCCGTCGCGCGCGACGCGGATCGCCGGCGCCAGCGAGGTCGCCAGTGGCAGCTCCCCGTACTTTTCCGCGAGGTGCACGAACGCCGCCGGCAGCCCCGGAATGCCCGCAGACCAGGGACCGTTGATCGCGCGGTCGCGATCCAACTCGCCATCGGGCGTGAGGTAGCGCTCCGGGGTCGCCGAGGCTGGCGCGGTCTCGCGCGCGTCGACGAAGACGTCGCGACCGGTCTTCGCATCGTGCAGCAGGAAGAAGCCGCCACCGCCCAGCCCCGAGGAGATCGGCTCGACCACCGACAGCACCGCGGACACCGTGATCGCCGCATCGAAGGCGTTGCCGCCGGCGCGCAGGGTTTCGAAACCGGCGTTGGTGGCCAGTGCATGCGCCGAGGCGATCGCCGCGCCCGGCGGATGCGCCGGCTTCGTCTCGCGCGCGAGTGCGGAGGAGCCAGCCAGGAAGGCCAGCAGCAGGACCGTGCGGAACAGGGTGTTCAAGGATTCTCCTCCGGCGCATTGGCCTGGGATTGCCCGCCCTGCAGGCGCAGCAGCTTGGCCAGCAGCTGCGGCTCGCTTTCGGGATGCTCGGGATCGGGGTCGATGCATTCGACCGGGCACACCATCACGCACTGCGGCTCGTCGAAGTGGCCGACGCATTCGGTGCACAGGTCCGGATGGATCACGTAGACGGTTTCGCCCTGGGTGATCGCGCTGTTCGGGCAGGCCGGCTCGCAGACGTCGCAGTTGACGCAGAGCTCGTTGATCTTCAGGGCCATGCCCGCATTGTATGCCCTGCACCGCCAACGGTCCGTTCCACCGGCGGAATGGCGCGGGCCGCCACTGACCCCAGGCTGTTTGCAGGAGCGGCCTCAGCCGCGATCACCACATGAGGTGGCGCGACGCATCGGGTCGCGCGATCGCGGCTGAAGCCGCTCCTACACGGGTGCCCCCATTCCGAACCCGCGCAGCGGGTGGAAGGAAGACCATCCGGCAGCCGCACCCGCTTGCGCGGGCGCGGCCGGATGGTCACTTGGATTCGACGAAGACGTATTCCACGCCGGCAGGCTCGACGGCGGCACGGACGCGGTCGTTGTTGGCGCTGTCGCCGATGTAGACCACGCGCACTTCCTTCATGGTGTTCGGGTTCACGGTCTCGAACGCGGACACGATCAGGTCGGCGGTCTTGGTCGGGTTGAGGCCGGCGTAGGCGAGGATGTTGCCCTTCACGATGCCGCGGCCGACGTCCATCGTGGCCTTCTCCAGGAGCCGGTTGTACTCCTCCGGATCATTCGGGTTGTCGTTGGCCGGCACGCGGTACACGTAGGGCTGGGCGGTGATGCCCTCCATGTGACGCGGGATCTGGTCGTTCAGGTAGTCCTGCCAGGCGGCCTTGTCGTCGGTGGTCGGCGAGGCGAGCGGCGCGCGCTCGACTGGCGCGGCCTCTTCCTTGTTGCATGCCGCGAGCGGCAGCAGCAGGCACGCGGCCAGCGCAATGCTGTTCAACAGTTTCATCTCGGGTACTCCGGGTGAGGTGTGGGGATGGATATCAATCCGCGGCGCGCTGCCACTCGGCCTGCAGCGCCTCGGCCACGGCCGCCGGCACGAAGCCGGACACGTCGCCGCCCAGGCGCGAGATCTCGCGCACCAGCGACGATGAAATGAAACCGTGCTGCTCGGCCGGGGTGAGGAACAAGGTTTCCACTTCGGGAATCAGGTGGCGGTTCATGCTCGCCATCTGGAATTCGTACTCGAAGTCCGACACCGCGCGCAGGCCGCGCAGCAGGATGCCGCCGCCCACCTCGCGCACGAAATGCGCAAGCAGCGAGTCGAAGCCCTGCACCTCCACGTTGGTGTGGTGTGCCAGGGCTTCGCGCGCGAGCCGCACGCGCAGCTCCAGCGACAGCGTCGGCTTCTTCGACGGGCTTGCGGCCACGCCCACCACGAGCCGCTGCCACAGCGGCGCGGCACGGTCGACAAGGTCGATGTGGCCGTTGGTGATCGGGTCGAAGGTACCGGGATAGACCGCGGTGCGGGTACGGGCCGGGCTCATGATCTTGGCGGTTGCGCAGTCGCTGTCCGGAGTCGCGGCCAGTGTAGCAGCGCGGCCCGGCGCCGTTCAGCCGATGCGCCGGTACAGTGCGTGGCGGGTCTCGCGGGTCGTGCCTTCGCGGTGCGGCCGCCAGCCCGTACCGGGTTCGATGCTGCGCTGCAGCGGCGCCTCGACGTAGAGCCAGGCCTCGTCGGCCAGCCACGGATCGAGCTGCGCGAATACCGGTTCCCAGAGGTCTGCTGCAAACGGTGGATCGACGAACAGCACGTCGAAGCGGCCATGCAGCGGCGCGCGCAGGAAGGCCAGCGCGTCGGCCTGCAGGATCGTCGCCGCCTGCCCGTCTTCCAGCCTGGCCGTCACCGCGCGCAGCGATTCGCACTGGCGCGCATCGCGCTCAACCAGCAGCGCCTCGCGCGCGCCTCGCGAAACCGCCTCCAACCCCAGCGCGCCGCTGCCTGCGAACAGGTCCAGCACGCGCGCGCCCGGCAGCACCGGCTGCAGCCAGTTGAACAACGTCTCGCGGGTGCGGTCCGGGGTCGGACGCAGCCCGGTCGCGTCCGCCACCGGCAGGCGCGTGCCGCGCCAGCGGCCGCCGATGATGCGCACGCTGCCGGGCGCACGGCTCATGGCGCAGGCGCCGCCTTCTGCGCGGCGATGAATGCGCGCACCTCCTCTTCCAGCACCGGCAGCGGCACCGACCCGAGGTTGAGCACGGTGTCGTGGAAGGGGCGCTGGTCGAAGCGGTCACCCAGCTCACGCTCGGCCTCCGCGCGCAGGTCGAGGATGGTGCGGTAGCCCAGGTAATAGGCCAGCGCCTGTCCCGGCCAAGAGATGTAGCGGTCGACCTCGGTTTCCACGTCGTGCCGCGCCAGTGCGGTGTGGCTGGCGAGGTAGTCGACTGCCTGCTGGCGGCTCCAGCCGTACTCGTGGATGCCGGTATCGATCACCAGGCGCGCGGCGCGCCACATCTCGAAGGTCAGCCGGCCGAACTCCTCGTAGGGCGTCTCGTAGATGCCCATCTGTGTGCCCAGCCATTCGGTGTACAGGCCCCAGCCCTCGCCATAGCCGGAAAAGTAGATCTGTTGGCGGAACTCCGGCCGCGCCGGCGCCTCCAGTGCAAGCGCCGCCTGGAAGCTGTGCCCTGGCGCGCATTCGTGGACCACCAGCGCCGGCAGGTTGTACAGCGGGCGCGAGGCCAGGTCGTAGGTGTTGAACAGGCACGCATCCAGGCCGCCGCGGCCGGAAGTGTAGATCGGCGCGATGTCGTCGGGCACCGGCAGGATCGTGAAGCGGTAGCGCGGCAGCGTGTTGAACGCGTACTTGAGCTGGCCATCGACCTTCTTGGCGATGTACGACGCGGCGGCCAGCAGCTCGCGCGGGGTGCGCGCATAGAACTTCGGATCGGTACGCAGGTACTGCAGGAACTCCTCGAAGCTGCCCTGGAAGCCAGCGCGCGCCATCACCTCGCGCATTTCCGCCGAGATCCGCGCCACCTCCTCCAGCCCGATCTCGTGGATCTCCCGCGGCTCCATGTCGCGGGTGACGTATTCGCGCAGCTGGGTGCGGTAGAAGGCACGGCCGTCGGGCAGGTCGCTGGCCGCGATCGTGGTGCGCGCGCGCGGCATGTAGTCCTCGCGGATGAAGGACAGCAGCTTCGTGTACGAGGGCACCACGTGTTCGAGCACAAGCCTGCGCCCCTCGGCCTGCAGCTCGCTGCGGCGCGGCTCCGGGATCGAGGCCGGCATCGCCTCGATCGAGGCGATGAAAGGGTTTCCCGCATCGGTGCGGGTATAGGGCTCGATGGTGCGGTCGCGGCCCTCGATGCTGACGCGCGGCACGCTCCAGCCGCGCGCCAGGCCCAGCTCCATGTTGGCCATGTGCTGGTCGAAGTGGCGCGGCAGGTCGCGCAGGCGCCCGAACAGGCGCTCCCATTCCGCCTCGCGCGCATAGGGCTGGCGCGGGACCAGATAGCCCCAGAAGAAGGAGTCGCTGTTGAAGGGCGCCTCCCAGGTGCGCCAGGCGGCCGAGTTGTGGTCGGCCTCGATCATGCTGCGGAACACCGCTGCGTTGACACGCTCCTGCGGCGACAGCGCATCGGGCGCAATCACGTCGAGCGCTTCGAGCACCTGTTTCCAGTAGCCGGCGCGACGCTCCCAGTCTTCCGCGGCGATCGACGGCATGCGGCCCGACGCCTGCCAGCGGCCGTCGATCTTCTCGCGCTCGAACTCCCGCTGGCGCCATTCCCACTCCTGCGTGTACAGCGCGCGCAGTGCCTGGTCCGCCTGGCTGGCGGAGGCCGGATCGGCCGCTGCCGGGGCTGCCTGCGGCTCCACCAGCTGCGGCTGCGCGAGCACTGCCTGGCCCGGCGCAAGCGACAGCGCCAGCATCAGCGCGCCTGCCGGCAGGCGGAAACGGGGGGATTGCGGCATTGCGGACTCCTGCGACGGACAGCTTCAACGGGGAGTCGATGGAACCCGATCCGGACACGGATGCCAAGGGCCTGCAGTCACGGGTGGCCCCGCGCCCGGTGGTAGCATGGCCGGCCTTTGGGACCGCCCCCCGACCGGTCCGCACCCGCCCGATGATCCGACTGTTCGGCCGCAAGAAGCCAGACCACGAGACTGCTGACGACGACCGTAGCGGGACCGGCCCGGGCGAGCGCAAGAGCCGCTACAGCATCGAGGAACTGGCGGCCGCGTTTCCGGATGCCGGCGCCGTTGCAGCGCCTGTGGAGTCGGAGCAGCAGTCCGCGCCACTACAGCCGCCGCCTCCCGCGCAGGAACCGCCGAGCACGCCGGAGCCAACGGGCAAACCCTCGACGCAACCTTCCATCGCCGTGCCCTCGCAGGAAAGCGAAGCGGCATTGCCGTCTCCGGCACCCGCGGAACTGCGGGCGCCGTCTCCGCTGCCGCCCGCACCGGAGCCGCCGCCGGCAACGCAAGCTGCGCCGGTCGCGCCCGCGTCTCCCGCAGCTGCGGTTCCCATTGCATCTGCAGCATCCGGCCAGCCCCCTACCGCCGATTCGACGCCGCTTGCTGAACCCGCCCCTACGACGCCGCCCGCGGCCCCGGGCAAGACCGGCTGGCGCGATCGCCTGCGCGGCAGCGTATTCGCGCGCAGCGTCGGCGGCCTGTTCTCGCGCAACCCGAAGCTCGATGACGACCTGCTCGACGAGATCGAGACCGCGCTGCTCACCGCCGACGTCGGCGTCACCGCCACCACGCAACTGGTCGAACAGTTGCGCAAGCGGATGAAGGCCCGTGAGTTCGCCGACGCCAGGGCCATGCTGGCCGCGCTGCGCGCGGACCTGATCGCCATGCTGCAGCCGGTCGCCAAACCGCTGCTGATCGACCGGGCGGCCAGGCCGTTCGTGATCCTCACCGTTGGCGTCAACGGCGTCGGCAAGACCACCACCATCGGCAAGCTGGCGCGTCGCTTCAAGGATGAAGGGCGTTCGCTGATGCTGGCCGCCGGCGACACGTTCCGCGCCGCCGCCGTTGCGCAGCTGCAGGCCTGGGGCCATCGCAACGGCGTGGCCGTGATCGCGCAGGGCCAGGACGCCGACCCGGCCTCGGTTGCGTTTGATGCGCTGCAGGCGGCGAAGTCGCGCGGCAGCGAAGTGCTGATCGCCGACACCGCCGGGCGCCTGCATACCCAGCAGGGGCTGATGGCCGAGCTGAGCAAGATCCGCCGCGTGCTGGGCAAGATCGACCCGACCGCGCCGCACGAGGTGCTGATGGTGATCGATGGCACCACCGGCCAGAACGCGCTGTCGCAGCTGCGCCAGTTCCATGCCGCGGTCAACGTCACCGGCCTGGTGGTCACCAAGCTCGACGGCACCGCCAAGGGCGGCGTGGTGTTCGCGCTGGCGCGCGAGTTCGGCATCCCGATCCGCTTCGCCGGCATCGGCGAGCGCCCCGAGGACCTGCGCGTGTTCGACGCCGAAGCTTTCGTCGACGCGCTGCTGCCCGAAACGCTCGGGTGAGCGCGACCCCGCGCCAGGCCAGGCCGCCGCAGGCGCGCCGGCGCTGGCGACGGATCCTCCTGCTGCTGTGCGCGGCGGCGCTTGCGCTGCTGGTCCTGCTGTCGCTGGTTGTCTGGATCGCGCTGCCGCCGGAGCGGATCGTGCCGCTGGTGCTGGCCCGCGTCGGCGCGTCGATGGGACTGGAGATCAGCGCCGCAGGCGATGCGGCCACGCGGCTGGGGCGCCAGCCGAGTTTCGTGGTGCGCGACCTGGTCGTGCGTGAGCCCGGTGCGGAGCGTCCACTGCTGCAGGCACGGCGACTGCTGGTCTCCCTGCCGTGGCGCACGATCCGCGGACTTGGCGATCCGCTGGAGCTGGTGCGCGTCGAGCTGGATGCGCCGGTGCTCGATGTGGCGGCGCTGCAGCACTGGCTGGCCACGCGCCCGCCGGGCGATGGCCGCGTGCCCACGCTCACGCGCGGGCTGCAGGTGCGCAACGGCCGTGTCGAAGGTGGCGGCTGGCGGATCGAAGCCTTCGCCCTCGGCCTGCCGCAGCTGCGCGACGACACACCGGTGCGCGCACGCGCTTCAGGCCGCTACGTGGATGCGTCGATGCGTGCGCCCTTCGATCTTGCGGCGACGCTGCAGCGCCCGGCGAGCGGGCGCGGCTTCGCGGTCGTCGGCGCGGTCACACCCGCACGCGCAGGCTGGCGGCTGCCCGCGCAGGTGACGCTGTCGGGCGCCCTGCACTGGGATGGAGCACTGGCGCTGCTGCCGGCCAGGTTCGGCGCGGGCGGACACTTCATTTCGGGCGACACGAGCATTCCTTTTTCCCTGGGCCTGCAGGGGCCGCTGCGCGCGCATGACGGCGCCTGGACCCTGCTGCCGGCCGGCGTTGCGCTGCGCGGCGGCGGGCTGGTGCCGGAGCTGGATGCACGCGGACGGCTGGCACTGGGTCGCCAGCTGCTGGTGCAGCTCGACGGACGCATCGCGCAGTGGCCCGCCGACTGGCCGGCGCTGCCGCCGCCGCTGGGCGCCTCGGAGCAGCCGCTGGCGCTGTCCACCAGCTATCTGGGTCCTGTCGATTTCAGCGCGCCGCTTGCGCTGCGCGTGGAGCGCGACGACCTGCGCTTCGACGGCCAACTCGACGTGCCCGGGCTGGTGGCCTGGGCATCGGACATGGATCGGGGCAGCCTGCTGCCGCCGCTCAACGGGAGGCTTGAAGCCGACGCGATGGAGATCTCGGGCGCGAGGCTTGAAGGCGTCAGCATCGAGTTCGAAGACGTCGGGGCGTCAACACCATGAGCCGCGCCGCCATCAGCGACGAGCCGGCCATTGACCGTTACGCCGAGCGCCTGCTGCAGTGGTTCGACGTCTCCGGTCGCCACGACCTGCCCTGGCAGCATCCACGCACGCCGTATCGGGTGTGGCTGTCGGAGATCATGCTGCAGCAGACCCAAGTGCGCGTGGTCGTGCCCTATTTCGAGCGCTTCGTCGCTGCGCTGCCGGACGTGCGCGCGCTTGCCGCAGCCACGCTCGACGAGGTACTCGCACTGTGGTCGGGCCTGGGCTACTACGCCCGCGCGCGCAACCTGCATGCTGCCGCGCAGCGCTGCGTCGGGCTGCATGGCGGCGAGCTGCCGCGCGACTTCGATGCCCTGCTCGCCCTGCCCGGCATCGGCCGCAGCACCGCGGGCGCGATCCTGTCGCAGGCATGGGGCGAGCCCTTTGCGATCCTCGACGGCAACGTCAAGCGCGTGTTGTGCCGCGTGCACGGCGTCGGGGGTTGGCCGGGGCTTCCCGCGGTCGAGAAACGGCTCTGGACCATCGCCACGTTGCATGTTCCCGGCGTGCCCGAAGGCCGCATGGCCGACTACACCCAGGCGCAGATGGATTTCGGCGCGACGCTGTGCACGCGCCACGATCCGGCCTGCATGCTGTGCCCGCTGCAGCACGACTGCGTGGCGCTGCAACAGGGCCGCGTCGACGACCTGCCCACGCCCAGGCCTGGCAAGCCGCTGCCCGAACGGCAAACGCTGGTGCTGCTCATTCGCGATCCCGAAGGCCGTGTGCTGATGCAGCGTCGCCCGCCGACCGGCATCTGGGCCGCTCTCTGGTCATTGCCCGATCACCCGGAGGCGGGCGCCGCACGCACGTGGTTCGAACGCCACGTCCGTGATGGTTTCGACAGCGGCGAAGCGCTCGACCCGATCGCGCACGGCTTTACCCATTTCCGCCTCACGCTGCAGCCGATCACATGGCGCGGGGTCATGCTGCGCGCGTCGGTGCAGGACAACCTCGACCTGCGCTGGGTCAGCCGCGATGAACTCCCATCCCTCGGCATCCCCGCCCCCATCCGCACCCTCCTCGAATCAACCTTGCCTCCGTAGGAGCGGCTTCAGCCGCCGATCGGCACGGCCGCAGCCCTCGCCACGCATCTATTCACATGAACGCCCCGCGGCTGAAGCCGCTCCTACAATAGGGGCTGGCATCTACCGGAGTGCACAGCATGGCCCGCACCGTTTTCTGCAGCTACGAACAACGTGATACCGAGGGCATGGACTTCGTGCCCTGGCCGGGCGAACTGGGCAAGCGCGTGTTCGCCAACATCGGCAAGTCCGCCTGGGCGACGTGGCTAGCGCACCAGACCATGCTGATCAACGAGAACCGCCTCTCGCCGCTCGACCCCAAGCATCGCGCCTTCCTCGAGGAAGAGATGCAGAAGTTCCTGTTCGCCGGCGGCGCGGACAAGCCCGCAGGCTACGTGCCGGAAGACGGAGCGCACTGAGCGGCTGTCGCGCTGCTTTTCGACGGCCGCCGGCTGCCGAGGAGCACCATGGATGACCAGCCCTGCGGGCTGTTGAAAATCGCTTTCAGCGTTCGCTGGAATGACGGTCAAGGTGAGGCGCTGCAACACCAGCAACGGCCATCCCGGCGACGCAAACCACCGTCGCCCCAGCGAACGCCAATCACCGTCATCCCGGCGAAAGCCGGGGATCCATTTTCACAGCCGCAGCGTCGCCAGGAGCAACATGAATCCCATGCTTGCCTTGGAATGACGCTCGTCCAGCTTCGCACCCCATGCGCCGAACCCGCGTCGCGCGACAGCGACGTGCGCCTCAGGATCCGCTTTCGCGCTCCTGCACCTGCGCTTCGCGCAACTCCTTCTCCGACGCACGCAGCGCCTTGACATCCAGCGGACGGATCTCCCGGATGTGGCACGGCATTCGCATCGAACCTGCGCCCCGTGCGATGACCTTGTCGAAGCTCGCATGCACGCGATTCATCTGGCTGGTCAACCCGATCGCCGGCGCAAACTCCAGGTCCGGGCATGGGCCCTGCAGCGCCAGCAGCCACGCTTCGGCGGGCCTGGTCCACACCACCAGTTCGCTGTCGCCCAATGGCGTCCAGCCGTTGATGCTTCCGAAGAAGCGGAAACTCGGCACCGGCTCGCCGGCATGCGCCTGGTAAAGCGCACGCTTTCCTGCCGCATCCAGCCCGGCACTGGAAGCACACGCAGCCAGCGCCAGCAGCGCCGCCGACGCGGCGATCGTCATCAGCTTCAGCTTCTTCGTATCCATCGTCGCCTCCTCAGGCCGCAGCTCGTGATTCGACCTCATGATGCGCCCGTGGCGACTGCGGCAGGCCTTGCCTGGATCCGGAAGTTCAGGACCCGCTCGGCATCGCCGCCGCGCGGACCGGATGCCACAATGCCCGCATGAGCCCATCGCACAGTCCGCATGACACCTGCTTCCGCCGATGAACCCCGCTTCGGCACGTTGATCGTCGGCGGCGGTGCCGCGGGCGTCCTCGTCGCAATCGGGCTGTTGATGGATGACCGCTGCGCGGAGACGGTCGCGATCATCGAACCAGATGCGCAGCTTGCGCGGGGCGCGGCCTACGCCACCGGGCGCGCCGAGCACCTGCTCAACGTGGTCGCGTCGCGCATGAGCGCGATCGCCGGGCAGCCGGACCACTTCGTCCGCTTCCTCGCCCAGGATGCGGCCATCGGCGAAGACGGATTGCGCGACAGCTTCGCCCGCCGTCGCGACTACGGACGCTACCTGCGGCATACGCTCGAAACCCTGCCCGCGCAGCGCGCGCCCACGCACCTGCGCGAGCGAGCGGTCGATATCGAGCGCCTGGACGAAGGCTTCCGCGTGCACCTGGCCGACGGCGGCAGCGCACTCGCGCGCCACGTGGTGCTCGCCATCGGCAACGCGTCCCGGCCCCTGCCCGGATACCTGCAGCATCCCGGGATGCGCCTGGCCGAAGCCTGGGACTACGACGCGGTGCAGCGCATCGACCCCGACGACGCGGTCTGCATCCTCGGCTCGGGCCTGAGCATGGTCGATGCCACGCTCAGCCTCGCCGCGGCCGGACACCGCGGACCGATCCACGTGCTCTCGCGGCATGGCCTGATGCCGTTGCCGCATGCGCCGACCGGCCCGCAGCACGGCACGAGCGTCGATGACCTGCTGCCGCTCGGCGTTCGCGATCGCTGGCGCGTGCTGCGCAGCCGGATCGAGGCGGCGGTTGCGACCGGCGAACCCTGGCAATGGAGCTTTGACCGGCTGCGCCACCATGGCCAGGCGCTGTGGCAATCGCTCGACGACGCACAGCGTCGCCGCTTCCTGCGTCACGCCGTGCGCTACTGGGACATCCACCGCCACCGCATCGCGCCGGAGGTAGCCGCGACCCTGGACGCGCTGCGCACCAGCGGCCAGCTCCAGAGCAGGGCCGGCCGACTGCAGGCAATCACGGCGGACCCCGCCAGCGGCAGCCACGTGCATTTCCGCCCGCGCCATGGCCTGCGCGAACACATGTTGCGCGCCGACTGGATCATCAACGCCACCGGCGTGGAGACCAACATCGACCTGCGCCCCGGCACCCTGCTGCAGGCGCTGCGCGGACGCGGCCTGGTCCTGCCCGGGCCGCAGGGGCTGGGCGTGGCCAGCAGCGACATCGGCCACGTCTACAACCGCAGCGGCCGGCCCGACCCGGGCCTGTACGTCCTGGGCGCCCTGCGCATCGGTGACCTGTGGGAGAGCATCGCCATCCCTGAGCTGCGCGAACAGGCGCAACAGATCGCCTCGGATATCCTCACGACCGGTGCGCAGTCCCGCAACTGAGGCCCGCAGCCCGCAGGGGCTTCAGTCAACCGCAGGTGGCGATGACCACCGACGTACCGCCACCCATCGGCACCAGCACCGCCGTCGGATGACCGGTTTCCACATAGCGGCGCGAGGCCATCGTGTGCGCCTCCTCGATCGCCTGCAGCTTGGTCGGCCGGTACAGCGCCTCGGCCTCGGCCACGCCCTGGCTGCGCACCCGCCAGCCTCCCGCGGAGGCCTCGATCTCGATCAGTTCACGAATCATGTTCCGGCACCTTCGAAAGAAAGGTGCCCCGGCTGGTTCGGCATTCTCCGGCCGGACCCGCGTCCCTGCAGCGCCATTCTCCGATGGTCGCTGCCGGGGCGGAGACAAGCTTGCGCCGCGGCACGGGGAAGCACAGTCAGCGGCTAACGCGACGAGGTGTAGGAAAAGTCCTACACAGTTCAGACTCGGAGAACCGAGGGAGGCAGAAAAAAACCGCCCTGAGGCGGTCTCTTCTTCTCTCTGCAATGGTGGCCGGGGAGGGAGTCGAACCCCCGACACGGGGATTTTCAATCCCCTGCTCTACCAACTGAGCTACCCGGCCACGCGCTCCGGCGCTGGGCCGTGCGAGCCGCGCATGATACGGGCGGCCGGTCCGTCGGGCAAGCAGGGGAACCTGGTCCGCCAGGGATTCAGGCGCCCCGCGCCGCCCGACCAACCTCTACCGTACGTCGTAGTATCCTCGCGGCATCCGTGACGACGCGTGGGGTTGCGATGAAGCTTGGATGGCGTGTGCTGGCGTTGCTGCTGGTGGTGTCCCTGGTGGCGTGCTCGAGCCGCGGCGTGCCGCGGCGGGTGTCGGAGCCGACGGCCAGCCTGCAGCAGCTGACGGTCGGGGCCGACGGTGGCTGGTCGATCGAGCTGCGGCTGCAGAACTACAGCAGCATCCCGATGCGCTTCGAGGCGGTGTCGCTGGCCTTCACCGTCGACGAGCAGGCGGCCGGCACCCTGGCCGCGCAGCCGGCGCTGACCATCGGGCCGGAATCGGCCGACGTGATCACCGTGGCCTTCGCTCCGTCCGCCGATGCGCGCCTGCTGCTGGCCGGCAGGCTGGCCGACGGCCGCGGGGTGCAGTACCGGCTCGAAGGCACCATCGACGCCGCGCCCACCGACCGCGGCAAGGTCCGCGACTACGAGGTCAAGCGCGACAGCCGGTTGAGCCCGGTGCCCGGCCTGCCGGGCGTACTGCGCTGACCGCACCGCTACTTGACCTGCGAGCATTCCGATGAGCACCTATTCCGCGCCGCTGCGCGACATGCGCTTCACCCTGTTCGACCTGCTGGACGTCGAGTCCGGCTTCGCCCGCCTTGGCTTCGCAGACACCGGGCGCGACATCATCGATCCCATGCTCGACGAGGCCGCGCGCTTTGCCGGCACGGTGCTGGCGCCGTTGAACAAGGCCGGCGACGAGCACGGCGTGGTCTACGACAAGGACAGCGGCAGCGTCACCACTGCGCCCGGTTTTGCCGAGGCCTACCGCCAGTTCACCGAGGGCGGCTGGAGCGGCCTGTCGGCGCCGGCCGAGTTCGGCGGCATGGGTATGCCGCACGTGGCCGGCATGCCGCTGGAGGAGATGATCAACTCGGCCAACCTGGCCTGGGGCAACTTCCCGCTGCTCTCGCACGGCGCCGCCAGCGCGCTGCAGCACCACGGCGAGGAATGGCTGCAGAAGGTGTTCCTGGAGAAGCTCGTCACCGGCGAGTGGACCGGCACCATGTGCCTGACCGAGCCGCACTGCGGCACCGACCTGGGGCTGCTCAAGACCCGCGCCGAACCCGCGGCGGACGGCGCGTACTCGCTCACCGGCACCAAGATCTTCATCACCGCCGGCGAGCACGACCTCACTCCCAACATCATCCACCTGGTGCTGGCGCGGCTGCCGGACGCACCGGCCGGCAGCAAGGGCATCTCGCTGTTCGTCGTACCCAAGCTCAGGGTCGACCGCGAAGGCAGCGTGGGCGAGCGCAACGCGGTGCGCTGCGGCGCGGTCGAGCACAAGATGGGCATCCATGGCTCGGCCACCTGCGTGATGAACTTCGACGGCGCGGAAGGCTGGCTGGTCGGCCAGCCGCACCGCGGCCTGATGGCGATGTTCACCATGATGAATACCGCGCGCCTGGGCGTGGGCATCCAGGGCCTGGGCCTGGCCGAACGCGCCATGCAGAACGCGCTGCGCTATTCGCGCGAACGATTGCAGTCGCGCGCGCTGTCGGGCGCGAAGTTCCCCGAGCGCCCGGCCGATCCGATCATCGTGCAGCCGGACGTGCGGCGGATGCTGCTCACCTGCAAGGCGCTGGTGGAGGGCGGCCGCGCACTGGCCTACCACGCAGGCCTGCAGGTCGACCTGGCCGCACACGCGGCCAGCGAGGATGAGCGCAAGGCGGCCGACGAACTACTCGGTTTCCTCACCCCGATCGTCAAGGGCTGCCTGACCGAATGGGGCGTGGAGTGCACCTACCACGCGCTGCAGTGCTTCGGCGGCCACGGCTACATCGCCGAGCACGGCATGGAGCAGCTGGCGCGCGATGCGCGCATCACCACGCTCTACGAGGGCACCACCGGCATCCAGGCGCTGGACCTGATGGGCCGCAAGACCATGCAGCTGCAGGGCGCGGGGCTGAAGGCGTTCCTGGGCATGGTGCAGGTGTTCTGCGAGCAGCAGGTTGGCAACCCGGCGATGGCCGAGTTCATCGGCCCGCTGATGGAGAAGGCGCAGGAGTGGCAGGCGCTGACCATTGCGATCGCCAAGCGTGCGGCGGCGGATCCGGAAGAGATCGGCGCGGCGGCATACGACTACCTGTTCTATTCGGGCTACGTGGCGCTGGCCTACTGGTGGGCGCGCAGCGTGGCCGCGGCCGATGCCTCGTCGCAGCCGCAGGCCTTCAATGATGCCAAGCGCGAGACCGCGCGCTTCTATTACGCGCGCCTGCTGCCGCGCACGCTGGCGCACAAGGCGGCGATCGACAGCGGCCCGGCGCCGCTGCTGTCGCTGGACGAGGCTGCGTTCGACGCCTGAGGCTGGTGCGCCCGCGTCGCGCTGCACGTCGTGTCGATACGCCTGATCGCCCCCGCAGTGGCCGGCTGCGGGCACCGCCGCCGGTCGCGCAATCGTCATCGAATGGCGTTATGCTCGGCGTCCGATGGAGTCTGACAGAGCGCAGCTTCGCGAGATTCCCCCCGGAATCCCTGGGATTCCGGAAGGCGTCGTCGCCCCTCGATTTCCGGTCCCGCATGCACTGCCGCACCGCCTCGATTCGGTGCGGCTGCTTTCGCTCGACGCCCACGGCCGCGCGTTGAACTGGATCAGCTGGCAGGACGCAGCCTGCCTGTATGCGCGCGGTGCGGTCGCCTGGACCCTCGGCGACCCCTGCCTCAACGTGCGCGGCGGCACCAGCCGCCTCACCGGCATGCGCAGCACGCTCGAGCTGCATCCGATCATCGCCGCGCGCAGCACGGTGCGCCCGCAGGCGCTCGACCCGACGCCCGCGCTCACCAACGCCTCGCTGTTCGCGCGCGACCAGCACCTGTGCATGTACTGCGGCAAGGGCCACAGCCGCCAGCTGCTCACCCGCGACCACGTGGTGCCGCTCTCGCGCGGCGGCCGCGACACCTGGGAAAACGTGGTCTGTGCCTGCTTCCACTGCAATTCGCGCAAGGGCGGGCGCACCCCGCAGCAGGCCTCGATGCCGCTGCTGGCCGTGCCCTACCGGCCGAGCTGGATCGAGCACCTGATCCTGTCCAACCGCAACATCCTTGCCGACCAGATGGCCTTCCTGCGCTCGCACCTGCCCAAGCGGCGACGGCCGCGCCAGTAGGGGATCTCGCGGGCCACCGGGCAGCCTGCCCGCAGCTCGCCACGGCCCCCGGGCCGCCTCCCGGCGGCCATCGCGGCCTGCAGCCTTCGCAAGCTGCCGCATCGCAGCTCGACCGCCGCCCGGGCGCACCCGCGCTCCGGTCGGCTACACTCGCGGGATCATCCGTAATGAATCCGCGCAATGTCCCTGACCATCGGCCTGGCCGGGATGGACCCTGCAACCGAAACCGCACTCAAGGCGGCCTTCATCGAAGCCAACCAGCGCCTCGGCGGCCGTTGGCAGTTGCTCCCCGAAACCCAGGCCGACCACATCGTGGTCGACATGGACAGCATGTACGGTCCGATGAGCTGGCTGCGCCTGCACGCGTCGGGCAAGCGCGTGGTCGGCCTGACCTCGGCCACGCGCGCGCAGACCGACTTCCGACTCAGCCGCCCGTTCAGCGCCGACTCGATCGCCGCGCTGCTGCAGGAGGTCGCCGGCGAAGCCGAAGCGAAGCCCGGGCCGGATGTCGTGGATGTCGTGGATGCCGCGCTGCCTGCAGCTGCGGAAGCCGCACCGGCTGGAGCCGCGGACGCGCCGCCCGCCCAGCCCACAGCAATGCCCGAAGCCGCCGGACCGATCCCGTCTCCGGCACCCGAGCCCATCGACACGCAGCCCGTCGCCGAGCCTGCTCCGGCATCCGCAGAGCCCGCGACCCAGCCCCCGCAGGGCGCCACCCTGTTCGTGCGGCTCACGTCAGGCGAGCTTGCCGGCCTGCGTCGTTATCGTCGACCCAGCGGCCCCACCCTGCTGATCGATGCCGGCGCACGCACCTATCACGGGCCGGCCGCCCTCAAGCCGCTGATGCCCTACTTCGAAGGCGAGGTGTCCGAGGCCGCGCTGGAAGTCGTGGACGCGGCGACCTTCGAGCGCGAGGCGGCCGCTGCCGGCCCGCCGCAGCCGCTGGCGCGCCTGGTCTGGGTGGGGGCGCTGGCCAGCGGCCAGGGCAGCCTGCTGCCCGGCCATGATCCGGGCGCCAAGTACCGGCTCAACCGCTGGCCGCAGACCGAACGCGAGTTTCCGCGCCATTTCCGCATCGCCACCGCGATGATGAAGGCGCCGGCCACGCTGGCCGAAATTGCCGCAACCAGCGACATCGCGCTGGAGGAAATCGTCGACTTCGTGAACGCCAACCTCGCCACGGGCGCGGCCGAGGCGGTCGCCGAGGCGGCGCCCGAACCCGTGCCGCAGGCGCGCTCTGGCGGGCTGCTGGGCCGCCTGCGCGGTCGCTGACCCGTCGCAGCGCCTGCACGTCGCGCAGGCGGTGCAGGATTACAATGTGCAGATGATCGATTCCAAGCGCTATCCGCGCCTCGCGCGCGTCGGCAATCCCGCCGAACTGCGCGCATTCGACGAGGCGGAACTGCCCGCCGTCGCCGACGAGCTGCGCAACTACCTGATCGAATCCGTCGGCAAGTCCGGCGGCCACTTCGGCGCGGGCCTGGGCGTGGTCGAACTGACCACCGCCCTGCACTGGATCTACGACACGCCCGAGGACCGCATCGTCTGGGACGTCGGCCACCAGTGCTATCCGCACAAGATCCTGACCGGCCGCCGCGACAGCATCCACACCGTCAAGCAGGCCGGCGGCGTGGCGCCGTTCCCCAAGCGCGAGGAAAGCGGTTACGACACCTTCGGCGTCGGCCACTCCAGCACCTCGATCTCGGCTGCGCTGGGCATGGCGATCGCCAACGCCCGCGCCGGCAACGAGCGCAAGGTGGTGGCGGTGATCGGCGACGGCGCGATGACCGCCGGCATGGCCTACGAGGCGCTCAACCATGCCGGCGGCATGGACCCGGAACCGGACATCCTGGTGATCCTCAACGACAACCGCATGTCGATCAGCGAGGCGGTCGGCGGCATGACCCGCATGCTCGGCCGCATGACCGGCAGCCGCACCCTCAACGCGCTGCGCGAAGGCGGCAAGAAGCTGCTGGGCGACAAGAACAAGCCGCCGGCGAAGTTCGTGCGCCGCTGGGAAGAGCACTGGAAGGGCATGTTCGTGCCGTCCACGCTGTTCGAGGAAATGGGCTTCCACTACACCGGCCCGATCGACGGCCACGACGTGAAGGCGCTGGTCGGCGCGCTGAAGACGCTCAAGGGCATGAAAGGCCCGCAGCTGCTGCACGTCATCACCACCAAGGGCAAGGGCTACGAACTGGCCGAAGGCGACCAGATCGGCTACCACGCGGTTTCGCCATTCGACCCGACCACCGGCGTGGTGGCCAAGGGTGGCGCGAAGAAGCCGACGTATACCGACGTTTTCAGCGACTGGCTGTGCGACATGGCCGCCGACGACGAGCGCCTGCTGGGCATCACCCCGGCGATGCGCGAGGGCTCGGGTCTGGTGCGCTTCTCGAAGGAGTACCCCGATCGCTACTTCGACGTCGCCATCGCCGAGCAGCACGCGGTGACGCTGGCGGCCGGCATGGCCTGCGAGGGTGCCAAGCCCGTGGTCGCGATCTACTCGACCTTCCTGCAGCGTGGCTACGACCAGCTGGTGCACGACGTGGCGATCCAGAAGCTCGACGTGCTGTTCGCGATCGATCGCGGCGGCGTGGTCGGCCCCGATGGCGCGACCCACGCCGGCAACCTCGACCTGAGCTACCTGCGCTGCGTGCCCAACATGGTGGTGATGGCGCCGGCCGACGAACGTGAATGCCGGCAGATGCTGTCGACCGGCTTCCGCCACGAAGGCCCGGCGGCGGTGCGCTACCCGCGCGGCACCGGCCCCGGGATCGCCGTCGGCGAGGCCCTGGACACCCTGCCAATCGGCAAGGCCGATCTGCGCCGCCGCGGCGCGCACGTCGCCCTGCTCGCCTTCGGCGCGCTGGTGCCCGCGGCCGACGCTGTGGCCGCCGAACTGGGCCTGACCGTGGTCAACATGCGCTTCATCAAGCCGCTCGACCGCGCGCTGCTGGTGGAGCTGGCGAAGACCCATGCGGGCTTCGTCACGCTCGAGGACAACGTGGTGATGGGCGGCGCCGGCTCGGGCGTGCTCGAGCTGCTGCAGGCCGAGGGCATCACCCTGCCGGTGCTGCAGCTGGGCCTGCCCGACGCGTTCCAGCACCACGCCAGCCGCGAGGACCTGCTGGCCGAGGCCGGGCTGGACGAAGCCGGCATCCGCACCGCCGTGCTGCGCCGCTGGCCCGCGCTGGGCGAACCTGCGCGCAACGCGGCGACCGGCTGAGGCACGACAAACAAGGGGCGCCGACCGCGTGGCGGCGCCTGGTTCGCCTCAGCCTGACGCGTCGCCGTCGGCTGGCGGTGCCTGTTCCGGCACGGCGACCACCTGCGGCGCCTCGACTTCGTAACCCTTTGCGGCGAGCTGTGCGAGGTAGCCGTCGGGCGCGGTCACCAGCGACAGCGGCAGCATGGCGAAGCTGGTGGCGTGTTCCGCCAGCGCTTCCTCGGCCGCACCCAGCCACATCGCAGCCAGCCGCGGACGCACGTCATCGATGCCCAGCCGCTGCGCGAGCCCACTGCCGGTGACCGCATCGATGCAGGCCCTGTACTGGTTCTCCACCGGCAGCGCACGCAGGGTGTGGATATCGCCGGTGGCCCATGCGTTGGCCCGCTGGCGCATTGCTTCCAGGTCGGTCTCGATGCGCGAGAGGGTGCGGGCGAAACAGTCGGTGTCGGCCAGCGTGGTCGACTGGAACTCACGGATCGCCGCCTTCGGATCTTCGAGCTCGACCTTCAAGTTCACCGCGCGCAGCGTGATGCCATGGCGCTTGGCCATGCGCCGCACCTCCTTGTCGACGACATCCTCGCGCGCCAGTCCCGAGCGGCGCATCGCCGCCTCGTACAGCTCCTGCGCGGCGAAGATCGGACGCCAGCGTTCGACGCCGCGATCGCCGCCGAGATAGCGCTGCTTGAGCGGCGACCAGCGCGCGTAGAGCGCGGCCGGCACCACCTCCTGCAGGCTGCGCCCGTCCGGATTGCGTCGTGCCTTGAGCAGGGACGGGACCAGCATCAATCCGCGGAACATGCCTACGTCGGCATCGAGCGTGAACGAGGGCGGCAGCAGCACCTGCTGCGAGCGCGCCACCACCGATTCAACCCCGGCCGACTCCCACTCCATGCGTTTGGGCAGCGGCGACAGCGTGGCCAGGACGTACAGCGTGCGCCCGTCCTTGCGCACCTTCCACAGGCCGGGACCCGGCAGCGCGCCGGAGACGACTATGGTCTGGTGGTCGACGATGTCCGGACCGGTATCGGGCCCAGCTGCGCCCGCTGCTTCCACCTCCACCGGCGGCACGGGCTGCGCCTGCGCGAACACGATCGGCGGAAACAACAGCAGGACGAGGCACAGCATCCTGATCGGTCGCATCGAACATCCCAGTTGCAGTGGCAAGCGGCCACCGGCGCTCAGCGCTGAACCACCGCCAGGCGCTGCAGTTCCCGCGTCAGGGGATCCAGTAGTTCCAGGTCCCGATGCAATGACATACGCAGCTTCGTCCACGGCCGCGATACGGCCATGGACGGCACCGCAGTTGCCTGGATCCCACCGGTGGCGCGCGAAGTCAGCGCTTGCGATCCCCGCGGTCGCCCTGTCCGGACTTGACCGTGGTCTTGGCCGACTTCCTGACATCCTGGGACAGGGAGCGCCCGAGGTCGTCGCTTTCCTTGAACCTGCCTTCCGCGTCGCGTCGCACCAGCCGCTTGTCGCCATTGGGTGCGATCAGTTCACGCTTGCCGCTGCCGCTCTTCTTGGTCGCCACTGCCCGTCTCCGTGATCAACGACGGCGGCAGCGTACGCACGCACCGCTTGGCGCCGTGTGAAGCCATGCCTGCACGGCGCAGTGCCGTGGCAGGTAGACCCTTGCAGCCGCGCAGGAACGAAAAAACCCCCGACAGGATCGGGGGTTATTCGTATCGTCCGGACGTTGCCGGACGGTGTGTTGGTCGGGGTAGCCGGATTTGAACCGACGACCACTTGTCCCCCAGACAAGTGCGCTACCAGGCTGCGCTATACCCCGGATTGGCTGGCGATTATACGCGACGCAAGGGCCCGCGGGTCCGCCGGCGCCTGATCATTGTGTGGCGTCCGGCCGCAGTGCGGCTACCGCTTCAGCAGGACCAGGACTTCCTCCAGCTCCATGCGCACCTGGCGCACGATCTGGCTGCTCATCGCCGATTCCTGCTTGGCGTCCTCGCCCTCCAGCCGCAGGCGGGCGCCGCCGATGGTGTAGCCCTGCTCGTACAGCAGGCCGCGGATCTGGCGCACCATCAGCACGTCGTGGCGCTGGTAATAGCGGCGGTTGCCGCGGCGCTTGACCGGCTTGAGGCTCGGGAACTCGGTTTCCCAGTAGCGCAGCACGTGCGGCTTGACGTCGCACAGCTCGCTGACTTCGCCAATAGTGAAGTAGCGCTTGGCCGGGATCGCCGGGAGTTCGCGGTTGCTGCCGGGGTCAAGCATCGCGCGGCCCGATATAGGTTTCCACGCGTTCCTTGAGCTTCTGGCCCGGGCGGAAGGTGACGACGGTGCGCGCGGAGATCGGGATCTCCTCGCCGGTCTTGGGGTTGCGACCCGGGCGCTCGTTCTTGCGGCGGAGGTCGAAGTTGCCGAAGCCGGACAGCTTCACCTGCCGCCCCTTTTCCAGGCCCTCGCGCAGCACGCCGAAAAACGCGTCGACGAACTCCTTCGCCTCGCGCTTGTTGAGCCCGACTTCTTCGTAGAGCTTTTCGGCCATTTCCGCCTTCGTCAACGCCACGCCATCCCCCCGAGTGCCACGTCAGCTCCTGATCCTGGCGCCGTGCTCGTGCTGCAGCGCTGCGATGACCGCAGCGACCGCAACATCCACGTCACCCTCGGTGAGAGTGCGCGAATTATCTTGGAGAATCAAGCCAGTTGCGAGACTTCTGAATCCTGGATCGACCCCTTTGCCTACATAACGGTCGAACAGACGGAGCTCGGCCAACAGCGGGCCGGCGGCCTGGCGGACGGTGGCTTCCAGCGCCGACCAGGGCACGCCCTCCGGGGCGACGAACGCGAGATCCCGGCGTACCGACGGGAACCGGGACAGCGCGGTGGCGCGCGGCACGGCGCGCATGCGCAGCGGCTCCAGGTCTAGCTCGAAGGCCAGCACCGTGCCTTCCAGGTCCAGCGCCCGCAGCAGCCGCGGATGCAGTTCGCCGATCCAGCCCAGCCGCCGGGGCGCGTCGCCGTCGACGCGTACGACCTCGGCGCTGCGGCCCGGATGCCCATGCGGCGCATCCGAGGGGCGGTAATCCAGGCGCGCGCCGGTGCAGGCGGCAAGTGCCTCCAGGTCGCCCTTCAGGTCATGGAAATCCACGCCACGGACCGCCGCGCCCCATTGCTCGGCTTGCGCGCCGCCCTGGATCACCGCGGCAATGCGCGGCGTCTCGATCGGCGCCTCGCCATCTGCCGACGCGGCAAACACCTTGCCCAGCTCGAACAGGCGCACGCGCGACTGCTGGCGCGACAGGTTGCGCGCCGCGGCGGCCACCAGGCCGGGCAGCAGCCGGGTGCGCATCACGCCCAGTTCGGCGCTGAGCGGATTGGCCAGTGGCACCCCGCCCGCCTGCGCCTGCCAGGTGTGCAGCAGCCCCTCGTCGACGAAGGCGAAGTTCACCGCCTCGAAGTAGCCGCGCGCCGCCATCTGCGCGCGCAGCTCGTCCTCGCCCGCACGGGTTTCGCTCGGCACGGCGATGCGGGCCGCGCCCGCGGGCAGCGTGGTGGGGATCGCGTCGTAGCCGTGGATGCGGGCCACTTCCTCGATCAGGTCTTCCTCGATGGCGATGTCGAAGCGGCGGCTTGGCGCCACGACGTCCCAGCCCTCGTCGGTCGTCTTCACGTCCATGCCCAGCGCGCGCAGGATCCGGGCCACCTCGGCATCGGCGATGTCCAGGCCCAGCACGCGGGCCAGGCGGGCGCGACGCAGCGTGATCGCCTGCGGCTGCGGCAGGTGCGCCTCGAGCGCCGCCTCGACCACCGGGCCAGGCTGGCCGCCGGCGATGTCGAGGATCAGCCGCGTCGCCACTTCGATCGCATCGCGCGGCAGTTGCGGATCCACGCCGCGTTCGAAGCGGTGCGCGGCATCGGTGTGCATGCCGAGGCGGCGGCTGCGGCCGATGATCGCGGCCGGCGCGAAGTGCGCGGCCTCCAGGAACACGTTGCGCGTGACATCGGTGACGCGGGTATCGAAGCCACCCATCACGCCGGCCAGCGCGACCACGCGATCGGCGTCGGTGATGGCGAGGAACTCGTCGTCCAGCACCGCATCGCGGCCATCGAGCAGCTTGAGCGTTTCGCCCGTGCGGGCGCGGCGCACGCCTAACGGGCCCTTGAGCAGGTCGCGGTCGAAGGCGTGCATCGGCTGTCCGAGTTCGAGCATCACGTATTGGGTGACGTCGACCAGGAAGCTGACCGGGCGGATGCCGCTGCGGCGCAGGCGCTCTGCCATCCACGACGGCGTTGCCGCGGTTGCGTCCACGCCTTCGATCACGCGGCCGAGATAGCGCGGCGCATCGGCCTGGGCGCCGAGTTCGATCGGCAGCGTGGCCTCGATCGTGGCCGGCACGGATGCGGCGTCGAAGGGGGCCACCTCGCCGCCCAGCGCCGCTGCGACATCGAAGGCGATCCCGCGCAGGCTGAAGCAGTCGGCGCGGTTGGGGGTGAGCTTGATCTCGATGCTGGCGTCGGGGAGGCCGAGGTAGTCGGCGAGCGGCGTGCCGACCGGCGCGTCGTCGGGCAGCTCCAGCAGGCCGGCGGCGTCGACGTCGATGCCCAGCTCCCTGGCCGAGCACAGCATGCCGTTGGAGGCGACGCCGCGCAGCTTCGCGGCCTTGATGGTGAGCTCGCCGACCGTCGTGCCGATGGTGGCCAACGGCGCGACCAGGCCGGCACGCGCGTTGGGCGCGCCGCAGACGATCTGCAGCGGCTCGCCGGTGCCGGCGTCGACCTGGCAAACCTGCAGGCGGTCCGCTTCCGGATGCTTTTCCACAGAGACGATACGCGCAACCACCACGCCATCCAGCGCCTCGCCCAGCACCGTCACGTCCTCGACCTCCAGGCCGATCGCGGTGAGCACCTCGACCATGCGCGCACGCGTGGCGTCGGTGGGGACGTGTTGCCGGAGCCAGTTTTCGGAGAACTTCATTCCGTCACTCTCTCATTCTGTCATTCCGGGCGAAGCGAGGAATCTCCGCCGGCTTGCTGAAAAACAGATCCCTCCCCCGGATCGGGTCCGGGGTCGGGATGACAACCTGTGGGTCAGGCGAACTGCCTGAGGAAGCGCAAGTCGTTGTCGAAGAACGCGCGCAGGTCGTCGACGCCATAGCGCAGCATCGCCAGGCGCTCCACGCCCATGCCGAAGGCGAAACCGGTGTAGCGCTCGGGGTCGATGCCAACCGCACGCAGGACGTTGGGATGCACCATGCCGCAGCCCAGCACTTCCAGCCAGCGGGTGCTGCCGTCGGGGCGCTGCCAGGCGATGTCGACCTCGGCGCCGGGCTCGACGAAGGGGAAATAGCTGGGCCGGAAGCGCATCTCGAAATCGCGCTCGAAGAACGCGCGCACGAACTCGGCGAGCGTGCCCTTGAGGTCGGCGAAGGTGGAATGCTCGTCGACCAGCAGGCCTTCGCACTGGTGGAACATCGGCGAGTGGGTCTGGTCGGAGTCGGAGCGGTAGACCTTGCCCAGCGCGATCATCCGCAGCGGCGGCGCATGCTGGCCCATGTAGCGCACCTGCACGCCCGAGGTGTGGGTGCGCAGCAGGCGGCCGTCGCCGAAGTAGAAGGTGTCGTGCATGGCGCGCGCCGGGTGGTGCGGCGGGAAGTTCAGCGCCTCGAAGTTGTGCCAGTCGTCCTCGATCTCCGGGCCATCGGCGAGGTCGTAGCCGAGGCGGCCGAAGATGTCGGCCATGCGCTGCATGGTGCGGCTGATCGGGTGGATGCCGCCGCGGCCGGCGTCGCGCCCGGGCAGGGTCACGTCGATCGATTCGCCGGCCAGGCGCGCATCGAGCTCTGCATCCTCAAGCGCCACCTTGCGCGCCGACAGCGCCTGCCCCACCGCATCTCGCACGCGGTTGATTGCCTCGCCCACCGCCTTGCGCTGTTCGGCGGGCAGCGCGCCCAGCGACTTGAGCTGGGCGGTGATGCTGCCGCTCTTGCCCAACAGCGCCACACGCAGCGACTCGAGCGCGTCGGCGCTGGGTGCGGCGGCGATATCGGCCAGCGCCTGTTTCGACAGTGATTCGATGTCGCTCATCGAGCTTCCTCAGTTCCGGACCCGGTCCGGTCTTGCCGACGATCGAGCCGTCTGCCCCCTGTCATCCCCGATCCCGGACTTGCTCCGGGAGAGCGATCCGGCGTTGGCTGGACGGCAGCACCGTGGGGTGACAACACGGGAATGACGAGCGCGCAGTGCCCGGACCCTGAAAAAACGAATGGGGAAGGACTTGCGCCCTTCCCCATGCGTGTACAGCTTGTCTCCCGGCCACCGCCCGCGCCAAGCGCCGACGGCCGCGACGGGACACGTGCATTACGCCGCGAGCGCGCCCTTCGCCTTTTCGGTCAGCGCGGCAAACCCGGCCGCGTCGTGCACGGCGATGTCCGCCAGCACCTTGCGATCCAGGGTGATGCCGGCCTTCAGCAGCCCGTTCATGAAGCGGCTGTAGCTCAGGCCATTGATGCGGGCCGCCGCGTTGATGCGGACGATCCACAGCGAGCGGAAATTGCGCTTCTTCAGCTTGCGGCCGATGTAGGCATACTGCTCGGCCTTGATGACCGCCTGCTTGGCGACGCGGAAGACCTTGCGGCGGGCGTTGTAATAGCCCTTGGCACGGCCGATGACCTTCTTGTGGCGACGACGCGCCTGCACACCACGCTTTACTCTTGCCATTATTCAGCCCTCCTCAAAGGTACGGAAGCATGCGGTTCAGACGGCCCGCGTCCTCGGCACGAACATGGTTCGTCTGCCGGAGGTTGCGCTTCCGCTTGGTCGCTTTCTTGGTGAGGATGTGGCTGCGGTTGGCGTGGCCTGCCTTGTACTTGCCGGAAGCAGTCTTCCGGAAGCGTTTGGCCGCGCCCCGATGCGTCTTGATCTTGGGCATTGCGATTCCTTGGGGTCGTTTCTAGTACTGGCCCGGGCGGCGTCCGCGATTGCGGAAGCTCTTTCCGTCCTGCCTGGCCGGTGTGTAAGCCGCTGATTCCCGAAGGAAGCAGGGCAGGTCCAAAGGTGTTGCGTACAGCGCCCCGGAGAACCGGGCCGACCATTATGCCTGCTGGCGGGCGGGCCTGCAATTGCGAGGTTCGCCCTTCTGCTCCCTCCCCGCTCGCGGGGGAGGGCTGGGGTGGGGCGTTCCTGCTCCCTCCTCCGCTCGCGGGGGAGGGTTGGGGTGGGGGCAGGCCGGAGCGACGCAAAGTCCGTAAAAGCGAAGCGCGCCTTGCGGCGCGCTCCCCCACCCTTTGCCCCGCTCCGCGCCCCGGCCCCGCGCAGCGCGCAGGGCATTCATCGGCGCGCGGGCCCGTGGCCCGCAAGCGCGCCTCTTCAGCCCGTAAACGGGCGGAGGGGAACGGGGGTATCGCGGGCTTCGCCCGCGATTACTTCTTCTTCGGGGCGATCATCATGACCATCTGCCGGCCTTCCAGGCGCGGGCGCGATTCGATGACGATGTCCTCGCCGAGGTCGGCCTCGATCCGGGCGGCCATCTCGCGGCCGAGTTCCTGGTGGCTCATCTCGCGGCCACGGAAGCGGATGTTGACCTTGATCTTGTCGCCTTCCTCGATGAAACCGCGCATCTTGCGCAGCTTGATCTGGTAGTCGCCGTCGTCGGTGACCGGGCGGAACTTCACTTCCTTGATCTCGACCTGCTTGGACTTCTTCTTGGCCTCGTTGGCCTTCTTCTGCAAGTCGAACTTGAACTTGCCGAAGTCCATGATCTTGCACACCGGCGGATCCGCGTTGGGCTGGATCTCCACCAGATCGAGGCCCTCTTCCTGGGCCTTCTGCAATGCTTCGTCGCGCGACAACACGCCGACCATCTCTCCGTCGGAACCGATCACGCGTACGCGCGGTACGCGGATCTCGTTGTTACGGCGATTCTGCTTGTCCTGGGTGCTAATACTGCGTCTCCGGAATGGGGGTGGCGGGCGGCTCGGGGCACCCGCCGGGGGTGTAGGTACGGATTTTTAACGGATTCGGGCCACGATACAACCGTCAGTCGCGGGTTTCCGACAACAGGCGCGCGGCGAAGTCCTCGACCGGCATGCTGCCCAGGTCCTCGCCCGCGCGGGTCCGGACCGCGACCGCCCCGACCTCCTTCTCGCGATCGCCCACCACCAGCAGGTAGGGCACCCGCTGCATGGTGTGCTCGCGGATCTTGTAGCCGACCTTTTCGTTGCGCAGGTCGGATTCGACCCTGAATCCTTTGGAATTCAGCAGCTTGGCGACATCGGCCGCAGCATCCGCCTGGGCGTCGGTGATGTTCATCACCACCGCCTGGACCGGCGCCAGCCAGGCCGGGAACGAGCCTGCGTGGTGCTCGATCAGGATGCCGATGAAGCGCTCCATCGAGCCGACGATGGCCCGGTGCAGCATCACCGGGGTCTGCCGCTGGCTCTGTTCATCCACGTATTCAGCGCCCAGCCGGCCCGGCATCATGAAGTCGACCTGCATGGTCCCGAGCTGCCAGGTGCGCCCGATCGCGTCCTTGAGGTGGTATTCGATCTTGGGGCCGTAGAACGCGCCCTCGCCCGGCAGCTCCTGCCACTCCACGCCCGAGGCACGCAGCGCGTTGCGCAACGCATCCTCGGCCGTGTCCCAGGTGGCGTCGTCGCCCAGGCGCGGTTCGGGGCGCAGCGCGATCTTGATCTGGATGTCTTCGAAGCCGAAGTCGGCGTAGACACGCAGCGCCTGCGCGTGGAAGGCGCGTACTTCGTCCTCGACCTGCGCGGCCGTGCAGAACACGTGGCCATCGTCCTGGGTGAAGCCGCGCACGCGCAGGATGCCGTGCAGCGCGCCGGAGGGTTCGTTGCGATGGCAGGCGCCGAATTCGCCGTAGCGGATCGGCAGGTCGCGATAGCTGTGCAGGCCCTGGTTGAACACCTGCACATGGCCCGGGCAGTTCATCGGCTTGAGCGCATAGGTGCGCTTCTCCGATTCGGTGAAGAACATGTTGTCCTGGTAGTTGTCCCAGTGGCCGGACTTCTTCCACAGCTCCACGTCCAGGATCTGCGGGCAGCGCACCTCGCCGTAGCCGGTCTCGCGATAGACGCGGCGCATGTATTGCTCCACGACCTGCCAGATCGCCCAGCCCTTCGGGTGCCAGAACACCAGGCCCGGCGCCTCTTCCTGCAGGTGGAACAGGCCCTGCGCCTTGGCGATGCGGCGATGGTCGCGCTTTTCGGCTTCCTCGATGCGCTGGATATAGGCCTTGAGCTGCTTCTCGTCGGCCCAGGCGGTGCCGTAGATGCGCTGCAGCTGCTCGTTCTTCGAATCGCCGCGCCAGTAGGCGCCAGAGATGCGGGTGAGCTTGAAGGCCTTGAGGAACCGCGTGTTCGGCACGTGCGGGCCGCGGCACATGTCCACGTATTCCTGGTGGTGGTACAGGCCCATCGCGGTGATCTCCGGCGCCATGTCCTCGATCAGGCGCAGCTTGTAGTCTTCGCCGCGGGACTTGAACACCTCGATCACTTCGGCGCGCGGCGTCATCTTCTTGATGACGTCGTAGTCCTGCGCGATCAGCTCGCGCATGCGCTGCTCGATCGCCGCCAGATCATCAGGCGTGAACGGGCGCTCGGAGTGGATGTCGTAGTAGAAGCCTTCCTCGATCACCGGCCCGATCACCATCTTCGCGTCCGGATACAGCTGCTTGACCGCGTGGCCGACCAGGTGCGCGGCGGAGTGGCGGATGATCTCCAGGCCTTCCGCGTCCTTCGGGGTCAGGATCTGCAGCGTCGCGTCGCGGTCGATGAGGTCGCTTGCGTCCGCCTGGCGGCCATCGACCTTGCCGGCCACGGTGGCCTTGGCCAGGCCCGGACCGATCGACTGGGCGACGTCCATGACCGTGACGGGATGTTCGAACTCGCGGCGGCTGCCGTCTGGGAGGGTGATGGTGATCATGTCGGGCATCTGGAATCGGGAGTCTTGAACCGGCAGAACGGCAGCATCGCTGGACCGGATGGGGAAGCCGGTGCTACGGCCTCGCACGTCGCTGTTCGCGATGTCCGCGGCCGCCGGCCACAAAAAAAGCGCCACAAGGGCGCCCTGCGGGTGGCCTAGGGGGTACTCAGCGCTGGGCGGTGGTAGTGCTCATGTCGCACGCTCGGCCCGCGTTTCCGCAGGCCACCTCGTGGCGGATCTCCCGCGATTCTACCCCGTATCGGCGATTGTTGCGCTGCACCGCGGGGTGCGCGTGGTCGGTGGCATGATGCTGCGAGCCATCTGCAGCGGGCCGCATGAACATCCGGGGAAAAGCCACTTCGCTCGATATCGCGCACCTGGCGGGCGTGTCCCAGCCAACGGTTTCGCGCGCCCTGCGTGGCAGCCCGATGGTGAACGAGGAGACCCGGCGGCGGATCATGGCGATCGCCGAGGAACTCAATTACAAGGTCGACAAGAACGCCTCCAACCTGCGTGCGCAGCAGTCGGGCACGCTGGCGCTGCTGCTGTTCGAGGACCCGACCTCGGACGAATCGCACATCAATCCCTTCTTCCTGCCGATGCTGGGTTCGATCACGCGCGCCTGCGCACGTCGCGGCAAGGACCTGCTGATTTCGTTCCAGCAGCTGTCCAACGACTGGCACGCCGACTACGGCGACAGCCACAAGGCCGATGGGCTGATCCTGCTCGGCTACGGCGACTATCTCGCCTACCAGGGCAAGCTGGCCACGCTGATGTCGCAGGGCACGCCCTTCGTGCGCTGGGGCGCGGTGCTGCCAGGGCAGCCGGGCCTGTCGATCGGCTGCGACAACATCGGTGGCGGACACCAGGCCGGCACGCACCTTGCGGCGATCGGGCGCCGACGCGTCGCCTTCCTGGGCGATGCCTCAAGCCACTACCCAGAATTCCTGGAGCGCTACGAAGGCTGCGACGCGGCACTTCGCGAAGCCGGTTCCGGCCTGGACCGGGCGCTGCAAGCGGACGCGGAAAGCTCGGAAGACTCGGGCTACGCCGCCGCACAGGTACTGCTCGGGCGCGGACTGCCCTTCGACGCGGTCTTCGCGGCCAGCGACCTGATCGCGATCGGCGCCATGCACGCACTCGCCGAGCGCGGGCTTCGCATTCCCGAAGACGTGGCTGTGGTCGGCTTCGACGACATCCCCACCGCGCGCATGGCGACCCCGGCGCTGACCACGATCAACCAGAACACCACCCTGGCCGGGGAGCTGCTGGTGGACAGGCTGGTTGCCCTGGTGGAGGGGGCAGCGGCACAAAGCGAGCGGCTGCCCGCAACGCTGGTGGTGCGGCGTTCGAGCTGCGAGTCGACTGTGGCCTGAGAGCAACCGCGCGCAGGGCGTGGTGCGTAAGCGTCAACCGTCGCTGCCCCCGGCGTCGACCTGCCCGCCTGGCCGGTGCGCTGACATCGCCTGCGTCAGCAGCTGCAGCAGGCCGGCATCGTCCAGCGGCGCGTCGTACAGCAGCACGCGTACGCCGTGCGCCGGGACCTCGATGTCGACGCGCGCGGCGATCTGCACCGGGCTGCCGTCGAAGCCATCGCGCCAGATGCCGGGCTGCACCGGTCCGTCCAACACGATCTGCGCTGCGGTATCGCCCTTGTTGAGCAGCACCAGCGCGGTCTGTGCGATGCCGCCGTGCTGATGGACGCGGTAGAAGGCGGCCTGGTCGCCTTCCAGCTTGAGGTTGAGCTGGAGTCCGCGCTGCAGCGCCGGTGACTCGCGGCGCAGTCTCGCGATGCGCTGCAGCGAGGCATGGATCGGGCTCTGCGCAGCGGCATCGATGCGCGCCTGTCCGTAGTAGTTGCGGTTGCCGGCGTGCTCGGCGCGGCCGCGCATGAAGCCGGTTTCCGAGCCGTAGTACAGCACCGGGATCCCGCGCGCGGTGAACAGCCAGTTGTGCGCGTCGATGAAGCCCTCGTCGCTGGCGTCCATGCGCGGCATGTCGTGGTTGTCGTAGAAGGTGGCCAGGTCGTAGGGATTGGCATACGGGCCGCCCTGCAGGTGCAGCGCCGGCGCCAGCCGCTCGTAGCCCGCACGCTTGCGGCCGAACACCTCGTCCATCGCCTGCTTCATCGGGAAGTCGAGCACGCTGACCTCGCCGTGTCCCTTGTGCGTATGCACGGCGATATTGCTGGCCTCGTAGTCGAAGGCCTCGCCGAACATGAAGAAGCCCGGCCGCTTGCGACGGATGCGGTCGCTGAACTGCTGCCAGAAGCTGCCCGGCATCCAGCCGATGGTGTCGATGCGGAAGGCATCGGCGCCCTGGTCGATCCAGTGCTCGTAGGCGCCGGCCAGATACTCGAGTACCTGCGGATTGTCCGCATCGAAGTCGCTGAGCTGGGCCAGGTTGCCGTCGTAGATCGAACCCTGCGCGGCGTCCACCGGACCGACGTTGCTGTAGAAGGCATGCAGCGGATTGCCGGCCGGATCGAGCTGCTGCGGCGGCAGGTTCTGGTGGTCGGCCAGCAGCCGCCCGTCGCGGTCATACACGCGACCGAACATCGGCTGGCCCGATGGCATCGTCCATGCCGGCGAGCCGTGGTTGCCGACGATGTCCAGCACCAGCTTCATGTCGCGCGCATGCATCGCGCGCGCCAGGTCGGGGAACTCCATGCCGGGACTGGGCAGGTGCTCGTCGACGCGATGGAAGTTCACGCCCCAGTAGCCGTGGTAGCCGGACTTGCCGCGGTCGCTGAGGCTGCTGTCGCAGCCGGGCGCAGTGCCGCCAGTGAAGGCCTCGTCGGGGTTGTCGACGATGGGCGTGATCCAGACCGCGCCGAAACCCATGCCGTGGATGTAGTCGAGATTGTCGGCCAGTCCCCTGAAGTCGCCGCCCAGGTAGCCGATGTTGCCGGCGACGCCATCGCATGGCGGCAGCGGGATGTCGAAGCTGCGGTTGGCACCACCCTGGTCGCGATGGTCGTTGCCCGGATCGCCGTTGACGAAGCGGTCGGTGACTACGAAGTACACGGCATGGCTTGCGAACGGCTCGAGCGTGCCGTGCAGTTGATGGGAAGCGACGGAGTCGCGTGCCGCAGGCGCACGATTGGGCGCTTCTGTCCGCGCGCCACCGCAGGCGACAGTCAGGCAGGTGCTGGCGAGGACGGCGAGGATCGACGGACGCATGGTCAGGCTCCGGTGGCGGTGCGCGGCAGGGCGTGCGAGAGCGGCAGGCGCACGCGCAGCGTGCACAGCCCGGCAATGAACAGGCAGGCGCCACCAAGCACGAGCACCCGCAGAGGATCGCCGTCGAACAGCTTGGACAGCAGGACGCCCAGTGTGCTGACCGCGACCAGCTGCGGGATCACGATGAAGAAATTGAAGATGCCCATGTAGACGCCCATCTTCGCGGCCGGCAGGCTGTCGGACAGCATCGCGTACGGCAGCGACAGGATCGAAGCCCACGCAAAGCCCACGCCCACCATCGACAGCAGCAGCCACTGCGGATCGCGCACGAATGCGATCGACAGCAGGCCAAGGCCGCCGAGCCAGAGGTTGAGCAGGTGGCTGCCGCGCAGGCCGATGCGCCGCGCCAGCCACGGGATCGCGATGGCCGCGAACGCAGCGAAGCCGTTGTAGGCCGCGAACAGCACGCCCACCCAGTTGGCGCCTTCATTCCAGGCAGCCGACGCGGTGTCGGTGGTCGCGTAGTGGTGCCGCGTCACCGCCGCGGTGGTGTAGATCCACATGCAGAACAGACCGAACCAGGAGAAGAACTGCACCAGCGCCAGCTGCCGCATCGTGCCGGGCATCGCATGCAGGTCGGCGGTCAGCGTCGGCAGCATCGCGTCCCGCCGCAGCCGTGGCGCGAGCAGTCGCAGCAGGCCATAGGCCAGCGGCAGCGCAGCGAGCACGTACAGCAGGCGGTCCCAGCCCAGCAGCCAGACCGCGAGCACGCCCGCCGAGCCGACCAGCAGCCACGGCAGGCCGCCGCGCGCCGGAGGTACTTGCGCCGTATCCGCCGCGCCGCTGCCCTCGGGCTCGGCATCATCGAACGAACGCAGTACCTCGGGCGGATATTCGCGCGTGCGCAGGATCGTCCACAGGATCGCCAGCAACAGCACGGTGCCGCCAGCGTAGAAGGCGTAGCGCACGGTGTCCGGGACCTCGCCGGGCGCCGCGTTGTTGGGCACGCCCCATTTCGCCAGCAGCCACGGCAGCAGGCTGGCCACCACCGAACCTATGCCGATGAAGAAGCCCTGCATGGCATAGCCGATCGGGCGCTGCCTGGGCGACAACTGGTCGCCGACGAAGGCGCGGAACGGTTCCATCGACACGTTGAGCGAGGCGTCCAGGATCCACAGCATGCCCGCGGCGATCCACAGCTGCGGCGAGTTGGGCATCACGAACAGGGCCAGCGTGGAGAAGATCGCGCCCCACAGGAAGTAGGGACGGCGACGCCCGAGCCGCGTCCAGGTGCGATCGGAGAAGTAGCCGATCACCGGCTGCACCAGCAGGCCGGTCAGCGGCGCGGCGATCCACAGCCCCGGCACCTGCTCCATGTCCGCGCCGAGCGTCTGGAAGATGCGGCTGACGTTCGCGTTCTGCAGCGCGAAACCGAACTGGATTCCGAGGAACCCGAAACACATGTTCCAGATCTGCCAGAACGACAGCTGCGGCTTGCTCGCCATGCGAACCCTGCTCCCCGTGTGCGCCGCCCGCATTGTCACCGCTTTGTCGGCGGTCGTGCTTGCAGCGCGGCAGCAGGCGGTGGCCGTTCACGGACTCGCCAGAACGACACTCCATGCCTTGTTTTCAGGCCTATCGTGCCGACGGCAGGCACGGGCGCCGTGCGCGCACGCACGTTTCATGCATACGTATTCATACGCCAACACGGCCCTCGACAGGCTTCAAGGCACAGCCGCTGTGGAATAGTGCCGTCCGTCCAGAGCAGGTCGGAGTCACGTGTGGCAGCGGACGTTTCAACAACGGAGTGGTGGCGTGGCGCGGTGATCTACCAGGTCTACCCGCGCAGCTTCAGGGACACCGATGGCGACGGCGTCGGCGATCTGCCTGGCATTGTCGAGCGGCTCGACTACATCGCCTCGCTGGGCGTGGACGCGATCTGGATCTCGCCGTTCTTCAAATCACCGATGGCCGATTTCGGCTACGACATCGCCGACTACCGCGACGTCGATCCGCTGTTCGGCACGCTGGCGGACTGCGACCGCCTGCTGGCGAAGGCGCACGGCCTCGGTATCCGCGTGGTGATCGACCAGGTGCTCAGCCACACCTCCGACCAGCACGAATGGTTCCGCGAAAGCCGCATGGATCGCGACAACCCGAAGGCGGACTGGTACGTGTGGGCCGACCCGCGCGAGGACGGCACACCGCCCAACAACTGGATGTCGCTGTTCGGCGGCATTGCCTGGCGCTGGGAGCCGCGCCGCGAGCAGTACTACCTGCACAACTTCCTCGCCGCGCAGCCGGACCTGAACTTCCACAACCCGGACGTGCAGGCAGCGACCCTGGACAACGTGAAGTTCTGGCTCGACCGCGGCGTCGACGGACTGCGCCTGGACGCGATCAACTTCTGTTTCCACGACCGCCAGCTGCGCGACAACCCGCCCAAGCCCGCACACCTGCGCGCAGGCCGCGGCTTCAGCACCGACAACCCTTACGCCTACCAGTACCACTGGCACAACAACACCCAGCCCGAGAACCTGCCGTTCCTCGAATCGCTGCGCGCCCTGCTCGACCGCTATCCCGGCGCCACCACGCTCGGCGAGATTTCCTCGGAGGACTCGCTCGCCACGACCGCCGAGTACGTCAACCCGCAGCGACTGCACATGGGCTACAGCTTCGAGCTGCTGACCAACGACTTCAGTGCAGCCTACATCCGCGGCACCGTCGAGCGCCTTGAAGCAGCGATGACCGACGGCTGGCCTTGCTGGGCGATCTCCAACCACGACGTGCAGCGCGCGGTGACGCGCTGGGGCGGCGCCGACGCCGGCCCCGATTTCGCGAAGATGCTGGTCGCACTGGTGTGTTCGCTGCGCGGTTCGGTGTGCCTGTACCAGGGCGAGGAACTCGGCCTGCCGGAAGCCGACGTCCCCTTCGAAGCGCTGCAGGATCCCTATGGCGTCACCTTCTGGCCGAATTTCAAGGGTCGCGACGGATGCCGCACGCCGATGCCGTGGGACGACAGTGAGCTGGCGGGATTCACCGTCGGCAGGCCGTGGCTGCCGGTGCCAACGGAACACCTTGCGCTGAGCGTCGAGGCGCAGGATGGGAAGCCGGAATCCGTGCTCAATGCCACGCGGGCCTTCCTTGCGTGGCGCCGCAACCAGCCGGCGCTGGTAGGAGGCAGGATCCGTTTTCTCGATACGCCCGAACCGGTGCTGGCGTTCGTGCGGGAAAGCGATACCCAGCGGATGGTTGTCGCGTTCAACCTGTCGAACGAGGCCACGACGCTGCACCTTCCGCTGAACCTGGGGGCAGCGATCACGCTCGATGTCGAAGGGCTGCCACGTTGCGACGTTCGCGCAGACAACGTCGATCTCCCACCACACCGCGCGTGGTTCGGCTCTCTCGACGCGGATACGCAAGGTCTCGCCTGATCCATCCATCTTGTGGCTGGATCCCGCATGAATACGTATGCAGGACGGCCCCGGCGCTGTGCACCACGCCTACCATTCAACCATGCAATCAGCACGAGCGCCGGCGCGTCGTCGGCGTCTTGATTCGCAGAACCAGCATTCCTTCGGGAGGGGACAATGTTGACACCAGAACGCAACCTGTTGAGTGTGGCACTGGCATCGGCCATCGCGCTGGCAGCGTCGAATGCGCACGCGCAAACCGCTGAGGTGGACCAGGATCCGCAAACCGCCAACGACGTGATGGAACTCGAGACCGTGATGGTGACGGGCATCCGCCGCGGCATCGAGGACGCGATCTCGACCAAACGCGAAGCCACCTCGATCGTCGAAGTAATCTCGGCCGAGGACATCGGCAAGCTGCCCGACGTCAGCATCGGCGAGTCGATCTCGCGCCTGCCGGGCGTTTCCGCGCAGCGCGTCGCCGGTCGCGCCCAGGTCATCAGCGTCCGAGGCCTGTCGCCTGACTTCTCGACGACGCTGCTCAACGGCCGCGAGATGGTGAGCACTGGCGACAACCGCAGCGTCGAGTTCGACCAGTACCCGTCGGAGCTCGTGAGCGGCGTGACGATCTACAAGACGCCCGATGCCGGGCTGATCGGCCAGGGTCTGTCCGGCACGCTCGACATGCAGACCGCGCGCCCGCTGAACTTCAGCGACACCGTGGTCGCGGTCAGCGGCCGCTACCAGGAGAGCTCGCTCGGCTCGGCCGGCAACGTCGGCGACGACGGCAGCCGCTTCAACGCCAGCTACATCGACCAGTTCGCCGACGGCACGTTCGGCGTATCGATCGGCTGGTCGCACTCGAACACGCCGATCCAGGAGAACCAGGTCGGCCTTTACGAGCCGTGGCAGGCGATCGGCGACAACTGGCGCCCCGGCGTCGCTGCAGGCACCTACTACTCCGACGGCATCAAGGCCCTGCGCCGCACCGGCAAGCTCGAGCGCGACGGCGTGATGGCGACGCTGCAGTACCGTCCGTCGAACGCCTGGACCAGCACCCTCGACCTGTTCTACTCCAAGGCCGAGCAGGTCGATACGGCCAACCAGTTTGAAGTCCCGCTCGGCGATTACAACGGAACGGGCGGCGCGGTCCGGCTCGACGTCACCGACCCGCGCATCAACGGCAACAACACCTTCACCGGCGGCACCGCCAACAACGTCTATCCGCTGGTCCGCGGCATGTACAACAGCCGCGAGGACAAGATCGAAGCCTTCGGCTGGAACAATGATTTCAGCGTTGGCGCGGCACGCGTCGTCGCCGACATCAGCTGGTCGCGCACAACGCGCGATGAGCTGGGCCTCGAGAACAATACGCAGCTGATGCCGCAACCGCAGCTCGACAGCCTCCAGCTCGACTTCCGCACCGACGGCTTCTCGCAGCTGGTGCCGGGCCGGGACTATTCCAATCCCGATGCGCTCTTCCTCACCAACACGATCTACGGCTCCGGCTATGGCAAGACGCCGCGCGTCGAAGATGAACTGACCGCGTTCAAGCTCGCCGCCTCGCTGCCGCTGGACGGTTTCGTGTCGGACCTCGACATCGGCCTCAACTACGCGGACCGTTCCAAGAACAAGCGCCAGCCGGAGGGCAGCATCAACCTCGGGCCGCAGGGCGACACCCCCATCGCGGGTGACCTGCAGTACGGCCTGGTGGACCTGGGCTTCGCCGGCGTGGGCTACATCCCCGCGTGGAACGTGCCAGGGGCCGTTGCCCGCTACATGACCTTCGATCCCGTCGAGGACCTCGACTACCTGATCCCGAAGGCATGGGCCGTCGACGAGCAGATCAGCACCGGCTTCGCGAAGGCCAACATCGACACCAACTGGGGCAACGTCGGCGTTCGCGGCAACTTCGGCATCCAGGTCCAGCATGCCGACCAATCGTCCAGCGCGAACTACTGGGACGGCTCGCAGCCGGTCGGCAGCCAGGTGATCCCGATCACCAAGGGCAAGACGTATACCGACATCCTGCCGAGCCTGAACCTCGCATTCCTGTTCGAGAACGACAGCACCTTGCGCGTCGCCCTGGCCCGCCAGGTCGCGCGTCCGCGCGTCGACCAGCTGCGCGCATCGATGGAGTTCGGCGTCGACACCTCGACCGGCATCCCGGGCGCCAGCGGCGGAAACCCCGAACTCGATCCCTGGCGCGCCAACGCCTTCGACATCTCCTACGAGAAGTACTTCGGCAACCGCGCCTACGTGGCCGCCGCCTACTTCTACAAGGACCTGCGCAGCTACATCTACACGCAGACGCGCGACGGCTACGACTTCACCGACCAGGTCGCCTCATGGCTGGAAGCCAACGGCGCGACCCTGCCGCCCGGCATCGTGGTGTCGAACGAGGGTCGCTACTCGGCGCCATTCAACGGCTCCGGCGGCAAGCTGCAGGGCCTCGAGCTGTCCGCTTCGCTGCCGCTGGACCTGGTGTTCGGCGACGCGATGCGCGGCTTCGGCGTCATCGCCAGCGCGAGCTTCAACGACAGCGACATCACCATCCTCGCGCCGGAGAACGAGAGCAGCGTCGGCACCGATCCGATCACCCTGCCCGGCCTGTCGGACCGCGTCTACAACCTGACCGCCTACTTCGAGCGCAACGGTTTCGAAGCGCGCGTCAGCCAGCGTCGCCGCTCCGACTTCATCGGCGAGATCGGCAATTTCTCCGGCGAACGCACCCTGCGCTACGTGGTCGGCGAGAACATCACCGACGCCCAGGTGAGCTACAGCTTCGGCGCCCAGAGCGCGCTGTCCGGCATGACCCTGCTGCTGCAGGCCAGCAACCTGACCGACGAGTCCTACCGGACGTACTCGGGCAGCAAGGACCGCCCACTCGAACGCATCGAATGGGGTCGTACCTATGTCCTCGGCATGAATTACCGGTTCTGATTCCCTCCCACCGGACATGCTCGCCCCCGCCGGATTCCTCCTCCGGCGGGGGTTTTTTCTGTTCCCGCCGTGCCTGCATCCGGACTGCCGCGCTCGTCAGCGCGCGCGGCGATGAGACCGCCGATGCGGCGCCACGGCTCTTGCCGGGTGCGATTCCAGACCGGCGTCCCGGCGGGAGCCGGGCGGATGCAGGCTGGATTACGCCGGCGCTGCAGCCGGGGGTCGCCGCCGAAGCGGAAGAACAATGGCGTGCGCCATCAGCATCCCGCGGACGCGCTGCAGGACAGCACAGGGCCGCAGGATATGCAGAAGCTTAGGAATCCACGCATCGCGTGGTGGGCGGTGAGGGTTTCGAACCCCCGACCCCTACCATGTCAAGGTAGTGCTCTACCGCTGAGCTAACCGCCCGAAAAGCGCGATCGGGCGAGGCCCGATGCCCCCGCCCGCGGAAGGGCTGGAGGACCCGCCATCGCGGCGGGAGACGAATTCTAGCGGAACCTGGCGGCGGTTGCCATCGGGTGCGCGCTTCGCGCGTGCCCCCATCCCAACCTTCCCCCGCGAGCGGGGGAAGGGGCCAACCGCGCCTTCCCTCCCCGCGAGCGGGGGAAGGGGCCAACCGCGCCTTCCCCTGCTTGCGGGGAGGGCCAGTCGCTCCCCGGGCCCGGGGGCCATCACTCCCTCCCCCGCTTGCGGGGGAGGGCTGGGGTGGGGGCCACCGGTCGCAGGAACCCCGACGAAGTCGCCACCGTCTTGCCCCCATCCCGGCCTTCCCCCGCGAGCGGGGGAAGGGGCAGAGCGGCCGCTCACCCCGCCAAGGTTGCCTCCCTGATCTTCCGGATCTCGTCGCGCACCCGCGCCGCATCCTCGAACTCCAGGTCGCGGGCGTGCTGGTACATCTGCTGTTCCAGGGACTTGAGCCGGGCGGCGAGCTTGGCCGGGTCGAGCGTGGCGTAGTCCTCGGCCTGGTCAGCCACGCGCCTGGCCCTGCCGGCGGCGGTGCGGGCCGCGGCAGGCTCGTCGCGAGCGCCTTCCATGACGTCCATCACCGCACGCACCACCGACTGCGGGGTGATGCCGTGCTCGGCGTTGTACTCGACCTGCTTCTGCCGACGGCGGTCGGTTTCGTCGATCGCGCGCCGCATCGAATCGGTGACCCGGTCCGCGTACAGGATGGCCTTGCCGCGCAGGTTGCGGGCGGCGCGGCCGATGGTCTGGATCAGCGAACCGGTCGAGCGCAGGAAGCCTTCCTTGTCCGCGTCCAGGATCGCCACCAGCGACACCTCCGGCATGTCCAGGCCTTCGCGCAGCAGGTTGATGCCCACCAGCACGTCGAACCTGCCCAGGCGCAGGTCGCGGATGATCTCCACGCGCTCCACCGTGTCCACGTCCGAGTGCAGGTAACGCACGCGCACGTCGTGCTCGCCCAGGTATTCGGTGAGGTTCTCGGCCATGCGCTTGGTGAGCGTGGTGATCAGCACGCGGTCGCCCATCGCCACGCGCTTGGTGATTTCGCCAAGCACGTCGTCCACCTGGGTGGCGACGGGGCGAATCTCGACCTCCGGGTCGATCAGGCCGGTCGGGCGCACGAGCAGTTCCACCACCTGCCCTTCCGACTTCTCGATCTCGTACTTGCTCGGCGTGGCCGAGACGAAGATCGTGCGCGGCGAGCGCAGCTCCCATTCCTCGAACTTCAGCGGCCGGTTGTCCAGCGCCGAGGGCAGCCGGAAACCGAACTCCACCAGCGTCTCCTTGCGCGAGCGGTCGCCCTTGTACATCGCGCCCACCTGCGGCACGGTCACGTGCGATTCGTCGACCACCAGCAGCGCGTCCGGCGGCAGGTAGTCGAACAGGCACGGTGGCGCCTCGCCGGGCATGCGGCCGGTGAGATGGCGCGAATAGTTCTCAACGCCCGTGCAGTAGCCGACCTCGGCCATCATCTCCAGGTCGAACTGGGTGCGCTGCTGCAGGCGCTGCGCCTCGACCAGCTTGTTCTGCGCGTAGAACTGCTCCAGCCGCAGCGGCAGTTCGAGCTTGATCGCCTCGACCGCCTCCAGCGTGGTGCGGCGCGTGGTGACGTAGTGCGACTTGGGGTAGATGGTGTAGCGCGCCAGCGTGCGCTTGGTTTCGCCGGTCAGCGGATCGAACTGGGTCAGCTTCTCGATCTCGCCGTCGAACAGCTCGATGCGCAGCGCCTCGTCGTCGGACTCTGCCGGATGCACGTCCACCACCTCGCCGCGCACGCGATAGGTACCGCGGCGCAGTTCGGTGTCGTTGCGCGCGTACTGCATCTCGGTGAGGCGCCGGATCAGCTCGCGCTGGTCGATGCGCTCGCCGCGCACCATGTGCAGCACCATCCGGAAGTATTCGTTCGGATCGCCCAGGCCGTAGATCGCCGAGACCGTGCACACGATGATCGCGTCGCGCCGCTCCAGCAGCGCCTTGGTCGCCGACAACCGCATCTGCTCGATGTGTTCGTTCACCGAGCTGTCCTTCTCGATGAAGGTGTCGGTGGACGGCACGTACGCCTCGGGCTGGTAATAGTCGTAGTAGCTGACGAAATACTCGACCGCGTTGTGCGGGAAGAACGACTTGAACTCGCCGTACAGCTGCGCCGCCAGGGTCTTGTTCGGCGCCATCACCAGGGTCGGCTTCTGCACCTGCTGGATCACGTTGGCGATCGTGTAGGTCTTGCCCGATCCGGTCACGCCCAGCAGTGTCTGCCGCGCCAGCCCGCTCTCGAAGCCCTCGACCAGCTTCTCGATCGCCTGCGGCTGGTCGCCCGCCGGCTGGTACGGCGCGACGAGCTGGAAGCTTGCGGGGTGAAGAGCTGAGGTCATGTGGGTCCAGTGTAGGAGCGGCTTCAGCCGCGATCAAAACCGCCAGGAGACAGGCCTCGGCGGCCATCGCCCGGCGCCCGTCCGCCGATTTGCGCGGCCAGCCCGGCCCGGCGGGTTTCCGGGCCGGTTGCACCCATCCTCCACGTGCGCCGAGAGGCGGCCCTGCTGGAAATGGGGCCAGGCGGGGAGTTTTCCTACCCCCGTCTCCTTTGCGGCCCGACTTCGCATCCGTGCACCCCTCCACACACTGGCGTACCGCAGGCCAAGGAGGGCTCCGCGATGCAGCAAAAAGTGAACGGCTTCACACTGGTGGAGCTCATCGTAGTGGCGGGAATCCTCTCCATCCTCGTCACGATCGTCCTGCCCGACATGGCCCGGTTCCTGGACCGCAGCCGATCCTCCACCACCCTGTCCAACCTGCGCGTGGACATGGCGCTGGCCAGGACGAACGCCATCATGCGGCGCATGCAGGTGGTCGTCTGCCCCCGCGAAGCCGGGCAACTGAGCTGCAGGAGCGGCGGCGACTGGAGCGAGGGCTGGCTGGTATTCCTCGATCCCGATCGCGACCGCCAACCGGGAGCACCCGCCGATCTGCTGCAGATCCGCGAGCCGCCCGCCCGGAGCCGCAACCTGCTGTCGCTCGCGTCCAACCGAGACTATCTGCGCTACCAGAGCGACGGCCGGGCCGCCAACGCCAACCTCACCCTGCAGGCCTGCGCGCGAGGCCGCTTCACGGGGACGCTCGCGGTCAACAACGTGGGGCGGGTGCGGAGCGAGCGGCCAGCGGCCGACGAGCCCTGCCCCTTCGATCTGGCCGAGGTGGTGGCAGGCGGCTCTCCTTGACCCCGGCCCACGACACATTAGAATAGCCGTCCCCGCCCGAATAGCTCAGCCGGTTAGAGCACTTGACTGTTAATCAGGGGGTCGTTGGTTCGAGTCCAACTTCGGGCGCCAGACATGCAGATACCACAAGGGCCGCGGATTCCGCGGCCCTTGTGCTTTGTGGCTACCGGCAACGCCGACAGAACCGGTCCGTTACCAGCATTCGGTCGCGTTGGTTGCCGCACCGCCCTCGGTACGCGTTCCTTGATCGTTGATCGTCAGGGTTCCGCACTTTGGGTCGTCCTGCCGGCCAGTCACTGGCACAGCCTGCAATGTGAACGTCCGCGCCGTCGTCGGGCTAGCCGCGGGAACACTGAACGTGTAGAAGCCGTTGATCTCGGGATCGCAGCCTCCCGGGACGCCTGCTCCCACATAGGTCAGATTCGTCGTGTAGAAGCGCTCCATCAGCTGCGCCTTCTCCTGCAGACAGGCCGCCGCGGCCGCCCGCCGTGAGTTGATCACGTACTCCCGGTAGTTCGGATACGCGATCGCGGCGAGGATCGCGATGACGCCAACCACGATCATCAGCTCGATCAACGAGAACCCAGCCGCGCGGCCAGAGAACCCACGGCGCGGCATGACCTGATTACTGTGCATTCAACAACTCCCTCCAGGACACGCGCCTGATGTTGGCCGCTCCCGAGCTGGTCTTGATCTGGGAATAGCTGCCGTCGTCCAGGCTCGTGTACATGTACTCGCCGAGGAAGATCGGGTTGTTCGGGCCGCTGTCATAGGCCACGCCGGAGTAAGGCGTTTCAGTGTCGCCGCCGTGGTAATCGCCATCGCTGCCGACGGATCCGTCGCCATCGATATCGAAGAACGGGTTCGACAGCCTGCCGCCGGTGAATGGGTCGATCGCCATGGTGAAGCCCTTGCCCGCGGGCGCGCATGGGTCCGTGGAGTCCGGGAACCGCGTGGTGCCGATCAGGGACATGCCCTGGAAGAAGTTGGGCAACACCATGCGTTCGCCGCGCGTCACCGGGTCGCCGCCAGCGGTCGCGGCAGGCGACACGAGATTGATGTACCAGCCGTTCGTGCCCGCGGCGCCGGCCCGCTCGATCACGCGCCCGACACTGTCCTCGGCGGTAATCCTGACAGCGTTCAACGAGGTCTTCGCAACGGTGGATCCACGATCGATGATCCCGTACCAGCTCTGGACGTTCGCGTTGGCGGTTTCGTTGATGTCGGCCATGCTCAGGTATTGGCCGGTACCGAAGAACACCCAGGTGTCCGGCGGGCTGTAGGGGTTGGACGCCACCAGCGGAGCGGCCGTGATCGGCTGCGTCGTGCCCGCGGCGAACAGCCTGGTCGCGGTGCCGCCACTGCGCACATCAAACTTCCAGAGATTGCCTTCCATGTCACCGGCGTAGACGGAGTCGAAGTAGCCATCCCGCGGCGCGCCTTCGCTCGCCCCGTATGCATCCCAGACATTGACGGCCGACAGCCCATTGTTGCTGCCGATGCCGGTGTCCATCGAACCCTTGTTCACGCCACTGATCGCATCGAGCATGATCAATGCCGACCTTTCCGCCTGGTTGTTGGCCCCGTTGCCCAGGAACACGCGCCAGTCTCCTGCAGCGACGGCCGCGATGATCGGGCGGCCCAGGGCGTTGCCCATCAGGTTGCCGATGGCGGCGTCGTCAGAACGCTTCTCCCACAGCAGCGAAGGATTGGTCGGGTCGGTCACGTCCAGGGCGAAGATGCTCTTGCCGCCGCGCCCCATCGTGGCAACGAGGATCGTCTTCCACGTCGTGCCATCCTTCACGTCGGCAACGGTGATCTCGCCGTCCATCGAATAGGCGTGGTCGTACTCGGGATGCCAGTTGGGATACTTGTTCGTCGACGCATCCAGCTGGGTGAGGACGGACATCGCTTCGGTCGGCATGAAGGCGAACAGCTCCTTGCCGCCGTCGCCCGCGTTGGTGGTGTCCAACGCATCCGGCGCCTGGAAGGCGTGCAGCATGCCGTCGTTGGCGCCGACATAGACCACCGGATCGCGACCGGCCTGCGCCGCCACGAACGTGGCATAGCTGGTGTCGTCGCTGTAGAGGTTGGCGTTGGGCCGCCCCACGTACACCGGCTGCGAGTTGATGATGTCGCCCAGCATGCCGCGCCGGTTGCGGAACTGACGCAGGCTGCCCGTGACCACCGACTGGCGCTCATGCACGCGTTCGCCGAGCACGTAGCGGAGCTGTTCATTGCTGATGGTCGTTGTCGAACTCCATGCAGCGGGGCGCACCACTGTCGGACTCGTCAGGCTGGTGTAGTTGCTCCAGTTGCTGATGAAGTTCGTGAGCGTGCCGCTGCTGTTGAACAGGATCTTGCGCTGCGTGTAGTTCCAGTAACTGGTGCCGCCACCGGCGGCCGCCGTATTGATCTTCGTCTCACCGGCTGCGTGCCCAAGCCAGTCCGATGCATCCCACCTGTTGGTCAGGGTGCCGGTGCTGACGTTCACGTCGGCGGCGATCAGTTGCCCGCCCCAGCCGTTGGACACGTACTTGGCCTGGTAGGTGCGCGAACCGGCTTCCAGCCTGGTGGAGTTGCTGGCGAACGAGCCGCCGGAGCCGGTGATGTCGTCGGCGATCTTCTGGAAGGCGGCATTGAGGCCGTCGATCATCGCCTGGCCGTTGTTGGCCAGGTACATGTTGTTGGGCAGGTTGAAGTCGCCCGTGCCACCCAGCCCCGTCTGCGCCTTCGCCGTTTGCGTGGCCGAAGTCCAGGCGGTCTTGTTGGTGGTTTCGAACCAGTTGTCAGCCGGACGCGCGGCGTTGCCATTCGCGTCGTAGGACGTTTCCGGAATAGTGAAGCCGCCGTACTTGGTCGCAAGGTAGTACTGGTTGGTCTTCTTCGCCTTGAGGTCGTTCAGCTCGACCACGTCGACCCAGTAGGTGCTGATCGACTGGCCCTTGGCGCGGGCCGGAGTGGTGCTCAGCGTCGTGTTGGGCACGTCAGTACGGATATCGGTTACGTGCCCCCAGTACGCCAGCGCCGCAGTCGAGTTCTGGGCACGCGTATCGCGATCCGCGGCGACCATGTAGTTCAGCCACGTGTCCACGAAGCCGGTGGCAATGTCGCCGCTACCCGAATGGTCCTTGCTTTCGTTCTGGGTCGCCGTGTCACCGATGCCCAGGAAGACGTTGGCTTGGCACTGGTACAGCATAGGATCGCGGTCGGTGCCGACCGTCCGCAGATCGTCGGGATCCGCGTTCCAGCGCGTCACAGCCGCGTTGGCACCCGTGCCGTACCAGTTATCGATCACCGGAAGCCCATCCGCGTACTGGTAGCGGGTGAGATTGGGACTCACACCGGCCAGGTTGCTGTAGGCGGACACGTTGCCGACACCGCGCAGGTAGCGCAGCGCGGTGTGGTACATCTCGCTGAGATTGTCGTACGCCTTCAGCGTCGCCATGCCGGTATTGATCTGGCCAAACCGGTTCAGGTAATTGATGACGCCGCTGTACTGGATCGTGCAGCCGCTTCCGTCAGGAGCGACCGATCCGCTGGCGCAGGCACCGACGCGCGTCGAAGTCGAGCTGCTGTCAGTGCTGTCCGGGTTGTTGATGATCTTGCCCGTCGCCAGGTCCCATTCGGCGTTGTCCACGCCCGAAATGCGGCCCACCCGATCCGGGTACGGCTTCTCGGTGCCGGCGGTTTCCGCTGCCGTCACCGGGCCGATCAGCTTCTGCCGGGCGCGCATGACGCCGCCGCGCCGGCTCGAGCCACCGTCCTGGGTGAGGTAGGCAAACAGGCTGTAGCGGGTCTTCTTGGAGTTCTGCTGCAGCAGGCCTTCGGGCTTGTAGTTGCTGCCATAGCGGGTACAGAGGCTGCGGGTATCGAGGCTGCCATCGCAGACTTTTACGCGCATGCTGAGGGCATAGGCCTGGTTGCGGCCGTATGTGGTGTGACGATAACGGGTTGCATTGGTGGGATTGACCCATTGATTCCGGTTGTTGTAGCAACGGCCATTAGAAAGGGTGGGATGGCTGGCCGGGCAGGTCTGGATCGTTGTGGCTTCACAGCCGAACTCACCCACGCCGCAGGCCGTGTCGTTGATGACGGTGGTGGTGTCGGAGTTCGGCAACAGGTTGTACTGCGGGTTGTAGGGGACCGCCGTCACCGCGGTACCTGCGGGAGCCTGTTGCACGTCGCCCGTGACGGGCCGCGCAAGTGCCGCGGGCGCGTTCCATGCCTGCGCACTTCCCATCTCACCGGACGAAGACGGTATGAACCACATTTGGCTGCGCAGACCACCAATGCGCGTTCGCAGCGTGCTGGTCTGGACCGGCGTCGAGTTGCCAGCGTTGCTAGCCAGCCTGCGAAGTGGTGTGTATCCATTCTCCCACCGGTCCGAGTTCGCCTTCTCCAGATACGTGACGTTGTTCATCTCGCTGTAGCCGGCGGCCGGAGTGCCGTCCGCGGGCCGATGCACGCGGTAGCCGCCCGTCAGCGCCAGCCGGAAGGTGTCGATGGCCTGCATCGCGGACCAGTTCAGGAAGTTGCCGCTCCAGAGGCGCTGGGAAGGCGTGCCCCCGGTCTGACCGGCGCAACTGTGACCACTGCTGGTGGCTGAATGCGGATAGAAATACCTGTTCGCCTCGACGACGTCGAAGTGGTAGGCGTAGCAAAGTCCCGAATTGAAGTAACCGGCATAGGCAGTAGCCGATGCATAGTTCGCAGTTCCCTCCGCCACGCCTGGCGCGTTGGCATGCGTCACCACGGTCGGCCATTCCACCGACGGCAGCAGCACCAGGTTGCCGGGAACGCTGTTGGTCACCGTCAGCGGTTTGTTGTCGATCGCAACGCCGGACAGCGCGGAGGTCGAGCTGAACACGGCAAACAGTCCCACAAGGATGGCCACAAGGCGGTGTGCGCCGGTGCGGCCGGGTCGAGCGACCTGCCTGGTCATGCGTTCCATATCGTTCTCCACCACTCTTGTGTCGGATCGCACCGGTTACCGGGCGACCACGTTGCCCTGCAGCACCACCACCGACCGGTCGGCGTTGCCGGCCGGGGCGTGGCTGCGCGCGAAGACGCGATACATCGCTTCCTGGATCACGCCACCGCCGCCGCCGCCGTACTGGATGCTGCCGGCGCTGGCACCGAGCCCCAGGTCATCGGCGCTGTCGCGCAGGCCCATGTACTGGATGTAGTACTGGGGCGCGCCGGCCGAGGTGTCCGTAATGCCCAGCGCGGCGTTGGCAGTGCCCAGACGGTCGTTGGCGTTGAACCAGCAGTCCGTCCCCTTGGTCGCCGCCGCCGTGCAGGTCGTGCCGGCGGTGTACACATTGGCCGGAACCGAACACAGGCTTGCAGTGATGGTGCCGGGGTGTGCCGCGTCGTCGCCGCAGCGCACGCCGACCACCCAGCCCTTGCCGTCGGCCAGCACCGATGCCCGCACCGCGGCTTCTGCTTCGCGCAATGCGGATTCGGCCTGCTGGAAGGCGAGGCTGCGGTCGTACATGTTGGCGCTCATGCGCTCTTCGAGCAGCGTACCGCGCATGACCGCCAGCCCGAGGATGGTCATCACCAGGAGCAGGATCAGCACGATGACGAGGGATACGCCCGACTGGCGTGCGCCGGGATGGGCGACTGGCCTGTTCATAGGGTCCGGTTCCGCAGGTTGACGACGTGGTTGACCGTGCGCACGAGCGGCTGGCCGGTGGTGCTGCCCGCGCTGGTCGCTTCGGCCTCGCGCATGGTGAGCGCGATGCGCACCGCGCGGATGGCGTTCCAGTCGGCGGCGGTGGTCAGCGAGGACGCATCGACGTAGCCGGCATTGCCCAGGTACTGCACCTGCATGTCCTGCACGCCCGGCACCACCTCTTCCTGGGCGCCGTCGTTGACCCGGCGACACAGCGAGTAGCCGTTGGCGGCGACGCCATCCGGGTCGCAGACATACCAGCGCACGCCCTGCAGGCGGCTGACGGTGGAGAACCTCGGGAACAGGTAGGCGGTACCGGCGACGCAGATGCCGGCGTTGGGCTGGGGAAAATAGCTGCAGGCGTTGACGCCAGTGCCGAAGGAGACCGCGCCGTTGGCGCCGGTGACGCTGCTGGCGGCGCTGGCCCGGAAGATGCCCAGGACACGCATGTCGCAGACCATGATGACGTCATTGGCGGCGAACTGCGGCTCACCTGGCGTGTAGGTCACGCTGGTGGCGCCGGTCGCCATGTCGGTGGTGAGCGTGCGCACGTCCTGGTCCATGCGCAGCACCTGGATCGCGTCGGTGGTGGCGACCTGGCCGGTCAGCCCACTGCCCTCGAAGCCATGCAGCGGCCGCGTCGAGCCGACGAACCAGTTGGTGGACGTCGGCGTGGACGTCGATGCGTTGGTGATGATGTTGCCCGCCGCCATCTCCGCGTCGCAGGGGCTGCCGCCGGCCTCGCGGATGTCGCGCGCCATCATCTCGAACGCGGCCTGGGAGCTTTCCTGGATGCGTCCCAGCCCCTGGGTGGCGGCGAATGCGCGCTTGTTCGACTGGAAGATTCCGATCGCCGCGGCCGAGACCAGCAGGCCGATCAGCATGGCGATCATCAGCTCGATCAGGCCCAGGCCGGACTGCCTGCGCTGCGGGCTGGAATGATGGATCGAGGCACTCATATTGCCGCCACCGTGACAACGCGCCGCTGGCTGCTGCCTTCCCGGCCGGCAGCGGTACCGGTGCCGCGGCTGTCGTCCCACTGCACCGTGATCGTGCAGGTCGCACCGTCGATGGTATTGGCCACGCAACTGACGCCTCCGCAGGTGCTGGTATCGGTGGCCGCGTTGGCGGCACTGACCATGGAACTCTTCAAGGATCCCAGCCAGGCGTTGACGTCGGTCCGGGCCGACGTCTGACCCGCGGTCTCGCTTCCACTGGCCGTCGCCGCGGCGCACTGGGGGTTCGTACCGGGCGTGTTGTAGTAGCCGGCCAGCGCATTGGCCCGGTTCGACCGGACCACGTCGAGGATGGCGTAGCTCTGGATGACCGCCTGGGTGCGCTCGAGCGAGCTTTGCCCGTTGCGCAGGGCCACCGCCTGCATCGCGGCGATGCCAAGCAGGCCGATGCCCATGATGAGCACTGCCACAAGCACTTCGATCAGGCTCATGCCCTGCTGCCTGCGGCGGCACGCCGCCGCCCGACTGCGTCGATTGCGATTCATTGTCGATCCTATTCTCACGGACAAGCGCCCCCTCCGTTCGCCGCGGCCGTGGCGACCCGCCCTGCAACCGTCACACTGACCACCCGCTGGTTCTCGGGCGGACTGGCGGTCGGAATGCAGACGGTGATCGCCGCGGCAGTGGCGAAGCCGTTGGGCCGGTAGGTGATGGAGTCCTCGTCGGCAGTGATCTGCACCGGGCTGCGGACCGCTGCGCGCCTGAGGATGCTGTCATCGCTGTCCAGGACCGTCAGCCATTCGGTCCAGGTGCCGTCGCAGGTCGCGCCATCCGAGCTTCCGCACACCGAGACCCGCGCGTTCCTGCGGATTGCCTCGCTGCGCGCGTACTGCAGCGACGCCACCAGCTCGTTGGCGTTGGAGCTCAGGCGATTGGAATTGATCACGGAGGTCAGCGACGGATAGGCAACGACGGCGAGGATCGCGACCACGGCGACGACGACCATCAGTTCGATCAGGCTGAAGCCGGCGCCGCGACGCGGCAGCCCCCTGCCCCTGCGCGGGTCGACCGTTTGCTGGAAGATTGGCATACCACTCCCCATGTGGACGGCATACCCTAGTCCGGGGCACTTCTGGCAACCAGCACTTCCGGGACGAACGGCGCGATCCGGGGCGTGGGTGGCCGAAGTGGCTACAGGTCTTCCATCGAGGCATCCGAACGGGCCCCGTCCCTGCATGACTTTTTCCAGCAAGCGCCACGCCCCCTCCGCCCCCCTGGACACGCTGTGGCAGGCCGGCACGGTGATCTGGGTCGTCCTGGCAGGCGAGGCGCTCGCGCTCGTGCTGACGCTCGCCCCCGGCGCCACCGACGAGCCGATCGCCTATTTCGGGATGGCATCGCTTGGGGTCCAGTGGGTCTTCCTCACCACGATGGGCCTGTTGTACCTGCTGCGGCGGCGACTGGCTGGCGCCACGCCGGTCGCAGTGGCGCGTGCCGCCCTGGGCGCACTGTTGCTGAGCACCTGGCTGGTGAGCGCGCTGGCGTGGTGGACGCTGCGCGACCTGTGGCCGACCCCGCACGGTGGCTGGCTTGCGTTCGCGCTGCGGCTCACCGCGATCGCGCTGACGGTGGGGCTGCTTGGCCTGGCCGCGTTCCGGGGCCAGTGGCGGGAGCGGCAGCTGGCGGTGCGCGCCAAGCAGGCCGAGGTCGACGCGCTGCAGGCACGCATCCGCCCGCACTTTCTGTTCAACGCGCTCAACACCGGGATCGCGCTGGTGCACGCGCGGCCGCAGGCCACCGAACAGCTGCTGCTGGACCTGGCGGACCTGTTCCGCGCGGCGATCTCAGGCCGTGAGCAGGTGCCGCTGGCGGAAGAGCTGGCGCTGACGCAGCGTTATCTGGAGATCGAGCGACTGCGCTTTGCCGACCGGCTGCAGGTGCACTGGGACATCGCGGAGTCGCCCGACGCGCTGGCCGACATCACGATTCCGCCGCTGTCGATCCAGCCGCTGGTCGAAAACGCGATCAAGCACGGGATCGAGCCGAGCCGGAGTGGGGGCCATGTCGCGATCTCGCTGCACAAGACGCCGACATCCATCGCCATCGTGGTGCGCAATTCGCTGCCGACGGAGCAGGCGCGGTCTTCGGCCGGGCACGGAATTGGCTTGAACGCGGTGCGATCGCGCATCCAGGTGTTCACCGGCGGACTCGGCGGCGTGGAGGTCCACGCCACCGATGGCGAGCACGTGGCGACGCTCACCCTGCCGAGGCGGGGCTGAAGGGCGGCCCCCACCCCAGCCCTCCCCCGCAGGCGGGGGAGGGAGCAACGCGGGCCTATGCCACCACCTCGTAGCACGGCCTGTATTGCCCGGAGATCTTCATGCGCCGCTGTTCGACGAATGCCTGCAACAGCGCATCAAGTGCCTGCATGATGTCCACGTCGCCATGGATCTGGAACGGGCCGTGCTGCTCGACGCGGCGCATGCCCTCTTCCTTGACGTTGCCAGCGACGATGCCGGAAAACGCGCGGCGCAGGTCGGCGGCGAGGTCCTGCGGGCGGCGGCCGTGGCGCAGGTCGAGCGCGGCCATGGCCTCGTGCGTGGGCACGAACGGCTGCTGGCAGTCGAGCGGAACGTCCAGGCCCCAGTTGAAGTAGAACGAGTCCTTCTGCGCGATGCGGTACTCGCGCACGTCACGGATGCCGGTGCCCATGCGCCGCGCCACCCGCTCCGGGTCGGCGATGATGATCTCGTAACGCCGGGCCGCGGCGTCGCCCAGGGCCAGGCGGATGAACTGGTCGATCTGCTCGAAGTACGGCGCGGCCGCGGTCGGGCCGGTGAGGATGAAGGGGAACGGCAGGTCGGCGTTCTCCTCGCGCAGCAGGATGCCGAGCAGGTAGAGGATTTCCTCGGCCGTGCCGACACCACCGGGAAACACGATGATGCCGTGGCCGAGCCGGACGAACGCCTCCAGGCGCTTCTCGATGTCCGGCATGATCACCAGGTGGTTGACGATCGGGTTGGGCGATTCGGCCGCGATGATGCCCGGCTCGGTGATGCCGATGTAGCGGGTGCGGCGGCGGCGCTGCTTGGCGTGGGCGATGGTGGCGCCCTTCATCGGGCCCTTCATCGCACCCGGGCCGCAGCCGGTGCAGATGTCGAGGCCGCGCAGGCCAAGTTCGTAGCCGACGTTCTTGGTGTACTGGTACTCCTCGCGGCCGATCGAGTGGCCGCCCCAGCACACCACCAGGTTCGGATCGGCCGGCCGCAGGATGCGCGCGTTGCGCAGCAGGCCGAACACGGCGTTGGTGAGGCCGGCGGATGTCTCCAGTTCCGCATCCAGCTCCGGGGCGAGTTCGATCGCGGTCCAGGCCAGGTCGCGCACGACCGCGAACAGCAGCTCGGCCACGCCACGGATGATGTGGCCGTCCACGAAGGCCATCGCTGGCGCGTTGTTCAGCTCGATGCGTACGCCGCGGTCCTGCTGCAGGACCTGGATGTCGAAGCTCGGATACAGCTCCTGCGCGGCGCGCGGATCATCCGAGGCGCTGCCGCTGGTCAGCACCGCCAGCGCGCAGCGGCGCAACAGGTCGTGCATGCCGCCGCTGGACGCGTCCTTGAGCCGCGCGACCTCGTCGCGCGAGAGGATGTCCAGTGCGCCGCTGGGATAGATCCGGGTGCTCACCACCGGCAGGGAAGTGGTTGCCGCTTCGCTTGTGGGCTGTTCCATTCGTGCTCTCTCGTCAGGCTGGCGACTGTAGCGCAGCCGCCCTCGCAAACGGAAACGGCCGGGTTGCCCCGGCCGTTTCGGTGTCGCAGACCGCGGGCGGTCAGAACTTGTAGCGGAAGCCCAGCTGCAGCGACCAGCGCGACTCCCAGTCGGTCCAGACCGGCGAGGTGACGCCATTGCGGTTCGAACTGCTGACCGGATCGCTGTTGAAGTCGTAGATGTAACGACCGGTCGCTGCGTCGACACCCTGGAAGCCCACCGCAACGCGATCGCCGTACGGCGAGTTGTACTGGATGCGGCCCCAGTCCTTGTTGATCAGGTTGCCCACGTTCATCACGTCCAGCCAGATCTCGGACTTGTGGCCCTTGAAGAAGCCTGGCAGTTCCTGGCTGATGCGCAGGTCGAACTGGTTCACCCAGGGATTGCGGAAGGTGTTGCGTTCTGCGACCGCGCCGCCCTGGCGGGCGAGGCCGTTCTCGGCAACCCAGTCGAAGAACGCCGCCTCCATCGCCGCACCACCGGTGAAGATCACCTCACCCACGGTGCCCGGCACGTACAGAAGATCGTTGGTGTAGCCGTCTCCATTCATGTCGTTGGCGAAGCGCCAGCTGTGCGGCGCACCCGAGCGGCCCTCGTAGAACACCGAGAAGATCGTCGCGTAGTCGTCGAAGAACGACTTGCGGAACTGCATGGTGCCGGTGATGCGGTCGCGGATCTCGTAGTTGGAAGTCGCGGCATCGTCGGAGTTGGGGTCGAAGATCGCCTTGTTGGACCAGTTGGAAATCGCTCGCGAACTGGTCAGCGGGTTGACCTCGGTGGCGTTGGTGTAGGTGTAGTGCAGCGACCAGCCCCAGGTGTCGAGCAGAGGCTTGTTCAGTCCGACGGTGAACTGCGCGCTGCGGCCGTTGTCCGTATTGGTCATCAGGATGACGCCGTCACCGGCCCAACCCGTCACGTTCTCGTAGCCGGGGATGGTGTCGGCCAGATCGGCCACGCCGGCGCCGCCGTTTGCGCGCGAGCGGTTCGAGGAGCCCGGTGGCGCATAGACATTCGTGGTGTAGAAAGTCCGGCCATCGTTCTGATCATCGATGTATGTGGGTGCACCCAGGTCCAGGCGCTCGAAGTGCAGGCCCTTGTTGACGCGGGTATACAGCAGCTCAGCGGACGCCACGATGCCGTGCCACGGCAGTTCCTTGTCGAGGGCCAGGTTGGCCTTCCACACCGACGGCTGCTCGAAGTCGCGGTCCATCAGGTTGACCATCATGCCGTAGCCGCTGGCCGGATCCGGCCTGGGCATGTTGTCGACGTCGTCCAGTTGCACCGGCAGCCAGCCGTCGGCCGGATTGCGGTCGTTGTAGCCGATCAGGCCGAAACCGGTGTTCTGGTAGGAGTTGCCCACCCACACGTTCGCGGCCGAGCCCTGGAACAGGCCGACACCGCCGCGCAGCTGGGTCGGCAGGTCGCTGTCGAAGGTGTAGTTGAAGCCGAAACGCGGCTGGACCAGCGCGTCGTCCATCTTCTCGCGGTTGTCGTAGCCGTAGTACTCCTGCACCAGCAGGTTGTGCACCGGCACGTCGTCCATGCTCGGCAGGTCGACGCGCAGGCCGAACATCAGGGTCAGGTTGTAGTTGACCGCCCAGCTGTCCTGCACGAACAGGCCGGTGTTGGCGTGCTTGTAGCGCATCGCCACCGAACTGAGGTCGTTGCCCGGCACGGGTGCGTTGAGGTCGTACACCGAGTACTCGCCGTCGCGGAACGCGTCGAGGCCGGCGAACACGTAGGTCCCCCAGATGTTCTGGGCGTACAGGTTGTAGACGTCGTTTTGTTCCCAGTCGAAGCCGAACTTGAGCGTGTGGTCGCCGACGAACCAGGTCGCGGCACCGAAGGCGTTGTCGGTGGTGGTGTTGATCTGGTTGCCGTGGCGGAATTCGTCGGCACCGAAGTTCAGGTACGGCGGGGCAACCAGGCTGGCGCCGTCATCGTCCTGCCCGAACGTGACGACCACCTGCGGGAGGCGCGAGTAGACGGTGCTGAGCGAGTCGTAGGTGCGGCGGCCGACCTTGAACTCGGTGCTGAAGCTGTCCGTCCAGTCACTGAACAGTTGCACGACCGAGGTTTCGACATTCTTGTTGACGTCGTACCAGCGGCTGTTGAGGCCAAGCGCCGGACCCGAAGTCCCGACGTTGTGGCTGTTGTAGTTCATGCTGTTGCTGGAACCGGCCAGGTTCGGTTCCACCTGCTCGAGCTTCGAGAAGCGCGCGGACAGACGGTGGTTGTCGTTGATGTTCCAGTCGATCTTGGCCGCGTATTCCTCGACTTCGTTCTTGATGCTGGGCGGCGATTCCATGCTGCCGATGTCGACGTTGTAGACCTCGCGCGCGATCTGCTGAGCCTCGGCGATCTGCTCATTGGTGACGTTGACCACGGTGTTGGCGCCGGACCCGATTGGACCGAACGAGGAACCGGCGCGGTCGCGGCTGAACTTCTCGTAGTTCACGAAGAAGAACAGCTTGTCCTTGATGAGCGGGCCGCCGAAGGTGGCGCCATAGGTCTGCTCATCGTTGAAGCCGGTGAAATCGGCACCGGACACGGGGTGCTCGCCCCACCAGTCGCCATCGCGGTAGGCGCCGTAGATCGAGCCATGGAACTCGTTGGTGCCCGACTTGGTCACCGCGTCGATCACCGCGCCGGTGGCGCCGGTGATGGTCGTGTCGTAGTTGGAGATGTCGACGTTGATCGCCTCGATGGCGTCCATCGACACCGGCTGGCGCATGGTCGGGAAATTGTTGGACTCCAGCCCGAAGGTATCGCTGGTGTTGATGCCGTCGATGCGGATGGCGTTGTAGCGCGGATTCTGGCCGCCCACGCTGATCTCGCCGCGCGACTTGTCGCTCTGCGCGATGCGCGGATCCATGCGCACATAGTCCTGGATGTTGCGGTTGGCCGACGGCAGCGCCTCGATCTGCTGCTGCGAGATGTTGGTCCCGGTCCCCATCTTGCTGGCGCTGAAGATGTCGGAGCCGCCCGCCACGCCGACGGCCGTGACGGTGCCAAGGGTCGTCACGTCCGCAGCGAGCGATGCGTTGATCGTGTTCACCTGGTTCAGCGCCAGGTACACGTTGTCCTCGGTCCTGGTGCCTTCACCCGACTTGGTGATCGTGATCTCGTACGGGCCACCGACGCGCAGGCCGCGGGCGTTGTAGCGGCCGCTGCCGTCGGTGGTGGCGCGGCTGACCGTGCCCGACTCGACATGGGTAATGACCACTTCCGCGCCCGCGACGGGCTGGCCACCGTTGTCGGTCACCAGGCCGCCGACGCCGGCGGAGGTGCTCTGGGCGAATACGGGCGCTGCGGCGAGCGCAGCGATCAGACCGATCGACAGTTTCGACAGCCGGATGCGGTTGCGGTGGGTCATGTGGTTTGCCTCAATGCGGGGGTGGTCTTGGTGGTGGAAACCGAATGCGCAGCGTGCAAATGCAGCGGCCCGTGAGGCGGGCGTGACGGGGCGTTCGGTTAACTTCAGATTAACACATTAACCGTTGCACATGACAGCAAAAAGACAGTTCTCAAAGACGCGGAAGTGCTTGACCGTGCTCGCTTTGATGGCAGATACGGTGGAGCGGCACCAAGTACTTGTTGCTGCGCAACATCAGCCGGCGACAGGCAGGCGGAGATAGCCGGTCAGCCCGTCCAGCAGCATCTGCACCGAGATCGCCACCAGCAGCATGCCCATCAGCCGCTCGATCGCGGTCAGGGCGCGCGCGCCCACCAGGCGGTACAGCGACGTGGCAGAGAACAGGATCAGTGCCGTTGCCACCCAGGCAAGCAGCAGCGCCAGGCTCCATTCGACCAGGCGCTCGGGCTCCTTGCTGCCCATCAGCATCACCGCGGCCATGCCCGAGGGGCCGGCGACCAGCGGGATCGCCATGGGCACGATGAAGGGCTCGCCGCTGGGGATCTCGCCCATCAGCCCTTCGGGCGGCGGGAAAATCATGCGGATGCCGATCAGGAACAGCACGATGCCGCCTGCGATCGCCACCGCCTCCTGGCGCAGGTGCATCACCTCGAGCGCGTACTTGCCCGCCCACAGGAACAGCATCAGCACGGCCAGCGCGATCAGCAGTTCGCGCGCCAGCACGATGCGCTGGCGCTGCGGCTCGAGCCGGCGCAGCATGCTCAGGAACACCGGGATGTTGCCCAGTGGGTCCAGGATCAGGAACAGCAGCAGGGCGGCCTGGAGGATGGTCACTGCGCATCCGCCGCCGGGGCGAGCAGGTCGACGCAGGCGTCAGCGAAGCCGGCCGGGTCACGCGCCAGGCGGTCGCTGTCGGCGGCATAGGCACGCGCCCGCAGCGGCGTGCGCATCGGGCCTGGACGCAACGCGCGCACCCGCAGCGGCGTGGAGGCGGTTTCGGCATCCAGCATCGCCACCAGTGCCTCCAGCCCGTGCTGGGCGATGCCGTAGCCGCCCCAGTACGCTGGCGCCGCGCAGGGCGCCGGATCGATCACGAACACCACCGTGCCTGCGTCGGAAGCGCGCAGCAGCGGCAGGCAGGCCTGGGTGAGCCACCAGCGAGCGGTCAGGTCGACGTGCATGGCGCGCGCGAAGGCGGCGGGATCGGTGTGCTCGAGCGGCGTCAGGCCGGCGAAGTCGGCGGCGCAATGGACCAGGCCATCGAGGTGGCCGAAGCGGTCGCCGATGCGGGTGGCGAGTTCGGCGTAGTCGTCCGGCGCGGCGCCTTCCAGGTCGAGCGGGTACAGCAGCGCCTGCCCGCCGGCCTTCTCGATGGCGTCGGCCACCTGCTCAAGCTTGCGCGACTTGCGCCCGAGCAGCACCGGCATCGCGCCGGCGGCCACGCAGGCCAGCGCCACGGCACGGCCGAGCCCGCCGTGGCCCCCGGTGACCAACACCGCGCGGCCATCGAGCGGACGGTCCGCGGGCGTCGCGGGCGCCCCGCTCACGCCTTCTGCACTTCCGCAATCATGCGCGCCAGCTCGCCGCTCTCGTGCAGCTCCAGGGTGATGTCGCAGCCACCGATCAGCTCGCCGTGGATGAAAAGCTGCGGGAACGTCGGCCAGTTCGAGAAGCGCGGCAGGTTGGCCCGGATTTCGGGCTCGGCCAGCACGTTGACGGTGTGGATGCCGCTTGCGCCGGCCGCCTTGAGCACCTCGATCGTGCGGCTGGAGAAGCCGCACATCGGGAACTGCGGGGTGCCCTTCATGAACAGCACGACGGGATGGTGTTCGACTTCGGCCTTGATGCGGTCCAGCGGCGTCATCACGCTACTCCTGTGCGGCAGCGCGCGACAGCGGGCCACCGGAATTCGGTTTTGCGTATTGTATGCCGCGCTCCCCTGCTCCGCCGGCCATCCGGACCCGACGCCATGCCGATCGAACCTCGCCCGCTGCCCTGCGACCCTGCCACTTTCGCGCCGCATTTTCCGGCCGAGGCCGTGGAGCGGCACCGGCGCGCGCAACAGGCCGGCGTCGATGCGCTGAACGCGCTGCTGGGCGAAGCCGCCGCCGACCCGGCGCCGGAACTGACCGACCTGGTCCGTGACGCCAGCGGCGCCCTCGCCGCGCACGCCGCACAGGCCTGGGCCGAGGATTTCCATTGGGCGGCGCTGCGGCCGCCCGTCGGCGATGGGCACGATGAACCCGGTGGCCCCTTGGGCGATGCGATCAGCCAGGCCTTCGGCGACGTGAAGCGAATGCGGGAGCGCTTCGCCGAGGCCGCCACGCGCCTGTCCGGGGCAGGCTGGCTGTGGCTGGTACAACGCCGCGACGGGCGCCTGGCGATCCTTGTCGCGCCGCAGTCGACCACGCCGCTGACCGGCAACGACACGCCCCTGCTGGCCTGCTGCCTGTGGCCGCACGCCTACGCACAGAACCAGGCCGACCCGCGCGAACGCTATCTGGCCGCGTTCTGGCAGCTGGTGGACTGGAAGACAGTGGCGACACGGATGCGCTGAGGGGCTGCCGCGGCTCCGGCCCCCACCCCGGCCCTGCCCCGCAAGCGGAGGAGGGCCGGGGTGGGGGCCAGGCAGGCGGCGCGATCCAACCGACAAGGCGCAGTGCTTCTCCGCCGCGCCTCAGCCGTTCTCCGCCCCCAGCGCGCGCAGCACCGGCGCCACCTGCTCCTCACGCCCGAGTGCCGCGCCCACGTTGCGCAGCGCGTGTGCGAGCGCGGCGGTGTCATCGGCGCGCAATGTCGCGTGGCCGACCTTGCGGCCTTCGCGCGGCTGCTTGCCGTAGTCGTGCCAGTGGCCGCCCGGTTCGCGCAGGACCACATCGGCATCGGGCATCGACCCGATCCAGTTCAGCATGCAGGCATGGCCCAGCGACCGGGTCTCGCCCAGCGGCAGCCCCAGCACGGCGCGCAGGTGGTTCTCGAACTGCGAAGTGTCCGCGCCCTCGATCGTCCAGTGCCCCGAGTTGTGCACGCGCGGCGCCATCTCGTTGGCCAGCAGCACGCCGTCGCGGCAGAACAGCTCCAGCGCGAACACGCCCACGTAGTCGAGACGTTCGGCCAGTGCGCGTGCATGCGCGTGCGCCTGCGCGACCAGCCCCGGCTCGCAGTCCGCCGGGGCCAGGCTTGCCGACAGCACCCCATCCACGTGCCAGTTTTCGGTCAGCGGCCAGGTGCGGAATTCGCCATCGCGGCCACGCACCGAGACCACGCTCAGTTCGCGCTCGAAAGGCACGAAGGCCTCGAGGATCAGCCCGACCTTCTGCGCCTGCGTGCCCAGCGCCTGCCAGGCGGCCTCGACATCGTCCAGGGTGCGGATCCGGAACTGGCCCTTGCCGTCATAGCCCAGCCGGCGCGTCTTGAGGATGGCGGGGATGCCGACCTGGGCGACCGCGGCATCGAGGGATTGGCGCGTGTCGACGTCGACGAAGTCGGGCAAGGGGATGCCGAGTTCGCGGAACAGCGTCTTCTCGGCCAGCCGGTCCTGCGCCGTCGCCAGCGCGCGCGGCCCGGGGTGCACCGGCACCCGCTGCGCCAGCCACTCGGCGCTGGCGGCCGGCACGTTCTCGAAATCGAAGGTGGCCACGTCGATGCGCGAGGCGAACTCAGCCAGCGCCACCTCGTCGCGGTAGTCGCCCACCAGCAGCGGCGCGCACTGGCCCGCGCAGGCATCGGCAGCGGTATCCATCATCAGGAAACGCAGGCCCAGCGGCGCACCCGCAAGCGCCAGCATGCGCGCGAGCTGCCCGCCGCCCAGGATGCCGACCGTGGTCATCGACCGCTCACTGGCGCGGGTCGTCGGCGCCGGCGACCTCATCGGTCTGGCGCTGGCGGAACTCGGCCAGGGCGGCCGCAACCTCGGGCTGCCCGTGCGCGAGCATGGCCGCGGCGAACAGTGCGGCGTTCGCCGCACCGGCTTGGCCAATCGCGAACGTGGCCACCGGGATGCCCGCGGGCATCTGCACGATCGACAGCAGCGAATCCATCCCGTTCAGTGCGCGGCTCTGCACCGGTACGCCGAGCACCGGCACCGCGGTCTTGGCCGCGAGCATGCCCGGCAGGTGCGCCGCGCCGCCGGCGCCGGCGATGATCGCGCGCAGCCCGCGTTCCTGCGCAGTGGCGGCGTAGTCGAACAGCACGTCGGGCGTACGGTGCGCGGAGACCACGCGCACCTCGTGCGCGATGCCCAGCGCCTCGAGCTTCTGCACGGCGTGCTGCATCGTCTCCCAGTCGGAGCGCGAACCCATCACGACCCCGACCAGCGGGCTTGCAGGTGAAGCGGACATTCGTCGTCCCCGGACCTAAAGACGTATTCTAGCGGTTCATCCGATCGCCTTCCCGCCATGGACCGCAAGCTGCTCGACCTCCTCGTCTGCCCCGTGAGCCGGCAACCGCTGGCCCTGCTCGATCCTGCCGGGCTGGCCGCGCTCAACGCCGCGGTCGCGTCCGGCGGACTGCGCCGCGGCGACGGTTCCGCGCAGTCCTCGCCAATGCGCGAGGCGCTGGTGACGCACGACCGCAAGCTGGTCTACCGCATCGACGACGGCATCCCGGTGCTGCTGGCCGAAGAGTCCATTGCCACCGCGCAGGTCGCGGATTTCCCCAGGGCATGATCGGCGGCGACCGCGCCGCGGTGGACCCGGCGATCATTGCCGATGACGTCGCCCGCGCGCTGGCCGAGGACCTGGGCAGCGGCGATGTCACCGCTGCGCTGTTGCCGGATGCGGACGACCAGGCCTACCTGCTGTGCAAGGAGGACGCCGTGGTCTGCGGGCGACCGTGGTTCGACGCCTGCCACCGCGCGCTCGACCCGGAGGTGCGGATCGACTGGCGCGTGGCCGAAGGCGACCGTGTCGCTGCGGGCACGGTCCTGGCCACGCTGCACGGCCATGCGCGCGCCCTGGTCAGCGCCGAGCGCGCATCGCTCAACTTCCTGCAGACGCTGTTCGGCACGGCCACCGCCACCGCCGCCTATGTTGATGCCGTCCGCGGCACCGGAACGCGCATCCTCGACACCCGCAAGACCCTGCCCGGCCTGCGCGCCGCGCAGAAGTACGCGGTGCGCACGGGCGGCGGCGACAACCACCGCATGGGGCTGTACGACGCGGTGATGCTCAAGGAGAACCACGTGCGCGCGTTCGGTTCGGTGGTGGCCGCGATCGCCGCCGCGCGCGCCGCGCAGCCTTCACTGCCGCTGATCGTCGAGGTCGAAACGCTGGGCCAGCTGCGCGAGGCGCTTGCCGCCGGCTGCGACCGCATCCTGATCGACGATTTCGATGCCGCCACGCGCCGCGAAGCGGTGGACATCGCCCACGCGCTTGCACCCGATCGCAGGATCCCGCTGGAAGTCTCCGGTGGCGTGGACCTGGCGGGCGTGCGTGCGATCGCGCTTGACGGCGTGGACTGCATTTCGATCGGCGCCCTGAGCAAGCACCTGCACGCGATCGACCTGTCGCTCAAGCTCGGCCCTCCGCCCCCATAGGAGCGGCTTCAGCCGCGAACGCGCTCCGAACGGCACGCATGCCCGAAGGCGGGGCGCTTCAGCGACCAGCGCAGCGCCTTGCACCCAAGCGATTCGGGATACATCGATCGCGGCTGAAGCCGCTCCTACCGGGAAGTTCGCGGCGCCCGGCGATGCGTGGATTGCAATCGGCCTGCGCGGGCGCCACATTGCCCGCCATGCCCGACTTCCCTGCCCTGATCGCCCTGATGATCGCCTGCGCCGCCGGTTATGCCTGGTGGAATTCCGCCCGTGCCGCGGCCGAGCGCGCGGCTCAGGTGGGCCGCAACGCCTGCGAGGTGGCCGGCGTGATCTGGCTGGACCAGAGCGTGCACGCCAGCGGGCTGCGGCTGCGCCGCCACGCGGACGGGCGGCTCGGCCTGGAGCGGAGTTTCCGCTTCGAGTATTCCGAGGACGGCGTGCATCGGCACGTCGGGCGACTGGTGCTGCATGGCGACGAGCTGGTGCGGTTCAGCGGGCCGACGCGGGCCGCGCAGGCGGTGGTGCTGCACTGAGGGTCACGGGGGCCCACATTGCGGCGCGATCGCGGCGGACTTCGGGCGGGGCGACGCCAGCTGCTTGTGCAGGCTGGCACTGCCGAAATGGATTCCAGCGTTCGCTGGAATGACGGTGGCCGGGCGTTCGCTGGAATGACGGTTACGGGGCACGCAGGCCCGGCCCGATGCTGCCCTGCGCTACTTGATCACGCGCAGGTGCGCGCCGCGCTTCGGCGGGTCTTCCCCGGGCGTGTCGTCGGGCGGCGTGGGCTCATCGTCGTGCGGCGGCATGGTTGCGCCGGAATCTTCCGGCAGCGCCATGCCCTGGCCGGTCTCGCGCGCGTAGATCGCCAGCACCGCGGACACGGGCACCGTAACCGGATGGCTGACGCCGCCAAAGCGCGCGGTGAAGCGCACCGCCTCGTTGTCGAGTTCGAGCTTGGCCACGGCACGGTCGGCGATGTTGAGCACCACCCGGCCTTCCTTGACCGTGTGCGGCGGCACGCGCACGCCCGGCAGCTGGGCGTCGACCAGGATGTGCGGCGTCATTCCGTTGTCGGCGATCCACTCATACAGCGCCCGCAACAGGTACGGACGATGGCTGGTCATGCTGGCGGGAGAGTCTGGCATCGCTGGAGATCGGAGATCGGGGGCCGGAGTGCAGGATCGGATCGCTCCGACCCGGCTCCCGGCCTTCCTGGTCAGGCCGGCAGCACGTTGAGGTGCTTTTCCTGCGGGGTGAGGCTGCGCAGGAAACCGGGATTGCGGAAGATGCGGTTGCCGTAGTCCTCGATCACCTTGCCGTCCTTGGGCAGGGCCACACCGAGCGCCGGCAGGCGCCAGATGATCGGCGCCATCGCGCAGTCGGCCAGGCTCATTTCCGGATTGAGGAAGAACTTGCTGGCCTTGAACAGCGGGATCGAGGCGGTGAGCAGTTCCTTCAGGCGCTTGCGGCCAGCGTCGGCCTGCTGCCTGCCACCAAACTGCACCGCCTGCACCTGCGGCACCCAGTCGTGCTCCATGCGCAGCATCGCCAAGCGCAGGCGCGCCCGCGAGAGCGGGTCGACCGGCATCAGCGGCGGATGCGGGTAGCGCTCGTCCAGGTACTCGCTGACCACGCTGGCCGCGTACAGGACCTGGTCGCGCTCGACCAGGGTCGGCACCGAATGGTAGGGATTGAGGTCGATCAGGTCGGGCGGCGGGTTCTGCGCGTCGACGGGGATCAGGTCGTAGGTGACGCCCTTGGCGGCCAGGACCAGCCGCACCCGATGGCACAGCACGTCGTCGACGGAGGAAAACAGGGTCATTGCATTGCGCATACGTGGACTCGCTGCCATCAACGGCTTCTCCAGCGACCGGAATCCGCCGGTCACATGGTGCCGCCTGCCCACCGCAGGCGGTCACCCGGTCTTCGCCCCGGACGATGTGTCCGGCCGCCGCGGTCGGCCAAATGCCGGACCACGCCGTCCCCGCATCACCAGTGGATCAGTGCACGTCCTTCCAGTACTCGTTCTTCATCAGCCATGCCAGCAGCGTGAGGAACGACAGGAACAGGAGCACCCACACGCCAATCCCCTGGCGCTTGAGCACGGCCGGCTCGCCGGCGTATTCAAGGAAGGCGGTGAGGTCGCGCACGGTCTGGTCGAACTCTGCCGCGCTTTGCGTGCCCGGCGAGGAGATCTCCAGGCGCTCGACCGCCGCCTCGCCCGTCGCCGGATCCTGTTCGGCGAACACCGCGTGCTGCAGGCCCTGCTGCTTCCAGAAGGGATTGGGCATCGAGGCGTTGGGGAACAGGGTGTTGTTCCAGCCGAGCGGACGCGTGTCGTCGAGGTAGAACGACTTCAGGTAGGTGTAGACCCAGTCGCTGCCGCGCACGCGGCTGATCAGGGTCAGGTCCGGCGGCACCTGGCCAAACCACTTCGTCGCCTGCTCGGCTGGCATCGACGAGATGATGTGTTCGCCGAAGTTGGCGCCGGTGAGGTTGAGGTTGGTCATCACCTCGTCCTCGCTCAGGCCCAGGTCCTCGGCCACGCGCGAGTAGCGCAGGTACTTGAGCGAATGGCAGCCGGCGCAGTAGTTCATGAACAACTGCGCGCCCCGCTGCAGCGAGGCGCGGTTGCCCAGGTCGGTGCCGGCCTGCTGCAGGTTGCCGCCACCGGCGGCCAGCGCCGAGAACGACAGCAGCAGCCCGCCGGCGAACGCGGCGATGCGGGTCATGAAGGTCTTAGTCATGCGTCGTCACCCGTTCCGGAACCGGCTTGGTCTTGTCGAGCGCCGTCCACAGCGGCATGGTCAGGAAGAACAGGAAGTAGAACGCGGTCAGGTAGCGGCCGACGATCGTTTCGGTCGCGTCGGTGCCAGGACCCGCGCCGATCTTGCCCAACCAGAAGAAGGTGATCGCGAACAGGCCCAGCAGCACCTTGGACATCAGCCCGCGGTAGCGGTAGGACTTGACCTTCGCCCGGTCCAGCCACGGCACCAGGAACAGGATCGCGATCGCACCAAACATCACCAGCACGCCGGACAGCTTGTGCGGCACCACGCGCAGCATCGCGTAGTAGGGCGTGTAGTACCACACCGGCTTGATGTGCTCGGGCGTCACCAGCCGGTTGGCCTCGGTGAAGTTGTCATGCTCGAGGAACCAGCCGCCGAACGCCGGGGCGAAGAAGATGATGAACGCGCCGACGATCAGGAAGAAGCAGACGTAGAAGCTGTCCTTGACCGTGTAGTACGGGTGGAACGGGATGCCGTCGGCCGGCGCGGTCTTCGACCAGCGGTTGCCCTTCGGGCCCTTCTTGATCTCCACGCCGTCGGGGTTGTTGGACCCGACCTCGTGCAGCGCGCCCAGGTGCAGCACGACCAGCAGCAGCAGCACCAGCGGCAACGCGATCACGTGCAGGGCGAAGAAGCGGTTGAGGGTGGCGTCGGAGGGCAGGTAGTCGCCCATGATCCACTCGGTCAGGCCGTTGCCGATCACCGGCACCGCGCCGAACAGCGAGATGATCACCTTGGCGCCCCAGAACGACATCTGGCCCCAGGGCAGCACGTAACCCAGGAACGCCTCGGCCATCAGCACCAGGTAGATCAGCATGCCCAGGATCCACACCAGCTCGCGCGGCTTCTGGTAGCTGCCGTACATCAGTCCGCGGAACATGTGGATGTAGACCACGATGAAGAACAGCGAGGCGCCGGTGCTGTGCATGTAGCGGATCAGCCAGCCCCACTCCACGTCGCGCATGATGTATTCGACCGAGGCGAAGGCTTCCGCCGCGCTCGGCTTGTAGTGCATCGTCAGGAAGATGCCGGTCAGGATCTGGTTGACCAGCACCACCATCGACAGCACGCCGAAGATGTACCAGATGTTGAAGTTCTTCGGAGCGTAGTACTCCGTCATGTGCTTGCGGTAGAAGGGCATGAAGCCCGGCGCACGCAGGGTGAACCAGTCCCACACGTTGTTGGCGGTGCGTTCGATCACGTTCGACATGTCAAGCGGCTCCCGGATCGACGCCGACGACAATGGTGGCGTCGTCCGCGAAATAGTGCGGCGGCACCACCAGGTTGGTCGGGGCGGGCACGCCCTGGTAGACGCGGCCGGCCATGTCGAACTTCGACTTGTGGCAGGGGCAGAAGTAGCCGCCCTGCCAGTTCGGGTCGAACGGCGCCGGACGGATCTCGGCGACCATTTCCGGCGAGCAGCCCAGGTGCGTGCACAGACCCACCAGCACGGAGATTTCCGGCCTGAACGAGCGCAGCTGCGGGCTTTGCTGCTGGATGTAGGCCGGCTGCTGGTCGGCGTTTTCCGAATTCGGGTCGCGCAGCTGGTCATCGAGCGTCGGCAGTGCCTGGAGGATGGCCTCGGAGCGGCGCACGATCCAGATCGGCTGGCCGCGCCATTCCACCATCAGGCGCTGGCCGTCCTGCAGGGCACTGATGTCCACCGTCACCGGCGCGCCGGCAAGCTGGGCGCGGGCGCTGGGGTTCCAGGACTTGATGAACGGCACAGCCGCGAATCCGGCCCCCACCGCGCCCACTGCCACCGTGGTGGCGGTCAGGAACCTGCGCCGGCCCTGGTGGTCGGGTGCCCCGTCATCGGGGTCGTATACCGCATCGTTGGCCATCCGGCTCTCCGCGAAACTTTCTGGGTCGCTGATTTGATTGTGGCTGCCGCGCGCCCGGTCCCCGGAGGCGGGCGCAAAGAACGGTGAAGTGTAGCGGAACGCTGAATGCGGCGACAATGTCTGCGCTGTCGTGGCGCCTGTTTTCCCTTGTCCGCCAGCGATTTGCCGGGCAACCCGCCATGCGGGACCGCGTCCGGGGGTGCCGGGACGCGCCCTTGGCTGCGCCTGCGTGCGCACAACGGCAATGCGGTCGTGGAGGGCGAGCGCGGGAGCGGGCTTGGCGCCGTCCGTCACGACACGACGGCCCTTGCGACACTCGCCGGAGCTCAGTTCGCCGCGACGTGCCCGCGGTAGCGCTCGGCCAGTTGGGCGACGCGCACCACGTAGCGCTGGGTCTCGCTGTAGGGCGGCACGCCCTTGTGGCGGTCGACCGCGCCTTCGCCGGCGTTGTAGCCGGCCGCGGCCAGGGTGAGGTCGCCGTTGAAGCGCTTCAGCAGCCAGCCCAGGTATTCGACACCGCCGCGGATGTTCTGCCCCGGATCGTAGGAATTGGTGACCCCGAACCGGCGTGCGGTGGGCGGCATCAGCTGCATCAGGCCCTGCGCGCCGGCGCGTGAGAGCGCGTTGGGGTTGAAGGCCGATTCGGCATGCATGATCGCGCGCACGATCGCTTCCTCGACGCCGAATTCGGCGGCGGCGGCTTTCACTTCGGCCGCATAGGCCGTGGTGTTCAGTCGTACGTTGCCGAAATTGACGCCCGGCAGCGGCGCGCAGGCGTAGCAGGTCTCGAAGAAGCTGTAGTTGATCGTGCGGACGGCCGAGGCGCCACCGCTCTTCGGCCGCTGGCTGGTGTAGTGGCGCACGCCGTCCTGGATGTAGGAGTAGACCTGCCCCTGCTGCAGCCGGCGCGTGGATTGCGCCGACGCCGCGGAGGCGGCTGCGACCGGCTTCGGCGCGGCGGCGGCAGGCTGCCGGGCAGTCGAACCCGCCCCGCCCATGAAGGTCGCCGGCGCGTTGTTGTTGTTGATCGACGCCGGGGAACCGGCCACCGGGTTGGCCGGGGAGGCACTGCCCGCCCCCTGCACGGCGGCGGGCCGGGCCGGGCTGCTGCGGTAGTTGCTCACCGCCACGCAGGTGGCGCCCTTGACCCGCTTGCTGACGTAGCTGCGGGCACCGTCTGCGCTGTCGCAGCGGTAGATGGTGCCGGCCCACGACGACGCGGCCGGCGCCAACAGCGCCAGCCCGACGATCGCGACGAGTCCCCACCCCCCTTTCATGCGCGCAGTGTCCACCCTTCCCGCCCGGCTGCCAAGTCCTTGATTGATAAACGGCGCACGGTTTGGAAAGCGGACGCCGCGCAGAAAAGAAGAACCGGGAGGCCCTAAACTGTCGCACCGGCCCGCTGTCATCGCCAGCGCGGCGAGGATCGGTCAACAGATCCCTCGCTGCGCTCGGGATGACAGAGTTGACGCACCAGCCATCCGGCCTGGAAGACCAGCTTCGCTGTTGTGGAGCGCCTCCCCACCGCGCCCCGGAAACGCCATGATCGAACTGCCCGTCCTCACGGATCCGCCCGACACCGCCCCCGCCGCCACCGGCGGGGCGTCCCGCGGCAAGCTCTACATCCAGACCCACGGCTGCCAGATGAACGAGTACGACTCGGCGCGCATGGCCGACGTGCTGGCCGCCAGCGACGGACTGGAGCTGACCACGAACGTCGAAGAGGCCGACGTGGTCCTGGTCAACACTTGCTCGATCCGCGAGAAGGCGCAGGAGAAGGTGTTCAGCCAGCTCGGTCGCTGGAAGGCGCTCAAGGCCGGGGGGCGCGAGGTCATCATCGGCGTCGGCGGCTGCGTGGCCTCGCAGGAGGGCGAGGCGATCGTCAAACGCGCGCCCTACGTGGACCTGGTGTTTGGCCCGCAGACCCTGCACCGGCTGCCGGAGTTGATCCGCGCGCGACGCGAGTCCAAGCGCCCGCAGGTCGACATCAGCTTCCCCGAGATCGAGAAGTTTGACCGCATGCCCGAGCCGCGTGCCGAAGGCCCAAGCGCGTTCGTGTCGATTATGGAAGGTTGCTCGAAGTACTGCAGTTTCTGCGTCGTGCCCTATACCCGCGGCACCGAAATCAGCCGCCCGTTCGAGGACGTGCTGGTGGAAATCGTGCAGCTGGCTGCGCAGGGCGTGCGCGAGGTCAACCTGCTGGGCCAGAACGTCAACGCCTACCGCGGCGCCATGGAGGGCGCGGACGAGCCGGCCGACCTGGGCCTGCTGATTCGCACCATCGCCGGCATCGAGGGCATCGCGCGCATCCGCTTCACCACCTCGCACCCGCTGGAGTTTTCCGACTCGCTGGTCGAGGCCTACCGCGACGTGCCCCAGCTGGCCAACTACCTGCACCTGCCGGTGCAGTCGGGCAGCGACCGCATCCTGGCGGCGATGAAGCGTGGCTACACGGCACTGGAGTTCAAACAGAAGATCCGCAGGCTGCGCGAGGTGCGGCCGGACATTTCGGTCAGTTCGGACTTCATTGTCGGCTTCCCCGGCGAGACCGATGCGGATTTCGAGAAGACCATGAAGCTGATCGAGGACGTGGGTTTCGACCAGTCGTTCTCCTTCATCTACTCACGTCGGCCAGGCACGCCGGCCGCCGACCTGCCGGACGATGTCTCCGACGCGATCAAGCATGCACGGCTGTCGCGGCTGCAGGCCACGATCAATGCCAACGCGGCACGCATCTCGCAGGCGATGGTCGGCAGCGTGCAGCGGGTGCTGGTGGAGGGGCCGTCGCGCCGCGATCCCGCCGAGCTGACCGGCAAGTCCGAGAACATGCGTTCCGTGAATTTCGCCGGACCGGCCCGCCTGGCCGGGCAGTTCGTCGATGTGGTGATCACCGAGGCGATGAGCAACTCGCTGCGCGGGCGCGTGACGGGAGTCGACGGCGGCGAAGCGGATTGAGGTTGCGCGGGGAAGATCTCTCACTGCGTTCGAGATGACAGTCGAACACCGCGTCTGAGATGACCGTCGAACACTGCGTTTGAGATGACCGTCGAACACTGCGTTCGAGATGACAGTCGAACGGTTCAACATGACAGCGGAAGAGCTTGCACGACTGCCCGGAGTGTCATCTCGAACGCAGTGAGAGATCTGCTATACCAGCCGCTCAGTCCAGCCGCTTGCGGAAGCGCAGGATCGCCAGCGTCATCGTGACCAGGGTGAACGCCAGGAGCGCGAGCACGCCCGGCCACAGATCGACCAGGCTGGCGCCGCGCAGCATCACGCCGCGCACCAAGCGCAGGAAGTGGGTCATCGGCAGCAGTTCCGCGCCCCACTGCACCACGTCGGGCATGCCCGCGAACGGGAACATGAAGCCCGAGATCAGGATCGAGGGCAGGAACACGAACATGGTGATCTGGATCGCCTGGAACTGGGTGCTGGCGCGGGTGGAAATCAGCAGGCCCATGGCGAGGTTGGCCAGGATCAGCAGCAGCGCGGCGATGTAGACATCGAGCAGGCTGCCGCGCAGCGGCACGTCGAACATCCAGATGCCCAGCGCCAGGATCAGCGTGGTCTGCACCAGTCCGATCACCGCGTAGGGCAGCACTTTGCCGATCATCAGCCCGGCGCGGCTGAGCGGCGTGGCGATCAGCAGTTCCATGTTGCCGCGCTCGCGCTCGCGCACCACCGCCATCGCGGTGAACATGGTCATCGTCATGGTCAGGATGATGCCGATCAGTCCCGGCACGATGCTCACAGCCGAGCGGCGCTCCGGGTTGTAGAAGCTCACCACCTCGATCTGCGCAGGCGGCGCCTGCGCGCGGCGCCCGTTCACTGCTTCCAGCGGCAGCTGCGCCAGCTGCACTGCGGCCGCCTGCACCACGGTATCGGTGCCGTCGACCATTACCTGCACCGCAGGCCTGCCGTCGGCCAGACGCCGCTCGTAGTCCGGCGGCAACACGATCGCTACGCTGAGGCGCCCCCGCCGCAGCTGTTCCATGGCCTGGGCCGGACTGTCGCCGACGCCGGTGATCTCGATGATGCCGGTCGCGCGCATGTCCATCACCGCCGCGCGCGAGGTCGCGGTGTTGGCCTGGTCGATGATCATCGCGTCGAGGTTGCGCGGGTTGAAGTTGATCGCGTAGCCGAACATCAGCAGGTCGATCACCGGAATCGCCACGATCAGCAGCATGCTGATGCGGTCGCGCCGGATCTGGCGCAGTTCCTTCAGCACCACCGCCCACAGCCTGCGCCACCACTTCATTGCTCCGCTCCGCCCTCGTCGCGCCCGCGGGTGGCGGCGACGAACACGTCCTCGAGGTTGGCCTCCGACGGCAGCACCTCGGCCTCCAACGCCGCTTCACGCAGCGCGCGCGCCACCGCCTCGGCGCTGTCACGGCCGGGCGCCGAGAGCACGCGCAGGGTGTTGCCGATCTGCGCAACGCTCAGCACGCCAGGCAAGCTGGACAGCAGCCGCTGCGCGCGGCGCGGATGGACCGCGCGCACCTCGACGCTCCGCCCTCGCAACTCGGCGGCGAGTTCGCCCGGGGCACCGTCGGCCACCAGCACGCCGCCATCGAGGATGGCGATGCGGTGGCAGCGCTCGGCCTCGTCCATGTAGTGGGTGGAGACCAGCAGGGTGGTGCCGGCGTCGGCCAGCTCGAAGAGTTTTTCCCAGAAGTCGCGTCGCGACTCGGGGTCGACCGCGCTGGTCGGTTCGTCCAGGAAGAGCAGCTCGGGCCGGTGGATCACCGCGCCGGCCAGCGCAAGGCGCTGCTTCTGCCCGCCGCTCAGGGTGCCGGCCAGCTGCCGCTGGCGGTCCTCGAAGTGGTACAGGCCAAGCAGCTCGTCGACCCGCGCGCGCGTATCGGCACGCGACAGCCCGTACACGGCGGCGAGGAATTCCAGGTTCTCGCGTACGGTGAGGTCCTCGAACAGCGAGAACTTCTGGGTCATGTAGCCGATGCGCAGGCGCAAGGCGTCGGCCTGATCCGGGATCTTCAGCCCCAGCACCTCGATCTCCCCTTCGGTTGGCGTGAGCAGGCCGCAGAGCATCCGGATGGTCGTCGACTTGCCGGATCCGTTCGGACCGAGGAAGCCGTAGACGTGGGCGCGCGGGACGGTCAGGTCGACATGGTCGACCGCGGTCAGCGCGCCGAAGCACTTGACCATGCCGCGCGCGCGGATGGCGGCGTCCGCATCCACCGCAGGTGCGGCCGCGATCGCGTCGACGCTCACGGCTGGAATTCCACCCGCAGCGGCAGGCCCGCCGGCAGTTCGGCCACGCCCTCGCCTTCCAGCTGCACCTCGGCCAGGTAGCTCAGGCGCGCCGCGTCCTTGCCGGTGAGCGCGTAGTACGGAGTGAACGTGGGTTCGCTGCGGACCATGCGCACGCGGCCGCGATAGCTGCGCTCGCCCTGGGCACCGACGTGCACGGTGGCGGCATCGCCGACCTCGACACGGGCGCGCAGCGGCTCGGGCACGTAGACGCGCGCATAGGGCGCGTCGCCGACCAGCATCACCGCCAGCGGCGCACCGGGCGAAGGCTCGTCGCCGAGGCGATACGGCAGGCTGTCGACACGGCCGGCGCGCGGCGCGACCACGTCGAGCTTGCCAGTGGTCACCGACTGCGCGCGCAACTGCGCTTGCGCGGCCGCCAGCGCGGCTTCGGCCTGGGCGATCTGTTCCGGACGCACGCCGCGCTCGAGTTCCGCCAGCGCGGCGCGCGCGGCCGCGACCTGGGCGTCGGCGCTGGCTGCGGCCGCGCGTGCACGGTCGACATCGGCGGCCGCCACCAGTTGCTGCGAACCCAGTGGCTGCAGTCGCGCGGAGTAGGCGCGTGCATCGCGCGCCTGCGCCTGTGCGGAGGCGAGGTTGGCGCGCAGCTGGTCGATGTCCTCGCTGCGCGCGCCGTTGCGCAGCTCCGCCAGCACCTGGCGCTGGCGCGCGACGTCGGCCGCGACCGCGGCCAGCTGCGCATCGCCGCGCGACGGCTCCAGGCTGAGGATGCGCGCGCCCGCCTCCACGCGCTGGCCCTCGCGCACGGCGATCTCGACGATGCGCTCGGCGGCTGGCGCCGGCAGCGCGATGCGGTCGTACTCCAGCGTGCCCAGGGCCTCGGGCACGTCCTGGCGGCAGGCAGAAAGCAGCAGCGTGGCCACCAGCGCGCAGGCGGCCAGCGTGGCGCGGGCGGATTTCGAACGGGTCATTCGGGCAGCTCCATGCCGCGCAGGAGCAGCGCGACGGCGTGATCGCGGATGTGGTCGATGCCAAGGTCGCTGCTGTCGAAGATCTGTCGCCAGATCGGCGTGCCGGCGGCTGGAAACAGGGTCAGACCGAGCAGGGAGACCATCAGCAGCCGCGGGTCCAGCGCGGGGTTGAGCCGGCCGGCGGCCTGCTCCTGCGCAAAGCGCCCGGCCAGCACGCCGGCGATCTGCGGCGCCAGTCGCTGCACCAGCAGGTCGCGCAGGCTGCCGCCTTCGCTGACCACCTCGCGGATCCACAGCGCCGGCAGCCAGGCGTACCTGCGCACCATGTCGCACAGGGCATCGACGAAGGCGGTGAGCACCTCGCGCAGCGGCGCGTCGGGCATGCCCAGCAGCAGGTCGCGGATCTCGATGAACACCGGCATCAGCCGCTCGGCGGTCACCGCCTCGCGCAGGCCGGCGGCATCGCCGAAGTAGTAGTGCAGCAGCGACGGCGTGACCCCGGCCTCATCGGCGATGTCGCGCAGGGTGGTCGCGGCGATGCCGCGCCTGACGTAACAGGCCAGCGCGGCATCCAGCGCCAGCGCGCGGCGGTCGGCGTCGTCGGGCGGGCGCCCCGGGGCGCGTTGCGCGGGGCGCCCGGTGCTGCCGGGGTGCTTGCGGGGAGGTTTGCTGTCCATGCCGGCAATATTAATTGCCTGATCAATTAATGCTGGAATGCGGGCTGAACGGACGCCTCGGCGACACGGCGTGATGACCGGGTGCGCTACTCTCCGCCGCCTATGGCAACCCAGACCCAGCGCGACTTCACCCTCGACCCACCCGACACCGAGCGCCTCGCCAACCTGGGTGGGCCCTTCGACGGCCACCTGCGCCAGATCGAACTGCGGCTGGGGGTCGAGATCGCCAACCGCGGCAATGTGTTCCGCGTCTCCGGCCCCGATGCGAGGATGGTCGCGCAGGCCGAGCGGCTGCTGCGTGATCTGTACGAAGAGGCCGGCGCCGAGACCTTCGACAGCAATGCGATCAACCTGCGGCTCAACGAAGCCAACGTCGACCGCGCCGGCGACACCACGCCGCAGGACGTGGCCATCCGGGTCAAGCGCGGCACCATCCGCGGCCGTGGCGCCAACCAGGCGAAGTACCTGCACGCGATCGCCACCCACGACATCAACTTCGGCATCGGCCCGGCCGGCACCGGCAAGACCTTCCTCGCGGTGGCGATGGCGGTGGAAGCACTCAATGAATCGCGGGTGCAGCGCGTGGTGCTGGTGCGCCCCGCGGTGGAGGCCGGCGAGAAGCTCGGCTTCCTGCCCGGCGACCTCAGCCAGAAGGTCGACCCCTACCTGCGCCCGCTCTACGACGCGCTCTACGAGATGCTCGGCGTGGAGAAGGTACTCAAGCTGCTGGAGCGCAACGTCATCGAGATCGCGCCCCTGGCCTACATGCGCGGGCGCACCCTCAACGACGCCTTCGTGATCCTCGACGAGGCGCAGAACACCACCATCGAACAGATGAAGATGTTCCTGACCCGCCTCGGTTTCGGGTCGACCGCGGTGGTCACCGGCGACATGACCCAGGTCGACCTGCCCAAGCACGTGAAGTCCGGCCTCAAGGACGCGATCGAGGTACTGCGCGACGTCAACGGGGTCAACTTCACCTTCTTCGAGGCGCGTGACGTGGTCCGCCACCCGCTGGTGGCGCGGATCGTCGAGGCCTACGAGCGCCGTGACGCGGAGCCGCCGACCGAAGGGCGCTGATTGGCCACGGATTTCGCGGATGGACGCGGATTTTGAACGTCAGGTGGGGCTGCACGGCCCGTTGCAACCCCTGCCAAGATCACTGTGCGCAGTCGTCGCTGCCCTTCCGGATGACACCGGCATGCCCGGCCAACTTTCATCCAGATCCACGTCCATCCGCGTATTCCGCGACAAAACGCTGTGCCCGGGCACGCCCCACCGCGCCCCGCTGCGCCTAGAATCGCGATGATGACCCAAGGCCCTGTCCACCTCGATATCGCCGTCGGCTACGCGGCGCCCCGCAAGGGGATCCCCGCTGCGGCCAGTTTCCGTCGCTGGGCCGGCGCCGCCCTGGCGGGCCGCATCCGCGAGGCCGATCTCGCGATCCGCATCGTCGACGAGGCCGAAGGCCGCGCGCTCAATCGCCACTACCGCGGCAAGGATTACGCAACCAACGTCCTGAGCTTTCCAGCCGAACTGCCCGAAGGCCTGCCGCCCGGCGTGCGCATGCCGCTGCTGGGCGACCTGGTGATCTGCGCGCCGGTGGTGGCGCGCGAGGCACGCGAGCAGAGCAAGTCCACTGCCGCGCATTACGCCCACCTCACCGTGCACGGCGTGCTGCACCTGCTCGGCTGGGACCACGAGGACAGCCGCGAGGCAGATGCGATGGAACAACTCGAGCGCGAAATCCTCGCCGCCCTCGGCATCCATGATCCGTACCTGCTGCCCGAAGACCAGGCGGAGCCCTGACCCTTCCGCACGTGCGCCCTGCCCCTACAGGCAGTCGATCAGGCCATCCATGATCGAGCGCTGGGTGCCGGGCAACGCCGCGTACAGCGGTTCGTCGACTGCGAGCGCATCGAGCAGCTGGTCGATCGTCGTGCCAGCCGCCAGCGGGGTGCGGCACTGCCAGAACGCGCGCTGCACGCCGATCCGGCCGGTGGCCTGGGCGATCTCCTCGTGGCTGGCCGCGAACACCCACGTACACATGCCGATCCGCCCGCTGGCCCGATGCACCGAGCAGCGGTAGCGCAGCGACTGGATGTTGCTGTACTCGCCCTCGCAGAATGTGTCGCCGCAGATCCAGTCGAAGTCCCGCCGCAGCGCGTGGGTCAGGTTGAACCAGGCCTCGTACTGCGTGTCGGTCTGGAAGTACTCGGTCGCCTCGCCATAGCCGGGCCGGTCGACGGCCAGGCCGATGGCGGGCAGCAGGCAGGCCAGCGCACAGGCGGCCAGTCGTGTGATGGATTGCATGGAACGTCCTCCTTGACGTCGTGACGAGTGGAGACGCCAGCATCCCCGCCCACCGGGCCCGTAGTCCGTCGGCGGCGACCGCAGCGTGGTGTGGGAAAACCCCGAGGGCGCACCGGTCCGCCCGCGCCGCGGCCGTCCCGGAGCGACGAATGGGCGCTTCCCACCCCAGCAGATCGCAGCGTTCCGGGCCGGGCCATTTGGGCAGACGGCCCCGACCCGGGTAGACTTGCCCCGCTGCCCGCAACGGGCGATTTTCGAAGCAAACCTTTACTGCAATGTCCGAGGACGACAGTAGTAGCGCCTCCGAGACCCCGGAAAAGCGGCGCGGTTGGCTGGAACGGCTCAGTTCGGCCATCTCCGGTGAACCCAGCACCCGCGAAGACCTGGTCGAGCTGCTGCGCGACACCCATTCCGATGGCCTGATCGAAGCCGACACCCTTCGCATGATGGAGGGCGCGCTGGCCGTGTCCGACATGACCGTGGGCGACGTGATGGTGCCGCGGGCGCAGATGGTCGCGCTGTCGGCCGAGGCGAAGTTCCTGGACCTGATGCGGCAGGTGGTTGAATCGGGCCACTCGCGCTTCCCGGTGCACGGCGAGGACAAGGACGAGATCCTCGGGATCCTGCTGGCCAAGGACCTGCTGCGCTGCGCGGTGGCCGACAACGGCCCCGGCTCGGTCCATGAGCTGCTGCGGCCGGCGGTGCTGATCCCCGAATCGAAGAAGCTCAACCTGCTGCTGCGCGAGTTCCGGCAGTCGCGCAACCACATGGCGATCGTGATCGACGAGTACGGCGGCGTCGCCGGGCTGTTGACGATCGAGGACGTGCTGGAGGAGATCGTCGGCGAAATCGACGACGAACACGACGACGCGGAAGACCCCAATGCGCTGATCGCCGCGCAGGCCGATGGCCAGTACGCGGTCGATGCGCTGACCCCGATCTCGGATTTCAACGAGCGGTTCGGCGCGGACTTCGACGACGACGAATACGACACCATCGGCGGCCTGATCACCGCCGAGATCGGCCACCTGCCCGAAGCCGGCGAAGAGCTGACCCTGGGCCGCTTCGGATTCCGCATCACGCGCGCAGACGCGCGTCGCCTGCATGCGCTGCAGGTGAGCGTGCATGCCGATCGCGTTGCGGACTGACGCTGCCCCATGAATGCAGGAACCCTGGTCGCAACGGCGGCAGTGGCGGCGGTTGAAAGAATGACGATACCGGCGAAAATGACAATGCAGGCGTCTTGTGCGCGCGCCGGACGGCGCGGCCTGGCGTGGCTGCCTTCGCTGATGTTGCTGCTCGCGCTGCTGGCGCTTGCGCCGGCCATCCAGGCCGCGCCGCGCATCGGCGTGATGACCATGCAGCCGGGCGAGATCTTCTTCGAACGTTTCGGCCACAACGCGATCGTCGTCGATGATCCGGCGCTTGCCGAGCCGGTGTCCTACAACTTCGGCTTCTTCGACATGGAAGAGCCGGACTTCATGTCGCGCTTCGTTCTGGGCGACATGCGCTACCGGCTGGTGGCGCTGCCGCTGTCGCAGGACCTGGCCTATTACCGCGACGTGGGCCGCGGCGTATCGGTGCAATGGCTGGACCTCGATGAGGCGCAGGCGCGCGCGCTGGCAGATGCGCTGGCGGAGAACGCGCGACCTGAAAACGCGGTCTACCGCTACGACTACTTCACCGACAACTGCTCCACGCGCGTGCGCGACGCGCTCGACGCGGCGCTGGGCGGGACGCTGCAGCGCCAGTTCACGAGCCGCTCGCGGGGCAATACCTTCCGCGGCGATGCGGTGCGGCTTGCGTCGCCCGCAGCCTGGATGTGGCTGGGTTTCGACCTGGGCCTGGGCCCGTCCGCGGACCGGCCCAACTCGCTGTGGCAGGACGCGTTCGTGCCGATGCGACTGGCTGATGCACTCGCCGGACTCCGGCTCGATGACGGTCGCCCGCTGGTCACCGGCACCGAGCAGCTGCTGCCGCACCGCCTGCGCGCGGAACCGGCCGAAGCGCCGCGCCCGTGGTGGCCCTGGCTGCTGGCCGGGCTGCTGCTGGCCGCCGGCATCGGGATGCTCGGGCGCACGCGCCCCGCCGCGCTGGCCGCGGCTGCGCTGCCGTTCTGGACGATCTGCGGCGTGCTGGGCCTGGTGATGCTGGCCCTGTGGGGCTTCACCGACCACCGCGCGGCCTGGGCCAACCACAACCTGTTGCTGCTCTCGCCGCTGGCGCTGCTGCTGCTCCACGGCGGCTGGCGGATCGCACGCGGCCGCGAGGCGGGGCCGGTGTTCCGCGTGCTGGCCTGGATCGTGGCGGTGGGCGCGGTGATCGCACTGTTCCTGCACCTGCTGCCGGTGCTGCCGCAGCGCAACGCACACTGGATCGCGCTGCTGCTGCCGGTGCATGTGGCACTGGCCCGCGGGCTGGCGATGCGCAGGCGCGAGTAGCCGCCGCGCACGCATGCGCGTCTCGACGCGCCGCATGCATGCGCCTGTCATTCCGAACGCAGTGGGGAATCTGCTGCGGGGTACGTCGATGGACGGGTGGGACAGCGCGGTATATCCGCTGCATACGTATGCACGGATCGCGCCGCCAACGCTGTGGCAACATCGGGCCGATCCCGGGAGCCAGAGAGAACGCACGATGCCGATCCGCAACCTGTCCGCCGCCCTGCTGCTGTGCACTGTCGCGACGGCCGCGACGGCCGCCGCGCCATCGCCGACGGCACAGGCCTGCTCGCCCGGCAAGACGCTCTGCGTCGAACTCACCACCGACAACGACGGCCGTCCCAGCTACACGGTGATGCGCGAGGGCCGCAGCGTCATCGCGCCTTCGCGGTTGGGCATGATGTTCACCGACGTTCCGAAGTTCGAGCGCAATCTCGAGATCGCCGCGCAGCGCCACGACAGCTTCGACCAGACCTGGGAACAGCCCTGGGGCGAGCGCCGCGAGATCCGCAACCACTACAGCGAACTCACCGTCACCCTGCGCGAGCGGACTGGCCCGAAGCGCGATTTCGACGTGGTCTTCCGGCTCTACGACGACGGGCTCGGCTTCCGCTACGTGTTCCGCGACCAGCCGGGACTGGAGCGGCTCAACATCGCCGAGGAGCTCACCGAGTTCACCCTGGCCGAGGACGCCACCGCCTGGTGGATCCCGGCGTTCGAATGGAACCGCGAGGAATACCTCTACCACACCACCCCGCTGCAGCAGGTCGGCGATGCACAGACGCCGATCACCCTGCGCACCGGAGACGGCCTGCACGTGTCGATCCACGAAGCGGCGCTGGTCGACTATTCCGGCATGAACCTGACCCGGGTCGAGGGACGCAAGCTCAAGGCCGCGCTCACGCCGGGCAGCGGCACCTCGGCGAAGGTCTCGGTGGCCACGCCTTTCAGCACGCCGTGGCGCACCCTGCAGATCGCGCCACGCGCGGGCGATCTGGTGGAGTCCTCGCTGATCCTCAACCTCAACGAACCCAACCGTCTTGGCGATGTGTCCTGGGTGAAGCCGATGAAGTACGTCGGCGTGTGGTGGGAAATGCACCTGGACCTCAAGACCTGGGCCTCCGGTGCGAAGCACGGCGCCACCAACGAGAACGTGCGGCGCCACATCGACTTCGCCGCCGAGCACGGTTTTGGCGGCGTGCTGGTGGAAGGTTGGAACATTGGCTGGGACGGCGACTGGTTCGGCAACGGCGAGGAGTTCAGCTTCACCCGGCCCTACCCCGACTTCGATATCGAGGCGCTGAGCGCGCACGCGCGCAGCAAGGGCGTGGTGCTGGTCGGCCACCACGAAACCTCGGGCCACGCGGCGCACTACGAATCGCAGCTGGGCGATGCGTTCGACCTGTATCAGCGGGTCGGCATCCCGGCGGTCAAGACTGGCTACGTCGCCGATGCCGGCCAGGCCAAGGTGCGCGATGCAGAGGGCAACCTCGTCTACGCCTGGCACGAGGGCCAGGACATGGTGAACCACCACCAGCGCGTGATCACCGAGGCGGCCAAGCGGCGGATCTCGGTCAATCCGCACGAGCCGGTGAAGGATACGGGCCTGCGCCGCACCTGGCCCAACGCGATCACCCGCGAGGGTGCGCGCGGCATGGAGTTCAGCGCCTGGGGCCATCCGGGCAATCCACCCGAACACGAGGCCAACCTGGTGTTCACCCGCCTGCTGGCCGGGCCGATGGACTACACGCCCGGCATCTTCGGCATGCAGACGCGCGCGTCCGGCGGCATCGAGACCACCTGGGCCAAGCAGCTGGCGCTGTACGTGGTGGTCTACAGCCCGCTGCAGATGGCGGCCGACCTGCTGGACAACTACGAGGCCAACCCGGGCCCGTTCCAGTTCATCAAGGACGTGCCGGTGGACTGGGACACCACGCGCGTGCTCAATGGGGAGGTCGGCGACTTCGTGACCATCGCGCGCCGCGAACGCGGCGGCGACGACTGGTACCTGGGATCGGTGACCGACGAGGCGCCGCGCACGCTGGAGGTGACGCTGGACTTCCTCGATCCGGGCCGCCGCTACAGCGCCCAGATCTACCGTGACGGCGAGCAAGCCGACTACCGCACCCGGCGCGAGGACATCCTGATCGAGACCCGCGAAGTCACTGCCGCCGATACGCTGCACCTGCGGCTTGCCCCGGGCGGCGGCCAGGCCATCCGCTTCGTCGCGCAGTAGGATCGACTGCGCGCCAGCCGCGCGCCCCGGCCCGCACCCGGTTGCCGAGCCGTGCCGCGCTGGCGCAGGATGGGGCGATGGAAACAACCCCTGCCGCCAACCCGCCCAGCGTGATCAACTGCGTCGTCTATGCGCGCGACGGCGTGCGCCGCGACGTGTCGCTGGAAGCCATCAGCGATGTCCTCGCCGAAGAAGACGGCAGCTTCGTCTGGATCGGGCTGTACGAGCCGGACGATGCGGTCCTGGAAACGCTGCAGGAGGAATTCGGCCTGCACGATCTGGCCATCGAGGACGCGCACAAGGCCCACCAGCGACCGAAGGTCGAGGCTTATGGCGACTCGCTGTTCCTGGTCGCCAGCACCGCGCAGGTGGTCGCGCAGAAGATCGCCTATGGCGAAACCCACGTGTTCTTCGGACCGCGCTACCTGGTCACCGTGCGCCACGGCGCATCCCTGTCGTATGCGCCGGCGCGCTTGCGGGTGGAGCGCGAGCCGGGGCTGCTGGCGCTCGGCCCCTCGTTCGGCCTGTACGCGGTGCTCGACGCCATCGTCGACAACTACCTGCCGATCGTGGACGAGTTCAAGGCCACCCTGCCGGCGCTGGAGCAGGACATCGTCAGCGAGTCCTTCGATCGCGCCACCGTCATCCGCCTCTACGACCTCAAGCGCGAGTTGACCTACATGCAGGTCAACGTGGCGCCGATGCAGGACGTGTTGTCGCAACTCGTCCGCAGCAGCAGCCCGCTGATCCCGGAAGAGGCTCGGCTGTACCTGCGCGACGTGCTCGACCACTGCGTGCGCATCAACCAGACCATCGAGGTGCTGCGCGACATGCTGAGCACCGCGTTGGCCGTGAACCAGGCGCTGGTGACCCAGGCACAGGGCGAGGTGGTGAAGAAGCTCGCCGGCTGGGCCGCCCTGCTCGCGGCGCCAACGCTGATTGCGAGCTGGTACGGAATGAACTTCCCGCACATGCCCGAACTGGACGGTCGCTGGAGCTACCCGTTGCTGATCGCGGTGGTGGCGCTGGTGGTGGCGACGCTGTACCGCTACCTGCGCAAGGTGCGCTGGCTGTAGCGCACGTCCGCCCGCCCGGGGGCAGCCGCTTGCGGCAGCGCAATATTGGCGATCGGCGCGGATCGGCGTAAAAGGCCTTCTGTACCCCCAACAGTCGAGGCGATCCATGAAAGGCGGATTCGGCAAGGTCCTGTGGGCTGCACTCGCACTGATCGGCGCGATCTGCCTGGGTACGGTGGCACTGCGCCGCGGCGAATCGATCAACGCGCTGTGGATCGTGATCGCCGCGGTGTCGATCTACCTGGTCGCATACCGTTACTACGGGCTGTTCATCGCCAACCGCGTGCTCGGCCTGGACCCGACCCGCGCCACCCCGGCGGTGCTGCGCAACGACGGCCTGGATTACGTGCCCACAAACAAGCACGTGCTGTTCGGCCACCATTTCGCCGCGATCGCAGGCGCCGGCCCGCTGGTGGGCCCGGTGCTGGCCGCGCAGATGGGCTACCTGCCCGGCACGCTGTGGCTGATCTTCGGGGTGGTGCTGGCCGGCGCGGTGCAGGACTTCATGGTGCTGGTGATCTCCAGCCGCCGCGACGCGCGCTCGCTGGGCGACCTGGTGCGCGAGGAGATGGGCAAGGTTCCCGGCACCATCGCCCTGTTCGGCGCCTTCCTGATCATGATCATCATCCTGGCGGTGCTGGCGATGATCGTGGTGAAGGCGCTGGCCGAAAGCCCCTGGGGCATGTTCACGGTGATCGCGACCATCCCCATCGCGATCTTGATGGGCATCTACATGCGCTACATCCGGCCCGGGAAGATCGGCGAGATCTCGGTGGTCGGCATCATCCTGCTGGTGGCGGCGATCTGGTTTGGCGGCGACGTGGCCGCACATCCCACCTGGGGCCCGGCCTTCACCTTCACCGGCACCCAGATCACCTGGATGCTGATCGGCTACGGCTTCGTCGCCGCGGTGCTGCCGGTGTGGCTGCTGCTGGCGCCGCGCGACTACCTGTCGACCTTCCTCAAGATCGGCACCATCGTCGGCCTGGCGATCGGCATCCTGATCGTGATGCCGGATCTTCGGATGCCGGCGCTGACCCAGTTCACGGACGGCACGGGACCGGTGTGGAAGGGCTCGATGTTCCCGTTCCTGTTCATCACCATCGCCTGCGGCGCGGTGTCGGGATTCCACGCGTTGATCAGCTCCGGAACAACCCCGAAACTGCTGGCCAACGAGGGCCACGCGCGCTACATCGGCTACGGCGGCATGCTGATGGAATCGTTCGTGGCGATCATGGCGATGGTCGCGGCATCGATCATCGACCCGGGCGTCTACTTCGCGATGAACAGCCCGGCGGCGGTGATCGGCACCGACGTGGAGACCGTTGCACGCACCGTCTCCGAATGGGGCTTCGTGGTCACTCCCGAGGTGCTCACCGCAACGGCCGCCGACATCGGCGAGAACTCGATCCTGTCCCGCGCCGGCGGCGCGCCGACGCTGGCGGTGGGCATCGCACAGATCTTCCATGCGGTGATCCCCGGCGAAGGGATGATGGCGTTCTGGTACCACTTCGCGATCCTGTTCGAGGCGCTGTTCATCCTCACCGCGGTCGATGCCGGCACGCGCGCGGGCCGCTTCATGCTGCAGGACCTGCTGGGCAATTTCGTGCCGGTGATGCGCAGGACCGAATCCTGGGGTCCGAACCTCATCGCCACCGCCGGCTGCGTGGCGCTGTGGGGCTACTTCCTCTACCAGGGCGTGAACGATCCGCTGGGCGGCATCAACATGCTGTGGCCGCTGTTCGGCATCGCCAACCAGATGCTGGCCGGCATCGCGCTGATGCTGTGCACGGTGGTGCTGTTCAAGACGAAGAAGGACCGCTACGCCTGGGTCTCGATCGTGCCGACCATCTGGCTGCTGGTGTGCACCACCTATGCCGGCTGGATCAAGATCTTCGATGCCGATCCGGGCGTGGGCTTCCTGGCGCAGGCGAACCGCTACAGCGACGCGATCGGGCGCGGCGAGCTGATCGCGCCTTCGAAGGACTTCGACGGGATGTCGCAGATCATGATCAACAACTACGTCAACGCCGGGCTCACCGCCTTGTTCCTGCTGGTGGTGCTGAGCGTGCTGTTCTATTCGATCGTGGCGATCCGCAAGGCCCGCGCCAGCGCGGTGCGCACCGACCGTGAGACGCCCCACGTGGCGCTGACCCCCGAACAGCAGCAGATGTACCTCTGATGGGTGGCCAGCTCGTCACCCTCGACCACTTCGCCACCCACAAGCAGGTGTGGCGAAGGCTGGTGCAGACCGCGCGCCTGTGCTGCGGCGTTCCGGACTACGACAACTACGTCCGGCACACGCTGGAAAAGCATCCCGACCGCGAGCCGATGGACTACAAGACCTTCTTCCGCGAGCGCCAGGAGGCACGCTACGGAGGCCGAGGCGGGTTTCGCTGTTGCTGATGCAGCCGCTGCCTGCGCTGGATCGATCAACGGGGCCGGAAGGCCCCGTTTTTTCGCTCCGCTCGCGGACATTGCATGAGGGCGCATTACTTGCGGATCGGGCGCGTTGCTTGCGGATGGGGCCACAGCGCCGCGGGAGGGGATGGTGCAAGCGGCACATGGATGTGCCGCGGCCGCGAGTGCGGACATGGACGTCTGCCCGAGCGGTTCGCCATCCCCTCCCGCGGCGCTGCGGCCCCTTCCGAAGCCCATGCGCCTCGGGCTTGCAACGACAGGTCGCCCAGAGCTCCGGAGAGTGTCGGCCACTCGCAGCGGAAGTGTTCGGCCAGGAAGCCGCCCCTACTGCCCCGCCATCATCCGCAGGACCTGGCCCAGGAAGTACGCGATCACCGTGCCGCTTGCGTAGCCGACGGTGCCCAGCAGTACGCCCACCGGCGCGAGCGTCGGGTGGAAGGCAGCCGCGATCACCGGCGCCGACGCAGCGGCGCCCACGTTGCCCATCGAACCCACGCCGAAGTAGAACAGCGGCGCCTTCACCAGCTTCGCGGCGTACCAGATCACCGCCACATGGATCGACATCCACAGCAGGCCGATCAACGCCAGCTCCGGACGGTTGGCCAGCTTGAGGAAGTCCATCTGCATGCCGATGCAGGCGATCAGGAAGTACAGGAACACGGTGCCGACCTTGGAGGCGCCCGCGTTCTCCAGACGCCGCACCCGGGTGAAGCTGAGCACCAGGCCGCCGAGGGTCGAGAGCACCACGATCCAGACGAAGGGCGCATCCAGGCTGAACTGCGATGACCACGGCGCATTGGCCTTGAACCACGCCGACGCGGGCTCGGCGATCGCGTGCGCCAGGCCGACGATGCCGAATGCCCAGGCGATGATGATCATCAGGTCGGACAGCGTCGGGATCCGCGCATTGGCCGCCTCATGGGCGGAGATGCGCTGCTGCATCTCGTCCAGCGCGCGGGTGTCGGCGCCATTGCGCGCGTCGATCTGCGGGGCACGGTTGGCCAGGAACAGCAGGGTCGCCATCAGCAGGCTGGCGATGGCCACGTCGACCACGGCGAACTGGCCGAACAGCGTGGCATCGACATCGTAGATCTCGCGGATCGCCACCATGTTGGCGCCGCCACCGATCCAGCTGCCCGACAGTGCCGCCATGCCCTTCCACGTGTCGCCGGCCACCGCGGCCGGCCACAGCCACTCCATCAGCTGAAAGGTCACGACCGCGCCCAGCACGATGCCCAGCGTACCCATGCAGAACACGAACAACAGCTTCGGACCCAGCCGCAGGATGCCCTGGATGTCGATCGACAGGGTCAGCAGCACCAGCGCCGCGGGCAGCATGAGCCGGCTGGCCAGGTAATACAGGCTGCTGCCTTCGCCATCGACCAGGCCGACGGTGTTGTACAGCGCCGGCACGAAGTAGCACAGCAGCAGCGCCGGCACCCAGGCGAAGAACTTCTTCCACATCGGCGTGGGGCCGGTGGCCAACCAGAAGATCAGCCCCAGCGTGGCGGTGATCAGCCCGAAGGCGACGATGTCGTTGCTGATGATTGCAGTCGAGGCTGCGGCGTTGTCGATCGCCATGCGCGGCTCCAGTGGATCGCGGGAAAGCGCCCGCGCAGAAGAGGAAAGCCGGCTGGCGCCGGCTTTCCGCGGAAATCACTCGCCGGTGTGGCGCTTGAGCCAGGCATTGACGGTGTCGTGCCAGAGGATGCTGTTGTGCGGATTGAGCACCCAGTGATTTTCGTCCGGGAAGTACAGCAGCTGCGATTCGATGCCGGCGCGCTGCAGCGCGGTGAAGCTGGACAGGCTCTGGTCGAGCGGCACGCGGAAATCGTTCTGCCCCGCCACCACCAGCATCGGCACCTTCCACTTGTCGATGTGGCGCGCCGGGTTGAACTTCTCGTATGCCTGCGGCTGCTCAGCCACGGTGCCGCCGAACTCCCATTCGGTGAACCACAGCTCCTCGGTCACCAGGCCCATCGAGCGCGTGTCGAACACGCCGTTGTGGTTGACCAGGCACTTCCAGGGCGCGCTCCACTGGCTGGCGATCCAGTTGACCATGTAGCCGCCATAGCTGGCGCCCAGCGCGCAGGCCCGGTCGCCGTCGAGGAAGTCGTACTGCGCCAGCGCCGCCTCCCAGCCCTTTTGCAGGTCGACCAGCGGCTTGCCGCCCCAGTCGCCGCTGATCGCATCGGTGAAGGCCTGGCCGTAGCCGGTCGAGCCGTGAAAATCGATCATCACCACCGCGTAGTCCTGGCCGGCGTAGGTCTGCGGGTTCCAGCGATAGCTCCAGCCGTTGCCGAAGCTGCCCTGCGGGCCACCGTGGATCAGGAATGCGACCGGGTAGCTGCCGCCTTCCCGGTAGCCGGCCGGCTTGACCACGTAACCGTAGACCGTCGCACCGCCCGCGCCCTTGAACGAGAACTGCTCGTAGGCACCGAACTGCACGTCCGGCAGGCGCTCGGCGGCGGTCGCGGTGATCTGGCGCAGGCCCTGGCCTTCGCCCATGGCGACGTAGAGCGTGTCGCCGCTGTCGATGGTGTTGCGGGTCAGCGCGATCGTGTCGCCCTCGACCGCAAAGGCCGAGACCGTGCCGTCGCCGACCAGCTCGGTGACCTCGCCGCTGGCGACGTCGATGCGGAACAGCGGGTACTCGCCCGTGCTCTGCGCGGTCACGTACAGTGACCTGCCATCGGCAGCGGACTTGAGGCTGCTCGGCGAGCGGTCCCAGTCCGGGGCGATTTCGCGCGTGCGGCCGCTGGCCACGTCCATCGCCATGATCGCGTAGCGATCCGCCTCGAAGCCGGGGCGCTTCATCGCCCGATAGAACAGCGTCGCGCCGTCGGCGCTGTAGACCGGGCCGGCGTCCCAGGCCTTGTTGGCTTCGGTGAGGTTGACCGGCGCGGCGCCGTCGAGCGTCAGGCGGTAGAGATCGAAGTTGGTCGACCAGGGCTCGCTGTTGCCGGCAATGCGCACGCTCGCGACGACATGGCCGCCATCGGGCGACCAGGCGTAGTCGCCGGCATCGCCGAAGGGCTTGGCCGGAATGTCGCCGTCGAGCGCGCCGCTGAGCAGGCTGGCATCGGCGACCGGAACCGTGCCTGCGCCCGGCAGCGTGGCGACGAACAGGCGGCTGCGGCGCCCGTCGTTCCAGGTATCCCAGTGGCGCACGAACAGCTGGTCGTAGACGCGCCCGCTCGCCTTGTCCGCAGCGCGCGCATCGAGCTTCTTCTTCGTGCAGGCAAGGTCTGCCGCGCATTCGGCGAAGGTGTCGGCGCTGAACGCCACGCGCGCGTCGTCCGGGGACAGCCGGTAGCTGCCTACGTCGAGCGCGAAGGCCGTGAGCTGGCGCGGCTCGCCGCCGCCCGCGGGCATCGCGTAGAGCTGCTGCGACCCGCCCTTCGCACTGAGGAAGTACAGCGTCTGCGCGTCCCTGGAGAACGAGGGCGAGTTGACGTTCCAGCCCTCGGGCGTGATCCGCTTCGGCGGCGCCGCGTCGCGCGTGAGCAGGTGCCGCGCGTACAGCGCCGTGGTCGCCTTGAGCTCGGCGTCGACGCTGCGCTGGGCGAAGACAACGACATGCCCGTCAGGCGAGAGCAGCGGCGATGACACGCGGTCAAGCTGGACCAGGTCGCGCACGTCGAAGCCGCGTGCGTCAACCAGGGCAGGAAGCGCGGCGAGCAGGCAGATCGGCAGCAGTGCATGTCGCAGCATCATTCGGACCACTCCTGGAAGGGATGCCCGGATGGTAGGCGCTCGCGCACCTGCCACGCAAAGGGCTTCCGGCACATGCGCCGTGGCGCCCACAAGCCCGTCTGAGGGCTTCAGCTTCACGGCGGCATGGCCGGACTCCGGCACATCGGCGTGCGGCGGGTGGCCAGCCAGAAAGTCAGACCCATGCCTTCCTGGGAACCCTGCCTCGACCAGCGCGCGGGCTGCCTCAGTCCGGGGCGGAGTCCATGTGACGGGCAAGGAATCCCAGCAGGCGGGTATAGAACTCCCTGCGATGCGCGACCTCGTAGAAGCCGTGGCCCTCCTTCGGGTAGTACAGGGCTTCGACCGGAACGCCGGCGCGCTTCAGCGCCGACTCCATGCGTTTGGTGTGCTCGACCGGGGCGACGAAATCCTCGCCACCCGCCGCGAGAAACACGGGGACCTTGATTTCTGCGGCGCGCCGGGTCGGGGATACGGCCTCGAGCGCGGCCGCATCGGACCCGACCCATTCGCGCATCCACGTCGCGGTCGAGCGGCTGCGGCCGATATCGTCCCGCTGCATCATCGGCAGGTCGTAGACGCCGACATAGCCGATGGCGCACCGGTACAGACCGGGTTCGCGCACCACGCCCATCAGCGCGGCGTAGGCACCATAGCTCGCGCCGTAGATGCAGATCTGCTGCGGATCGGCATGACCCTGCCCGATCGCCCAGCGGGTCGCGTCGGTGACGTCGTCCTGCATCGCCGCGCCCCACTGGCGCGCGCCCGCCTGCCTGAACGCGCGGCCATGGTTGCCCGATCCGCGGAAGTTCACCTGCAGCACCGCATAGCCGGCGGCGGCGAGAAGCTGGGCGTCGGCGTTGAAACCCCAAGCGTCGAAGACGCCGAATGGACCACCATGCGGCATGACCACCATCGGCAGGGATTTGCCGTCCGATCCCAGCGGCACCGTCATCAACCCATGGAGGACGACGCCATCGCGCGCCTTCAGTTCGATCGGCGTCATCGGCGCCATTCGCGTGGAATCGATCTGCTTGTCGCGCACGACGAGCAGCTCCGCGTTCGCCGTGCCGGTATCGAACAGGTAGAAGCTGCCCGGATCGACATCGCTCTCCACCAGCACCACTCGCAGGCTTCCGTCGAGCGTGGAAGACCGGACCGATGCCCGGGTCCCGGGGAAAGCCCGCTGGAGCATGTGCTGCAGGCGTGCCTCCGCGCTCTGCTCGTCGAAGAACGCCAGCCGCGGCTTGCCTCCGAGGTACCAGGCGCCGATCGGACGAACCCCGCCGTGGAGATGGACCGGCTGCGGATCGACGACGGCATCGCCGGCGACGTCCTTGCGTTCTCCCGTCACGGTGTCCAGGGCGACGATCCGGTCGGGCCCGGTCGGTTGCGACACGCGCAGGTAGGCGATCGTGTCGCCCTCGGCGAATCCCAGCGGCCGCTCGACCCGGTTGCTGGTGCGCTCGTGGTTGATCTGTTCCCAGGGCGCCGAATCGTCCCTGCGATGGAAGAGCTGGCTGTAGTTGTCCGACACGTGCCCGACCGTGAAGCGCACCCGCCCCTGGTGGTCGGTGACGAAGTCGGCCGCCGACACGGGAGAGGGCGCCACCAGCGCGCGCCGGCCGTCGTAGACGTTCATCCGCTCGATCCGGGAATACGGATCCCTGGCGAACGAACGGATCGTGACCAGGACGTGTTGGTCGTCGTCCGGCAGCGGATCGACCAGGAATGCGGCGACCCTGCCCTCCCTGTCGACACCGATCCGCGTGCCCGTCTGGACCCCCTTGGCCCGATAACCCACCAGCAGTTCCTTGCGGCCGCCATCGGCGTTCATGCCGAACAGCTCGCCGGTCAGCAGCGGATCGTCGCGGGTACCGAAGGTCTCGGCCAGCGACATCAGCACCCGCTCTTCGTTGACCCACCAGAAGTCGTGCACGTGCGTACCGCGTGCGAACCGCATGACGGCGCTGGCGCCCGTCTCCCCGCGCGCGACGATCATCAACCCGGTCTGGCCATCCACCCGCATCGTCATCGCGAGGTGCTCGCCCGTTGGCGAAATCTTGACGTCGCGGATGCCGCCCTCTTCGATGAACGGTTCGACCATGTGCGGCTGGACCGCATGGCCGGCCAGCGGTATCGACACCAGCGCAAAGAACGCCCACACCGCGAGTGCGGCAGCACAACGCATGCCCATGATCTTCCCCCTCATCGACGACATCCCGTCCCCGTGGACCGGTGCAGGGATCCCCATCCCTCGCCGACGCGAGCCTATCGCAGAACGGTCGCCAGCGCAGTCTCCCAGTCGGGCAACCTGATCCCCGTATCGCACTCGAGCCTGGAACAGTCCAGCCGCGAGTAGGCCGGCCGGCGCGACGGCGTGGGATAGTCGGCGGTGGCGATCGGAACGATGCTGGGCCGGCGCTCGATCCGGCCCAGCGCATGTGCCCGCTCGACGATGGCCTCCGCGAATCCGTGCCAGCTGGTTTCGCCTTGCGCGGTCAGGTGCCACAGGCCGGACACAGCGAACGGCTTTGCGAGGATATCCGCCGTGACATCGGCGATCAGCGCTGCGGGCGTCGGTGTGCCGATCTGGTCGGCGACCACGCGCAGCTCGTCGCGCTCTCGCGCCAGCCGCAGCATCGTCGACATGAAATTTCTGCCGTGGTCGGCGTAGACCCAGGCCGTGCGGAGGATCATGTGCCGGGCACCGCTTGCGCGGATCGCCTGCTCGCCGGCCAGCTTGCTCTCCCCGTACACGTTGATCGGCGCGACAGGATCGTCTTCGCGGTACGGGCGCGTGCCCGTGCCGTCGAACACGTAGTCTGTGGAGTAATGCACCAGCAGCGCGTCGCGCGCGGCGCACGCGGCCGCGAGCGCCGCGGGTGCCTGCGCATTTGCGCGGAACGCGGCCTCGCGCTCGGACTCGGCGCGGTCGACTGCGGTATAGGCGGCGGCGTTGACCACGATGTCGGGGCCGATGCGCGCGACGAGCGCGGGCAGCGAATCAGGCACGTCGAAGTCGGCGGCTTCGCACGCCTGCCCATCGGCAAGGCGTCCGCCCCTCGTGCCGCACACCAGCTCGCCAGCCGCCAACGACCGCCGGAGCTCGCGCCCGACCTGGCCGTTGGCGCCAAGCAGCAGGATCCTCATGGCGCGTAGAGCGGCAGCCGTTCGGTCGGGACGTCGGCCAGAAACGGCGCCCGGGCATCCTTGGGCGACAGCTGTGGATCGGCCAGCGGCCAATCGATGGCGAGGTCGGCGTCGTTCCAGCGGATACCGGCGTCCGCGGACGGATCGTAGGTCGCCGTACACAGGTAGCTCACCAGCGCCTGCTCGCTGAGCACGACGAATCCGTGTGCGAACCCTTCCGGGATCCAGACGTGGCGGCGGTTCTCCGCGCTCAGCAGCACCGCGGCCCACTGGCCGAAATTCGGCGAGCCACCGCGGATGTCCACGGCCACGTCCCACACCTCGCCTTCCAGGACCGACACGTATTTCCCTTGCGGCCTGGGCCACTGGTAGTGCAGTCCGCGCAGCACGCCCCGAGCCGAGCGCGACACGTTGCCCTGCACGAACGCTGGCGACAGCCCGTGCGCGGCGAGCCTGTCCCGGTTGAAGGATTCGTAGAAAAAGCCCCGCTCGTCGTCAAACACCTTCGGTTCGATCACCACGCAGCCCGGCAGGCCGGTCTCGACCAGCTTCAAGGCACGAACCCGCGATCGGGCAGCCCCAGCAGGTAGCGGCCGTAGCCGTTCCCCACCAGCGGAGCTGCAAGCGCCTGCAGCTGCGCTTCGTCGATCCAGCCATTGTTCCAGGCGATCTCCTCGGGGCAGCATACGCGCAGGCCCTGGCGCGCCTCGATGGTCCCGATGTAGTTGGAGGCCTCGAGCAGCGACTGATGGGTGCCGGTGTCGAGCCAGGCGTAGCCGCGTCCGAGGCGCTCCAGGTGCAGTTGGCCCCGTTCGAGGTAGCAGCGGTTGAGGTCGGTGATCTCGAGTTCGCCACGCGACGAGGGCTGCAGCGTGGACGCGAAGTCGGCGGCGCGGCCGTCGTAGAAATACAGACCGGTGACGGCATAGTTCGAGCGTGGCGCAGCGGGCTTTTCCTCGATATCCACCACGCGGCCTTCGCGGTCGAACTCGGCCACGCCGTAGCGCTCGGGATCTGAAACCCAGTAGCCGAACACGGTCGCGCCGCCGTCTCGCGCGTCGGCGCGGCGGAGGATGTCGGTCAGGCCCGGGCCGTGGAAGATGTTGTCGCCCAGCACCAGGCAGCTGGGTGCGCCGTCGAGGAAATCACGGCCGATGACAAAAGCCTGCGCCAGTCCGTCTGGACTGGCCTGCGCGGCGTATTCGATGCGCATGCCCCACTGCGAGCCGTCGCCAAGCAGCGCCTTGAACAGGTGCTGCTCGTGCGGCGTGTTGATGATCAACACCTCGCGGATGCCCGCCAGCATCAGCACGCTGAGCGGGTAGTAGATCATCGGCTTGTCGTAGACCGGCAGCAACTGCTTGCTGATGGCCTGGGTGATCGGGTACAGCCGGGTCCCGGAACCGCCCGCGAGCACGATGCCCTTGCGCGCGATCATGCCGTCTCCCCGATGCGTTCGAGGCGATAGCTGCCGTCGAGCACGCGCTGCACCCAGGCCTGGTTGGCCAGGCACCAGTCGACGGTCTCGGCGATGCCGCGTTCGAAGCTGTACTTCGGCGCCCAGCCCAGTTCGTCACGCAGCTTGGAGGCGTCGACCGCGTAACGGCGGTCGTGGCCGGGTCGGTCGGCGACGAAGGTGATCTGCGACGCGCGCAGCTTGCCATCCGGGCGTGGCCGACGCTGGTCGAGCAGCGAGCAGATCGCCTGGACCACTTCGATGTTCTGCTTCTCGGCGTCGCCGCCGATGTTGTATGTCTCGCCCACCCGCCCCCGGGCGAGCACGGTGCGAATCGCCTCGCAGTGGTCGGCCACGAACAGCCAGTCGCGCACCTGCCTGCCGTCGCCGTACACCGGCAACGACTCGCCTGCCAGCCCCCGCGCGATCACCAGCGGGATCAGCTTCTCGGGGAAGTGATAGGGTCCGTAGTTATTCGAGCAGTTGGTGGTGAGCGTGGGCAGCCCGTAGGTATGGTGGAACGCCCTGACCAGGTGGTCCGAGGCCGCCTTCGACGCCGAATACGGCGAGTTCGGCGCGTAGGGCGTTGATTCGGTAAACCGGCCGGTCTCGCCGAGCGCCCCGTAGACCTCGTCGGTCGACACGTGCAGGAAGCGGAACGCGGCCCGCGCCTCGACCTCGAGCGACTTCCAGTGGTCGCGCGCCACCTCCAGCAGGGCCAGGGTGCCGACGACATTGGTCTGGACGAAGGCCGCCGGGCCGTCGATCGAACGGTCTACGTGGCTTTCCGCAGCGAAATTCAGCACCGCGCCCGGCTGGTACTCGGCCAGTAGCCGCGCGACCAGTGCGCGATCGCCGATGTCTCCGTGCACGAAGACATGGCCGGGGTTGCCGTGCAGTCCCTCGAGCGTGTCGAGGTTGCCCGCGTAGGTCAATGCATCGAGGTTGACGACGCGCACGCCGCGCGCCACCGTGTCGAGGACGAAGTTGGCGCCGATGAAACCGGCGCCACCGGTCACCAGCCAGGTCGTCACGGGCGCTGCCTGCATGCGCGGTCGGATGGGCGTCGGCTCAGAAGGGAATGTCGTCGTCCGAGAAGTCGTCCACCGGCGGCGCCTGGCGCGAGGGGGCCGGCTGCTGGCGCGGGGCCGATTCCTGCCGCGGGGCCGCTTCCTGGCGCTGCGGGCGCGGGCTGCGCTCGTACGAGCCACCACCACCACCACCACCACCACCTTCACCACGGCCGCCGAGCATCTGCATCTCGTCGGCGACAATGTCGGTGTAGTAGCGCTTCTGGCCGTCGTCGCCGGTGTGCTCGCTGTAGCTGATCCGGCCCTCGACGTAGACCTGCGAGCCCTTGCGCAGGTACTCGGCCGCGATCTCGCCGAGCTTGCCGAAGAAGGTCACCCGGTGCCACTCGGTCTTTTCCTGGTTGTTGCCGTCCCGGTCCTTGCGCACCGAGGTGGTGGCCAGGCTGATCTTGGTGACGGCCATGCCGCCCTGTGTGTACCGGGTTTCGGGGTCGTTGCCGAGATTGCCGACAAGGATCGCCTTGTTGATGCCGCGGGCCATGGGATTCCTCAGGTGTCGCCGGCGTGCCCGGCGAAAGGCATTGGATTATAGCCCGGCGGCCACCGGCGTCGGGCCGCACCGCGCCGACGCGTAGGACTACGCCGCACGGCCGGCGCGGCAGGCTTCGTATAATCGCCGGCTCCCCCATCCACGGACCGTCCATGGACGCCCCTGCCCCCGCCGCGCCCGGACTCGACCTGCCCGCCATCCAGGCGCTCGCCGCCGCCGACATGGCCGCGATCGACGCCCTGATCCGCCGCCGGCTGGCCTCGGACGTGGTCCTGATCAACCAGATCGCCGAACACATCGTGTCGGCCGGCGGCAAGCGCCTGCGGCCGATGCTGGTGGCCCTGGCCGGCCGCGCCACCGGGACGGTCGAGGCGCGCCACCACCAGCTGGCGGCGATCATCGAGTTCATCCACACCTCGACCCTGCTGCACGACGACGTGGTCGACGAATCGGACTTGCGCCGCGGGCGCCGCACCGCCAACGCGCTGTGGGGCAACGCGCCCAGTGTGCTGGTGGGCGATTTCCTGTACTCGCGCAGCTTCCAGCTGATGGTCGAACTCGACAGCATGGCGGTGATGCAGCTGCTGGCCGACACCACCAACCGCATCGCCGAAGGCGAGGTGCTGCAGTTGCTGCATGTGCACAACCCCGACACCGACGAGGCCGCCTACCTGGGCGTGATCGAGCGCAAGACCGCGGTGCTGTTCGCCGCCGGCACGCGCTTGGGCGCACTGGCCTCGGGCGCTGACGAGGCCACCCAGCAGGCGCTGTACGACTACGGCATGCAGCTCGGTTATGCCTTCCAGATCGCCGACGACGTGCTCGACTACAGCGGCGACGCCGCCGCGCTGGGCAAGAACCTGGGCGACGACCTGGCCGAGGGCAAGGCGACCCTGCCCCTGATCCATGCCATGACCCGGGCCGACGATGCCACCCGTGCGCGCCTGCGCACGGTGATCGAGCAGGGCGACACCGGCGCGATGCCGGAGGTGCTGGCCGCGATCGAAGCGGCCGGCAGCCTGGAATACAGCCGCAACCGGGCGCGCGACTATGCGGCGGCCGCGGAGGCCGCGCTGGCCCGCCTGCCGGAGAACGAGGCGATGGCCGCGCTGCGCGGGCTGGCGCGGTATGCGGTGGATCGGGGGTATTGAGCAGGCTCGTTGTTCCTGATCGCGGCTGAAGCCGCTCCTACAGCGGAAGCGAAGCATGGATCGATGCCCTGTGGGAGCGGCTTCAGCCGCGATCATCACCTCCGGGCCTTTGATCGACCCGTAACCCGCTCCGCCTCAATCCTGTCCGAACACTTCCTCGAAAAAGCCATCCATCATCCGATACGCACGCCGCGACGCGCGTGCGTCGTAGCGGCAGTTGCTGGCCGGATCGCTGCCGGCGGAGGGCTCGGCGAAGCAGTGCACCGCGCCGCTGAAATTGACGAACTGCCAGTCCGCGCCAGCCGCATCCATTTCCTGCTCGAAGGCCAGGATCTGCGCATCGTCGACCGCGGTGTCGTTGGCGCCGTTGAGCACCAACACCGGTGCGCTGATGCGCGCGACGGTCTTCGACTGTGCGCCCGGGGCCAGGCCACCGTGCAGGCTGACCACGCCGGCCACGTCGGTGCCACTGCGCGCCAGCTCCAGGACCGCCGAGCCGCCGAAACAGAAACCGAAGGCGCCGATCCGGCCCGCATCCAGCGGTGCCTTGCCCGCCTGCGCCTTGAGCGTGTCGACCGCGCCCTGCATGCGCGCGCGCAGCGGCCCGCGGTCCTCGCCGCGCAGGCTGCCGGCGAGCTTGCCGGCCTGGCTGCTGTCGGCGGGCCGGTTGTCCTTGCCGTAGACGTCGGCCACCAGCACCACGTAATCGTCGCCGGCAACGGCCTTCGCGCGCTCCAGCGCATCGTCGGTGACGCCCATCCAGTTGGGCACCATCACCAGGCCGGGACGCAGGTCGTCGTCTTCATCGTCGTAGACCAGCCAGCCGCTGAAGCTGTCCTCGCCCACTTTCCATTCCAGCGGCTCGGCCTTCATTGCGGCCGCAGCTGGGGCCGCGTACAGCGCGGCTGCAAGCAGTGCGGAGAGGGTGACGGAACGGTACATGGGCGGACTCCGTGCGGGAAGCCGGCAGCCTAGCGCAGTACGGCGTGGGTGGGCGTGTGGGGCGTCGGGGTCGGCCGACGCAGTGTTGGGCACGCGCCTTCAGGCGATGCCGATCCCCTGGATCGCCGTGATCGCGGCCGGATCGAATCCCGCCAGCGCGGCGAAGTGGCGCCCGCGCTCGGCGTAATCGCGGTAGGCGCCGAAGCTCGGCGCGCCGGGCGAGAGCAGGACCACGCCCTCGCCTTCCAGCGCGACCTTCGCTGCCGCCACGGCTGCGGCCAGGTCGTCGGCCGCATGCAGAGCGAAGCCCGCAGCCACGGCCGCATCCTCCAGCAGCGCATGGATGCGCGGCCCGTTCTGGCCCATGGTCACGATCACCGCCGGGGGCCGCTGCCGCATGGCGGCGGCGAATCCGCTCCAGTCCAGGCCGCGGTCGTGGCCGCCCACCAGGATCGCGACCCTGCGCCCGGCGAACACGTCCAGTGCCGCCAGGCTGGCGTGCGGCGTAGTGCTGATCGAATCGTTGACGAACTCGACCCCGTCGCGCGTGCCCAGGCTCTGCAGCCGGTGCGGCAGCGGCCGGAAGCTGGCGGCATGCGGCGCGAGCGCCTCCGCGTCCAGGCCCAGCGTCTCGATCGCGGCCAGCACGCCGCACAGGTTGCCGCGGTTGTGCCGGCCCGGCAGCGGCAGCGTGCGCGTATCGAGCACTTGTCGCTCGCCGCGCCACAGCGCGTCGCCGCGCAGGTGCCAGCCGGCTTCGTCGCCGAACCAATGCACCTGGCTTTCGGCCAGGCCGCCGCCAAGTGCCGCCAGGGTCGGATCGGCGGCATTGAGTACGGCAACGCGCGGATGCCCTTCGGTCACCAGCGCCAGCTTGTCCTCGACGTAGCGCGCCTGTCCGCCGTGCCAGTCCAGGTGCTCGGGGAAGATGTTGGTCACCAGCGCCACGTCCGGGCGCACGCCGCTCGCGGCCACGTCGCGGGTTTGGTAGCTGGAGAGTTCGACCACCCAGTACGCTGCGTCGCCATCGAGCAGCTCCAGCAGCGGCTGGCCGATGTTGCCGGTCAGCGCAGTGCGATGGCCGCCGGCGCGCAGCAGGTGCGCCAGCAGCGCCGAGGTCGTGCTCTTGCCCTTGGTGCCGGTCACGCAGACCGTGCGCGCATCCGGGCGCGCGGCGAACCACAGCGCGGTGCCGCCGATGAAGCGCGTGCCCTGCGTTGCGGCCGCGAGCACCTCGGGCCGGTACGCGCTGATGCCAGGCGACTTGATCACGATATCAAAGGCCGACAGCCGTTCGGCGCTCGCCTCGGTCTCGACCGCCAGCCCGGGATCGCCCAGCGCCCGCGCGTCTTCCGCTTCCGCGCTGGTGCAGAACAGGGTCAGCCAAGCAGGAAACCGTTGTTCCGATTCCCCATTGCCCGTTTCCCGTGCGGGCACTGCGCGCAGCGCCGCATATGCCGCCCGCCCCTCGCGACCCCAGCCCCACAGCGCAACGCGCTTGCCGGCAAGCGCGGCGATCTCAGGCGGCAAGGCGCGCACGCAGGCGCTCCCACAGCGGCGCGGGGATGCCGTGCTCGTCGTCGACGACCAGCAGGGCTTCGACGTCGACCTCGTCGTCGCCCAGCTGCGGCGCGATCTCGCGCGCGAACCTGGCCACGATCGCGTCCTCGCGCCACTCCGGGCGCGCCGCCAACGCAGCCATCGCGGCGCGCGATTCACGGCCTTCACCCACGCATTCGAACGGCTTGTGGTCGCGATACTCCAGCAGCGCGTCGTAACCGGCTACCTGCGCCAGATCGTCGAGCAGGTTCCGGCCAAAGATGCCAACCAGCCGCGGCTTGGGCATGAACGGCGCCAGCGCCAGGAACACGAAGTGGCACTTCGGGCACACGCCGCACCAGCGGTTGACCGGGCGCTCGCCGAGCAGGTGGAAATTGCGGTTGCAGCTTGAGAAGTGCGCGTCGTAGCGGTCGATTTTCGCGAACTGGCGCGCCACCGCCAGCTCGCTCAGCGGCCGCAGCAGCGAGTAGTAGCGCAGTTCCCCGGCCACGTGCGAGCGCAAGTGCGCGGCAAAGGCCTGTTCGAACGCCCAGCCCTTGGACCACTGGTGGTTCACCTCGCCGGTGATGCTTCCATCCGGCGCGAGGATCAGGCTGCCGTAGCTGGCCGAGCGCTCGTTGGAGAACACCACCTGGTCCACGCCCAGCACGATCGCGGCAAAGGCCAGGATCGCCGAGTTCACCGCGGTCACCGGGATGTGGCCGTTCCACGCGCCCTGGCGGTTGTAGTCGAACAGTTCCGGCGCCAGCTGGCGGCCGATGTTGAGCGTCGGCAGGCCGGTGCGCTCGGCGCAGGCGCGGATCAGCTGCGAGCCGCCGATCCAGGTGATGGTCTGCTCGACGCCGAGCACGCGCAGCGCCTCGATGCTGACCAGCGAATCCTTGCCGCCGCCGATGGCTACGAGGGCGTGGTGGCGCAGGTCGTCGATGAGGACACCATCCCCACCCAACCCTCCCCTTGAAGGGGAGGGCTTCTCCGCGGGGAAGCTGATCCTGTCGTGCAGGTCCAGACCGTTGCGATAGGCGAATTCGCCAAGGCCGTGGACGTAGACCTCCTGCAGCAGTTCGGCCGTGGCCGCATCGATGGCGTAGGACTCGATGCGGATCTCCGGCGGCACCGCCGCCTTGTAGTAGCTCACGCCGGCGACCAGGTGCAGCAGCTGCAGCGCGCGCTCCGCGGCTGCAGCGCGCGCGCCGTCGAGCTCGAACGGCGCGCCCGGCACGGTCACGGTCTCGACCAGCTCCGGCCCGTCGTCGAAGGCATAGACCAGCTGTGCGACGCCGCTGGCCGCATCGAAGCCGCAGCGCACGAAGCGGAAGGCGCGGATCGCGTCGCGCTGGAAAACCCACTGGCTCATTCGATGATGTCCTCGACCGGCAGGGCCCGCAGGTTGTAGGTGCTGGCCATGGTGTAACCGTAGGCGCCGGCGTCGGCCACCAGCATCACGTCGCCCGGCACGGTGGCCTCCGGCAGCTTCACGCGATGGCCAAAGATGTCGCTGGATTCGCAGATCGGCCCGACCACGTCGAAATCGCGCGCGTCCGCATCCTCGATCCGCGACAGGTTCACGATGTCGTGCCAAGCGTCATACAGCGCCGGCCGGATCAGCGCGTTCATGCCCGCGTCCATGCCGACGCGATGCACGCCATCCTTCTCCACCACCTGGCTGCAATGGGCGAGCAGCACGCCGGCCTCGGCGACCATGAAACGGCCTGGCTCGATCGCGAGCTGGAAACCCGGATGCACCGCCTTGACCTCGGCCAGGCCTGCGTCCCAGTCCTCCAGGTCGAAGGGCTCGTCATCGGCCGCATAGGGAATCGGCAGGCCACCACCGATGTCCAACACCTCCACCGTGCCGATTCGGCGGGCGAAGCCGGCCATCTCGTCGACCATCTGCCGCCAGTGCTCGCGCGTCTCCACGCCGCTGCCCAGGTGCGCATGCAGGCCGGTGATGCGCACGTCCAGCGCGCGCGCCAGTACGTCGAACTCCTCCACCCGGCCCGCCGCCAGGCCGAACTTCGAAGCCTTGCCGCCGGTGGTGACCTTCTCGTGGTGGCCGTCGCCATGGCCGAGGTCGATGCGCAGCCACAGGTCGCGCCCCCGGAACACCTCGGGCCAGCGCTGCAACAGCTCGCAGTTGTCGACCGTGACCGTGATGCCGCGCGCGAAGGCCTGCGCGTATTCGTCGATCGGCGCGAAGCTGGGCGTGAACAGCACACGCGCCGGATCGAAGCCGGGCACGCTGTCGAACACGTGCTCCACTTCGCCCAGCGACACGCACTCCAGGCCGAAGCCCTCGGCCGCGATCGCACGCAGGATCGCCGGGTGCGAATTGGCCTTGATCGCGTAGTAGCGCCGGTCGACTGCGTCCACCGCCAGCAGCTGGCGGGCGCGCTCGCGCACCGTCGGCAGGTGGTAGACATAGCGCGGCGTGCCGCTCCCGGCCAGCGCCAGCAACTGCTCGCGCGCGCCGCGCCACCACGGCACCGGCCGCGGCCGCGCGGTGCCGAGGATGTCCTTCCACCGCGGGCCGAACACCGCAGTCTCGTAGACCGGCATCGCGCCCGAATCGATCAGCTCTGCGTGCAGGATCGGCAGCAGGCCGTCGGCATCGACCTCGTCGATCACGAAGGTGAGGTTGAGGTCGTTTGACGACTGCGAGATCAGGTGCACGCGCTCGCGCCCGAACGTCGCCCAGACATCGGAGAGCTTGTGCAGCAGCGAGCGCATGCCAAGGCCCACCAGGGTGATCGCCGCGCAGGGCGCGATCACCTTGACCCGGCAGATCTGCGCCAGGTCTTCGGACAGGCGCGCCAGCACGTCAGTGCTGACCAGGTTTTCGCTGGAGTCGAGCGAGACGGTCACGTTGGTCTCGGCCGAGCCGATCAGGTCCACCGACAGGCCATGACGGCGGAAGCGCTCGAAGATGTCGGCGAGGAAGCCGACCGACTGCCACATGCCCACCGTTTCCATCGACACCAGCACGATGCCGTTGCGGCGGCTGATCGCCTTGACCCCCGGCACTGGGGCGGCATCGCCGTCGATGCGCGTGCCCGGCAGGTGCGGGCGTTCGGTGTCGAGGATCGCCATCGGCACGCCGCTCACCCGGCACGGGCCCAGCGAGCGCGGATGCAGCACCTTGGCGCCGGTGGTCGCGATTTCCTGCGCCTCGGCATAGTCCAGGCGCGTGAGCAGGCGCGCGTCGGGCACTTCGCGCGGATTGGCGGTGAACATGCCCGGCACGTCGGTCCAGATTTCCACGCAGCGCGCGCGCAGCAGGCCACCGAACAGCGCCGCCGACGTGTCCGAACCACCGCGGCCGAGCACGGCGGTGCCGCCGTCGCCATGGCGGGCGATGAAGCCCTGGGTGAGCAGCAGGCGCGACGGCTGCGCGGCGAAGCGCGTGCGCCAGTCGTCGTCCACCTCGCGTCGGCAGGACACCGACAGGCGCCGGCCCCAGTCGCTCTGGTTGGGCAGTTCGATCGCATCGAGCCAGCCGCGCGCATCGGTCCAGCCGAAATCCAGGCCCCGGGATCGCAGATAGGCTGCGCCCAGGGTCGAGGACAGCAGTTCGCCCTGCGCCAACACTTCGGCCTGCCAGCCGAGCGGACGCATACCGGCGCGCGCGTCCGACAGCAGTCCACGCAGCGCATCGAGGCGCTCACCCAGCACCGTGTCGGGATCGAGTTCGAGTTCCTGCACGAAGGCGCGGTGACGCGCGACCAGCGCATCGACGCGCGCGACGCTGTCCGCGGCGCCATCGGCAATCGCGGTCAGTTCGTTGGTTACACCCGAAAGCGCCGATACCACGACCAGCACGCGGCCGCCGCATTCCTCCGCGCGTTTGCGCGCCAACTCGCCGATGGTGTCCCAGCGATGGCGTTGCGACACCGAAGTGCCGCCGAACTTGAGCACGAACCAGGGCGTGCCGGTCGAAGGAGATGGCATGGGGACGAATGGATTCCGGTATAACGGGCGGCCCCATCCGCGCGCGCGGATGGCAAACGCGAATTCTACCCGGACCACAGGCCAGCTCCGCATGCCCGATCGCCGTTACCTGCAGCTCGACGTCTTTGCCGACCGCCCCGGCGCCGGCAATCCGCTCGGCGTGGTGCTCGACGCGAGCGGACTCGACGACGAGGGCATGCAGGCGATCGCACGCTGGACGCGGCTGCCCGAGACCACCTTCGTCTTCCCCGCGCCAACGCCTGAAGCCAGCTACGGCATCCGCATTTTCAGCCCGCGTCGCGAGGTGCCCTTCGCCGGGCATCCCAGCGTCGGCACCGCGCACGCGGTGCTGCAGGCCGGGCTGGCAACGCCGCGCGACGGCCTGCTGGTGCAGGCCGGGATCGCCGGCGAACTGCCGCTGCGCGTGCGGGGCGAGGGCGCGTCGCGCACGATCGCGGTGCGCACGCCGCGCGCGCGCATCGTCGAAGTCGCCGGCGCCGACCATCCGCAGCTGCGCGACGCCATGACCGGGCTGGCGACAGGTGCGCTGCCGCAGGCGCTGGTCGACGGCGGCCGCCGCTGGTGGCTGGCCGAACTCGCCAGCGAAGTCGCACTGCGCGGCGCAGCGCCGGACTGGGCCGCGATCGAACGCCTGGCGCATGCGACCGACAGCATGGGTCTGTGCGCGTTCGCACGCAGCGACAGCAGCGACAGCAGCGACTATGCGCTGGCGGTGCGCGCCTGGGTGGGACAGACGGCCTGCTTCGAGGACGCGGCCTCCGGTGCGGCCAATGCCACGCTGGCCGCATGGCTGGCGTCGCGCGACGCCCTGCCCGGATCCGACGGCAGCTACCGCATCAGCCAGGGCCGCGAGGTCGGCTTCGACGCGATCATCGAACTGCAGGTCGACGAGGCCGGCGATGTCTGGTCCGGCGGCCGCGTGCAGACCGTGATCGACGGGGTGATCCGCTGGTAGCCGCCGGCGCGCGCCGGCGAGGACGTCCCCCTTGTTTCCTTTTCCGGTGAGGCAGTAGAAGCAGGACCGTCAGCGACTTTCGCAAGCGGCCGCGCAACGCAACAGGGGCCCGAAGGCCCCTGCATCTTGCGCCGCAATGGCACCGCTTATTCCGCGCGCACGTCCACCCGCACCCGGATGCGATCGCCGGGGTGATAGCTGGTGCGGGTGGTGTACTCCCGCCCCGCATATTCGTAGATCACGTCGTAGCGATCGACGGCCTGGTCCTGGGCATCGCGCCCGTAGGTGTCGTATCCGCCCATGCCGTCGCCGCGGTATGGATCCGGTTCGCAGACGGTGACGTAGGCATCGCGTTCGCGGTTGGCGTCATAGATGCCGCGTCCGGCCATGCCGCCGACCATCGAGCCAACCGCCGTACCGACATAGCGTCCGCTGCCGTTGCCGACCTTGCTGCCGAGCACCGCGCCGGCGATGCCGCCGATCACGGTCGCGACCATGCGCCCGTTGTCGTCGCGCCGTGTCTGGCCGTAGCGGTCGCCGTATCCGTCGCTGGCGTAGCGCCCGTCGTCGTAATAATCGTCACCGCGATAGGGATCGCTCGACACGTAGCCGTCGCGGCGCGTCTGGCAGTGGCGCTGCGCCTGTACCGGCCGGCTGCGGCCGTCGAACACCGGGTCCACCCGCAGTACGCGTGCCCAGTCGTATTCGCCTTGCGCGTAGCGATCCTGCTGCACGGGAAGGTCGGAGCCACGCAGCTGATCGGCTTCATGCCGGTCGCTGCCGGAGCGGTCGCTGTAGTCGCCATACGGCGCCGGGCCGTAGCGATCATCGTGGACTTGTGCGGACGCAGTGCCGCCTGACAGCACCAGCGCGACGGCAAGCGCAATGGCCATGGGCTTCATCGTGGAGCTCCCCGCGCCGGAACTGGAGGCGCTTGGACACGCTAGGCGCGCACCGCTAACGCAGGGCTGAATCGAAAGCGCTTGCCACACGACCACGGCAGGTCATTTACCGCGCCGACAGCCAGGTCAGTGCCTGCGCGGCACAGTCGGCGGCGCCGCGCCCGAGCAGCGGACCGACGTGGCTCACCGCCTGCGCGCGCAGCAGCGACGCATCCCAGTCACCGGCGAACGCCGCGGTCAGCGCCGGAGGCACGTCGTCGTCGACCATCGAAACGATGCACAGCAGGGGACAGGCCGGCCGCGCCACCGTAATACCGGCGTACGCCTCGCGCATCGCCCGCCCGCTTTCATCGCGCCAGTGCCGGAACGCGAACAGCGCGGTGGCTTCGTCGGCATCGGGCAGCGCGCGCCGGGTGCCGGTCAGGCGCGCATCGCGCTGCCAGGGCACGACGTCGGGCCAGTCGCGATGCGGCAATTGGGCGTGCCAGGGCGCGGGCGGCAGCGGATTGACCAGCACCGCGGCATCGGCCGCATCAGCGCACACCGCGGCCAGCAGGCCGCCGAGGCTGGCGCCGACCACCGCGCGCGGACGCGGCAGCGCTTCCAGGCCCATGCGGACCTGGGCGGCGTAGTCATCAAACCGGGTTTCGGACAGGCCGCGCGGCGAAGCCTGCAGGTCGGGCGCATTCACCTGCAGGCGCGCGGCTTCGAACACGCCCTGCCACATGACCCACTCCCAGCCGCCACCGCCGCCGCCGTGGACCATCAGAACCGAACGTAGCGGTTCACCCAAGCAATTCGGCCTCCAGCGTGATCGGCACTGCGCTCAGCGCGCGTGAGACCGGGCAGTTCTGCTTGGCGTCCTCGGCGATTTCGCGGAACTTCGCCTCGTCCAGCCCAGGCACCTTTGCCTTCATCTTCAGCCGGATCGCGCTCAGCGACGGGCCGCCTTCCATCGACAGATCGACCTCGGCGCTGCCGTCGAGCGACTGCGGCGGATGCCCGGCCTCGGTGAGCTTGGCCGACAGCGCCATGGTGAAGCAGCCGGCATGCGCGGCCGCGATCAGCTCCTCGGGATTGGTGCCCTTCTCGTCGCCGAAGCGGCTGTTGAACCCGTAGCGCGTGCCGTCGAGCAGGCCACTGGCGGGCGTGCTCAGGCTGCCCTTGCCGGTCTTGAAGTCGCCTTCCCAGTGGGCGCTTGCCTTGCGGGAGATACCCATCGTCTTGCTCCTTGTTCGGGGGAAAGCAGGCAGCGTACGCAGCGGCGCGTTACCTCCGCGTAAGGTCGTGGCGTTGGAAGGAGATTTCTCCCTTCGGTCGAAATGACAAGTGGATTTCAGCCGGAATCACGCTGGTGCTGCAGCGTGACTCCCACCTGCCGTTCTCGACTCCCGCCTGTCATTTCGACTCCCGCCTGTCATTTCGACTCTCGCCTGTCATTTCGACCGAAGGGAGAAATCCCGCCCGGGCCGGCTTGCTGCGTCGCAACGCGCCCCGCGCTTGGCGACGCGCTAAGGTGTGCTCCCGCCATGACCGCCCTCGAGCGAACGCTCGAACGGCAGCGTTCCTCCCGCGGACAGCCATGACGGCGCCATGCGGACCGCCCGCAGGGTTCCGGAGATGTGCGCCGGTTCCTCCGCGTTGCCGGTCCGCGCGCCCCGCGCCGGCCACCGGCGCGTCGTCACGACAGGGAGGAAACGGCACCATGCCCCACTCGACACAGCAGATCCGCAACGTGGCCCTCGCAGGCCACCCCGGCGCCGGCAAGACCACCCTGTTCGAAGCCCTGCTGCATGCCGGCGGCGCAATCCAGACGGCAGGCAGCATCGAACGCGGCAGCACCGTGTCCGACTTCGACCCGATCGAGAAGCAACGCGGCCACTCCGTGGACGCCGCCATCGCCAGCATCGACCACCACACCGGCAGCGGCGAGTCCTTCCACCTCAATCTGATCGATCTGCCCGGCTATCCGGATTTCCGCGGCCCGGCGCTGTCGGCGCTTGCGGTCGTGGAGACCGCGCTGCTGGTGGTCGATGCCGCCGGCGGCGTGGAGTACGGCACGCGGCGGATGATGGCGCGCGCCGGGGAGCGCGGCCTGTGCCGCGCCATCGTGGTCAACCGCATCGATGCCGAAGGTGCCGATCCCGGGCGCGTGCTCGAGCGGCTGCGCGAAGCCTTCGGCCCGCAAGTGCTGCCGGTCAATCTTCCCGCCGGCGGCGGCACGCGGGTGGTCGACTGCTTCGGCCAGGTGGACGGCGACAGCGACCTGGGCCAGGTCGCGGACTGGCACCGCCGGATCCTCGACCAGGTGGTCGAGATCAACGAAACGGTGATGGACCACTACCTCGACCTCGGCGAGGCGGGCCTGTCCGGCGACGAACTGCATGGCGCCTTCGAGCAGTGCCTGCGCGAAGGCCACCTGGTGCCGGTGTGCTTCTGCTCGGCGCGCAGTGGCGTCGGGATCGGTGAGCTGCTGGACGTGGTCGGCCACCTGTTCCCGCATCCGGGCGAAGCCAATCCGCCGCCATTCTTGAAGGGCGGCGGCGCCGGTGCACGGCCGATCACGACCACGCCCGATCCCGACGCGCACGTTGTCGCCGACGTGTTCCGCATCGTGCACGACCCCTTCGTCGGCAAGCTCGGCGTGTTCCGCGTCTACCAGGGCACGGTGCGCAGGGACGCGCAGCTGTTCGTCGACGACGGGCGCAAACCGTTCAAGGTCGCCCATCTTTTCAGGCTGCACGGGCGCGAGCACGTGGAGATCGACCACGCGGTCCCGGGCGACATCGCCGCGGTCGCCAAGGTCGAGGACCTGCATGTGGACGCGGTGCTGCACGACAGCCACGACGAGGACCACATCCACCTCGCGCCGGTCGCGTTCCCCAAGCCGATGTTCGGCCTGGCGGTCGTGGCCGGCAGCCGCGGCCAGGAACAGAAGCTGGCGACCGCGCTGCAGCGGCTCGCCGAGGAGGATCCCTGCTTCCAGGTCGAGCACGAGGAGGAAACCAACGAGACGGTGATCCGCGGCCTGTCCGACCTGCACCTGCGCATCAACCTGGAGCGGCTGAAGGAGCGTTTCGGCGTGGACGTGGACACGCGCGCGCCGCGCATCGCCTATCGCGAAACGATCGCCAGCGCTGCCGAAGGGCACCACCGCCACAAGAAGCAGACCGGCGGCGCCGGCCAGTTCGGCGAGGTCTCGCTGCGGGTCGAGCCGCTGCCGCGCGGTGCCGGGTTCGAGTTCGTCGACGCGGTCAAGGGTGGCGTGATCCCCGGGCAGTTCCTGCCGGCCGTGGAGAAGGGCGTGCGCCAGGTGCTGCACTCTGGCGCGATCTCGGGCCATCCCATGCAGGACCTGCGCGTGATCGTGCACGACGGCAAGCATCATCCGGTCGACAGCAAGGAGGTCGCGTTTGTGGCCGCCGGCAGAAAGGCCTTCCTCGATGCGATCGGCAAGGCCAGGCCGCAGGTGCTCGAGCCGATCGTCGACCTGGCGGTGCACGCGCCGGAAAGCGCCATGGGCGACATCAGCGGCAGCCTCGCCGGCAAGCGCGCGCGCATCAACGGCACCGACGCCACCGGCAACGGCGAGATCGCGGTCAGCGCGCAGGTGCCGCTGTCGGAGCTGGAGGGCTATGCCGCGGAGCTCAAGTCGATCACCGCCGGCCGCGGACGCTATACCCTGGAACAGAGTCATTACGAAGCGGTGCCGGCGCAGGTGCAGCAGGCGCTAGTGGCGGCGTATTCGCCGCGCCACGACGACGACTGAGCGCGCCGGGATGTCGCCGCACATCGCCGCCGCGCTCGCCGACGCGATCCTTGCCCTGCACGCGGGCGTGGTGGGGTTCGTGGTGCTGGGCACGCTGGCGATCCTGGCGGGTGGCCCGCTCGGCTGGCGCTGGGTGCGCAGCTTCGCGCTGCGCGGCACGCACCTGGCGCTGATGCTGGTGATCGCACTGCAAGCCTGGTTCGGTCAGTTGTGCCCGCTCACCAGTTGGGAACAGGCGCTGCGAATCCGTGCCGGACAGGACACTTACGGCGGATCCTTCATCCAGCACTGGCTGTCGCGACTGATCTTCTTCGAGGCCCCCTGGTGGCTGTTCGTGCTGGCCTATTCCGTCTTCGCCGCGATCGTCCTGGCCTGCTGGTGGCGCTGGCCACCGCTGCGCCGGCCCGCGCGCGAGGCCCGCGACCGCTGACGCGACAGCACGATCGCCGCAGTTTTTTCGTGGTTTCCTATTGGCGGGGCGTTGCGGATGCCCTACATTGCGCCTGCCGGCACGTTCGGCCAGAACAGAACGCAGACCACACAGACACAGACGAGGGAACACAGACCCATGGCAAAGAAGAAGGCTCCGACCAAGAAGGCGGCAGCTCCCAAGAAGGCTGCCAAGCCGGCCGCCAAGGCGACCGCACCCAAGGCGATCAAGGAAGCCCTGACCAAGTCGGGCCTGATCGCGCACATCGCTGAAGCCACCAGCCTCGCCGCGAAAGACGTCCGCGCCGTGCTCGGTTCGCTCGAAGGCGCGATCCACGGCTCGCTCAACAAGAAGGGCACCGGCAGCTTCACCCTGCCGGGCGTGGCCAAGTTCAGCGCGGTCAGCGTGCCTGCCAAGCCCAAGCGCAAGGGCATCAACCCGTTCACCAAGGAAGAGCAGTGGTTCGCCGCCAAGCCCGCCTCGGTGAAGGTCAAGGTGCGTCCGCTGAAGAAGCTCAAGGACGCCGCGGGCTGATCCCGGCACCTTCGAAGCAGGACACGGAAACGGGACGGCGATTGCCGTCCCGTTTCCATTTGTGCGGGTAGCATGCGTCCATCCCCCAACGGACGCCCGACCATGAGCCTCAACGGATTCCTCGACCAGCTGCTCAAGTCGGCGGCACCGACCACGCTCTCCGGCAAGGACGGCCGCGGCGGACTGGGCGGCATGCTCGGCTCCGATTTCGGCAAGGGCGCGATGAGCGGTGGCGCGCTGGGGCTGCTGCTGGGCCGCAACAAGGCCACGCGCAAGCTCGCGACCTATGGCGGCCTGGCGGCGCTGGGCGTGATGGCCTATCGCGCCTATGGCGACTACCGCGCGCAGCAGGGCGCGCCGGTGCAGCCGGAAACCGTCGACCGCCTGCCGCCGCCGCAGGCCAGCGTCCACGGCGAGGCGATCCTGCGGGCCCTGGTCGCAGCCGCCAAGGCCGACGGCCATATCGACGCGCGCGAGCGCGAGGTGATCGAAGGCGAATTCGCGCGCATTGCGCCGGGCGCGGAAGTGCAGCGCTGGCTCAAGGCCGAACTCGACAAGCCGCTGGATCCGGCCGAGGTGGCGCGTGCCGCGTCCACGCCCGAGATCGCATCGGAGATGTACCTCGCCAGCCTCGTCGCGGCCGACGCACAGAACTTCATGGAGCGCGCCTACCTGGACGAGCTTGCGCGCCAGCTTGGGCTCGAGGACGCACTGAAGCAGCGGCTGGAGCAGGAATACCGCAGCGCGGCCCTCTGACGCGGCGCGCCTCACCGGCATCTGCATCCGTCACCGGGTAGCATCCCCGCATCGCCAACGGGACATCGCACGATGGACAAGCGGTTCTGGATCTGCGGCACCGTGGTCTCGTTCACTGCGCTGCTGCTGTCGTTCCTGATCCACGGCGTGCTGCTGGCGCCGGACTATGCAGCGCTTGCGCACGAGTACCGCGATGCCCGCGACGGCGCGCGCCAGTTGCCTTGGGTACTGCTGGCGCACGCCCTGCTCGGCTTCGCGATGACCTGGATCTTCAGCCAGGGGTTCGTGCAGGAGCGGCACACATTGCGGCAGGGCTTGCGTTTCGGCCTTGCGATGGCGCTGGCGGCAGCGGTACCGGGCTGCCTGCTGGCTTACGCCGCGCAGCCGCTGCCAGCAGGCTTCATCGCGCGGCAGGCCGCCCTGGGCACCACCAGCATGCTGTTGCTCGGCGTGCTGCTGGCCTGGCTGCAGCCGCGACGCCACGCACTGCGGGATCCGAGCTGACGCGGTGCATGCGGGCGTCGCTGGCACACTTCCCCTCCCGTTCGCACGTGATCCTGCCGATGCCACGCCGCCTTCGCCATATCGTCCCTGTTGCCGCACGATGGCTCTGTCTGGCAACGCTGATGGCGCTTGCCGGCTGCGGTGAGCCCGAGCCGACGCAGGGCGGCCAGGTCGCGCCCGACGCACCGCTGCCTGGACCACAGCAGGCCGGGGGCTCGGTCACCGACATGCCTGCTGCGCCTGGACCCGGCGGAGTGCCGCTGGCCGGATCGCCGCCGCCCCCGCCACCACCGGAGCCACTTCCAGGCAACGGCAGCTTCGGCCTGCCTCCGCTGGAACAGAACCCCGAGGCGGGTCTGGTCGCGCCCGGCGCCGTGGGTGTCGCCGCAGCACCGGCGCCAGCCACGTCCGGCCTGGAAGATCCACGCGACGTGCTGCGCGGCTACTACGCCGCGATCAACGCGCGCGACTTCCCGGCCGCGCATGCCGCGTGGTCGGATGGCCAGGGCGCGGAGCAGACGCCGGCACAGTTCGCAGCCACGTTCGCCGGCACCACCTCGATTGAACTCACCGTCGGCGAACCGCGTCCGGCCGAAGGCGCGGCGGGTTCGGTCTACGTGGAAGTGCCGGTCACGGTCACCAGCAGCCGCGCCGACGGCAGCGTCCAGCACCAGGCGGGGCGCTATACCCTGCGCCGCTCGCAGGTCGACGGCGCCACCGCGGCCCAGCGCGCTTGGCGCATCGCCGCGGTGGACCTGCGCGACGCCGCGCGCTGAAGGCGCGTGGGCAGACCATTGCGATCTGGCGGCACGGTCATATCGCACGACCCCGATGTCGTCTCGCTATCGATGTCGTCTGGATATCGATGTCATCTCTATGGAATCGATGTCATTTCGAACGAGGTGAGAAATCTCCTGCCCGGTGAAGCAGATCTCTCACTGCGTTCGAGATGACGGATCGGGGTTCGATGACGGATCGGCGCATCACCGCACCGCGGCAACGGATCGCATGCAGCGGTCGATGACCTGCAGACGTCGCGCTAGATCTCGAAACGGTAGCTGAGCTTCACCAGCAGTTGCTCGTCGTCGCGCAGGTCGAAGCTGTCCACCAGCGCATTGTCCACGCCATCGGCGATCGCGCTTCGGTCGAAGCCGCCGCGGCCGTAGACCACATACAGGTGCGACAGCGGCGCCAGTTCATAGCGGTAGCGGATCTGGAAGGCGAGGTTGCGCACGCTGAAATCCTCGACCGGGTCCGCTGCGGCGATCGCATGCCCGGTCGGGTCGAAGCGCCAGGCCTGGCGCAAGCGCGCATCGATGCCGATCGCCTGCAGCTTCACCCGCAGCTCCTGGCGTTCGCTGATGTTCCAGTCCAGGCCTGCCAGCAGCTTGGCTTCCTTGCCTTCGAACGCCCCCACCAGGTTGCCGCTGTCGGCGCCCTGCCAGATCAGCCAGTCCGGCCGCTGGATCAGGGCTGCTCCGGCGTTGAGGCTGAAGGCATCCGTGACGAAATAGGTCGCGCCGTACCACAGCGCGCCACCGAGCTTGCGGTTGCCTTCCAGACCGCCGCCGAACAGCTCGACCTCGACGTCGTGGGCCCAGCGTCCCTTGCGCGGCCGCTCGAACTCGTAATAGGCGTTGAAGTTGGCCGGCAGGCGCACGTTCCCGCGCCCGCGCAGCAGCGTGTCGCTGACCCCGCGACTGTTGATGTTGACCTGTGCAAATGCGCTGCTGCCGTCGCGCAACTGGGCCTGGCGGCTGATCCGCAGCTGGTCGTTGAGGCGGTCGCCGTGGTTGTTGTGATTGCCGCTCACGCGCGCGCGCCAGTCGACCGAGGCGGCGCGCGATTCGTCGGGCAGGTCGGTGAAGCGGCGCGAGACCTGCCAGTGCAGGTAGTTGACGCTGTTGCGCGCCAGATAGCCGGCGTCGTTGATCTCCAACTCGTCGCCGAAGTGCATCGCGATCCACTGCTGGCGCCAGCCGTGGTCCATCTCGTAGTCGGCCCACAGCGTGGCGCCGAGATCACTGCTGCGGGTGCCGTCGTCATCGATGCGGCTGCCCAGCACGCGGCTGCGCAGGTTCCAGCGCGGCGTCGGCCGCCAGTTGTGGTCCACGCCCAGCACGGTGGCTTCGCGATCGAGGAACGGCCGCTCCACGCGGGTCAGCATCACGCCGAGGTTCTGGTCCTGGAAGTCCTGCACCAGGCGCAGCGCATGGAAGCTGCGTCCGGCCTCGCCCGCCTCGTCGGCCGAAAACACACCGTACTTCACGTCGCCGACGCTGCCGTTGAGCTTGACCGCGGCGGCGATGTCGCTGGCGCCGCCGCCGTCATCGGCCGGCCCGCCGATCCGCCGGGTGTAAAGCAGCTGGCTGGAATCCGAGGGCGTGGTGTATTCGAAGATGCCCTGGTTCTCGGTGAAGAACGGGCGCTTGTCGCTGACGAAGGTCTCCGTGGCGCTGAAGTTCACCACCAGGTCGTCGCTTTCCACCTGACCGAAATCGGGGTTGACCGTGGCCGAGAGCTGGAAGCGGCCGCTCGGCTTCCAGAACAGGTCGGCACCGGCGTTGCCCTCGCCGCCGCCGCGGACGTTGTCGTACAGACCGGAGACATAGGGCGTGACCGCCAGCAGCGACTGATCGTAGCCGGGCACCACCAGCGGCGCGAAGTCGGACAGGTAGCGCGAGCGCTCGAAGCTTGCCGTCGGCCAGGCCACGCGCTCACCGGTGGAGCCGATCACGCGCGCCAGGTAGAGCTTGAGCGTGCGCTCGCCATCCTCGATCGGCTGCATCGACGCGGTGTGCCAAGGCACCAGGATCTCGGCGCTCCAGCCGGCCTCGTCCTCGCTGACCGCCTGCTGCCAGAGCCCGTCCCAGTCGGAACTGAACTGGTTCTCGTTGGTGATGATCTCGTCGGCCATGCCGCCGGTGGAGCTGACAGTGAAGGCGTATCCGGTGCGCCCGCCACCATCGAAGTCGATGAACACGTTGACCCGGTCCACCTGCTCCTGGAAATCGCGTCGCACCTTCTGCCGGGTGCGTGGCACTTCCGGCGGCTGCGCATTGCGGAAGGCGACCGCCAGACCTTCGGGGGTGGCCAGCACCCAGGCTTCGGTGCGCAGCGAACCGGGTTCGCCGGTCAGCGGTTGGACCTTGCGGAAATCGGCGATGTGGCGGGCGCCGGCCCATTCGTCGGCACCGATGTGGCCATCGATCTCCACGGCGGCGGCCGGCGCAGCCAGCGCCGACAGCAGCACGAATCCCAGCCAGATCAGATCCCTGCGCCCCACGCGATGCCCCTCCAGCACTGTCCGGGGCGCAGATTAGGGGCGCGCGCCCATCGCAGCGCGTCCCATCGGTCATGGCAACCTTCTGTCCGCTCCGGGCATCGCCCGCGCGGCGCGAGCCTCAGCGCTTGGGACGCTTTGGCTGGAGCATGGTCCCGGTGCACTTCTTCGAGCCGCACTTGCAGGCCCAGAGCTTCTTGGCCTTGGCGGTATGCGGCTCGTCCAGGACGATGCCGTAGTTGTAGGTCAGCTCATCGCCCGGCTTGATGTTGCGCAGCGCGTTGATGAAGACCTTGTCCTTGTCCTTGCGGCTCTTGGCATCTTCCTCGACCTCGGACTCGCAGTTGGGATCGCAGCTGTGGTTCATCCAGCGTGCGACGTTGGCACCGACGTTCGCATCGATGACGTATTCGTCATTGAGCGTGAACAGGAAGGTGTGCCCGTTCTCGTCGTCCTCGCCGTAGTCCTCGTCCACCTCCGCGTGGGTGCGCAGCACGCCCTTGTAGCGGATCACCCGCTCGCCCTTCTTGATCAGTTCGCTGGCGAATATGCCGTTGCCGTGGATCGGCGACATGCGGGCTTCGATCTTCTTCTTGTTCTTGGACATCGCGGATAGCGTTTGCGGCGGGAGGCGGCATTGTGGCATGACCGGCGCGGACTGCCGGGCGCCGCCCGTACCGCCCAGCATCCGACGAGGCAAGCTTCGCGCCTGACGGATGCGGGCGGCAGTCGCGGGTGTGGGACGGCGTGTTGCGCCCCATACCGCGGCGGCGGCGCCGCGCATGAATGCCCGCGCGCCGTGGGTTTGAGGCGAGACGCCTTAAAGCGTACAATTTTGGTCCGCTTTCAAGGAATGCCCCCGCCATGCTCCGCGTCACCAAGCTCACCGACTACGCCACCGTCGTGCTGACCGTGCTTGCCGCGCGGCCGGACGCCGTGCTGAGCGCGAGCGAGCTGGCCGAACGCGCCGGGCTTGAAGTCCCCACCGTGAGCAAGCTGCTCAAGCCGCTGGCGCAGGCCGGGCTGGTGGAAGGCTTCCGCGGCGCCCACGGCGGCTATCGCCTGGCGCGGCCGGCGGCCGAGATCAGCCTGGTGGAGATCGTCGAGGCGATGGAAGGCCCGCTGGCGATGACCGAGTGCAGCCTCGACCACGGCGACTGCGGCATCTCGCAGCAGTGCGGCGTGCGCGGCAACTGGCGCCGCATCAACGACGTGGTCTCCGCCGCGCTGCGCGCCGTGAGCCTGGCGCAGATGCTCGGCGACGTTCCGCCTCCGCAACCCCAATCCGGCCGGCGCATCGACGCGCGACTGGCCAACGCATGAACCCCACAGGCAGCCAGATGGCCACCCAACTCGCAGAAGCACCCGTCGCCAACAGGGAAGTCCACGAACAGCTCGGCCGTCGCTACGATGCCGGCTTCATCACCGACATCGAGTCCGACTCGCTGCCGGTCGGCCTGGACGAGGATGTCGTCCGCGCCGTGTCGGCCAAGAAGGGCGAGCCGGAATGGATGACGCAGTGGCGCCTGGCCGCGTACCGGCACTGGCTGACCATGACCGCGCCGCACTGGGCCAAGCTCAGGATCGCGCCGATCGATTTCCAGGCGATCAGCTACTACTCCGCGCCCAAGGGCCCGAAGTACAAATCCTTCGACGAAGTGCCGCAGGAACTGCTCGACACCTACGACAAGCTTGGCGTGCCGCTGCACGAGCGCGCCCGGCTGGCCGGCGTGGCGGTGGACGCGGTGTTCGATTCGGTCTCGGTCGGCACCACCTTCCGCAAGGAGCTGGCCGAGAAAGGCATCATCTTCTGCTCGATGTCCGAAGCGATCCAGGACCACCCCGACCTGGTGCGCAAGTACCTGGGCACGGTGGTGCCGGTGGGCGACAACTACTTCGCGGCGCTGAATTCGGCGGTGTTCTCGGACGGCTCGTTCGTGTTCATCCCCAAGGGCGTGCGCTGCCCGATGGAACTGTCCACCTACTTCCGCATCAACGCCGGCCACACTGGCCAGTTCGAGCGCACCCTGATCATCGCCGAGGAGGGCTCGCACGTGTCCTACCTCGAAGGCTGCACCGCGCCGATGCGCGACGAGAACCAGCTGCACGCGGCGGTGGTCGAGCTGGTCACGCTGGACGATGCCGAGGTCAAGTACTCGACCGTGCAGAACTGGTACCCCGGCGACGAGAACGGCGTGGGCGGCATCTACAACTTCGTCACCAAGCGCGCCGAATGTCGCGGCGCGCGCAGCAAGGTGGTCTGGGCGCAGGTCGAAACCGGCTCGGCGATCACCTGGAAGTACCCGTCCTGCGTGCTGCTGGGCGACGACTCGTCCGGCGAGTTCCACTCGGTCGCGCTCACCCACCACTGCCAGCAGGCCGACACCGGCACCAAGATGATCCACGTCGGCAAACGCACCAAGAGCAAGATCGTCAGCAAGGGCATCAGCGCCGGCCGCGGGCAGAACACCTACCGCGGCCTGGTCAAGATCGCCGCTGGCGCGGAGGGCGCGCGCAACCACACCCAGTGCGACAGCCTGCTGATCGGCAAGAAGTGCGGCGCGCACACCTTCCCCTACATCGAGGTGAAGAACCCGAGCGCCACGGTCGAGCACGAGGCCACCACCTCCAAGATCAGCGACGACCAGATGTTCTACTGCCGCGCCCGCGGCATCTCCGAGGAAGACGCGGTGAGCCTGATCGTCGACGGCTTCTGCAAGCAGGTCTTCCGCGAGCTGCCGATGGAGTTCGCGGTGGAAGCCAAGAAGCTGCTGGACGTGAGCCTGGAAGGCTCGGTCGGCTAAGCCAGAAACCTCCCTTCCCCCGCATGCGGGGGAAGGTGCCCGAAGGGTGGATGGGGGACGGTCCGACGCGACGCACCCCCACCCCGGCCCTCCCCCGCAAGCGGGTGAGGGAGCGAAGACAACTACGGAACCCACCATGCTCAAGATCGACAATCTCCACGCCGCCATCGGCGGACGCGACATCCTCAAAGGCCTCTCGCTGCACGTGAAGCCGGGCGAGGTGCACGCCATCATGGGCCCCAACGGCGCCGGTAAATCCACGCTTGGCAACATCCTCGCCGGTCGCGAGGGCTACGAGATCAGCGCGGGCACGGTCGAGTTCGATGGCCGGCCGCTGCTGGAACTGGCGCCGGAAGAGCGCGCTGCCGCCGGCGTGTTCCTGGCCTTCCAGTACCCGGTCGAGATCCCCGGCGTGAACAACACCTACTTCCTGCGCAGCGCGCTCAACGCGCAGCGCAAGGCGCGCGGCGAGGAGGAGCTGGACTCGATGCAGTTCCTCAAGCTGGTGCGCGAGAAGCTGTCGGTGCTGCACCTGGACGACAAGCTGCTGCATCGCGGCGTCAACGAGGGCTTCTCGGGCGGCGAGAAGAAGCGCAACGAGATTTTCCAGCTTGCCGTGCTGGAACCGCGCCTGGCGATCCTGGACGAGACCGATTCGGGCCTGGACATCGATGCGCTGCGCCACGTCGCCGAAGGCGTCAACACGCTGCGCTCGCCTGATCGCGCCTTCGTGGTGATCACCCATTACCAGCGCCTGCTCGACCACATCAGGCCCGACGTGGTGCACGTGCTGGCCGATGGCCGCATCGTCGAATCCGGTGGGCCGGAGCTGGCGCAGCAGCTGGAGGAACACGGCTACGAATGGATCGCCGGCCGCCAGGCACCGGGGGCCGCCGCGTGACCAGCCCGCTGCTCGAATCGCTGGCCTCGGGATTTTCCGGCGACGCCTCACGCCGCGCCCTGCTCGATGCAGCACTGCGAGATGGGCTGCCGGGCGCACGCAGCGAGCGCTGGAAGTACACCCCGCTGCGCGCGCTGGAGCGGCGCAGCTTCAGCCAGACCGGGGGCGCGCCCGCGATCGATCCGGGTCTGCTTGCCGACGTTCCGGCGCCACGGCTGGTGTTCGTCAACGGCCACTTCGACGCGGCGCTGTCGCAGCTCGATCAACTGCCCGACGGCGTCCAGCTCGCTGCAGGCGAACCCGGCGAACCGGTAACCCCCGCCGAAACCACCGGTGATGCGCCCATGGCACCGGGCGATTCGGTATTCGCGCGGCTCAACGCGGCGCTGGCGCAGACCGGCGTGCGTCTGCGCGTGGACCCGGGCGCGCAGGCGGAACGCCCCGTCCACCTGGTCTTCGTCGGCGCGGCCGGCGAGGCGGACGCACTGGCCTGGCACCTGCACCACCGTATCGAGGTGGGTCCCGGCGCCGCACTGCGCGTCGTCGAGCACCACCTCGCTGCTGGCGAGCATCGCCATCTCGACACCGGCACCGTCGAGATTTCGGTCGCGCAGGGCGCGCTGCTCGAGCACGCGCGGGTACAGCGCGCGGCCGACGGCGCGACCTCGTTCGCCCGCACCGATGTCGTCCTGCAGGCCGACGCGCGCTATCACCGCGTCGACCTGGAACTCGGCGGCGCGCTGTCGCGCCATGAGCTCAACGTGCGCCTGGAGGGCGAGCGCGCCGCGCTGGCTGCACATGGCGTGCTGCTGGCGAACGGTCGCCGCCACCTGGACACGCGGCTGGGGATCGAGCACGTCGCACGCGATACCAGCTGCGAGTTGCTGTGGCGCGGCATCGGCGCCGGCCGCGGCCGCGCGGTGTTCCATGGCGGCATCACCATCCACAAGGGCGCCGACGGTACCGATGCGCGCCTGTCGAACAAGAACCTGCTGCTGTCGTCCACCGCAGAGATCGACACCCAGCCGGTGCTGGTGATCCACGCCGACGAGGTCCAGGCCGCACACGGCGCGACCGTTGGCCAGATCGACGCGAACGCGCTGTTCTACCTGCGCGCGCGGGGCCTGCCGCAGGACGAGGCGCGGCAGCTGCTGACCGCTGCATTCTGCCGCGAGCCGCTGGTGGCGGTGCAGGACCCTGCCGTGCGCGACGCCCTGCTGGCGCGTCTGGATGCGACGCTGGAGGGGCTGTCGGCGTGAGTACGACGGGCCTGACGCGCCCCCATCCCGGCCTTCCCCCGCAAGCGGGGGAAGGAGGAGGACCCGATTGGCTGAAGGTACGCGCCGATTTCCCGCTGCTGCAGCGGCAGGTCCACGGCAAGCCGCTGGTCTACCTGGACAGCGCCAACACCGGACAGAAGCCGGCCGTGGTGATCGAGGCGATGGACGCGTTCTACCGCCACCACAACGCCAACGTGAGCCGCGCGGTGCATACGCTCGGCACCGAGGCCACCGAAGCCTTCGAAGCCGCGCGCACCACGCTGGCGCGCTTCATCAACGCACGCAGCGACGAGCTGGTGCTGTGCAGCGGCACCACCTTCGCCATCAACCTGGTCGCGTATTCGTGGGCGCTGCCGCGGCTGCGCGCCGGCGACGTGATCCTGGTCTCGCGCATGGAGCACCACGCCAACATCGTGCCCTGGCAGCTGGTCGCCGAGCGCACCGGCGCCACGGTGCGGGTCGCGGAGATCACGCCCGATGGCACGCTCGACCTCGACGCGTTGCGTCGGGCGATGACGCCGGAAGTGAAGCTGCTGGCGATCAGCCACGTGTCCAACGTGCTGGGCACAGTCAACCCGGTGCGCGAGATCTGTCGCGAGGCACGTCGGCGCGGCATCGTCACCATGGTCGACGGCTCGCAGGCCGTGCCGCACCGGGCGGTGGACGTGGCCGCGATCGGCTGCGACTTCTATGCGTTCACAGGCCACAAGATGTGCGGCCCGACCGGCACCGGCGTGCTCTGGGGCCGGCGCGAGCACCTGCAGGCGATGCCGCCGTTCCTGGGCGGCGGCGAGATGATCCGCGAGGTCAGCTTCGACGGCACCGTGTTCAACGATCCGCCGCACCGCTTCGAGGCCGGCACGCCCAACATCGCCGGCTTTGTCGGCCTGCGCGCGGCGGTGGACTACCTGCAGGGCATCGGCATGGATGCGATCGAGGCGCGCGAGGCCGAGCTGCTCGCGCACCTGACCGAAGCACTCGACGCCGCCGGTGGCGTGCGCATCATCGGTCGCGCGCCGGAGAAGGCGGCGGTGGTGTCGTTCCTGGTCGAAGGCGCGCATGCGCACGACCTGGCAACCCTGCTCGATCTCGAGGGCGTGGCCGTGCGCTCCGGCCAGCACTGCGCGCATCCGCTGCTGCAGTTCTATGGCGTCGCGGCGACCTGCCGCGCCTCGCTGGCGTTCTACAACACGCATGAAGAGATCGACGCGTTCGTGATGGCGCTGCAGAAGGTGCGCCGGCTGCTGGGGTGAGTGGCCTGTCCCCAGTCCTGTCATCTCGAACGCAGTGAGAGATCTGGTCCTCGGCGAGCCGCCCGTCTCAGGTGGCGGGATCTCTCACTGCGTTCGAGATGACAAGTTTGGGCGATGCCCCCTTGATGCGTTGGCCGATGCCGCATGCGCGGCCCTTTCCCCGCAACACCCGCTTTTCAGACGCATGGCCGGACACGCCACGCTTCGCGGACACCCTTTGGGTCGTCGCACTAGAATGCCGGCATGCCGCCTGACGCCCCCCGCACCGCCACCGAAGCCGACATCCCAGCCCTGGTGGCACTGGTCACCTGCGCCTACCGCGGCGAGGCCAGCCGCGCCGGCTGGACCACCGAGGCCGACCTGCTGGACGGCGCGCGCATCGACCCGCAGGTGCTGCGCGCGGACATGGCGCGGCCGCGCAGCCGCGTGCTGGTGGTGGATGGCAGCGACGGCCTGGTCGCCTGCGCACACGTGGCCGACGACGGCGATGCCGCGTATTTCGGCATGTTCGCCGTGCAGCCTGGCCTGCAGGGTGGCGGTCTCGGCGCCCGCCTGCTGGCCGAATGCGAGCGCGTGGCCCGCGAGGAGTGGGCATTGCCGGCGATGCGGATGACCGTGATCGACCTGCGCGACGAGCTGATCGCCTGGTACCAGCGCCGTGACTACCGCCGCACCGGCATCCTGAAGCCGTTTCCCTACGGCGACGAACGTTTCGGCGTCCCGCTGCGCGACGACCTGCGGTTCGAGGTGCTGGAGAAGCGCTTCGACGACGGGGCAGGCGCATGAGCGAGACCTGGACCCGCATCTGCGCGACCTCGGAACTGCTGCCCGGCGAGATGCAGACCGGCTTCGACGAGGTCACCGGTGCCGGCATCGTGGTGTTCAACCTCGACGGCAGCCTCTACGCGCTCGAGGACAAGTGCACGCACGAGGATTTCGAACTGTCGGCCGGCAGCTTCGAGATCGGCGACGGCACCGTGGAATGCGTGCTGCACGGGGCCCGCTTCGATATCCGTGACGGTCGTGCCCTGTGCGCCCCGGCCTATGAGCCGGTGGCGAAGTTCCCGGTCAGGGCTGTCGATGGTGGCATCTGGGTGCGGGACGACCGGGATTGAGATGGCCTGGCTCCTTCGGGAAGCTGGGCTCCCTGGTGCCCAGCATTCCGTGAAAGCGGTGCCTCGTGCAGGTGCCTTCGAGCGAGTTCGCCGGGACACATTCATCGAACGCGTGAATAGCTGAAGTCAGCATGGATCACCGCTTGACCAGCCTGCGGCTGTTGCGAAGCCCTTCGCGCGGATGACGAGATATTGGGTGGCCTCGGTACAAGCGGCAGTCGCTGCCTAGGCGTTGCTACCAGTCTCACGGCGGCATGAGAGGCAGAAAGCAGCACCCAGCGTCGCCCCAGGCGATGTTGCGATTGCGTTTGATAAGGATTCTCGTTTACCATTTTCACGATCGGGCGCATCTGCTGCCGCCCTTCGGGAAATCCAACGTGTCCAGGCGCCTGCCCCAGTTCGCTCCTGCTTCGCCGACCGCCGCATGGCGGCCGCCCGCGAACGCACCGCCGCGCGCCTGACCGCCACACCCATCTCTCGCGTCCGGCCCGGCCGCCAGCCCAGCGCCCGCCCCGCCGACCAGGTCGCCCCACGCCACCTTGAACGACGACATCATGCCCACCTCCTCCCTGCGCAGCCTGCTGCGCCGCTCGCCCCTGACCTGCACCCTCGCCCTCGGCCTCTCGGCCCACGCCGCGGCAGCTCCGACTCCCGCTCCGGCCCCGGTGCTCGCCCCGGTCGACTTCGACGCCGTCGTGGTCACCGCCGCCGGCTTCGAGCAGAAGATCACCGACGCGCCCGCCAGCATCAGCGTGATCACCCGCGAGGAGCTGACCACGCGGCCGTACATCACCCTGATCGATGCGGTGCGCGACCTGGAGGGCGTGGACGTGGGGGAAACCTCCGACAAGACCGGCCAGAAGACGATCAGCATGCGCGGCATGGGTGCGGACTACACCCTGATCCTGATCGACGGCCGACGCCAGAACAACCACGGCGACATCTACCCCAACAACTTCGGCGGCAACCAGTTCAACCACATCCCACCGCTGGACATGATCGAGCGCATCGAAGTGATCCGCGGCCCGGCCTCCACCCTGTACGGCGCCGACGCCCTGGGCGGCGTGATCAACATCATCACCCGCAAGGTCGGTGACAGCTGGAGTGGTTCGACGACGGTTTCGCGCAACTTCCAGGAAAACGACGACTTCGGCACCGACACCACCCTCGACTTCGCCGTCAGCGGCCCGTTGGTCAAGGACAGGCTCGGCCTGGGCGTGCGCGCTTCGCGCTACGACCGCGACGCATCCACACCCGAATACGAGATCATCACCGCACCCGACGGCACCGAGTTCGAGCGCTCACTGGGCTTCGGCGGCGGCGGCAAGACGGTGGACAACACCAACAAGACCATGGGGGCCACCCTGAGCTGGACGCCGAGCGAATACCAGAGCCTGGTCTTCGACTACGACAAGTCCGAACAGGTCTACGACAACACGCCCTACATCAACAACCTCGGCACCGAGACCTATCCGCTGGGCACCGTCGACGGGATCGAGGGCCTGTGGCGCTCCGCGCCGCGCGTGGGCTATGCCGCAGACCAGGAGTTCACCCGCGACCAGTGGGCGATCACCCACCAGGGCCGCTGGGAGTGGGGCAGCAGCTTCGTCTCGCTGGCGCACATCGACACTGCCAACCACGGCCGCACCCTGCCCTTCACCGTGGCCGAGCGCCTGCTCCACCTGGACATGTACTGCGATGACGCAGCCACCTGCAACGCCGGCCCGTACGCGGGGCTGACCCGCGACGAGCGCCGCCAGCTGGTCGCCGACACCTTCCTGCCGCGCCCCAAGCGCACCATGGAAAGCAACCAGTACACGCTGGACGCCAAGCTCGACTTCGCCCTGGGCGAACAGCACCACTTCATCGTCGGCGGCCAGGCCATCGACGGCGAACTCGCGGACGGCGTGTTCGGCCTGGAGGGCGGCGGCGAAGGCAACGGGACGGTGCAGGAGCACAAGATGTGGTCGCTGTTCGCCGAGGACAACTGGAGTCCGATCGAGGCGCTGACCATCACCCTCGGCCTGCGCCACGACGACCACAACGTGTTCGGCAGCCACCTGAGTCCGCGCGCCTACGCGGTCTGGGATATCGGCCCGGCCTGGACGCTCAAGGGCGGTGTCAGCACCGGCTACAAGACGCCCAAGACCACCGACCTGTACGACGGCATCACCGGTTTCGGCGGCCAGGGCACCTCGCCTTTCGTCGGCAACCCCGACCTCCAGCCCGAGACCAGCGTCAACAGCGAGATCGCCCTGTACTGGACCTCGCCCGACAGCCGCCACAATTTCAATGCCACCGTCTTCCGCAACGATTTCGAGGACAAGATCGCCCGGGGCGAGTCCAACCTGAGCTGCGAGCAGACCGGCGGCGTGCGCCCCTGCGCCAATCTCGGCGACTTCGCGCAACTCGGCTACACGACCTACGCGCAGAACATCAACATCGACGAGGTCCGCATCCAGGGCGCCGAACTGGCCGGGCGCTGGGGCATCACCGAAGCCCTGTCGCTGCGCGCGAACTACACCTACACCGACAGCGAGCAGCTCAGCGGCGCGCAGGCGGGCCTGCCGTTGACCGACACCGCCAAGCACATGGCCAACGCCAGCCTCGGCTGGCAGGCGACGGACCGCTTCAGCATGCAGCTGATCTCGGAGACGCGCTCCAGGCGCTACCGCGACATCATCGACGGCGTGCGCCACGATTACGAGGACTACACCGTGCTCCACCTCGGCGCGCAGTACCGGTTCAACGACAACGTCAGCGTCAACGCGCGGATCAACAACCTGCTCGACGAGGACTTCACCTCGTTCCAGACGCTCTGGACGGAGAACGCGAACACCGGCGAATGGGCCCCGACCTACCTGGACGACTACAACAACAAGGACAAGGCGCGGAACCTGTGGCTGAGCGTCAACGTGCAGTTCTGAGCGCACGTGCACGCACGCGCCCCGAGGTTCCGGGCGCGGGCGTCACAGCCGGGCGGAATGAGAACCCTTCTCGTCTGACGCATATAATTGCCCACCCCTCCCCCTCGACCCTTCTTCATGCCGGCCCACGAGGCTCCGTTACCCGACCTGGGCCGCCAGCAGCGCCGCGGCTTCTGGCTGCGCACGCTGCACCAGTGGCACTGGATCAGCTCGGCGCTGTGCCTGGTGGGCATGCTGCTGTTCGCGGTGACCGGGATCACGCTCAACCACGCGTCGAAGATCGAGGCCGAGCCGCGGGTGGACAACCGCACCGCCATCCTGCCGCCCGACCTGCTGCGGGCGCTGCCGGCCGGGCGCGACGAGGGCAATGCGCCGCTGCCGCGCGAGGTGGCGGCCTGGTTGTCGGGAACGCTCGATGCGTCCATCGGCAGCCGCGAGGCGGAGTGGTCCGAGGACGAGGTCTACCTGTCGATGCCGGGGCCCGGCCACGATGCCTGGCTGAGCATCGATCGCGAGACCGGCGACATCGAGTACGAGCGCACCGACCGCGGCGCGATCTCGTACCTCAACGACCTGCACAAGGGCCGCAACAGCGGGCCGGCCTGGGGCTGGTTCATCGACATCTTCGCCCTGGCTTGCGTTGTATTTACCGTCACCGGCCTGTTGCTGCTGCAGATGCATGCGCGCCAGCGGCGCATGACCTGGCCCTGGGTCGGCCTGGGCCTGCTGATACCGGCGCTGCTGGCGCTGCTGTTCATCCACTGATTCGAACATCAAGAGGTTTGCCATGCGCATCCAGCTGACCGTTGCACTGGGCAGCCTGCTCGCCCTCCCGGCGCAGGCCGCCGACGTCACCGTCTCGGTGCAGATCCCGCAGATGAAGGTCGCCGAGTACCACCGGCCCTACGTGGCGATATTCGTGGAAGGCCCGGGCGGCAAGCACGCGGCCAACCTCGCGGCCTGGTACATGAGCAAGGACACCAGCGAAGGCCACGGCACCAAGTGGCTGCCCGACCTGCGCCAGTGGTGGCGCAAATCCGGGCGCACGCTCGAGGTGCCGGTTGACGGCGTCACCGGGCCCACGCGCCCGGCCGGCACGCACGAGCTGGGCTTCGACGATTCGCACCCGGAGCTGTCGAAGCTGGCGCCGGGCGAGTACACGCTGGTGGTCGAGGCCGTGCGCGAGGTCGGCGGCCGCGAACTGCTCAAGATCCCCTTCAGCTGGCCGGTCAAGGCCGCGCAGTCCGGCCGCGCGCAGGGCAGCAGCGAACTCGGCACCGTATCGCTCAGGCTCACGCCCTGAGCGCGCACGCATATCCCCTTCGATCAAGGAGTCATCCATGAAGCGTACGTCCCTGCTCGCCCTGGCGATCGCCGCGCTGCTGCCGCTGTCGGCCGCCGCGCACAAGCAATGGATCATCCCCTCGCAGGCCGTGGTCAACGGCAGCGACGTGTGGGTGACCTTCGACGGCGCGGTGTCCAACCAGCTGTTCTTCCCCGACCACGTGCCGATGCGCCTGGACAACGTGACCGCCACCGCGCCGGACGGCAGCACGGTCGAGCTGCAGAACGCCAGCACCGGCAAGTACCGCAGCACCTTCGACGTGCAGCTCGCGCAGCAGGGCACCTATCGCATCGCCAACGCCAACGCCGGCCTCTCCGCGCGCTGGGACACGCCCGAAAGTCTCGCCGCCAAGGCAGCGGCGGAAGCCGAAGGCAAGCCGGTCAGCGGCCCGGGCGCGGCCCCTGCAACGCGCGGCGGCTTCCTGCGCAATGCAAGCGCTGAAGAACTGGCGACCAAGGTACCGAAGGACGCGCAGAACCTGCAGGTCACCCAGACCGTCGGGCGCGTGGAAACCTTCGTCACCAACGGCGCTCCCAACGAGACCGCGCTCGCACCGACCGGCAAGGGCATCGAACTGGCCCCGGTGACGCACCCCAACGACCTGGTCGCGGGCGAGGAAGCCACCTTCCGCGTGCTGGTCGACGGCAAGCCTGCCGCCGGGCTGGAATTCGAGATCGTGCGCGGCGGTACCCGCTATCGCAACGCGCAGGAAGACCAGGCCGCGACCAGCGATGCCGAAGGCCTGCTGCGGATCACCTGGCCGGAGCCCGGCATGTACTGGCTGGAAACCAGCGTGCAGGACGACAAGCCGTCGATCCCGCAGGCCACCCAGCGCCGCCTGTCGTACGTCGCCACGTTGGAAGTACTGCCGCAGTAGTGACCGCCGCGCTGCCTAGCCGCCTAGCCCCTTGCCGTCGTCATCCCGGCGAACGCCGGGATCCATTTTGATCCTGCATTGAGCTGTGATGGCCGGAACCTCCGCAACTGCCCCAACTTTGGAGTCGCGCGCCCATTTGACGCCTCCGGATGGACGCCACGCCCTGTCGCCCCGTAGCCGCTCCTCCCTCGGTCAGGGCATCCTGCCCTGACTCGGGCGCGCGCCCGTCCGCTGCGCGGTCGGTCCGGCCCGGCGCATGGCGCCAGGCGCTCACCCGGTCGCGCGGCAGTGCCGCGCGAGCAGACCGGGTTCGCCCATGGCGCGCTTGTCCGCGGCCACAGGACGCCAGTGCGCGGCTAACGGGTCGTTGCTGTCGCGGCTCCGATCCGCCGTTATGCGCAACGTCAGAGATAACTCAGAGAGCACACGTCGGGACCCCTTCACCAGACCTTGCATGACAACCGCCCATTCCACCGCCAGCCCGCTCGTCCTGCACACGCTGTACGGCGAAACCATGGGCACGCGCTGGCGCGTGGACCTGCACGCACCGCGCAGCGAGCCGCTGGACCTGCTGCATGGCGCGGTGCAGGCGCGGCTGGACGCGATCGTGTCGCAGATGAGCAGTTGGGAACCCGGCTCGGACCTCTCCCGTTTCAACCGCGCGCCCGCCGGCAGCTGGCAATCGCTGCCCGATGATTTTTTCCGGGTGATGGACTGCGCGCTGCAGGTGGCACACGACAGCGATGGCGCCTTCGATCCTGCCATCGGTGCACTGGTTGGTGCCTGGGGCTTCGGCGCGCACGCGCACGCACGCGGCGTGCCGGACGGTGCAACGCTCGCCAGTGCACGCGACGCATCCGGCTGGCGCCAGCTGCAGCTGGATCGCGACGCGCGGCGCCTGCGGCAGCCCGGTGGACTGGCGCTGGACCTGTCCGCGATCGCGAAAGGCTACGGCGTGGACGCGGTGGTGGAGCTGCTGCGCCAGCGCGGCATCGGCGCCGCACTGGTCGACGTCGGCGGCGAACTGCGAGGCCATGGGCGCAAGCCCGACGGCACACCGTGGCGCGTGCTGGTCGAGAGCGGCGACGTGGACGACGCCGAGCCCTGCGTGGTCACGCTCGACGATGCGGCGATCGCCACCTCCGGGGCGTACTGGCAGCGCTTCGAGGTCGACGGCCGCGAGCTGTCGCACACCATCGATCCACGCATCGGCGCGCCCGTGGCCGATGCACCTGCCGCCGTCAGCGTCATCGCGGGCAGCGCGATGCTGGCCGACGCCTGGTCCACCGCGCTGACCGTGATGGGCCTGGAGGCCGGCGCCGCGTTCGCCGAAGCGCAAGGCCTTGCGGCCCGGCTGCTGCCAGCGGACGCGAACGCGCAACCGCTGACGACGCCGGCATTCGAGGCCTGCCTCGCGCCATGACCGCGACGGCGCCCACGACGCCACCGCGCTGGCCTGCCCTGCTCGGCAACGCCGCAATGTTGGCGGCGCTGCTTGTCGCCGCGCTGGCCCTGCTGCCCCTGCACAACGAGCCCTGGTGGCCGGCCTCGCCGCGGCCACGCCACTGGTGGCTGGCCGCCGGCAGCCTGGTGGCGTATCTCGCAGCAGTCGCATGGCTGCTGCTGCGCACGCGCGACCGCGAGACGCAGGCATCCGACACCGGCGCAGCGCTGCCCTGGCTGGTCGCCCACGCCAGCCAGACCGGCTTCGCCCTCGAGCTGGCCACGCATACCGCCGCCTCGCTGCGCGCCGCCGGCACGCAGGTTGCGCTGCTGCCGCTGTCGGCGGTCGATGCGGCGATGCTGGCGCGCACCCGGCGCGCGCTGTTCATCGTCAGCACCACCGGCGAAGGCGACCCGCCTGACCCGGCGCTGCCCTTTGTGCGTGCGGCGATGGCGGGGCACGCGGGCCTCGCGGATCTGGAGTACGCGGTGCTGGCGCTGGGCGACCGCAGTTACGCGCACTTCTGTGGGTTCGGACACCAGCTCGAGCAGTGGCTGCGACAGTCCGGCGCCAATGCGATGTTCGACCTGACCGAGGTCGACAACGGCGACCCGGGCACGCTGCGACACTGGCAACATCACCTGGCCCTGGCCGCAGGCGCGGAGGCGATGCCCGACTGGGCGCCGCCGCGCTACGAATGCTGGCGACTGGCGTCGCGCCGCCTGCTCAATCCGGGCAGCCTGGGCGGCCCTGCGTTCCACCTCGCGCTGCAGCCGCCGCCTGGGACGGCGCCCGCGTGGCAGGCCGGCGACATCGCCGAGATTGGTCCGCGCAATCCAACTGCCGAGGTCGATGCACTGCTGGCAGCCTGCGCGCTCGATGGCGCGACCGTGGTGCGGTTCGGATCGCAGGCGATGCCACTGCGCGAGGCGCTGTCGCGCGCGCAGTTGCCCGATGCAGTGACTCCGCCCGTCGATGCGCAGGCGCTGGTCGATGCGCTGCAGCCGCTGCCGCACCGCGAGTACTCGATCGCCTCGCTCCCCGGCGATGGTGCGCTGGAGCTGCTGGTGCGGCAGATGCAGCGCGACGATGGCCGCCCGGGCCTGGGCAGCGGCTGGCTGTGCCTGCATGCCGATGTGGGCGACGGCATCGACCTGCGCATCCGCCGCAATCCCAACTTCCATCCGCCCGTCGGCGAACGGCCGCTGCTGCTGATCGGCAACGGCACCGGCATCGCCGGGCTGCGTTCGCTTCTCAAGGCCCGCGAGGCCGCGGGCGCCGGCCGCAACTGGCTGCTGTTCGGCGAGCGCCAGCAGGCCTGCGATGCGTTCTTCGCGCAGGACATCGAGCGCTGGACCCGCAACGGTGTGATCGAGCGCAGCGACCTGGTGTTTTCCCGCGACGGGGCCGGCCCGCGCTACGTGCAGGACGCGCTGCGCGCTGCGGCGCCCGCGCTGCGGGCCCGGGTTGCGGACGGCGCCAGCATCCTGGTCTGCGGCAGCCTCCAGGGCATGGCGCCCGGCGTCGACGCCGCGCTGCGCGAGGCGCTGGGCGAAGACACGCTCGAGCGCTTGCGCGCGGAGGGCCGCTACCGGCGTGACGTGTACTGAATCGCCGCCGGGCGATGTCCCACAGCCGGTGTACGCGCCTGCCCGCGCGCAGCGCATGCAGCGCCCGCGTCAGCGTGTCGGGCCGTTAATCCGCACCAGCAGCGCCTCGCCGCCGCCTTCGATCACGTAGCGCGTGCGTTCGCCGTTGGCGGCCAGCAGCGCGGTGTCCCCCGTCGCCAGCGCGGGCAGCGCTGCGTCCCCGCCGATGCGCGCGTGACCGCCCAGCAGGTGCACGATCCAGGTCGAGCCCGGATCGACGAAGACCAGCATCGGGCCCGCCAGCGGGCGATGCCAGAGCTGCGCCGAGGCGGCGTCGCGATGCCACATCAGGTTGAACACCTCGCAGCGCCCGCGCGGCTCGCCGGCCAGCGCGCGTCCGCCATCAAAACGGAGTCGGCCATGGGGCGGATCCAGTTCGACAGGCGACTCGTCTTCGAAGCGCAGCTGCAGGCCTTCGCCGCGAAGCAGGACCAGCTCGCGCTCGACGCCCGGAAACCGCGAGAACGGCGCGACAGCCTCGAGTTCGGCAATCGAGATGCGCCAGCGCCAGCTGTCGGCACCGGGCTCGGCGTGGATTTCGCGGGTCCAGCCCGCATGGTTGGCCCAGCGCAGCCGGCGGTATTGGTTGGCTGGGATGACGCGCGAGCGCGAAGTCATTCCGCCAGTGTAGCCATGGCGGCGAGATCCCTCGCTGCGCTCGGGATGACAGCGTCTGCTCAGGGCAATGCTGAAGAAGTCCGGTTTGTCATTCCGAACGAAGTGAAGAAGAGCTTTACAACGGCGAAGCCGGTCAATCCCGGAACTTCGTGGCGGTCCGATACTGCAGACGTGAAGCCGCCCGTCCATGCCATCCTGGCGCGGAACGGGCGGCGGGTACGTCCCTGTGGCGGCCTCCGGCCGGTCCCCGGAGCATCCCTGCTCCCGTCGCGGGCGCGCGTCCCTGCGCGTCCGCCAACTGGGGTCAGCGGGTCTGCGCGGCGGTGCGGCCGGCGGCGGCACCCGCCGCGGCCGGCTTGGCCGGGCGCGGGGCGGAGACGACGATGCGATCGCGGTTCTGTTCGACCGTGCGCAGGCCGATGCCCTTCACCTGGGCCAGTTGCTCGGGACTCTGGAACGGCCCGTTGGCCTTGCGGTGGGCGACGATGGCGTCGGCCTTGGCGGCGCCGACGTTGTGCAACACGCGATCGAGCGTGGCGGCGTCGGCGGTGTTGATGTTGACCTTCTCGGTGGCCAGCGCGCTGCCGGCCAGCAGCAGGGACAGCGCCAGCGTCGAGAACAGTGCCTTGATCTTGTTCATGTCGGATCTCCTGGTGGTGAAGTCGGGTTTCCTTGCCCCCGGCGCGGTCTCCGCGGCCGGTAAGCACAGTCTCCTGCGCTGCGCCGCCGAGCGGCATCGCCGCAGGCGCTGTGGCGCTACCGGGTTACGCCGCATACGGGCGTCGGAAAAGCCCTACACGCACCCCACGGGTAGAATTGGCGTTTTCGCACCGGACACGCCTGATGGACGCCAGCAAGATCGACCGCTACGTCGGCGCCAAGTGGGACGACGAGATCGTTCCGCAGCTCGTCGAATACATCCGCATCCCCAACAAGTCGCCGATGTTCGACGCCGACTGGGTGAAGCACGGCTACATGGCCGACGCGGTGAAGCTGATGGAATCCTGGGCGCGCGCGCAGCCGATCCCGGGCATGCAGGTGGAAGTGGTGCAGCTGGAAGGCCGCACGCCGCTGATCTACATCGAGATCCCCGCCGCGCACGGTGGCAGCGACGACGACTGCGTGCTGCTCTACGGCCACCTCGACAAGCAGCCGGAGATGACCGGCTGGGACGACGACCTCGGCCCGTGGAAGCCGGTGCTGCGCGGCGACAGGCTGTACGGCCGCGGCGGCGCGGATGACGGCTATGCGATCTACGGCTCGCTGGCCGCGATCCTCGCGCTGCACGAGCAGCAGCTGCCGCACGCACGCTGCGTGGTGCTGATCGAGGCCTGCGAAGAATCGGGCAGCTACGACCTGCCCGCTTATGTCGACCACCTCGCCGACCGCATCGGCCAGCCCTCGCTGGTGGTGTGCCTGGACTCGGGCTGCGGCAACTACGACCAGCTGTGGTGCACCACCTCGCTGCGTGGCCTGACTGGCGGCAACCTTACCGTCACGGTGCTGGAGGAAGGCGTGCACTCGGGCGACGCTTCGGGCGTGGTGCCGTCGAGCTTCCGCCTGCTGCGCCAGCTGCTGTCGCGCATCGAGGACGAGACCACCGGCCGCATCGTGCTTGAAGGCCTGCATGCGGAGATCCCGGCCGAACGCCTGGCGCAAGCGCAGCGCGCGGCCGAGGTGCTGGATACCGCCATCTACGACAAGTTCCCGCTGCTGCCGGGCATGCGCCCGATGGCCGACGACCTGACCGAGTTGGTGCTCAATCGCACCTGGCGCCCGGCGCTGTCGGTGACCGGCGTCGGCGGCATTCCGGCGCTGGATTCGGCCGGCAACGTGCTGCGTCCGCATACCGCGGTCAAGCTGTCGCTGCGCCTGCCGCCCACCGTCGACGGCAAGCGCGCCGGCGAATTGCTGCAGGCCGAACTGCTGCGCGATCCGCCCAACGGCGCGCAGGTCACGCTGGCGCTGGAGAAGGCTGCCACCGGCTGGAACGCACCGGCGCTGTCGTCATGGCTGGAGCGCGCGATCGATACCGCCAGCCAGGAGTTCTTCGGCCAGCCGGCGATGTACATGGGCGAAGGCGGCTCGATCCCGTTCATGGGCATGCTCGGCGAGAAGTTCCCCGGCGCGCAATTCATGATCACCGGCGTGCTCGGCCCACATTCCAACGCGCACGGGCCGAACGAATTCCTGCACATCCCGATGGGCAAGAAGGTCACCGCCTCGGTGGCGCGGGTGATCGCCGAACACCATCTGGCAAGCCAGCGCGGCGAAACCACCGGTGCGGCCGTCGCGCCCGACAGCGGCGCCCGCCACGGCGACCACGGCTGCTGCTGAAACCACTCCGGCGCGGGGCTGGCGCGTACGCGTCGGCCCTGCCAGCCTTGCCACTTCAACGACGACAGGGGAAACAGATGGACGGTATTTTCGGCGGCAGCAGCTGGCTTTGGATCATCCTGGTGGGACTGGTGGTGGGCGTGCTGGCACGTCTGCTCAAGCCGGGCCGCGACCGCATGGGCCTGATCCTGACCACCCTGCTGGGGATCGGCGGCGCGCTGCTCGCCGGCTGGTTCGGCCGCACGATGGGCTGGTATGGCGCGGGCGAGAAGGTGGGCTTCCTGGCCGCGCTGGTCGGCGCGATCGTGATCCTGCTGCTGGTGGGGATGCTGCGGCGTCGCTGAGCCGGCTCAGTCGAGCAGGCGTGCGATCACCTGTTCGGCCAGCACGCTTGCTTCCGCGGACTGCGTGTCGAGCACCAGCTCGGGATGCTCCGGCGGCTCGTAGGGCGAGTCGATGCCGGTGAAGTTGGGCAGCTCGCCGCGCCGCGCCTTGGCGTAGAGGCCCTTGACGTCGCGGCGCTCGGCATCTGCCAGCGGCGTGTCGACGAAGACCTCGATGAAGTCGCCCGCGTCGAACAGCGCGCGCGCAGCCGCGCGCTCGGCGCGGAACGGCGAGATGAAGCTGACCAGCACGATCAGGCCGGCCTCGGTCATCAGCTTCGCCACTTCGGCCACGCGGCGCTGGTTCTCGACCCGGTCCTCGTCGGTGAATCCGAGGTCGCGGTTGAGGCCGTGGCGCACGTTGTCGCCGTCGAGCAGGTAGGTGTGCAGGCCGCGCGCCAGCAGGCCGCGCTCGACCAGGTTGGCGACGGTCGACTTGCCGGCGCCCGACAGCCCGGTGAACCAGACGCAGCGCGGCTGCTGGCCCTTGATCGCGGCGCGCGCCTTGCGGTCGACGTCCAGCGCCTGCCAGTGGATGTTGTCGGCGCGGCGCAGACCGTGGCGGATCATGCCCGCGCCGACGGTGGCGCGGCTGATCGGATCAACCAGGATGAAGCCGCCCAGCGCCTTGCTCTCGGCGTAGGGCGCATAGGCGACCACGGCGTCGAGCGACAGGACCAATTCGCCGATCTCGTTGAACTCCAGGCGCTTGGCCGCCAGCGGCTGCAGGCTCTCCGGATCGTGCCGGAACTTCAGCTCGCTGATCCGCGCGCCGACCGTGCGCCCACCGAGTTTGAGCTGGTAGCGGCGCCCGGGAAGCAGCGGCGCTTCGTCGAACCACAGCACGTCGGCGACGAACTGGTCGCTGTGGGCGAGCGGCTCGTTGCCGCCGGCCAGCACGTGGCCGCGGCCGGCATCGACCTCGTCTGCAAGCTGCACCGCCACCGCCGTGCCGGGACCCGCCGACCCGGTGCTTACCCCGCCGATGCCAAGCGCGGCCACGTGGCTGGCGGCGCCGGCCGGCTCCACGCGTACCGCATCACCCACCCGCAGCGTGCCCGCGGCGATGGTGCCGGCCAGCCAGCGGCCGCCTCCGGCATCGCGCAGCACCGACTGCAGCGGCAGTCGCACCGGCAGCGCGGGATCGGGCGTCGCGATCTCGACGTTCTCAAGGTGCTCGAGCACGCTCGGCCCGGCGTACCAGTCGATCGACGGCGAGCGCGTGGTGATGTTGTCGCCGACTGCGGCGGCCACGGGAATCGCGACCACGTCGGGCACGCCCAGCCTGGCCGCGTGCGCGCGAAAGCGCGTCGCGATCGCGTCGAACACCGCCTGGTCGTAGCCGGTCCGGTCCATCTTGTTGACTGCCAGCAGCACATGGCGCACGCCGAACAGCGACAGGATCGCGGCGTGGCGGAAGGTCTGCGGCAGCAGGCCCTTGGTGGCATCGACCAGCACGATGGCCAGGTCGGCCACCGAGGCACCGGTCGCCATGTTGCGCGTGTACTGCACGTGGCCCGGGCAGTCGGCAATCAGGAAACGGCGCCGGGCGGTCTGCAGGTGGCGCCAGGCCACGTCGATGGTGATGCCCTGTTCGCGCTCGGCGTCCAGGCCATCGAGCAGCAGCGCGTAGTCGATCTCGTCTCCGCGCGTACCGTGGGAGGCACTCGCCCGCGCCAGCGCGGCGCGTTCGTCGTCCGCGACCCGGCCGGCCTCGTGCAGCAGGCGCCCGATCAGGGTGCTCTTGCCGTCATCGACGCTGCCGCAGGCGATCAGGCGCAGGAACCGTGAGCCGGATGCCGGCCCGCGCGACTCCAGATCCGGAGCCAGGGACACAGGCGCAGTGTCTGCGTCACGCACCGGATGCCTGTTGACGGCCACGCTATTCATCGCTGTCCTTCTTCCTTCCACGACCCTCGTACTCCGAGGCCTGTCATCCCGAGCATGCGCGCCACCAACCACTGCACATCAGAAATACCCTTCCCGCTTCTTCTTCTCCATCGAATCGCCATCGGCGTGGTCGATCAGGCGACCGGCGCGCTCGGACTGCGCGCTGGTTTCCATTTCCGCGATCACCGCGTCGAGGTCGGCGGCGGACGATTCCACCGCACCGGTCAGCGGGTAGCAGCCCAGGGTGCGGAAGCGCACGCGGCGCTGCTCCACCCTCTCGCCCTCGCGCAGCACGAAGCGCTCGTCGTCGACCATGATCCAGGTGCCGTCGCGGCGCACCACGGGGCGTGCGGCCGCGAAGTACAGCGGCACCACGTCGATGTTCTCGCGGCGCACGTAGCGCCACACGTCCAGCTCGGTCCAGTTGGACAGCGGGAACACGCGCACGCTCTCGCCTTCGGCCACGCGTGCGTTGAACAGGTTCCACAGCTCGGGCCGCTGCCGGCGTGGATCCCAGCGATGCTTGCCGTCGCGGAAGGAGAACACGCGCTCCTTGGCGCGCGACTTCTCCTCGTCGCGGCGCGCACCGCCGATCGCCGCGTCGTAGCCGCCGGCTTCCAGCGCCTGCTTGAGCGCCAGGGTCTTCATCACTTCGGTATGCACGCTTGCGCCATGGCTGAACGGGCCGACCCCGTCGCGCACGCCGTCCGGATTGATGTGGACGCGCAGCTCGATGCCGGTCTCGGCGACGCGGCGATCGCGGAAGGCGATCATCTCGCGGAACTTCCAGGTGGTGTCCACGTGCAGCAGCGGGATCGGCGGCAGCGCCGGCGCGAACGCCTTGAGCAGCAGGTGCAGCAGCACCGAGCTGTCCTTGCCGATCGAATACAGCAGCACCGGGTTGCGGCACTCGGCCGCGACCTCGCGCAGGATGTGCAGGCTCTCGGCCTCGAGCCGATCGAGGTCGGTTGCGTCCACTGCGGGGGCTGGATAGAGAAGGCTCATGTCGGCGGCGATTGTAGCTAACACCCCCACCGTCCCCGTAAATCACCGCAGGGCATGACTGCATAACCGTCGATCCTTTCCGGCCCTGCCTGCGCACGCCTAGCCTGTGGCGCACAGTCAAGAAGGACCCACGCGAGGATGTCCGCACCCGCCGCACTGCCTGCACTGCCGTTTCCCCAGGACACGGCCGATGCGCTGTTCCGCCTCACACAAGGGCTGGAGCCGGCCGGGCTGTGGTGGCTGTCCGGATATGCCGCCGGCCTGGCCAGCCGCGGCGCCGCGCCCGCCACCGCATCCGCCGCAGCGCCGCGCGCGGATGCAGCGGACAGCCCGCGGCTGACCATCCTCTACGGCAGCCAGACCGGCAATGCCCGCCGCGCGGCCGAGGCGCTGCTCGAGAAGGTGCAGGCCGCCGGCCTCCCCGCCCGCCTGGTGCGCACCGATGCCTACGCCACCCGCGAACTCGCCGGCGAGCGCCTGCTCTACGTGGTGATCAGCACACAGGGCGAAGGCGATCCGCCCGACGACGCGATCGGCTTCGTCGAGTTCCTGCAGGGCAGGCGCGCGCCGAAGCTGCCCGAGCTGAAGTTCGCCGTGCTTGGCCTGGGCGACACCAGCTACGCCGATTTCTGCGGGATTGCCTGCCGCATCGACGCGCGCCTGGCTGAACTCGGCGCGCAGCGTGTGGCGGACCCGGGCCTGGCCGACCTCGACATCGACACCATTGCCGGGCCGTGGCGCGAGGCCGCGCTGGAGCAGGCGCGCGAACACCTCAAGTCCGCGCCAACCGCCACCGCGGCGCATATGGCCACCGTCACCCCGCTGCGGCCGGCGGCGAGCTGGTCGCACGAGCGCCCGTTCCCGGCCGAAGTGCTGGCCAACCAGTCGCTCAGCGGGCGCGAGTTCCGCGGCACCGGTTTCCGCCGCTACGGCACGGTCGACAAGGACGTGCGCCATATCGAGCTGTCGCTGGACGGTTCGGGCCTGGCCTACGAGCCCGGCGACTCGCTCGGCATCCGCCATCGCAACCCCGAGGCGCTGGTCGTGCCGGTGCTGGAGGCCGCCCGCCTTGGCGGCGATGCCGCCATCAGCCTGGACGGCGAAAGCCTGCCGCTGGCCGAATGGCTGGCGACCCGGCGCGAGCTCAGCCGGCTGTCGCGGCCGTTCCTGGCTGCGCTGGCCGAACGCTCCGGCGCCGACGACCTGCGCCAGCTGCTCGAACCCGGCAACGCCGGCTTCGCCGCGCTGCTCGCCGACCACCAGCTGGCCGACGTGCTGCGCCGCTGGCCGGCGGACTGGGACGGCGCCGCGCTGCTGGCGGCGCTGCGGCCGCAGGCGCAGCGGCTGTACTCCATCGCGTCCAGCCGCAAGCGCGTCGGCGAGGAAGCGCACCTGACCCTGGATGTGGTGGCCTACAGCGCCCACGGCCACGAACACATCGGCGCGGCCAGCGGCTTCCTCGCAGCGCTGGAGGACGCCGGCCAGGTGCCGGTCTACATCGAACCCAATGAGCGCTTCCGGGTTCCGTCCGATCCGTCGCGCGACATCATCATGATCGGCCCGGGAACGGGCGTGGCGCCGTTCCGCGGCTTCGTCCAGGAGCGCGCGGAAACCGGCGCGGGCGGACGCAACTGGCTGTTCTTCGGCGCGCGCCACTTCAACACCGGCTTCCTCTACCAGGTCGAGTGGCAGGACGCGCTGCAGCGCAAGGAGCTGCACCGGCTGGACTTGGCCTTCTCACGCGACCAGTCGGCCAAGGTCTACGTGCAGGACCGGCTGCGTGAGCAGGGCCGCGACGTCTACGACTGGCTGCAGGGCGGCGCGCATCTGTACGTGTGCGGCGCGATCGCGATGGGCAAGGACGTGCACGCCGCGCTGCTGGACATCGTCGCCGCGCACAACGGCGGCGATGCCGAGGCCGCCGCCGATTACCTCACCCGTCTGCAGGCCGCAGGCCGCTACGGCCGCGATGTGTACTGACCCGATGCCATCCCTTCCCCCGCCTGCGTGGGAAGGTGCCCCCACCCCAACCCTCCCCCGCGCGCGGGGGAGGGAGCAAATTCGAGCCCCCGCAACGCCATGAGCCATCCTTCCGTCGAAGACATCAAGACCGGCAGCCGCAGCCTGCGAGGGACGCTGCTGGAAGGCATGGCCGATCCGGTCACCGGGTCGCTGTCGTTCGAAGACCAGCGCCTGGTCAAGTTCCACGGCAGCTACCAGCAGGACGATCGCGACATCCGCGACGAGCGCCGCCGCCAGAAGCTCGAGCCCGCGCATCAATTCATGATCCGCATCCGCGCGCCGGGCGGCGTGTTCACGCCGGAGCAGTGGCTCAAGCTCGATGCCGTCGCCACCACCTGGGCCAACGACTCGCTGCGCGTCACCACCCGCCAGACCTTCCAGTTCCACGGTGTGATCAAGCGTGAACTCAAAGCCACGATGCAGGCGATCAACGCCGCCGCGCTCGACACCGTCTCGGCCTGCGGCGACGTCAACCGCAACGTGCTGGGCGCAAGCAACCCGCTGCAGTCGCGGCTGCACGCGCAGGTGCACGAATGGGCGCAGCAGCTGTCCGAGGCCTTCCTGCCCAGGACGCGCGCCTATTACGAGATCTGGCTGGACCAGGAAAAGCTGGCCGACAGCGGCATCGAGGAAGACCCGATCTATGGCGCCGCCTACCTGCCGCGCAAGTTCAAGATGGCCGTGGCGGTGCCGCCGCTCAACGACGTGGACGTGTTCGCCAACGACTTCGGCCTGATCGCCATCGTCGACGACAGCGGCCAGCTGGCCGGCTTCAACGTTGCCATCGGCGGCGGCATGGGCGCGAGCCACGGCGATCCCAAGACCTATCCGCGCCTGGCCAACGTCATCGGCTTCGTGCCGCCCGAGCGCGTGCTCGAGATCGCGAAGGCGGCGGTCACCGTGCAGCGCGACCTCGGCGACCGCATCGAGCGCAAGCACGCGCGCTTCAAGTACACCATCGACGACCATGGCCTGGACGCCATCGTGGCGCAGATGGAGCAGCGCGCCGGCTTCCGCCTGGAGCCTGCGCGTGCCTTCCATTTCGACCACAACGGCGACCGCTTCGGCTGGGTCGAGGGCGATGACGGGCGCTGGCACCTGACCCTGTCGCTGCCGTCGGGCCGCATCGCCGACCGGCCCGGCGCCCCGCACCTGAGCGGACTGCGCGAGATTGCGCGCATCCACCAGGGCGAGTTCCGCCTCACTGCAACGCAGAACCTGATCATCGCCGGCGTCCCGGCGAACGAGCGCGCGCGCATCGATGCCCTGGTCGTACAGCACGCGCTGGACGCCGAGAACCGCGCGCCCACCGCACTGGCGCGCAGCGCCGTGGCCTGCGTCGCGCTGCCGACCTGCGCGCTCGCGATGGCGGAGGCCGAACGCTACATGCCCGACCTCACCGCCAAGCTGCAGCCGCTGCTCGAAGCGCACGGTCTGGCCGAAGCGCCGATCCTGCTGCGCGTCTCGGGCTGCCCAAACGGCTGCTCGCGCCCCTACCTGGGCGAGATCGCGCTGGTGGGCAAGGCACCGGGCCGCTACAACCTGATGCTCGGCGCCGACCATCGCGGCCAGCGCCTGAACACGCTGTACCGCGAAAACATCACCGAAGCCGAGATCCTCGCCGCGCTCGAGCCGCTGTTCGCGAGCTACGCGGATTCGCGACTGCCTGGCGAGGGTTTCGGCGATTTCCTGCTGCGCACCGACGTGGTCGATATCCCCGAGAAGGATCGCCGCCACGGCCCGATCGCCAGCACGCTCCTGGAAGATCCCGCATGAACCTGCCCACGCCCGCCGCCGCCGCCGAATCGCCGCAGGCGCTTGCCGAACTCAACCGCTGGCTCGGCGGTCGCCGCGCCGAAGAGCGCCTGGAATGGGCCCTGCACACCCTGCCCGGCTCCCACGCCCTGTCGTCGAGCTTCGGCGCCCAGGCCGCGGTCTCGCTGCACATGACCACCCGCCAGCGCGCCGACCTCCCCGTCATCGTGATCGATACCGGCTACCTGTTTCCCGAAACCTACCGCTTCATCGACGAGATGACGGACCAGCTCGGACTCAACCTCAAGGTCTACCGCCCGCAGCTCGGCGTCGCCTGGATGGAAGCCCGCATGGGCCGCATCTGGGAAGAAGGCGCGGACGGCATCACCCGCTACAACCGCCTGCGCAAGGTCGAACCCATGCAGCGCGCCCTGGCCGAGCTCGGCGTCGGCACCTGGATCGCAGGGCTGCGCCGCAGCCAGAGCCGCAGCCGCGCCGGCATCGACTTCCTCGAGCGCAAGGACGGCCGCTGGAAGCTGCACCCGATCGCCGACTGGAGCGACCGCGATGTCGGCCAGTACCTGTCCCGCCACGGCCTGCCCTACCACCCGCTATGGGATCAGGGTTACGTCTCGATCGGGGATGTGCATACGACGCGACCGCTGTCGGATGGGGTCAGCGAAGAGGCCACACGCTTCTTTGGATTGAAGCGGGAGTGCGGATTGCATTTTGACGAAACTTCGCTGGTCGGGTGAACAGACACAGCCCGAGCAGGACGACTGAGATTGCAGCAAAGACCTAGCCCGGCCCCTTGAGCACGGCCCTGCCTGCAACGGATCCGCCCACGCAAAACCCACCGTGATGGCAACGATGCGCTGGCATTCCAGCGCATCATCCACTCGGATTGGGGACGTCCCCGCCTCTACCTGAGCACTCTCCAGCTGCCACCCGGGGCAACCGGCAGAGAGGTGCGGGTCGATACATTCCCTGAAAACCAGACGACATTAGCGCCAGTGTTCCTGCGCCAGAGCACATCGTCGCGACCGTCCCCGTTGTAGTCAGCCACCGCGGCGATCGTCCAGGTTGAATCGAGGCTCGACAGCGACCAGCGGGTGTTCAAGTTTCCGGCTCGCCAGACAACGCTGGCGCCATTCGCGGCGTGCCTCCAGATCAGGTCTGCCTTCCCATCGCCATCGAGATCTCCCGAGGCAGCCAAGCTCCACGTCGGCACCAGAGCGGCCAAGCTCCTGCGCTGCGCATACTCACCGGCGGACCAGACCATGTTGGCGCCCGTATTGGATCGCCACAGTAGATCATCCTTGCCGTCCCCATCCAGGTCGGCGACTGCCGCCAATGCCCACGTACTGTTGACGGGAGACAAGCTTTTCCGCGTCGCGGAATTGGCCGAGTACCAGACGATCAGTCCACTGGTCCGCGAGTCGCGCAGGACCAGGTCGTCCTTGCCATCACCATTGAGGTCACCCACCCCGCTGATCTGCCATTGTGCGGCCAGGCTGGTCAGGGTAGCTCGTGTGTTGGAATTGCCCGAATACCAGATCAGGGTGGTGGTGCCCCGCCTCCAGACAAGATCACTCATGCCGTCGCCATTGAAGTCACCAATCCCGGCGTGCAGCCAGGTGGAGTCCGCTCCGGTCAACGCCTGACTACCGAAGCCCGGCGAAGCCCACAGCTGGTTCTGGCCACTGGAGTTGTTCCTCCAGACAACGTCGGACAGACCATCGCCGTTGAAGTCGCTGTAGGCGTTCACCATTGGAACCACGGTATTCCTGAAACGAGCGACGATCGGCATGGTGCTATTCATGCTGCGAACGTTGTCGGTAGTCGAGGTTCCGGTCGGACGATTGCTGAAGCGCACCGCGGGGTTGGCGAAATACGGCGCTTCAATCTGGGCGTTCCCGGAGGGATACGCCATGATCGTGAAGAACCCGGTCGGGGACGCTTCACGGTAGCCGTACGAGTAGCTGTGCACGCCAGCATCCGTCGCGTTGTCGCGGTCATGGGCCTGGCCCATCAGGTGGCCGAGCTCGTGCGCCAGCGAAAACTGACTGCAGAAGTAGGTGTTGTTGTCGCCTTCGTCGCGGTCGGACCCATCGCTGACGACGGCGTACCCGAATGCCTCATCGGCAGTGGAGATGCCCGACTGGTCCATTCCCAGCAGCCAGGCGATACCGCAACCGTCCTGCTCGGGTTCCCGGTAGCGCCGAACGAAGGCCACAAGGTCCGCGCCATACTCGTTGCGCGCGGCACGCAGTGCATTGAAGGCCGCGTTTGGCGTGACCGGCTGCTGGGTGTCGACGTTGTAGCCGGTGAGCTGCTGCAGCGCGTCGCGGTTACGGGTGTTGTCCGCATAGCTGACGGACATGGCATGCACCAGGCGCAAGCGCATGTTCACGCCGCTGTTGGCGTAGGCAGCGTTCGCGGCAGCCGCCAGATTGCTCATCAGGGTGATCGCAGCCGCCTGGCTGCCGAGCTCGCTGGCAATCGTGCTGGAGTAACCGATGAGGACGTCAACTACAGCGGTCGCCTTGTTGGGAATAGCGTCGCTGGTGGCCATCGATTTGGAGTCCAGATGGCGTGACACCGCGGCCGCCAATGCGCGGCTCTCCGGCGGCATGAGAACGTCGTTGCCGTCCTTCGGCCGGCCTCCATTGGCCGCCACCAGGCGCGGATCGGTGGCCACCACCCAGGCGCCGGAGCGATCGGTGCGTACGCGATAATGCGCATCATCGCCACTGATCATGCCGAACACGGCCTTCTCGCCGAACGTGAGGACGGCGCTCGTGCCATCGTCGCTGCGGCCGATCCATGTCCAGTTGCCGTCAGGCTGCTCTTCGTGCCGTTCGTACTGGAGATCCAAGGCTTGGCCGTCGGGGGTGTTGAGCACCAGGCGCCCGCTACCGATCGCGTTCAGCGCATGTTCTTCGCTGATCGCCACCGGGTGCCAGGTATACGCGCCTGAGGTCCGCGCCTTGCGCGCGCCACCGTAGGCCAGCAGTTCGCCCCGATCGGGCAGCGCGGCGAAGCTTGCGGTGGACTCCCGCATCGCGGCCAGCGACGCGGCTGTCGGTGCGGTGTCCGGGTTGGCCAGTCCGACGCTGTCCGCCGTTCCGCTTGCCGGGACGATGTCCGACTCCGAAGTGCAGCCGGCCATGCCGGTGATCAGCATCAGTCCCAGCAAATGTTTGCGCATGTCGCAATCCCGAGTATGGAAATAGGCCCCGCCCCCCGCGGAGAGTCTTGCAGCATAAGCCAGCGCTGCCCCGACCGGAAGCCGAAAGGAGCGCTGCGGTGGAGTTGCCATGGTCGTTCGCGCAGCGACAGGGCCGCTTCAAGTCTTTGAAACGGCACTGCAGATCAGGTTCTCTCTCACGCCGGAACGACAAAACGCGGCGGCCAGCCTAAACCGGGACTGAAGCCATGCTCAAGCGGGCAGGAGTGGCACCCCGGTCCTCTGGATCAGCACATCCCGCGTGACGTCCGGGGCCATTTCGAGCACCCGCAGCCCTGAAGATGTGACATCGAACACGCCCAGGTCGGTAATCACCCGGGTCACTACTCCTACACCGGTCAGCGGCAAGGTGCATTCGGGCAGGATCTTGTGCTCGCCGTTCTTCGCCGTATGTTCCATCAGCACGACCACGCGCTTGACCCCGGCCACCAGGTCCATCGCCCCGCCCATGCCCTTGACCATCTTGCCGGGCACCATCCAGTTGGCCAGGTCACCCTTGTCGGTGACCTGCATCGCGCCGAGGATGGCCAGGTCGATGTGGCCGCCACGGATCATCCCGAAGGAGTCGTGGCTGCCGAAGTAGCTGGCGCCCTTTCGCGCGGTGACAGTCTGCTTGCCGGCGTTGATCAGGTCGGCATCGACCTCGTCCTCACCCGGGAAGGGGCCGATGCCCAAGAGGCCGTTTTCCGACTGCAGCCAGACGTCCACGCCATCGGGGATGTAGTTGGCCACCAGCGTCGGCAGGCCGATACCGAGGTTCACGTAGGCGCCATCGGTCAATTCCTGTGCGGCGCGCTGCGCCATCTGGTCGCGGGTCCAGGCCATCAGTTCGCTCCTCGCACGGTGCGCTGCTCGATGCGCTTCTCGGGGTTGGGATTGACCACGATGCGGTCGACATAGATGCCGGGCAGGTGCACGTGGTCGGGATCGATGCTGCCGGTCGGGACGATCTCCTCTACCTCAACCACGCAGACCTTGCCAGCCATCGCACAGGCGGGGTTGAAGTTGCGCGCGGTCTTGCGAAAGACCAGGTTGCCCGCCTCGTCGGCCTTCCACGCCTTGACCAGCGCAACGTCGGCCACCAGCGCGGTTTCCATCACGTACCAGTGCTCGCCGAATTGGCGGGTTTCCTTGCCCTCCGCCACCACCGTGCCGTAGCCGGTCCGGGTGAAGAAGGCCGGGATCCCCGCCCCGCCAGCACGCAACCGCTCGGCCAGCGTCCCCTGCGGGTTGAACTCCAGCTCCAGCTCACCGCCCAGGTACTGGCGCTCGAACTCCTTGTTCTCGCCCACGTAGGAGGAAATCATCTTGCGGATCTGGCGGGTTTCCAGCAGTTGGCCGAGGCCGAAGCCGTCGACGCCGGCGTTGTTGGAGATCACGGTCAAGTCCCGGGCCGCGGAATCCCGCAGCGCGGCGATCAGGGCCTCGGGGATGCCGCACAGACCGAAACCGCCGACGGCGAGGGTCTGGCCGTCGGCCACGAGATCTTCGAGCGCCGTGCGGGCGTCTGGGAAGTGCTTGGATGTCGCCATGGCTGCCTCTGTATGCGCGAATGCCACGATTCTACCCAGCGAGGATGATCGTGCCACGTACCTTAGGGCAATGCCTGGCCGGCAATGCGTCGCCCCCAGTGCCGCTACGAAGACTTCGCCAGCCCGCGCACGATCTCGAAGAGCCGCCGCCCGATATCGGTCCACTCGTATTCGGGAAAGAGCCCGGGGCGCAGGTCGAACCGTGTTGCCAGGTCGCCATCGCGCTTGAACTGCAGGAGTTGCCTCAGCGTCTCCACCACCGCATCGGTGCGATCGGCGGCCACGATGCCCCGACGTCGTCCGTGGAGCATTGCCGCGACGTCCGCGCCCCCGCCGATGTGAAGGATCGGGCGCGTCGCACCGATGTACTCAAACAGTTTGCCGGGGACCTGCACCTCGTCATCGTTCGCGATATTGACCAGGATGTCCGAGCCACGCTGCAGTGCCAGCGCCTGTGGATGGGTCAGGAAACCTGTCAGACGCAGCTTGTCCGGATACGCCGCGGACACTTCGTGCAACCAGGCCGGCGGGGTGCGGGTGGCGACGGTCAGCCTCACTCCCTCGCACTCGAGCACGGCCTCGACGAGTGCGCGTGGATGCCTGAATGCGTAGAAGCTGCCCGTGTACACCAGCTCAAGCGTCCCCGCGTCGAACGACACGGGTGAGGCGGCCGGGGCCGCGGCCGTCTCCAGGCTATCGTAGCCTTGCGGCAAAACGCTGAAGCGCGTCGCATCGACACCATGGCGCGCTGCCAGCATCGCCTTCGTCGTTGCCGTCGTCACGGTGACATGACCTGCATTCCTGCAGGTCCATGCTTCGACCCGACGCGCCCGCCAGCGCCACCTTGCCGGTGTATAGGTCGACAGGACCGGATCCCCAAGGTCTGCAAGCCACGCGAAGCCCAGCTCGCGCGCCATGCGACCCAGCCGCAATGTCGTGGCCGGTTCGTGGGAGCTGATCACCACGTCCGGGCGGAACTCTTCCAGCAGTTGCCGCAACCGCAGGCGCGCGGCCACCTCCCACTGTCCGAATGCATCTGGAAACGTGAACGCCCCGACGACCCGATCAAGGCGCGCCACCAAGCGTCCTTTCCAGTTCAGCATGCTGTCCGGGGCAGGTGCCAGCGCCGTGTCGACTGGCCGCGGCCCCGCGACCATGGTTTCCGGCGATGCCGTGGATTCGCTGACGTGCCTCGATTGAAGGTGCGCGACCAGGCCCGATGCCGCGCCCGGGGGGGTGCGCTCGACAACCAGTCCCTCGGGCAGCGGCAGTCGAACGCGCTCACCATCGCGCCTGACCGTCAGTACGAGGACCTTCGCTTCGTGCCGGACCAGCTCACGCGCCAGTCGGGACCAGCGCAGCGACTGCGGGGAAGGGCCAGGCGGGAATTCATAGGCAATCAACAGGATCCGCAAGGCATGCTCCGGGACCTACGGGGGTGCACAGGGTCCGATTCTCGCATCCAGCGCCCGGTGACTGGCTACCCGGGGACTGGCCCGCAAGCCAGGGGGCGCGCGTTCCGTCTGTTCGCATCGCATCGCGAGGACCGGTAAAATCGGACGCATTCGGCGCTCTGTCGCCCCGCCTCCCCAAGGACTCCCTTTCCATGAAGATCCTCGTTGCCTACAAGCGCGTGGTGGACTTCAACGTCCGCATCCAGGTCAAGCCGGACGGCTCCGGCGTGGTCACCGAAGGTGTCAAGCTGTCGGCCAATCCCTTCGACGAGATCGCGCTCGAGGAGGCACTGCGCCTGCGCGACAAGGGGATTGCGACCGAAGTCGTCGTCGTGACCATCGCCCCCGCTGATGCCGCCGCTCACCTGCGCAACGGCTTGGCGATGGGCGCAAACCGCGCGATCCATGTGGTCACCGACCGCGCCATCCAGCCGCTGACCGCCGCCCGCACGCTGCTCAAGCTCGTCGAGAAGGAGCAGCCGGACCTGGTGATCCTGGGCAAGCAGGCGATCGACGACGATGCCAACCAGACCGGGCAGATGCTTGCCACGCTGTGGGGCCGCCCACAGGCGACCTTCGCCTCCAAGCTCGATATCGCCAACGGCAAGGCGACGGTGGTGCGCGAGGTCGATGCAGGTCTCGAGACACTTGAAGTCGACCTGCCGGCGGTGGTGACCACCGACCTGCGCCTCAACGAGCCGCGCTTCATCAAGCTGCCCGACATCATGAAGGCCAAGAGCAAGCCGATGGAAACACTGCAGCTGGACGACCTGGGCGTGGAGTCGGGCGATTTTCTCGAGACGACCGCCTACGCCGCGCCCGGCGGGCGCAGCAAGGGCGTGATGGTCAAGGACGCGGCGGAGCTGGTCGCGGCGCTGAAGGAAAAAGGACTGCTGTAACCCTTGTCGCTGCCGCCCGGGCGGACCCAGCGACTTACCCCATCAAAGGCACCGGATTCCCGATTCTGCGGGAAACGGCCAGGAGCACATCCCATGTCCAGAATCCTCATCGTCGCCGAACACCTCGGCGGCAAGCTCAATGCCTCCACCGCACGGACGGTGAGTGCTGCGCAAGCGCTATCGCCCGAGGCGATCGATGTGGCCGTGTTCGCGGCCGATCCGTCCGTCGTTGCCGCCGAGGCTGCCCAGGTTGCCGGCGTGTCGAAGGTGCTCGCCGTCGCCAACGATGCCAACGCGCAGCCCGTCGCCCAGATCCTGGCGCCGCAGGTAGTGAAGCTGGCCGAGGGGTACAGCCACGTATTCCTGCCCAGCACGACGTTCGGCAAGGACCTCGCACCCTGCATCGCCGCGCTACTGGGTGTCGCGCAGGTTTCGGACCTGATGGCGGTCGAGGGCCCGCATGAGTTCAAGCGCCCGATCTACGCCGGCAACGCGATCATCACCGTGCGCGCACCGGCCGACCGCACGGTCGTAGCGACGGTCCGCACCGCATCCTGGCCGGAGGCCGGCAAGGGTGGCAGCGCGGCGGTCGAGGCTGTCAGCGTGGACGCCACGCTGCCCAGCCATACCCGGCACCTTGGCCTGGCTGCGGCCAAATCCGACCGCCCCGACCTGCAGAGCGCCAAGCGGGTGGTCTCCGGCGGCCGCGGCGTGGGATCGAAGGAAAACTTCGAGGTCATCTACAAGCTCGCGGACCGACTTGGCGCGGCAGTAGGTGCTTCGCGCGCAGCGGTCGACGCAGGCTACGTGCCCAACGAGCTGCAGGTTGGGCAAACCGGCAAGATCATCGCCCCGGAGCTGTACGTGGCCGTCGGTATCTCCGGTGCGATCCAGCATCTGACGGGAATCAAGGACGCCGGCATGATAGTGGCGATCAACAAGGACGCGGACGCACCGATCTTCGAGATCGCGGACATCGGGCTTGTGGGGGATCTGTTCCAGCTGCTGCCCCAGCTTGAAGCTGCGCTGTAGACAAGGCGTCCCCACCCAACGTACCCGCGATCTTCCGACAGCAGAGAGATGGCAGCAATCAAGCAGGTGATGTTCGTCTTCGGCACCCGGCCCGAAGCAATCAAGATGGCCCCCGTCATCAAGGCCGTACGCCAGGCGCAGGGACTGAAAGCGACGGTCGTCGTCACCGCGCAGCACCGCGGCATGCTCGATCAGGTGCTGTCGTTCTTCGCGATCGACCCCGACGTCGACCTTGACCTGATGCGGCCCGACCAGGGCGTAGCCGACCTGTTCGGGCGCGCGCTCGCGGGGGTCCACAACGTGATCCAGTTGCACCGACCCGATCTTGTACTCGTGCACGGGGATACGACCACGACGCTGGCCGCGGCAATGGCCGCCTTTTACGCACGTGTCCCGGTTGGGCACATCGAGGCCGGCTTGCGTACACACGATATGCAATCGCCTTTCCCCGAGGAAATGAACAGGCGGCTGACGGCGCCGCTGGCGCAATTGCATTTCGCGCCGACGTCAAGGGCGGCCCGCAACCTGCAGGACGAAGGGATTCCGGCTGCGCAGGTTCACGTCACCGGCAATACCGCAGTGGATGCGATCCTGCAGGCTGCCGCAGGGATCGACTCGGACCCAGTGCTTCAGCAGCAACTGGATGCCCAGTTGCCCGGCATCGCGGGCGATCGCGGGCTCGTTCTGGTCACCAGTCATCGCCGCGAGAACTTCGGCGCGGGATTCGATCGAATCTGCGACGCGCTGCGGGATATCGCGAGCTCCGGGGTCGATGTGGTCTACCCGGTCCACCCGAACCCGAACATCCGCGTCCCGGCACAGCGTGCACTTGCAGGCGTTCCCGGCATCACGCTCGTCGAGCCCATGGACTACCTTCCTTTCGTGCGCCTGATGCAGCGCGCCGACCTGATCCTCACCGACTCGGGCGGGATCCAGGAAGAGGCGCCATCCCTCGGCAAACCGGTTCTCGTAATGAGGGATTCCACCGAACGCCCCGAGGGCGTGGAGTCAGGCGTGATCCGCCTGGTGGGGACTGATCCTTCGCGAATCAGAGGCGCCGTCATCGAACTGCTCGATGACCCGGGTGCCTATAGGACGATGGCCAATTCTGCCAACCCGTATGGCGACGGCAAGGCATCGCAGCGGATTGTCGAGATCCTCGGCCAGCAAACACCCGGCAACAGCTGAGCCCGGTACTGCGCACCGCGGCAGGCTGCCCCGGTGGCGCATTCCGAGACCGGGCTAGCGTCCGCGCCGAACCGGGTCCTCAGTTCGAGCTTGCCCCGTCCCGCCAGTAGAAGGTCGCAAGCCCACCAGCATTCGCGTCCTGCAGTTCGACCTGGAGGGCCGGACCCTTCGGGATCAATACGACCCTGACCCGCTCGCCATCCCCGGACCGAAAAATGCGGGTCGCGATGCCATCCGCATCCTCGGTGGCGCTGGCTTGCTGATAACCAGCCTCGACAAGGACCTTGCGAAGCGCGTTTCCAGCTTCGGCCGGCGCCCCCCTGAACTCTGCCCGCGCAACATGCGATGCGTCGGCACCCTCGCCACTCGTCGACCTGGACCGCATCGAGAAGCCGCCGGGCAGGACAACCCCGTCGCCAATGGCCAAGGTCTCGCGCCCCGCCTTCGCGGCGGGCTGGGCCTGCGACGCGGACTCGGCTGCCGGCGCGGTGGCCGCTCCGGTCGTCGGAGCATCCGTTCGGCCGCAGCCGGACAACGCCAGGACGAGGGCCAACGGGGCAACCAGAAGGTACTTGGGATTCATGGGAAACACTCCGGGGTATTCGGATACGGAACGGGTCGTTTTTGACCGGGCGCAAAGAATAAACGCTTTGCCAGCAGGCTTCACGTCATCGCCCCAATGCCGGTTCAGCGCCTGACACGGATAGCAGTTGCGCTTCAACGGCCGGCGCCAGTGTCCGTGCGAAGGTCCGGGTGGGCTGGGTGCCGTCCCGATAGACCAGCACCCCATCGATGATCGGCTCGCATCTGCGATCGGTGCAGAACGCACTGGTCAGATCGAGTTGCGCCACCCCCGGCGTCTCCGCAGCGACCAGATCGAGCGCGCCTGTCCGCAGGCTGCTTGCACGATCGTCTCCGCATATCGAAGGATCCCTGCGCATCAACAGACATTGCGGGACGCTCTGGGAAAGCACCGGAAGCGACCTCAGCACGACCACTTTGATCCCCGCATCCTGCAGTTCTCGAACCAGTGACGCGGAGCCAGCAGCCAACCTCGGGGTCGCCAACTCGATCGTGCGCGAACGATCATCGGTGTATGTAGGTGACTGCGCAAGCAGCACAAGGTCCGGCTGCGATTGAATCACTGCCCGTGTCACGCGTGCGCTCCAGGACGTGCATTCGGTGTAGGGCCGGCGCAGCTTTCTGTTCCAGACGGGTCTATCGGACCAGAAGCAGCTTTCCTTGAGGTAGGTCTCGATGCGCCAACCGCGCTCGACCGCACCTTCCTTCAGCGCTGGAAGGATATTGGCGCCTGTCGCATCGCCAACCACGGCGACGCGCAGTCGCGTCGACTCCAGCTTCGACCCGTACCGGCACACCTTGAGCGTCGCATGCCTCAGCGGCTGCAAGCAGCCGTGGGCGAAGGCATCGTCCCGGTCCGCCGCTGCCAGTTCGGGCGACGGCCTGGACACCACGACCGAAGGCCCGGGCGCCGAAGTTCCGGGTGCGCGAAGAGCGGGCAACGGCACCCCCAATCTCTGCGCGAGCACCGGCGCCAGCGTGCGCATGTAGCTGGCCGTGACATGGTGGGAATCGCGGTACACGAACACGTTGCCGATCACAGGCGGGCAGCGGCCATCGCGGCAGAACATGTCGGTGAAATCCAGAAGCGAATGACCGGAAATCCCTGCGAAGCTGGATAGCGCATTGTGGAACAGCACCTTGTCCTGTTCCTCCGTGCAGGCTTCGTAAGGCGGCTCATTGCTTGCCACGCAGTCGCGTACCAGCGTGGTCTGCCAGGGCGTCGGCCGGATCACCGCAAGCTTCGTGTCCTTGCGGAGCCCGGACCAGACATCGGCCATGCCGCGTGCGATATCGTCCGCCTGCGACTGCGGGCTCCGTCCCTGCCGCCCCGCAATGCGGTGCCTTGGCGACTGGCTGATCACGACAAGGTCGAACGGCTGCTTGTTGAGGTAGTCGATGACGTTGCGCGTCCAGGCATTGCACTGCACATAGGGCTTCGTCAGCTTCTGGTGGTAGACCGGCAGCCCGGAGGTGATGCAGCTGGTCTTGGTCAGGCCTTCGATGTAGACGTCATGATCGCGTGCCAGCAGTTCGAATGCAGGCAGCCAATGGACGGCATGGGAATCCCCGACGACGGCAATGCGAAGCCGCGCCCCCGGATCCCCGTACCGGCATGGCTTGACCTCGGTACCGCCAATGTTCTGGATGCAGTCCTGCTGGTAGGCATCGGCGACATCCTGCTCGACGTGCGGAAGCCTGGGCAGGAACTCATCGGGCAAGGGATCCTGCAGTGGCTCCTGGCGCAACATCACCATCGCGCCCGGGTATCGGGAGTCCTCCGCAGCCGGCTGCTGCTCGTCGCCCTCGCCAACCGCGGACGCCATCCACAACGCTGCCACCACCACCAGCAGGCTTGCCGCCAGGCCGGACGCAATCGTGCGCCATCGGGCCGCGGATCCATGCCCGCGGCGGAACGGGTCTTCCACGTAGCGCTTCGTCAGGGCCGCCAGTATCAGCGCAGCCGCCATCAGCGCCAGACCATCCAGCCACCCAGGGTCGACCCCTGCCCACGCCTTGTAAAAGACGATCAGCGGCCAATGCCACAGGTAGAGCGAATACGATACGTCGCCAATGAATCCAGCTGGCTTGGACGCCAGCCAGCGCGTCGCGACGCTACGCCCGTACGCACCCCCGCCGTACAGCGCCAGCGCAGCTCCCAGCGTCGGACCCAGGGCAAGGTATCCCGGATAAGGAAGTTCACCGGAAAGCAGCACCCCGGAAAGGGCGATCGCAACCAGTCCGACCAGCAGGCACGTGAATGCCGTTGCGGCGCGAGGCACAGGAAGAAACACAAGCATTCCGCCCGCGGCCAGCTGCCAGACCCTCGACAGCGTCGAAAAATAGGCCGCCGAGTTCCCGGCCAGACCGGACCAGACCGAGTACACGAGGGATGCCGACAACACCAGGCCGAGCAGCCCGATGGTGGTGGCTAACCCACCGCGCCGGCGGCCGACGTACCAGGCTGACGCCAGCAGCAGTGGCCAGAAGAAATAGAACTGCTCTTCAACCGACAGTGACCAGAAATGCTGGACGGGGGACGCAGCGCCGTCCAGCGCCAGGTAATCGACAGCCTGATGGACCAGCCACCAGTTCTCGACATAGAGCGCGGCTGCGGCCACCTCATGGCTCACCGAGCGCCAGTTGGTGACAGGCAGAAACAGCAGTGTTCCGAGCAGGATCGCCATCAGCACCACGAGCGCCGCGGGCAGCAGCCGCTTCACCCGCCTCGCGTAGAAGTCGGCAAACCCGATGCGCCCGTGCAGTTCCAGTTCCCTCCTGAGCAGCGAGGTGATCAGGAACCCGGAAATAACGAAGAACACGTCCACGCCAATGAAGCCGCCCGGCAGGATCCCGGGCCACACGTGGTAGACCAGCACCAGCAGGACTGCAATCGCGCGCAGTCCCTGGATGTCAGGCCTGAAATGACTCTTCGAGCCGCCGGCTGTGCCGGCAGGCCCGACCGCCCACCCGCTCAACGCCCCCCCCTGCAATCTCCGGCACGCTCGCGCATCAGCTCACCCAGGAGCTTGAGCGTGGTCCGGTCGAAATGGCGCGGATCGACCACGTCGCCCAGCGGCACGTCTACGCCCAACCGGACAAGCTCCACGTGTCCGGCAGGGCCCGAGAGTTCGCTCCATATCGCGTTGAGCCGGGCGAAGCGCTCGCAGGTGATGCCGTCCACCGCGCGTTCCTGGCTGAACTCAGGTTTAGGCAGGATCACGATCAGCCGGCTCCCCGTCTCCTTGGACAACACAATCAGCCGCTCCACCGCGCTCCGGTACACCGCATCGCTCGGCGGCTTGGACCAGTACCGCGTGTCGTAGTCGAAGAACGCACCATAGATCAGCAGCGGCTGCGGCGACTCTCCCAGGCCGGGGCCCAGCGCGTCCTCCAGCTTGAACGTTCGCGGCCAGTTGTCGAACTCCACGTCCTGCCCGCCCATGTAGTGCGCGATGGCCCCGGACTGGCAGTTCGCCATTACCCGGATCGTCGGCGTGCCTGCTTCCGACTCTGCCCCCGTCCTCTGTGCAAATTCTTCGGAGTCAGGTTGTACCAATCTGATCCAGTCTGGCTTGGTGGCTTCGACCGGTGGCGTGACCGACTTGAAGGTCTTCTTGAGCACCGATGCCAAGGCGTTCTCGACCCCCATGTTCATGGTCCTGCACGAGAACAGGAAGTGTCGCAGGACCGTCTTGTTCTCAACTGCCGCAAAACCAACGAGACCGTAATAGCCATACCGGTCCCACACGAAGACCGAATAGGTTTCGTTTCGGGCTACATCAATGATGTATTCGGGCATCGAGCCCGGCTCGACACGCGACTTGGTGAAGTTCAGCTGGTTCGTGCGGTTGATCAGCTCCTCGATGCGTCCCGCATATCGAAGGTTGTCGGTCCTGCGCACCAGGGCCACGGCAATGTCACACGACCGCAAGAACTCCTCGTTCGATGACTGGCCAGTCTCGCGGTCGGCACGCTTCTGCTCGAGGATCCGGTATTCCGGAATCCGCGACTTGCTGATTCCCTTGGTCTTCTCCAGCAGTTCCGCGAGGAACACATCGGCCGCGTCACCCCTGGCGTCGATCGTGCGGATGCCCGGATTGACGAACTCCACCTCGCGCAGGTTCATCTCATTGTCATCGATGAACACGACGTCGGGCGCGCGCAGCTGCATGTCGCTGATGATGCGCTTGACGAGTTCGCCTTTGGGCTCGAAGGAGATTTCGGGGAACACAAACTCGTTCCACAGGCCGAACCGCTCGAGCTCGAATTTCGCCGTCTGCCGATCGTTCTTGGAGCAGATTGAGTGGACCACACCGGCACCGTTGAGCTGCCGGATCGCATCAATCCTTGACTGATGGAGGATCGGCACATCGCCTTCGGCCAGGGTGCCCTGCCAAAGCGTATCGTCCAGATCCCAAATTAGAAGTTTTGACATACGACTTTAAGATTGACGAGAAAGGTGCACGTTAAATTGAACAGGTGTCGACCCGAGAACATCAGATAGGCACCAAGTCGACCGACCCGCTGTGTGGCTGGGCTCTTGCATGCGCTCGAACAGACCGTTCAGGCATCGCGGGCCTGTCGCCTGACAGTGAAGAACTGCTCACCGAAGACGTCTATGCCGCACGCACTTGCAACTGGAATAGTCTACGGCGGGAGAAATACTCCAGCACGCTGCCCAGGCAACCGCGGTCATCGCAAACGCCGGCAGGCTCTGGCTGACCGCTTGCGCATCCGCGTACTGGAACCTGCGGACTGTTGAGATCAAATCTGCCTAATGCGCGACACAAATATGTCAATGATCGCTGCGCTGATTCTACTTTTTGATGCTGTCCTATGAATCTTTTCGATGTCACTGTATGCGCTTTCCATAATCCGGAGACGATCGTCTAGAGTCATGGATCTCATGTGCTCGAATAAATCCTCAACCGACGAGAAGTTTGCACAGTTGATATAGCTATCCTTGCTGACCACAGATTCGACACCGCTTCCGGTGCCGTAGTAAACCGGGACACAGCCCACACGGAAAGAGTCCCAGATCTTCTCCGTCACGTAGTTCTCGATGATTGTGTTCTCGAGAGACAGATTGAAGGCGTAAACCTGCAACGCTTCAAGCTTGGCGTCGTGCCAAGCACCAGCCCGACTCTCTCCTTCAAGGGCAACCGAGTTGGGCCAGTTTTTGCCGAAAACATGGCAAGCCTTGAACTTTCCTTGCAAGTCCATCGCCAACCTCTGCCGATATTCGGTGAGATCGACATTGACGCCGTGACGATATCTATCGTTGTATTTACGGTACGTTGCAAGAATCGAGCAGAATTCTGATTTTCCCTTCGCCAACTCCTTAGCACGCACTGGCTCAAACTGGGCAAACGGAAAGAAAAAAAGCGGATCCAAGTATATGTCGCCATTCCAGGCAGTACTTACGTGAACCTCACGGCCCGACGTTAAGTCGCGGATGGTCTTCCCACCCGCTAAGAGCCATGATGGCTCGTGTGTCCACAAATAGTACGTTCTGTTGAAGTGAAAGAAGCCCGCGACGTCGTACAGAAACCTGCCGACAAAAACATCCGCGTCCTCGGCGGCATCCACAATAATAATATCCTGGGGCAACTTCAGCTTATCACGTCTATGCCCCCTCTGAAACGGAGTAGACGTCATATCTCCGGCAAAGAATACTCTCTTCACGGCTGGCTGACCTTAGCGGTCTTTACGGCTTCAATATTCAGAGAAACCAGAACTCCGCTCTCCTTGTCCATATGCGGAATATAAGCCTGAGAATAGTCGTCCATGCCGCTATGCTCCGTGTGACGCCAATCCCATCGACGCGTTTCCAGGAAGCCTGCATCTCGTAGTGCCCGTGTGAGCGAAAGCTCATCAAAGATCACATGGTGAAAGTCGTACTGGTCCCGCTGTCCGCCGCATACGAGACCACATATATCTTCGATCCCGCGAGGAAGACCGCCAGACACATAAAGTCGGGCCGCGGCCGCGAAATCCGGCACTGCCAGGCGCAACACACCGCCAGGAGCCAGCACTCGCTGCCATTCCTGCAGCACGGCTGCATACGTCATGCGCCCAAAGTGCTCCAACACGTGGCATGCGTAGATCAAACTGACAGAGTTGTCCGGGATGAAGGACAGGTCTTCCACTCTGCCTACATGGTCGACGTGCGGAAGGTCGAGCGCGTCAACGTGAAACCAGCCGGGGATATGCCTGCTCCCACATCCAAGATGCAATTTCTCGTAGCTCACCATGCTCATTCACCATTCCTGTCTGAGGCAACGCGCAAGTTTTCGTACTCTCGCAATGTGCGTATCAGTCCAGCTTCCAGACTGACGCTCGGCCGCCAGCCCATAGCGAAAAGCCGTCCCGAGTCCATGAGTTTTCGTGGGGTACCATCCGGTTTGGAAGGATCGACCACGATGCGCCCGTCATAGCCCGCAGCCGCTGCGATCCCTGTCGCCAGATCGTATATCGATATCTCTTCCCCGGAGCCGACATTGACGTGCAGATCATCGGAGTAGTTCTTCATAAGGAAGACCAAGGCGTCGGCCAGGTCATCGGCGTGCAGGAACTCGCGGAGAGGTGTCCCCGTCCCCCAGATTTCGATGGTGTCTCGCCCCGCCTCTCTAGCTTCGACCACCTTCCGTACGAGAGCAGGCAAGACGTGGCTGGTGGTGAGATCGTAGTTGTCTGCAGTTCCGTAGAGATTGGTGGGCATGGCTGATATGAAATCGTCGCCATGCTGGCGCCTGTACGCCTGACAAAGCTTGATTCCCGCGATCTTCGCTATCGCGTACCACTCATTCGTCGGCTCCAGCGGACCGGTGAGCAATGCATCTTCCAGGATTGGCTGCGGTGCCATTCTTGGGTATATGCAGGACGACCCCAGGAACATGAGTTTCGAGACGCCTGCCCGGTGCGAAGCGTGAATGATATTGGTCTCGATCATCAGATTCTCGTAGAGAAAATCCGCCGGCCAAGTATCGTTGGCAACAATTCCACCGACCTTCGCTGCCGCGAGAAAGACAGCATCTGGCCGTTGATGCTCGAACCAATCCTCTACGGCACTTTGGCGCGTAAGGTCCAGCACATTCCGCGGAGCAGTGACGGTTTCGCAACCCTCGCGCTCCAAGCGTCGCAGCAGCGCCGAGCCTACCATTCCCCGGTGACCGGCAACGAATATCTTCTTGCCGCTCAGGTCAAACGGTACTTTCTCAGGCATTGCGGCGAGCCTCTGCCAAGTCGGCCGCGGCCATCTCCTTTACGAGCTGATGAAAGCTGGTTCGTGGGACCCAGCCCAGTTTCGCCCGCGCCTTGCCTGCATCGCCCAGGAGTGTTTCAACTTCGGCCGGCCGGAAATACTGGGGGTCCACCTTGACGACGACACGGCCGGATTCATCGCGCGCAACCTCATCAAGGCCATCGCCTTCGAAAGTGATTTTCATCCCGATCTCGTCTGCGGCCGCCCGAATAAAGTCGCGCACCGAATACTGCACGCCTGTTGCGATTACAAAGTCTTCCGGCTCGTCCTGCTGGAGCATCAGCCACATCGCCTCAACGTAATCACGTGCGTGCCCCCAGTCGCGGCGTGCATCCAGATTGCCCAGCTTCAGTACGGATTGATTGCCGAGTTTAATGCGCGCAAGGGCACGGGTGATCTTGCGGGTAACGAAGGTTTCCCCTCGAACTGGGCTCTCGTGGTTGAAAAGTATCCCGTTGCATGCGTACATGCCATAGGATTCACGATAATTGACCGTGATCCAGTAGGCGTAAAGTTTGGCAACAGCATAAGGCGAGCGCGGGTAGAATGGCGTCGTTTCACGCTGTGGAACTTCCTGAACTAGTCCATACAGTTCGGATGTCGATGCTTGATAGAACCGGCATGTAGGTCCGAGCCCCAGGAAGCGGATAGCCTCCAGTAAGCGCAATGCCCCCATGCCATCGGAGTTGGCCGTATATTCCGGTTCCTCGAAGGACACCGCGACGTGGCTTTGTGCGGCCAGATTGTAGACTTCGTCAGGCTTTACGGTTTGCAGGATATGAGTCAGGGAAGAACTGTCCGTCATATCTCCGTGATGAAGGACGAATTGCCCCCTTTGCCCCGGGGGGCCTTCCAAAAGGTGGTCGATGCGAGCCGTGTTAAAGAGAGAGGTGCGGCGCTTGACGCCGTGAACTTTATACCCCTTTTCCAAGAGAAAGCTGGCCAGGTACGCACCATCTTGGCCCGTGACCCCGGTGATGAGCGCTACCTTCATTATTGACGCCCTCTATTGAGCGCAGGCAATGGCCACGTCTTGTAATCTCTCGGACTGCCGGTACGGGACTCGCTGCGGACGAAGTGACCGCTGGCATCTCTTTTCGCGAGTGACATATCATTCCCTTTTTTTTTCGCAGATAAAGACGGGAGGACATTGCCATACGTGGCGTGACTACTCACACCAGCCGAATGACAGAGGAACGGCAAGTCGGACTTATTGCACCGGGCGATCCCTTGCCCCACCTGGCTCACCCCAGTCCGCGACCAGGAATGTTGCAGCCGCAAAGAGGACTTGGAAATAGAGAAACCCATGTGCTCTCCTCGAATGATCAGTAATCACAGCCTGAAAACGTTGTGCGCGCGCGGCAGCACACCCTTCACGTCGAAGATGATTCCGCCAGGCTTGAGGAACGACTCGACTGCTGCGCCGGAATCGTCGGGAACGAACTCGCGATGCCCAACAGCCAGGACAACCGCGTCGTACTGACCCGCGCCCGGGTCGGACAGCAACTCCACGCCGTATTCGTGCATCGCTTCACTGGCATCCACCCACGGATCGTGGATATCAACGCGCGCGTTCGTGGCCCGTAGCTCTTCGATCACGTCCACGACTTTGGTGTTACGCACGTCCGGACAGTTCTCCTTGAATGCCAGCCCCAGCACAAGGATGCGCGAATCCACGATGTTGATCCGCGCCTGCGCCATCAGTTTCATGACCTGGCTTGCCACATAGGGTCCCATCTCATCGTTGATTCGACGTGCTGCAAGGATCAGCTCGGGGTTGTATCCGAGCATCGCTGCCTTGTGGGCGAGATAGTACGGATCCACCCCGATGCAGTGGCCTCCAACAAGCCCGGGCGAGAACCGCATGAAGTTCCACTTCGTGCCGGCCGCTGCAAGCACCTCGTGCGTGTCGATGCCGATGCGATTGAAGATTCGCGCAAGTTCGTTCATCAGCGCGATGTTGACGTCGCGCTGGGTGTTCTCGATCACCTTGGCCGCTTCGGCGACGCGGATCGAACTGGCCTTGTGCGTGCCCGCTTCGATGATCGACGCATACAGGTCGTCGACGTAGTCTGCGATTTCGGGCGTGGACCCAGCTGTCACCTTCGTGATCTTGGTGACGGTACGTTCCTTGTCGCCCGGGTTGATCCGCTCTGGGCTGTAGCCGCAGTAGAAGTCCTCGTTGAACTTCAGGCCCGACACCTTCTCGAGCACCGGCACGCAGACTTCTTCGGTCACGCCCGGGTATACCGTCGACTCGTAGATCACGATATCGCCGCGCTTGAGGATCGAACCGATCGCCGCACTGGACTTCAACAGCGGGTCGAAATCGGGGCGGCGCGCCGTGTCGATGGGTGTGGGCACGGTAATAATGAAGACGCTGCAGTCGCGGATCTTGTCGAGGTCGCAGGTGAAGGTGAGCCTGGATGCGGCCGCCAGTTCCTCGCTGTCGACCTCAAGCGTACGATCGTGTCCATTGCCCAGCTCTGCCACACGCTCGGCACTGATGTCATAGCCCACCACATCCATCCTGTGCCCGAATGCCACCGCGAGCGGCAAGCCCACGTAGCCGAGCCCCACGATGGCCAGGCGCTTCTCGGCGCCGGAATTCTCGGTCATTTGTTCAAGTTCCTGTCATGTTGATAACGCGCGCACACGGTTGCCGAAGGCGGCGGGACCGGCATGCCGGTCGACGAATGCAGGCCCGTGTTCCAACGTGCGGCGGCGCAGCTGTGGGCTGGAGCCGAGCGTCTGGATGACGCGAGCCAGGTGTGACGGCGCCGCGTAGACCGCGGCCTGGCCGAATTGTAACCGCCAGCCCGGATCCAGGATCGGAATGCAGCCGGCCGCCATCGCCTGAAGGACGCCCGTCGGGGGCGACGACGCGCCCTCCGGCGGCGTCGGATCGATCCAGAAATCGACCAGCGCCAGGTAGGTCGGCTTGAGGGCGATCGCGCGATCGTAAACGGTCCATGGTGCGGGCAGACCATCCGCGTCGCGGCCTCCGGCAGTGGCCCATGCGAGCACTGGCCGCTCGTGCAGCTTGGCCAGGCGGTCCAGCCAGGGCTGCAGGCGCCCCGCCGGCGGGATCTCGACCCCCAGGACCGGCTCACGCGGCTCGACGCTCTCCCGCGCGGGTGTCCGCCAGTGCCGCGGCGCCACAGCGCGGGGCCACCTGCGGTCAGCGACGGGCGTGGCTGAGCCGTTGGCTGGCTCCCTCGGTATCCACAGAGGGTTGAGCCCGAATATGACCCTGCAGGCCCGCTCCGACAGGCTCCTGTCGTCACCGGCGTGCGCGCCCGACTGCGCGGCCGTGTCTTCGAGCAGAAGCACCCGGTCCACGTCGATGGACGAACGCAGGAGGGTCATGTAGGTCAGCAGCGCCGGTTGGGTGACCACCAGCGTCCCGACGCGCGCATGGCCACCCAGGTCGATCTCCTCCACCGCCTGCCGCTGGAGCAGGTCCTGTACCTGCACGTCGTACGGTTCGACGGCCAGGGGGGTCAGGTTGGTGAACAGGTCCTGCTGGATGATGGCGACCCTGCGTTGCGACTCCGCGATGACGGCGATTTCATCGGAGGTTTGCTCGGCGCCGGGCGAGGACAGTCGGTAATCGGACAGAAAGGCAATATCCAACGCCGCGCCTGCCCGCGGAACCGACTGGAACCGCGAGGGCCTGGGGAACTTCTGTTCCGCCGGGTCCGGCGTGCGGATCGTGATGTTCGAGTTGCGGCCATGCCACGCCTCGAAACTGCGGCGATACATGGCGCGCGCAGGGTGCCGCCAGCCGGGGCGGAGCTCGGCCCGGGACAGCGACCCCTTGCTGAGCCTGATGAAGGTCAGGATGTCGGGCAGCACGGCGATGCGCTTTTCGCCGAAATGCAGGCGAAGGCGCGTCGAAAACTCGGTGTCGGCGCCCTTGCGGGAAGGGTCGTAGTAGCCGATTGCGTCCATGACCGGGGCGCGCCTGAACAGCAGCGACGACTCATTGGTCCTGAACGCGGGAACTCCGGGCAGGCTGACAAGCAGGTTGTCGTCGGCCCGCAGGCCCGTGCAGTAATTCGCCACCAGGCCCTTGTCCGCACGCAGCATGGCAACCTGGCGTTCGATCCGGCTGGGGTGCGCCCAATCGTCCGAATCGTGGACCGTGAAGTATTCGCCGGAGGCCTCGGCAAGCGCCCGGTTGCGGGCGACGTAGGTGCCGCCGTTGCGCTCCTGCCTGAGCAGCCGGATGCGCTCGGGGTCAAGGTCGACTGCTGCGGCGAGGATCGCGTCGTAGTCGGCCGGAGAGCCGTCATCCACCAGCAGGATTTCCAGGTTTCGCCAGGTCTGGTTGACGATGGAGCCTACGGCCGAGATCAGGCTCGCGTCGGGGCACCAGCTGCTGATCGCTATCGTCACCAGCGGACCTTCGACCGTGCCGGCAGCCAGGTCACACGCAAGTCCGTCGAACGGGAACGGATCGATGGAAGCGACGCCAACCGGCTCGACGCGCCGCTCCCACAGGATCTGGTTCACCCGCGCCAGCCAGCGTTCCATCGATGCATGCGGACTGCCGGAGAACGGATTGGCCAGGTCGCACAAGGCGTATCTGTGCTCATAGCTCTCTTTTGGCAGCAGCTCGAGCAACGCCACCGCGGCGGCGTAGTCGGCGATGCACAGGGCGACCTGCAAGGCCGAGTTCACGTGGCGCCGGGGCAGGTAGCGTGGGCCATGCACCTTCACGATTGCCTGGTAGATGGCGTGGGCGTCCCGCCGATCACCCGCAAAGATGTCCTGCATGGCGAACAGCCTGGCCAGGCGCGACGCGACGGCCGGATCGAATGAACGCCACCGGCTCGCTTCGACCGACGCGGGGTCGCGCATTGCCACATGTGCGATGGACAACACCGCATCGAGTCCCGCAAGGCCACCCGATGCGAGCCAGGCCAACACCTCACGCGCTGGCGCCGAGCGCATGCGCAGTGCAGTGGCATCGAAAGCAGCGTGCTCCTTGGGCCCCGTGAGCGATTCCAGCATGTCACGAACCACCCTCGGAGCCAGGCCGCTGGCGATGCCGGAACTCACGGGTTGTCAGCTCCTGCCGCTGCAGGCGCAGGTTCGAGCGCCAGCACGACCGTCCTGGGACCGAGGCTATCGGCTGGCTTGAGGCGCGGGAACTCCTGGCTCCAGCGCTCAAGCATCTCCTCCTCGTCCGCCCTGGTCGCGTCGTCGACAACGACGATGCCGCCTTCGCCCAATGCCCCGAAAAATTGCGGGACCGCCGGATATCGCGCCAGAGGCCCGGTGGACGCCGGAGGGCCGTCCACCATCAGCATGTCGATCGGTGCATCCTTGCCCGCTTCTCCGATCGAGTACCAGGGATATGTCGCATCACCGATGGTTACATCGGCCAGCGGCGCGTCCCTCACTTCCGCCCACTCCTCGAGTCCGGCGCTGCGCAATGCGTCGCGCGTCCGGTCCGCATACTCGGGCAAGTGGTCATAGGAGATGATCCTGCCTGCGCCGATGCGGCGCAGCGCCAGCGCGACCCAGACGGTCGACGCACCGCTGCCCAATTCGACAACCAGCCGCGGCCGCCGCTCGAGCAGCAGCTGGACCAGCCCGTACACGGATTCCGGGTCCATCGCCCAGCCTCCGAGGAGAGGCGTCGGCAGATCGACCTGGAGTATCTGGCGAAGCTGCAGCACGGCCTCGACTTCACGTACCGTTTCGTACTTGAGCCACTGCAGTCCCCGCCGGGAGATGCTGCGCAGCTGCTTTTCGTCGCGGGATAGCGCCTTGAGCTTGCGCTTGTCGCCTTCGTAATCAGCCCGCAATTCCTCCAGGCTCTTGCTCGTAGCCTCGATTCCCTTGCTTGTAGCCTCAATGCCCTTGCTCGCCGCCTCAATGCTCTTGGTCGTCGCCTCAATGCCCTTGCTCGTCGCCTCCAGCCCCTTGCTGGTTGCCTCCACGCTCTTGCCCGTTTCCTGCAACCTGTTGTCGACGCCGTCCAGGACGGATTTCAGCTCGACGATCGCACCGGCCTGTCGGCCCAACTGCTTGACCGCTTCATCCAACGGCCCCTGGCGAGCGTCAAGCTCGCTGTGGATATCCCTGTAGACGCGCATGGCCAGGCTGGAGTGCTCCATCAGGCTGCGGCGCGTCTCCTGCGCGGCGTCCGCCTGGGCCTGTAGTACATCGGCCTGCGCCTGTAGTACCCCTGCCTGCGCCTCGCACAGCTGCACAGGGATCCCACCAATCGCCGTCTTGACCGACTCCAGCTCGACTGCCGCCGTGCGCTGGTTGCTCGTGGCGTCTACGAGCGCGGAGACCAGCGAGAGCTGGTTGGCAGCATTCACGGTGGCAGCGCCGGACTGCTCTTCGGCAATCATTGCGAGGGAGCGTTCAAGTACGGCAAGACCGCGTTTTGTTTCCTTGCGAAGGCGCACCGTCTCGTCCTGCGCTTGTCCGACCGCTCGCCGGTGTTCCTTTTCAATACGCGCCAACTGCTTCCAGAGTTCACCGGGATGCCGTTGCTGCCAGGATGCCAGCGTCTCGAGATCCGCCCTGGTCGCGGCGACCATCCGCATCAGCATGCTTGCCCGCTGGAGCAGGGCCGCAACCCCTCCGAACACCAGTAGCCACCAGGCCACCATCCCGAACACCAGGTACGCGGTGCTGCCAGTGAGGATTCCGGCCGAGATCCCGGCCAATCCCGCAAGCGCCAACGCCAATCCACCCAATCTCCGTACCGTGATGAATCTGCCCATCCGTCGCTCCACTCCGCTGTTCATGGATTTCCTAGGCCCGTCGGGCCGCATCGCCCACGCCCAGCATCGGCAGCAGCCTGGCGTAGCTTTCTCCCAACTTCTGTTTCTTCCCCGCTACCGACAACGCTAGATCCCGGCTGAGTTCCTCCCGCCATGGCGAAAGCTGCCGCACCACGTCGGTCTGCATGTCGTCATTCTTGCGGAATTCCCTGAAGAGCGTCGTTTCCTCGGTCCCTATGGGCAGCAACCAGTGCGCCTGGCGCGCAATCGCCACCAGCGGAATGCGCCGACGCCGGGTCTCCAGCGCCAGCCATACGTCCGCCATCCCCGTTGTTTCGAACCACGCGAGCTCCGGGCGCAGCAGATCCGTATGGAAGGCGACTGTACCGGTACCGAGCTGATTGACGATGATGTCGGTATCGAGTCCTTCTTCGAAGTGGAGCAGCGTCCGCCCCCGGAAGAAGCTCCTGATCGGCTTTGCATAGATGGTTCCGTGCAGGCCAACGATCACATTTCGTTCATAAAACTCGATCTTCCGGATCAGGCTCTGCACATACTCGGGCGGGTAAGCGATGTCATCGTCCACCGTGAAGCAGAACCCGTCAGGCACGTCCTGGGTGAAATGGAACTTGCCGTTGTCCCGCAGATCCGGTCCGCCCACTACGGCATTGATGCGCGAGTGCTTGAGGAAGGCGGGGACGTCGTCGTATCCATTGAGGTAGATGTTGATCGTATCCACCTGCGGCAGAAGGGCGGCCACCACGATGCGCAATTTGTCTTCACGGGGCGGGTATGTCGCCATGCACGCCGTGATCTTGTTGCCGTCATAACGGCCCTCGCCGACCAGCAACCGTCCAAACACCGGATATGGGCGCCGCACGACCGGAAACGGCATGTAAGGCCTCAAGCCGCGCTCGTCCAGGTGCTTGTGCCATTTGTCGCACATCGCCGCGTAATGCCTCCTCTGCGGCGAGAGGAAGCTTTGCGCCGCATTTCGATCCTGAACGAAGTTGATCGCATTGGCCGGGTCGCTGGTCAGGGAACCGTCCCGGAGCAGCGCCACGTACAGGACGTCTTTCACGTTGACCTGGGCTTCCAGGCCATACGTGATGCGTACGCGTCTCAGGAACTCGTCGTCTGCAGACGTCCTGACGGTATCGAAATAGCCGATCTCCTCGATCACGCTCTTCTTGACCATCTGGCTGATGTACGCCACACGCTCGGCGACGCCGTTGATCAGGATCGTGCTGCCGTCTTCTTCATTCTTCCGGACATGGTTGCAGGTACTCACGGCAACCCCTGCCCGGTTGAGCGCGTGAAACTGCTTCTCGATACGGGCAGGCAGCGAGATGTCGTCGCTGTCCATGAACGTGACGACAGAGCCGGACGACTTCGTGATGCCGAAGTTCTTGCAGAAGTACGTTCCGTTGTTCTCGCCGAAGCAGTACAGCTTGATCCTGCCGTCTTTCCTCTGCAGCGCTTCCACGCGCGCCCGGGTCGAATCGGAACTGCTGTCATCGACGACGACCAGTTCCAGGTTGCGCCAGCTCTGCTCGAGTATCGAGCGGATCGCCGCTTCGACGTAGTTCTCCGTGTTGTACGTTGTCATGATGACGGAGATGAGCGGCTCGCCCGGGTAAGTCACCTCCGCACCGACCACACCCCCCTTCTTCCGGGACATGTAGGGCACCCCTGCAATCCGGACGCTCTGCGGGGGAGGAATGGTCTGCGGAGCAGGTGCACCTGCAGCGCCCGCTCCGGCAGAACCAGCCTTGCCGGGCGCCGCAACCTGAGGCTGCCCCTGGCCAGAGGCCTGGAGCTCTGCCCGGCGGTCGTGCTCGCCGGTCGTCGGGTGGGCCGACGGCACCGCCCGGGTGATCTGCGGTGAGGACACCGCCTTCCCGGCCCGCATGGGCCACCGGAGTAGCCCGGATAGCCGCCGCAGCGCGCTGAAGATCCTGCCGTTGAGGAGGGCCTCGTGGCGCGAATGGAGCATGTCTGTGCGGGTACGCATCTCCGCCTTCAGCCGCGAAAGTTCGAGCGCCTGCAGTTCGATCTGCCCTGCAGAACGTTGCTCAACCCTGGCCAGGTGCCCGCGCAGTTCGATGATTTCCGACTGCAGCGAAGCAATCTCGTCGGAACTGTCGACGCCGCTGCGTCCGCCTTCGGATACTTGTTCCACCATGACCACGCCGTCCGGCTCACCGTTCCCCGCTTCCGGCACGACCAACGCCGGAACGACAGGGATCTCCGGTTCGACCCGGATCACAGGTTTACTCCCCGGCCCCAACTTCCTGGTCCCGCCGATGAGTGCCTTGAGCGGTGCCCGCTCGGCCCGGGTGCCTACGGGGATGAGCAACACGACGGGATCCCGCCGTACACAGGCCATGCTGGTGTAGCCGTGATTGCACAGGAAACCGCCCAGCCTCTTGGACTCCTCCGCGTGCGGTGAATGAAGCTCGACGACTGCCCGATGCTCGGCCGCGATCCGGCCAAGCACATCCGCCCATCCGCGGGCGGGTTCGACGGGCAGCAGGATCAGGCCTACGCGGCCCGACTGGCTGCCGATCAGGCCTGTCTGGAAAGCATGCAGTTCTGCAAGCCCCAACTGTTCAAGTATCGGGCCGCCCAGGACGTCGCCGCCGGCGGGCATCCGCCGAACCTGCACTGCCGGCTCCGGCTTGTGCAAGTCTCCTGGTGCGGCTTCGAGTCGGGCGTGGACCTGGAGGACAAGATCACCGGTGCGCACCAGCGCGCCGATCACTTCGATCCGAGGGTCGTGGAGTCTATTCACGGATTCATTTTCACCTGAGGCGGGCGACGCCCGCACAGAAAGCCAATGTACGAAGTCACTTCCCACTTCCGTCCTCGACCCGGAGGGTCTCCGGATCAGCGTCGAACCCGACCGATGGCATATGCCCGGGCACCGCACAGATCGCCTGGAGCTGTGCAATCATGAGTTCGTACATCCTGGTCGCGTAATGGAAAGGGGCGACGCCCCATCTGTGGCCAGGGTCGGCAAATATACCATCGGGATAATCGATCACTGCGCCGACGCCGTTCCTCTGTAGATACCCGTACATGGTCTCGAGTGTGCGATTTCTTTGAGCAATCAATGCCTGGTTCTCGAGCGGCTCGCCATTGTCGAACTCTCTTGCCCAGAACGCACGGTTCACGATGATGCGGGCAGGCGGTACGGTCCGCAGCAGGCGACCGACACCCCGTTTCCAGACAGCGAGGTGCTGGTTCGTGCCTGGCGTCACCACCGGCCCCGTCCATCCGCTGACGCTGGCCAATTCACGCGAGAGCGTGAACAGCTCCGGGACGGTATTGGAGCCGCCGAACCGCGCCAGATTGAATCTTTCGTCGATGAGGTCGACCAGGAGGAAGTCGAACTGCGCTCCCTCGATGACCGAAAGCGCACGCTTGCGCAGATCGATATCGACCATCCGCCGCTGGAACCGGCTGGCGATGCGCGGCACATTTGCTCGCACGCTGGGGGGGGCGGGCCTGGTCAGGAACGCACTGGCCAGCGAGGTGCGGGCGATGTAGCCCGCCAGCTCCAGGCCATGGCCGGTCAGCGCGAACGCGTCCCGTGACACGCAGCTTCCCAAGATGAATATCCGGGGGCAAGCAGGCATCATGCGGGCAACCCCGCGGCCGTACGTTGTTCGGGATCCAGACGCAGCCCACGGGCGCGCACGCCATCTTCGTCACCCTCCCAGGTGTGCTGGGACGCATCGGCGCTACGCCGGCACAGAAAGCCGAACCCGTCGCCCACCGCGATCCTTATGCCCTGTCGACTGCAGTCGTCCAGGAACTGGGAGTCGACGCCACGCCTGCGGCCACTACCGAACGGGAGGCGGCGCAACACGTCTGTGGTGCCAGCCAGGGTTGCGCCACAGATCTCACCTCTTCGCCACCCGTCCGCCACGTGGAAAGCGAAGCCCAGCCGTGAAGGGTCGCAGTAAACGGCGCCATCAGACTCGAACCGCGTGAACAGCAGTGGCATTCCAACGACTTCCGCAGCTGCCATTTCGAGCAGGGCGTGGACTCGCGTCAGATACTCCGGAGCGTAATAGTCGTCATCGTCCATCTTTGCCCAGTACTCGCCGCGCGCGCGCGATACCGCCAGGTTGAGGCAGTCGCCAAGGCCAACGGACATGGGCGCCTCGAGCACGACAACCCGTCGACTTCCGGCCGAGAGCTCTACAGGCGGCATTTCCTGACCGTGGAGGACAACGATCAACTCGCAGCAGGTATGCGACTGCCGCCGGAAGTTTTCCAACGCTTCCAGCACGCGCTCGGGGCGACGAGTCACAAGCAGGCAGGAGAGCATGGACGTTCGCGTTGGTACGCGCACGTCGAGATCGCGCCGCATGGTCGTCAGCGCATCCAGAACGGTATGTCCGGCGAGCAACTCATCCGCCATCCTTCTGCGCCACACCGCCGTGCCGAAGTCATCGGAAGCATGTGAAAGGCCATCTTCCACGGAGGTTGCGAACGGTTGCAGGCTCTGCAGCGGCCAAGCTTCAGCAACAGCGGGATCCACCACGACGAGCGAGCCGCAGGCGGCCGCCCTCAACATTTCCTGCTGGATCCTCCAAGAGGGCCTGACTTGACTCGCGGTGAACAGTTCGGCATCCGCCATCTTGGAGAGCACCAGTTTGTCGACCCAGCTGACTGTACCCACCAGAACATGCGCATCCGATTGTGCGGCCTCGGCATTGGCAGTGGCGACATCCCAATAGCTGTCCAGCAACCAGACCGACGCGTGCGGGGACCCAACCCCTGCTGGCGTGGATGGCGCGCTTGCGTCGGCAAGCGCATCGTGGAGCACGATGAACTGCCCCGCCGGCTTCAATGCGGACAACGGGTCGGTCTTGAGTGGGTTGTGCAACCTCGGCTGGATCCTGGGGCCAATCAGCCCCAGCTTCCCCGGGGCCACGTCCTGCAGCGCGCGCTCATGGACGGCGCGATCGATGGCATAGACGTGGTCGGCGATGACAGCCCACTGCCTAAGGTAGGGATAATCACCAGGGTCACAGCGGAGCCACACCACGACTGGAATGCCCAGCGATGCGCATTGATCCAGGACCGACCGCACCGGGCCGCCTTCGACCCTGAGTTCATGCCGCCACCCTGCGTCCATGTCGTGGAGATCCGTGTCCAGGAGCAGGAACGCGGGCGATTTGTTGCGCAAGGTCTCCGATGCGTCCACCGGGCTCAGCCTCAGTACCGGCACGTCGAAGGCGAGCTCGGCAGCCAGGGTGGGACCAGAGATCACAGCGATCGCGTGTGCCGCATCACGACCAAAATTCCACTCGAGTGACTGGCAGTCCCGCCCGCACACGAGGGACTCGATCACCTCGTCCGACAACAGTCCCGCCAGGTAGGGGGCAACGTCGACGAGGCGGAAACTGACGTCGCCGCCGGTGTCGGGAAGATCCGTTCGCACGATCTCCGCGGGGATTCTCGCGTCGGGCTCGACCTTTGGCGCAACAACGGCCACCTCTGGCGTGGTACGCAGCCACCCGATCAACGCCCGTAGCGGAGCCATGATGCGCCAGGATGTGCTGCTCCGCAGTTCTTCGATCTCTTGACGCAGCCGGACCGAATCACGACGCGCTTGCAACAGCTGCCGCGACAGGCTGTTCGTCTCCAGCCGCTCACCTGCTCCCATTGGTATTACTCCCTCGCTCCAGTCCGCCTCGTCCGTCTGGATGGCGGCGATGGAACTTGGCCTCCAACGCTACGACGCCTGCTCGGAAGCCACGACCGCCTGCCGCTTGAGTTGCTCCTGGTACGCATGACGGCGGAGCAACTCCTTGTAGACGCCGACTACTTTATTGACCGAACCGACGCTCTTCACTCGACCATTGTCAATGAGGATCGCACGATTGCAGACTTGCCGGATCAAAGAAAGACTGTGCGTTGCAAGCACCACGATTTTGCTGCCGCCGACACGGTTCATCATGCGTTCCTTGGCACGCTCCACGAACGCTGCGTCCCCGGTACCGATCCATTCGTCAAGAATCATGATGTCGTGATGCGTGGAGGTCGAAATCGCGAACCCCAGCCGCATTCTCTGGCCCGCCGACAACGTCCTGAGGCGATGCAAGGACTTGTGCTCAAGTTCTGAGAACGACAGGACGGAGGGAATAATTGCGCGCGCTTCCTCGAGCGGGGTTCCCATGGCCGCGCATCGAAGCAGGATGTTCTCGACCACGGTGGCGTCCGCATTGAAACCCAGAGACAGGTTCATCAGTGCATGTCTGGATCCTTCGACATGGATCCTGCCACGCGTAGGCTGATAGGCCCCTGTCAGTATGTGCAGCAGCGTCGACTTGCCCGCACCGTTCCTGCCGATGACGGCAAGCCTGTCGCCATCGTTGATCTCGAACGACACGGATTCCACCAGAGTCACGAACTGGCGCTTGGGCGCGGAGAACGCGGCTCCTCCCAGCACACCCCACCAGCTCCCCATACGACGTTCGCCATGAAGATACATGGGCACATCGAGGCCGACATTTTCCAGAACGAGCTTGGCCATCGATCAGATCCAGAGGGGAATGAATCGCGCGTAGCGGCGGTAAAGGATGGTCGACAGGATCAACATGACCGTCGTCATGATTGCCACGTAGATCCAGGTGACCGACTCGACGCTCCCTCCCAGGAAGGGCGACCTGATCATCTGGACCAGATGAAATGCTGGATTCACGTACATCAGGGTCGCCCGGATGCTCTCTTTGGGAACGAAGGCTGGATCCCAGAGAATCGGTGTCAGCAGGAAGCCGAACAGGAAGAGCGTCGTGGTCAGCTCCTGTATGTCCGGGTACCTGGCCCCCAGAAGTGACACCACTACCCCAAGGGCAACAACGTTGATCACGAGCAGCGGCACCGTCAGGAACAGCGTCAAGAAGCCCTGGATGCTTGCCATAGGCGATAACAGAAACGCGATCGAGACGATTGCGAACGCGGCGAATGCGGAGATTGCTGCTTTTGACAGCGCACGGAATATGTAGTCGGTAAACCGGGTCCTCCCATCCATGATGAAAGGGCGGTGCGACAGCATCACGGATGAGGTCTCGCCAATGACCTGGGTGATGAATCGCCAGATCAGATATCCCATGCCCATGTACGGCATGAACGATCGGGGATCCCGGCCCGAGAAGCCTGCGTAGAAGTTGCCAATTACCAGCACGGTTGTCGCCGGCGGAACGAACAGCCAAAGCACGCCAAGCCGGGACCGACGATAACGGCTGATGATGTCCAGCCATGCCGAAAAGGTCCAGAACTCCGGCCGCCGCAAGCTGCCAAGCGCATCGACCCACAACAACTGCCCACCCAGGGGTTTGCCGGCGGCGGCACTGCCGCTCCTGATTCCTGTCACCACGTTCGTCACGGACTCTCTAACCCCGCAGGGCGTGTGCGAGGTCCGCACACAGGTCGCGAAGGTGCTCCACCCCCACACTCAACCGCACCAGGTCATCCCCGATCCCCAGCCGCGCCCGCGTCTCTTGCGGCACCGACGCATGCGTCATCACCGCCGGATGATTGACCAGACTTTCCACGCCACCCAGCGATTCGGCCAGCGTGAACAGCTGGGTGCGTTCGCAGAAGCGCTTCGCTGCATCGAACCCGCCCTTGATGCGGAACGAGAGCATGCCGCCGAAGTCGTCCATCTGGCGCTTGGCCAGCGCGTGCTGGGGGTGCGAGGTGAGCCCTGGGTAGATCACGTCCTGCACGGCATCGTGCGCCTGCAGGAACTCCGCGATCGCGTGCGCGTTCTCGCAGTGGGCCTTCATGCGCAGGTGCAGGGTCTTCAGGCCGCGCAATGCCAGGAAGCTGTCGAACGGTCCCTGCACGGCGCCCGCCGAGTTCTGCAGGAACGCCATGCGATCGGCGAGGTCGGCGTCGTCGCCCACCACCACCATGCCACCGACCATGTCGGAGTGGCCGTTGAGGTACTTGGTCGCCGAGTGCATGACGATGTCGGCGCCGTGTTCCAGCGGCCGCTGCAGGATTGGCGAGGCGAAGGTGTTGTCGACCACGACCAACGCGCCGTGGCGGCGCGCGATCTGCGCGATCGCGGCGATGTCGACGATCTTCAGCAGGGGGTTGGTCGGCGTCTCGATCCAGACCATTTTAGTCTTGGACGTGAGCGCGGCCTCGAACACTGCCGGGTCGGTCATGTCGACGAAGCTGAAGTCCAGCCCGGCGCTGCGCCGGCGCACGCGCTCGAACAGACGGAAGCTGCCGCCGTAGAGGTCGTCCATCGCCAGCACGTGGTCGCCGCTGTCCAGCAACTCCAGGATGGTGGCGGTGGCCGCCATGCCGGACGCGAACGCGAAGCCGCGCGTGCCGCCTTCCAGGCCCGCCACGCAGCGCTCGTAGGCGAAGCGCGTGGGATTGTGGGTGCGCGAGTACTCGAAGCCCTGGTGTACGCCCGGGCTGGACTGGGCGTAGGTCGAGGTGGCGTAGATGGGCGGCATCACCGCGCCGGTGCTCGGGTCCGGAGACTGGCCGGCATGGATCGCCTTGGTTCCAAGCCCCCACGCCGCCGTGTCGACCGCCTCGCGGGGGTCCGTCATGTCGCTGAATCCATTGAATTCCGGGGCGGGGATTCTACCATTGAGCCGACCTCCGCCCGGGCGCTCACTGCACCCGCCTTCGCAACCAGTTCAGCAGGTCGATGCGGGTGATCAGCCCCAGGAACCGCTCCCCGTCGAGCACGATCGCAACCTGCCCGCGGTCGAATACCGGCAGCAGCGACTCGACCGGCGACTTGACGTCGAGGATGTCGAGCTTGCTGACCATCGCGGTCGAGACCGGGTCGCGGAAGCGGTTCTCGTCGCCGTAGACGTGCAGCAGCACGTCGGATTCGTCGAGGATGCCGACGATGCTGTCGCCATCCATCACCGGCAGCTGCGAGATCTCGTAGAGCTTCATGCGCTGGTAGGCGGTGACCAGCAGGTCGCCCGGGGCCAGCACCACGGTGTCGCGCTGCGAGTAGGGCCGCAGGATCAGGTCGCGCAGGTCGCCATGCTGTTCGCGCTCCAGGAAGCCGTTGTCCAGCATCCAGTAGTCGTTGTAGAGCTTGCTCAGGTACTTGTTGCCGGTGTCGCAGACGAAGACCAGCACTTTCTTCGGCGTGGTCTGCTCGCCGCACCAGCGCAGCGCGGCGGCCAGCAGGGTGCCGGTGGACGAGCCGCCGAGGATGCCTTCCTTGCGCAGCAGCTCGCGCGCGGCCAGGAAGCTCTCCTTGTCGGGAATGGCGTAGGCCTTCTTCACCCGCGAGAAATCCGAGATCGAGGGCAGGAAGTCCTCGCCGATGCCTTCCACCATCCAGCTGCCGGACTTCTCGCTGAGGGTGCCCTCGTTGATGTACTCGGTCAGGATCGAGCCGACCGGGTCGGCCAGCACCATCTCCACGTGTGGGGCGTGCTCGGCAAAGCAGCGCGACAGGCCGGTCATGGTTCCCGAGCTGCCGCAGCCGAACACGATCGCGTCCAGCCCGCCCACGGCCTCCATCTGCCGCAGGATCTCCGGCCCGGTGCCGTGCTCGTGCGCGGCCGGGTTGTCCGGGTTGCCGAACTGGTTGATGAAGTAGGCGCCGGGCGTCTCGGACGCGATCCGCGCCGCCAGGTCCTGGTAGTACTCCGGATGGCCCTTGGCGACGTCCGAGCGGGTCAGCACCACCTCCGCGCCCATCGCCTTGAGGTTGAAGATCTTCTCCCGGCTCATCTTGTCCGGGACCACGAGGAGCAGCCGGTAGCCCTTCTGCTGGGCCACCAGCGCCAGGCCGATGCCGGTGTTGCCGGCGGTGCCCTCCACCAGGGTGGCGCCGGGCTGCAGCTCGCCGCGCGCTTCGGCGGCCTCGATCATCTCCAGGCCGATGCGGTCCTTGATCGAACCACCGGGGTTCTGGCTTTCGAGCTTGAGGTAGAGCTCGCACAGGCCGGTGTCCAGGCGCTGGGCCTTGACGATCGGGGTGTCGGCGATGAGGCCGAGGACGGAGGAATGGATCGTCATGCGGGTCGGGTGCGTGCGGGAAAGCACGGATTATCGCACCGGCCCACGACCGCCGTGCTCACGGTGGTCGGCAGACAGCTCACGGGCGGCGGCGACCGACGAGGATGGCCGCCGCCGCCCGTGACGTCCGGGAACATCAGTGTTTCAGCACGTCGTAGAGACGGGTCAGGCGGTCCTTCGCAGCGAGCTTCTCGCGCTTCATCTGCGAAAGGGTGGTTTCATCGATCGGGAGCACGCCGAGTTCGGCATCGAGCACTTTCTTGTCCAGCTCCTTGTGGCGCTGGTAGAGCTGCTTGAACTCGGGATGGCCCTTGATCAGCTTGTCGAGTTCCGCCTGGGGTTGCCCTTCGAACATGGAATTCCTCCTGCGAACATGCAAACGCCCCGGCCGGTGAGGGCACGGGGCGTCGTCGGGGGTACAGACCGGACGCGGGGCGGGTCCCGCCCCCACGGCCCACCGGCGGCCTGCATTGCCGGGGGTGGGCGCCTGGTTCGTGATCGGCTCGGTCATCGGTCTGGCTCTGTCGCCAGGTGGCTGGGGAAGAAAGCTGCCGCCTGGTCATCCGACCCTACTCCTCCCCACTGGGGTGGACAAGGGCCCTTCCGGGGGCCACCGCATGCCGCCGTCACGGAACCGGCGCGACGCACCGGACCGGTTCAGCAAGGTCGAGACGGAGCCAAGCGTCCGAAAGCGCCGAAGTCTCGTAAGCCTTTGATTAAAGCGTTGAAACCTGCCCCACGCAGGCTCAGGGCGTGTCGCCGCCGGACTCCAGGCTGCGCATCAGCTCTTCTTCCTGGCGCTTGAGCTCGGCGGCCCGCTGGCGGGACGCGCGCAGGCGTGCGGCCTCACGTGAGGACACGCCCTGCAGGACGGTTTCGGCCTCCTGCCGGGCCAGCGATTCGGACTCTGCGGTCTCGCGCAGCCGCGCGGCTTCCTCGGCCTGGATCTGGGTCTGGATGCGCAGCCGCTCGGCCTCCTGGCGCGCGCGCGCGGCCTCGCGGCGGCTGGCCTCGAGCAGCAGGTCGGAGCGTTCGCGGTCAAGCCGGTCGATCTCGCGCCGTGCCGCTTCGGTCTGCACCGCCACTTCGGCGGTTTCGACGCGCCACTGCGCGACTTCCAGCGCGGCGGGCCGCTGACGGCTGCTGCGCGTGGCCGCCAGCGCCTGCACGGCCTGTCGCGCCTGCATCCGTTCCAGCGAGGCCAGCGTATTGAGCGCAGGGTCCGCGTCGATCGCGACCAGGCGCTGGTTCAGGCCCGCGACCTCGGGAGTGTCCTGGGCCTGCGCCATCGGCAGCGCCAGCAGCAGGCACAGGCAGGCGGCAACTTGCAGCCGGGTCTTCATGGCGTGTCCTCACGGCGCAGGCGCTGCTGCAGGTCGGCCACTTCGGCGCGGCGCTGCTCAAGCTCGGCGCGGACCGTGGCCTCATGGCTGCGCGCGGTGGCCAGTTCGGCCAGCGCTGCAGAACGCAGCGCCAGGTCGCGCGCCTCGCCCTCTTGCCTGTTTGCCATCGCCGCCTGCGCCTGGGTCAGCAGGCTGCCTGCGCGCGCCAGCTCGGCGGCCGCGTACTGCTCGGCATCGGCATCGGATGCGCGCGACACCGCCTGCCGCGCCGAGGCAAGCTCGGCGGTAGGAGGCGGCATCGTCGCGCAAGCCGTGAGCGCCAGCACGCATCCGCATGCCAGTGCCTGCAGCGTGGTCCTGAAGTATGCGAAGCTTGTTGCCATTAGGGGGGCCGTGCCGTCTACGGGATGCGCGGCCATTGTCGACAGCCTTCGCCCGATGCGCAACGGTCAGGGCGGGCCATTGGGGATTGGTACATGGACATCGGCTATTTCCTGAAGCTGATGGCGGAAAAGAACGCGTCGGACATGTTCCTGACGACGGGCGCGCCGGTCTACATCAAGGTTGAAGGCAAGCTCTATCCGCTGGGCAATACCGGCCTGCCGCCCGGCATGGTCAAGAAGATCGCGTACTCGCTGATGGACGAGGGCCAGGTGCCCCAGTTCGAGCGCGACCTCGAGCTCAACATGGCGATCTCGCTGCAGGACTCCGGGCGCTTCCGCGTCAACGTGTTCAAGCAGCGCGGCGAAGTGGGCATGGTGATCCGCGCGATCCGCAGCACCATCCCCACGATCGAGGAGCTGCAGCTGCCGCAGGTGCTCAAGGACATCATCATGGCGCCGCGCGGCCTGGTGCTGCTGGTCGGCTCGACGGGCTCGGGCAAGTCGACCTCGCTGGCCTCGATGATCGACTACCGCAACAGCACGACCGCGGGCCACATCCTCACCATCGAGGATCCGATCGAGTACCTGCACAAGCACAAGAAGTCGATCGTCAACCAGCGCGAGGTCGGCCTGGATACCCACGCCTTCCACAACGCGCTGAAGAACGCGATGCGCGAGGCACCGGACGTCATCCTGATCGGCGAGATCCTCGACGCAACCACGATGGAGGCGGCGATCGCCTTCGCCGAGACCGGCCACCTGTGCCTGGCCACGCTGCACTCCAACAACGCCGACCAGACCATCGAGCGCATCCTCAACTTCTTCCCCGAGGCCGCGCACAAGAACGTGCTGATGAACCTGGCGTTGAACCTGCGCGCGGTGGTGTCGCAGCGGCTGGTGGTGGGCATGGACGGCCGCCGGATGCCGGCGACCGAGGTGTTGATCAACACGCCGATGATCCGCGACCTGCTGCGCCGCGGCCAGGTGCACGAGATGAAGCAGGCGATGGAAGAGTCGCTGGAAGAAGGCATCGAGAGCTTCGACCAGTGCCTGTTCCGGCTGTACAAGGATGGCCGGATCGAGCGCGAGACCGCGCTGCGCGCCGCCGATTCACGCGAAGGGCTGGATCTGAAGTTCAGGCTGTCTGAGGGCGGGAGCGGCGAGCACGATCCTTACGCGGACGTGTTCGGCAACGGCTGAGGGGCTGCGATCCGGTTACGCGGCTGCTTCCCCCGAAGGGCGGGGCCTACCAGAGCTGTCATTTCGACCGCAGGGAGAAACCTGCCATCGGAATTCCGGTAGGGCGGATTTCTCCCTGCGGTCGAAATGACAAGCCAAGGTGATCCGCCGCCAACCGCCCTCACCGCGGCGCGTCCGGCTGGCGGTCGGGGGCGGCGTCGCGGAACGCGGGCAGCTGCAGGCAGGCTTCTTCGATCGCGGCGATCACCGGATAGCGCGCCATGTCCACGCCGAAGCGGCGCGCGTTGTAGACCTGCGGCACCAGACAGCAGTCGGCGATGGTGGGGGCGAAGCCGTCGCAGAAGGTGCCGGTCGCCGGATGGTCCTGCAGCAGCGCCTCGAAGGCATCGAAACCTTCCGTGATCCAGTGCCTGGTCCAAGCGTCGCGCTCGGATTGCGGCACGTTCCATTCGCCCTCCAGGTAACGCATCACCCGCAGGTTGTTGAGCGGATGGATGTCGGTGGCGACCAGCTGCGCCAGCGCGCGCACCCGCTGGCGCTCGCGCGAGGTGGCCGGCAGCAGCGACGGCGTCGGCCAGACCTCATCGATGTATTCAAGGATCGCCAGCGATTGGCGAAACATGCGCTGCCCGTGCTGCAGCACCGGCACCAGCTTCTGCGGATTGGTGGCAGCGAAGGACGGTGCCAGCTGTTCGCCGCCCTCGCGCAGCAGGTGGACCGGCACCGTGTCGTAGGCGAGGTTCTTGAGGTTGAGCCCGATCCGCACGCGATAGGCCGCGCTGGATCGCCAATACGAATACAGCCTCAGTTCCTCGCCCACCCAACCGCCCCCTGGGCCGACCGACCCTGTCCTGCTATTACGTAGTGTCCGTGCTTCGCCGGACAGCGACGGCCCCATGCGGGCGCACGGGCCGAGCTGCCATGCCGTTCCTGCGCGCATCGCGCCGCGCATCCAGCACGCCATCGTCACCCGGCGTCGCGCTGGCCCGGGCGCCATCCATCGCGTCAGCTTCCCGCCCGTCAGGGCGCGTAGCGTTCGATCCGCTGCTCGATGGCGCCGAAGATGCTGCGGCCGTCGCGGTCGAGCATCTCGATGCGCACGCTGTCGCCGAAGGACAGGAACGGCGTCACCGGCTTGCCTGTTTCCAGCGTCTCGACGGTGCGCTTTTCGGCAAAGCACGAGGCGCCAAGCGAGGTGTCCTGGTTGGCGATCGTGCCGGAGCCGACAATGGTGCCGGCCGACAGCGGACGCGTCTTCGCAACGTGCGCCACGAGCTGCGCGAAGTCGAACTGCATGTCCACGCCCGCCTCCGGTGCGCCGAACCATTCGCCGTTGACGTGGGTGAGCAGCGGCAGGTGCAGCTTGCTGCCGCGCCAGTGGTCGCCCAGTTCGTCGGGCGTGACGAACACCGGCGACAGCGCCGAACGCGGCTTGGACTGCAGGAAGCCGAAGCCCTTGGCCAGCTCGCCCGGGATCAGGTTGCGCAGGCTGACGTCGTTGACCAGGCCGATGAGCTGGATGCGCCCGGCGGCCTGCTCCGGCGTGACCGCCATCGGCACATCGTCGGTGATCACCACGATCTCGGCTTCCAAATCGATGCCGTAGTCCTCGCTGACCACCTTCACCGGATCGCGCGGGCCGAGGAAGCCGGCGCTGGTGGCCTGGTACATGAGCGGATCGGTGTAGAAGCTTTCTGGCACCTCGGCGCCGCGGGCACGGCGCACGCGCTCGACGTGCGGCAGGTAGGCGCTGCCGTCGACGAATTCGTAGGCGCGCGGCAAGGGCGCGGCGAGCGCGTTCGCTTCCAGGTCGAACACCCCGTCGGCATCGCCGCTTTCCAGTGATTGCGCCAGCGCGTTGAGGCGCGGCGCGGTGTTGTCCCAGTCCTCCAGCGCGCGCTGCAGGGTCGGGGCGATACCCGCCGCGCGCACCGCGCGGGTGAGGTCGCGCGAGACGACGACCAGGGTGCCGTCGCGGCCGCCTTCCTTGAGTGAACCGAGTTTCATGCCTGCTCCGGAACGGGATTCGTGATTTCAATTGTAACCAGCGGGCTGGCGCGGATGCCTTTCGGTGCGCTGGCCAGGCGGAGGAATGTCAGCCCCGATGCAGCGAATGATCAGGCTGCGGCATCAGGGGCCGGCCGGGCGAGATCTCTCGCTGCGCTCGAGATGACACTTCGGGCGGTGATGCGATCGAGATGACACTTCAGGCGGGCTGCGGTCGGGATGACACTTCGGGCAGTGATGCGGTCGTGCCGTGGTGACGGCAACGCGCGCCCGCTCAGTCGTCGCCCTGGAAGGCGCCGGCGCGGAAGGTCAGCACCAGGGTATCCCGATGCCCTGGCGCATCGTCCGAGGCCGGCTGGATCGGGGTGGATTCGTGGATCACCCTGGTGTCATCGAGGAACAGCAGCGACCACGGTTCGAACAGGGTGAAACGCTGCCCGTCCGGGCCCTCGGCCTGGAACACCCGCGTCTCGCCACCCTTGATGTCGTGGCGCCCGACCAGGATCACGGCGACGAAATCCACGCCGTCACGATGCGCGCCCTCGGGCGTTGGCCGACCGATGCCGTCGGCGGTGTCGATGCGGAACTGGTGCGCCTCCACGTACCAGGGCTGCATGCCGTGCAGCGCCGAGCACCACTGGCCCAGGCCGCGCAGCAGCGAGGTCCAGGCCGGGGCGGCGATGGTTTGCGGACCGACCGGCTCGAACATGCGCAGCATGCCGCCGTGCAAGGCGTTGTAGTCGAGCGACTGCCAGTGGGCGCGGTGGGAGGCCTGCTGCACCTGTTCGCCGTCGACGACGAAGCAGGAATGGCGACGGCTGCGGTAGCGGCCGCCGTCGCGCAGATAGTCGTCGGGCGGCAAGTCATCCCAGCCCGGTTCGAGCGCGCGCAGGTCTTCCGGCCCCACCTGCGCAAGCGCCAGCACTTCTGCGGCGGGCAGTACGGCATAGCCGCGCACGCGGAGATCGTCCAGCACGCGGCGCGCATCGGACAGAGGCGGGAGGAAGGAAGCCGTCATCGGCGAATTCTAGCGTGCGGACGGCGGGGGTGAATGGTCTTCGGGGGATATGTATGCACTTTACGGTGCGTAGCTTCGGCGGGCCCCCACCCCAGCCCTCCCCCGCAGGCGGGGGAGGGAGTCCGCCCGCGCGTCCCGTCGGCCAACACGCCTCTGCCCCCTCCCCCGCGTGCAGGGGAGGGCTGGGGTGGGGGCACGCAGTTGGCGCGCAAACGAAAAGACCCGCCACAAGGCGGGTCTCTCGAGAACGCGGATGCCGCAGCACCCAGCTTGATGTGGCAGCCCCGGATGGATTCGAACCACCGAATGCCTGAGTCAGAGTCAGGTGCCTTACCGCTTGGCGACGGGGCTATGGCGCGGATTGTAACGCCACCGCAATGCGGTGGCGTCAGTGCAGCATTAACGCTTGGAGAACTGCGTGGCGCGGCGTGCCTTGTGCAGGCCGACCTTCTTGCGCTCGACTTCGCGCGCATCGCGGGTCACGAAGCCCGCCTTGCGCAGCTCGATCTTCAGCGTCTCGTCGTACTCGACCAGCGCGCGGGCGATGCCCAAGCGGATCGCACCGGCCTGGCCGGTGGTGCCGCCGCCAGCGGCGGTGACGAGGATGTCGAAGCTCTCGGTGTTCTTGGTCAGTTCCAGCGGCTGGCGCACGATCATGCGCGCGGTCTCGCGGCCGAAGAACTTGTCCAGCGGAAGGCCGTTGACGGTGATGTTGCCGCTGCCCTTGCGCAGGAACACGCGGGCGGTGGCGGACTTGCGACGGCCGGTGCCGTAATTCTGGGTGATAGCCATCGTTTAGATATCCAGGGACTGGGGCTGCTGGGCGGCGTGCGGGTGCTCGGCACCCTTGTACACCTTGAGCTTGCGGTACATGGCGCGGCCGAGCGTGTTCTTCGGCAGCATGCCCTTGACCGCCATCTCGATCACGCGCTCGGGGTGGCGCTCCAGCGCCTGGCCCAGGGACTCGGTCTTGAGGTTGCCGATATAGCCGGTGAAGCGGTGGTAGAGCTTGTCGGTCAGCTTCTTGCCGGTCACCGTGATCTTCTCGGCGTTGATTACGATGAGGTAATCGCCGGTGTCGACGTGCGGGGTGTAGACGGGCTTGTGCTTGCCGCGCAGGCGGCGCGCGAGTTCGGAACTCAGGCGGCCCAGCGTCTTGCCGGTGGCGTCGACGAGATACCAGTCGCGCTGGACGGTCTCGGACTTGGCGGTAAAGGTCTTCATTGAGTGACTCCGGGCGGGTGCCTGGTCGGGCTGGTTCCGTGACCGGAACTTCGCCTCGCGTTGTGGGGGTGGAACACAGAAGCGGAATTGTAGCCCGCACGCCCGGCGCGTGCAAGCCAGCGGGCTCCCGCGCTGGCGCCGGGCAGTGCCAGGCGCCAACATGGCGGCTTCCGACCGGCGCCGCCCCTGGGAAGACAGCATGCCAGACACCCCCGCCCCGACCCTTCCGGCCACGATCCCCGCCCCGCCGCGCGCCGCGCCGCGTCGTCTCAATCCGCTCGACCGCGTCCTGGTCGAGGCGCAGCGGGCGCTGGAGACCCTGCTCGGCCAGCCCGCCGCCAGCCGCGACAACCCCGCTGGCACCACGCCCGATGCCGCGCTCTCGCCCGGCGAGCGCCGCCACGCCGCGGGCCTGATGCGGATCAACCATGTGGGCGAGGTCTGCGCGCAGGGCCTGTACTTCGGCCAGGCCGCCGTCGCCCGCGAGGACGCCACCCGCGAACACCTGCTCGAGGCGGCGCAGGAGGAAACTGACCACCTGGCCTGGTGCGCCGACCGCCTGCGCGAGCTGGACAGCCGTCCCAGCCTGTTCAACCCGCTCTGGTACGGCGGCAGCTACGTGCTGGGGCTGGCGGCCGGGCTGCGCGGCGATGGCTGGAACCTCGGCTTCGTGGTCGAGACCGAGCGCCAGGTCGAGGCGCACCTGGACGAACACCTGCAGACGCTGCCCGACGCCGACCGGCGCAGCCGCAAGATCCTGCAGCAGATGAAGATCGACGAGGCCCGCCACGCGCTCAACGCGGAGATGGCCGGCGCGCGCATCCTGCCGCAGCCGATCCCGAGCCTGATGGCGGCCGCGTCGAAGTTCATGAAGGCGGTGGCGTACCGGGCCTGAAGCGCTGGCGACAAGCACGCTCCACGACGCAAAAGGCCCCGCAATGCGGGGCCTTGCCGTATCGACCATCCCGCGCGGGGCTCAGTCGATCAGGTTGCGCCCGTGGTACAGCTCCTCGATCTCGCGCTTGAGCCGCGCCTCGATCTTCATCCGCTCCTTGAACGAGAGGTTGCGCGCCTTTTCCTCGAACAGGTACTGGTCCAGGTCGAACTCTTTCAGGTGCAACTTGGTGTGGAAGATGTTTTCCTGGTAGACGTTGACGTCGAGCATCTCGTAGCGCGCCCTGATGTTCTTGGCCAGGTAGTCCTGGATCGAGTTGATCTTGTGGTCGATGAAGTGCTTCTTGCCCTTGATGTCGCGGGTGAACCCACGCACGCGGTAGTCCATCACCACGATGTCGGACTCGAGGCTCTCGATCAGGTAGTTCAGCGCCTTCAGCGGCGAGATCACGCCGCAGGTCGACACGTCGATGTCGGCGCGAAAGGTCGCGATGCCGTTGTCCGGGTGGGTTTCCGGATAGGTGTGGACGGTGATGTGCGACTTGTCCAGGTGCGCGACCACGGCTTCGGAGATGATCTCCTTGCCGGCGTCCTTCTTGTCGATGATCGGCTCCTCGGAGATGAGCATGGTCACCGACGCGCCCTGCGGATCGTAGTCCTGGCGGGCGATATTGAGGATGTTGGCGCCGATGATCTCGGCCACGTCGGACAGGATCTGGGTCAGGCGATCGGCGTCGTACTGCTCATCGATGTACTCGATGTAGCGCCTGCGCTCGTCTTCCGACGAGGCATAGCACACGTCGTAGATGTTGAACGACAGCGACTTGGTGAGATTGTTGAAGCCCTGGAGCTTCAGGCGAGGCAGTGGTTTGACCACGTCGGACGGTCCCCGGGCGGACGGACGAAGTGCGGAATTATGCGGCAAAGTGGGTGGCCATGGGGCAACGCCGTTTGCCCCGGGGCCACGGACGGCCTAATCTCGGCGGTTCCCCCGTTCCCCCTTGCATGAAGCAAAGCCCTGTGGCCCTGATCAGCAGCTATCGCCGCCCTTCCCATCCGATGGCACCGTCCCCCGCGACCATCGAACGCTTCCTCGCCCACTGCCATCGTCGGCGCTATCCGCCGCGCACGGAGGTGTTCCGCCCTGGCGATCCCGCCAGCACGCTGTACTTCGTCATCAGTGGCTCGGTCAGCATCATCACCGAGGAGGACGACGGCCGCGAGCTGGTGCTCGGCTATTTCGGCAACGGCGAATTCGTCGGCGAGATGGGGCTGTTCATCGAGACGGACGTGCGCGAGGTGATCCTGCGCACGCGCGTCCCGACCGAGCTGGCCGAGATCAGCTACGAGCGGCTGTACCAGCTGCTGGACGGCACCCTGGCCAACGACGCCACCTCGATCATGTTCGCGATCGGCGTGCAGCTGTCACGGCGCCTGCTCGACACCAGCCGCAAGGCCGGGCGTCTGGCCTTCCTCGACGTCACCGACCGCATCATCCGCACCCTGCACGACCTGACCCGCGAGCCGGAGGCGATGAGCCACCCGGAAGGGACCCAGCTGCGGGTATCGCGGCAGGAGCTGGCGCGCCTGGTCGGCTGCTCGCGCGAGATGGCGGGCCGGGTGCTGAAGAAGCTGCAGATCGACGGCAAGCTCCACGCCCGCGGCAAGACGATCGTGCTTTACGGGACTCGATGAGCGGCGGCCCGTTCGCGTATCGCGGCGACCTGCCGGACGCCGACCTGCGCTGCGTGGGCCCGATCGACGCCGACGATGTCGCCGCCCTGCTCTGCGAGCTGGGCTACCCCTGCGACGAGGAGGATGCCGCGCGCCGGATCCGCACGATCCTCGACAACGACCGCCAGGCGCTGGTGGTCGCGCGCGTGGAGGGCGCCGTCGCGGGGCTGGTGGCGCTGGATTTCATGTACTACCTGCCGCTGGATACGCTCACCTGCCGCATCACGGCGCTGGTGGTCAGCGCATCGGCCCGCGGCCAGGGCCTGGGCCGCCAGCTGCTGCGCGAGGCCGAGCGCCGCGCCCGTACAGGTGGCGCCGCCCGGCTGGAGCTGGCCAGCGGTTCGCAGCGCACCGACGCGCACGCGTTCTACCGCGCCTGCGGCTTCAGCGACGGGACGGTGCGGTTCATCAAGCGACTGGGCGACGCGTAGGGCGACATCCCCTACTCTTTTGCGACGCCCGCCACCGGCTCCCCGCCACGGTCCCGGCATCCCCAGTTGAGGATCGGCGTGCCCGCCGGCAGGGTGCGCCGGAACATCTCCACGCTGTCGTGCTTGGGATTCACCACCACCGGCGACGTCGCCGCCAGCAGCAGCGGCAGGTCGGCGCTGGAGTCCGAATAGGCGATGTCGACCTCGCCCAGCCCGCGCTCGCGCAGCATCCGCATCTTTTCCTCGGCGTGGCAGTGGCGCACGGCGACGATCGCGCCCAGGCGCGGCCCGACCTGGGTGCCGATCACCGGCACCGCCTCGTGCGCGACGAAGGCCAGGATCGCGCGCGCCAGCTCCGGCGGCGCGCCGGTGGCGATCACAACCCGGTCGCCGGCCTCGCGATGCCGGTGCAGCACAGCCAGCGCCACCGGCAGCAGGCGTTCGCGGATCTGCGCCTCGTGGGTGGCGACGTAGCGGTCGATCGCGGCGTCCAGCGTGCGTGGGCCGGACATGCCGACCGTCCCGATCCAGACGAATCCCGAAATGCCGTAGCGGCGCGTGGGCAGGAACGCCACCATCGGGCCGAATAGCGGCGCGGCCAGCAGCGCCAGCCCCGTGCGCCACCAGCTGCGCCGGATCAGCCAGGCGAACAGATGGCTGCCCGAGTCGCCGTCGTAGAGCGTGTGGTCGAAGTCGAAGACCACGCGGCGGGCATCGGCGGCATCGCTCATGCCGGGAAGAACAGCCCGCGCAGCGCCTCGCCCGGATCGGGTTCGCGCATGAAGGCCTCGCCGACCAGGAAGGCGTCGATGCCCGCTTCGCGCATGCGCGCGACATCGGCGGCGGTATGGATGCCGCTCTCGGTCACCAGGCGTCGGTCGCGCGGCACCGCGCCGCGCAGCGACAGCGTGGTGTCGAGCGAGACCTCGAAGCTGCGCAGGCTGCGGTTGTTGACGCCGAGCAGCGGCGCCGGCACCTGGATCGCGCGCTCGAGCTCGTCGATGTCGTGCACTTCCACCAGCACGTCCAGGCCGAGCTGCATGGCGGTACCGGACAGCTCGGCGAGCTGCGCGTCCGACAGCGCGGCGACGATCAGCAGAATGCAGTCGGCGCCCAGCGCGCGCGCCTCGTGCACCTGCCAGGGGTCGATGATGAAATCCTTGCGCAGCACCGGCAGCGTGCAGGCTGCGCGTGCTTCCTGCAGGTACAGGTCGGCGCCCTGGAAGAAATCGACGTCGGTGAGTACCGACAGGCAGGCCGCGCCGCCGGCCTCGTAGCTGCGTGCGATCTGCGCCGGGTGGAAATCGGGGCGGATCACGCCTTTGGAGGGGCTGGCCTTCTTGACCTCGGCGATCACGGCCGGCGCGCCGGCGGCAATCTTCGCCTCGATCGCATCGGCAAAGCCGCGCGTTGGCGGCATGTCGGCGGCCAGCTCGCGCATCTCCGCCAGCGGGCGCGCGGCGGCCCGTGCGGTGACCTCCTCGGCCTTGCGCGCCAGGATCTTCTGCAGGATGTCCTCGCTGCGCGGCAGCGTGGAACGCAACAGGTGGTTCAAGGCCGTGTGTCCTCTTCAACGGGGGTCGCCGGGGCGGCACGCGCCAGCCCCGGCGGAAGGTGAGCATGATCGCAGGATCCGCCCGTCGGGCGCGACCCCGCCCCGGGCGCCGCGATGGGGAGAGGCTTGCGCCTCATCCGGCGCCTTCGGCAGGTCCCTCGCCGCGATCCCAGCCATAGGCGCGCTCGACTCGGGCAATACGCAGTTCGAAATGCCGGTACCACTCGGCGCGGCCGCGCTCGCGCGCTGCGGTGTGTTCGGCATGTTGGCGCCAGGCGCGGATCGCGTCCTCGCTGTCCCAATACGCCACCGTGATCCCGAATCCATCCTCGCCGCGCACCGATTCGACGCCAAGAAAGCCGGGCTGCAGCTGCGCCAGCTCGACCATGCGCTCGGCGGTCGCGCCGTAGCCGTTGTCGATGTCGGTGCGCTGGGCGCTGAAGATCACCGCGTAGTACGGCGGCGCGGGCAGTCGGGCGAACGTGGCGGGATGCATGGCGGGTTCTCCGGATGCCGGGCGCGGTGACGCGTCAGTCTGCGCCCGCGAGCCGGCGCGTGACCGCGACGAATGCCTCCAGCTTCTGCAGCGCGGCACCGGAGGCAACCGCCGCCCTTGCACGCGCGATGCCATCGCCGATCGAATCGGCGACACCGGCCACGTACAGGGCCGCGCCGGCGTTGAGTGCCACGATCTCCAGCGGCAGGCCCGCTTCACCGCGCAGCGCGCGGAGCAGCATCGCCTTCGATTCGGCCGGGTCGGCCACGCGCAGGTTGCGGCTGGCAGCCATGCCGATGCCGAAATCCTCCGGATGGATCTCGTACTCGCGCACCACCCCGTCTCGCAGTTCGCCCACCATCGTCGCCGCGCCCAGCGAGATCTCGTCCATGCCATCGCGGCCCCAGACCACCAGCGCACGCTCGGTGCCAAGCTCCTGCAGCACGCGCACCTGGATGCCGACCAGGTCGGGGTGGAACACGCCCATCAGCACGCTGGGCGCGCCGGCAGGGTTGGTCAGGGGCCCCAGGATGTTGAAGATCGTGCGCACGCCCATCTCGCGTCGCACCGGCGCCACCGCCTTCATCGCGGGATGGTGGATGGGGGCGAACATGAAGCCGGCGCCGACCTCGTCGATGCAGCGCGCGACCTGCGCCGGCTGCAGTTCGATCGCCGCACCCAGCGCCTCGAGCGCGTCGGCGCTGCCCGACTTGGACGACACGCTGCGGTTGCCGTGCTTGGCCACGCGCGCGCCCGCCGCAGCGGCCACGAACATGCTGGCGGTGGAAATGTTGAAGGTATGCGAGCCATCGCCACCGGTGCCGACGATATCGACCAGATGCGAACGGTCGGGCACGTCGACGGGGAGCGAGAGCTCGCGCATCACCCTGGCGGCGGCCGCGATCTCGTCGACCGTTTCCTTCTTGACGCGCAGACCGGTGAGGATCGCCGCGGTCATCACCGGCGAGACTTCGCCGCGCATGATCTGCCGCATCAGGTCGATCATTTCGTCATGGAAGATCTCGCGATGCTCGATGGTGCGCTGCAGGGCTTCGTGGGGGGTGATGGACATGGCGGGAACCGTGATTGGGACTCGTGAGAGGTGAGGGATGGGTGGCGGGAGATCGAACGGTGTCATCCCAAGCGCAGCGAGGGATCTGCTCGACTCATGCCGCCGGACACAAGATCCCTCGCTGCGCTCGGGATGACAATTTTGCTTGGGACGGCAGCCCGCGTCCGCCGACAGCCCGGGCTTGGACGAGTCGCTGCGCCCGGATGGCAGCTTGTGTCCGACAAGCGCCTGCATCAGCGCGCGAGGAAGTTCTTGAGCAGCGCATGCCCGTGTTCGGTCAGGATCGACTCGGGATGGAACTGCACGCCCTCGACCGGGTGCTCGCGGTGGCGCAGGCCCATGATCTCCTCGACCGATCCGTCCTCGTTGTCGGCCCAGGCCGTCACTTCCAGGCATCCGGGCAACGAGTCGCGCTCGACCACCAGCGAGTGGTAGCGCGTGGCCTCGTAGCCGTCGGGCAGGTTGGCGAACACGCCCTTGCCCTCGTGGCGGATCGGCGAGGTCTTGCCGTGCATGATCCGTCCCGCACGCACCACCTTGCCGCCATAGGCCTGGCCGATGCTCTGGTGGCCCAGGCACACGCCGAGGATCGGCACGCGCGCGCCGAGCGCCTCGATCACGCCGACCGACACCCCCGCCTCGTTGGGCGTGCAGGGTCCCGGTGAAATGACGATGCGCTCCGGCGCAAGCGCATCGATCTGCGTGACCGTCAGCTCGTCGTTGCGCACCACCTTCACCTCCGCCCCCAGTGCCTGCAGGTACTGCACGAGGTTCCAGGTGAAGCTGTCGTAGTTGTCGATCATCAGCAGCATGCTGGTCCCTTCGCGCTGTCTGCGCTTCCTCGTTCCGCTTGGCCAGCGGGCGTCGATCTCGTGATGGCCTGACCTGGATCAGGGCGCGGCGCCCCTCGTCCGCGCAGGCTGGCGCGCCCGACCACAGGAGCCACGCCATGACCGACGCAGCCGGCAACACCGACTACACCGCCCATCCCTTCGACGCGCGCGGCATCGCGCGACGCTTCCGCCATTCGGCGATCTTCGGCGCGCTGGGTGCGCTGCTGCCGGGTGAGGCGATGCGCTTCGTCAACGACCACGACCCGCTGCCGCTCCTGGGCCAGTTGGTGGACCGTTTCGGCGACCGCGTCGAGATCCTGTACCGCCAGCGTGAGCCGGGCGCGATCGTGATCGACTTCATCGTCCGGGCCTGAACCGTGGGCTTCCCGGCGTTCTTCGAGCAGGCACCGGTGCTGCGCCTGCGCGACGGCCTGGCCGCGCTGCTCGGCGTCACGCCGGATGGGGTGATCGAGTATCGCTACGCGGATGCAGTGCGCCTGGCGGGCCACTCCTGCCCGACCGTGGCGGGCGCCTGGCTGTGCGCGCGCGCCGGGCTGCGTGCGCTCTACGGCGACACCCTGCCCGAACGCGGCAATATCGCGGTCAGCCTGCCCCAGGCCGAGGACGCGGGCGTGTCCGGCGTGATCGGACAGGTCATGACCCTGGTCACCGGCGCGGCCGGCGCCGACGGATTCAAGGGCCTGGCCGGCGGCCACGCCCGCAATGGCCTGCTGCGCTACGGCGATCCCGGTATCGGTGCGCTGCGCATGCGCAGGCGCGACAGCGGCCAGGTCGTGGAGGTGGCGCTGGACACATCGCCGGTACCGGTCGAGCCCGACCAGCGCAACCTGTTCGCCCTGGTTGTGCAGGGACAGGCCGACGCCGCGCAGCAGCGCCGGTTCGGCGACGCCTGGCAGGGGCGCGTACGCCGGATGCTGCTCGAGCATGCGGAAGATCCGGCGGTGGTGCAGGTGCGCTGGCCCGCGCAGGGGCGCGCGACGGCCGGCTGAGGCAGCCATCGTGCCGCAGTGTCCGCGGCGGCTGTCGATCGCGCAGGGCACGGTCAGTCCGCCAGCAGGAAGATCGCGTACAGGTGCTCCGCGATGTTGATGGTGCCCACCTCAATGCTCTCCGGCGTGATACGGCTGCCGGTGACGGTGACGCTGTCCACTGCGGACGGGGCGTCGAACACAACCGGCGGTTCGTCCGGTGGCGCGGGAAGCCCGCCCACGCGCCGCGAGGCACGCGGCCATTGGCCGGCTTGCACCCCGTAGGCAAAGCTGGGGGCAACGTCGGAGACGCTGTACAACCCCCGGATGCGCGTGCCATAGCTGCGCGCAAGCAGGTCCGCGGTGGCCCGTGCCTGCTTCATCGCCTCGGCCTTCAGATCGGCACGGAGGTCCTCCTCGCCCGAGTAGGCGGGCTGGATGCCGTTGAGCATCACCTCCTCGCCAGCCACCAGGCCGGACAGGAACCCGCGGGTGCTGTCGGCATCGGGGAACGTGACACGCAGCTGCCTGGCTGCCCGCGTTCCCTTGAACACGCGCTTGTTGTTTTCGTATTCGTACTCGGGCGCGATCGAGAACACCGCAGCGTCAATCGACCCGGCGATGGCGCGGCCGCCCTTGAGCGAGTCGATGAGCGTGGCAAGATTGGCTTGCACCTGTTCCCGCGCGCGGCCGGGACTCATGTCGACCGTGGCCAGGGTCATCGAAACGGTGAAGCGGTCCGGCACCACGTCGCGGTTGGCTTCCCCCTTCACCAGCAGGTGCGGCAGCGACGGCAGTGCGTTGACCTGTGCCCACGCCGGTTGCGCCAGCAGCAGGAGGACGAGGAAGGCGATGCGCATGGCTATCATGTCGAGATTCTTCCGGTGGATGTTCGTGCCGCGCGGCTACAGCCCTTTCGCCGCCTGCGCCACCGCGCGGAACAGCGCGCGGCCCTTGCTCATGGTTTCGTCCCACTCCTTCTGCGGATCGGAATCGAACACGATGCCTGCGCCAGCCTGCACGTGCAGGCGGCCGTCCTGGATGACCGCGGTGCGGATGGCGATGGCGGTGTCGGCGTCGCCGTGCCAGCCGATGTAGCCGATCGCGCCGGCGTAGACGTTGCGCTTGACCGGCTCGAGCTCGCGGATGATCTCCAGCGCGCGGACCTTGGGCGCGCCGCTGACGGTCCCGGCGGGGAACGTGGCGCGCAGCACGTCGGCGTAGCTCAAGCCCTCCTTCAGCCGGCCGGTGACCTCGCTGACGATGTGCATCACGTGGCTGTAGCGTTCGATCACGAAGCGCTCGCCGACCTCGACGCTGCCGGGCGTGGACACGTGGCCGACGTCGTTGCGGCCCAGGTCGATCAGCATCAGGTGCTCGGCGCGCTCCTTGGGGTCGGCCAGCAGCTCGGCTTCCAGCGCCAGGTCCTCCTCGTGCGTTGCGCCGCGCGGACGCGTGCCGGCGATCGGACGCACGGTCACCTCGCCGGCCTGCAGGCGCACCAGGATCTCCGGCGACGAGCCCACCACCTGGGTGTCGCCGACGTCGAGGAAGTACATGTACGGCGAGGGGTTCATCGCCCGCAGCGCACGGTACACATCCACCGGGCGGGCGTTGAAGGGCACGCTCATGCGCTGCGACAGCACCACCTGGAAGGCGTCCCCGGCGGCGATGTAGTCCTTGGCCCGCGCAACCGCGTCGAGGAAGCCCTCGCGGGTGAAGCCGGACTCGAAGTGGGCTTCGTCCAGCGCTTCCGGGCGCAGCGTTTCCGGATAGCCGGCGCCACCGTGGCGCAGCCGGTGCGCCAGCGCGTCGAGCCGGCGGCTGGCGCGCGCAAAGGCCTGCGGCGCGCGCGGATCGGCATGCACCACCAGGTACAGCCGCCCCTTGAGGTTGTCGAACACCGCCACTTCCTCGCTCAGCATCAGCAGGATGTCGGGCGTGTCGAGCTCGTCGGGGTTCGGGTTGGCGCGCAGGCGCGGCTCGATGTATTCGATGCACTCGAAGCCGAACCAGCCGACCAGCCCGCCGCTGAAACCGGGCAGGCCGGGCAGCCGCGGCACGGAGTGTTCGGCGCGCAGGCGCTCGACCTCGGCGAACGGATCTTCGACCTCGCGCGTTTCGACCGCTTCGCCGTGCTCGCTGACGGTCAGCGTGTGGCCGCGGAAGCTGAACACGCGCGTGGCCGGCAGCCCGATGATCGAATAGCGGCCAAAGCGTTCGCCGCCCTCGACCGATTCGAACAGGTAGCTGTACGGGCCGTCGGCAAGCTTGAGGTAGACCGACAGCGGCGTGTCGAGGTCGGACAGGACCTCGCGCACGACGGGGATGCGGGTATGGCCTTCAGCGGCCGATTGCTGGAATTCTTCTTGCGAGGTCACGCGACATTTCCCAGGGATGCGGGCGGGCGGTTGCGACGGCGGCAGGCCACCATCGCCAGCCTTCGCCGGCAGCAAGGAAATGTGGGAATGCGGTCGCGCCCATGGCGGTCAATGTAGCGGCTTTGCGGCCGTTTTCACAGACGGCGCAGCTGGTTGCGATCGCAACGGACTGTCCGGCGGCAGGTGCATGCGCACCCGGCCCGGCACGCAGTCGATGCGGAAGCAGGTGGACTCGACCGGCTCGCCGTCGAGGTTGAGCGCCAGCGGCGCCTCGGCGGCGATTTCGATCCACGGCAGGCGCGCGCGCGTGGCCACGCGTTCCAGCGCCGCGACCTTGCCCTCGCTGATCACCGCGCCCAGCGTCGCGGCGATCTCGCCGGACAGTTCCGGTATCACGGTGAGGTCCAGCAATCCGTCGTCGACCACCGCATCCGGGCACAGTGCCTGGCCGCCGCCCGCCTGGCGTCCGTTGCCCACGCCCACTGCGATGAACTCGCCTTCCCACGCGAAGCCCGGCCCGCGCAGCGTCGCCCGGCTGGGCTCGATCCGGCCGAGCTTCGACAGCCCGGTCAGCAGGTAGGCCAGGCCACCCAGCAGTTTCTTCATGCCTTCCGGCGTTTCCACGGTGACCTGCGTTCCAAAGCCGCCGCTGACCATGTTGGCTGCCCAGTGCACCACGCCGCCCGCGTCCAGGCGCAGCAGGTCGACGGGCCGCGCCAGCTGCGCCGAGATCAGTTCGAGTGCCGGCAGCGGTTGGTCCGGAATGCCGCCGGCCGTGGCGAAATCGTTGGCAGTGCCCATCGGCACCAGGCCCAGCGACGGCAGCGCGTCGGCAGCCACGTCGCCATGGGCAAGCGCGGTCGCGACCTCGCTCAGGGTGCCGTCGCCGCCTGCCGCGACGATCGTGGAGGCACCGTCCTCGGTCGCCTCGGCGACATGGCGCGCGGCATCGCCATCCTCCCAGGTCACGCGCACGTCAATGTGCGTGCCGCGTTCGCGCATCGCCTGCACGGCGGCGCGCAATGGGTCGTCGCCGGCGGATTTGCCGTTGATGATCAGGCACCAGCGAGGAGTGGTCATGGACGGTGGGACAGGTCGGGGACGCTGGTGTAGCACGCGCACGTGCGCAGCGCTTCACGCGACCGCGACGCAGCGCGGGGACATGCCGGCGCGGTGGAGTCACGCTGCACTTGTCATCTTCGCGTCATGCACGACGCGCAGCATCGGAGGCCATAGCAGGGAAGACGGGCGGGGGCTGGATTGCCCTCATGTCTCCGGCGACGGACCTGCCGCAGACAGGCGGGTCCGTCGCCAGGAAGGCCGCGGACCCGGTTGCCGCGATCAGCCCGGTGCCGAATCCATCAGCACCACGCCGTCCTCGTCCGCAGCCAGCCACTGCCCCGGCGCGATCACCAGTCCGCCGAACGCCACCGGCACGTCGCGCAATCCCTGGCCAAGCTTGTCGGTCTTGCGCGGGCACGTCGCCAGGGCCTTGACCCCGAGATCGAGCACGCCGATCGCCGCGCTGTCGCGGATCGCGCCATGCACCAGCACCCCGCTCCAGCCGCTGGCCACCGCCTTTTCCGCCAGCATGTCGCCCAGCATCGCCCGGCGCAGCGAGCCGCCGCCGTCGATCACCAGCACGCGCCCTTCGCCGGGTTCGGCCACCGCCTCGCGCACCAGCGAGTTGTCCTCCAGCGCCTTGACCGTGCTGACCAGCCCCGCGAACGCGGTCCGGCCGCCGTAGTCGCGCAGCGGCAGCTCCAGCACGCGGACCCGGTCTTCGTACTGGTCGCACAGGTCGCAGGTGTTCATGCGGTGGCCCTGTCGATCTCCGAACGCATCTGCGCGATCACCGCTGCATAGTCGGGCTTGCCGAAGATCGCGCTGCCGGCGACGAAGGTGTCCGCGCCGGCGGCTGCGATCTGGCCGATGTTGTCGGGCTTCACGCCGCCGTCGATTTCCAGCCGGATCGGCCTGCCCGTGGCGTCGATGCGCTCGCGCACCCTGCGCAGCTTCTCCAGCGTCGAGGGAATGAAGGCCTGGCCGCCGAAGCCCGGGTTGACCGACATCAGCAGCACCAGGTCGAGCTCCTCAAGCACGTAGTCGAGCACGTCCACCGGCGTGCCTGGATTGAGCACGATCCCGGCCTGGCAACCTTCGGCCCTGATCAGCTGGATGGTGCGGTGCACGTGCCTGGAGGCCTCCGGATGGAAGCTGATCAGGCTGGCGCCGGCCTTCGCGAAATCCGGCACGAGGCGGTCGACTGGCTCGACCATCAGGTGCACGTCGATCGGCGCGGTCACGCCGTGGCTGCGCAGCGCCTCGCACACCAGCGGGCCGATGGTGAGGTTGGGCACGTAGTGGTTGTCCATCACGTCGAAGTGCACCCAGTCGGCGCCCGCGGCGAGGACCTTGTCGACCTCCTCGCCAAGCTTGGCGAAATTGGCCGAGAGGATGGACGGAGCGATCACGGGTGCTTGCATCGATGTCATTCCGTACGAAGTGAGGAATCTGCTGTCTTGCCCCGGGCGATTCCCAGCCGCGGAGGGCCAGCTAACGGCGGCGCTGCGCCATGATGCGGTCGTAGGCGGCGTTGATCTCGCGCGCCTTCTTCTCGGCCTGCTCGCGCAGCTCCGGCGCGGCGCCTGCCACCTTGTCGGGGTGGTATTGCGACATCAGGCGACGGTAGGCCTGGTCGATTTCAGCCTCGGTGGCCTCGCTCGACAGGCCCAGGGCGCGGTACGCCGTGCCGCCTCCGCCACCCGACGCGATCCAGCCCGCATCGAAGGCATGGCCGATCAGCAATCCGATCAGGCCGCCGCCGGGATGGCGCAGCAGCAGCCAGCCGGCGATGAAGCCCAGCAGTTTTCCGTACCAGCGGTTCATGGGGGCAGTGTAGCGTCCGCCGTGCACCCCCGGCGGAAATCGCACTACACTTGCCGGCCCGCCCGAAGGCTGCTCTCCTTGGCGACGACCCTGCTGCAAAGCGAACTGCCCGGTCTTGGCCTGCGCCACCGCGGCAAGGTGCGCGACGTGTTCGACCTGGGCGACGACCGGCTGCTGATCGTGGCCACCGACCGCCTCAGCGCGTTCGACGTGGTCCTGCCCGACCCGATTCCCGGCAAGGGCGAGATGCTCTGCCAGATCAGCAATTTCTGGTTCGAACAGACCGCGGCGCTCGTGCCCAACCACCTCACCGGCATCGACGTGGCCACGGTGCTGCCCGATGGGGTGGATCCGGCGCTGTACGCACGGCGTGCGGTGGTGACCAAGAAACTGCGGCCGGTGCCGATCGAAGCAATCGCGCGTGGCTACATCATCGGCAGCGGCTGGAAGGACTACCAGCGCACTGGCCGCGTGAGCGGCATCCGCCTCCCCGACGGCCTGCGCCAGGCCGAAAAACTCTCAGAGCCGATCTTCACCCCGTCGACCAAGGCCGCGGTCGGCGACCACGACGAGAACATCGACTTCGACACCGCGGTCAAGCTGGCCGGCGCCGATCTGGCCGAACAGGTGCGCGACGCCACCCTGCGCCTGTACCGCCACGCCTGCGAATACGCTGCCCAGCGCGGCATCCTGCTGGCCGACACCAAGTTCGAGTTCGGCACCGACGCCGACGGCCGCCTGTACGTGATGGACGAGATGCTCACCCCGGACTCGTCACGCTACTGGCCCGCCGACGAGTACGAAGTCGGCTCCAGCCCGCCCAGCTACGACAAGCAGATCGTGCGCGACTACCTGGAAACGCTGGACTGGGACAAGACCGCCCCGGGACCGAGGCTGCCACCCGAAGTGATCGAGCGCACCCGCGCCAGGTACGCCGAAGCACTGCAGAAGCTGGCGGGGATTTCGGTCGACTGAGGGCCAGCCACGGCCTCAGCCAGCCTCCACGTCCTCGGGGGCCTGCGCCGCGCTTTGCGCCTGCGCAACCTCCTGCGCCCGCATTTCGTGGACGATGCGGCCACCCTGCACCACCAGCACGCGGTCCACGCTGGCGATGGTTTCCGGGCGATGGGCCACGATCACCTTGGTGAGCGACAGCTGCTTCACCGCTTCGTTCACCGCGCGCTCGTTCGTCACGTCCAGGTGGCTGGTGGCTTCGTCCAGGAACAGCAGCTTGGGATTGCGGTAGAGCGCCCGCGCCAGGATCACCCGCTGCTTCTGCCCGCCCGAAAGCGAGCTGCCCATGTCGCCGATCAGGCTGTGGTAGCCCATCGGCATGGCGGCGATCTCCTCGTGTACCGCCGCCAGCCGCGCAGCAGCCTCGATCCGGGCCTGGTCATGGTCGGGATCGAAAAACGAGATGTTGTCGGCGACGCTGCCGGCAAACAGCTGGTCGTCCTGCATCACCGCGCCGACGATGGTCCGCACGTTGCGCGGCCCGGTCTTGCGCAGGTCCTGGCCACCGATCCTGATCGTCCCCGAGGTCGGCGCCAGCAGGCCGAGCATCAGCTTGACCAGGGTGGTCTTGCCGCAGCCCGAGCTGCCCACCAGCGCCACGGATTCCCCGGGCTCGACGCTGAAGCTGCAGTCTTTCAGCACCCAGGGCTCGCCGTCGGCGTAGCGGAACGACAGGTTCTCCACCTCGATGCGGGTGTCGGTTGGCGGCAGCGATTCGACGGGCCCATCCACTTCGTCGGGCGGCGTCAACACGATGTCGGACAGGCGCTCGCCGTGCAGCCGGAGCATCCTGAACTCGACCCACTTGTCGATCAGGGCCGACATGCGTCCGGCAAACTGGTCCTTGTAGGCCAGGTAGGCGATCAGCATGCCAACCGAGAATACGTTCTGCAGCGCCAGCACGGCGCCGATCCAGATCACCGCGATCCGCTCGATCCCGAACACGAACTGGCTGGCGCTGTTGAATCCGAGTCCCATCTGCGCCAACCGCACTTCCTGGTTCACCGTGTCGACCATCAGGTTGTCGTAGGTCGAGCGGCGGCCGGCTTCCTCACCCGCGACCTTCAGGCTCTGCATTCCGCGCAACGACTCGAGCAGGTGTGTCTGTTGCTTTGCGGCGGCGACCAGCTGCCGCTCGGTCCCGTCGCGGACGGGGCGATAGGCGAGCCAGCGGATCCCGAGGTAGAGCGCGACCGCCAGCAGCGTGACCAGGGCAAGCTTCCAGCTGTAGACCAGCATCAGCGCGAGGGTCACCACGGCCATCAGGCCGTCAATGATGGCCTCGACGAAGCTGGTGGTCAGGGTGCGCTGGATCGCCTGCACGGACGACATGCGCGAGGTCACGTCGCCCAGGTGCCGCTTCTCGAAGAAATCCAGCGGCAGCCGCAGCAGGTGGGCGAACACGTTGCCCATCCACTGCAGGCCGAGCCGCGAGGACAGGTAGACCACCGACCAGCCGCGCAGCAACCCGATCGCAACCTGCAGCAACAGCGCCAGCCCGAACCCCAGGCCGAGCACAGCCAACAGGTCGCGGTCGGCGGAGACCAGCACCTGGTCCACCACCCACTGCATGTAGAACGGTGCCAGCACCACGAAGATCTGCAGCGCCACCGACAGCAGCAGGATCTGCCCCAGCGCGCGCCAGAGTCCGCGCACCGGGCCGGTCAGCTGCCGGATCGACACCGCGGGCGCGGCCTTCTGCGGCCGGAACTCGTGACCCGGCGTGAGTTCGAGCGCCACCCCGGTGAAGTGGTCGGACACCTCGGACAGCGGCAGCCGCCGCTCCCCCGAAGCCGGATCGAGGATCGTCACGCCCGAGCGCCCAACCTTGGCCAGCACCACGAAGTGGTTGAGGTCCCAGTGCAGGATGCAGGGCAGCTTGAGCTTGCCCAGGTCCTCCATGTCCAACCGCAGAGGACGCGTCTGGAATCCCAGCTGCTGCGCGATATGGATCAGCTGGCTGAGCTTGGCGCCTTTGAGCGAGAGCGAGAAGCGGCGTCGCAGCTCGGGGAGACCGATATGCAGGTCATGCGCGTCGGCGACCATCGCAAGGGAGGCAAGCCCGCATTCTGCGGCTTCTGATTGCAGGATCGACTTCAAGAAACCCTCTTCTGACTCTGATCAATCAACAACCATGGGTCGCGTCATGCGCAACCCATCTGCCGCGCAATATCAGGCCAAAGGACACGAGATCCTCCCCCGTATCGAAAGACTCTCGACAGGGGAACGGTGACCGAACCAAGAGAATCATTCTCACCCTCGGCAGCCTTGAACCACGCCACACTGACAGCCCATGGCGCCCAACCTACGCAGGTCTTCTCTTGGCCAGATGGAAGAGGCAGGCGCCTATGATCGCCATTGCGATAGGCTTGATGATGGTTGCCAAAGACACGACCTGCCCTTTCCAGAAGGACTCATATGCTGCGTCGAAGGCGAAATACGACGCCAGCAAGATGAACCCCAGTGCCAGAACACGATAAGCACCCGATGATTTCACGCCTACCCCCAAGGTGATAGCGCCCTTGGCGGACCAAGGGCGCTCGCTGTCTCTTGACGAAAAGGTCAATAGGCCAGCTGGTACGCCCACGTCTGAGGCGGAGATGTCAGGAAGTTCCAGGCAGATTCCACTGCGTTGGCTGCTTCAGCGACAGCAGACCCCACTGCATTGCCGACATCGTGGGCCAAAGATCCACCGTCAACGAGTTCGATTTCGTTCAATTCAAGAGTTCTCATCATCTTCTCCTTGGCGATCCTAGTTGCGCGCTTCGCTGTAGCCTTCGGCAAAGCCTTGGCCGAACTCATATGCGATGTTCGCCGCCTCGTAGAGCAGCACGGCAGCCGCAAGAATTGCCAAAGGGCCCGCTCCGCCCTGAACGGATTCGATCTCGTTACGTTGCAGATCACGCATACATTTCTCCATTTTATGAGTGCCATCCCGGCACCCTTGGGATCCGGGAATCCTCCCGGAAAACTGGTCGTTCCCTGTCAGATCAACCCACTTGCGACACGGAAATCATCATTTCCGATACAGCCGGTGCCTGCGTCAGCCTGGGGGCTTGTCTGGCCGTCATCGCCCGGACTCGTCACGGCACCGCTGACGATTTCTGTCTCCTCTACGGCCAGGGTGCGTCCGAGCACGCGTTCGCCATTCTTCTCTTCTGCCATCTCTCGATCCCCTGCGGTCACGGAATCTCCACACTCTGAAAGGGCCGCTGCCCCGGCGCCCTGTCGTCATAGATCAACAGGCCCGAGAACTGGCCGTTGTCCAGATCCCAGGAGCTGACCGGGTTGTGGTAGTTGTCCCAGCCACCGGTGACCTTGTCCTGCTCGGCCACCGCGAGCGACCTGCCCAGGATCCGCTGCTGCGGACCTGCCTCATTGCGCTTTTCCAATTCACACCTCATGTGTTGATGGGTTGGACGTCTTTTCCACTACCGACCGACGGCCGATATCGCCCCTGTCATAGAGCGACACGTCGTCGGCCATCACGACCTGGAATTCTTCCGAGGCCAGGACATCGGCCAGGGCGGCATTGCGACCACCCCCGGCAGATCTGAATCGCGGATCGCGCGACTCGAGAAAGTCGCAGAACAGGGACATCACCGGGAGGTCCGGACACCACAATTCGAGGAAGGCGAACTGGCCGACGGGGTTCACCTCGAGGAAGATCCAGTGACCGGCTTCATCGACGATGAAATCGAAGGCGCCTGCCACGATCCCCAGCTCGCGCATCATCGCCAGGCACAGGTCCGACACGCTCGCAGGCAGGTCGATGCGTTCGGCGTTCGGACTGCACGTGGTCTGGTGGCGGCGCCAGTCGTACTCGCCGTACTCCATCGCGTTCGAGTCGATCTTCACTGCGATACAGGTGTCGCCGAAGAACTGCGCACGCACCTCGAAGCTCTTCTTCACCAGCGCCTGGTAGATGCCCGGGCAGGCGCGCAGCAGCTCGTCGGACGGCAGATCCTCCGGCGACACGGGCGTGGTGTACGTGCCGTGCACCTTGCCTTCGACCAGCCAGGACGCGCCCCGCATCGGCTTGTAGACGACGCGGTGACCGGCCACGAAGTCCCGCACATCGGACGGCACGTTGGAGATCAGCGTCGCCGGGATCGTCAGCCCCAGCGTCCTTGCCAGGCGCAACTGCAGGACCTTGTTGCTCGCGGTGTCCTGCGAAGCGATCGGGTTCACCCAGAACGCATCGCGCGGCGCAAATGCGAAGCCCCGATAGAGCTCGCTGCACTCGTTGTATGCATATTCCCGGTCGGAGTCGTGCACCAGCGACGGCACGCGGATCGGGCGCGGCCTCCGGTACCACACGGCGGTCACCTCAGCGACATCGACCACCCCGTCCTGCCGTGCCCACCGCAGGGACGTTTCACCCTCCATGCCGGCGCGGAACGAGATCGTTTCCCGCTCGGGGAACGCCATGCCGATGCAGCGCGCAACGGCGTGTCCACGCGCACGCAGCATGCAGGCCGCCGCGATGGCATGAAGGTCGCATGGCTCGGTATGGATCAGGATCATCGGAGACTGTCTGGTCAAGGAAACATGGATGCCGAGGCTGCGCTTGCAGGTCCGTCGCGCAAAGTCGCCGCGCCGCAGGGCGCCACCGCAGGGGCAATGCCGGCGGCAGCCACCGGCATTGCAATCAGAGCCGGCCACCGGTCAGCGTTGCAGAATCCGGCCTTCACGTTCGAGCATGTCGCGCAGTTGCTCGATCATTCGCTCCGTCTCGCTGCTCGGCCATGACGGAATAGAGCCCGGCGGCAACGATGGCATCACGCCGCCGCTGACGGCTTCCATTTCCATGCTGTTCAACTCACGCATCTGTTTCTCCTTTGCCTGCCGCCGTGCGGCGTCTTGTTCCGGAACCTTGCCTGCCCCGGCTCGCCGGTCAGGCGCCCACTCGGCCCTTGAGCGAATACAGGGGTTCGAAGATCCATTCGATCAGGCGGCGCCGCTCACCCATGATGTCGGCGTCGACCAACATGCCCGGCTTCAACGCCTCGTCATTGCCGTATGCAGTCACGGCCTGCCGCGCCAGCGTGACCGTGATGCGGTAGAGCGGCTCGCTGGCCTGCGCGTTGCCCAGCAGCGCACCGAGTTCGCCCGAGTTCAAGGCGCTGCGACTGATCCGCGCGACTTCACCTTCGTGATGCCCGAACTTCTGGTACGGATAGGCCTGGTAGCGCAGCAGCACGCGGTCTCCCGGCTCGATGAAACCGATCGCCCGGCTCGGGACAAGCAGCTCGGCCTCGAGACCCTCGTCGCCCGGTAGCACGCTGAGCAGGCTCTGGCCGGCCTGCACCGCCTGCCCCTGCTTGACCAGCTGGGACGAGACCACGCCATCGACGGGCGCGGTCACCGCCAGCGCGCCGCGTGTCTGCGTCTCGAGCTGCTCCTGCTCAAGCAGAGCGAGGTCGCGCACATGGCCGGCCTCGTTCGCGCGTGTCTGGCCGGGCAGCTCGCGCAGCGCATGCTGCAGCTGGGCGATGGTGCGGCGCGCACTGATGGCTTGCCGCTCGAGGCCTTGCATCTCGCCGCGCCACGACAGCGCGTTCGATTCCTGCTGGTTGATCTGCAGCAGGCTCACGTAGCGCTCGTCCTCGAGCTGCCGCAGGCGCTGCAGGGTCTCGTCGGCGATGCGGATCTGTTCGCGGCGCGTGTCGATCTCGGCCTCGATCTGTGTCAACTCACTGCGTGCCACCGCAAGTTGCGCGCGGAACCCGGATGCCTGCACGCCAAGCAGTTCGCGCTGCGCGTCCTGCCCGTCGGCCAGGCCTTCGAGACGACGCTCAAGGCGCTGTTCGAGCGCCGCGAGGGTGTCGCCGCCGGCGACGGTCGCACGCGGCACGGTGACGACCGCCAGCCGCTGACCCTCGCGCACCCTGGTGCCCTCTGCCACGTCCAGTGTCGATACGACGCCGGTCGACGGCGCGAGCACGCTTGCAAGTCCCTTGGCCGACACCAGCTGGCCCGTCACCGTCGAGCGGCGCGTGTACGTGCCAAGCGTCAGGAACAGCGCAACCACCAGGCCGGATACGACCGCAGCGAGAGTCAGCATCCACAGCCGTGTCGGCTGCGCCAGCGAAATTCCCCCGAGCCAACCTGCGCGCTTGGCATCAAGCGCTTCCTTCCGGAACAAGTCCCCCGACATCCAAGCCCATCCCCCTATGACTGAGCCAACAGTCGCCGCCGGGTATGACGAAGGCAAGCACCGGCACAGGCGCGTCGATGTCAGCATCGCTGACGCAGGAGGGTTGCGATGCGCGATTGCGCGGATGCTGCGCAAGGCTGTCAGCGCAACGCGGCAACTTGCGTCAATTTCGATGACCCGTCAGACGTGGTGGCGGCCTTCACACGAAAGACGAAGCAACGGAGCAAGGGGCGAACCGACACTCGCCAGCGACGGCTGCGAGCGCAACCAGGTTCGAGCGGTTGCGCCAGTATTGGTGAACAGTCAACATTGATGACGTTCGGCGGAGAGTCGAGCGTTCTTCAGGGAACTGTTATGGACACGACAGGGGAGTTGCCGCGGGATGAGGCTGTGCACCAGGATCCGGACCGCGCGACGTCGCGCCACTCTTTCACAGGCCGAACTGGCCAACAGCCTGGGCGTTAGCCGGACGGCGGTCGCCAACTGGGAGAGCGACAAGGTGCGCTCCTGTCCCTCGGGCGAGCGGATCGCGGAGATCGCGGTGCTGGCCGGCGTGTCGTGGGAATGGCTGGCCACCGGCCGCGGCCCTGCGGCGGTGTCGACGGAGGCGGTGCCCGCGGTGGACGCGGATTTCGTCGACTGTCCGATCGAGCGGACGCTGCTGGCCGGATTCCGCGCCGGCAACGAACCGATCCGGCGTGCGCTGTTGACCATCGCCGAGGCCCAGCTGCCATCCCGCGGCAGGCCATAGGACCACCGGCAGCTGCCCGGGGGTCTGCGTGAACCAGGTGCCCGCGCTATGCTGGGCGACACTGCCGACAAGCCTCGCAAGGGAGCGTTCATGAGCGCGATCAACGGTGAATCCGACCGCCCCATCGACCGCTGGTTCGACAGCTATTCGGGCGACCACCGCAACCACGCCAACCAGTGGATCCACGTGTTCGCGGTGCCGCTGATCCTGTGGAGCGTGATCGCGCTGCTGTGGTGCATCCCGGTGCCGGCCGAAAGCGGGTTCCGCTCCGGGCTGTGGGCAGGGCTGGCCTGCTTCGCTGCCTGGATGTTCTATTTCCGCGCCTCGCGCCCGATCGGCTTCGGCATGCTCGCGGTGTTCGTGGCGATGCTGTGGCTGAGCTTCTGGATCGAGCGCATGCAGGGCACCCGCTTTCTGCTGTGGCTGGCGGTGGGCGTGTTCGTGGTGGCGTGGATCGCGCAGTTCGTCGGCCACAGCAAGCTGCTGGAAGGCAGGAAGCCGAGCTTCTTCACCGACCTGCGCTACCTGCTGATCGGCCCGGCCTGGGTGCTGTCGAAGCTGTATCGCCGGCTCGGCCTGCGCTGGTGACCCCATGACCGCCGGCGCCGGTCTGCGCGGGCGCGACCTGGCGCTGGCGCTGCTGATCTGCCTGTGCTGGGCGTTCAATTTCCTGACCTCGGCGCACGCGCTGCAGGAGATTCCGCCATTCCTGTTCACCGCGCTGCGCATGGCCATCGTGGTGCTGTTGCTGGGCGCGTTCATGCGTCCGCCGCCGCGCTCGCAGTGGCCGCGGCTGGCCGGGATCGCGCTGTTCACAGGCGTACTGCACTTCGGTACCAGCTTCCTGGCGCTCAAGCTGGCCGGCAACCTGTCATCGCCCGCCATCGTCACCCAGACCTATGTGCCGATGGCGATGCTGCTGGCGTGGTGGTGGCTGGGGGAGCGTTTCGCCTGGCGCACGGCGCTGGGCATCACCCTGAGTTTTGCCGGGGTGCTGGTGCTGGGCTTCGATCCGATGGTGCTCGACCAGCCGCTGGCGCTGGTGGTGATGCTGTTCTCGTCGCTGATGGTGGCGATCGGCACGGTGCTGATGCGGCGACTGAGCGGCGTGGGCGTGGTCGACCAGCAGGGCTGGACCGCGGCGCTGAGCCTGCTGCCGCTGCTGGCGATCAGCGCGGTGTTCGAGCCGGACGGGTTCGCGGCGCTGCGCGAGGCCACGTGGGTGGGCTGGGGTGGCGCGCTGTACGCGGCGGTGTTTGCGTCCGTGCTCGGGCACGGGCTGTTTTTCTGGCTGGTGCAGCGCCATCCGGTGGCGCAGGTGACGCCCTACCTGCTGCTCACCCCGGTGTTCGCGGTGCTGCTGGGCATCGTGTTCTGGGGCGATCGGCCGGGGCCTGCGCTGTGGATCGGCGGGGCGATGGTGCTGGGCGGGGTATTGGTGATCGCCATCCGCACCCTGCAAAAGGCGCGGCCGCCGGTGGCCGAAGTCACGCCGGAGGTGTGAACATCGCGGCGGTCGGGGCGAAGGCGCGCGGCGCGTAGCCGAAGTCGCGCCGTGCCGGGCCGTCATCGAAGGCCAGGTCCTCGCGCATCCGCGCCAGCGCCGCATCGCCGAAGCCCGACGCCATCCCGGCCAGCCGCGCCGGCGCCAGCAGCATGCGGAACAGCGGCGGCGGCAGGGTCCACAGGCGCGGCCGCTCCGGCAGCGAGGCCAGCACCCGCGCCACCATGTCGCGATAGGCCATGGTTTCGCCGCCGGGCAGGGCGTAGGCGTGGCCGTGCGTGGTCGCGACGTCGAGGCAGGCGATGGCGGCGGCGGCAAGATCGTCCACGTGCACCGGCTGGCGCAGCCCGCAGGCATCGCGCGGCAGGGCGAAGCCGTGCAGGCGGCGGGCGAGCGCGGCGATCCGGGTGAGGGTGGCATCGCGGCCGGCGCCGTAGACCAGGGTCGGGCGCAGCACGGTGGCGTGCGCGTCGCGGGCCGCGGCGGCCGCGAACAGGGTCTCCTCCGCCGCACGCAGCCGTGCCGCCACGTCGCGTTCGGCGGCGTCGGCCGAGTCGCGCTTGACCTCGACGCTGGTGGAACCGAATGCGATCACGCGCCTGCAGTCGGGCGCGACCCGCGCCAACCACTGTGCAAAACCATCGAGCGGTCCGCAGCTGAGGATCACGTCGACCGCCGGCGGCAGCGGGCCCGTTGCCGCCAGCTCGCCCACCTGCCAGCGCACGCCGGGAAGCGCGGGTTGCGCCTCCCGCGACAGTGCCAGCACCACCCAGCCTGCTTCTGACAATCGCCTCAGCAGCGGCCGGCCGATCTGGCCGCTGCCGCCGAAGACCAGCGCCACCGGCGGGCGCGCGGCGCCGGCTTCCGGGAATTGCGATGCATGCGGGGCATGGTCGGCCATGCGGGAAGGATACGGCCCGAATGCAGCGGAGGTCGGCAACGCGACCCCGGCCGCAGCAGCGGTCACGGCCGGATGTACGCTCGCCGCCGCCGCGGCGCCCGCGCGCGCCGGTCAGCGGCCGACGGCCGCGAACCGTCGGTTAAACTCGGCGGCCGACCCGCGGCGCCAGGCCGTGCGGTCCTCCCGCTTTCACCGGACCCTGGATGCTGCTGTTCCTCCTCGCCCTGCCTTTTGCGGCGGCGCTGGCCATTGCCCTGGCCCGCGGCGCCTCGCGCCGGACCGTCGCCTGGCTGGCGGCGGCCGCACCGCTGCTGGGCCTGGGCGTGCTGGCCTGGCTGACGCCGACGGTGATGGATGGTGCGCCCCTGCAGTCGAGTCTGGGCTGGCTGCCGGAGGGCGGGCTGGCGCTGTCGCTGCACCTGGACGGCCTGGCCTGGATGTTCGCCGGCCTGGTGCTGGGCATTGGCGCGCTGATCGTGCTGTACGCGCACTACTACCTGGCCGAGGAGGACAGCGCCTCGCGCTTCTTCGGTTACCTGATGCTGTTCATGGGCGCCATGCTGGGCGTGGTGCTGGCGCACAACATGCTGCTGCTGGTGGTGTTCTGGGAGCTGACCAGCATCAGCTCGTTCCTGCTGATCGGCTTCTGGACCGGCCGCCAGGATGCCCGCCAGGGCGCGCGCATGGCGCTGACCATCACCGGCATGGGCGGGCTCGCGCTGCTGGGCGGCGTGCTGCTGATCGGCCGGGTCACCGGCAGCTACGAGCTGGACGTGGTGCTGGCCTCGGGCGATGCGATCCGCGCCAGCACGCTGTACCCGGCGATCCTGGCGCTGGTGCTGGCCGGCGTGTTCACCAAGAGCGCGCAGTTCCCGCTGCACTTCTGGCTGCCGCAGGCGATGGCGGCGCCGACGCCGGTGTCGGCCTACCTGCACTCGGCGACGATGGTGAAGGCCGGCGTGTTCCTGCTGGCACGGCTGCATCCGGCGCTGGCCGGCACCGACCTGTTCTTCTACGTGGTCTCGAGCGTCGGCGCGATCACCCTGCTGGTCGGCGCCTGGTACGCGATCTTCCAGCATGACCTCAAGGGCCTGCTGGCGTATTCCACCATCTCGCACCTGGGCCTGATCACCCTGCTGTTCGGCCTGTCCACGCCGATGGCGGTGGTGGCCGGCGTGTTCCACATCATCAACCACGCCACGTTCAAGGCCTCGCTGTTCATGGCCGCGGGCATCATCGACCACGAATGCGGCACCCGCGACCTGCGCCGGCTGGGCAACCTGCGCAGGTACATGCCGTATACCGCGGCCCTTGCGATCGTGGCCTCGCTGGCGATGGCGGGCATCCCGCTGCTCAACGGCTTCCTGTCCAAGGAGATGTTCTTCGCCGAGGCATTGCAGGCCGGCGAGCGCAATATCTTCCGCATCGCGATCAGCATCGCCGCACTGCTGTACGGCGTGTTCGGCGTGGCCTACAGCCTGCGCTTCGTGCACGACGCCTTCTTCGGGCGCGGCCCGCGTGCGCTGCCGCTGGAGCCCCACGAACCGCCGGTGTGGATGCAGGTGCCAGTCGCGATCCTGGTGGCGCTGTGCCTGGCGGTCGGCATCCTGCCCGCGCTGGTGATCGGACCGGTGTTGAAGACCGCCGTGGCCGGCACGCTCGGCACGGCCGCGCCGGAGTTCTCGCTGGCGGTGTGGCACGGCTGGAACCTGCCGCTGGCGATGAGCATCGCCGGTGTACTGGGCGGCCTGCTGTTCTACTTCGCGCTGCGCCGGCTGTTCACGGTGCACGACGCACTGCTGCGCACCTGGGGGCGGCACCTGTACCACGTCAATGTCGAGAAGCTGTTCAACGCCGCCTGGCGCTTCACCGGGCGGGTGGCGGCCGGCGGCATCCGCCGCAGCCTGTTCTGGATGATCGTGGTGGTGCTGGTGGTCGGCGCGACGCCCTTCGTCGGCAAGGAGGCCGCGCTGTTGGTCGACCTGCCCGGGCCGCAGCCGATGCCGTTGCTGGGCTGGATCCTGTGGGCGGTGCTGGTGGTTTCGACCCTGGCCATCGTGTCCTGGCACGGCAAGCGCCTGACCGCGCTGATCGTGATCGGCGCGGTCGGCCTGATGGTCAGCGTCGCCTTCGCGATGCTGTCGGCGCCCGATCTGGCACTCACCCAGCTGCTGGTGGAGATGGTGACCGTCGGGCTGATGATGATGGCGCTCAACTACCTGCCCAAGCAGTCGAAGCAGGCGCGCACGCCGTTCCGGCGCTGGCGCGATGCGCTGATCTCGGCGGTGGCCGGCATCGGCTGCGCGGGGCTGGCCTACGCGATGCTGGTCCGCGATCCGGGCGACACGGTCTCGGCCGAGATGCTGGCCCGCGCGCTGCCGGAAGCCTACGGCTCCAACGTGGTCAACGTGATCCTGGTCGACTTCCGCGGCTTCGATACCTTCGGCGAGATCACCGTGTTCGCGGTGGCCGCGCTGGTGGTGCACGCGATGCTGCGCTGGGCGCGACTGCGGCCGGACGAAATCATGCCCGGCCCGCCGGTGCAGCTGCCGATCCCGGCCGATCTCACCCAGCTGCTGTTCCCGCTGGCGCTCACCGTGTCGATCTATCTGTTCCTGCGCGGCCACAACGCGCCCGGCGGCGGCTTCATCGCCGGCCTGGCGATCGCGGTGCCGGTGCTGATCAAGTACGTGCTGCAGGGCGCGCGCGCGGTCGAGTCGACCTTCGGCTTCGACTACGTGCGCGGCATCTCGCTGGGCCTGCTGCTGGCCGCGGCCGGGGGGCTGGGCTCGCTGCTGTTCGGGCTGCCGTTCCTGACCAGCGGCCACATCGAACCGGTGCTGCCGCTGATCGGCAAGCTGCCGCTGGCCAGCGCGCTGGTGTTCGACACCGGCGTGTACGTGGTGGTGTTTGCCGGCGCGCTGCTGATCCTTTCGACGATGGGCACGGTGCGGCGGCGCACCCTGGCGGCCGAGGAGGCAGGCTGATGGAATTCGCGATGGCCAGCGCTATCGGCGTGCTGGTCGCGTCCGGGGTGTACCTGCTGCTGCGGGCCCGCACCTTCGACGTGATCCTGGGGCTGACCCTGCTGTCGTATGCCACCAACCTGCTGATCTTCTCGGCCGGGCGGCTGGTGACCGGCAAGCCGCCGGTGCTGCGGGCGGCGGTCGAGGCGATCCCCGAGTACTACACCGACCCGCTGCCGCAGGCGCTGGTGCTGACCGCGATCGTGATTGCCTTCGCGATGACCGCGGTGGTGGTGGTGGTGGCGATGCGCAACCACGCCGACCTGCGCAGCGACCACGTCGACGGACGCGAGCCGGAACAGGCGCCGCCTCCGGGCGATGCCGACGGCGAGCGGAGCCGCCGCGCATGATGCAGCACCTGGTCCTGGCGCCGATCCTGCTGCCGCTGGTCTCGGGCGCGATCCTGCTGCTGTTCGAGCGCCGCCACGACGTGCGCGTGCTGCGCACCGGCGCGTGGGTCGGCATGGCGCTGCTGCTGGCGGCGTCGCTGGCGCTGCTGGCGCAGGCCGACGAAGGCCGCATCCAGGTCTACCTGATGGGCGACTGGCCCGCGCGGCTGGGCATCGTGCTGATGCTCGACCGGCTCAGCGCGCTGATGGTGCTCACCACCACGCTGCTGGCAATCCCGGCGCTGATGTACGCCTGCGCCGGCTGGGACCGGCGCGCCCTGCACTTCCATGCGCTGTTCCAGATCCAGCTGGCCGGGCTCAACGGTGCGTTCCTGACCGGCGACATCTTCAACCTGTTCGTGTTCTTCGAGGTGATGCTGATCGCCTCCTACGGCCTGCTGCTGTCGGGCGCACGCGGCGAGCGCATTGCCGCGGGCATGCACTACGCGGTGTTCAACATCGCCGCATCGACCCTGTTCCTGATCGCGCTGGGCCTGATCTACGGCCTGCTGGGCACGCTCAACATGGCCGAGCTGGCGGTGCGCGTGGCCGAAGTCGCGCCCGAGGATGCGGCGCTGGTGCGGGTCGCGCTGGGGCTGCTGCTGGTGGTGTTCTGCGCCAAGGCCGCACTGCTGCCGATGTACCTGTGGCTGCCCGACGCCTACGCGCGCGCGCCGGCGGCGGTGGCCGCGCTGTTCGTGATCATGACCAAGGTCGGCCTGTACGCGCTGCTGCGCGTGAGCTCGCTGATGTTCGGCGAGGGCACCGGCCCGCTGGCCGGGTTCGGGCAGGAACCACTGCTGGTGCTGGGCATGGCGACGATGCTGCTCGGCAGCCTTGGCGTGGTCGGCGCGCTGCGCCTGCGCATCGGCGCTGCCTACCTGGTGCTGATGTCGTCGGGCACGCTGTTCGTGGCGTTCTCGCTGGCGCAACCGGGCACGATCGCAGCCGGCCTGTACTACCTGCCGCACAGCTGCTTCGCGGCGGCGGCGATGTTCCTGATCGCGCACATCGTGCAGCGCGAGCGCGGCCGCGCAGGCGATCGCGTGCTGCCCACCGCGCCGCCGATGCCGCGCCTGACCGGATTGCTGTACATGGTGGCCGCACTGTCGCTGATCGGCCTGCCGCCGCTGTCGGGCTTCATCGGCAAGTTCATGATGCTGGGCGCGGTGCCGGCCGACGAGACGGGCTGGGTCTACACGACGGTGCTGGGCAGCAGCCTGCTGGCGCTGATCGGGCTCAGCCGCACCGGCACGCGCCTGTTCTGGCGCACCGGCGAGGACGAGCCCGCGCGCCCCGCCGCGCCGTCCGACATGCCCAAGGTGGGCGCGCTGGAGATCGGTGCGACCGTGCTGCTGCTGGGCTATGGCGTGGTGATGGGGCTGGCGCCGGCGCCGGTCATGCGCTACACCACGGCCGCGGCCGAGCAGCTGCTGTCGCCGGCCGACTACGTGCGCGAAGTGCGCGCCACCACGCCGCAGGTGCGCGCGCCATGAGGAGCCGGAGATGCTGAGCCGCATATTCCCGTCGATCCCGCAGAGCGTCACCGTGTTCGCGTTCTGGTGGCTGATGGCCGAGCGCACCAGCGCGGGCACGCTGCTGATGGCGGCCATCCTGGCGTGGCTGATGCCGCAGATCGCCGCGCGCCTGGAGCGCGAGTTCGCACGCATGGGCGAGGCCTGGATCCTGATCCCGCTTGGCCTGCAGCTGCTGTGGGACGTGCTGGTGGCCAACGTCACGGTGGCCCGGCAGGTGTTGGGGCCGGAGGAACGGCTGAAGCCGGGCTTCATCTGGATCCCGCTGGAGCTGACCAACATCCACGGCATCTCCGCCCTGACCAGCGTGATCACGCTGACGCCAGGCACGCTGACCGCCGCACTCTCCAACGACCGCAAGCACCTGCTGGTGCACTGCCTGCACGTGGAGGACCCGCAGCAGATGATCGACGAGATCAAGCAACGCTACGAAGCGCCACTGCGCCGGATCTTCCCATGATCGACCTGATGAACACGGTGATCGGCGGCGGCATGGTCGTCGTCGGTCTGGCCATGCTGCTGGCGCTGTGGCGGCTGGTGCGCGGGCCGACCGCGCCCGACCGCATCCTCGCGCTGGACACGCTGTACGTGGCCACCATCGCCGAGGTGGTGCTGCTGGGCATGCTCGACGAGACCGAGGTCTACTTCGAGATCGCGTTGATCATCGCGATGCTCGGCTTCTTCGGCACCGTGGTGCTGAGCAAGTACGTGATCCGCCGGGACATCGTCGAATGAGGCTCGCGATCGACATCCTGACCCTGGCGCTGCTGGGCGTGGGCTGCTTCTTCGTGTTCCTGGGCAGCTTTGCCCTGGTCAAGCTGACCAGCTTCTTCCACCGCATCCACGGCCCGACCAAGGCCAGCACCCTGGGCGTGGGCTGCATCCTGGCCGCCTCGGTGCTGCATCGTTCGATACACGGCACCGGCCTGCATCCACGCGAACTGCTGATCACGGTGTTCCTGTTCCTCACCGCGCCGGTGGCCGCGCACCTGATGTCGCGCGCGGCGCTGTCGCTGATGGACAAGCGCCCCGAGGCGCCGTCGACCAGCACCGAGCCCGAGGGCCACATCCGCGACGATGCCGACGAACGCGCCGAGCAGAAGGCGCGCGAGCTGGAGGAAGGCCGCGACGACGGCTGAGGGCGTACCGGCCCGGTAACGCAGGTCACGCGTGTCTCCGGCCGCCTCGTCCCTGCCTGTCATTTCGACCGCAGGGAGAAATCTGTTTTCCACCCGGGACGTCAGGCAGTGCTCGTGCTGCCAGATCGCCATGCAACCGCCCGAGATTGACCGGCTTCGCCGTTGAAAAGCGCCTCTCCCTTCGGTCGAAATGACAAAAGTAGCGGCCGACGACGACGCGTGCTTCAGGCGCCCAGCCCAGCGCCTCAGGTCATCGCCAGTTCGAACCCCACCCACGCCGCGAACGCCAGCAGCAGCACCGCGCCCTCGGCGCGGCTGACCTGCAGGGTGCCGCGCAGCATGGGCAGCAGCAGCGCGGCGAACACCAGCGCCGCCGGCAGCTCGAAACGCAGGAACGAGGCCGGCACGGGCACGTCGCGCACCAGGGCCATACCGCCGACCACGAGCAGCAGGTTGACCAGGCTCGAGCCGATCACGTGGCCGGCGACGAGGTCGCCCTGGCCGCGTCGCGCCGCCGCGATCGCGGCAGCCACTTCGGGCAGCGCCGTGCCGATCGCGACCGGCAGCAGGCCGACCAGCAGCGAGTCCATGCCCAGCAGCGGACGCATGTCCAGCGCGCCCTGCACCACCCACTTCGCGCCGAACCACAGCAGGGCGATCGCGATCACCAGGCGCACCAGGTTGAACGCAGGCGGCGTGCGCGTTTCGGCGAAGCCGGCGAATTCGGCGCGCAGCTCGGGCTGGCGCCGGCCGAAGTACCAGGCAAAACCCAGCACCGCCACGAACGCGGCGACCAGCACCGCCCCATCCAGGCGCGTGAGGTAGCCGTCCTGGCCCAGCAGGATCGTCGCCAGGGTTGCCACCACCAGGCACACCAGCGGCGAGGGCAGCGCCTTCCAGCGGATCACCAGCGGCGCGCACAGCGCGGCCGCGCCCAGGGTCAATCCGAAGTTGACGATGTTGCTGCCGATCGCATTGCCCAGCGCGAGCGCGTGGTCGCCAATGGCCATCGCGCGCAGGTTGACCGCGAGCTCCGGCACCGAAGTCGCGAAGGCCACCAGCAGCAGCCCCGTGGTGAACGGCGAGATGCCCGTGCGCCGCGCCAGGCCGAGCGAGGCCTTGACCAGCGAATCGCCACCCAGCGCCAGCAGGGCGATGCCTGCCGCGAAGTAGAACAGCGCACCGGCCATCGTCACGTCCCCCGCCTGCGAAGTGCCGCGACTATGCCGGAGCCGCGGTTACGGTCACGAACAGCCTTCGACATAGTCCACCTGCGGCGGCACGCCTACGCGCCACTCGTCCACGCGACCGGCGGCATCGAGTTCCAGCACGAGCACGCCGTCGCCGCCGTCGGGCGCGGACACGCGCAGCACCTTGCCCTCGGGGTCGTACTTGTGGGGCTGCTCCTCCACGCGCCCCTCGTACAGCGCGCGCACCTCGTCGCCGCTCATGCCGAGCTTGGCGCCACCGGGCGCGGTGACGCCGGCGTCGCGCACGTCCACGCGCACGAAGCGGTCGCCCTCGATCATGAAGGCGGTACGGTAACCCTCGCTGCCGAGCGGCTGCGGGATCAGGTAGTGGCAGCCGCCGGGCTCGGCCGGTTGCGCATCGCCAAGGTCGCCGCCCCAGGCCTGGCGCACGGCTTCGGCGCTGGCGCCGAACTGCGCCGGGCCGAAGCCGGCGAATCCGATCGTGCCTTCGGCCGGTGCGTCGACGCGCAGCGAGCCGGAGGCCTGGCCGCCTGCGGATGCGGGCAAGCCGCTCGACGCGTCAGCGGGCGCCGACGGCGCAGGTGCCGGTATGGCGTCGACGGTGGGCGGAGCGGTGTCGGCATCGTCGCGCTGGCTGCCGCAGGCGACAAGTGCCGCCACGGCAAGAGCCAGCAAGGGGGCCTGCAGGCGCATGGAACCTCCGGGATCGGTGCGGAGGCGCGAGCATGTCATGGGGGGCGTGAGCGCGACGGTGACGAGGCTCGACCGTGCGCGCCGAGCCCCTCAGCCCGGCGGCGAGAAGTGCTTGCCCAGCCCCGCCCAGCAGGCCTGGTAATCGCGCTGCCGGTGCGCCGCGCCGCTCGCCTGGCGGGTGGGCTTGAGCACGCCGCGCGTCTCGAACATGAAGGCCATCGTGCCTTCGATCACGTCCGGCTTCGACAGGTCCGCGGTCGAGGCCTTGTCGAAGGTGGCCGCGTCCGGTCCGTGCCCGGTCATGCAGTTGTGCAGCGAGCAGCCGCCCGGCGCGAAGCCCTCGGCCTTGGCGTCGTACACGCCATGGATCAGGCCCATGAACTCGCTGGCCACGTTGCGGTGGAACCATGGCGGGCGGAACGTGTCCTGCTGCACCAGCCAGCGCGGCGGGAAGATCGCGAAGTCCAGGTTGCCCACGCCAGGCGTGTCGGTCGGCGCGGTCAGCACCAGGAAGATGCTCGGATCGGGATGGTCAAAGCTGATCGAGCCGATCGCGTTGAAGCGCCGCAGGTCGTACTTGTAGGGCGCGTAGTTGCCGTGCCAGCCGACCACGTCCAGCGGCGAATGGCCGATCGGCGCGTGCCACAGGTGGCCGTTGAACTTGGCGATCAGCTCGAAGCCGCCCTCGAGGTCCTCCCAGGCCGCCACCGGCGTCAGGAAGTCGCGCGGGTTGGCCAGGCCATTGGAACCGATCGGCCCCAGGTCCGGCAGGCGCAACAGGGCGCCGAAATTCTCGCAGACATAGCCGCGCGAGGGCCCGTCAGGCAGCTCGACGCGGAAGCGCACGCCGCGCGGGACCACCGCGATCTCCAGTGGCTCCAGGTCGATCACGCCCAGCTCGGTGATGATGTGCAGCCGGCCCTGCTGCGGCACGATCACCAGCTCTCCATCGGCGCTGTAGAAGTAGCGTCCGCGCATCGCGGTGTTGGCCGCGTACAGGTGGATACCGACGCCCGCGTGCGCATCGCTGCCGCCGTTGCCGGCGACGGTGTACAGGCCTTCGACGAAATCGGTCGGCGCCTCGGGCATCGGCAGCGGGTTCCAGCGCATCTGGTCCGGCGACACCGGTGCCTCGCCGAAGCGGTCGTGGAAACGCGGCTGCGCGAACGGCTCGAAGCGCCCGTGCATCGCCGCCGGCCGGATCCGGTACAGCCAGCTGCGCCGGTTGCTGCCGCGCGGCGCGGTGAACGCGCTGCCGGTCAGCTGCTCGGCATACAGCCCGTGCGCCACCTTCTGCGGCGAATTGCGCCCCACCGGCAGGGTGCCCGCGATCGCCTCGGTCGCGAATTCGTTGCCAAAGCCCGACATGTATCCGTCCACGGTATCTCCCGGAAACACAGAACGCGTCACTCGGCCGCGAGTTGAACCTGATGATGCGGCCAGAAAAATCCTTTTGCCTCGGATTCACGCGGATGACGCGGATCGGGCAAGGATCGCCGTGAACAGCCTGCCCTATCCGTGTGAATCCGCGTCATCCGCGGCAAAGCCCTACAGCACCCCGCGCTTCATCTGGTCGCGCTCGATGCTCTCGAACAGCGCCTGGAAGTTGCCCTCGCCGAAGCCTTCGTTGCCCTTGCGCTGGATGATCTCGAAGAAGATCGGGCCCAGTGCGTTGGTGGTGAAGATCTGCAGCAGCTTGCGCTGTTTGGTTTCCGGGTCGGCATCGATCAGGATCGCGTTGCGACGCAGCCGCGCCACGTCCTCGCCGTGCTCGGGAATGCGCTGGTCGATCACATCGAAATAGCTGTCCGGCGTATCGAGGAACTCGACGCCCTGCGCACGCATCCGCTCCACCGTCTCGTAGATGTCGTCGGTGAAGCAGGCGATGTGCTGAATGCCCTCGCCCTGGTAGGTGTCGAGGTATTCGTTGATCTGGCTCTTGGGATCGCTCGACTCGTTGAGCGGGATGCGCACCATGCCATCCGGTGCGGTCATCGCCTTGGACAACAGACCGGTCTTGGCGCCCTTGATGTCGAAATAGCGGATCTCGCGGAAGTTGAACAGCCGCTCGTAGTAGTCCGACCACTTCGCCATGTTCCCCTGGTAGAGGTTGTGGGTGAGGTGGTCGATGAAGGTCAGGCCGAAGCCCTCGGGCATCAGTTCCGCGTCGGGCAGGATCTCGTAGTCCGGGTCGTGGATGGTGCCGCGCTCATCGTAGCGGTCGACCAGGTACAGCATGCAGCCGCCGATGCCCTTGATCACCGGCGCGGCCACGGCCTTGCTGATCTCGTCGGCGGCATCGAACTCCTCGGCGCCGTTCTTCAGCGCCTGCACGCGCACCCACTCGGCGAGCTTGCTGAAGCGGATCGCGAAGCCGCAGGCGCTGGGGCCGTGCTTCGCGGCAAAGCGCGCGGCGAAGGAATCGGGATCCTCGTTGATCAGGAAGGTGCAGTTGCCCTGCCGGTAGGTGGTGATCGGGCGGGTACGGTGGCGCGCGACCTGGACGAAGCCGAGCTTGCGGAAGTAGTCGTGCAGTTGCCCGGCCTGGCCGGCGGGCGCGGCATACTCGACGAACTCGAAGCCATCAATGCCCATCGGGTTCTCGAACGTGGTCACCTGCATGCCCGGCTGGACCGGGGCGGTTTGTGACTGCGTTGTCATTGTGATAATCCTCTCTGGGGGGAGGGCACTGGGCCTGTGTGTCGGTCGCCCATCTTACAGTTTCAGGCGCAACCAACAGCAAGGTGCAGTGCATCATGTCCGACGCAGCAATCTCACAGGAACATGCGATCCTCGATCTGGAGCGCTTCCTGCCCTACCGTCTCAGCGTGCTGTCCAACCGGGTCAGCAACGCGATCTCCAGCGAATACCACCGCCGCTTCGGCCTAGCGATCACCGAATGGCGGGTCATGGCCGTGCTTGGCCGCTACCCCGGGCTGTCCGCACGCGAGGTGACCGAGCGCACCGCGATGGACAAGGTCGCGGTCAGCCGCGCGGTCGCGCGCCTGCTCGAGCGCGAACTGCTCAAGCGCGACATCCACGGCGACGACCGCCGCCGCTCGGTGCTGACGCTCTCGGAGGCCGGCTATTCGGTGTACGACGAGGTCGCGCCGATGACCCTGACCTGCGAGCGCCACCTGCTCGAGCCGCTGTCGGAAGACGAGCGCGCGACGCTGTCGCGGCTGATCGACAAGCTCGCCGGCGACGGCATGGACGAGATGCTGCGCCACATCTGAGCGCAATCCGGGCGGCGCGCCTGAGCGCGCCACCCCGTCCTCAGGGCCGGGTTTCCTTGCCGATGTCCACGCCCGCGGCCGCCGGTTCGGCGAGTTCCGCCTGCCCGGCCAGTTCGCTGTCGTCGCACAGGGTGTCCAGGTGCATCAGCCTGCGGATCAGCGGCGCGATGAACAGCATGGCCACGCCCACTCCGACCGCCAGCCAGCCGACGTTGGAGTAGACCTCCAGCACCTTCTCCGGGCCCGCGCCCTCGCCGCCAGTGGCGGCCGAGATCAGGCCCGCGGCGAAGTTGCCGGTGGCCGAGGCGAAGAACCAGGTGCCCATGATCAGGCTGGCCATGTGCGCCGGCGTCAGCCGGTTCATCGCCGACAGGCCGACCGGCGACAGGCACAGCTCGCCGAGGGTGTGGATCAGGTAGATCACGAAGATGAAGATCACCGGGGTCGCGCCCACGGTCGACGCATTGGCGCCGGCGACCAGGGCCAGGAAGCCCGCGCCCACCAGCACCACGCCGATGGCGAACTTGGCCGGCGTGGACGGCTCGAGGCCACGCCTGGCCAATGCCAGCCACATCATCGCGAACAGCGGCGCGAGGCAGACGATGTAGATCGAGTTGAGCGACTGGAACATCGAGGCCGGGACTTCCCAGCCCAGGATGTTGCGGTCGACCGAGCGGTCGGTGAACAGGTTCAGCGACGCGCCGGCCTGCTCGAACAGCGCCCAGAACAGGATCGAGCCGATGATCAGGTACATCGCGGCGAAGATCCGGTTGCGCTCCTCGCGCTGCATCGAGAACACCGCCTTGTAGAGCACGTAGCAGACCAGGATCAGGCCGGCGCCGCCCAGCAGGAAGCCGACCAGCTTCTGGTGCTGGATCATCCACCACACCAGGCCCACGGTCAGGAAGCTGAGGACGTAGAGCAGCCACTCGAAGCGGATGCCGAACAGCGGCGCCGCAAGCCGCTGCGGATCACGCGGCTCGCCGCGCCCCATCAGCATCGGCTTGCCGATGATGAACACCACCAGGCCCAGCAGCATGCCGACGCCGGCGGCGCCGAAGCCGTACTTCCAGCCGTAGGTCTGGCCCAGGTAGCCGGCGATCAGCGAACCGAGCATCGCGCCCAGGTTGATGCCCATGTAGAAGATCGTGTACGCCGGGTCGCGCCGGATGTCGGTGCGCGGGTACAGCTGGCCGACCATCACCGAGATGTTGGCCTTGAGGAAGCCCGAGCCGACGATGATGAACGACAGCGCCAGCCAGAAGATGTTGATCTCGGCCGCGCCCTGGCCACCGGTGCCTTCGAACGCCATCAGGAAATGGCCGAAGGTCAGCAGCACCGCACCGAACAGCACCGCCTTGCGTTGCCCCAGGTAGCGGTCGGCGAGATAACCGCCCACCACCGGCGCGATGTACACCAGCGCGGTATAGGCACCGTAGATCACCGAGGCCTCGCCGTCGGAGAACATCCAGTGCTGGACGAGGTAGAAGATCAGCAGCGCGCGCATGCCGTAGTAGGAAAAGCGCTCCCACATCTCGGCGAAGAACAGGACGAACAGGCCTCGCGGGTGGCCGAGGATGGTCTTGCCCGCCTCGACGGCATGCGGATTGGTGGACACGGAAGGCGACTCCTGGGAAGGAAGGACCACGGCGCCTGGCGGCGGCCGCGAGGCGCGTAACTTAGCCCGCCGGGCCCTGCGATGGAAAGCCGCGGGCGGCGCCCATTCCATTTGAAGCCCGGATCACCCGAGCCCGAAACTGCGCCGATCTGGCGTCGATCTCCGGCCATCCGACCCTGCACAGGCGCGTTCGGGCGCGATCCCCGCGCAATCCGGCGGCGACGCACACGCCGGGCGCCAAGCGGCCGCAGCGGCGGCGGCGCGCCCGCAGCGGCCAGGCCATCGACGGCGCCCGCTGCGACGGGTCAGCCGGCCGGATACCCGTAGCTGGCACCGATCCCCAACGGCACGCCCAGGCCCCAGAACGCCAGCAGCAGGGCCGTCCACAGCACCGACAGCGCCAGCGAGTACGGCAGCATCAGCGAGGCCAGGGTGCCGATGCCGGCCGAGGTCACGTAGCGCTGGCAGAACACCACGATCAGCGGGAAGTACGGCATCAGCGGGGTGATGATCGTGGTCATCGAGTCGCCGACGCGGTACGCGGCCTGGGTGAGGTCGGGCGAGACCCCCAGCTGCATCATCAGCGGCACCATGATCGGCGCCAGCAGCGCCCACTTGGCCGAGGCCGAACCGATGAACAGGTTGACCACGCCGGTCATCACGATCAGGCCGATGATCGTCGCCCACATCGGCAGGCCCATCGACTCGAGCAGTTCGGCGCCCTCCACCGCCATCAGCGTGCCCAGGCCCGACCCGTTGAAACCGGCCAGGAACTGCGCGATGAAGAAGGCGATGACGATGTAGTACGCCATGCCGGCCATGGACTTGCTCATCGCCACGATGATGTCGCGGTGGCTCTTGACGGTGCCGGCGACGTAGCCGTAGACGACGCCGGGCAGCAGGAACAGGATGAAGATCAGCGCCACGATCGACTGCATCACCGGCGCCTGCGCGACCAGCAGCGCGTTGCCGCCAGCGGCCACCGCCGGGGTGTCGGCCGGCGCGCGCCAGGGCGAGGTTTCGGGCCACAGGCTCAGCGCGAACAGCGCCAGCGCGGCCAGCATCGCCAGCGTCGCCCACAGCAGCCCGCGGCGCTCGGCGTCGGTGAGCGGCGCCATCGTCGGCAGCTCCTTCGTGTCGCCGTCGACTGGGGTGCGCGCCAGCCGCGGCTCGATGACGCGGTCGGTGACGAACCAGCCGATGGCGATGATCAGCGCGCTCGAGACAGTGGTGAAAATCCAGTTGTTGAGCGGGTTCACGATCAGCGCCGGGTCGATGATGCGCCCGGCCTCCTGGGTGAAGCTCGCCAGCAGCGGATCCAGCGACGAGGGCACCAGCAGCGTCGCCGAAAACCCGCCCGATACGCCGCAGAACGCGGCTGCGATGCCGGCCAGCGGATGCCGCCCGGCGGCGTAGAAGATCACCCCGCCCAGCGGGATCACCAGCACGTAGCCCGCATCGACCGCGACGTGGCTCAGCACCGCCACCGCCACCAGGGCCGGGGTCAACAGCGCCTTGGGCGTGATCGACAGCATCCGCCGCAGCGCGGCGTTGATGTAGCCGGTGTGCTCGGCCACGCCAAGGCCCAGCATCGCGGTCAGCACCACGCCCAGCGGCGCGAAGGCCATGAACACGCGGTAGAGGTTGGCCATGAACGCGACCAGCGAATCGCCCGACAGCAGGTTGACGATGCGGATCGGCTCGCCGGTCGCCGGATGCAGCGCGCTGAACTCCACGCCCGACAGCAGCCACGACAGCGCCCACACCAGCAGCATCAGGATCAGGAACAGCGCGGCCGGGTCGGGAAGCCGGTTGCCGACGCGCTCGACGCTGTCGAGGATGCGCGATGAGATGCCGCGGCTGGGCGGGGCGGGTTCGGGGCGCTGATCACTCATCAGGCGGGATCCAGTGGCAGGCGAGGCGGCAGATGCTAGTGCATCCGGCCGGCGCGCGCGCCCGCGCCCGGGCCAGCTACATCCGCTGCTCCGGCCACAGGTAGGCGCGATCGTCGAAGCTGCGGCACCAGTGCGGGCGATAGACCACCACCAGCACCATCACCCCGCCGGCGAAGAAGGCTTCGGCGAACATCAGCATCGGCGTGGCCACCAGGTAGGCCTCCAGCGCACGACCGCCCAGCCACGCGGTGACCGCCGTCTTGGCCAGCATCGAAGCGGCCATCGCCACCGCCGCGCCGGCGAACGCGTTGAGCATCACGTAGGTGAAGACGTTGCGCGGCAGCCAGGTGCGCGCCGCCCACGACACGACCGCGCTCACCGCCACCGGCAGCGCCCCGGTGGCCAGGAAATCCATCGCCCATCCGTGCCAGGCCGCGCCCATCAGCAGTCCCGCCAGGCTCACCAGCGCCATCACCCAGCAGGCGGTGCCAGCCCCGAACAGCAGCGTGGCGATGGTGGCGCCGAGGAAGTGCAGCATCACGCCCTGCAGCGCGGCGGTGTTGAACCAGCGCATCGCCGCGAGCGCGAGCGTTGCGGCGATCAGGATCCGGCGCGCCTTCTCATCGGCGTCGGCGAGATGCCGGCGCAGCCCCGGGGTGGTGCGCGCCAGCACCAGTGCAGCGACCAGCCACGCCGGCCACAGCGCCCAGCCTGACAGCGTGGCGTCCATGGGCTTGCGCGCTCAGCGCCCCGGCCCGATGTGCGTGCGCACGTCGAACAGCTCAGGGAAGAAGGTCAGGTCCAACGCCTGCTTCAGGAAGCCCACGCCCGACGAGCCACCGGTGCCGCGCTTGAAGCCGATGATCCGCATCACCGTGCGCATGTGGCGGAAGCGCCACAGCTGGAACTGCGTCTCAAGATCCACCAGGTCCTCGCACAGCGCGTACTCGCGCCAGTAGCGGCCGGTGCCTTCGTAGATCGCCTCGAACACCGGCAGCAGCGCCTCGTCGCGCACGTGCGGGCGCGACCAGTCGCGCTGCAGGTGCTGCGCCGGCACCGCGTGTCCCCAACGGGCGAGGTACATCAGGAACTCGTCGTACAGCCCGGGCGCATCGAGCGCCTCGCACAACCGCGCCTGCCCGGCCGGATCGTGGGCGAACACCTTGAGTATCGCCGTGTTCTTGTTGCCCAGCAGGAACTCGACCATGCGGTACTGCAGCGACTGGAAGCCCGACGACGGGCCCAGCACGTCGCGGAACTCCATGTATTCCGAAGGCGTGAGTGTCTCCAGCACCGACCACTGCTCGGTCAGCTGGCGCAGCACCTGCTTGCAGCGCGCGATCACCTTCTGGCATTGCCAGACCTGGTCGCGGCGCAGGAACGCGATCGCCGCGCCCAGCTCGTGGATGATCAGCTTCAGCCACAGCTCCGAGACCTGGTGCTGGACGATGAACAGCATCTCGTCGTGGTGCGCCGGGTCGCTCAGCGGCTGCTGCGCGTCCAGCAGCCGGTCGAGCCGGAGGTAGCCTGCGTAGGTGATCCTGCCGTCGAGATCGGTGTGGATGCCGTCCTCGAGCGGACGTTCGTTATGTTCGATGGCCATCGCGCGAGGGTAGCGCACGGCGCTGCGCGGCGTCATGCAGACGACATCCGCAGGGTGCACAATCGCGCCTGCCAGGGGGGCCGGCCACCCGTTCCGCGAGGAACGGATTCGAAGGAGCGTACCCGTGGTCAATCGGCTCATTTCCCGGCTGCTGCCGGCGCTGGTCCTGTGCGGCGTGCTGTGCGCCGCGCCGCTGCAGGCGCAGGTCGTGGTCAGCCAGGTCTATGGCGGCGGCGGCAACAGCGGCGCGCCCTACAGCAGCGATTTCGTCGAACTGTTCAACCGCGGCAGCGAGGCAGTGCCGCTGTCGGGCCTGTCGCTGCAGTACGCCAGCGCTACCGGCACCGGCAACCTCGGCGCGGGCAGTGGCCAGATCGTGGTCCTGCCCGCGGTCACGCTGCAGCCCGGGCGCTACTTCCTGGTCGGCCTCGCCGGTGGCGCAAACGGTGGCCCGCTGCCGGCGCCGGACGCGACCGGCACCATCAACATGTCCGGCAGCGCGGGCAAGGTCGCGCTGGTCGATTCGCCATCTTCGCTGGGCTGCAACGGGGGAAGCACGCCGTGCACGCCGGCGCAGCTGGCGCTGATCCTGGACCTGGTCGGCTTCGGCGGCGCCAACTTCTTCGAAGGCGCCGGCACGGCGCCAGCGCTCAACAACGCCAGCGCCGCGTTTCGCGCCGACAACGGCTGCGTCGACAGCAACCACAACGCCGCCGACTTCGGCAGCGCCGCGCCCGCACCCCGCAACGGCGCTACCCCGCCCGCGCCCTGTGGCGGCGGCGGCACGCCTTTCGCCAGCATCAGCGACACCAGCGCCGCCGAGGGCGATGCCGGCACCACGCCGTTCTTCTTCACCATCAGCCTCAACCAGCCGGCCGGCACGGGCGGCGTGAGCGTGGACTACAACACCGCCGACGGCACCGCGACCACGGCCGACAACGACTACAGCGCCGCCAGCGGCACCGTGGGCATCGCCGAGGGCGCAAGCTCGGTGACGATCAGCGTCGCGGTGATCGGCGACACCGCCAACGAGCCGGACGAGAGCTTCAGCGTCGAGTTGTCCAATCCCGTCGGCGCCGAGCTCGCCGACGCCCAGGGCATCGGCACCATCCTCAACGATGACGTCACCACGGTCGCGATCTCCGCCATCCAGGGCGACGGCCAGCACTCGCCCTACAACGGCATGGCGGTGGCCACCACCGGTATCGTCACCGGCCGCAAGAACAACGGCTTCTTCCTGCAGACGCCCGACGGCGAGGACGACGGCAATCCGGCGACCTCCGAGGGCATCTTCGTGTTCACCTCGACCACGCCGTCCGAAGCGGCTGCGGTCGGCAACCGCGTGCTGGTGCAGGGCACGGTGGACGAGTTCATCCCGGCGGCAGACCCGCACCAGCTGCCGCTGACCGAGATCGTCAACGCCAGCGTGACCGCGCTCTCGGCCGGCCACGCCCTGCCCGCGCCGGTGGCGCTGACGCTCGGCCTACCCAATGCCGATGACGGGCTCGCCCAGCTCGAACACCTTGAAGCCATGCGCGTGGTGGTGCCCAGCGCCACCGTGGTCGCGCCCACCGGCGGCAACGTCAACGAGGCCCAGGCCACTGCCACCAGCAACGGCCGCTTCGCGGTGGTGGTGACCGGCACGCCGCGCCCGTTCCGCGAGCCGGGCATTCCGGTGCCCAACCCCGATCCGCTCGGCAGCAGCGCCACGGATATTCCGCGCTGGGACTTCAATCCCGAGCTGATCGCAGTCAACAGCACCACCATCGGCGCGCCGGCGGCCAACGTGGCGACGGGCTGCCTGATCACCGACGGTTCGCTGGTCGGTCCGCTCGACTACACCTTCCGCCGCTACACCATCCACCCCGAAGGCGCGCTCATCATCGACTGCAGCGGCACCGGGCTGCCGCGGCCATCGCGCCTGCCGACAGCAGACGACGCGAGCTTCGCCACCTGGAACATCGAGCGCTTCTTCGACGACAGCAATGACCCGGCGATCGGCGAGCCGGTACTCACCGCCGCGGCCTTCGAACGGCGCCTGGCCAAGGCCTCGCTGGCGATCCGCGGCTACCTGCACACGCCAGACGTGCTGGGCCTGACCGAAGTCGAGAACCTCACCACGCTGCAGGCGCTGGCATCCCGCATCAACGCCGATGCGATCACGGACGGTGATCCGGACCCGGGCTACAGCGCGCACCTGCTGGAAGGCAACGACGTCGGCGGCATCGACGTGGGCTTCCTGGTGAAAGCATCGGACGTCGCGGCCGGCACGGCGCGCGTCGAGGTGCTGGGCCTGGCCCAGCACGGCCCCGGCGAGCTGCTGGCCAATCCCGACGGCAGCACCAGCCTGCTCAACGACCGGCCGCCGCTGTCGCTCGACGGTATCGTCCATTTCGGCGACGGCCGCAGCTGGCCGTTCACCGCGATCGTCGTGCACCAGCGCTCGCTCAACGACGTCGACAGCGACGAAGCCGGCAGCAACGGCTGGCTCACCCTCGGCCAGCGCGTGCGCGCCAAGCGCCAGGCGCAGGCCGATTCGCTGGCCGCGATCGTGCAGGGCATGCAGGGCGCCGATGCCGCGCGCAACATCGTGGTGATGGGCGATTTCAATGCCTTCGAGTTCAACGACGGCCTTGTCGACGCGCTCGGCACGATCACGGGCCTGCCCGCGCCGGACGCGACGACTGCGGTCGACGGCGACGGCGTCGACCTGGTCGAGCCGGACCTGTACAACCTCACCCTGCTCGCGGAACCGGCCGACCGCTACTCGTTCGTGTTCGACTACCAGGCGCAGTCGCTCGACCATGTGCTGGTCAACGATGCGCTGGTGGAATCGTCGCTGGTCGCCGGGCTGGAGCTCAGCCACGCGCGCATCAGCGCCGACTTCCCCGAACTCGCGCGCAACGAGGACGGCACGCCGGCGCGGCTGTCCGACCACGACCCCACCGTGCTGCTGGTGCGTCTGGCGGCGCTGCGTTTCGCCGACCTGTCGATCGAGGCCGAGTCACTTGCCCCGACCGTTGCCGCCGGGGCGCTGGCGGAGTTCTCGGCGGTGGTCGCAAACGCCGGGCCCGACACCGCTGATTTCCCGGGCGCAGGCTTCGTGTTCGACGCGGCCCTGCCCGACCTGGTGGTCGCCGCGCCCGCAGGCTGGAGCTGCGACGCACCGGAGATCGCCGGCACCACCACCACGGTGGCGTGCAATGCCCCATCACTGGAGGCCGATGCCGAGGCGGTGTTCGCACTCGCCGCGACCGCGCCGGAGGCGCTGCAGGGTGCGCAGCTGACGCTGGCGGCTGCGGCCACCGCACAGACCGAGGATCCGGAGCCGGGCAACAACGACGCCAGCGCCGCAGTGCTCGTGGTCGACCCTTACGCGGGCGTGCCGGTGCTGGAGAACGGCGTCCCGGTGGGTGGACAGGCCGGCGCGGCTGGCGACGAGCTCGTCTACCGCATCGAAGTGCCGGTCGGCGCACGCAGCCTGCGCGTGCTCAGCTACGGCGGCAGCGGCGACGTGAGCCTGTACCTGGCCCACGAGCGCATTCCCACCGGCGCTGATTTCGACGGACGCTCACAGCGGCCCGGCAACAACGAAACCGTGGCGATCACGGCGCCCGCGCCCGGAACCTGGCTCGTGAAGCTGGTGGGCGTGCGCGCGTTCACGAATGTGTCGCTGCGCGCATCGTTCACGGATTGACGGCAGGAACGGGAATTCCAAGGCGCTTCGCGGCCCGGCCCCCACCCCAGCCCTCCCCCGCAAGCGGAGGAGGGCTGGGGTGGGGGCCGCCGCCGCAACGCGATCCAGCGCAGCGCCATCCTGCGTCGGCACACACCGCATTCGCCCGCGCATTGCCGCATTGCGCAACGGTTTCCTACGAAAGGACCCTTATCATTCGCCGTCCAATACTCACCGGATGGACGTGAATGACCGTTGCCGCACGCTTCGAGATCGAGTACCTGCAGTACCTCGACCCGGACGGACAGCTGGTCGCCGAACTGCCGCGGGATCTGCCGCCGAAGGATGAGCTGCTGGCGCTGTTCAGGCAGATGCTGTTCCTCCGCACCTTCGACGGCAAGGCCGTCGCGCTGCAGCGCACCGGCAAGCTGGGCACCTACGCGCCCGCGCTGGGCCACGAGGCCACCCAGATCGGGATCGGCGCGGCGATGCGCCCGGAGGATGTGCTGGCGCCGAGCTACCGCGAGTACGGCGCGCAGATCATGCGCGGCGTGCAGCTGCGCGAGATCCTGCTGTACTGGGGCGGCGACGAGCGCGGCAACGATTACGCCAACGAGCCCGCGCGTCACGACTTCCCCTGGTGCGTGCCGATCGCCACCCAGTGCCTGCACGCCGCCGGCGCGGCGCTGGCGTTCAAGCTGCGCGGCGAGAAGCGCGTGGCCGTGACCTGCTGCGGCGACGGCGGCAGCTCCAAGACCGATACCTACGCCGCGATCAATTCCGCCGGTGCCTACACCCTGCCCTTCGTCCAGTGCATCATCAACAACGGCTGGGCGATCTCGGTGCCGCGCAGCGCGCAGACCGGCGCGCAGACGCTGGCGCAGAAGGGCCTGGCCGGCGGCCTGCACTGCCTGCAGGTGGACGGCAACGACCTGTTCGCCGTGCTCGAGGGCATGCGCCGTGCCATGGAGCGTGCGCGCAATGGCGAAGGCGGAACCGTGATCGAGTTCCTCACCTACCGCCTGCACGACCACACCACCGCCGACGACGCGCGCCGCTATCGCGACGAAGCCGAGGTCAAGGACGCCTGGACGCGCGATCCGATGACGCGGCTGCGCACCTGGCTCAGCGCCCAGGGCCTGTGGGACGAGGCGCAGGAAAAGGACTGGATCGCCGAATGCACGCGTCTGATCGACGTGGAAATCAACGCCTACCTCGAAACGAAGACGCAGCCGCCGGAAGTGATGTTCGACTACCTCTACGCCGACCCGCCGCCCGACATCCTCGAACAGCGCGCGCAGCTGCTGGCGCTGGAGGGACGGGCATGAAGGCCGAGGCCAACCCGGTCGGCGGAGACGCCAGCGGCGCCGCGACCGCCAAGCCGATCACCCTGATCGAAGCCGTCACCCAGGCGCTTGCCTGGGAGATGCGCCACGACGAATCGGTGGTGGTGCTGGGCGAGGACGTGGGCGTGAACGGCGGCGTGTTCCGCGCGACCGCCGGCCTGCAGCAGCAGTTTGGCGAGATGCGCGTGCTCGACACGCCGCTGGACGAAACCACCATTGCCGGCCTCACCGTCGGCATGGCCGCGATGGGCATGAAGCCGGTGGCCGAGGCCCAGTTCGACGGCTTCGTCTATCCGATGCTCGACCACATCATCTGCCACGCCGCGCGCTTCCGGTACCGCACCCGCGGTCGCATCACCTGCCCGATGGTGCTGCGCGTGCCCTGGGGCGGCGGCATCCGCGCGCCCGAGCACCACAGCGAGGCCAACGAGGCGTTGTTCACCAACGTGCCCGGCCTGCGCGTGGTGCTGCCGTCGTCGCCGGCACGCGCCTACGGCCTGCTGCTGGCGGCGATCCGCGAGCCGGACCCGGTGATCTACTACGAGCCCAAGCGCATCTATCGCCAGTACAAGGAAGTGGTGCCCGACGACGGCGAGGCGCTGCCGCTGGACGTGTGCTACGTGCTGCGCGACGGCAGCGACGTCACCCTGGTGACCTGGGGCGCGCAGGTCAAGGAAGCGCTGGAAGCCGCCGAGCAACTCGAGGCCGAAGGCATCAGCGCCGAGGTCATCGACGTGGCCACGCTCAAGCCGCTGGACTTCGCCACCATCGCCGAATCGGTGGCCAAGACCGGCCGCTGCGTGATCGTGCACGAGGCCCCGCGCACCGCCGGCTTCGGCGCCGAGATCGCCGCGCGCCTGGCCGAGCACTCGATGTACGACCTGGTCGCGCCGGTCGAACGCGTCACCGGCTACGACACGCACATGCCGCTGTTCCGCCTGGAGATGAAGTACATGCCGTCCACCGCACGCGTGGTCGAGGCGGCGAAGCGCACGCTGGCCGCGGGCTGAGCCGCGTTCGACATGCGACGGCCGCTGGCGGCGCGCAGCGCGCCGTTGGCGACAAGACCCTGAACCGCGAGCGCCGGTTGGCTTTCCACTGATACGCAGGCCCCCATGACCCAGACCAAGAGCTTCCTCCTCCCCGACCTCGGCGAAGGCTTGCCCGACGCGACCATCGTCGAGTGGTACGTCAAGGAGGGCGACACGATCCGTCTCGACGACAACCTGGTGTCGATGGAAACCGCCAAGGCGCTGGTCGACGTGCCCTCGCCGGTGTCGGGCAAGGTGCTGAAGCTTGCTGGCGCGGCGGGCGACGTCATCACCACCGGGGCGATGCTTGCGCAGTTCGAGCTCGACCCTTCGCAGCCGCAGCGCGCGGAGGGTCAGGACACCGGCCACCATCACGCCGCGGCCGCTCCGGCGAAGGGCGTGGGCGCCTCCGATCCGGCCCCGGACGATCGCGTCGTGGCCTCGACCGAAGGCGGCGCGATCGAAAGCGGCGCCGCTGAGCCGCCCGAAGACAAGTCGGAGCCAGGCGGGGAACGCGCCGACAGCGGCACCGTGGTCGGCGCGATGCAGGCCTCCGACGCCGTGCATGCGGAGTCTGCGGTCTCGGTCGGCGGCATCAAGGCGATGCCCGCGGTGCGCGCGATGGCACGCAAGCTCAAGGTCGAGCTGTCGCGCGTGCGCGGCAGCGGCGCCGAGGGCGTGGTGACGATGGCGGACGTGAAGCGGGCGGCTGCGGAGGGATCTGCGGCGGCTGCCGGCCCCCACCCCAACCCTCCCCCGCAGGCGGGGGAGGGAGCAATGCCTCGCGGATCGGCTGCGACGCGCGATCGACTCCCTCCCCCGCTCGCGCGGGAGGGCCGGGGTGGGGGCAGCTCCGCCGCCGCGCCTGCACCGCAGCGCGCACAGGGCCAGCGCACCCCGCTGTCCGCCTCCGGCAAGCCCATGCGCACCCAGCCGCCCTCGGTCGCCGCCACCGGCCAGCCCGAGCAGCTCAAGGGCGTGCGCCGCAACATGGCGCGGGTGATGGCCGACGCGCACGCCAAGGTCGTGCCGACCACGCTGGTGGACGATGCCGACATCCAGGCCTGGCAGCCCGGCAACGACATGACTGTGCGCCTGATCCGCGCGATCTGCGCCGCAGCCGCTGCCGTGCCCGCGCTCAACGCCTGGTTCGACGGCGACAACCTCAGTCGCACCCTGCATCCGCAGGTCGACATCGGCATCGCGGTCGACACGCCGGAAGGCCTGTTCGTACCCGCGCTGCGCAATGCCGACCTGCTCGACGCCGCCGGCATCCGCGACGGCATCGACCGCCTGCGCGCGCAGGTGCAGGACCGCAGCATCCCCGCCTCGGAGCTGTCCGGCTACACCATCTCGCTGTCCAACTTCGGCATGTTCGCCGGCCGCTACGCCACGCCCGTGGTGGTGCCGCCGTGCGTGGCCATCGTCGGCGCTGGCCGTGGCCGCCACGAAATGGTGCCGGTGGTCGGCGGCTTCGAAGCGCGGCGGATCCTGCCGCTGTCGCTGACCTTCGACCACCGCGCCTGCACCGGCGGCGAAGCCGCACGCTTCCTCAAGGCGTTGCTGGACGATCTCGCCCTGCCCGACTGACCCGGGCGTCCGCGCCCTTCGAATCTCCCGCCGAAGCGAGGTTCACGCCATGCATCGCAGTCGCCTTGCCGGTTTCATGATCGACTGCGGGCAAGGCACGCTCGCCGATGCCGCCACATTCTGGAGCCGCGCGCTCGACCTGCCGCTTGCGGAGCCGGACGAAGGCGGTCGCGGGCGCTACGCCGTCCTCGACGCCGGCCCCGGCGGCCTGCACGTGGAGGTGCAGAAGGTCGACCAGCCCTCGCGCGTGCACCTGGACATCGAAGCGGACGACATCGAGGCCGAAGTCGTCCGGCTGGAAGCGCTGGGCGCGCGCCGGATCGAATTCGTACGCGAACGCTGGTGGGTGATGGAGGCGCCCACCGGCCATCGCTTCTGCGTGGTGCCGCTGCGCGATCCGGATCGACGCGCCCCGCCCAGCACCTGGGAATAAGCGACCGCCGCCCCTCCACAGGATCACCGCCATGCCGCACCACAGCCGCCTGAGCACTTTTGTCCTCGACTGCGAGGTCGACGACCTCGCCCCGCACGTGGAATTCTGGAGCCGCGCGCTGGGCAAGCGCGTCGATACCCGCGACGAGGACGGCGACGGCAAGTACGCGCGCCTACATACGGAAACCGACGAGCCGGTGCTGCTGCTGCAGAAGGTCGCGCACCCCTCGCGCATTCATCTGGACATCGAAACCGACGACGTCGATGCGGAAGTCGAGCGCCTGGTCGCCCTGGGCGCGCGCAAGCTCGAAGCCGTGCACAGCTGGGTCGTCATGGAGGCGCCCAGCGGACACCGCTTCTGTGTCGTGCGCCCGCAGCGCAAGCCGCTGGGTCCGCACCTCAACCGCTGGGACTGAAGTCGCGCGGCGCCTGCGCTAGTCCTTCGCCGCTCCGGCGCGCGCGGGGTCGCTGCGTGCGCGCACCGCCTTGAACTCCGAGTCGTCCTGCCAGCCGGGCCAGCCGTCGCCATCGGCGATGCCCCGCCCCAGCGTGTAGAGCAGGTCGACATCCTGCACCTGTCCGCTGACGTCCCAGTCCGCCGACCAGTTGTCGCAGGGCCGGTGGTAGCAGTCGGCGAAGTAGCGCTCGCGCAGCGCCTGGCCGCTGGCCACGCCGCCGTCGATGCGGTCGAGCCCGGCGCCAACGGTGATCGCCGGCACGCCCGCGCGCGCGAACGCGAAATGGTCGGCGCGGTAGAAGTAGCCCGCCTCCAGGTTGGGATCGGGCGAATAGACGCGGCCTGCGGCTTCGGCGACGCGGCGCAGGTCCTGCTCCAGCGACACGCGGCCGTTGCCCCAGGATGCGATGTCGCGGGTCGGGCCATCCGGGCTGAGCATCTCGATGTTGAGCACCGCCGCCGTCGTCTCCAGTGGCGCCAGCGGATTGGCCACGTAGTAGCTCGCGCCCTGCAGGCCCTTTTCCTCAGCGGTCAGCGCCATGAATTGCAGGCTGCGCGCTGGACGCGGCCCCCGCGCGAACAGCCGCGCGAGTTCGAGTACGGCGGCCACGCCGGTCGCGTTGTCGACCGCGCCGTGGCGGATGCCGTCGCCGCTGGCGTCGGGCTCGCCGATACCATAGGCATCCCAGTGCGCGGAATAGATCACGGTCTCGTCGGGGCGCGTCGCGCCCTCGAGACGGCCGATGACGTTGCGCGTGACCACTTCGTCGCGCGCCACGTCGAACGAGGCCGAGAGCGTCGCATCGCCCAGCGCCACTGGGGTGAATGCCGTGGTCTGCGCCCTCGCCTTCTCGCGTTCGAACTCCAGCCCGGCCTGCGCGAACAGCGATACCGCCAAGTCGCGATGCACCCAGCCGCGCAGCAGGGTGTGGTGGCTGGCCGCGTCATCGCGCGGAATGTCGAACAGCGGCGACAGCCCCGAACTGCGCACGGTGTCCCAGCCATAGGCGGCCGGCGCGGTCTCGTGCACGATCAGCGCACCCAGTGCGCCGCGGCGCGCGAGCTCCTCGTACTTGTAGGTCCAGCGACCGTGGTAGGTGACGGCGCGGCCGTCGAAGGCGCCCGGCGTCGGCGTCTCGAAATCCGGATCGTTGACCAGCACCACCGCCACCTTGCCGGCCAGGTCCACGCCCTTGTAGTCGTCCCAGCCGCGCTCCGGCGCAGTGATGCCGTAGCCGACGAACACCAGCGGCGCATCACGCACGTCGACCCGGTCGACCGGGCTGAGCGTCTGCAGGGTCAGGTCGTCGCCATTGGCCAGCGCGCGCGTTTGCCCGCCGACGCGCAGCGTTGCTCGCACCGGCCCTTCCACCCGCGCCCGCAGCAGCGGCACCGCCTGGGTCCAGCCGCCGTCCTCGCCGCCGGGCTGCACGCCGGCCTTGGCGAACTCGTCGACCAGGTAGGCGATGGTCTTCTCCTCGCCCGCCGTTGCCGGCGCCCGACCTTCGAATGCATCCGAGGCCAGCACCTGCACGTGGCGCATCAGCGACTCGCCGCTGGCGCCGCCGACGGTCGGTTCGGACGCGATGGCCGCCGCCGGCAGCAGGCAGGCCAGCAGGCAGTACAGGGGAAACTGGTGCATGACGTTCCTCCGGGCAAGGCCCGCATTCATGACTGTCGCGACTTCGCGACGCGGTCGAGCCACACGCCCAGGCCTTGCGCGTTGATCGCGATGTCGCCGCCCAGCACCTCGGCCACGGTCTGCGCGGCGGCGCCGACACCGTGGCGTTCGGCATGTTCGACATACAGCGCGGTCAGCGCGTCGACAAGCCGCGCGTGGCGATCGGGCGAGTCGGTCAGGGCGCGTGCCAGCGACGCCATCGCATCGACCAGGCCGACCAGGTCGGTTCCGATCCGCGTGCATTCGGTGAGCGTGCCGTAGTGGGCGATGTGGATGCAGTCCGGCTGCTGCGCGACGAGGCGCTGGATCGATGCCTTCATCTGCCCCGGATCGAACTGCACCGGCGACGTGGTGGGAATGGCGAACGCACCGTTGCCATTGTCGAACTCGCGGTACGACAGGCCGAACGCGTCACCGGCGAACCAGCCGCGCGTGGCCGCGTCCCAGACACTGTAGTGGTGCAGCGCGTGGCCGGGCGTGTCCACGCACAGCAGCGGCCGCCCGGCGAGCGGCACGACGTGGCCGTCGTCGGCCACCACCACCCGCGCCGCATCGACCGGCAGCATGCCGGCGTGGTCGCGCTCGAACATTGCGTCGCCATAGACCACGCGCGCGCCGGCGATCAACTTCGCCGGATCGATCATGTGCTGCGCGCCGCGCGGATGCACCACCAGCCGCGCATTGGGCAGCGCGCGCATCAGCGGGCCGGCGCCGCCGGCATGGTCGAGATGGACGTGGGTCACCAGCAGCCAGTCGACCGCCTCGCGCGCCACCCCGGCCGCGTCGATGGCATCCAGCACGCGCTGCGCGCAGGTCGCGGTGCCACAGTCCACCAGCGCCGCGCGCCCGTCCTCGCCGTGCACCAGCCAGGCCGCGCACAGGCTTGGCCGGATATAGCCGGTATCGATCAGGGTGATGCCGTCCAGGTGCATTCCGCGGTCCTTCATCGCCGGCGCTTGAACAACAGGTGGCGCACTATGAATGCGGCACCGAGCGCGGCGAGGAACACGCCATAGCCCAGCGCCGTGGCCAGGATCTGCGGCCACAGCTTGCCGTGGCTGGTGTCGGCGTTATCGATCGACCAGTACACGCTCCACAGGAATACCGCGACCGACAGCAGCAGCGTCACGATGTCGTAGAGCACGCGCGCCACGTTGCGCGGCTGCCGCGGGAAGAGCCAGTACAGCGTGGCGAGGATCGCGAACCAGGGCAGGAACAGGATCAGGGTGAGGTTGACTTCGACCAGCGGGTTCACGCGTCCACTCCCTTCATCGCCACCTTTTCAGCATCCGCGGCCGCAAGCGTATCGAGCGCGGCCTGCACCGCCGCCAGCCCGACGCCTTCGCCCGGTGTCGCCGGCGCATCGACCAGCGCGGTGTCGCCACGCCTCAGCGCGGCAATCGCCTGCCCCGCCTCGCGCGGCGCGTCGAAGGCGTGGCTCTGCAGCAACACGCGGTCGCCTTCGACCAGCTTGAAGTAGAACCGGCCGTCAGCCTCGCGGTATTGCTTGAACGCCGCGAGCGGGGGTTTCTCCACAGCGGCGTCCACTTCCATCGCGCCCAGCTGCACGCTCGACAGGTCGCGCAGGCCCACGGCCTCGCGCAGCTGCGCCAGCAGCGGCGTCGCATGGCGTTCGCGCAGCCGCCTGGCGCCATCGCGCAGCGTGTCCTCGATGTCACCGGGCCGCGCGATGAGCGCGAGATAGCGCTCGCGCAGCGGCGCGATCTCGCGTTCGACAAGATCGAACAGCTGCTGCTTGGCCTCGCCCCAGCCGATGCCGTCGGCATAGGCCTGCGCGAAGGCGCGCGTCTCGTCGCCGCTGGCGAAGGCCTGGTAGAGCTGGAACAGCGCCGAGCCCGCGCTGTCCTTGGCCTCGCCCGGTGCGCGCGAGTCGGTGACGATCGAGAACACCAGCTTCTTCAACTCCACCGGCGGCACGAACAGCGGGATCGTGTTGCCATAGCTCTTGCTCATCTTGCGCCCGTCCAGGCCGGGCAGCGTCGCCACGTGCTCCTCGACCGCGGCCTCGGGCAGGGTGAAATATTCGCGCCCGTAGACATGGTTGAAGCGCTGGCCGAAATCGCGCGCCATCTCGATGTGCTGCACCTGGTCGCGGCCAACCGGAACGCGCTGGGCGTTGAAGATCAGGATGTCGGCCGCCATCAGCACCGGGTACATGAACAGGCCCGCGCTGACGCCTGCATCCTCGTCCTCACCCTCGGCGCGGTTGCGGTCGACCGCGGCCTTGTAGGCGTGCGCGCGGTTGAGGATGCCTTTGCCGGCGACGCAGGTCAGGTACCAGGTCAGCTCGGTGATCTCGGGCACGTCGCTCTGGCGATAGAACCAGACCTTCGCCGGATCCAGCCCGCAGGCCAGCCACGCGGCGGCGATCTCCAGGGTCGAACGCTGGGTGCGCGCGGGGTCCTGGGACTTGATCAGGCTGTGCAGGTCGGCCAGGAAGTAGAAGCTTTCCACGTCGGCCGAACGGCTGGCGGCGACCGCCGGGCGGATCGCGCCGACGTAGTTGCCGAGGTGCGGCGTACCGGAGGTGGTGATGCCGGTCAGGACGCGGACGGGAGCTGGCGACATTGCGGAATGCACGGCGGAAAACGGAACCCGAGTTTAACCGTTGCCCGTCCCTGGCAGCGCCGCGTAACCCCGCGGCGGCCCCGGGCGCGTTGATTCCCACGGCACCCAAGGAGATACGCCATGATCCGCACCCTCGCAATGTCGCTGGCCGCGCTCGCCGGCCTGTCCTGCGCCGCCGCCTCGGCCCAGCCTCTGGTCCGCATGGAGATCGTCGATCGCGACAGCGGCCGCTGGCTGGAGCAGCACAGCCAGCGCCGTGACACCTGGATCGCCGGCATGCCCGGGCATCGCTACGCGGTGCGCCTGACCAACACCAGCGGCGAGCGCGTGCTGGTGGTGCTGTCGGTCGACGGGGTCAACGCGGTGACCGGCCAGACCGCGGATCCCTCGCAGGCCGGCTACGTGCTCGCGCCCTGGCAGAGCACCGAGATCCCCGGCTGGCGCAAGTCGCACCACGACGTGGCGCAGTTCGTGTTCACCGCCCTGACCGACAGCTACGCCGCGCGCACCGGGCGTCCGGACAACGTGGGCACGATCGGGATTGCGGCGTTCCGTGAACGCGGCGGGTGGACGCCGCCCTCGCGGCCTTCGCCGCCGATCGCGCGCGACTCCGCGCCGGCGAAATCGCGCAGCGCCGCGCCAGTCGCGGAAGCCTCCGACGCGCTGGCGACGATGCCGCAACGCATCGGCACCGGACATGGCGAGCGCGAGTGGTCGCCGGCCGGCCAGACTTCGTTCCAGCGCACCTCACGACCCGACCAGGTCACACAGCTGCGCTATGACTCACCCGGCGCGCTCGCTGCGCGCGGCATCGTGCCGCAGGAGCAGCCGTGGAGCATGCGCGGTGGTCCGCAGGCGTTTCCGGGCGGGTTTGTGGCGGATCCGCCGCAGGGGTGGAGATAGGCGTTCGGGAATGGATAGGCGGGCAGCCCCGCCGACGGATTGGAAGCGCTGGCATGACGGGCACGCGCAGGATTCAGGGTGCGGTCGCGGCTGAAGCCGCTCCTACAAACGCCCTACAAGGCTGCGGCGCGTGCGGTGAGCGCGCATAGGGAAAGGGCCGGCATTGCCGGCCCTTTCCTGTTGTTTGCACGCCAGCGATGCCGCCCGGCGTCGTGGAGCGGCGCGATCAGGAGAGAGTTTTCTCGAAGTCACGGACTTCCTGCTCGGCGCGATCGCGCTCCCAGCCGTAGCGCTCCTGCAGCTTGCCGGCCAGGTACTTGCTGTCGCCCGCGGCCACATCGAACACGTCGTCGGTCAGGTCGCCCCACTTGGCCTGCGCCTGGCCCTTGAGCTGGGTCCACTTGCCGGAAATGATGTCCTTGTTCATTGCTTGATCCTTCTTCGAGGGAGGGATCGACGCCGTTGTTCGCGTCGATGGATCCAGCATGCCGTCGCACTGATCACGACCGGATCAAGGTTCCGTAAACCTTCGTTCACAACGATGAGCGATGTGCGCGAATTGATTCAGCAACCCTCCCGAAAACAAGAAAGCCGGCGTTTCCGCCGGCTTTCCTGATCGCATCACGGATCAGCGTGGATCGGTCCCGCCAGTGTCGTCGGCCTTGTCCTGCACCTTGTCACCAACCTTCTCGACGTCCTTGCCCACACCCTTCATCGTGTTGCACGCGCTGAGCGTGCCGACGGAAAACATGGCGAGCAGCATCAGGGCCATCAAACGCTTCATCTGTAATCTCCAGGTAGTGCGGCGCGGCCTTCCGCGCTCGTCCCGGACATCTGACCGTTAGAAGCGTGAAAGGCGCGTTTGATTGGCGATGGCAGGATGCGTTGCCCGTAGCGGTGTTCAGCGTTGTCAACGGCGCGTCAAGGCCTCAGTCGCGCATCAGCGTCGACTTTCCGAACAGGCTTTCCACCAGGTCGACAGCCAGTTCGGCGGTGCTGTTGCGGGCGTCAAGCGCCGGATTGACCTCGACCACGTCCAGCGATCCCAGACAGCCGGTGTCGGCGATCATCTCCATGATCAGCTGCGCCTCGCGATAGTTGACCCCGCCGGGGATCGGCGTGCCGGTGCCGGGGGCAATGGTCGGGTCGAGGATGTCGACATCGAAGCTCACGTGCAGGTGCGTGTTCTCGTCCAGGCCGTACAGCGCCTGCTGCATCGTCTGCCGCATGCCCACCTCGTCGATGTAGCGCATGTCGTAGATGTCCAGCCCATGCTCCTTGACCAGGCGCTTTTCGGCCTGGTCGACCGAGCGGATGCCGATCTGGCGAATCTGCGCCGCCACCAGCGCCGGCACGTGCCCGCCCATGCGCACCAGCGGGTCCGGGCCGATCCCGCACAGGCAGGCCACGGGCATGCCGTGGATGTTGCCCGAGGGTGTGATCGCGCTGGTGTTGAAGTCGGTGTGCGCATCCAGCCACAGCACCCGCAGGGTCTTGCCGCTGCGGCGGCAGTGGTCTGCGACAGCCGCGATCGAACCCACGGCCAGCGAGTGGTCGCCGCCGAGCATCAGCGGCAGCCGTCCGGAGGCGAGGATCGCCGAGGATGCGTCAAACACCGCCTGGGTCCAGGCCACGACCTGGTCGAGGTGGCGATAGCCGTCGACCGCCTGCTGCCAGGGATTGCGGGGGCCGACCACGTCGCCGCGATCCACCACATCCACGCCACGCGCCGCCAGCGCCTCGCCCAGCCCCGCCACGCGCAGGGCCTCGGGGCCCATCGATGCACCACGGGCACCGGCCCCGATGTCGGTGGGCACGCCGAAGATCGAAACCGGGGGGTAGCGTCGGGACATGGACGGTTGCTCCTGCAAGGGATTACTGCCGAGTCTACGGCCACCTGCAACGGCGCAGCGGCGTGCAGTGCTGGACGCGCCCTGCGATTGCGCGGATGACACGGGGCAGCAGGGACCCGGATCGATGCGCCCGCGCACGGCGGGTGGATCGCACGGCGCAGTCAGGCGTCGACCGAGAGTCCCGCGCCTGCGGGGGTGGTGCCGCTTGTCCGAATCGAACGGACGACCTACGGTTTACAAGACCGTTGCTCTACCAACTGAGCTAAAGCGGCGAAGATGACCGCGCCGGCGCTGGCGCCGCGCGGCCGCATTCTAGCGCGGCAGGGTTGCGCACTCGACTGCCTCGCTGCGCGCGGCACCGCTGGCGCGCTGCAGGGCGGCCAGGTCGGCCCCCACGGGCGCCGCCACATCGATCCAGTGCCGCGCCGTGGCGGGATCACCGAGCGGCTCGGCGATCGCCGCGAACCCCGCCGCGACCAGCGCCTGCTGGTGGCGCCGGGCTGCCGGCTCGCTGCCGAAGCGGCCCAGCGCGATGTCGACCCAGCCGTCGGCATCGGCCGGCATCAGGTAATGATCGCGGAAGCCGGCCGCGGCCAGCCGCGTCGCCGTGGCCGCGGCGGCGGCGCGGTCGGGCAGCGCACGCATCCGCACCTGCCAGCCGCGCGCCGTGGGCTGCACCTGGCGGGTCGCGAGCGATTGCACCAGGGGGCGAAGCCGCGCCTGGGCCTGCTGCGCGGCGGCGGCATCGTCGAACGGGCCAAAGCTGCGGCAGACGGTCGCAACGGCGGCGGCGGCGTCGACGTCAACGACAGAGGGAACCGCAGCCGCGGGGGCAGGCGCCGGGGTCGGCACCGGCGCAACCATCGGCACGGCGGCGATCGCGGGTGAGGCGGCCTCGTCCAGCAGCCGCAGCGGCTCGGCACCCTCGGGCAGGGCCACCACCGGCGCCGGCTGCGTGTCCACGCGCGTGATCCACCACAGCGTGACGCCAAGGTTGAGGATCAGCAGCAGGACGATCAGGGCACGGCTGGGCATTGCGGGATTCTAGCCGTGGCCGGCGTCGACCCGGGCCCAGCGCGCAAGACCCTCCAGCACCAGCGCCGGCTCGCACACGGCATCGCCCAGGTGTGGCAGCAGGTCCGCGGCGCCGCCGCCGTGCAGCAGCAGCGACACCGGTCCGCCGCAGGCCCGTGCGGCCGCCTCGCGGCTCTGCTCGACCAGGGCCAGCGCCGCGCCCAGGCAGCCGGACGCCAGCGCGTCGAGCGTCCCGCTGGCGAAGACGCGATAGTCGCCACCTGCTGCCGGCAGCTGCGCCGCGCGCGCCTGCAGCGACTGGCGCATCAGCGTCGGCGCCGGCGCGATGCGCCCGCCGTGGTGGCGGCCTTCGGCATCGACCAGGTCGATGGTCAGCGCCGTACCAACCCCCACCACGAGCCACGCGCCGCCGCGCCCGTGCGCAGCCAGCAGGGTCAGGAACCGGTCCACGCCCAGCCGCGCCGGCTCGTCGTAGGCGATGCGCAGGCCCTGCCATGTCTTTCGTGTCGTCGCCACGCTGATGCGGCCGCAGCGCGCGGCCAGCGCGTCGAGCAGGGCCACGCGCAGCGCCGGCGAGGCCACGCTCGCCACGTACGCGGCCTCGATCCGGGGCGGCAGGTCCGCTGCCCAGCCCGGCGCGAGCGCCCCGTCCTGATGGGGGAAGGCCCGGACCTCGCCCGGACGCCCGTCCCCGCCCAGCGGCGCGCACTTGAGCCGCGAGTTGCCGACGTCGAACAACCACGCGCTCACGCATCCGCTCCCGGGCGCAAGCTGACTTCGCCTGCATGGAAGCTGCGTTCGCCATCGTCCATGCGGACCCGCAGCGCGCCATCGGCCCCCAGGCCCAGCGCAATGCCGTGTTGCTCGATATCGCCCGACTGCATCCGCACCGCCTGCCCAACCAACGCGTCGTGCCTGGCGTAGGCCGGCAGGAACGGCGCCAGCCCGGCCTCGTCGAAGCGCGCCAGCGCCGGCAGCAGCCGCGCCAGCAGGGTTGCGGCGATGTGGTCGCGCGGCGGCGGCTCGCACAGCGCCTGCAGGTCGATCCAGGGCTGGTCGATGTCGGCGCCGGCGGTCGCCGGCATGCGCACGTTGAGCCCGATGCCGATCACCGCCCGCGCCGGGCCCGCGTATTCGCCGCCGCCTTCGACCAGGATGCCGCCGAGCTTGCGCAGCCGCCCGCCCTCGGCCACGACCACGTCGTTGGGCCACTTCAGCCGGGCCACGGCCACGCCCAGCGCGTGCAGGGTCTCGACGACCGCGATTCCCGCGACCAGGCTCAGCCCGCCCAGCCGCGCCAGGCCCGCATCGAAGCGGCGCCCCACCGACAGGTACAGGTTGGCGGCCAGCGGCGAGGCCCAGGGCCGGCCGCGGCGGCCGCGCCCGCCGGTCTGGCGTTCGGCCAGCAGCACCTGCACGCCGTCGCCCGCATCGCCGCGGCGCAGCAGCTCGGAGCTGGTCGAATCTAGTGACCACGCGACCTCGAGGGTGCCGATGCCGCTCCGCAGTTCATTCGGCAGCGCGGCAGCGATGCGCCCGGCGTCCAGCAGGTCCACCGGCGCGGCCAGCGCGTAGCCGAGGCCGGCACGGGCCTCGACCCGGACCCCGGCCGCACGCAGCGCCTCGATGCGTTTCCAGACGGCGGCGCGGCTCAGCCCGGCCTCGCGTGCCAGCACGTCGCCCGAGACCGGGCCCTCGCCCAGGCGGCATAGCAGGGCGCGGTCGGCGGCGGCGGTCACGGCTGGTCCAGGCAGGGCATGCCGCTGATTATCCGGGATTGCGGGCCTGTGCGGCCTGTGTCCGCGCCCTGCCCGGCCCGTGCGGGAGCCGCCCTGCAACCATCGGCGTCCAGCGCGCATCCGGGGTATAGTGCCTCGTTGCCGCTGCAACGACTCTGGTCGAAGGATGGTTGCCATGGCTCCCCGATTCCTGTTCTGCCTGCTCCTGGCCTGCGCCGCGCTGCCCGTGGCTGCCCGCCAGCCCGCGATGATGGACGCCAACGGCGCCAGCGCCGGCTGCGATGCCACTGCGGAAGGCGAGTCCGAGACTGAAGTGCTGCGTCCCGGCGACAAGCGCGCGGTCGTGCCCAACCGCACCCGCGCCACGACGCCGCGCCGCGGCGAATCCGAACCGGCGGCGCGTCCGCCGCGCTGGCACAGCTTCCTGCCGGGCATGATCCGCTGAGGGATCCGGATTGGCCGCAGGCCTGATCCGCCGGCTGCTGGGCCGCGCACCCGATCCGATCAACGACGCGACCTGGGCGCAGGTCCACGCCAGGGTGCGCTGGATCGCCGCGCTTGATCCCCCCCGCGCCGCGCGCCTGCGTGCGCTGGCCACGCTGTTCCTGCAGCGCAAGACCATCACCCCGATCGATCCACTGCGGCTCGACGACACCCAGCGCGCGCTGCTGGCGGCGCTGTGCTGCCTGCCGCTGCTCGAGTTCGGCGAACAGGGCCTGCACGGCTGGTCGCAACTGATCGTCTATCCGGATGCGTTCCGGGTGAACCGCAGCCACGTCGACGCCGCCGGCGTGCTGCACGAATGGGACGACGAACTGATCGGCGAAGCATGGGACGGTGGCCCGCTGATCCTGTCGTGGGCCGACGTCGAGACCGACCTGGACGATCCGCACGCCGGCTTCTGCGTGGCCGTGCACGAGATGGCGCACAAGCTCGATGCGCTCGACGGCGCGCTCGACGGCACACCGCCGCTGCCGCGCGACTGGCAGCGCAGCTGGGCGCGGGATTTCCAGCAGGCCTACGACGCGCTGGTGGCCGAAGTGGACGGCGGCGGCGAGGTCGGCATCGACCCCTACGCGGCCGAGGCGCCGGAGGAATTCTTCGCCGTGTGCAGCGAATACCATTTCAGCGATCCGGCATTGCTGCGCGACATGTTTCCGAAGGTGGCGGCGCATCTGCAGCGGTTCTACGGACCTTCGCCTTCGGCGTGAGTGCCTGCTTCGGCGTGTCGGCGGCGATGGCGCGAAAGAGGATCCCTACATCGCGCCGGCGGGTTTGGCCGCTTCTCCGCCGTGAAGCGCCACGCCGCGATGACCGGGTGCGTCAGAGCCCCGGCGGCAGCCGCACTTCGAAACGGGCGCCGCCCAGTTCGGTCGAGCGGCCCACGTGCAGTTCGCCGCGGTAGCTGCGGATGATGTCCTGCACGATCGACAGGCCGATCCCGTGTCCATGCACGCGCTCGTCGCCGCGCACGCCGCGCTGGAGCACCAACGGGATCCGCTCGTCCGGAATGCCGGGGCCGTCGTCGTCGACCGCCAGCAGCAGGCCCGGCCGGCGGTTGGGCGCGGTCTCACCGGTCTTGACCGTCAGCAGCACGCGCGCGCCGGCCCACTTGAACGCGTTCTCGATCAGGTTGCCCAGCAGTTCCTGCAGGTCGCCCGGCTCGCCGTGGAAGCGCGCGGCGGGATCGATGTCGAACTCGCACAGCACGCCCTTGCCGGCGTAGATCTTCTCCAGGCTCTGCACCAGGGTCTCGGCGCAGGGCTCGACCTCCACCGGCGCGGCAAACAGCTTGTGCCCGGTGGAAGCCGCGCGGCCAAGCTGGTAGCTGACCAGGTCACTCATGCGCTGCAGCTGGGTCGCGACGTCCTCGCGCAGCTCCTGCTCGTCCACGTCCGATTCGAGGCGCGCGCGCAGCACCGCCAGCGGCGTCTTCAGGCTGTGTGCCAGGTCGGACATGGTATTGCGCTGCTGCTCGAGGTTCTCGCGCTCGCTTTCGATCAGTGCGTTGATGCTGTCGGTCAGCGGCTCGAGTTCGCGCGGATGGCGCTCGCCCATTCGATGCGCCTGGCCGCGCTGCACGCGCTTGAGTTCGTCCACCACCTTGTGCAGCGGCCACAGGCTCCAGCGCAGCACCAGGGTCTGCAGCAGCAGCAGGATCAGGCCGGAAATACCGAGGTAGCCCCACAGCGCGGCACGGAACACGCGCACCTGGCGGGGTACGGTGCCGGCGTCCTCCATCACGTAGATCGTGTAGGGGAACTCGGCCGCGGGCGCGCCCTCCTGGGCCCAGACCATGCCCAGGCCGTAACGGTAGACATGGCCCGGCGAACCGTCGCTGCGGACCATGGGCAGCGGACCTTCGAACTTCTCCTCGCCGCCGGCCAGCGGGAGCGCCTCTGGCAGCTGCGGGCCCGACGCCGAGCGCGATGTCCAGCTGGCGCTGGGCAACACGACTTCGGCATAGAGCCCGCTGCCCGGACGGTCGAAGCGATCGTCGGGGCCATTGTCGGGGACGTAGATGTCGCCGCTGCGCAGGAACTCCACGTCGCCGGCATAGGCGAACATGTAGTTGCGCAGCCGATCGCGCTGGCCCTCGCTGGCCACGTCGAGGAAGGCGCGGTCGAGCGCATAGCCGGCCAGCGCCAGGAACGCGATCAGGCCGAGGCTGGCCGCCATCAGCTGCCGCGCCTGCAGCGAGCGCGGACGCCAGGGCAGGACGCGGGCGGACTTGCCGGTGCTCATCGGGTCAGGAACGGATCATGCTGCGCAGGCCGACGCGCGGGACGGCGCCCACGATAGCCGATGCCGCGATGCCGCGGCCCGCGGCGGGCGCGGGCCGTTGCGCTCAGCCTTCGCCGTTACGCGGGATGGCGAAGCGGTAGCCGCGACCACGTACCGTCTCGATCGGCTTGAGCGTGCCTTCCGGATCGAGCTTCTTGCGCAGGCGGCCGATGAAGACCTCGAGCACGTTGGAATCGCGATCGAAGTCCTGCTGGTAGATGTGCTCGGTGAGGTCGGCCTTCGAGACCAGTTCGCCGGCGTGCATCATCAGGTACTCGAGCACCTTGTACTCGTAGCTGGTGAGGTCGACGTTCTGGCCGTGCACGGTCACCGTCTGCGCGGCGAGGTCGAGCACCACCGCGCCGCATTCGAGCGTGGGCTTGCTCCAGCCGGCCGCGCGGCGCACCAGCGCGTTGATGCGCGCCAGCAGTTCCTCGACGTGGAAGGGCTTGACCAGGTAGTCGTCGGCGCCCTGCTTGAGGCCGTCGACCTTGTCCTGCCAGCTCGAACGCGCGGTCAGGATCAACACCGGGAACTGCTTGCCCTCGTCGCGCAACGCCTTGATCAGCTCCATGCCCGACATCTTGGGCAGGCCGAGGTCGATGATGCCGACGTCGAATGGCACCTCGCGACCCATGTACAGGCCTTCCTCGCCGTCCTGCGCAGCATCGACGGCGAAGCCTTCGCGCTTCAGGCGCGCGGCCAGCGTTTCACGCAGCGGAGCTTCGTCTTCGACCAGCAGGATGCGCATGGATGACTCCGTTCAGAATTGTGAGGCGACCAGTCTGGCCGTACTTTCCTGAACAGAGTGCAGCGTCAGTCGTGGTCGTCGCGTGTAGATTGCCGCCGCGGCTGCGGCGGGGGCTGGCGACGCGGGTCATCGACGTAGACGCGGACCCGGCCGCGGTCGTCCATGGCCTTGATCCGGTTGACGTCGCGACCGTCGGCCTGGATGCGCTCGGCGCTGAGCACGCGGCTGCCGCGGTTGCTGCGCTCGAACTGGCGCACCGAATCAGACAGCTCATCGCGATTGCGCAGTCGCTGCTCCTGGCTGCGCTCGCCGCGTTCGGCATCGCGGCGTTCGCGCGGCTCCTCCTGTGCCCAGGCCGCGGACATGAGGACGCCTCCCGCGAGCGCGGCAACCAGGACGACCTTCATGCGGAACTGCACAGGGGGCATGTCGAAAACCGCGGCGGACCTTTCGGATCGGACCGGCATTCTTGAAAGAACGCGGTGAATCCCCCCTTAACTTTTCCTTCACCAGTGCGCAGGGGTTCATCGCGGTGAACGGATCAGAACAATTCCGCAACGCAACATCGCAGAGAACCGCCGGCCGCCTCGATCGCGCCCAGCTCGACGCTCCCAACCGCCAGCCCTGCCTCCTGCAGCGTCCTCCGCGTCCCGGAAGCGAGCGCCGCAGCGGCCGTGGCGCTCATCCAGACGGCGTCCCCGCCCAGGCAGATGGCGTTGCCCGCGAACGCGGCGCGCTCCGCCGGCGCGAGCCGCGCGGCGTGCGGATACAGCGCGGCAATGGCCTCGGACACGCCGGGATCGGCGAAGCCATCCGCGCAGGCCAGCAGCGCGCGCCCGGCGAGCACCGCGAGCACGACGTTGGTGTGGTATTCGCCCGCGGCCAGGTCGAACATCAGGGTCGCGCGCAGGCCGAAGGCGTCGTGCATCAGCGCCGCGCCGCGCTGGTCGCAACGCTCGGACAGGCCGCAGTAGCCCAGGCCCCGCGCGCGATCGATCACCAGCGCGCCGGTGAGTTCGCAAGGATGCGGCTGGGTCGACAGGTCGATCTCGGCATAGCCGAGCACGTCGCCGAACCAGGCGCGGATATCGCTGCGCCGCGCCTCGCGCTGGCGCACCGGATGCCGCATCCGGCCGACAATCAAGCGCGGCACGAACGCATTCGGCGCGGCGGCGTCCGCGCGTGCGGTGGCGAAGACGTTGTTGGGGAACAGGCCGTCGGGCGCGCTGGCATCGCCGGCAAAGCAGATCGTCGGCAGCTGCGTCGACAGCGCCTGGTGCAGCGCACGGTGCTCGTGCAGGGCGCGGACCGCGTCGAATGCGCCGGCATCGGCCATGTAGCGGTTGTCCGCCGCCGAATCCGCCGCGCGTGCAAAGCCATCGGGCGAGACCAGGAAGGCGGCGCGCGCGGTCGCCGGACCGAAGTCCGGCTGGCTGCTGCGGGCGAAGGCGGCAAACGCCGCGATATCGCGCGTGATCACGCCACGACCGCGCCGCGCATGGTGGCCGCGAGCGCGCGTTCCACCAGGTCCCAGCCGGCACCGGGCAGGTGCGTGCCTTCGCTCAGCACCTGGCGATACGCGCGGCCGCCCGGCTGGCCGTGGAACAGACCCAGGATGTGCCGGCTGATGTGCCGCAGCGGCACGCCGCTTGCCAGCTGTGCGACGGCGTAGGGCTGCAGCGCGCGCAGCAGGTCCGCACGCGGCCGCGGATCGACGTCGCGCAGCGCCGCATCGACCAGGTGCAGCGTGTAGGGATCGTGGTAGGCGGCGCGACCGAGCATGGCGCCATCGACGTGGTCCAGGTGCGCCAGCGTTTCCGCCAGTGAGGCGATGCCGCCGTTGACCACCACCTGCAGCGCAGGACGCTCGCGCTTGAGCCGGTACGCCCAGTCATAGCGCAGCGGCGGCACTTCGCGGTTCTCCTTCGGGCTCAGCCCCTTGAGCCAGGCGTTACGCGCGTGCACCACGAACATGCGGCAGCCGGCGGCGGCCACGGTATCGATGAAGTCCATGAAGCGGTCGAAATCGTGGTCGTCGTCCACGCCAAGCCGGCACTTCACCGTCACCGGCACGGGCCGCGCCGACGACGCCACCGCCGCGATCATCGCCGCCACGCCGTCGGCCACCAGCGCCGGCTCGCGCATCAGGCAGGCACCGAAGCGCCCCGCCTGCACGCGGTCGGACGGGCAGCCGCAGTTGAGGTTGATCTCGTCGAAACCGTGCTCGGCTCCGATCCGCGCGGCCTGCGCCAGCAGCGCCGGCTCGCTGCCGCCCAGCTGCAGTGCCACCGGATGCTCCACCGGATCCATCGCCAGCAGCCTGGCGCGGTCGCCGTGGATCACCGCGTTGGCGTGCACCATCTCGCTGTACAGCCGCGCCGACGGCGCCAGCAGGCGGTGGAAGACCCGGCAGTGGCTGTCGGTCCAGTCCATCATCGGGGCCACCGAAAGACGCATCAGTTCGGGCAGGATGTTGGGCGAGGCGATCATCGGCTCACATTGTACGAACGAGCGCGCTCTTGCGGCTGGAAGTAGCGCAGCACACCCTTCTCGGGCCTTGGACGACCTTGAAGCGGCACACCCACCTCCGACCTGAGTGGCGAAAAGCTCGCCGTGAAGATCCAGCCTGCATCCGTTTGCCATTTATATCAATACGGATATATTAATGCCCGCCAAGCCAATCGCGTTCTCTGGACCGCCTCCGGGAGTTCTCCGATGACGCGAAGCGAGACGCCGGCTACCAGTTGGACCGCGTGCAGCACGGATTGCAGCCGGACGACTTCAAACCCATGCCCACGATCGGCAAGGGCGTCGAGGAAATCCGGGTGCGGGACGACACGGGCGCCTACCGCGTCCTGTACACCGCCCGGTTGGCCGATGCCGTCTATGTGCTTCATGCCTTCCAGAAGAAGACGCAAGCCACGTCGAAGCGGGATGTCGAACTCGCGAAGCAGCGCTTCGCCCTGTTGAGCAGGAAGTGACCATGAACAAGTCCAAGGCCGAACGATATGCCAGCGTCTGGGATGCGCTTGCCGACACCGCCGAGGAAGCCGCCAACCTCAAGGTCCGTGCGGAACTGATGCGAAAGATCGCCTCGCTCATCCAGGAAAGCGGCTGGACGCAGGCCGCGGCGGCCGAGCATTGCGGCATCACCCAGCCACGCATCAACGACCTGCTCCGCGGCCGCATCTCGCGCTTCTCGCTGGATGCGCTGGTGAACATCGCGGCATCGCTGGGCCAACAAGTCCGCATCGCACTGGAAGCCGCCTAGCGCTGATTCGGCGACTTCAAAGGGCCACTACTCATCAAGAGCCGGACCTGACGTTGAAACTGAACCTGACCCCGATATCCGGTCGACCGCCTACAACACCTGGTACGCGATGGTCGACCGCGACGACGACGTCAAGGTGGGCTCGAAGTCGACCGCGGTCCTGTGGGGATGGCGGTGTTCGCGGGCATCGCCGCAGACTTCGCGCTGAGCGGCACGTGAGATCGACCCTAACGGGGCGGAGGCAGCCGATCTGGCTTAATCGCCAACGTTCCCTCCGGCCAGGTTGCTGATGGCTCCTATCCCGCTGACTCCACCAGATCCCGCGCAGCGCCCTACGGCGCTGTCGGCAATGCGCTACCCGATCTTCCGCAAGGTCTGGCTGGCGAGCGCCTCCTCCAATTTCGGCGGCATGATCCAGTCGGTCGGCGCGTCCTGGCTGATGATCTCGATTGCGCAGTCGGAGCGCATGGTGGCGCTGGTGCAGGGGTCGATCGCGCTGCCGGTCATGCTGTTTTCGCTGGTGGCCGGCGCGATGGCGGACAATTTCGACCGGCGCAAGATCATGCTCGGCGCGCAGCTGTTCATGCTGCTCGTGTCGGTCGCGCTGTCGGTGTGCGCCTGGTCCGGGTTGATCACGCCGTGGTTGCTGCTGCTGTTCACGTTCCTGATCGGCTGCGGTGCGGCGTTCAACGCGCCGGCGTGGCAGGCATCCGTCGGCGACATGGTGCCGCGCGCGGAGTTGCCGGGCGCGGTGGCCTTCAACAGCATGGGCTTCAACATCGCCCGCAGCGTCGGGCCCGCGATTGGCGGCGCCATTGTCGCGGCCGCCGGCGCCGCTGCGGCGTTCGCGGTGAATGCCGTCAGCTACATCGCGTTGATCGTCGTGCTGGCGCGTTGGCGCCCGCCGCGGGATCCGCGGGTGCTGCCGCCGGAAACGCTCGGGGTCGCGATCGCCGCAGGCATCCGCTATGTCGCGATGTCACCCGCCATTCGCAGCGTCCTGGTCCGCAGCGCCGTTTTCGGTGTCGGCGCGAGTGCGGTCATGGCGCTCATGCCCCTGGTGGCCAAGGATCTGATCGCCGGCGGGCCGCTGAGCTATGGCCTGCTGCTCGGCGCATTCGGCGTGGGTGCGATAGGCGGCGCGATGGGCAGTGCGTACTTGCGCGACGTGCTGTCGACCGAGGGTCTCGTGTGTTGCGCCTGCATCGCCTTTGCCGTTGCCGCGGCGCTCGCTGCCGTGAGCGCACAGCTGTTGCTGACGATGGCAGCGCTCATGCTCGGCGGCGCCGCGTGGGTGCTGGCGTTGTCGACATTCAACGTCACGGTGCAGCTGTCCACCCCGCGCTGGGTGGTGGCGCGCGCGCTGTCGCTGTACCAGATGGCCGCGTTCGGCGGCATAGCGACAGGCAGCTGGCTGTGGGGATTCGTTGCGGAGCGCGGCGACGTGCGGACGGCGCTGCTCTCAGCAGCGGGGGTCATGATCGTCTGCGCGGCGCTTGGCCGCTGGCTGCCATTGGCGAAACTGACGGAGCTCAATCTCGATCCGCTGCGCCGCTGGCAGGAGCCGGCCACCGCCGTCCCGGTCCAGTCGCGGACGGGTCCGGTGGTGGTCACCGTCGAGTACGTCATCCGCGAAGAGGACGTCCTCGAGTTCCTTGAAGCGATGGCGGAGCGGCGGCGCATCCGTCGCCGCGACGGGGCACGCAACTGGAGGGTGCTGCGCGATCTCGCCGATCCGCAGGTCTGGATCGAGCGCTACGAGACGCCGACGTGGCTGGATTACATCCGCCACAACAGCCGCCTGACCCACGACGACGCGACCATTCCGGAACATCTGCGCGCGCTGCACCAGGGGCCCGGCGCGCCGCAGGTCCGGCGGATGATCGAACGTCAGACCAGCGCCCTTCACACGGTTGCCGTCGCCGGGCCGTCGGCGCTGAGCGAACCGCTGATCGATCCCAACCGGTCGGCCTAGCCACGACCGCTGGCGCGCGACATTCAGGGCACCCGCGCCGCGACCCATGCATCGACCCAGGCCACGCCGGCGCGCCGCAGCGCCGTTGCCGCGGCATGCAGGGTGGCGCCGGTGGTCATGACGTCATCGACCAGAGCCACGTGCCGCGGCACCGCGGCAACGACAGGGCGCGCGCCAGCGGCCGCGCGAGCTCCAGCGCCTGGTCGTAGCCGCGTTCGCGCAGGCGCGCGCGGTGCAGCGGGATCGGCAACAGCGCGTCGGGCCGCGGCAGCGGATCGAATGCGCTGGCGAAGAACGGGGGCACTCCAGGTTCACTTACATCCCCCCCCAAAGTGAACCTGACCCCGTTTTTGCTCGACAAAATCCCCGAAACAGCTACACTTCAATCATTGAAGTAACTAGGCGTCGGCGATATGAAAGTGAAGTCTTTCGCGGGAATGCGGTGCTCCATCGCGGGCGCGCTCGAGCTGATCGGGGATCGCTGGACACTGCTGCTGATCCGCGACCTGTCGCTCGGGCTCCGCCGCCATGACGAGCTGCGCGCGAGCACGGGCATCCCCACCGCCACGCTGGCTGCGCGCCTCAAGCATCTGACGCAGCACGGCATCGTCGAGCCGTCGCAGTACCAGGAGCGACCACCACGGGTCGAGTACCGGCTGACGGCCAAGGGCCACGACCTGTGGAAGGTCAGCATCGCCCTGCGCGAATGGGGCGACCGCTGGGATGCGAGCGGGTTTGGCGCGCCGACCGTGGAGACGATCGATCGCGAGACCGGGCGGCCGTTGCGCCTGGCGCTGGTGGATCCCGAGACCGGCACGGCCGTGCCCACGAACCGCATCCAGCTTCGCCCCGGTCCCGGTGCCGACGATCGCGTTCGCCACCTTCTCGACAACCTCGCCACAGGAGCAGCCCAATGACCCGGTCGATCGAACTCTTCTACGATTTCCGCAGCCCATACAGCTACCTCGCCTTCACGCAGCTACGCGAGATGGGCGTCGACCTCGTGCTCAGGCCGATGATGGTGCTGAAGCTGATGGAGGCGGTCGGCAACGTGCCGACCACGCTCACCTGCGCCGCCAAGGGGCGCTACGCCCGCACCGATCTGGCGCGCTGGGCGCAGCGCTACGGTTTTGCGCTGAACCCATCCGACATGCGCACGAACGATGGCGATGCGTGTTCGCGTGCGGTACTGGCGGCAGGCTCGCCCGCGGATGCAATGGAGATAACGCTGGCGCTGTACCGCGCCTGCTGGAGCGAGGGCAAGACGCTCGCCACGAAGGACGACATTCTCGCCGTCATCGCCGCGGCCGGGATCGATATCGACGTCGACGCGATCGCCAAGCGGATCGACGCGCCCGAAACGATCGCGCAGCTGGACGCCAACACCCGCGAAGCCATCGAGCGCGACGTGTTCGGCTCGCCGACCATGTTCGTTGGCGACGCGATGTTCTTCGGCAACGACCGTCTCGACTTCGTGCGCGAACACCTCGCGCGCCTGGAGGTAGCAGCATGAGCAGCCAGACCAGCAAGCCACTCGCCCTCGTGACCGGAGTCGGCCCCGGCACCGGCGCTGCCCTGGTGCGGCGCTTTGCCGAGGGCGGCTACCGCGTGGCGATGTTGGCGCGCGACGCCGATCGCCTCGCCGCGCTGGAAGCGGAGATACCCGACACGGTCTCGGTGCCGTGCGACGTGACTGATGTGGCCGCGCTCGAGCAGGCCATCGCCCGCGTCGGCATGCCGAAGGTGGTCGTCCACAACGCCGTCGGCGGTGCGTTCGGTACGTTCATGGAGATCGAGGCGGAGACGCTGCAGAAGAACTTCGACATCAACACGATGGCGCTGTTCAACCTCGCGCGGCTGACGGCTCCGGCGATGGTGGAGGCCGGCGAGGGCGCGCTGATCGTCACCGGCAACACCTCCGCCCAGCGCGGCAGGGCGGGCTTTGCCGGGTTCGCGCCGACCAAGGCGGCACAGCGGATCCTGGCCGAATCGCTGGCCCGCGACCTGGGGCCGAAGGGCGTGCACGTCGCCTATCTCATCATCGATGCCGTGATCGACGTACCGTGGCAGCGCAAGCGGCTGCCCGATGCGGCGGACGACTTCTTCATCTCGCCCGCCTCGATCGCGGGCGAGGTCTTTCACCTGGCGCATCAGCCGCGCGATGCCTGGTCGTTCCTCGCCGAGGTCCGGCCCTTCCACGAGCCGTGGTGAGCGCCGTGAGCAACTTGGGTGGAGGCGTGCGCGATGGCCTGCAACAACTTCGCGACTTGATGTTGGCCGGCTCCAGACAGCCGCCGATGGGCGAAACGCTCGGCTTCACCCTGGTCGAGGTCGATCGCGGTCATGCTGTGTTCGAAGGCACGCCCGATCGGACTGTCTACAACCCGCTCGGCTCGGTGCACGGCGGCTACGCGGCGACCCTGCTCGACAGCGCCTGCGGCATTGCCGTGCACAGCCAGCTCGACGCCGGGCGCGGACACACCACGCTCGAACTGAAGGTGTCGTACCTGCGTGCGCTGAGCGACAACAGCGGGACGGTGCGCGCAAGCGGCCGCGTTGTCTCGATGGGGCGGCGCGTCGCGTTCGCCGAGGCGACGCTGCGTGACGGCGACGGCCGCTTGTGTGCGACGGCCACCTCGACGCTGCTGGTATTCGACCTCGCACAACCCAAATGAGGCAGAGATGGACAAGACGATGAGTGGATTGGAACTGCGATCGCTGGCGACGTCCGATGGACAGCTTCGCCTGAGCCTGGAGACGGTCGTGCTGGACGAGCCCGGCCCGGATGAGCTGGTGGTGCGGGTCGAGGCCACACCCATCAATCCATCCGACCTTGGGCTCCTGCTCGGCCCTGCCGATGTATCGACCGCGCGGGCCGAAGGGTCGCCGGAGCGGCCGGTGCTGGTCGCCGACATTCCGCAGCAGCGCCTGGCAGCCATTCGCAGCCGGCTGGATCAATCGCTGCCGGTCGGCAACGAAGGCGCGGGCACCGTCCTCAGGGCGGGCCGCGATGTGCAGCACTTCCTTGGCAAAAAGGTCGGGATGCTGGGCGGCGGGATGTACACACAACTGCGCAAGCTGCGGGCGCAGGACTGCATCCTGCTGCCCGATGACGTGGACGTGGCGGACGGCGCGTCGATGTTCGTCAATCCGCTGACGTCGCTAGGCTTCACCGAGACGATGAAGGCCGAAGGGCACAGCGCCATCGTGCAGACCGCCGCCGCTTCGAACCTGGGCCAGATGCTCAACAGGATCTGCCTTGCGGACGGGATCGGGCTGGTCAATATCGTGCGCAGCGACGCGCAGGCGACGATTCTCCGCGAGATCGGCGCACATCACATCGTCGACAGCACGTCGCCCGACTTCCAGGCCGAGCTGACGGAAGCGATTGCCGAAACCGGCGCCACCATCGGCTTCGACGCCATCGGTGGCGGCACGCTGGCCGGCCAGATCCTGCAGGCGATGGAAACGGTCGCCAGCCGCAGCGTCACCACCTACAGCCGCTACGGCTCGGACGCGCTCAAGCAGGTCTGTATCTACGGCGCCCTGGACACGGGGCCGACCGTGATCGATCGGACGTTCGGCTTTACCTGGAACGTCGGCGGATGGCTGCTTTTCCCGTTCATGCAGAAGGCGGGCCAGGAGGTCGCGGCGCGGATGCGTCAACGTGTCGTGGATGAGCTGACAACGACTTTCGCCAGCCACTACACGAAGACCATCAGCCTCACAGATGCGCTCCAGCCAGAAATTCTGGCTGCGTACGAGCGCAAGTCGACCGGCGAGAAGTATCTGATCAACCCGTCCTTGCAAGGGTAAGGGGGTCACGTGGCGATACTTACGATCGCGATTGCAATACACGAGCATGTGCAGGCGCTGGACGTCGCCGGGCCGGTCGACGTGTTTGCCGAGGCAAACGGTCATGTTCCGGCCGGGGATCATTACAGGACGGTCCTGGTGGCAGCGGATCGCAAGCCGCTGCGGACATCCGGCGGCATGCTGGTGGTGGCCGACATGACGTTCGAGGAGGCGCGAGGCGACTTCGACATCATCCTGGTGGCAGGCGGGCCGGAGCTGCCGGACACGGCGCCCGATGCCGAACTGCTGGAGTGGGTGGGGGAAGCGCCGCGCAGGTCGACGACCTACGGTTCGATCTGCACGGGCGCGTTCGTGCTCGGCCATGCCGGCCTGCTCGATGGCCGGAGGGTCACGACCCACTGGCAGAGTGCCGCCCAGCTGGCACGCATGTTCCCCGAAGCGAAAGTCGAAGCCGATTCGATTTATGTCCGCGACGGCCGACTCATCACCTCTGCCGGCGTCACTGCGGGGATCGACCTTGCCTTGGCGCTGGTCGGTCAGCGTCATGGGCCGGAGGTGGCCGTGGCCGTCGCCAAGCGGCTGGTCGTGGTGGCGCAGCGCCAGGGCGGCCAATCCCAGTTCAGTCCCTATCTCACGCCTCCCGTCGATCCCACGTCGCCGGTGGCGCTCGTCCAGCAACACGTCGCGGCGCATCCCGCCCAGCGGCACGCGCTCAAGTCGCTTGCCGGCGTGGCCGACATGAGTCCGCGCAACCTGATCCGCCATTTCGTCCAGGAAACCGGAATCACTCCGCACGAGTTCGTCCTGCGGGCACGGATCGACGCGGCCCGCAAGGTCCTGGAAAGCAGCGACCTGCCATTGAAGACCGTGGCATACGACTGCGGTTTCGGAACCGCGGACCGCATGCGGATCGTCTTCAGGGAACGCCTCGGCGTGACTCCCGCGCAATACCGCGCCCGGTTCCGGCACCAGGAAACATCCCCGGTGTCATGAAATCGCGCTGTATTGTCACGATCCGGCGCAAGCGTTCGATTGTGGTCAGGCGAGCAACGGCCGACACTTGAGGGCAGTACTTTCCTGGAGTGGATTTCCATGACCGAGACCATCGCAGGCATCCGAGTGCCCGACAGCGCGTTGGCGCGCGCCGCCACGCAGCTTGTGCGCGACACCGAAGACGACCTGCTCTACAACCACAGCCGGCGCGTGTTCTTCTGGGGGGCGCTTTCCGGCAACCGGCGCGGCCTCGAATACGATCCCGAACTGCTTTACCTGGGTGCCATGTTCCACGACATGGGCCTGACGGAACGGTACTCGAGCGCCGACTTGCGCTTCGAGGTCGACGGCGCCAACGCGGCGCGCGACTTCATGAACGGCTATAACGTGCCCGAGCGCGACGTCGAGGATGTCTGGACGGCCATCGCACTGCATACGACGCCCGGCATCCCCGCGCACATGCGGCCGACCGTGGCCCTGGTGACCGCTGGCGTCGAGATGGACGTGCTCGGCATCGCCTACGACGAGTTCAGCCAGGAGCAGCGCCACGAAGTCTGTGCCTGTCATCCCCGCGAGGCGAACTTCAAGGAAGGCATCATCGACCACTTCGCCGATGGCATCAGGAAGAAGCCGGACACCGCATTCGGCAACGTGAAGGCGGACGTGCTGGCGTTGAAGGTGCCGGGATACCGGCGGACCGACTTCTGTTCCATCATTCTCGGCTCCGCCTGGCCGAATTGATCAGCCGATTTGAGCAGCGATCCCGCGCCACGAGGGAACACGTGAGGCCAATCGTATTCCTGGGTCTGAGCCTCAGCGGACCGGAAGCGCGCGCTGTCCTGGATGCCGAGTACCGCGCACCCATCGTCCGCGGCGACCTGGACGCCATCGCTGCACCGGCGCAGGTCGTGATCGTCGATGGCCTGCTTGACCCTGACCTGCGGCTGGATCCCGAGGAAGCCGCCCGGGCACTCGCTCGCGGCCTGGTACTCCACGGGGCCGCGAGCATGGGCGCGGTGTTGGCGGCGCGGCTGGAACCCCTGGGCATGAAAGGTGCAGGGCAGGTGTTCCAGATACTGCGGACGCTGGGTGGCGACCGGGAGGATCTGGTCCAGGCACTGTTTGCGCGCGACGGGTTGGAGTTCAGGCCGCTCACGGTGCCGCTGATCAACGTGGTGGCCGGCCTTTGGTCGAGTGGATTGGGAGCCGGAGAACTCGCTGCGCTCGTCCACGTGCTCAGCGCCATTGCGCTGGATGCACGGACCTGGGAGAACATTGAGGCCGCCGTTGCCGGCGCGGGTTTCCACCTGCCACCTGAGATCCGCCTGATGGACGCCAAGCGTGAGGACGCGCTCTGCCTGCTTCGGCAACTCAGGTAGCAGAGGAAAGCCTGCGACTCAGGCGTGCACCAGGCGCGCCACGGACTCTGCAACCGGCGCCTCGCCTTCGGTCAGCTCGATGATGATGCGGCTCACCGCTGGCTGTTCGATAATCTGCAGCAGCGTCGCGGCCACGTCGTCGCGCGGCACGTCGCCGTAGGGAATGGCCAGCCCCGTGCGCACCTTGCCGGTGCCGGGCGCGTCCAGCAGCGTGCCGGGGCGCAGGATGACCCAGTCCAGGTCGGACTCGGCCAGATGCACGTCGGCGAGTTTCTTCACCGCCATGTAGTGCTCGAACGTCTCCGACACCGCCTTGCCGCGGGAGGCCTCGGGGAAGGCCGAGACCAGCAGGAAGCGCTGGATGCCGGCCTGCCGCGCCGCCGCGACCGCCAGCTCCAGCCCGCGGCCGTCGATGGCGTCGATCATCTCCGCTCCGCCCTTGCCGCCGGCGCCGGCCGAGAACACGACCACGTCGCTGCCGGCCATGCGCTGCGCCAGTCCGTCGGCGTCGAGTTCCAGCAGGTTGCCCTCGACCGGGACGGCGCCCAGGGCCTCGAGTTCGCCGGCCTGCTCCGCCTTGCGGTACAGCGAGCGCGGCTCATGGCCGCGTGCCGCTAGCTGCCGGGCGAGGCGGCGGGCGACCTTGCCCGAGCCGCCGATGATGAAGACCTTGCGCATGATGGATTCCTCTCAAGCCAGATAGGCGTCCGTGGTGGTGATCGCGGCATAGCCGAACGCCAGCGCGGCCATTGCGGCGGCATGCACGTGCGCCGCGGGTACCGCCGTTCCGCCGAACTCGAGATCCATCGTGGCGCAGGCATCGTGCACCACGGTGACGGGGTAACCGAAGTCGGCGGCGGCGCGGGAGGTCGCTTCCACGCACATGTGGCTCATCGCACCGATCACCACCAGTTCCTCGACGCCCTGTTCGTCCAGCATCGGCTTCAGGCCGGTGTCGCGGAACGAGTTGGGGTAATTCTTGACGACGACAGGCTCACCTTCGACGGGCGCCACGGCGGGGATGATCTGCACCCCATCGCTTCCCGGCACGAAGATCGGCGCGTCGGGCGTGGCGAATTCATGCCGGACATGGATGATCAGTTCGCCCCTGGCGCGAGCCGCGGCGATGAGGCGGGCGGCGTTGGCGAGGGCGGGTTCGATGCCGACCAGCGGCACCTTGCCGGTGGGCAGGTATTCGTTTTGAAGATCGACGACGACGATTGCGCGCTTGCTCATGGGATTTCCTCTTTCTTAGAAGGTGTAGGACTCGCCGTCCGCGGGAACCAGCACGCGCTCGGGATCCATGCCCGTTGCCTCGATGTGGTCGTGCAGGTCCTGGCGCGTCTGCATGGCGTGATTGACGGCTTCCATATGGCTGCCGATCACCTTGGCCTGGGGTGCCGCCTGGTAGGCCCGGTAAAGATCGTCCTTGCCCATGATGATGGAGCCGTCCCGCCCCAGCATTCGCGCATAGCCGGTATTGAGGACAATCACATCCGGCTGGTACTGCTGGATCGAATCTTCGACCTGGGCGTTCCAGACGGTGTCTCCGGCCAGGTACACCGTCTCGTGGCCCGGGCGCTGGAAAACGACGCCCATCACTTGGCCGAGACTTGGGAAAGCGGCCATGGTCTGGTCATCGCCATGCTGTCCACCGGTGATGCTCAGCTGCGTCCCGTTGAAGACGGTGTCGCGGGTCAACACGCGCACGTCGGTGAAGCCATCCTGGCGGATGCTTTCGGCATCGGCTTCGTTCTGGACAAACAGTGGAAGATTCCTGGGCAGGCTGCGCTTGGCCTCGTCATCCCAGTGATCGGCGTGGGTATGGGTGACGATGATGGCATCGGCGTCCATCACCTCGGACATCGGCATCGGCAACTCGACCAGCGGGTAGCGCAACTCGCTGTTGTAGGTGCCCTCGAAGCCGGGGTAGGCGTCCTTCGCCGCGAGCATCGGGTCGATCAGGAACGTGGTGCCGGCGTAGTCCAGCTTGATCGTCGCGTTCCGGATCTGCTGGAAGCCGACCGCGCCGGCGTCTTCGGTCTTGGCGTCCGGGGTGGCTGCGGTGCTGGTGGCACCGCAGGCGGCGAGCGCGAGGGCCAGAGTCGCGACGGCAGCGCCCCGCAGCAAGGTTCGATGGGTCATGGGAGTTTCCTGATCGTGTGGAATGACGACCATTGTCTGAAGACTGTGCGTTCAGCACCATTGGCCCAAATGACATTAATAGATACAATCGGGCCATTCTTTCGCGCCCTGCGGAGGCGTCCATGAAGCCCGTTCGCGTCGCCGTGCTGGCGTTCGATGGCATCAACCTGTTCCACCTGTCCGTTCCCGGCCAGGTGTTTGGCATCCAGCCCGCGCCACCGGGCCTGCCGCCCTATGAGGTGCGCTATTGCGCGCCCACACCCGGCCCCGTGCGCACGATGCAGGGGCTGCAGATCGACGTGCCGGACGGGCTGGACGCGATGCGGCGGGCCGACATCGTCATCGTGCCGGCGTGGGATCACCCGGAAACGCCTGCGCCCGCCGAACTCACGCAGGCCTTGCGGGCGGCGCATGCACGCGGCGCACAGGTGGTCGGGCTATGCCTGGGCGCGTTCGTGCTGGGCGACGCGGGCCTGCTCGACGGCCGCCGCGCCACCACGCACTGGGCCGTCCGCGACGTGTTCGCCCGTCGCTTTCCCACCGCCGATTTCCGGCCGGACGTGCTGTACATCGACGACGACGGCATCGTGACGTCCGCCGGAACCGTCGCCGCGATCGACTGCTGCCTCAACCTCGTACGCGTGCGTCACGGCGCCGACGTGGCCAACCGCATCGCGCGGCTGCTGGTGACGCCGCCGCACCGCCAGGGCGGGCAGGCGCAGTACATCGAGCAGCCAGTGCCCGAGCTGCCCAGCGAAAACCGCCTGCCGGGCGTGCTGGACTGGGCGCGCGAGCGTCTGGCCGAACCGCTGTCGGTGGACGCGCTGGCCGACGCTGCCCACATGAGCCGCCGCACCTTCACCCGCCGCTTCCGCGAGGCGACCGGCACCACGGTCGTGAAATGGCTGGCGTCGGAGCGGCTGGCGCGCGCGCAGCAGCTGCTTGAAACCACCGACCTGCCGATCGAGCAGATCGCCACCGAGGCCGGCTTCGGCACGGCGCTATCGCTGCGCCAGCACTTCGCTGCGCAGCTGGGGACACCGCCTTCCGCCTATCGACGGAACTTCTTCGGCGACGGCAGTCGGCGTCTGGAGTCCCGGGTTGCCGGACGCATATAGTTCGCTGCATCACGTCCGCTATCGGCGGTGGATTCAGCTGATCAACGCTAGCGAGCGGGTCAGCGGCGACTGTAAAGCTGGTGCGCCGTCATCAGCGTACGCAAGTGCCGACAAAGTCACGGCCTAAGCGGCGCTGCCCTAAGCGCCGACTTCCCCTTCCGGATCGGGCGTTGGCGCGCCTATCTGCACGCGGCGCCCGTGAAGCGCCGCATATTCAGGGGAAGAGGAGGCCAGGAATTCGCTGACTTCGACCCGGCCCTCTTGGTCGATCGACAGCCAGTTGATATCCAACGCAATGTGCAGATCGCGGCGCAGCAGCACACCGTGGTGCGGGTCATTGTCGGTTCGCCAATTCGTCCAAGCGAAATGCGCGGCGTCGCACAGCTCCATGGGGGCGCCAGTTAACGCGCATCGGCGCCCGGTCTTGTTGGCCACGCGTTCCCGGAACCGGGCCTGTTCGGGCCGTGTCTCGCGGAGCGACCACGACGGCTCACGCGGGGGCATGGGCTTGCCATCGACGCTGACCGCCTTCCGGCCTGGCAGCGATCCACGCTGCAGCAGGATTGCGCCTGGCTCCGCTGTCACGTACCAGGGCTCGGGATCCAAGCCGCGACGCTCCGTGATCCCGGTCTTCCACTTCGTCCGGTCGGCCTTCTTTGTTTGCAAGACTACCTGCACCGACTGACCATCGCGCGACAGCAGCATGTCCCACAGCTTCTGGGCGTGGGCCCTGCGCACCCTGGTCAGCTCATGACGGTTCTCCGGCTGCGCCATGCTCCACTTGGGCACGCCTTGGGGGTCTTGCACTTCATCGAGCCAGACGGTTGCGAAGACCAGGCGACCATCCGTCCAGCCCCATTGGCTGCCAAACGCTCGATCTCGCCTGACGTGCAGCGGATCCATGCCAGCCGTCAGCAGCAGGTCCGAAATGCCATTGCCCCTCGTGGGTATCGTTGTCAGGTCCATGGGTCAACTTCAACTCAAGCCAGTGAGCACGAAGCTATCCGCGCAGCGATCGGTGGTTGACCCGCGGACAGCCCAGACCAGGTAGGTCTCTTCATGTTTGAACACCCGCAGGGTGAGCGCGAAGTCTTTGACGCCTGCGGCGTAGAAAGCGTTGATGAAGGTCAGTTTCACTCTTCTGATGCTCCACCAGCTGCACATAGATCGGCGAAAAATACGGGTCATCCCCATAACCTGGGAGCATCTGCCAGCCATACCACTTGCCCCGGTCGATGGTCAGATCGTGGCCCACAGGCGTGCCCGCAGGTAGTTGAAGATGGAGCGCACCGCGTTTACTGCCAGCATTCCTTCCGCCTCATCCAGCAGATCTTCGTTGGGGTGGGCAGGCGTTGCGTTGTTGCGAAGCGTGTTGAGGGTGTCGACGCACGACGCAAGCGACACGAGGAGCTTCGCTACAGCCGCTCCGTGAGGACCGCTTGCTTGAAGCTGGGGGTGCCCGTTGCGCAGCGCCTTGAACAAAGCCGGCAGGTTGGCATCGTCAGCGACAAGGAGCGAAGCCCGTGCCGCCTCGTCCCATAGATAGCCATGCAAGGCCGTGTGCATGCGATCCACACACGAGGTGGCCCCGTTGGTGTGCAACAGGCGCTCCGCGTCCTTCAAAGCTAGCTCGACAGCTTGGCTGGCGCTGGGCGGAGGGGCCGGGGCGGCGACATGGGTCTGTCCCAAACCAAATTCCTGTGCGGCGGCGGGCGCATTACCCAGCAGCCAGGCTTCCAGCTTGGGGCGCCGCGCCAAGTTGTATAGCTCGCTCCTGTCCTCCCGATCCATGTGACGGATGAACTGGACGATGCAGGCGCCGTAGTCGTCGTCTCCGAACCGAAGCGACTTCTGCAAGCGGCCTTCGGGATCGCCTAAGGCATTCAGTCCCAAGGCAAGTCCCAGCTTGGACCAGTCGCCGGAGTCGAACTTGCTTTCCAAGGCATCACTGAGTGCCAGCAGGGCCTTGGGAGAGAGCTGAGGGGCAGGGGCGTGTGTGTGCATATGCCCTAAGGTAAGCCCAGAGTAGCCAGCGAGCTATCCCCAGCAAGTAGCCCGGTCGATAATCGGGCTGACAGGTGATGAGACCCATTGAGATCAAGGTCGGAACCAGACCCCCGAGTATGCTCAGAAACGGCGCCATGTCGTGCGCAGAGCGCACGCGCCCTTAGTACTGGCCCATGAAGTCGCGCTTGCCGATTTCGATGCCGGCGTGGCGGAGGAGTGCGTAGGTGGTGGTGACGTGGAAGAAGAACTGGGGGAGGCCGTAGTTGAGCAGGTAGGCCTGGCCGGTGAGCTTCTTTTCCTTCGGGGTGCCGGGGCGCAGAACGATGTCGCGGGATTCAGCGCCTTCGAAGCTGGCGGCATCCAGGCTGACGATGAAAGCCTGCGTACGGGCGATGCGCGACTGCAGGTCTTCGAAGCTGGTTTCGTTGTCTTCCCAGGACGGGACCTCGGCCTGCGCCAGGCGCGCCGAGACCGACTTGGCGAAATCGCAGGCGATCTGCACCTGCCGCACCAGCGGGAACATGTCCGGGTAAACACGCGACTGCAGGTAGGCGTTGGGATCGATCTTGCGCTCGGTGGCGTGCGCCTCGGCCTTCTTCAGCACGTCGGCGAGGCCGCCGAGCAGCTGGTTGAACACGGGGACGGACGCCGCGCGCAGGGAAACGGTCATGGGTGAGCTCGAAGTCGTGGACGAACCGCGATGGTACGCCCACCCTCCCCGCCCGGTCTGCGCCGAGTGAACCTGACCCCGCTCCTGTTCTCCGCGTAGCATCCAAGCCTCGCCTTAGGGAGCCTCGCGATGCGGCCTGATACCTTGTTACCGGACGTCGAGTTGCCGGTCATACAAGCGCCGATGGCAGGCGCGCAGGACGAAGAGCTCGCCATTGCTGTATCCAAGGCGGGTGGTTTGGGCTCGATGCCCTGCGCCCTGCTCGAATCGGCCCGGCTGGAGGTCGCGCTCAGGCGCTTTGCTTCCCATGAGCGGCCGATCAACCTGAACTTCTTCTGCCACGAGATGGCCGAGCCCGACGAGACCAGCGAAGAGCGCTGGCGCCAGGCATTCAAGCCCTACTACCTGGAATTCGGGATCGAACCACCTGCGCCGAGCACGGCGGGTGCGCGTCGGCCGATCGACGCGGCGACGGTAGACCTGCTGGAGGCGTTCCGACCACGCGTGGTGAGCTTCCATTTCGGCCTGCCTGCACCAGCTCTACTGGAACGTATCAAGGCATGGGGTGCAATCGTTCTGGCTTCAGCCACGACAGTTGATGAGGGTCTCTGGCTGCAACGTCACGGCGCTGACATCGTCATTGCCCAAGGCGTCGAAGCGGGTGGCCACAGGGGGCACTTTCTGTCGGACGACCTGACTTTGCAGTCGACCACTGCCTGGCTCGTCTCAGCCCTGTCCAGGCTGCTCACGGTGCCGATCGTGGCGGCCGGCGGTATCGGAAGCCGAGGCGACGTCGAGGCGCTGCTCGCTGCAGGCGCTGCGGCTGTCCAGATCGGTACTGCCTATCTGCTCTGTCCGGAGGCGAAGACGACCCCGGTGCATCGCACAGCCCTCCGGCAGCCCGGTCGACCGGGTGCCATTACAAATCTCTTCAGTGGGCGGCCTGCTCGCGGGCTGACAAACCGGCTGATGCGTGATCTGGGGCCGATGTCGGACCTCCCACCCGAATTTCCCTGGGCCTCACAGGCACTCGCGCCGCTGAGGGCACAAGCCGAGGCGCGCGGACTCGACGACTTCACGCCACTGTGGAGCGGAACCTGTCCCAGCCCTTTTCCCGGTCTAAGTGCCGCAATGGTCACGCGACGACTCGCCGGGCTCGGCTAGATGCCCGCAGCCCGTACTGTCTGCTTCCGGCCAAGGGTAGCCGTTGTGTGCCTGCCAGGAACCCGACCGTCATCGCGCGGTTGAGATGTAGTGGAGGTCGGCGCGGCGCGGCTGAGCCAACGTCACCGCGGATGAAGATCGGTGCTGCAGACAGGCAGTTGGACGCAGACTCGCCTTGGACTCCGCGATAGATCGCCGGATCCGTCCTTGAGGGGTAATGGGGTCAGGTTCACTTTTCCGATGAGCCGGCGGGCCAAAGCCTGAAGGAGTTCCGGGGGAAGAGCCCGACTCGGACAAGCACCTGGCTGCTGCGCGAAACACTCCTGGGCACGGGCGCGTGGCTGCACGCCTACACCCGGCACGCATCGCCCCCGCGAAGCCACCTCAGCCGACAAGTGAACCTGGAGTGGCCCGGGTAATTCGGACACCTGATAACGGGGACAATGGTCCCGGAGGTGTTCGATGGTCAAGCGGCAACAGTTCACGGCCGAGTTCAAGCGTGAGGCCGTGCGGCAGATGCGGGCGGGTCACAAGCCGATCGCGCAGCTGTCGCGGGAATTGGGCATACCACGCAACC
>NZ_JBSVRP010000003.1:0-415192 GCF_054072715.1 Luteimonas sp. A611
TCACCTGGGACAACGGCACAGAGTTCCATGGCTATCGCGCCTTGGAAAACGCCGCAGGCATCCGCTGCTACTTCGCCTACCCGCATCACCCATGGGAGCGTGGCAGCAATGAGAACTTCAACGGCCTATTGCGGCAGTACTTCCCGAAAGGAAAAAGCTTGGCCAGGATCCGCCAAGCCGACTGCAACACCGTTGTCGCTAAACTCAACCAACGACCGAGGAAACGCTATGGCTTCCAGACCCCGGAACAACGACTACAACAAACTTCAGGGGTGTTGCACTTGGAGTGTTAATTCACCCCCCGCCCGTTTCTTTGCATTTATCTGCAACGACGGGCTCCAAATATGCCTCCAATGTTCCCGCTTTGTCTTTATTGATTAGGTCATCAAAGTGAGGAACTCTTGCCTCCGGATGACTGGTAAGAATAGAAGTGTATGCCTGCAGCGAGCTCCGCGCCCCAGCCAACTGAGTGGCTAAAAGATCGTTCCTCTTGTCAGGATGAGAAATTTGATATGCAGCGTTTCCGAACATCATCTGAGTTACATAGATGCCGTTGTAAGGAATGTCATCTCGCGAAACGTTCCCCAATACGTCGCAAGCGATCACTGTAATATCTTTGCTGTCAATTGCCCATTTAAGCAACCAACCGCGAACGCTCTTATCACTATCGCTGAGCGGATCCTGCTCAATCTGATGATTCAGGCGAATGAACTTGGCCTCGCTTGTTTCCGGAGCACTCGGGACGCTTTCTGCGAACGCGATTGCTGAAAAGCACAGCACAATTGGGGCTAGGAGCATTATTTTCACAAGTTGTCCTGATATTTAAGTGGGGCCTAACGCTTGAATTAAGCCGTGCCGCGAAGCGGCATCGGCTTGAATGAATTGTTAGCACCCATTGCTAGCTAAAGTTGATTGCGAACTGGATGCCGGACACATGCGGTGATGTTGCAAGACCTGTCTTGTAGTCTGGGAGCTGTAGCGCGGAAGAACTAAAGCGGTCAAAAAACTCCTCCGTCTCCGCCCGCGGTACACCGTAGCAGTCAACACGGAGAGTGATGAGCTGTCCGCTCGACTCAGGAAACTGCTCGACAAGTTGCCCGTCAATGGCCGCATCTAGGCACGAGTAAAGTCGTTCTTGCAGCTTTGTGAGGCTTGCCGGAACGTCCTTCCAAGGACCTTCCTCGACTAGCACCATTTGCCACGGATCCTTGGCTATGAAGTCAACGGTGATCTCGCCCATGGGTGCTAACTACGGTTAGACCGACAGTATCGGCATAATCCCGATTCTCCGCTTCAGATCTCTGCCACGTCAACGGGAGCTTTCCGTTCCCAGTCAATCGCTTGGGACCCCGGATGGACATGGGCGCCGTCCGATGCGGCAATGTTTATCCGGTGTGCCCGCGGTCATATCGCATATGACGGCCATGTCACCGCATATCGGGGCGCAGGGGACGTACGGTTGCGGGAGTGCCCACCGCTTGATTCGCATGGAGGCGGGCCGTCTCTCGCCGAGCGCGGGACCGTCTATCCAGTCGTCCGTTGCCACCAGATGGGCGGGATATGCGGCGAGAATCCTTCGGAAGCTGCGTGCATTGGCTGGCCCGCTGCGGCGCAATTCTCGTAGGCGTGTGCACGCACACGCCATGCATGGCTCGCGCCAGGGCCTGAGGGGCCGCGATCCCTTAGCGCGCTTTCCGGCGTTAGCGGTACCGGGCCACATCCGGCTCTAACGCAATGCCACCGCGCGGCTGGGCCGCGCGGTGGCATTTGCTCGTCGACTTACCAGCTTGCGCGCAGCACCGCCGAGTAGCGGCGGTCATTCTCGAACCAGGCGCGGTTGTAGAGCGTCTCGTCGACGAAGCCGTCGCGGCGGTAGCCACGCGGGCCCATCAGCAGCTTGGTGGTGCTGTTGGTGATGTTGTTCACCTGCAGGCCCAGCTGGATGTTGTCGGTGAGGTTGTAGAAGAACGAGCCGTCGAGCTGGCCGTAATCGTCATTCCACACCGGCTGGCGCATCGCCGGCATCACGTCGCTGCTGGTCAGCAGGTATTGCGAACGCCAGTTGTACGCCAGGCGGAACGACACCGGACCGCGTTCGAAGATGCCGATCACGTTGTAGCTGCGGCGGGACAGTCCTTCCAGCGGCAACTCGAGGGCGACCTCAGGGACCACGGGCGCGCCGGTGGGAATGCCCACGTCGACGTTGGTGCCGCCGGAGCTGTCCACGAAGGTGTAGTTCGCCTGCACACCCAGGCCGGGCAGGAAATCGAAGAACTGCGAATAGCCGAGCTCGAAGCCCTTGATCTTGCCTTCGTCCAGATTACGCGTGCGGTTCATCTGGTAACTGCGCCCATCGATGATGTCGGTGCCCAGGGACGTGGCGAAGTAATCCTTCACGTCCTTCTTGAACACCGTGATGTACGCGCTGTTGGCAGGACCGAAGTACCACTCGAGTGCGGTGTCGAACTGGTTGGCGCGCATCGGCTTCAGCTCGGGATTGCCGCCGCTGCCGCTGTAGGCCAGGTCATCGGGCCCGCACAACTCGGTGCGCAGTCCATCGCGCCGGGCCTGGGAACAGCCTGCCGCATTGGCCGACAGGGTGATCCAGTTTTGCATCAACCGAAATTCCGGCCGGGCAATGGCCTTGGACGCCGCAAAACGCCACTGCAACCCATGGTCGAAGCGCACGCGCAGGTTCAGGCTGGGCAGGACGTCGGTGTAGGAGGTGCTCACCTGGCTGGTGAACGCCTGTCCATAGAACATATCTGCCAGTTCCGGCACCACGTCTTCCACGTAGGAGCCGACCATGTTCGGCATCAGGCCACCACCCAGGCTCTTGACGCTGGTCTTGACCACGCGCACGCCGACGTTGCCGTCGACCGGATTGGCCAGCTCGTCGTTGCCGAAGTACAGGATGCCGTAGCCGGCCTGGGTGCGCTCGCGCTGCTGGTTGATGGCGTCAGGCGTGAAGCTGATCGGGCTCCACTGGGCACCCGTGATCGTCCCCAGGGTCCCGTCGACCCTGTCAATGTCCACGAAGCCGTCCTGCGCCGCCCAGAACTGGGTCGGGACATTGGCGTCGCCGCCGAAGAAATCGTTCATCGTGTACAGCGACGACTCGGTGGGGTAGAACTGGTCCAACCACGCCACCGGCGGCCGGGTCGGATCCGGGTTCTCGATCCTGTTCCAGTCGTCGCTGATGGGCTGCCAGTTGTAGCCGGTGGACTGGCTGGTGTACTCGCGATCGGCGACGCGCACACCGAATCGCGCCATTTGCAACCAGCTGCTGTCGACGAAGTTGTACTCGAAGTCCATGCGACCGGCACGCTCGTGGCCTTCGTTGTCGGCCAGGTGGTCCATTGCCGAGCGCCAGAAGTAGCTGTCCTGCTGCAGGACCCTGCTCGAATCATCGAGCGTCACCGACGGGTACTTGCCGGTCAGGTCCAGATGGATGCCTTCCAGCAAGGTCGACGTATGGACGGAGAAGTCGACCTGGTCACTGGTGGCCTTCACGTACTGGAAGTCACCCCGCACGAGGAAGTTGTCGGTAATGAAGTGCCTGAAGCCGGCCGACCAGTCAGTGGTCTTGGAGGACTGCACGTTGTAGCGATTGCCGGCCGCGAACTGGATGCCGGGACCCTGGTACATGCCGTTGGAATCGTCCCCCGGCTGCCCGCGCCAGCCACCCAGGCGAATGTTGCCCCGGAGGAACCGGCCGTTGTCGTCATACTCGAACTGCGTACCAGGCATCGGGATGATCCTGTTGGTGCGGTCCGCCAGGCCATCGCCACCATCGTAGGCGTTGCCGAAATAGTTGGGGTCACCGGTCCAGTTGTCGGTGTTGTTGGCCTCGCCCGCTCCGGCGTACTCCATGTAGTGCTCGCGCCACGTCATGTCGTACTTGGACGTGATGAACTGGGTGTAGATCTCGGTGTCGTCATTGGGACGCCACTGGAACGCAAAGGCGCCGCCCTGGCGCTTGCGATCGAAATCGGTGCGCCGCCAGTTCACACCGCCCGGCACGAACACGTGGTCGAAGTCGGTGCCTTCCAGCAGGAGATCGCGCTGGCTGTCGGACGACACCCATCCGTCCTCCTCCCAGTCGTACACATAACCTTCCCCGTTTGGCAGGCCTTCCGGCTGCTCGGCCGGCGTGCGGCCGCGACGCGAATAGGGCTGGATCTGGATGCCGTCGGACTGCGTGGCCAGTTCGGAGTAAGAGACGTTGGCCAGGAAGCCCATCTCACCCACGCCGGTCTGCCAGCGGTCGCTGAACAGGAACGAGGCGGACGGCCGCGCGTCCTTGGCCTTGTCGCCGTAGTTGTAGTCGACGCTGCCGGCGATCTTGCGCCCCTGCTCGTCAAACGGCATGCGGGTACGCAGGTTGATGGTGCCGCCCAGCCCGCCTTCGATGATCTCGGCCGACGGGTTCTTGTACACGTCCACGCCGGCCATGAGCTCGGCCGACACTTCCTCGAAGCTGATGCCACGGCCACCGTTGGCGGTGAACACGTCGCGGCCGTTGAGCTCGCCGCGCACGAAGGTCAAGCCGCGGATCATCACGCCGCTGCCCTCGGCCGAAAAATGGTCGGTATCGTCGCGCGCAGCGAAGCCGGTGACGGTCAGGCCACTGATGCGCTTGAGGGTCTCGGTGACGCTGCGGTCGGGCAGCGCGCCGATGTCCTCGGCGGTCACCGAGTCGACGATCTGCGTGGCTTCCTGCTTGATCTCCTGGGCGCGCATGACGCTGCCGCGGATGCCGGTGACCACGACCGTATCGAGGTCGACGGCCGCGTCATCGGCGACCGGCGCGGCCTCCTGGGCGAGAGCCGGGCCGGCGAGCAGGGCCGAGACCGCAAGGGCGATGGCGCTGCGCCGCAGCGTGCGTGAAGTGGCCTGGCGGCCGCCTGGATGACGGTTGTTTCGAAGTGTTTGCATGTTCCCCTCCCAAGGAAATACGAGCAGACATGTACGGCAGCACGGACCCGCGTCCCGGCAGTCTGCCGAGCCGCTACGCCTGCAGTGGTATCGCGTTTATTGCCCCCTTGCTGCAATCGCGGCGCCGCCCTCGGGCACGACACGTGCAGCAACCTGAAACGACGGGAATCCGATTCCCGTTATTCTCGTGGCGGTCTGTGCCGCAGGGCGAAGTTACCGCTAACACCGCGAAGCCGTCAATGCATTCGGTGCGCCCGAAACCATCACGCGACGGGCGGGGGCTGCATCGGGTTGCCGGGTGATGCCGCCGCAAGCGCCGGCAACGGTGTGCGCAGCCGCGGAGGGGTGCGGCCGGCCCGATGGAACCAGGCCGCCCTCCCGACCTGGTCCGCTGGTGGAGAGGTCCCAGCGGATCCGCGGAATGGCCGCGGCCAGGTCGGGATTGCGGTCGTCGACGCCCGCCCGGGCGGGCGGGCGCTGGCGATCAGAACGACAGGCGCACGGTCGCGGCGTAGCGACGGTCGTTGACGTACCAGGAGGTGATGCGGCTGCCGGCGCCGTTCTGGTCCATGATCGTGCGCTGCTCGGCGTTGTTGAGGTTGTTCATCTCCAGCCCGACCTGCACGTGGTCGGAGAACCGGTAGAAGATCGAGCCGTCGAGCTGGCCGAAGCTGTCGCTGTAGACCGGCAGCTTCCAGGCGATGGTCTGCTGGGTGTCAGCCGTCGTGTACTCACCGTTGTATCCATTCGGCCCCACCGCCAGCAGATACTTGCTGCGCCAGTTGTAGGCCAGCCGCACCTGCCACGGACCCTTCTCGTAGAAGACCGCCGCGTTGTAGGAGTTCTTCGAAAGACCGTCGGCCGGCAGGTTGTCGAATGTGCTGCCGTCGGTATCGACCGGCACCGCGTTCGATCCGCTCGGGATCCGCGTCGAACTGTCGATATAGGTGTAGTTGGCCGACATGCCCAGGCCATCGAACGGCGCGGGCAGGAAGTCGAAGAACTGGTTCCAGCCGAGTTCCGCGCCCTGGATCTTCGCGGTACCGATGTTGACCAGCCGCGAAACCAGGTAGTTGTACTCGTTGCCGTCCGTGCCCGGGTACGGCACCAGCTCGGTCTGCTGGCGGAAGTAGTCTTCGACATCCTTGTAGAAGAAGTTCACCCAGGCCATGCCGCCGTGGTCGGGCGCGAAGTACCACTCCAGCGACAGGTCGAACTGGTTGGCCTTCATCGGCTCCAGGTAGGGGTTGTCGTTGGAACTGCCGGTGAGCTCGAGGTCGCTGACGGGCGGCAGGCTGCCATCGGTCGGCGGATCGATGCCGGACCGCATGCTCGCATTCAACAGCTGATAGGCCTGCATGTCGCTGAAGTTGGGACGGGCGATGGCCTTGGACGCGGCGAAGCGCGCGATCAGGTCCGGCGCGAACTCCCATCGCAGATTCAGGCTCGGCAATACGTCGGTGTAGGAGTTCTCCGCGGTGATCGGCGTTGATTCGCCGGCACCCAGATATGGCGCGTAGACCAGGTTCGGGTAGACGGTGAATCCATTCGCTGAATTTCGGGTACGGACCACGCGCACGCCTACGTTGCCGTCGAATGCAGCGTCGACGGGACCGAAGCTGAGCATCAGGTAGGCGCCATCGGTCGACTCTTCCTGCTCGTTCAGGTGTTGCGGGCCCGGGAGCATCGGGACATAGGGCGCAATTGTGGGCGAGCCGTCTGCGTTCCTCAGGTAATAGGGGTCGGCGGCATCGTGAATCGCCTGGTAGCTGTTCGGGTATCCCAGCGCGGTCGAGAGAATGGGTGCGTAGAGTCCACCGGGAGCGCCGACATCACCGCGATAGAAGTTCTGGAACTGGTTGAGATGGACCAGGCTGGAGTTGACCTCGCCGTTCAGATCGAGGCCGGGCAATGGCTGGTCGCCCGGCAGTGCCCACCACTGCATCCATGGCTGGATGACCGCCACCCAGTTGTAGCCAGTGTCGATGCTGGTGGCATCGCGCCGGGTCATGCGCACGCCACCTTCGATCGACCTGAAGAACCCCGCATCGAAGCTGTGCTTGAGGTCCGCACGCCAACTCACCTGCTCGGCTTCATTGTCGTCCTGGTGGTCCATGGTGAACCCCCAGTAGTAATTCGCCGGGTTTGTCGTGAACTGGCCATCGACGTTGATGGTGGGCAAGCCTCCACCCAGAGACACGTCGATGTATGGCACCCGCAAACCCAGGGCCACGGTGGAGTCCAGACTCTTCGTGGTCGACTTGATGTACTGGATGTCGGTGGACAGTTCGTTCCTGTCGCCGATCAACCATTTCAGGCCCGCCGAGAAGTCGTTGGTCTTGGATGCGCGGTGTGATGCACGGATGTCAGTCCCCATTGGCACGCCGCCAGGCTGGGTGATCCGCCCGGAACGGAACACGCTTCCGTCCAGTTCGTACGGTTGGCTGGCGTCGAGCGCGACCTGCGTCGGATCGTTGTCGACGAAGATCGCATCTTCATACCAGAGTTCGTCGTACTTGCTCTGGAAAGCCGTCGCGAAGACTTCGACACGATCGTTCGGTCGCCACTGCAGGGCGACGTAGGCACCTTGCCGTTCGCGTTCGTACTCGAGCGTGCGCCAGTCGGCGCCACGCGGCAGCCAGAGGTCATCGGCGATGCCGTCGCCACCAAGATCGGTATTGCCGTTGTTGAAGAACGGCCGCACGAACATGCCGTCGGTGCGGGTGGCCAGTTCGGAGTGGGCGAGGTCGACCAGGATGCCGAACTCGCCGGCGTCGGTTTCCCAGCGGTTGCTGTAGAGGATCGACCCGGAGGGTTTGACGTGTTCGGCAAAATCACCGCGGTTGACGCTGAAGGACGCGCTCAACCTGCTGCCGTCAAAGTCGAGCGGCATGAAGGTACGCAGGTCGACGCTGCCACCAAGGCCGCCCTCGATCATCTCGGCGGTCTGGTTCTTGTACACGTCCACGCCGGCCATCAGTTCGGACGGGACGTCCTGAAAGCTCAGCGCGCGACCGCCAGAGGCGGAGAAGCTGTCGCGCCCGTTGAGCTCCGACCGGACCTGGGTCAGGCCGCGCACCTGCACGCCGCCACCCTCGGCGGAGAAGTGTTCGGGATCGCCGACGGAGAGGAAGCGGTCGATGGTCACGCCCGGAATGCGCGAGAGCGTTTCGGTGACGCTGCGGTCGGGCAGCGCGCCGATGTCGAGCGCGGTGACCGAATCGACGAAGGTGGCGGCCTCGCGCTTGATGTCCTGCGCGCGATAGACCGAGCCGCGGATGCCCGACACCACCACTGCATCGAGCGTCTTGGCTTCTTCCTGCGCGGCGGCGGGCGGATCGGCCTGCTGCGCATGCAGCGGGGCGGCGAATACGGCAGCCACGCCCAGGGCGATGGCGCTGCGGCGGAGACTGCGGACGGCGTGGTGTCCCGCGGACCGGCTTGCAGCCGGGCGGCGCTGGTCGAGCGTTGACATGATGTTCCCCTCCCAAGGGCACATGACAAGCGGTTTGGATGTCTTTGCTGGCCTGGTGGCGGCCTCTTCGCGGTACGCGGCAATCCGGCATGACAACGCCAGACACTGCGCTCAGGGCGAGCATAGGAGCGCCGATCCATGCGCTACCAATGAATTTTCAGGCTCGAGCTAGTCCGGTCCGGAATATCTCGTTCACCGGCGCGCCAAGTGGGAGGCCCGCGCGAGGCCAAGGATGACACCGCTGGACAGCCAAGGCAGCGCATGAGATGGCGCTGCCGCAACGGCGGCTCAGGCAGCCGGTCCCAGCTCCGGCAGCGGCGGATAGATCCGCCGCGCGGTCGCGCGCAGCGTTTCGAGCATGTGCGCCACGCCGGGGGCCGGCGCCTTGTCGCGTCGGCGGATGATGCCGAAGTACTCCATGCGCACGTCCAGCTCGATCGGCAGCACCTGCATCTGCGCCGTCTGCAGATAGGGGGCGACGCATTCCGGCGGCAGTGCCGCCAGCAGGTCGCTGTGGCGCAACAGGTGGATGATTACCGGCAGCGAAGCGGTCTCGACCAGGTTCTGCGGCGAGCGCAGGCCGTGCTGGTGGAATACCGCGTCCAGCCGCGTACGCAGCACGCTTGCCGCCGGCGGCATGATCCAGCCGTAGTCCTGCAGGTCGGCGTGCCGCACCTGATCGCGCATCGCCAGCGGATGCCCTGCCCGCACGATCACAGAATGCGGCTCGTCGGCCAGCGGTTCGAATTCAAGTTCGGCCGCGCCTTCTGGCCCCATGATGCGGCCGATCACGACGTCGAGGTGTCCGTCGAGCAGGCGCGCGACCAGCGGCCGGCTGTAATCCATCTCCACTTCGACCAGGATGCCCGGGTAGTCGCGCTTCATCGCCGCCACCGCCTGCGGCACCAGGGTGGTGCCGGGGTTGACCACGGTGCCGATCGCGACCTTGCCCAGTCGGCCTTCGCGCAGGGCGGCGATCTCCTCGCCGCCGCGCTCGATCTCCGACAGCGCCGAACGCGCGCGCCGCACCATCGCCAGGCCGTACGCAGTCGGCTCCACCCCGCGCGCATGGCGGTCGAACAGCTGCACGCCCAGCAACGACTCCATTTCGGCCAGCAGCTTGGACGCCGCCGGCTGGGTCATGTTGGCCGCCTCGGCTGCACGCAGCACCGAGCGCTGGTCGTGCAGGTGCAGCAGCAGCGCCAGGTGGCGCGTCTTCAGACGGCTTGCGCTGGTCCAGCCACCGGCGGCTTGCGCCATGCCCTGTCTCCCTGCACGCTATTCGGTCGTGGAATAGCGTACGCCGAATATTTCATTTGTCGTACATACCCCACCACGCCAGCCTAGTCCCGCCGCGACGGGCAGGCAGCCCCTCAGGCGACCTGTCGCACTACCAACCTCTGCCTCATCCCCAACGGATGCGCCGCAGATCCACCGGAGCCCCATCGCAACGCCATGGACGAGCCGCACCCGCCCTTCGCTCCTCCGCTGATCGCGATCCTGCGCGGCATCACGCCGACCGAGGTGGCCGCACACGTCGAGGTGCTTCTGGAAGCAGGCTTCGGCGCGATCGAGATCCCGACCAATTCGCCGGAATGGGCACGCAGCGTGGCGATCGCGGTCGCGGCCTGCGGTGACCGGGCAGCGGCTGGCGCCGGCACCGTGCTCGAGCCGTCCCATCTGGACGCACTGCAGGCGTCCGGGGGGCGCCTGGTGGTGACGCCCAACGTGCGTCCGGCGCTGATCCGGCGGGCGCGCGAGCGCGGATTCACCATCGCCGCCGGCTGCGCCACCGCCAGCGAGGCCTTCGACGCGCTCGAGGCCGGCGCACACATGCTCAAGCTGTTCCCGGCATCGGTGTATGGCCCGGCGCTGGCGCGGGCGCTGCGCAGCGTGTTGCCGCCGGTGCCGCTGCTGGCCGTGGGCGGCATCACCCCGGACAACCTCGGCGAGTACCTGTCGGCCGGGTGCAGCGGCGCGGCCATCGGCGGCGAGCTGTATCGCCCGGGCCAGGCGCCGGCGCAGACGGGGGCAAACGCGCGCCGCTTCCTCGATGCGTGGCGGGAGCACGCCGCATGAAGATCACCCGCCTGACCACCTGGCACGCGCCGCCGCGCTGGCTGTTCTTGAAGATCGAGACCGACGAGGGCATCAGCGGCTGGGGCGAGCCGGTGATCGAGGGCCGTGCGGCCACGGTCGAGACGGCCGTGCACGAGCTGGGCGAACTGCTGGTCGGCCGCGACCCGGCGAACATCAACGACCTGTGGCAGCTGATGTACCGCGGCGGCTTCTATCGCGGTGGCGCGATCCTGATGAGCGCGATCGCCGGCATCGACCAGGCGCTGTGGGACATCAAGGGCAAGGCGCTGGGTGTTCCGGTGTACCAGCTGCTGGGTGGCCTGGTGCGCGAGCGCATGAAGACCTATCGCTGGGTCGGCGGCGACCGCCCGGCCGACATCGTCGCGCAGATGCAGGCGCACCGTGCGCTCGGCTTCGACACCTTCAAGTTCAACGGCACCGAGGAGCTCAAGCTGATCGACAGCCCGCGCGCGATCGACGCGGCGGTGGCGAAGGTGGCGGCGGTGCGCGAGGCGGTGGGCGACACGATCGATTTCGGCATCGATTTCCACGGCCGCGTCAGCGCGCCGATGGCGCGGGTGCTGCTGCGCGAGCTGGTGCCGTTCAAACCGCTGTTCGTCGAGGAGCCGGTGCTGCCCGAGCAGTGGGAGTACTACCGGCCGCTGTCGGACGCGACGTCGATCCCGCTGGCCGCGGGCGAGCGCATGTACTCGCGCGCCGAGTTCAAGCCGGTGCTGGCCGCAGGCGGGCTGGCGCTGCTGCAGCCGGACCTCTCGCACGCCGGCGGCATCACCGAATGCATCAAGATCGCGGCCATGGCCGAGGCCCACGACGTCGGCCTGGCGCCGCATTGCCCGCTCGGCCCGATCGCGCTGGCCGCCTGCCTGCAGGTGGATTTCGTGTGCTGGAATGCGATGCTGCAGGAGCAGAGCATCGGCATCCACTACAACCAGGGGGCGGATCTGCTCGACTACGTGCTCAACAAGGACGATTTCCGCTGCGACGCAGACGGCTGCATCGCCGCACTGCCAGGTCCCGGCCTGGGCGTGGAGATCGACGAGGAACTGCTGGCGCGCGTGAGCCGCGAGCCGCCGCAGTGGCGCAATCCGCTGTGGCGCCACGCCGACGGCAGCATGGCCGAGTGGTGAGGCGATGAACCGCGTGCACGCTGCCGATGCGGTCGCGACGCTGGCGGTCGACAGCCGCTGCCAGCTGGGCGAAGGCATCGTCTGGGACCAGCGCACGCAGCGCCTGTACTGGACCGACATTCTTTCATCGCGGCTGTGGATGCACGCACCCGCAACCGGCGAGACGCATCGCTGGGACTTGCCCGAGCCCCTGGGCTGCCTGGCGCTGTGCGAAGACGGACGCTTGCTGCTGGCCTTGGCCAAGTCGATCCGCATTGCCGATGCGCCGATGGCGGGCGCCCCGCTCGCGCTCGACACCCTGTGCGCGCTGGAGCCGGAGCTGGGCGCGTCCACGCGCAGCAACGACGGCCGCTGCGACCGCCACGGCAACTTCGTGTTCGGCACCAAGGACGAAACCGGCGCCGATCCGCCGCTGGGCCGCTACTACCAGTTCTCCATCGCGCACGGCCTGCGCCCGCTTCCATTGCCGAGTGCCGCGATCCCCAACTCGATCTGCTTCTCGCCCGACGGCGCGACAATGTACTTCTGCGATTCGGTGGTCCCGCGGATCCTGCGCTGCAGCTACGACCCGGCGGCGGCCACGGTGTCCACGCCGGAACTGTTCGCACAGGTCGAAGGCGGCGGCGCACCCGATGGGTCGACCGTCGATGCCGAAGGCCACCTGTGGAACGCGCAGTGGGGCGCGGGCCGCGCGGTGCGCTACGCGCCCGATGGCCGCATCGAGCGCATCGTCGCCGTTCCCGCAGGCATGCCGTCTTGCTGCGCCATCGGCGGCGAGCGCCTGGACACGCTGTACGTCACCACCGCGCGCGAGGACATGGACGCGGCCGCACTGGCGATCGCGCCCACCGCCGGCAGCGTGTTCGCACTGGCGCTCGGCGCGCAGCTGGGCCTGCCCGAAGCGCGGCTGCGCGGCGCATGATCGCGGTCGACTGGGGCAGCACCCACCTGCGCATGTACCGGCGCGGCGGCGACGGCACGCTGCACAAGCGCGTGCGCAGCGGGCAGGGCACGCTGGCCAGCAACGGCCGCTACGGCGAGGTGCTCAGGCACGAACTCGCTGGCTGGGACGAAGGCCCGGTGCTGCTGTGCGGGATGGTCGGCGCCCGCGGCGCCTGGCATGAGATGCCCTACCTGGACTGCCCCGCCGGCATCGACGCGCTGGCAGCCGGCATGCAGCGCGTGCAGCTGCCGGATTTCGCCGATCGCGAGCTGTGGTTCGTGCCCGGCCTGCGCGACGCCGGCGTGGACGCGGTGCCTGACGTGATGCGCGGCGAGGAAACCCAGGTCGCCGCCCTGCTCGATACGCTGCCCGACGGCGTGCACCACGTCTGCCTGCCCGGCACGCACAGCAAATGGGTGGGCATCCGCGATCGCCGCGTGCAGCGCATCCGCACCTTCATGACCGGCGAGCTGTACTCGGTGCTGCGCGGCCACAGCATCCTCGGCGCGCTGATGGACGGCGACGACAGCCGCTTCGACGCCGAGGCGTTCGATGCCGGGCTGCGCCGCAGCGGTGAGCCCGGCGGCCTGACCCACCATCTGTTTGGCGTGCGCACGACCGGCCTGTCGGGCCAGTTCCGCGGCGAGGCCCTGTCCTCGTATCTGTCGGGGCTGCTGATTGGCCATGAATTGCGCGGCGGACTGGCCGAAAACGGGGCGCGGCCGGGGCTGGTGCATCTGGTCGGCAGTGAGCGCCTGCTCAACGTGTATGCCCGCGCGCTGGCCGCATTCGGCATCGGCGTCCAGCGCCACCCCGAAGACCTGGCCGCGCATGGCCTGCATGTGCTGTGGCAGCGGCGCATGGCGGCCGCGGCCTGAGCCTTGCTCCACACGAGGAGAACGCCGATGCGCGCGTACCTGATGCACGGATTGACCGGGCTGCTCGCCAGCCTGCTGGCCGCCGGCGCCTGCGCCGGCGAGGCGCGCTTCACCGCGATCGACTACCGCGGTGACGATGGCGGTCCCTCGCCCCTGGCGTCGCAGTTCCGCAATCCGGTGGTCGCGGGTTTCTATCCCGATCCCTCGGCGATCCGGGTCGGGGACGATTTCTACCTGGTCACCTCGAGCTTCGGCTACTACCCGGGGCTGCCGCTGTTCCACAGCACCGACCTGGTGTCGTGGCGGCAGATCGGCAACGCGATCGATCGTCCGCAGCAGATGCCCTATGGCGATGGCGAGGAGCTGACCCGCGGCCTGTTCGCAGCGACGCTCAGCCATGACGGGCGCCGCTTCTACATCGCCAACACCTGCTTCTACTGCCCGGGCCGCGGCATGGGCAATTTCATCATCACCGCCGACGATCCAGCCGGGCCCTGGTCGGATCCGGCATGGCTGGACATCGACGGCATCGATCCTTCGCTGTTCTTCGACCGCGACGGCCGCGCCTGGCTGGTCAACAACGGTGTGCCCGAAGGGCCGATGCGCTACGACGGACATCGTGCGATCTGGATCCAGCAGTTCGACCCAGGCACCCTGTCGCTGACCGGACCGCGCATCCAGCTGGTGGACGCGGGCGTGGATCCGGCCAGCAATCCCGAACACGTCGAAGGCCCGCACGTGTTCCGCCGCGGCGACTGGTACTACCTCACCGCGGCCGAGGGCGGCACCGGCGAGCAACACGCGCAGATGATCTGGCGCAGCCGCAGCGTCACCGGCCCTTACGAGGCATGGGAACGCAACCCGACGCTCACCCAGCGCGACCTGGATCCAGCGCGCGAAGTACCGGTCACTTCCACCGGCCATGCGCAGTTCGTCGAGCTCGCCGATGGCTCGTGGTGGTCGGTGTTCCTCGCCACGCGCCCGTACCGCGGCAACCAGTACAACCTCGGGCGCGAGACCTTCCTGCTGCCGGTGGAATGGCGCGACGACTGGCCGCAGATCCTGCCGCGCGGCGCGCGCGTGCCGATGGCGCTGGAACGCCCGGCGCTGCCGCGCAGCGAGCAGCCACTTCCCACCAGCGGGCCGATGGCGTGGACGGAAACCTTCAGCGGCGATGCGCTGCCGCATGCATGGGTGATGCTCGATCCGCCGGCGAGTTCGTGGTTCTCCACGGGCGCCGATGGGCTGCGCATGACGCCCTCGGCGACGCCGCTGGGCAGCCACGGCACGGGACACGGCCAGGCCTCGTACCTCGGCCACAGGCTGCAGCACCATCGCGCGAGCATTACCACCACCATCGACGCGTCCGCGCTCGATGCCGGCGAACTCGCCGGCCTGGCGCTGCTGCAGGACGAGCGTCATCACTACGTCGCGGCGATCGAGCGGGACGGAGATGGTGCCTCGCTCGTGCTGCTGCGACGTGCCGGCGAGGCTGATCCCCTGCACGGACACGAACTCGCACGCGTCGCCCTGCCTTCACTGCCTGCGCAGGCCTGGCTGCGGATGCGCCTGGATGCGCCACGCCTGGACGTCGACTACGCGCTCGCGCCCGGCGACTGGCAGCCGCTGGCCGAGGACCTCGACGCCAGCGTGCTCAGCGTCGACACCGCTGGTGGCTTCATCGGCAACACCTTCGGGCCATATGCGGTGAAGCGCGATGGCCAGCCGTAGGGATCTGTCGAGGCGGCTTCGATTGACGCCGACGTTTCGACCGACGTTGTCATTTCGGCCGACGTTGTCATTTCGAACCGAAGGGAGAGGCGCTCTTCAACGGCGAAGCCGGTAGATCTTCGTTCCAATGCGACAGAAACGGATTTCTCCCTCCGGTCGAAATGACAGGCGCAGTGGAATGCCGATGTCCACCACCACCGGCGCCAGTCGCTACATTCCTGCGTAGTTCGGTCCGCCGCCGCCCTGCGGCGCCACCCACACGATGTTCTGGGTCGGGTCCTTGATATCGCAGGTCTTGCAGTGCACGCAGTTGGCGAAGTTGATCTGCAGCCGTTCGTTGCCAGGCTCCCCCACGAACTCGTACACCGCCGCCGGGCAGTAGCGCGCCTCGGGGCCGGCGTATTCCTTCAGGTTCACCTCCACCGGCACCGACGCGTCCTTCAGCGTCAGGTGGCTGGGCTGGTTCTCGTCATGGATCGTGCTTGACAGGAACACCGAGCTGAGCCGATCGAAGGTCAACACGCCGTCGGGCTTTGGATACTGGATGCGCGCGTGCTGCGCCGCCGGCTCCATGCAGGCGTGATCGGGCCTGTCGCGATGGATCGTCCACGGCGGGTTGCGGATGCCGAGCTTCGGCAGCAGCCACTGTTCGATGCCGGTCATCAGGGTGGCGAACGTGCGCCCCTTCTTGAACCACTGCTTGAAATTCTTCGATTGCAGCAGCTCGGCGTGCAGCCAGCTGCCCTCGAACGCCTGCGGATACGCAGTAAGTTCGTCATGCGCGCGGCCTTCGCCCAGTGCCGCGAACGCGGCCTCGGCGGCGAGCATGCCGGTCTTGATCGCGGCATGGCTGCCCTTGATCCGGCTGGCGTTGAGGAAGCCCGCCTCGCAGCCCACCATCGCCCCGCCCGGGAACACGAGCTTCGGCAGCGACAGCAGGCCGCCCGCGGTGATCGTGCGCGCGCCGTAGCCGATGCGCTTGCCGCCCTCCAGATGCTTGCGGATCGCAGGATGCGTCTTCCAGCGCTGGAATTCCTCGAACGGGCTCAGCCACGGATTCGCATAGTCCAGACCAAGCACGAAGCCGACCGCGATCTTGCCGTCCTCGGCGTGGTACAGGAACGAGCCGCCGTAGGTATCGTCGGCCAGCGGCCAGCCGGCGGTGTGCACCACCAGGCCCGGCTGATGTGTCGCCGGATCGGCCTGCCACAGCTCCTTGATGCCGATGCCGTAGCTCTGGGGGTCGCGTCCCTCGTCGAGCCGGAACTTCGCGATCAGCTGGCGGCCGAGATGGCCGCGCGAGCCTTCGGCGAAGATCGTGTACTTCGCGTGCAGCTCCATGCCCAGCTGGAATTCAGCGGTCGGTTCGCCGTCCTTGCCGAGGCCGAGGTTGCCGGTGGCCACGCCGTGCACCGCGCCGGCCTCATCAAAGAGCACCTCGTCGGCGGCGAAGCCGGGGAAGATCTCCACGCCCAGTGCTTCTGCCTGTGCGCTGAGCCAGCGCGTGACCGCGCCCAGCGAGACGATGTAGTTGCCGTGGTTGTTGAAGCAGTCGGGCAGGAAGAATGCCGGGGTGGACTTCGCGCCGGATTCGTCCAGGAACAGGAACTCGTCGCGCGCGACCGCCTGCTTCAACGGCGCGCCGCGCGCTTCCCAGTCGGGGAACAGCTCGGCCAGTGCGCGCGGATCGATGATCGCGCCCGAGAGGATGTGCGCGCCCGGCTCCGAACCCTTTTCCAGCACGCAGACCGAAACTTCGCGTCCGCCCTCGGCGGCCAGCTGCCTGAGCCGGATTGCGGTCGCCAGCCCGGCTGGGCCGGCGCCCACCACGACCACGTCGTATTCCATGGTCTCGCGCGGGCCGTAGGTGGACAGAAGTTGTTCGGGCGTCATCGGCTTTGCTCCTTGCGGGGCATGGCGGGGGTGGGGACTGCACGCGGCGGTCGTCGGCACAAACCGCGGGCGGCGCTACCGGAGGTGCCGTACGCTACCGCATCGCCCCCGCAAACCCCAAGCGCGATTGCCGCCCAGCGGCCGCGCGCGGACAATGCGGCCATGGAAATCTTCAAGAGCTTCACCCTCGAGGCCGCGCACCGCCTGCCCAACGTGCCGCCGGGCCACAAGTGTGCACGCCTGCACGGGCATTCGTTCGGGGTGGAACTGCACGTGGCAGGCGAGCCCGGTCCCGATACCGGCTGGGTGATGGACTTCGCCGACATCAAGGCCGCCTTCAAGCCGCTGTACGAGCAGCTCGACCATCACTACCTCAACGACATCCCCGGCCTGGAGAACCCGACCAGCGAGCGCCTCGCGGCCTGGATCTGGGAGCGGCTCAAGCCCGCGCTGCCGCAGCTGAGCGCAGTCGTGATCCGGGAAACCTGCACGTCGGGCTGTCGCCACAGCGGCTGACACACGCAAGCCATTGATTCTCTTGGTAGATGAATCCTTGCTGTGCCGTTCGTCGGGAAATGTTGCATCGCAACAATAGGGCGGATATGCTGCATCGCACAAACCGGCAATCCGTGCCGGCACCTGTCCGCCAAGGAGATTCCCATGAACTACCAGTACAACGAGCAGTTCGCCGCCGCGTCGCGTCAGTTCGCCGACACCGCCGCGCGCATCAACCAGCTCACCCTCGAGAACGCGCAGAAGGCGTTCGGCCTGCAGCTGGCCACGCTGGAAGAGAACGCGCAGGCCGCCTTCTCGTTCTTCGGCGAGGCTGCCGAGGTGCGTGACTTCGACGGCTTCAAGACCCTGCTGCCCAAGGGTGTGCAGATCGCCCGCGAGAACGTCGAGCGCAGCATCGGCGCCGGCCAGGAAGTCTTCGGCAGCACCGTGAAGACCAACGAAGCCATCGCCCAGATCGCCAAGTCGCAGCTCGAGACCGCCACGGCGAAGGCCCAGGCTGCCGCCGAGACCGCGACCGCCCAGGTCACCAAGTCGGCCAAGCGTCGCTGATCCAAGCGGGTCCCCAAGCCGACGCGATCCCTCCCCTCTCGCGTCGACGCAACCCGGCAGCTACGGCTGCCGGGTTTTTTTATGGGCGCTCCTCCCGTTCGAGTCCTGTTCGAGGGGAGTCGGCTGCTGTGCAAGCGATTGGATCAGGCCTGCGGTCGGAGTCGTCCCGGCCCGGGGGTTGCTCCCCGGCTCGGTCAGCCATCCATGGCTGACTCGCCGCCGCAGCGCATCCATGCGCTGCTTTCCGCAACCCCCGGCCCGGGACGACCATCGGCGAGTCGCTGTCGCGGCTTCGAAAAAAGCTCCCACCGAAGCATCGCAGCACCAGTCGCAGTGAGCCGCGTCCTGGCGACCGGGGATCGCGGAAAGCAAAACATGGATGTTTTGCGCGCGAGTCAGGACAGGATGTCCTGACCGAGCGAGAAGCGATCCCCGGTCGACAGGGCGCGGCGTCCATTCGAAGCCCGCGCCGGACTTCCGGCAACCGGGGCCGCTCTCTCCCTTGGCTGGGAAAGAACCATGAAAAAAGCCCGCCCCTGCAACAGGGGCGGGCTTGATCAATCGCGTCGCCGACCGGTCAGTCCTGCGGCTGCGCCGGCTGCTTCTGCGGCAATGGCTCGTCCATCTTGTCGCCGAGCATCCTGCGCACCGCGACGAAGAACACCGGGATCAGCAGCAGGCCCAGGAAGGTGGCGAACAGCATGCCGCCGATCACGCCGGTGCCAATCGCGTGGCGCGCATTGGCGCCAGCGCCGGTCGAGATCGCCATCGGCACCACGCCCATGATGAAGGCCAGCGAGGTCATCAGGATCGGGCGGAAGCGCAGGCGCGCGGCCTCGATGGTCGCATCGCGCAGGGTTTTGCCCGCAGCACGTTCGAGCACCGCGAACTCCACGATCAGGATCGCGTTCTTCGCCGCCAGGCCGATCACCGTCACCAGGCCGATCATGAAGAAGATGTCGTTCGACAACCCGCGCAGCATCGTGAACACCACCGCGCCGAGGATGCCCAGCGGCACCACCAGCAGCACCGACACCGGGATCGACCAGCTCTCGTACAGCGCCGCCAGGCACAGGAACACCACCAGCACCGACAACACCAGCAGCAGGGTCGCGGTATTGCCGGCGATGATTTCCTGGTAGGACATGCCGGTCCAGTCGGAGCCGATGCCTGCCGGCAACTGCTCGGCAACGATGGTTTCCATCGCGGCCATCGCCTCGCCCGAGCTGCGGCCCGGCGCCGGCGAGCCGTTGATGTTGACCGCCGAGTAGCCGTTGTAGCGCGTCAGCGAGGGCGTGTTCATGCCCCACTCCGAACGCACCACGTTGCTCAGCGGGATCATCGCCGGCGTGCCGTCTGCAGTCAGCTGGCTCGAGGGCGAATAAAAGCGCGAGAACGAATCCTGGCCGGTGCGGAAGGGCGCATCGGCGCGCATCACCACGCGCTTGATGCGGCCGTTGGAGAAGTAGTCGTTGACGTACACGGGCGCCAGCATCAGCTGGATCGCGTTGTACACATCGCCGGTCGACAGGCCCATGGCCTCGGCCTGCGCGCGGTCGACATCGAGCTGCAGCTGCGGCGCGTCGGCCAGCGTGTTGGGACGCACGCCGGCCAGCAGCTCCGGCTGCTGCGCCGCCGCCCCGAGCAGGGTGCCCTGCGCCTGGGCCAAGGCCTGCCGGCCGAGGCCCGCGCGGTCCTGCAGGTACATGTCGAAGCCGCCGAACTGGCCCAGGCCCTGGATCGTGGGCAGGTTGACCACGAAGATCGACGCATCGCGGATGCCGTACAGCGCGCCATTGGCCTGCTGGATGAACTCGGGCACGGAGACGTCGCGGTCGTCCCAGTCCTTGAGCTTGATGAAGGCCATGCCGACGTTCTCGCCCTGGCCGACGAAGCTGAAGCCGGCGATCTGCATCATGCCCTCGTAGCCGTCCAACCCCTCCAGCGTGCCGCGCACCTGCTCGAACACCTTCTGCGTGCGCTGCAGGGTCGCGCCCGGCGGCAGCTGCACGATCGCCATCGCGTAGCCCTGGTCCTCTTCCGGCACGAAGCTGCCCGGCAGGCGCGTGAGCAGCACGCCGCAGGCCACCGCCAGCACCACGAACACCACCATCCAGCGCGGCGTGTGCCGCACGGCGCTGGCGATGTGGCCGACATAGGTGTTGGCCACCCGGTCATAGACGCGGTTGAAGCCGCGCACGAAGCGATTTTCCTTCTTCTCGCCCGGCGCCGCATGCTGCTTGAGGAAGGTCGCGCACAGCGCCGGGGTGAAGCCCAGCGCGAGGAACGCGGAGAAGCCCATCGCCACGGCGATGGTGATCGCGAACTGCTTGTAGATCTCGCCCGAGGCGCCGCCCTGCAGCGCGCTGGGGATGAACACCGCCGCCAGCACCACGGTGATCGCGACCACCGCGCCGGTGATCTGGTCCATCGCCTTCTCGGTGGCCTCCAGCGGCGGCAGGTGCTCCTCGGCCATGATCCGCTCGACGTTCTCGATCACCACGATCGCATCGTCGACCACGATGCCGATCGCCAGCACCATGGCGAACATGGTGAGCTGGTTGACCGTGAAGCCGATCAGGCTCAGGACCAGGAAGGTGCCCAGCAGAGCGACCGGAATCACGAGGGTCGGAATGATGGTGGCGCGCAGGTTCTGCAGGAACAGCAGCATCACCAGGAACACCAGGATCATGGCCTCGATCAAGGTCATGATCACGTTGTTGATCGACAGCCGCACGAAGGTCGTGCTGTCGAACGGCGAGAACCACTCCACGCCGGGCGGGAACGAAGCCTGCAGCTCGTCCATGCGCGCGGTGATCGCCTCGGCCACGCCCAGCGCATTGGCGCCGGGCTGCAGCATGATCGCGACCGCGCCGGTGGGCTGGCCGTTGAACTGGGCGTCGAAGCCGTAACCCTGGGCACCGACCTCGACCCGCGCCACGTCGCGCAGGCGCACGATCGCGCCGTCCGCGTCCGAGCGCAGGATGATGTTGCGGAACTCTTCGGGCGAGCTGAACCGCCCTTCGGCCGAGACCGTGGCGGTGAAGCCCTGTCCCTCGGGCGCCGGATCGGCGCCGATCGAGCCGGCCGCGAACTGCGCGTTCTGCGCGCGCACCGCCGACAGCACCTGGGTGGCCGACATGCCGAAGCCCTGCAGCCTGGTCGGGTCCAGCCAGATGTTCATGGCGTACTCGGAGCCGAAGTGCTGGGTGTTGCCGACGCCCGGCACGCGCGCCAGCGGCTCGAGGATGCGCGAGGCGATCAGGTCGTTGAGCGCGTTGCGGTCCATGTCCGGATCGCTGGAACGCAGGCCCACCACCATCAGGAAGCCGCTGTTGGCCTTGGCCACCACCACGCCCTGCTGCACCACCTCGGTGGGCAGGCGCGGCGTGGCCAGCGAGACCTTGTTCTGCACCTGCACCTGGGCGATGTCCGGGTCGGTGCCCGTTTCGAAGGTGAGCGTGATCGAGGCCCGCCCCGACGAGCTCGAGGTCGAGTTGAAATACAGCAGGTTGTCGATGCCGGTGAGCTGCTGCTCGATGACCTGGGTGACCGCCTGCTCGGCGGTCTGCGCATCGGCGCCGGGATAGGTGGCGCCGACGGTCACCTGCGGCGGGGCGACGTTGGGATACGACTCCACGCCCATGTTGAGCACGGCGATCACGCCCGACAGCGAGATCAGGATCGCGATGACCCACGCGAAGATCGGGTGGTGGATGAAGAACCTGGACATAGCGGATCAGCCTTCGGCGGAGTCGGTGGCCGCAGGCGCATCTGCAGCAGGGGGCTGCGATGACGGAGCTTCGTCGGCAGCGGGCGCGTCGCCGTCGCCATCGCTGGCGGGTGCGGCGTCTGCCGGCGCCTGGCCAGCCGCGCCGGCCGGCGTCCATGGCACGGCCTTGGCGGGTGCGCCTTCGCTGATCTTCTGCAGGCCCGAGACGATGACCTGGTCGCCGTCCTGCAGGCCGGCGGTGACGATCCAGCTGCCGCCGTCGGCGCGGTCGAGGGTGATGTCCTGGCGCGCCACATTGCCGTCCGCGCCCACCACCATCACGTAGGCGCTTCTTGCATCACGCTGCACCGCGGCCTGCGGGATCGAGTACACACCCTGCATCTGCCCCAGGCGCGCGCGCAGGGTGACGTAGGTGCCCGGCAGCAGGCGACCGTTGGGATTGGGGATCAGCGCGCGCATGGAGATCGCACCGGTGGCCGGGTCGACGATGTCGCCGGAGAAATCGAGCATGCCGGCGTGCTCGTAGGCGCTGCCGTCGGCCAGGACCACCTCGACCGTCGATTCGGCGTCCTGCGCGGCTTCGCGCGCGCGCCGGATCTGCTCCAGTTCGCCCACGCCGATGGAGAAGTTGGCGTACAGCGGGTCGACCTGGTCGATCGTCGTCAACAGCGTCACCGTGCCCTGCCCGACCAGCGCGCCTTCGGTGACCTGCTGCTTGCCGGCACGGCCGCTGATGGGCGCGCGCACGGTGGCGTAGCCGAGGTTGATGCGCGCGGCGTCCACCGCGGCCCGGCCGGCCTGCACGGCGGCGGCGGCGCTGCGTTCGGCGGCCAGCGCGTTGTCCAGGTCGGAGCGTGAGATGAATTCGGTGGGCGCCAGCTGGCGCGCGCGGTCGGCGTTGGCCTTGGCGTTGGCGAAGTTCGCCTGCGCCTGCGCCAGCGAGGCCTGCGCGGTGCCGAGCGCGGCCTGCAGGGGGGCCGGATCGATCAGGAACAGCACGTCGCCTTCCTTCACGTCGCTGCCTTCCTCGTACACGCGCTTCTGCAGCACGCCCGGGACGCGCGCGCGCACGTCGGCGCTGCGGAAGCCGGCCAGGCGGCCGCCGATCTCGCGGGTCAGCGGCAGGTTGGTGGCGCTGGCCTCGACGACGCCCACTTCGGGCGGCGGCGGCTGGGCGGGCGCCTCTTCTCCACCGCAGGCGGCGAGCAGGCACACGGAAAGGACGAGCGGCAGGGCGGCGGCGGTACGGAGCATCGGGGAGGACCTGTCTGGGCCTGCACGCGGCAGGTGGCGGCGAGGTAATTTCTGAACCGGGCAGTATACTTGCTCGCTGGATGAACGGAACCCTGCCACAGGTCAGGTTTGCTGGCGGTGTTTGCAACGTTCCGGCGGTGCTCCGCTTCCGCCCTGCGTGATGGGTCACCGGATGTGTCAGTCAGGCCCGGTCCATGGCGGACGAGGGACTGACGATCGGCCCATGGATCCTGTGTCTGGGCATGCATACTCTGCCGCAGCAGCGGGGCCTGCTGGATCCGGCCATCGGCGAGCCCTACCGGCTGCTGTTCCAGCACCCGCACTACTGCTCAACGGCCATGGCTGGCAGCCGCTGTTTGGCCCCGGCGACGACGATGCGCTCGACCGGTCGGTCGAACGCCTGTGCCGAGACGTGTTCGACGCCCACTGTCCGTACCCGCCCACTGACGTTCACGGAAGACTCCCATGTCCACCGCCCCCACGAAGCGCAAGCCGCGGTTCGCGCTACGCCTGATCCTGATGCTGGTGCTGACGCTGCTGGTGTTCGGCGGCGTGTTCGCCGTCAAGGCGATGATCGGCGCGCAGACCAACAAGTTCTTCGACAACATGCCGCAGCCGGCGGCCGCGGTGAGCGCGGCCACCGCGACCACCGAGCGCTGGAGCGACGACGGCGAGGCGGTCGGCACCCTGGTCGCGGTCAACGGCACCGACGTCACCACCGAGGCCGGCGGCGTGGTGCGCGCAATCGAGTTCGAGGCCGGGCAGCCGGTCAAGGCGGGCGAGGTGCTGGTGCGCCTGAATACCGACAACGAGCTGGCCACGCTCAAGTCGCTGGAAACCGCGGCCAAACTGGCCGACGTCCAGGCCGAACGCTGGCAGCAGCTGGGGCGCGACCAGCTGGTCTCGCTCGACGAGATGCAGCAGCGCGTCGCCGCGGCCGCCAGTTCGCGCGCGCAGGCCGACGCGCAGCGCGCGCTGATCGCGCAGAAGACCATCCGCGCGCCCTTCAGCGGCGAGCTCGGCATCCGCCGGGCCAATCTCGGCCAGTTCCTTTCGCCGGGCGATCCGATCGTGAGCCTGCAGCAGCTCGACCCGATCTACCTGGACTTCAGCCTGCCCGAACAGCGCATGGATACGCTCGCACCCGGCACGCGCATCCGCGCCACCGTCGACGCGCTGCCGGGCAAGGTGTTCGAAGGCGAAGTGACGGCGGTCGAGCCGCGGGTCGATCCGAACACCCGCAACTTCACCGCGCAGGCCACGCTGGACAACCCCGACGGCGTGCTGCGCCCGGGTGCGTTCGCGCGCGTGGGCTTCTCGCTCGGCGGCGAGCGCGAGGTGGTGGTGATCCCGCAGACCGCGGTCAGCTTCAATCCCTACGGCAACGCGGTGTTCGTGATCGGCAAGGTGCCCCGCAGGGAAGGCGAAACCGACATGCAGGGCAATGCGCTGACCGGCGACAAGCTCGTCGTGACCCAGCGCTTCATCCGCACCGGCCCGACCCGCGGCGATCTGGTCGCGGTGACCGAAGGCCTCAAGCCCGGCGAGCAGGTCGCCACCAGCGGCCTGCTCAAGCTGCGCAACGAGGCCGAGGTGACGATCAACAACAAGGTGCAACCAACGGCTGAGGCGGCGCCGGAGGCGCAGAACCGCTGAGCGATCGCCTTGCTCCCGCGCTGCGCGCGGGCCCCCACCCCGTCCCTCCCCCGCAAGCGGGGGAGGGGGAGTTGCCGCCATGAAGTTCACCGACATCTTCATCAACAAGCCGGTGCTGGCGCTGGTCGTCAGCCTGTTCATCCTGATCTTCGGGCTGCGCGCGTTCACCGAGCTCAACGTGCGCCAGTACCCGGAGCTGCGCAACGCGGTGGTGAACGTCAGCACGGTGTACTACGGCGCCGATGCCGACCTGATCCAGGGCTTCATCACCACGCCGCTGGAGCGCGAGATCGCCAGCGCCGAAGGCATCGACTACCTCAGCTCCACCAGCTCGGCCGGGGTGAGCACGATCCAGGCCTACATCCGCCTGGACCACGATCCCAACGAGGCGCTCACCCAGATCGCGGCCAAGGTCAACAAGATGCGCGGCCAACTGCCGCCCGAGTCCGAGGACCCGGTGATCGACCTGCAGCAGGGCCAGCAGATCGCGGCGATGTACGTGTCCTTCGCCAGCGAGACGCTCGACAACAACCAGATCACCGACTACCTCACCCGCGTGGTCCAGCCCAAGCTGGTCACCGTGGACGGCGTGCAGCGCGCCGACATCCTCGGCGCCGGCACCTTCGCCATGCGCGTGTGGCTCAAGCCCGACCGCATGGCCGCGCTGCAGGTGACCGCGAGCGACGTGTCCAACGCGCTGCAGTCCAACAACGTGCTCTCGGCGGTGGGTTCGACCAAGGGCCAGATGGTCGCGATCGACATGACCGCGCGCACCGACCTGCGCAACGCCGATGAGTTCCGCCAGCTGGTGATCCGCGAGGAAGGCGGCGCGATCGTGCGCCTGGGCGACGTGGCCGACGTGGCGCTGGGCTCGGAGAACTACGGCACCTCGGTGCGCATCAACGGCGAAGCGGCCACCTTCATGGGCATCTTCGTCTCGCCCGACGCCAACTCGCTGGACGTGATCGGCGAGGTCCGCGAGCTGTGGCACGGCGAGATCGTGCCGCAGCTGCCCGAGGGCGTCGTCGCCACGATTCCCTACGACAGCACCGAGGCGATCCAGGACGCGATCAACGAGGTGGTGAGCACGATCATCGAGGCGGTGATCATCGTGATCGTGGTGATCTACCTGTTCCTGGGGTCGCTGCGCAGCGTGCTGATCCCGGCGGTGACCGTGCCGCTGTCGCTGGTGGGCGCGTTGTTCCTGATGCTGCTGATGGGCTTCACCATCAACCTGCTGACGTTGTTGGCGATGGTGCTTGCGATCGGGATAGTGGTAGACGACGCGATCATCGTGCTGGAGAACATCCACCGCCACATCGAGGACGGCCTGTCGCCCTTTGACGCGGCGATCAAGGGCGCGCGCGAGCTGGCCTGGCCGGTGGTGGCAATGACCACCACGCTGATCGCGGTGTACCTGCCGATCGGCTTCCAGGGCGGCCTGACCGGCATCCTGTTCACCGAGTTCGCCTTCACCCTGGCCGGAAGCGTGCTGCTGTCGGGCGTGATCGCGCTGACGCTCACGCCGATGATGAGTTCGAGGATCCTCAAGCCGCACGGCGAGGGCAGCAAGGGCCGGCTGGAGGCGTGGCTGGACGCGCGCTTCGACAAGATCCAGCGCGGCTACCAGCGACGCCTGCACGGCGCGCTGGAGACCAAGGCGATCATCGCCCTGTTCGGCGGGATCGTGCTGGTGTCGTGCGTGTTCCTGTACATGACCGCGCCCAAGGAGCCCGCGCCGCTGGAGGACGAGGGCTTCGTGTTCGCGATCTCGCAGGCCGACCCGACCGCGACGCTCGACTACGTGGAGAGCTACACCGAAGAGATGTCCGCGATCGCGCAGGGCATACCGGAGGTGCAGGACTACTTCCTGTTCAACGGCGGCTTCGGCGGCAGCGGCGGCGGCGCCAGCCCGATGGCGATGGCCGGCTTCGTGCTCAAGCCCTGGAGCGAACGCAGCCGCTCGACCAAGCAGGTGCTCGAGCAGGATCTGCAGCCGAAGTTCAGCGACGTCACCGGCCTCAACACCTTCGCCCTGGTGCCACCCTCGCTGCCCAGCGCCGGCGGCGACGGCGGCGGCGAGTTCATCATCGGCGGCGTGGGCGAGCTGGCCCAGCTCGCCGAACTGGCCGACGCGATCCTGGCGCGGGCGATGGAGAGCAAGCGCTTCATCTTCCTCGACAAGGACCTGAAGATCGACAAGCCACGCATCGAGGTGCACATCGACCGCGACAAGGCGGCCTCGCTGGGCATCGACATGCGCACGCTCGCGGCCGACATGGCGGCGATGCTCTCGGGCGGCTACACCAACCGCTTCGCGATGCAGAACCGCTCCTACCTGGTGATCCCGCAGGTGCAGCGCAGCGACCGCCTCAACGCCTCCGACCTGCAGAACTACTACACCCGCACCCGCAACGGCGACCTGATCCCGCTGTCGACCCTGGTCACGCTGCAGGAAAGCGCGCAGCCGCAGTCGCTAAAGCGCTTCCAGCAGCTCAATGCGGTGTCGATCACCTTCGCCCCGCGCCCCGGCGTGAGCAAGGGCGAAGCGCTGGCGATCCTGGACGAAGCCGCGCGCGACGTGCTGCCGCAGGGCTACACCGTCGACTACGCCGGCGAGTCGCGACAGTTCAAGCAGGAGGGCTCGGCGATGCTGATGACCCTCGGACTGGCGCTGATCGTCATCTTCCTGGTGCTGTCGGCGCAGTTCGAGAGCTTCCGCGATGCCACGATCATGCTGCTGACCGTGCCGATGGCGATCTGCGGCGCGCTGCTGACGCTCAACGTGCTGGCGATCGCCAGCGGCGTCCTTGGTTTCGCCGGGATCGAGGCGTTCCCGGGGATGAGCATCAACATCTACACCCAGGTCGGCCTGGTGACCCTGGTGGGCGTGATCTCCAAGCACGGCATCCTGATCGTGGAGTTCGCCAACAAGCTGCAGGAGCAGGGCCTGTCCAAGCGCGAGGCGATCGAGCAGGCCACCGCGATCCGCCTGCGCCCGGTGCTGATGACCACCGCCGCACTGGTGTTCGCGATGATTCCGCTGCTGATCGCCAAGGGGCCGGGCGCGGCTTCGCGCTTCTCGATGGGCACCGTGATCGCCTCGGGCATGACCATCGGCACGATGTTCACCCTGTTCGTGCTGCCGGCGTACTACCTGTACCTGGCGCGCGACCATGCGCGCGACCGGGGCCGTGAGAACGCGGCCGAAGCGGATGACGCACCGGAGGCGCCGCAGCCGCAGCACGGTTGAGGGACGCGCTCGCCGGTTGCCCCCACCCCAGCCCTCCCCCGCGGGCGGGGGAGGGAGTTAAAACAGGCCTTCGCGCCTGAACCGACCTGCCGACTGCCCTGCTCCCTCCCCCGCGTGCGGGGGAGGGTTGGGGTGGGGGGCAGGCCGCAGCCGCTCACTCCGGCAGCACCAGCTCCTTCGCCGCAACAGCACCATCGCCACCCACCGCATGCCGCAGCACGCCCATGCACGGCGCGGGCAGCGCCTCGCGCAACAGCGCCAGGTAATCGTCGACGCGATCGAATGCCGGATCGACGCGGTTGCCGATCCACCCCGCCAGCCGGCAACCGTCTGCTTCGATCGCCTTCGCAGTCAGACGTGCATGGCTGAGGCAGCCCAGCCGCAGCCCCACCACCAGCATCACCTGCCCGCCCACCGCGCGCGCCATCGCCGATTGCTCCAGGCCATCGCCCATCGGCGCCAGCCAGCCGCCGGCACCCTCGACCACCACTGCATCGGCGCTGGCCGACAAGCGCGCGAACGCATCCAGCAGCGGCGGCAGCGTCACCACGATGCCCGCATCGCGCGCGGCAAGCTGCGGCGCGGTGGCAACCGGCAGTGCGAACGGATTCACGTCGGCGTAGTCCGGCACTGGATCACTCGCGGCCCGCAGCGCGAGCGCATCTTCGTTCTGCCAGCCATCGGCGCCATGTTCGCAGCCGCTGGCCACCGGCTTCATCCCGACCGCACGCAGCCCGCGCGCGCGCAACGCATGCAGCAGCGCCACCGACGCGAAGGTCTTGCCCACGCCGGTGTCGGTGCCGGTGACGAACCAGGCCTGGCTCACCGCGCGCCCCCGTCCTTCCGTTTCGACGTCCGCAGCGCGCGTATGCACAGGCAGGCCGCGGCGCGTTCTGGACCGTGTTTCATCCGTCCTCCGGAGGGGTCGTGCACGCGCTGCTACACTGCCCGCATGTTCACTGCAGCAAGTCTAAGCGGCGACAAGCCGCAGCAGTACGCCCAGCTCGCACAACAGGCACGCGCGCTGCTGCATGGCGAACACGACCGCATCGCCAACGCCGCCAACCTGTCCGCGCTGGTCTACCACGCGCTGCCCGGGCTGAACTGGGTCGGCTTCTATTTCCATGACGGCACCGAGCTGGTGGTCGGCCCGTTCCAGGGCTTGCCCGCCTGCGTGCGCATCCCGCTCGACAAGGGCGTGTGCGGCGCGGCCGCAAGCAGCCGCCAGACCCAGCGGATCGACGACGTGCACGCCTTCCCCGGCCACATCGCCTGCGACTCCGCGTCGCGATCGGAGCTGGTGGTGCCGCTGCTGCACGGAGACACGCTGGTTGGCGTGTTCGACATCGACAGTCCGGAGCCGGCCCGTTTCGACGTTGAAGATCAGGAAGGGCTGGAAGCCATCGCCCGCATCTGGGTCGAATCCCTGTCATGAATGCACCGCTGAAGATGCGCAACATCGGTCCGAAATCCGCCGCCTGGCTGCGCCAGGTGGGGCTGCGTACCGAGCAGGACCTGGTCGGCGCCGGTCCGGTGGACGCCTTCATGCGCGTGCGCCGCGCCGGCTTCAAGCCCAGCCTCAACCTGCTCTATGCACTCGAAGGCGCGCTGCGCGATTGCCACTGGCAGGAAGTGCCGGAGCAACGCCGCGTGGAGCTGGTGGCCGCAGTCGAGGCCGCAACGGCCGAGCTGCCGCTGCCGCGCGGGCGTCCTGCCGCCGCGCCGGTGACCACCACCCACCATCAGGAAGAAACCCCGTCCGCCTCGTTCGGCTTCCTCGACGAGCCCGACCGCGGCGGCGACCGCGACTGAGCCACCTGCGCGCGTCGCAGCACGCGCCGCCGCACGCACCCTTCCCGTACAATGCCGCCAGCTCCAGGGTGGCCCGCGGATCTTCGTCCAAGGGCTGAAACGGGAAGCCGGTGACGCCGTCGTCGCAACGCGACGCGGTCATCCCGGCACTGCCCCCGCAACGGTAAGCGAGTACGGCCGCCGCATCCGCCACTGTGCACACGCATGGGAAGGCGCGGCGACCGGGGCACACCTGCCCCAACCCGCGAGTCCGGAGACCGGCCCTGGAGTCCACTGGTTGCGATGCGGAGGGCGTCGCGGCGTGCCGTGCGCCGTCGTGTGCCCGTCCGCCATCTCTCCGCGCGCAACTCCATGCCATGCAAGGCGCGCGGGGCGCGCGATGGAGCCGATGCGATGTTGAACCGTTGTTCCCTTTCCCTGATCTCCGCGGCGGTGGCCGCGGCCCTGCCCATCGTGGCACTGGCCCAGTCGGCCACCGACCTCGACGAAGTGGTGGTCACCGGCACCCGCACCGAGGTGGCCCTGGCCGAAAGCCTGGTGCCCGCCCAGGTGATCGACCGCGCGCAGATCGAGCGCAGCCAGGCGCGCGACCTGATCGGCCTGTTGCGCGGGCGCGCCGGCATCGACGTCGGCAACACCGGCGGCCGCGGCAAGCTCAGCAGCCTGTACCTGCGCGGCGCCGAGTCCGACCACGTGCTGGTGCTGGTCGACGGCATCAAGATGAACTCGGCCACCGCCGGCATGCCCGCGATCCAGGACCTGCCGCTGGCGCAGATCGAGCGCATCGAGATCATTCGCGGCCCGCGCTCGAGCCTGTACGGCTCCGAGGCGATCGGCGGCGTGATCCAGATCTTCACCCGGCGCGCGCAAACGCAGGGTTTGGCGCCAAGCCTCACCCTCGGAATGGGCAGCCACGGCAGCCGCGAGCTGGGCGGCGGCTTCGACCTGCGCGGCGCGCGCGGCTGGCTCGGCGTGCACGGCGCCTACGATTCCACCGACGGCTTCAACGCCTGCCGCGGCTCGGGCGCGCTGTTCCAGGGCTGCTTCGCCGACGAACCCGACGACGACGGCTATCGCAACGTCTCGCTGGGCCTGCGCGGTGGAGTGCAGATGGGCGAGGCGTTCGAGCTGGAGGGCAGCTTCCTGCAGGCCGATGGCGACACCGAGTTCGACGGCTCCTGGACCAACCGCTCCGAGGTGCGCCAGCAGGTCAGTGCGCTGCAGCTGCGGCATGCGCCGCAGGGCGGGCGACTGGAACTCACTGCGGCCCTGGGACGCAGCCAGGATCGCTCCGACGACTACCAGGCCGAGGAGCTCCGCAGCGCCTTCGTCACCCGCCGCGACAGCGCTTCGCTCCAGGGCGACCTGCAGCTCCGCCCCGGCCATCTGCTGACCGCGGGCGTCGACCATCTGGACGACCAGGTCGACAGCCTGGTCCCCTATACCGTCGATGCCCGTGACAACACCGGCGTGTTCCTCGCCTACGACGGTCGCGTCGGCAGGCAGCGGCTGCAGGCCAGCGTACGCAACGACGACAACGCGCAGTTCGGCAACCATCTCACCGGCAGCCTCGGCTGGGGCACGGCGCTGGGCAACGGCCTGCGGTTGTCTGCCAATGCGGCCACTGGCTTCAAGGCGCCGACCTTCAACGACCTCTACTACCCCGGCTCCGAAAGCCCTTGGCTGCAGCCGGAAACCTCGCGCAGCCTCAACCTCGGCCTGTCGCGCACCGCGGCCGGCCACCGCTGGTCGCTGGACGTGTACGAGAGCCGCATCGACGACCTGATCGTGTTCGTGTACCCGCCGCCGGACTTCCTCGGCGTGGGCAGCAACATCGACCAGGCGCGCATCCGCGGCGCCGAATTCACCGTCGACACCGCGTGGGCAGGCTTCGACCTGTCGGCCCAGCTCAGCCACACCGATCCGCGCGACCGCAGCGGCAGCGCCAACCACGACCGGCTGCTTGCGCGGCGCGCGCGCACCACCGGCCGCATCGACATCGACCGCGACTTCGGCCCCCTGCGCGCGGGCCTGAGCGTGCAGGGCGCCGGCGCGCGCTACGACGATGCTGCCAACCGCGTGCGCCTGGGCGGCCACGCGACCACCGACCTGCGCCTGGAGTACGACCTCGGTCGCGACTGGAGCCTCGCCGCGCGCGCCAGCAACCTGTTCGACCGCCAGTACGAGTCGGTGGCCTGGTACTACCAGCCCGGGCGCGAGTACCAGCTCACCCTGCGCTGGCGGCCCGCGCCGCGCTGAGCCCTTGCACTGGCCCCGCCCATCGCGCGCCTGGTGCCCGCGGTGGGCGCGGTCAGTGCAGCACGGTCCCGCCGGGGGCGGAGAGCATGCGCGGGTCGCGCAGCGCGCGTACGCCCTGCAGCACCGCGACCAGCTCGCGGTAGCTGGCGGCCAGGCGCGCGAACAGCTCGGCATAGGCGTCGCGCCCTGCTTCGGCCACGCCCTGGTAGGCGCCGCGCCCCAGGTCGACGAAATAGTCCACGCTCACCCGGCGCCGCTTCGCCAGCGCCGGGAACAGCCCGGCCACCAGCAGGCAGCGGTCGCCCACGTCGCGCAGCGCATCCGCGCGCGCGCTGCCCGTCTGCTGCTGGGCGTCCAGCCATTCCAGCGCCTGGATCCGCGCCAGCAGCCGCTCGTCTCGCTGGTGGCGCAGCAGCACGAACACCAGATAGCTTTCCTGCGACTCGTCGAGTGCGCGACCGCCGCCCTCGCAGGCCTCACGGATCGCCGATTGCCACAGTTCGGCCGCGGCCCCCTGTCGGATATCGCCCACGCCAGTCCTCCGGTTGCACGCGCCGAGACTAGCGCCGGCGCGCGCGGAGGTGTTGTCAGCAGTCGGGTCGCGCTGCTGCCAGCACGAACGCCTCGCCGGGCTGCAGCAGCGCGCGCAGGTCGCCGACCACGCGCCAGGCGCCGGCGCCATCGAGGTCGAAGTCGCGCCGGTAGCCATAGTCGACCAGGGCCAGCGGCATCGCCGCGGCCGCGGCAGCGTCTGCGTCGGTGCGCGAATCGCCGACCATCAGGCACTGCTCCGCTGCCAGGCCAAAGCCCTCGGCGATGTGCAGCAGCGGGCGCGCATCGGGCTTGCGCTCGGGCAGGGTGTCGCCGCCGACGATGGCCTGGAAACAGTCTTCCCAGCCGAGCGCCTCGAGCAATGGCGCGATGAAGCGCGCCGGCTTGTTGGTGCAAAGGGCGATGGGCACGCCCCGTGCCTGCAGCGCCTGCAGCGCTTCGGCGGCGCCCGGATAGGCCACGGCCTGGCGCGGCAGCGATTCCCCGTAATGCCGCATCAGCAGCGCATACGCCGCCTCGAAGCCGTCGCCGTCCGGCAGCGTCGCACCGGCGTGGTCGAGCGCGCGGCGCAGCAGCAGGCGCGCGCCATCGCCGATCCAGCTGCGCTCGGTGGACTCGTCCTGCGCGGCGTGGCCCAGCGCCAGCAGCGTGCGGTTGACCGCCTCGGCAATGCCGACGGCGCTGTCGATCAGGGTGCCGTCCAGGTCGAACAGCACGGCGCGGAACGGAAATGTCATCGGTCGACCATCGGCAGGGGGCCGGCCAGTGTATCGGCCTCGCGCAACCGGCTCAGGCGCAGGTCGCGGCCTCGAACAACTGCGCCTGCACCGCGCGCTCTTCCGGATCGTGGAAATTCGACAGGCCCACGCCCACCAGCCGGTAGCGGGTGGCCTGCGGCAGCGCCACCCGCGCCAGCAGCGACAGCGCGATCGCGCTGAACGCATCCAGCGTCGCCGGTGGCGTGTCGGGCGTCAGGCTGCGGGTGAGGATGCGGAACTGCGCGGTCTTGAGCTTGAGCACCACGGTGCGGCCGACGCGCGGCGTCTTGCGGGTGGAATGCCAGGCCTTCTCCGCGATGCGCCGCACGTGCGGCGCCAGCTCGTCCAGCGGCAGGTCCTGGGCGAAGGTGTCCTCGGCCGAGATCGACTGCACCGGCTGGTCGGGTTCGACCGGCCGCTCGTCGATGCCGCGCGCGCGCCGGTACAGCGACGCGCCGTAGCTGCCAAAGCGTGCCTGCAGCGCCTCCAGCGGCAGCCCGCGCAGCTCTCCCACCGTGCGCACGCCCAGTTCCTCCAGCTTGCCCTGCATCACCTTGCCCACTCCCGGAATGCGTCCCACCGGCAGCGGGGTGAGGAAGGCATCGACCTGTGTTGGCCGGACCACGAACACGCCGTCGGGCTTGTTCCAGTCCGAGGCGATCTTGGCGATGAACTTGTTGGGCGCGACGCCCGCGGATGCCGTGAGCCGCGTTTCCTCGCGGATGCGCGCGCGAATCGCCTGCGCGGTGGCGGTGGCGCTGGGCGATGCGATCTTGGGCGCGGTGACGTCGAGGTAGGCCTCGTCCAGCGACAGCGGTTCGACCAGGTCGGTGTGCTCCAGGAAGATCTCGCGGATCTGCCGCGACGCCGCCTTGTAGCGCGGGAAGTCCGGCGGCACGAACACCGCGTCCGGGCACAGCCGCTCGGCGCGCATGGCCGGCATCGCCGAGCGCACGCCGTAGCGCCGCGCTTCGTAGGAAGCCGCGCACACCACCGAACGCGCGCCGCGCCAGGCCACGACCACGGGGCGGCCGCGCAGCGACGGATCGTCGCGCTGTTCCACGGATGCGTAGAACGCGTCCATGTCGATGTGGATGATCTTGCGCACGGCTGCGCCATTCTAGTGCGCCGCCGCGAGGCGGCCGCTGCCCTGCATCCGGGTCCGGCCTTCGGACGGACGCCACGCCCTGTCGGCCGGGGATCGCTTTTCGCTCGGTCAGGGCCGCTGCGCGGTCCGGCCCGGCAAAGCATACCGGGCGCTCGCGTGGATGCGCGGCATGCCGCGCAAGCCATCCACGCTTTCCCTGCCCTGACTCGCGCGCAAAACATCCATGTTTTGCTTTCCGCGACCCCCGGCCGCCAGGACGCGGCTCGCTGCTGCTCCTGCTGTGATGCTTCGGCGGGAGCTTCTTTCGAAGCCGCGACAGCAACTGGGCGATGGTCGTTCCGGGCTGGGGGTTGCGCAAAGCAGCGCATGGATGCGCTGCGGCGGCGAGTCAGCCATGGATGGCTGACCGAGCCGAAGAGCAACCCCCAGCTCGGAACGACCCCAACCGGAGGCCCGGATCCACCGTCGTCAATCCTTTCGCAATGCGGAGAACACCCACAAAAAAGCCCCGCAGGCAGGGGGGGCCGGCGGGGCTCGGGGAACGGGACTCGGGGAGAAGTCTTACGTTCCGGATCTTCCCCAGGGGAATGGGAGGAGATCAGCGACAGACCTTGCATCTGTCGCGACCTATATGACCACTTCCAACATTGAGACTTCGTGAAGAAGACGCTATGCCGTCCGAATAATTCAGCCACCGTTTACCCGGTGGATTCCCGGACAATATCCGTGCCGAAAGTCATGACTTATGCCGAGATACGCGCAAAGCGTGATCGGGTCCGCATCAATGGGCCTGATCCCAGTTGGTGCCCACGCCAGAGTCCACCACCAGCGGAACACGCAGTTCCGCTGCTGCCGCCATTCGCGCCGAAGCCTCGCCCACGAGCACGTCGACAAAGGCCTCGTCGACCTCGAATACCAGTTCGTCGTGCACCTGCAGGATCATCTGTGCCGCGCCGCCCTGGGCCGCCAGCCAGCCGTCGATGTCGATCATCGCGCGCTTGATGATGTCGGCCGCCGTTCCCTGCATCGGCGCGTTGATCGCGGCGCGCTCGGCGCCGGCGCGCTGGGCCTGGTTGCCGCGCTGGATGTATTCCAGGTAAAGACGCCGGCCGAACACGGTTTCGACGTAGCCCTGCTCGCGCGCCTGCTGGCGGGTGCGCTCCATGAAATCGCGCACGCCCGGATAACGCGAGAAATAGGTGGCGATGTATTCCTGCGCCTCGCCGCGGCCGATGCCCAGGTTGCGCGCCAGCCCGAACGCGCCCATGCCGTACATCAGGCCGAAGTTGATGGCCTTGGCCGCGCGCCGCTCGCTGGTCGTCACCTCCTCCAGCCGGCGGCCGAAGACCTCGGCGGCCGTGGCGCGGTGGATGTCGGCGCCGGCCGCGAAGGCCTCGAGCAGGCCGGCGTCCTCCGACAGGTGGGCCATGATCCGCAGTTCGATCTGCGAATAGTCGCAGGCGACCAGGCGCCGTCCCGGCGGGGCGATGAAGGCCTTGCGGATGCGGCGGCCGTCCTCGGTGCGGATCGGGATGTTCTGCAGGTTGGGATCGCTGGAGGCCAGGCGGCCGGTGGCCGCGCCTGCCTGGTGGTAGCTGGTGTGCAGGCGGCCGGTCCCGGGATTGATCATCTCCGGCAGCTTTTCGGTGTAGGTGCTGCGCAGTTTCGCCAGGCCGCGGTATTCGAGGATCACGCGCGGCAGCTCGTGCTGGTCGGCGATCGCCTCCAGCGCCTCCTCGTTGGTGCTGGGCTGGCCCTTGGGCGTCTTCACCAGCGCCGGCAGTCCGAGTTCGTCGAACAGCAATGCCTGCAGCTGCTTGGGCGAGTCGAGGTTGAAGCTGCGCCCGGCCATCTGGGTGGCAGCCTGCTGGGCGGTGAGCATCCGCCGCGAGAGGTCGGCGGTCTGCCGGCGCAGCTCATCCGCGTCGATCATCACGCCATTGGCCTCGATGCGCGCCAGCACCTGCACCAGCGGCATCTCGATGTCGCGGTAGACCGACTGCAACGAAGGCACCTGCGCCAGGCGCGAGGACAGCTCACCGTGCAGGCGCAGGGTGATGTCGGCGTCCTCGGCGGCATAGCCGGTGGCGTCGTCGATCGCGACCGCATTGAACGGGATCTGTTTCGCGCCCTTGCCGGCCACCGCTTCGTAGGGGACGGTCTCGTAGCCGAGCAGGCGTCGCGCCAGCGAATCCATGTCGTGGCGCTGGCTGGAGTTGAGCACGAAGCTCTGCAGCATCGTGTCCTCGGCGTAGCCGTGCACCTCGATGCCGTGGCGCCGGAACACGTGCAGGTCGTACTTGCCGTGCTGCCCGATCTTGCGCACCTGCGCGTCCTCGAGCAGCGGGCGCAGCGCCTCGAGCGCGGCCCCGCGATCAAGCTGCGCCGGCACGCCGGGATAGTCGTGTCCCAGCGGCAGGTAGGCCGCGCGCCCGGACTCGGCAGCGAAGCTGATGCCGATCAGGTTGGCCCGCAACGGATCGAGCGAATCGGTTTCGGTGTCGAGCGCGAAACAGCCGGCCTGGCGCAGTTCGTCGATCCAGGTCGCCAGCTGCCCGGCATCGAAGATCGTCTCGTAGCTGCCCGGTGCCGCCAGCGCCGGATCGGGCAGCGGCTCGTCCGGCGAGGCCGGCGCGGCATAGCGGCCGCTGCCGCGCGCCCGTCCCGGCTCCTTCTCGGCGGCGTCGGCGACGCTGCCGCCGTCGAGTTCCCTGAGCGCCTGGTTGAAGCCGTAGCGCGCGTACAGCTCGCGCAGCGCCTCGACGTCGCGCTCGCGCAGGGCCAGCGTCTGCGGCGTGGCATCCAGCGCGACGTCGAGCTTGATCGTGGCCAGCTGCCGGCTCAGCGGCAGCTGCCCCAGCGCCTCGCGCAGGCTCTCGCCGATCTTGCCCTTGACGCCATCGGCGCCGGCGATCACCGCGTCGAGGGTGCCGTGCTCGGCCAGCCACTTGGCGGCGGTCTTGGGCCCGCACTTGGGCACGCCGGGAATGTTGTCGACGCTGTCGCCCATCAGCGCGAGCATGTCGACGATCTGGTCCGGGCGCACGCCGAACTTCGCCATCACCGCCTCGACGCTGTCCAGGCGACTGCCGGTCATGGTGTTGACCAGTTCGACCAGGCCCTGGCCGGGCGCCGGCTCGCGCACCAGCTGCGCGAAATCCTTGTCGCTGGTGGAGATGGTGACGTCGATGCCGTCCGCCGCGCCCTGCACGGCCAGGGTGCCGATCACGTCGTCGGCTTCCACGCCCGGCTCGCGCAGGATCGGGAATCCCAGCGCCTCGACGATCCTGCACATCGGCTCGACCTGGGTGCGCAGGTCGTCGGGCATCGGCGGACGGTTGGCCTTGTAAAGCGGGTACAGCGCCTCGCGGAAGGTCGGACCGCTGGCGTCGACCACGAAGGCGACGTAGTCCGGCTTCTCCTTGAGCGTGGCGCGCAGCATGTTGACCACGCCGAACAGCGCGCCGGTCGGCTCACCGTCGCCATTGGTCAGCGGCGGCAGCGCGTGGAAGGCGCGGAACAGATAGGAGGAACCGTCGATCAGTACGAGTCTGGGCATGGACTGATTCTACGCGCGGCATGGGCCGGGCCCGGTCGACCGGATCCCACGCGGCGCGCCCGGGCCGGCGCTGTCTTCACGCTCGCCCCGCCTTGATCGGGCATGCGCATAATGAACGTCCAGCCACGCCGGATGATCTCCATGCACGCCAGTCGCCTGCTCCTGCCCCTCGCCCTGTCTGCGCTGCTGACCCTGGGCGCCTGCGCCACGACTGCGCCTGCGACGGTCGAGATCCCGCCGGGCGCCGAAGAGAACGTGCGCACCGAGGCCAACGGCGACGTGATCACCGAATACCGCGTCAACGGCGATCTGCGCGTGGTCCAGGTGCAGCCTTCGCGCGGGCCCACCTACCTGCTGTACGTCCGCGACGGACGCGTGCTGTCCACGCGCGAAGGCGACGATTCGCCGCAGACCTATTTCAAGCTGTTCGGCTGGTGAGCTGGGCGCGCCTGGGCAGTCGGCCACCAGGCCTGCACGCATGAACCCGCCGTTGAACGTCGCATTGGTCGGCTACGGCTACGCCGGGCGGGTGTTCCACGCACCGCTGGTCGCGCATACGCCAGGGCTGCGGCTGCACACCGTGGTGTCGAGCGATGCTGCGCGCGTACAGGCGGATTTCCCGCAGGCCGACGTGGTCGCGGATCCGGCAGCAGCGTTCGCGCGGCCCGACATCGATCTGGTGGTCATCGCCGCGCCCAATGCGGTGCATGCGCCGCTGGCGATCGCGGCGCTGCAGGCCGGTCGCCACGTGCTGGTCGACAAGCCCTTCGCCACGACCCTGGAGGAAGCGCGACAGATTGCTGCCGCGGCGCGGGCCGCCGGGCGCATCGCCAGCGTGTTCCAGAACCGGCGCTGGGACGCGGATTTCCTCGCCCTGCGCGGACTGCTGGACTCCGGCGCGCTGGGCGAAGTGGCCGAGCTGCATTCGCACTTCGACCGGTTCCGGCCGCAGGTGCCCGACCGCTGGCGTGAGCGCGCCGGTCCCGGCGCCGGACTGTGGTTCGACCTGGGGCCGCACCTGGTCGACCAGGTGCTGCAGCTGTTTGGCCCGCCGCTGTCGGTGCAGGCGGATATCGCCGTGCAGCGCGAGGGCGCGGTGGTCGACGATTTCTTCCATGTTGTGTTGCGCTACCCGCGCTTGCGCGCGGTCCTGCATGCGGGCGTGCTGGTGCCGGCAAGCGGCCTGCGCCTGGCTGTGCACGGCACGCGCGGCAGTTTCATCAAGCACGGGCTCGACCCGCAGGAAGCCGCGCTGCGCGATGGCATCGCACCCGACGGCCCGGACTGGGGCCTCGATGAACAGCCCGGCCTGCTGACCACGATCGACGGGGATGGTCGCGCGCTGGAGCGCGTGTTTCACGGACCGCCCGGCGACTATCGCGCCTGCTACGCCGCTATGCGCGATGCCGTGCTCGGGCGTGGCCCGCCGCCGGTGGCGATCGAACAGGCGCTGGCGGTGATGCGCGTGCTCGAGGCCGGATGCGAAAGCGCTGCCGGTGGCCGCGCGATCGCATTCAATTGAGCGACGCGCTCAGCGCACCACGAGCACCGGCAGGTGCCCGCGGCTGACGACCGACTGGGTCTGGCTGCCCAGCAGCAGTTTGCGCAGCCCACGGTGGCCGTGCGAAGCCATCACGATCAGGTCCGCGCCACAGCTGGCGGCGGTTTCCAGGATGGCCTCGTCGGCCAGGCGTTCGGGCACGTAGACGGTGTCCAGGGCCACGCCGCTGTGCGTCGCCCGCGCCCGTGCGTCATCGATGACCGACTGCGCCTGCGCCTGCTTTTCCCGGCGCCGTTCCTCGCGCAGCTCGGCGCCCAGCGCCATTCCCGATGGCTCGGCTGCCATCATCGCCTGCCAGGGATCGGACACCGTCACCAGGGTCGCCCGGGCCTGCAGCGCCGCGGCCAGCGCGAGGCCGGCGTCGAGGCCCTTGCCGGCCAGCTCAGAGCCATCGCTCGCGATCAGGATATGCCTGTACATCGAAGAACACCTCCGCTGTCGTGGACGCTGCATGGAACCACGCCCGGCCCCTGCATGCATTGATCCGGAGCAAGCCCGGCTTGCCGGCCGCACTCAGCCCGGCTTTACGCCATGTCCGCCAAAGCCCGCGCGCATCGCCGCCAGCATCCGGTCGGCGTAGGCATTGTCCTGGCGCGAGCGCAGGCGTTCGATCAGCGACTGGGTGATGACCGGAGCGGCCACATCCAGTTCGATCGCCTCGGCGACCGTCCAGCGTCCCTCGCCCGAATCGGGCACCCAGGGCGCGATGCCTTCCAGCGTCGGATTGTCCGCCAGCGCCGCCGCGGTGATGTCGAGCAGCCACGAGCGCACCACGCTGCCGTGCCGCCACAATTCGGCCAGGCCGGCGATGTCGGGGATCAGATCGGGCCGACGCTCCAGGATCGCGAAGCCCTCGGCATAGGCCTGCATCATTCCGTACTCGATGCCGTTGTGGATCATCTTCGCGTAGTGGCCGGCGCCGTCCGGGCCGACGTGGGCCCAGCCGCGCTCGGGCGCGGGCGCCAGCGAGCGGAACAAGGGCGTGAGCGCGGCGGCGGCATCGGCGTCGCCGCCGACCATCAGGCTGTAGCCCTCGTCTAGCCCCCACACGCCGCCGCTGGTGCCGACGTCGACATAGGCGATGCCCGCCTCGCGCAGGGCCTGCGCGCGGCGCTGGCTGTCGCGGTAGAAGGAATTGCCGCCGTCGACCAGCACATCGCCCGGCGACAGCAGCGGACGCAGCGCCTCGATCGTGGCGTCGACCACCGCGCCGGCGGGCACCATCATCCACAGCGCGCGCGGGGTGCCGCTGCGCTCGGCCAGTCCGTCGAGCGTCGTTTCGGTGGCGATGCCATCCGCCGCCAGCGCTGCGCGCGCGTCCGCCGATGGATCGAATCCAGCGACCTCATGCCCATCGCGCTGCAGGCGCCGCGCCATGTTCGCGCCCATCCGGCCCAGTCCGATCATGCCCAGCTGCATCGAATGCTCCTTGCCTCGTGGTCAGGCCATGATGATGCATCACGCCGCGTAAGCGCTGCATGCCCGCGCCGCGACAGCTGCCCAACCAGCCCGGGATGCAGGTTTTCACATGTCGTGCAGGGCTGCGCCGCAACACTTGTCGACATGTACGGACGTGAGCGACGCCAGCGGCAGGAAGATGCGCGCGCGCTGCGCGAGGGCCTGACGGCTGCACAGCTGCAGGCGCTGGAGACCCTCGAGCACTTTCACTGGACGCTGGAGTTCGTGCGTCGGCCGATGTTCGAGGACCCGATCCCGGTGGTCATCGACCGTTACGGCGAGCGTTACGCGGTGCTGCGCGCGGACGGCAGCCTGGATGAATCGCCGGGCTTCCCGATCCGCAAGTAAGGGCATCGCCGCTGCGCCGCTACCCCGGCGTCAGGTTGGCGTACGCCAGCACCAGCCACTTCGATCCGGCGTCATCGAAGTTCACCTGCACGCGCGCATGCGCGCCGCCTCCTTCGAGGTCGGTGACCACGCCACTGCCGAATTTGGCGTGCACCACGTTCTGGCCAAGTCGCAGTCCCGGTGACTGGTCGAGCGAGGCATGGCCCCAGTCGCGGCGCGGCTGCGGCGTGAACGCCGGGCGCGAGACCTGCACGCGCGGACGCACCTCGTGCAGCAGCGTTGCGGGAATCTCGCGCAGGAAGCGCGAAGGCATGCCGTACATGTCCTGGCCGTGCAGGCGTCGCGACTCGGCGTAGCTGAGCACCAGCTTCTGGCGCGCGCGGGTGATGCCCACGTAGGCCAGCCGGCGCTCCTCCTCCAGGCGCCCGCTCTCCTCGATCGAGCGCGCGTTCGGAAACAGGCCTTCCTCCATTCCGGCCAGGAACACCAGCGGGAACTCCAGACCCTTGGCGCTGTGCAGGGTCATCAGCTGCACCCCGTCCTCGCCCGCCTGGGCCTGGCCTTCGCCGGCCTCGAGCGAGGCGTAGGCGAGGAAGGCCACCAGTTCGCTGAGCTGCGCCGCATCGTCCTCGTCGCCCCTGACAAAGCGCGAGGCCACCGACACCAGCTCGTCGAGGTTGTCCACGCGCGAATCGGCCGCGCCCTTGGATTCGTTGGTGTAGTGCACGCGCAGGCCCGAGCGCAGCAGCACGTGGTCGATCTTGTCCTTGAGCGGCAGTTCCGCCGCTTCGCCCTCAAGCGCGTCGACCAGCGTGTGGAAGCCGGCCAGCGCGTTGCGCGCGCGCGCCTGCAGCGCGGCGCCCTGCTGCACGCGCAGCGATGCCTCCCACAGCGTGATGCCGCCGGCGCGCGCCTGCCGCCGCACTTCGTCCAGGGTGCGCTCGCCGATGCCACGCGTGGGCGTGTTCACCGCGCGCTCGAACGCCGCGTCATCGGCGCGATTGGCGACCAGCCGCAGGTAGGCCAGCGTGTCCTTGACCTCGGCGCGCTCGAAGAAGCGCACGCCGCCGTACACGCGGTAGGGCACCTGTTCGGCGAGCAGCGTTTCCTCGAACGCGCGCGACTGCGCGTTGCTGCGGTAGAGGATCGCGCAGTCGCCGTGGCTGCCGCCGCCCTGCACCCACTGGCCGATGCGCTCGACCACGAAGCGCGCCTCGTCGATCTCGTTGTAGGCCGAGTACAGGTCGATCGGCTCGCCTTCGCCGCTGTCGGTCCACAGCTGCTTGCCCAACCGCTCGGGGTTGTGCGCGATCACCGCGTTGGCCGCGCCCAGGATGTTGGCGCTGGAGCGATAGTTCTGCTCAAGGCGGATGGTCTGCGCGCCGGGATAATCGCGCAGGAAGCGCTGCATGTTCTCGACCTTGGCGCCGCGCCAGCCGTAGATCGACTGGTCGTCGTCGCCGACCACGAACACCTGTCCCTGCTCGCCGGCCAGCAGCCGCACGAAGCCGTACTGGATGGCGTTGGTGTCCTGGAACTCGTCCACCAGCAGTTGCCCGAAGCGCTGCCGGTAGTGCGCCAGCAGCGCCGGCGTATCGCGCAGCAGCTCGTGCGCGCGCAGCAGGATCTCGGCGAAATCCAGCAGCCCGGCGCGGTCGCAGCGCTCCTGGTAGAGCGCGTAGCTCTTGAGCATCACCTCCGACCACTCGTCGCCGCCCGACTGGATGTTCTGCGGCCGGCGGCCCTCGTCCTTCTGCGCGTTGATCCACCACGCGATCTGCCGCGGCGGGAAGCGCGCCTCGTCGAACTCCAGCTGCTGCACAACCCGCTTGACCAGGCGCAGCTGGTCGTCCGAATCCAGGATCTGGAAGCCTTCGGGCAGCCTGGCGTCCTGCCAGTGCAGCCGCAGCAGGCGATGGGCGAGGCCGTGGAAGGTGCCGATCCACAGGCCGCGCGCGCCGTTGCGCAGCTGCGCGTCGATGCGGTGGCGCATTTCGGCCGCGGCCTTGTTGGTGAAGGTGACCGAGAAGATGCCGTGCAGCGGCACCCCGACCACCTCGTGCAGCCAGGCGATGCGGTGGGTCAGCACACGGGTCTTGCCGCTGCCGGCGCCGGCCAGGACCAGGTAATGGCCGGGCGGTGCGGACACGGCTTCGCGCTGGGCCGGGTTCAGCCCATCAAGCAGGTGGGAAACATCCATGCGCCCATTCTAGGCGACCGCTGTCGCAGCCCCGGGAACCCCGGCCGGCCGTGCGTATCTCAGGAGGCCCGTTCGGCCCCAGCATCGGCCGCGTCCGCGTGCTGGCCGCGGTAGAGCAGGCGCACCAGCGGCGAGGCCATCACCGTGGTCACCAGGGTGACGGCGAACAGCATGGTAAACAGCGCCGGCCCGATCAGGCCGGCGTCGTAGCCGATCTTGATCACGATCAGCTCCATCAGGCCGCGCGCGTTCATCAGCGACCCGACCGCCAGGCTGTCGCGCCAGCCGTAACCGTTCAGTCGCGCGCCCGCCGCGCAGCCCACCACCTTGCCGGCGATGGCCACCAGCAGGATCAGGCCGAACGCGCCGATGCCGGCGCTGCCAAACGCATCGGGCGTCGCGCCCTGCCCGGCCACCACGAACATCACCGGCATCAGCAACCCGATCGCCAGCGGCTCGATGCGCCTGGCGAACCAGTGCAGCAGGCGGTCGTCGCGCGGCAGGCAGGTGCCGAACAGGAAGGCGCCGAAGATGGCGTGCAGGCCGATCCATTCGGCGAACGCGGCGCAGGCCAGCAGCCCCAGCAGCACCGGCGTGAGCGCGGATGCGCGCGGCTCGCCGTCGAGCGTGGCCGGGCGCAGGAGGCGGGCATACACCGGCTTGAGCAGCCCGAAGGTCACCACTACCAGGGCGACCGCGCCTGCGACCGTCAACGCGACCCCGCCTGCCGAGCCGCCGCCGGCCAGGGCCAGCACCGCGGCCAGGAAGATCCACACGACGCCGTCGTTGACCAGTCCAGCGGCCAGCGCGAGCCGGCCCGGCGTGGAGCGGGTCAGGCCGCGGTCCTTGAGGATGCGCGCCAGCACCGGGAATGCGGTGACCGAGATCGCTGCAGCGATGAACATCGCGAACGGCCAGTAGCCGACGCCATCGGGTGCGAACGCGCGATACAGCGACGGCGCGATCGCCAGCCCAAGCGCGAACGGGAGCACGATGCCGAACCCGCCGATCGAGATCGCGGCACGCACCTGCCTGGCGCTGCCCTCGGGCGCGCGCAGCTCGGCGCCGATGATGAACATGAACAGGCTCACGCCCAGCGTGCCCAGGCCCGCGAGCATCGGCAGAGACGCGGCCGGGAATACGGCCGCATGCACCTGCGGTGCCCACGCCCCGAACACCAGCGGCCCCAGCACCAGGCCCGCGGCCATCTCGCCGATCACCGGCGGCTGGCCGAAATGGCGCAGCACGGCGCCGCAGAGCTTGGCTGCGGCGAGCACCAGCACCAGTTGCAGCAGGAGCAGCAGCATCGGGCTCACGCCGACACCTGCGCGCGGCAGGCGACGATTCGGCAGGACCGGCCCGGACCCACGTCGGCAGCAGCCCGGCTCACTGCGACGGCTCCAGGACGTCGATGAAGCTGTTGATCGACAGGCGTCCGGCATGGACGTCCGCCGGCGGAACGCGGGTGCTGTCGATGTTGCCCGAATGCAGCACGTTGCGCCGGTAGACCACGATGCGGTTGTAGACGCCCTCGACGCTGCCGATCTGTTCGAACAAGGTGGAATCCCCGTTGATATACCCCATGCCGGTCGCGTCTTCGCGCCGGCTCTCTTCCTGCAGGGTCTGGTAGTAGGCCTGATGCCGCGAGGCGTCCACGGACTCGAAGCCGGTGGCACGGTGACGGTAGAAGGCGGTGCCTCCCCAGTCGCCGCGGAACAGATAGTGGACCGTGGCCAGGCCATTGGCCTGCACCGAATCGATGTGCGGGATCTGCTGCAGGAAGCTCAGCCGCTGCGGCGGCAGCGTCACCAGCGAATAATGGCAGGTCGGAAACGCGAACCGTCCCTGCGCCGGCAGCCCGAAGTGTTCGGCCAACAGCGGCCGGACCAACTGCTCCAGGAACACTTCATAGGAAATCGGCGCGCGGATCCGCACGCCGGGAAACATCGCCCCGTGCGGCGCGAAATGCCCGCGCGCCGCCTTGCGCACCAGGCGATCGGGGTCGGCCACCGCCTGGTCGATGACCAGCAGCGGCGCCTCTTCCGCGCCGATCCGCCGCACCTGAAGGCGCAGTCCGGGGTGCGCCTGGATCAGCACCTGCGCGTCACCTGGTCAGGTCTCCGCCGACGCCCGCGACCTTGCCGGTCACCCGCTCATGCTGCCGGGCGCGTGCGTACATCTGTTCCCAGGCCGAGGCCGGCGCCTTGCAGTAGCTGTCGAGAAACTGCTGGTGGCTGGGCATGGCTGCTACCGCACCATCGATCGGCTTGCGCACGCCCTCGAGCAGGCGCTTGAGATCGGCATCCGACAGCGCGCGGGTCAGCGGGTGGTGGTTCTGGGGCACCACGCCCTGGCCCAGCATGCAGTGGGTCCAGGAATCGAGGCGGAACAGCTCGTCCTCCCCCTGCCACGCGTAGCCGGTCTCGCGGAACACCTGGATGCGCTCGGCCAGGCCCGGCGGCAGCTCCATTTCGCGGCACTGCTTCCACAGGGGCTCGTCGCGCTGGTTGAGGTGGTAATGCAGCACGACGAAGTCGCGAACGTGTTCCAGCTCCTGTCGGCTGACCTGGTTGTAGCGGTCCACCGCCGCCTCGCTGATGCCCTCGAAGGGGAAGAACTGCACCAGCCGGGTCACCGCGCTCAGGGTCAGGTGGATGCTGGTGGACTCCAGCGGCTCGATGAAGCCGCTCGCCAGGCCCAAAGCGATCACGTTCTTGTTCCAGGCCTTGCGCCGGCGCCCGGTGCGGAAGGGAATGATCCACGGGTCGCGCAGCGGCTTGGCCGGGTTCTCGGCAAGCAGCTTGGCGGTCGCCTCGTCGTCGGACATGTGCGCGTCGGAAAACACGATGCCACACCCGATCCGGTGCTGGAGCGAGATCTTCCAGTGCCAGCCGGCCTCGTGCGCGATCGCGCGCGTGTACGGCACCGCCGGTCCATCGGCTTCGGTCTGCAGCGCCACCGCGCGGTTGCTTGGCAGCCAGTGGTTCCAGTCCTCGTAGCCGGTGTGCAGCGCCTGCTCGCTCAGCACCGCGCGCGCGCCGGTGCAGTCGATGAACAGGTCGCCCTCGATGACCTGCCCGTCCTCCAGCACCAGCGCCTGCACGAAGCCGCTGTCCGGGTCCTGGCGTACCTGGGCGATCTTGCCCTCGACCCGCTTGAGCCCGCTGCCCTCGCACTTGATGCGCATGAACGCGGCATACAGCCCGGCGTCGAAGTGGTAGGCATAGCTCACATCTTTACGCTCCATCGCGGCCGCCTGGGTCCAGCGCATCGACCACTGCTGGGTGTTCTGGCCGGTATTGAACAGGGCGAAGCGGTCCTGGCGTGCGGCGACGGTTTCCAGGCAGTAGTCGCCCAGATCGCTCTGCATGCCGCGGCGGCGGCTTTCCAGCCAGAACTGGTGGAAGTCGCAAGACCAGGTGTTCACACCGGTGGTGCCGAACGGATGGAAGTAGTGCGAACCCGGACGGATCCAGTTCTCGAACGAGATCGCCAGCTTGAAGCTGCCGGCCACGGCGGTGAGGAATTCGCGCTCGTCGATCTGCAGCAGCTTGTGGAAGGTGCGGATGGTCGGGATCGTGGACTCGCCCACGCCGACGGTGCCGATCTCCTCGGACTCGACCAGGGTGACGTCAAGCAGGTCGCGGAACTGGTGGGTCAGTGCGCACGCCGTCACCCAGCCCGCGGTGCCGCCACCGGCGATGACCACCTTGCGGATCCGGTTCTTTTCCAAGGTATCCCCTCCATTCAAGGGCCCGCCGCGAAGGCGGCTGGCGAAGTAACGACGTCGCACCAGCGCGGCGCCGGAATCCGCTGCCCGCAGGCGGTCAGCGGTTGAGTCTGGACAGCAACGCCGCGCGCATGCGCCGGGCGGCGGTTTCGTCGAACGGGCCCAGCTCGCCGCGGCCCTGCTCGGGCAGGTGCGCGCCGGCCAGCCCGGCCGGGCCGAACACGTAGTACTCGAACAGTTCCCGCCAAGCGCGCTTTTCGTGCTCGGGGCGGTCGCGGATCGACCACAGCGCCATGTTGAGCGCATGCATCGGCGTGGGGATCCACTCCGGCATGCTGCTCCACCAGTAGTTGACCAGCACGGTGAACGGATCCAGCCCCTTCACGTGGTGCCACCACAGGCTGGGAATGAAGATCGCGTCACCAGGCTGCAGCACGACGGTCTGGCCGGCCTCCATCGCCGCGGCGAAGCGCGGGAAGCGCTCCAGGTCCGGGGCATCGAAATCCACCACGCTCACTGCCTGGCCGCCGGGCGTGGGCTGCAGCGGGCCCGGGTACAGGTTGTGCACCTGCTCGGGAGGGAACACGGTGAAGCGGCGACGGCCGACAGCACAACAGGCGATGTTGTTCGGCGCGTCGTAATGGCAGGACGCGGTCACCCGGTTGCCGATCCAGATGCTGGGCGGCGCCTGAACCCCCTGCTGCTCCAGACCCAGGTCGTTGTGCTGGCGCAGGGTCGGCAAGGAGGAGTCGACCAGCAGCGAGGCCACGTAGTAGGTGGGCGGCGCCGGGTCGTCCAGATGCGAGGCCAGCTCGTCCAGCACCTGGTCCAGGGTGCCACGACGCACCTGGCAGTTCAGTGCGGTGAAATCATCGTTGTAGAACGGTCGGCCGCTGGTGGCCGGCTCGCCCCAGCTGTACTGCACCGGGCACCCGTTGTAGCTGGCACGCAGCTGTTCCATCGCCGTGCGCGGCGACTCCAGCCCGGCCTGCACCAGGCTCCACTGGCGAGCCACGCCCGGAAGCACGGTGGGCAGATTCTCGGCAATGAGGCGATCGACCGGCAAGGTCCCGGCGCTGAAACCCTCCAGGACACGCACCTTTGGCAGCCGGTCAAACATGCTCAGGCCGCCCGGCCCGCTGCCTGTGCGTGCAGCCTGCTCTGCTTCTCGGCGACCAGCCGTTGCATGTTGTGCAGCGAGGACACCAGCAGGTAGACGCCTTCCAGCCAGCCGGCGCTGTGCAGCTGGTGCAGCTGGGTGGCGTCCAGCGCGGCCAGGCGCTCGCGGTCGATGCCGTACAGGCCTTCGAGGTTGATCTGGCTGTCGTCGTCGAAACGCACGTCCAGCTGCACCGGCTGGATCAGCTCCAGGCGCTCCAGCTCTGCGTACATGGTCTTGGCCGCGCCGGCGCCGGCATGCAGCCCGCGCAGCACCCGCATCACCTTCTCAAGGTACGGGCTATGGCCGCCTTGCGGCGCGAACACCGGGTGGCCGTGGCCATCGCGCACGCGCGGATGTTCCAGGTCGACGTGCAGCACCGGCTCGTTGCGCAGTTCGCCGTCGACCATCTGCTCCTGGAAGCCGATCAGGAACGGACCACGCGCGATCACCGCCGGCAGGTAGTTGGCCTGCCATGCGTCATCACGTAGGTACAGGTTCTCGTTCGGCCCGAAGCCGAGCAGTGCAACGGCATGGAACGAACCGTCGGAATCCTTGCGGAAGAAAATCGGGTATTCGCGCTGAATCTCGGCGAACTCGGTCGGGAATGCCTCGACCATGCCGACGTCATCGCCGTAATCGGCGCTGAAACGCGCTGACACGCGCAGGTGGCTGTGCGCGACGTTGTTGAGCAGTTCGTAACGGGCCATTTAGGCTCCAACTTGTCCTTCGGACCGCAGGGGTCCCTTCCCGGAAGCAGTGCTTCCCCCCGAGGACCATATCGGCAACCGGGTATCGCCCGCAAGCGGCGCGCGGCCTGCAGCAGGGCAGAGAAAAAAGGGACCGTCGCCGAAGCGACGGTCCCTGCCTTTCCATGGAACTTGCTACATCACTGTTGCGGTCAGAACACGTAACGCAGACCCACCATGTAACGCGGGGACTGGTCGACCACGCGCACGAACTGGTTATGCGAACGCGCGCTCCAGCGGGTGTCTTCGCCGGTAACGTTGATCGCTTCAGCCGCAACCGTCAGTTGGTCGGTCAGCTGGTAGCTCACGCTCAGGTCGATCTGCTCGTACTCCTCGACGAAGTACGGGTTGCGGTTGTTGCCGTTCTGGTTGGCAGCCAGCAGGTACTCGTCACGCCAGTTCCAGGCCACACGCGCCGACCAGCCGTACTTCTCGTACATCAGCACGGCGTTGGCGGTGTCGCTCAGACCGGTCAGGGCAAACACGTCCGTACCCGGATCAGCGGCACGGTCCACGCCCACGTCACCCTTCACAACGGTGTAGTTGGCCTGCATGCCGAAGCCAGTGTCACCGAAGAAGTACTGGCCGCCAATTTCCCAGCCGCGCAGCTTGGCCGCACGCTGGTTGACAGGGCGATTGACGTCGAACATGTACAGCGGGTCGCCAAGGGCGGCATCGCCGATGATGTCGTACTGGGCCTCAAGCGCGAGCGACTGCGGGCCGGAACCGTCGTACGCCGCCAGGCCGCCGGTCTCGCCGGCGTAACGGAGCAGCGCGGTGGCAGCGAACAGGGTGGTGTAATTCTGGTTGCAGCCCTCGGCAGGGTCGCCACCCGCCGCAGTCACCTGCGCAGCACATGCCGGGCTGGCCAGGAACGCATTGGCCGCCTGCGCGTCCGCGCCGGTGGTCGGGTCGAGCAGGTCGTACAGGTTCTCGCGTACCACGGTGTTGCCGATGAAGTTGGTGACGCGCTTGTTCCAGTACGTCACGCCGATGAAGCTGGACGGAGCGAAGTACCACTCCACGCCGAGGTCGAGGTTGTCGGACTCGAGCGGCAGCAGCGACGGGTTCTGGGCGTTGCCCGTGGCACGGAACTGCTCGCCGAAGAGGGTCGAACCGCTCGGGCCACCTGCGGTCGGGCCGGCATACAGGTTGCCGTACGGGGCGCGGGCGATCGTCTTGCTGAACGACGCACGGCCCTTGAGGTCGGAAGTGAAGTCGATGCTGAAGTCGAGGTTCGGCAACAGGTAGCTGTAGCTGTTGGTCTCGCTGAACGGCTGGGATTCAGGCGAGGTCCGCACCTGGAAGTCGTTGTTCGACAGCCACGCCATGCTCCCCGGCACCTGGATGACCGAAGTCGATGTCAGGTCGGTCTTCTCGTAACGCAGGCCGGCAACCGTGTAGGTCGGGAAGTCGCCAAGCATGCCGTCCTGCTCCCACTGGACGTACACCGACTGAGTCTTCTCCCGGACCTGGTTGTCAGCGTCATACCTGTCACGGACCTGGGATGAGATGTTGTCGCAACGGTTGTTCGCCGCCCACGCCGCGGGCGCGGTACCGGCGGCGCAAAGGCCTTCGGCCCACTGGGCCATCTCGCTGGCGTTGCCGATCCACACGTTCGAGTCAGCTTGGCCGACGTTGAAGTCGTTGAACTGGTCGGTGATGCTGAACGGGTTCAGCAGCGAAGCGATGTCGGCGATCTGGCCGCGGTCGGTCGAGCCCCAGTCACCCAGGGTCATCAGGTGCGTATGGCCGTCGACGTTCAGGCGCCGCATCTTGGTATCGCTGGTGTCGACGCCGAACAGGAAGCGACCGTTGTCGAACGCGAACTCACCGTCGACGCGGCCCTGCATGACCTCGCTGTCCTGCCGGGTCGACCAGATGCGCATGATCTGGCTGCCGAACTGCTCCGGGGGGAAGTCCGGGTTGACCACGCCATTGGTGTCGGCCAGCGCGTCCGCGGTGGTCGGATACAGCGTGTTCCACGCGATCGGCAGGCCGCTGCCGAACTCGTATTCCTGGGTCCAGTTGTTGGTGCTCGGATCCGGGGCGAAGCCGCCGAAGCTGAACGCCGTGGAGCTGCCCCCGGTGATCGGGTCGTTCGGACGGCTGCTGTTCTTGGTGTTGTGGGCGTCGACGCTCAGCGTGAAGCTATCGGTGAGGGCCCACTTCATGTTCAGGCCGATCGAGTCGAGCTCGGACTTCTGCTCGTCGCGCTGCTGCTCGAAGCCGAAGTCCTTGCCGCCGCCCGCCAGGTCGCGGATGTAGGACGGGGTGGCCACATCCGGGTTGCCGTCGAAGGTCACGTGGGTCAGGTTGTTCTGCAGCCACAGGGTCTGCTCGCCACGATTCTGGGCGATCTCGTTGCTCGAGTGGGTGTAGTCCAGGGTGAAGACCACCGCGTCGGTCGGGGCGAACTGCAGCACCGCCTGCGCGTTGAGGCGCTCGCGCTCGAAGTCCTGGTACGCGTAACGCACGTCGTTCGGCATGGAGTACAGCTGGCCGATCGCCGGCGCGTTCTCGACCACCGCGTCCGGGCGGAAGCGGCTGTCCGAACCGGTCCAGCGGGCCACGTTCCAAGTGTTCTGGGTGGCCTGGACCGAGCCGCCGTGACGCTTCTGGTGGCTGGCATTCACGCTCACGCCCCAGGTCTTGTCCGGGTTGGCGTAGCTGAAGATACCCGAGACTTCCGGGGTGATGTCGCTGTCGAGGATCTGCGACTCGTCGGACATCGCCTTGATTCCGCCGCTGGCGATGATTTCGCCACCGGGGTGGTTGAACGGACGCGAGGTCAGGATGTCGATCGTGGCGCCGATGCCGCCGCTGGGCTGTGAAGCACGGCCGGTCTTGTACACGGTCACGCCGCTGACGGCCTCGGAGGCCAGCTGGGCGAAGTTGAAGCCACGGGAACCAGAACCGACGCCGCCGATCTCAAGGCCGCCGCTGCCGAAACCGTCGGCACCCGGGATCTGGCGGCCGTTGAGGGTGACCAGGTTGTAACCCGGACCGAAGCCACGCGCGGTGACCTGGGCGCCTTCGCCGTCGCGGCGCTCGATCGAGATGCCGGTGATGCGCTGCAGCGACTCGGCGAGGTTGGTGTCGGGGAACTTGCCGATGTCCTCGGCGCTGATCGCGTCGACGATACCGCTGTTGTCGCGCTTGATGTTCATCGAGTTTTCGAGGCTGTTGCGCAGCCCCGTGACCACGACTGTATCGAGCGTCGACGCGTCCTGGGCCGCGGCCTGGGTCTGCTGCGCGACGGGTTCGGGCTGTGCCGGATCCTGCGCGAATACCGGGTTGATGATCAGCACGCCACCGACGAAGGTGAACATTGCCTTTGACTTCAACCCTTTCAACTTCTTGTTGCTCATGGAATATGTCCTCAGCACTGGATTAGAGCGAAGAAAAGCGCGTCGCTGCACACGGCGGCCTGTTGGCCGCGCCAGTGCGGAACTTCCAGGATCCTGTTCACCCTCATTCGACTGCCCTCCCCGTAGATTCATGACTTCAGTAGGTGTTTCGGCGTTGCGCCCTTCCTCCGGGCTGCACGGGACCTGGGGCCCACGCGCTTTTCAACAGACCTCGATCGACTCCTATCCCGCCCGCCGTCCCCCTGTCGGACTACCGGCCGTGTTGCGCGGGAGGTGGCGCTTCCCTGCATGTTTTCCCGTTCTTATTCTTGTTAGCGCTAACACACGCGCGCCGACTTGATAACATATCGTTACGCGGGGTGTCACCGTGCGGTGCAGCAAGCCGCCACGGGCCGCATGACAGCGCAGTCGTTGCCCGCGCAACCACCGCCGGCAGTGCCGGGATGCGCGGAGATCATGCGGTTTTTCGCCGCATCGCGGTTGGCTGCAGGCCGGGGTGCGGTGGTGCGGCGTGGGACGTGACACCGGGTCGGTCCCTGCCTATCGCGGCTGAAGCCGCTCCTACAAGAAGCGGGGTGTATCGGGATCAGTGTCCGGTCGCGTGTTCGCGCTTGGCGGTGCTGCCGGTCATCAGCTTGTCGGTGTAGGCGATGCCGATGGCCGACAGGATGAAGGCGCCGTGGATGATCGACTGCCACATCACCCCGGCCGTGGTGACCTTGGTGCATGCGGGCGCCGCCAGGACAAGGCCGTTGGCGACCGCCTGCGCATGCGCACCGAGTGCGGTGATGTACTCGAGCGATCCGCACAGCGGCGCGCCCACTTCGCCGGCGGCAATGAAGGTCTTGAGCAGGTGGATCGAGGAGATGCCGATGATCGCCATCGCCAGCTTCACCTTGAGTACGCTGGCGTTGACGTGGCTCAACCACTCCGGCTGGTCGGGATGGTTGTGCAGGCCCAGGCGCGACACGAAGGTCTCGTAGCCGCCGACGATCACCATCACCAGCAGGTTGGAGATCATCACCACGTCGATCAGCCCCAGCACCAGCAGCATGATGCCCTGCTCGGTCAGGGCATTGGCGTCCTGCACCAGATGCAGCAGTTCCTTGACGAACAGGAACACGTACACGCACTGCGCCACGATCAGGCCGAGATACAGCGGCAGCTGCAGCCAGCGCGATCCGAAGATCACCCAGGCGAGCGGGGACAGGCGTGGGGTGGGGCTGGCGGTGGACGACATCGGCGCTCTGGCGGGGGAGGGAGCGCGGAGATTAAAGGTGTGTCGCGAGGCTGCCAAGCGCGCTGCGCCATCGACCTCAGGCAGTCACTGTAGCCGCGACACGGTGTCATGCTGCAGCGCATCCAAACGTTCGCGGAATCAAAACGTTGCGATGGATCCCTGGTCGATTCGGCGGAAACATTTGACAACGTTGTCACGAGTCCGTACAAGCGTTGCGGTCACCTGTGTCAGGCGCGGCGGTGCGAGGAGAGGCGCACCGCGGCGACGGCATTTGGGGACATGGCGGCGGCCGGATGGGGAAATTCGGCCGCCGCCCTTTTACTTTCCCGACCTCAACTCGCAACGGCAGGACCCATGGCCACCCAACAGACCCGCTGGTCGCAGTTCGGCGTGCTCGTCACCGTGTTCTTCTTCTGGGGCTTCGTTGCCGCCAGCAACGACATCCTGATCCCGGTCTTCAAGAACGCGTTTCATCTCACGCAGCTGCAGAGCATGTACGTGGCGTTCGCGTTCTATGTCGCGTATACGGTCGGCTCGATCATCTACTTCGCCACATCGTGGGCCACCGGCGGCGATCTGCTCAACCGGATCGGCTACAAGAACGGAATCTGCCTGGGCCTGCTGATCTCGGCCGCAGGCTCGCTGCTGTTCTATCCGGCGGCCAATGCAGCCTCGTTCGGGCTGATGCTGTCGGGCCTGTTCATCGTGGGGCTGGGCTTCTCGCTGCAGCAGATCGCCGCCAACCCCTTGGCGATCGTGATGGGCAACCCGGCCACCGGCGCGCAGCGACTGACCCTGGCCGGCGGCGTCAACAACTTCGGCACCACGATCGGGCCGCTGCTGGTGAGTTTCGCGATCTTCGGCGGCGTGCTCAGCGGCGGCACCGAGGCCAGCATCGAGAGCGTCAAGATTCCCTATCTGGTGCTGGGCGCCGCCTTCGTGCTGGTCGCGGTCTTCCTCAAGTTCTCATCCGTGCCCAACCGCATCGACCTGGATGAGGTCGCGCGCGACGAGGCCGAAGACCCGAGCCATCTGGTGCACAAGAAGTCCGCCTTCGCCTACCCGCAGCTGGTGCTGGGCATGATCGCGATCTTCGTCTACGTCGGCGTCGAGGTCTCGACCATCGCCAACCTGCCCGCCTACCTGGAAGAGGATCTCGGCATCCCGACCTCACAGCTTGCGCCCTACGTGTCGCTGTACTGGGCCAGCCTGATGATCGGGCGCTGGGCCGGCGCCGCTGGCGCGTTCGAGGTTGGCCTGACCGCACGCCGCATGCTGACCGTGTTGCTGCCATACCTGGCCTTTGTCGTCTTCCTCGCGGTCAACGCCATCGCCCGCCACGAGGTCACGCAGTTCTTCGGCTATGCGGTGGTGATCGTGCTGATGATCGCGGCCACCTTCGCCAGCCGCGGCAATCCGGCGCGCATGCTGCTGATCTTCTCGCTGTGCGGCATCGCCGCGCTGCTGCTGGGCATGGCCACCACGGGCAGGGCCAGCATCGTTGCCTTCGTCAGCGTCGGCCTGTTCTGCAGCACGATGTGGCCGTGCATCTTCGCCCTGGCCATCACCGGCCTGGGCCGCAACACCAACCAGGGCAGCAGCCTGCTGATCATGATGATCATGGGCGGCGGCGTGGTGAGCTTGTTCCAGGGCTGGCTGGCCGATGTCACCAGCATCCACATGAGCTTCATCGTGGGCGTCGCCTGCTTCGCCTACCTGGCGTTCTATGCAGCGCGCGCACCGGCAATCCTCAGGAAGCAGGGGATCGACCTGGACAAGCTGGCCGCTGGCGGCGGGCACTGATTCCCGACGGCTTGCGCTGACGGCACGGCGCGAGCCCAGCCGCCGCGAGGCGACAGCCGTTCAGCGCTGCAGGCGTTGCACCAGGTGCGCCCTGAGATTGGTCGCCCTGGCTTCATCCAGCGGCGCCAGCACGCCACGCGCCGGTTCCGGGATATGCCCCGCCACGGCTGCCTCGTCGAACTCGAATACGTGGTGGCGGAACACGTCCTGCCAGATCGCGCGTTCGTGCGCGGGCAGCTGGCGGATGCACAGGATCGCCGCCATCAGGGCGGTGATCGGCGCGTCCATGTACGCCGGCACCCGACGCCACCAGTAGTTGACCAGCACGTTGAACGGATCCAGCGCCTCGATGTGGTGCCACCACATGCCGGGGATGAAGATCGCATCGCCCGGCCCGAGATCGGCCACCACGGCATGGTCCCAGGCCTCGGCAAACTTCGGATAGCGGGCCAGGTCTGGCGCCAATGGATCGACCAGGCTCACCGGCTGGCCTGCGGGGGTCACGTCCAGCGGCCCGATGTACAGGTTGGCCAGCTGGCTCGGCGGAAACAACAGGAAGCGACGGTGCCCGGCGGCGACGCAGGCCAGGTTGTCGGGCAGGTCCTGGTGGACCGGTACGCGCGAGCGGTTGCCGATCCAGATGCTGGCCAGCGCCTCGCGTGCGCCCAGGTCCACGCCGTTGGCCGCGTCCAGGTCGGGCAGGTAGGTCTCGAGCGTGGTCGCGCCAAGGTAGATCAGCGGCGGATCAGGCTCGTCGCGGTACTTGAGCAGCGTGTCCAGCGCCACGCCGAGCGGAATCTTTTCGCGGCGGAAGTCGAAGCCGCGCATCGTCGCGTCGTAGAAGATGCGTCCGCCCGCCTGCGGCGGGGCGATGGTGGCGATCGCTGGCAACGCCGGATTGGCGAACTGCCTGAGGTATGACACCGCATCGGCGTCCGAGCGTCCGGCGGCCTGCACCAGCGGCCAGCGCTCGACAAGCCCACGGATGACGCGCGGCTGCTGCGACGCCAGCACGTCGTGCAGCGCCGACACCGGCGCCTCGGGAATGCGCGGGAGCGCATCGATGGCTTGCAGCATTGGATGGCCTCCGGCATCGAACCCTGCCCTGCCCGGGAGGCGTTCCTCCGGGCAGGGTAGCGGATCGGATGCCGTCGCTGCGGCGCGATGCCGGCCGCAGCGACGGGCGCGACTTCAGAAGCGGTAGCGCAGTCCGAGCATGTAGCGCGGTCCGGTCTGGGTGGCATAGAACACCTGCCGCTCATGTCGTCCGTGCGATCGCATCGTCTCGTCGGTCAGGTTGATCGCCTCGGCGTGGAGCGAGAGGTTCTCGTTGACCCGGTAGCTCACGTTGACGTCCACCTGACCGTAGGCTTCGACGTAGACCGGGTTCGGCCGCCAGCTGTCGAAGGTGCTCGACAGGAACTCGTCGCGCCAGTTGTAGGCCGCACGCACCTGCCAGGGCCCCTGGTCATAGAACGCCACGAAGTTGGCCGAGTCGCTCAGCCCCACCAGCGCGAACTGGTCGCCGAGGTTGTAGTCGTCGTAGGTGAGGTCGGATTCGACGATGGTGTAGTTGGCCGACATGCCGAAGCCACTGCCGCCGAACATGTGCTGGACGTTGAGCTCCCAGCCGTCGAGCTGCGAGGATTCCTTGTTCACCGGCACGCTGACGCGGAACACCGCCAGCGGATCGCCGGGCAGGCCGGCAATGGTGCCCAGCGGCTGCCCGTCCTGGCCGATGCCGGTCTGGACCACGCCCGGCGCGCCTGCGTAGTTGTCGAAGATGTAGCTGCGCACGCAGCCGCGGAAGTCGATCGCGCCCTGCACGCAGCCATCGGCGATGGCCTCGTTGAAGTAGGCGCCGCCCACCGGCGTGCGCAGGTCGAATGGCGAGATCTCGACGACCGACGTGCCGATGTAGTTGTCGATGTCCTTGCGGAAGTAGCCGACGGACAGGTAGCTGCCCTCGCCGTAATACCACTCGAACGAGAGATCGAAGTTCTTCGATTCCAGCGGCTTCAGGCCCGGGTCGCCCTGCGAGCCGGTGCCGCCCTCGTAGCCGGCGAACGAATCGAGCGTCTGCCCGCCCTGGATATGGTTCCACTGCGGCCGGCCGATGCTGTGGCCGTAGCTGCCGCGCAGGACCATGCTGTCGGTGATCTCGAGGCCCAGATCCACGCTGGGCAGCCAGTAGTCGTACTTGCCGCGCAGGGTGGTGAAGTCGGGATCACCGAACTGCACGGAGAACTCGTTGTTGCCCGTCCACAGCAGCCCGGTCGCGATCGGCACCAGCGCGCTCGAGGTCACCTCGGTTTCTTCGTAGCGCACGCCGACGGCCACGTTGAGCGGCATGCTCAGGTCGAAGGTGTTGCTCCATTGCACGAATGCGCTCTGGGACTTTTCCGTGGTGCGGCGGTCGGTCGAGAAGTAGTCCGGCGGCAGGTAGGCCGCCTCGTCCCCGCCACGCGCGGCGATCGCGGCCTCGCGCAGGCGCGCGAAGTCGAACAGGTAGAACTGGCCGAAGGCATCGCCGCTGCCCGGGAACTGGTCGAAATAGCGGCTGATGTCGTCGGCGATCCACAGATCGTCCGCATAGTCGCCCGCGCCGCCGCCGAAGCCGCCCCAGTCGTCGCGCTGGGTGAAGTGGTAGGCGGTGCGGTTCTGCACCTCGGTGTACGCGACGCCAAAGTCCAGGCGCGAGTAGTTGTCGAAATCGAAGCGGCCGCGCACCTGGCCCTGGTCGACTTCCGACTTCATGTGGCTGTTGCGGAAGGACGAGCCGGTCACCATCATCTCGTCGGCGCCCACCGTGGACACGCCGGGCGGCAGCAGCACCGACAGCACCGGGAAGTCGCCGCTGAAATCCACGTTGGTCACGCCGCGCGCGAAGGCCGCGGTGCCGATCACATTGTTGGAGCCGAACGGGCTGTTCGCGCCCGACTCGGCGCTCGAGCGGTGGTAGTCGAACTCGAGGTCGAACGCGTCGGTCACTTCCCAGGCCACGTTGAAGCCGAGCGACTTGTTCTCGTTCTTCGTGGAGTTGAGCGATCCAGCCATCGCCAGGTCGCCCCATCGCGGCTCGAAGCCGGCCGGACAGACGTTGGCCACGTCGCTGGCGGTCCACTGATCGGTGGCCGGGTTGAAGCAGCCGGCGTACTCGGTGTAGCTGGTCGGTGCCGCGATCGGGCCGTCGGTCCACGCGGTTTCGGAGGCCGCCTGGTTGAACCAGGTGGACAGCTCGTGCCGGCGCGCCTGGATCCTGTTCTCGGCGTAGGTGTAGTCAAGCGTGGCGGTGATGCTGTCGGTCGGCGCCCACTGCAGGGTGGCCTGGCCGTTGGTGCGCTGGCGCTGCACGCCGTTGACCGCGTAGATCAGGTTCTGCGGGATCGAGTAGATGTCGCCTGCGCCGGGCGGATTGGCTGCGTTGGCGGCCGGATCCGCGTTCGCCAGCGGGCCCTCACCACCCGGGAAGGCGTACCAGCCGCCGCCCACCGCCGCCTCGTTGTAGCCGAAGTCGCGGTCCTGGTAGCTGCCGCTCAGCGCGATGCCGACGCGACCGTCGGCGAAGGTGTCGCTGAAGATGCCGGACATCTCGCCGGTCCACTTGTCGCCGCGCATCGCGCCGGGCAGGTTGTCGACGGATGAGTCATTCACCGCCTTCAGGCCCACGCTGGCCAGCGGGCCGCTGTCCAGCGGACGTGCTGTCTTGATGTTGATCGTGGCACCGATGCCGCCGGTGGGCGTCGACGCGCGGCTGGTCTTGTACACCTCGACACCGGAGATCGATTCCGAGGCCAGGTTGGCGAAGTCGAAGGCGCGCGAGTTCGATGCGTTGGTGGCCTCGATGCTGGACGCGGGCATCTGGCGCCCGTTGAGCAACACCAGGTTGAAGTCCGGACCCACGCCGCGGACGGTGACGCGCGAGCCTTCACCCATCGACCGGTCGATCGACACGCCGCTGATGCGCTGCAGCGATTCGGCCAGGTTGGTGTCGGGGAACTTGCCGATGTCCTCGGCGACGATGCCGTCGACGATGCCCTGCGCGTCGCGCTTGAGGTTCATCGACGATTCCAGGCTGGCCCGGATGCCGGTGACGACAATGGTGTCGAGTTCCGAGGGTTCGCCGGTCGCCTGTTCGGCGGCCGGCGTCGGCGCGGTGTCCTGCGCCAGGGTTTGCGCCGCGAGCGGCGTGCTCAGCGCGAGCAGCAGCGCCGAGGTCAACAGGCGCCGCCGGGGCGCTGCTTTGTTGGTTGTCATGAACCTTCCTCTCCCAAGGTCGTCACGAATCAGGTTGAGATGCCGCATCCGGCATGCCGGCGGCGGGCTGGATTAGGAAGGTGCCTGACAGCGTTGTCAACCCTTGAATTCAAGGCTCCGCGACTGTTAGCGCTATCTTTTTGCAATGCGCCTTGTCTCGCCGCAGGACAGCCCTGTCCCATGCCAGACACGCGTCATCGGGGACGTCAAATGCTGCGTGACAGGTCAGCAGATGACCTGGCGCTGTCCGTGCCTGCCATGGGCAAGACACGGCGCGACGCGGCGCTGCCACGCCCGGAAAGGGGCGCAGCGGACGCGGCAGACAAAGCGATGGATTGTGCTCAGACCCTTCGCGGGCCGGTCGATCGGCGCAGCTGCAGCGCGTACGGCACGGTCACCATGCCGCCGCTTTCGCGGTCGCGGATTGCCTTGAGCAGTTCCACGCCGGCAAGCCGGCCCATCTCGCGCGTGGGTTGGCGCACGGTGGTGAGCGAGGGATAGATGTGGCGCGCGATCGGCGTGTCGTCGAAGCCGCAGACCGATATGTCGCGCGGCACCGACAGGCCGCGCTCGCAGATCGCGCCGATCGCACCGGCGGCCATGTCGTCGTTGGCGGCGAAGATGGCGGTGGGCGGGTCGACCAGGTCGAGCAGATGGTTGGTCGCGTCAAAACCCGAGTCGTAGGAGAACTCGCCGTCGGCGATCAGCGTTTCGTCGAGCTCGAGGCCGGCGCGCTCCATGCCTGCGCGAAATCCGGCCAGCCGCCACTTGCTCGCGCCGTGCGCGGGGTGGCCCTTGATGTGGGCAATGCGGCGATGGCCGAGCGAGGCGAGGTGGTCGATCATCTCGGCGACTGCGCTGGGTTCGTCCACGACCACGCCGATGCGGCGGTTGCGCTCGGTCGGCGAGATGCTTGCCCAGGGGATGTCGAGTTCGTCCAGGCGCGCCAGCAGCGCGGCGTCGTCGGTGATCGGCGGCGTCAGCACCACACCGTCCAGGCGCGACTGCAGCACCAGCGATTCGACCTTGGAGACGATGTCCTTGGCGTCGTACACCAGCGGCGCCAGCATCAGGTTGTAATGCTGGGCCTGGCAGGCGTCGAGCACGCCCTGCTCGACTTCCATCAGGTAGTTGCTCGACGGGTTGTCGTAGAGCATCGCCACCAGGTAGGACTTGCGCCCGGCCAGCACGCGCGCCGACGGATGCGGCCGGTACTGCAGGCGCTCGACGACCTCGCGAACGCGTTCGCGCGTTTGTTCAGAGACATTGGGTTCTTCGTTGAGCACGCGCGAAACGGTCTTCATCGACACGCCCGCTTCCGCCGCCACATCTTCGATCCGTACGCGCACCATCGGTTTGCAGATCCCCTTCACAAAGCCAGCGGATTCTGCCAGACCCTCGCCGCTGGCGGCGGATTGTGCGCTCGTGTCCGGACGATCCCTGTCGCCAGTGCCCATTGATTTCCCCGGTCGCGCCCGCTTGTGCTGTGCAGCAAGCATCGTTGGTGCAGAGCGGGTATGGTGCGCGATCTGACAACGCTGTCATGTCGCGGCGCAGCATCGCGGGCGTGCAGCGCCGGGACATCAGCCCGGATCAGATCCGCTTACGAAGCCCTGGGGACGTCCGCACATGAGTACACCTTGCACCTCCTTGTCCGTCGCACGTCTGGGCGCCGCCCTGGCCGCCGCGCTGCTGCTTGCCGCCTGCGGCGGCGAGCGCGCAGGCCAAGCCAATGCCGCCAACGCACAGCCGGCCGAAGCCTCCGCGGCGACGTCGGACGCAGGCGCGGTTGACGCGTCCAACTGGCCGCAGCCCGAATGGCCGTTCGCCGATGATCCGGCGCTGGAAAAGAAGGTCGACGACCTGCTGGCGACGATGACGGTCGAGGAAAAGGTCGGCCAGATCGTGCAGGGCGACATCGGCAGCATCACGCCGGACGACGTGCGCAAGTATCGGCTCGGATCGATCCTCGCCGGCGGCGGTTCGGATCCGGGCGGCAAGTACAACGCCAAGCCTAGTGAGTGGCTGGCGTTGGCCGACGCGTTCTGGGAAGCGTCGATGGACACCAGCGACGGCGGCAAGCCGATCCCGGTGATCTGGGGCATCGACGCGATGCACGGCCAGAGCAACATCGTCGGCGCGACGCTGTTCCCGCACAACATCGGCCTGGGCGCGACGCGCAACCCCGAGCTGCTGCGCGAGATCGCGCGCATCACCGCGATCGAGACGCGTACCACCGGCATGGAGTGGACCTTTGCGCCCACCGTGGCGGTGCCGCAGGACGACCGCTGGGGCCGCGCCTACGAAGGTTATTCGGAAGATCCGGCGCTGGTCGCCAGCTACGCCGGCGTGTTCGTCGAAGGCCTGCAGGGCAAGCCCGGCACGCCGGAGTTCCTCGACGACCATCACGTGATGAGTTCGGTCAAGCACTTCCTCGGCGACGGCGGCACCGCCAACGGCAAGGACCAGGGCGACACCGTCATCAGCGAGGCGAAGCTGCGCGACATCCACGCGGCCGGTTACGTGCCATCGATCGCGGCCGGCGCGCAGGCGGTGATGGCCTCGTTCAACAGCTTCCACGGCGAGAAGATGCACGGCCACAAGCCGCTGCTGACCGACGTGCTCAAGGAGCGCATGAACTTCGGCGGCTTCATCGTCGGCGACTGGAACGGCCACGGCCAGGTGCGCGGCTGCACCAACACCGACTGCGCGCAAACCTATATCGCCGGGCTCGACATGGCGATGGCGTCCGACAGCTGGAAGGGCATGTACGAATCCACCCTGCGCCACGTCAAGGACGGCACCCTGCCGATGGCGCGGCTGGACGATGCGGTGCGCCGCATCCTGCGGGTGAAGTTCCGCGCCAACCTGTTCGAGAAGCCGAAGCCTTCCGAGCGCGCGCTTGGCGGGAAGTTCGAACTGCTCGGCGCGCCCGACCACCGCGAGGTCGCACGACGTGCCGTGCGCGAATCGCTGGTGCTGCTCAAGAACCAGAACGGCATCCTGCCGCTGTCGCCCAAGGCCAGCGTGCTGGTCGCCGGCGACGGCGCCGACAACCTCGCCAAGCAGTCGGGCGGCTGGACGCTGACCTGGCAGGGCGACGGCACCACGCGCAAGGACTTCCCCAACTCCGATTCGATCTGGGACGGGCTGAAGGCGCAGATCGACGCGGCCGGCGGCCACGCCGAGTTCGTCGAGGACGGCGCTTACACCCGCAAGCCGGACGTGGCGGTGGTGGTGTTCGGCGAGGAGCCGTATGCCGAATTCCAGGGCGACCTGTCGAACCTGATGTTCAAGTCGGGCACGTCGGGCGACCTGGAGCTGATGCAGAAGCTCAAGGCCGACGGCATCCCGGTGGTCGCGGTGTTCCTGAGCGGCCGCCCGCTGTGGCTCAACCGCGAGATCAATGCCGCCGATGCCTTCGTCGCCGCGTGGCTGCCGGGCTCGGAGGGCGCCGGCATCGCCGACGTCCTGCTGCAGGGCGCCGACGGCAAGCCGCAGCACGACTTCAAGGGCAAGCTCAGCTTCTCGTGGCCGCGCCGCGCCGATCAATACGACAACAACGTCGGCCAGGACGGCTACGACCCGCTGTTCGCCTTCGGCCACGGCCTGACCTACGCCGACAAGGGCGACCTGGCCGCGCTGCCGGAGGATCCGGGCATCGATCCGGACGCGGCATCGGCCAATACCTGGTTCGTGCGGGGCGCACCGACCACCGGACTGACCCTGCGCCTGGTGGGCGCCGACGGCGCCGCGATGGACGTGGTGCACCCGGCGGCGAAGACCGCGGACGGTTCGCTGGACATGACCGCGATCAACACCGAGGTGCAGGAAGGCGCGCGCCTGTTCGCCTGGACCGGCGAGGGCGTGATCCAGCTGCTGTCCTACCAGCCGGTGGACGTGTCGCGCGAGACCAACGGCGACGTGCCGGTGGTGCTGGAACTGCGCGTCGACGCATTGCCGGCCAAGCCCAACGCCACGCTGGCGGCCAGCTGCGGCGAGGGCTGCAGCGGCGAGGTGGCGATCGGCGACGCGCTGGCCAAGCTGCCGCGCGGTGAGTGGACGCGCCTGGCCGTGCCGCTGAAGTGCCTGCGCCAGGGTGGCGCCGATACCGCGAAGCTCGTCGTGCCGTTCGCGCTGCGCGCCGCCGCGGGCACCACGCTCGCGCTGACCGGCGTTTCGGTGAGCACCGAGTTCGACCATATCGTCGAGTGCCCGACGGGCTGAAGCTTCCTCCGCCGGGACGCGCCGATCGGTGATCGGCCGTCCCGGTCTTTTTGGGACAGAGTCCGTCGATGTCGTCAGGGGGCTCATCGGGACGCGGCTGACGCCGATCCCGCAGGAGTCCGGCGTGATCCGGCGCGAACATGACAGCGGATAGACTCGTCGGTCCTCCCGAGCGAGCACGCCGATGATCGACCTCCACTACTGGCCCACGCCGAACGGCCACAAGATCACCTTGCTGCTCGAGGAGCTGGCCGAAGCCGGCGCCGGCCTCGAGTACGCCATCCGCCCGGTCAACATCGGACAGGGCGACCAGTTCAAGCCGGACTTCCTCGAGATCTCGCCGAACAACAAGATGCCGGCGATCGTCGACCACGCGCCGGCAGACGGCGGCGCGCCGCTGAGCGTGTTCGAATCGGGCGCGATCCTGCTGTACCTGGCGGAGAAGACCGGGCGCTTCCTGCCGGCCGACCCGCGCGGACGCACGGCTGCGCTGGAATGGCTGTTCTGGCAGATGGGCGGCCTCGGCCCCATGACCGGGCAGTACGGCCACTTCCACGTCTACGCGCCCGAGTCGATCGACTACGCGAAGCAGCGTTATGCGAGCGAGGTCAAGCGCCTGCTTGGCGTGCTCGACCGGCGGCTCGAAGATTGCAGCTTCATCGCCGGCGACGAGTACAGCATTGCCGACATGGCCACATACCCGTGGATCGGCGTGTACGACAATGCGCCAATCGACCTGGCGCCGTATCCACAGCTGCAGCGCTGGCAGGCGGCGATCGCCGCGCGTCCGGCCACGCAGCGCGCGTATGCACTGGCCCGCGAGGTCAACCCCGATCTCGGCAAGCCGATGAGCGAGGAGCAGAAGAAGGTGCTGTTCGGGCAGTCCCCGCGCTGACCAACGCCAAACGCGCCCGTCGCGGCCTCCTACAATGGGGCCGATGTTCGCCGGATACCGCCCATGCGCCTCGCCGCCCTGCTCGCCATGACCCTGATCGCCGCCACGACCGCGCACGCCGCGGCCGACACCAGCCCGCGCAAGCTCAGCCTCGAGGCCATCACCGGCGACGCGCCGCTGTCCGGCCCGACGCTGATGAAGCCGCAGGTCGCGCCTGACGGCTCGCGCGTGACCTTCCTGCGCGGCACGGACCAGGACCGCAACCGGCTCGACCTGTGGGAATACGTCGTCGCCAGCGGACAGACCCGGATGCTGGTCGATTCGCGGGTGGTGCTACCCGGCGAGGAAACGCTGAGCGACGAGGAGAAGGCCCGACGCGAGCGCCAGCGCATCGCCGAGCTGTCGGGCATCGTCGACTACCAGTGGGCGCCGGATTCGAAGCGGCTGCTGTTCCCGCTTGGCGGCGAGCTGTACCTGTACGACCTGGAGCGCAGCGGCGGCGCCGCGGTGCGCAAGCTGACCGATGGCGAAGGTTTCGCCACCGATCCGCGCATCTCGCCGGCCGGCGGCTACGTCAGTTTCGTGCGCGCACGCGACCTGTGGGTGATCGACCTGCGCAACGGCAAGTCGCTGCGCCTGACGTCTGACGGCAGCGACACCATCGGCAACGGCGTGGCCGAGTTTGTCGCCGACGAGGAGATGGACCGCCACACCGGCTACTGGTGGGCGCCGGACGATTCGGCCATCGCCTTTGCCCGCATCGACGAGTCGCCGGTGCCGCTGGTGCGCCGCTACGAGATGTACGCCGATCGCACCGAGGTGGTCGAACAACGCTATCCGGCCGCCGGCGAGCACAACGTGCTGGTGCAGCTGGGCGTGATCGCGCCGAAGGCCGGTGCGAAGCCGCAGTGGATCGACCTCGGCAAAGAGCGCGACATCTACCTCGCGCGCGTGGACTGGCGTGACCCGCAGCGATTGACCTACCAGCGCCAGTCGCGCGACCAGAAGCGTCTGGACCTGGTCGAGACGGTGCTCGCCACCGGCGCCCAGCGCACGCTGGCCACCGAAACCTCGAAGACCTGGGTGCCGCTGCACAACAGCCTGCGCTTCCTGCCCGACGGCCGCTTCCTGTGGTCGTCCGAGCGCGACGGCCATGAGCACCTGTACCTCGCGTCCGAGGATGGCAGCCAACTTACCCAGCTGACCCGCGGCGACTGGCCGGTCGACGCGCTGCTGGCGGTGGACCAGGCGCGCGGGCTGGTCTACTTCAGTGCAGGCATGCGCACAGCGCGTGCCGGGCTGGCCAGCGATGCAGCGTTGCCCTCGCCAGTCGCTGCGCCGACCGAGCGCCACGTGCACGTGGTGCCGCTGGAAGGCGGGCCGATCGGCACGCTGTCGCGCGAATCGGGCTTGCACAACGCCAGCTTCGCGCGCAATGCCAACGTCTATGTCGACAGCTGGTCGAACACGGCCACGCCGCCGCAGATCGAACTGTTCGGCGCCGACGGCGCGCGCATCGCCACGCTGCTGCCCAACGTACTGGATGATCCCGACCATCCCTACGCGCCCTATCGCGACGCGCATCGCCCCACCCGCTTCGGCACGCTGACCGCGGCCGACGGCAGCACCCCGCTGCACTACAGCCTGATCACCCCGCCCGGTTTCGATCCGGCGAAGAAGTATCCCGTCGTTGCCTACGTCTACGGCGGCCCCGCCGCGCAGACCGTGCTGGACAGCTGGCCCGGGCGCGCCGACGCGTTCTTCAACCAGTACCTGGCGCAGCGGGGTTACGTCGTGTTCTCGCTCGACAACCGCGGCACGCCGCGGCGCGGGCGCGACTTCGGCGGCGCGCTGTACGGGGTGCAGGGCACGGTCGAAGTCGACGACCAGCGCAAGGGCGTGGAGTGGCTGCGCGCCCAGCCCTGGGTCGACGGCGAACGCATCGGCGTGCACGGCTGGTCGAACGGCGGCTACATGACCCTGATGCTGCTCGGGCGGGCGCCGGGCGACTACGCCTGCGGCGTGGCCGGGGCGCCGGTCACCGACTGGGCGCTGTACGACACCCACTACACCGAGCGCTACATGGACCTGCCCGACGCCAACCCAGACGGCTACGCGGCCGCACGCGTGCTTGCGCATTCGGCCGGCATCCGCCCGGGCGCGCTGCTGCTGGTGCACGGCATGGCCGACGACAACGTGCTGTTCGGCAACTCGACCGCGCTGATGAGCGACCTGCAGTCGCGCGGCACGCCGTTCGAACTGATGACCTATCCCGGCGCCAAGCACGGCCTGCGCGGCCAGGATGCGCTGCACCGCTACCGGCTTGCCGAATCCTTCCTCGGCCGCTGCCTGCGACCGTAGGCGAGGCCGGGGATGCAGCCGGGTGCGCATCCAGTGACGCGCAGGCGGATGCGCGGCGATGTGGGACGCCGATCGCGGCTGAAGCCGCTCCTACAGTGTGTTGCATGCGCTGATGCGCGGCTGAGGCCGCTCGTGTAGGAGCGGCTTCAGCCGCGATGGCCGGCAGCCATCCCGATCTTCCAGCGCCAGAGCGCCTCGACCCGGCGCTCCGGGGCAAGCGATGCAACCGAAAAGCCGCGCCCACCCACGCCCGGGCAGCTCAGCTCAACCTCGCCAGCATGCGCTGGTGGCCGATCAGCCGCGCCCAGCGCGTGGCCAGGTCCATCCAGCACACGTAGGCCGCCTCGCCGGCCAGGCGCCACAGCTCCGACGGTCGCCATGTGAACGTGGGCTCGGCCGCACACAGTTCCCAGCGCATGCCCAGTTGCCCGGCCAGCAGCGCACAGCGCGCCAGGTGGTAGCGGCTGCTGAGCAGGGTCACCGTCTCCGCCGCTGCGTCCACCTGCCACAGCGCGCGCGCGTTGCGCAGGTTCTGCAGGGTGTCGCGCGAACGATCTTCCAGCACCAGCGGCGCGTCGGCGGGCACCCCCAGTTCAAGCAGGCGCGCATGCGCCAGCGCGGCTTCGCTGGGCGCGCCGGCCGGCCCCCCGCCCAGCAGCATCATGCTGCGCGGCGGACGCTGCCGCCACAGCGTGGCGGCACGCTGCAGACGCGCCTGGAAGTCCGGGTCGGGGCGGCCGCGTGGCGCATGCTTGCCGAACAGCAGCACGGTCTGGCCGCGCACCGGTTCGCAGGGCGCGCTGCGCGCGATGCGGACCACGTGCACGAGGTAGCCCACGTAGACCACGCCCAGGCTGGCCGCGCATGCGAGCGCAGCCACCGCAAGCGAGTGCAGCGCGTCGCGATCGGTCAGCAGGGCCAGCCTATGGGCAAGGCGAGTGCGGGGCATCCGCAGCGTCCGTGATCGGTGGAAACTGAAGTCTATCCTCACCGCGCGCTGGCTATACTTTGGCGCCTTTCGCTAGGACACGCCGTGCCCGCAACGCTCCTGCCCCGTCCCATGCCGCCCATCGCCATCCGCGCATTCAGCGCGACCACGGCCCTGGGCCGCGGCGTGGCGGCGCAGTCGGCGGCACTGCAGGCGCGTCGCGGCGGGCTGCGTCGCAACGATTTCGGCCCCGATCCGCTGCCCACGTGGATCGGACGCGTGGACGGGATCGAGGATGCGCCGCTTCCGGCATCGCTCGCCGGCTGGGAGTGCCGCAACAATCGCCTGGCGTGGCTGTCGCTGCAGGCCGATGGGCTATTGCCCGCGCTGGAAGGGCTGGTTGCACGCCATGGCGCGGAGCGCGTCGCGCTGGTGGTCGGTACTTCGACCTCGAGCATCGGCGCCAGCGAGGAGGGCTACGCGCGCGCGCAGGTCGACGCGGACGGCAACGCCTGTTTTCCCGAAGACCTGCAGCGCCCGATCGTGCACACGCCGCATTCGCTGGGCGATTTCGTGCAGCACGCCACCGGCCTGCGCGGCCCCTGCGTGACCGTGGCCACGGCCTGTTCGTCCAGCGCCAAGGTGTTCGCGCAGGCCGCGCGCCTGATCCATGCCGGCGTGGTCGACGCGGCCCTGGTCGGCGGCGTCGATACGCTGTGCGGCAGCGTTCTGTTCGGCTTCAACGCGCTCGGGCTGGTGTCGGCGCAGCCATGTCGACCGTTCGACGCGGCGCGCGATGGCCTGTCGCTGGGCGAGGCCGGCGGCTTCGCCCTGCTCGAGCGCGCGGCGCCCGGCGATGGCGGCCTGCAGTTGCGCGGCTATGGCGAATCCAGCGACGCCCACCACATGTCGGCGCCGCATCCCGAAGGCCTCGGCGCCACGCTGGCGATGCGCGATGCACTGGCGCGGGCCGGCATCGAAGCCGGTGAGGTCGGCTACCTCAACCTGCACGGCACATCGACCCCAGCGAACGATGCGATCGAAGCAGGCGCGGTGGCTGCGCTGTTTCCGGAGTCGCTGCACGCCAGCTCCAGCAAGGGCTGGACCGGGCATACGCTGGGCGCGGCGGGCATCGTCGAATCGGTGTTCGCGCTGATCGCCCTGCGCGACGGCCTGCTGCCGGGCACGCTCAACAGCGATACGCCCGATCCGGAGTGCGGTCCGCAGATCCGTTTCGACAATACGCAGCGCGACATCGATTACGCGATGAACAATTCCTTCGGCTTCGGCGGCAACAACTGCTCGCTGGTGTTCGGCCGTGGAACCGCGGCATGAGCGCGCTCACCGCGCGCATCGCCGGGATCGGCTACTGGAGTGAGGGCCTGCCGGACTGGGTCGCCGCACGCGCGTTTGCATCGTCCGGCGCACTGCCCGCCGAGGCGGTTGCGAAACCCGCGCCGCAGCTGCTGGCGCCCAACGAACGCCGCCGCGCGCCGCCCTCGGTGCTGGTCGCGCTCGAGGTTGCGCTCGCCGCCTGCCGCGATGCCGGCATCGCGCCCGACACGATGCCGTCGGTGTTCACCTCGACCCACGGCGACCTGGGCATCACCGACTACATGTGCGCCACGCTGGCGCAGGCGCCCACCGAACTCTCGCCAACAAAGTTCCACAACTCCGTGCACAACGCTGCCGCGGGCTACTGGACCATCGGTGCCGGCTGCATGCACACGGCTACCGCGATCAGCGCGCACCGGGCCAGCTTCGCCCAGGGCCTGGTCGAGGCGATGGTGCAGCTGGCCACCGATGGCGATGCGGTGCTGCTGGTGGGCTACGACACCAGCGCCAGCGGCCTGCTGGGTACGGTGACCCGCAGCGAGGGCCTGCTTGGCGCGGCGCTGGTGCTGGTGCGCGACGGCAGCGGCCCGCGCCTGTCGGCCCGCTTCGATGACGGCGACGCGGCCGGCGGCACCGGGCCGCTGTCCATGCGCATGCCGGGCAACGCGATGGCGCCGATGCTGCCGCTGTTCGACGCGCTGGCCGCGGGTGACACCGCCGTGGCCCTGCACGCCGGCCCGCATCGTCGCCTGCTGCTGGACATCGCGCATGCCTGAGCAGCCGCTTCTGCATCGCGGCAATGTCGCGGTGGTGATCCCGGCGCTCAACGAGGCGCTGCGCATTGCCGACGTCGTCGCTGGTGCGCTGGCGCAGTCCGACCTGGTGATCGTGGTCGACGACGGCTCGGACGACGACACCGCCGCGATCGTGGGCGCCACGCCGGCGGTGCTGCTGCGCCATCCGCAGCGCATGGGCAAGGGTCGTGCGCTGCGCGACGGCTTCGCCGAGGCCCTGCATCGCGGCATGGCCGCGGTGGTGACCATGGATGGCGACGGCCAGCACGACGCACGCGACATCCCGCGCCTGGTCGCGGCGGCCAACGCGCACCCGCGCAACATCGTCAACGGCGCGCGCCTGCGCAAGCGCAGCAGCCAGCCCTGGTACCGCCGCCTCGGCAACGATTTCGGCGACTGGGGCATTGCCTGGGGCTGCGGCTTCCGCCTGCTCGACAGCCAGAGCGGCCAGCGCCTGTATCCCGCGCCCGTGCTTGCATTGCGCGACGTGCCCGGCGAGGGCTTCGTGTTCGAGGCGCAGATCCTGATTTCGGCCGCGCGCGAACTCGGCTTTGGCGTGGTGTCGGTGCCGGTGGAAACGCGCTATGCGGTGGCTGGCGGCAGCGAACAATTCCGCAGCAGCCACTTCCGCCTGTTCCGTGACCTGTCGCGCATCACCACGCATGTCCTCGGCCAGGTCCTTGGCCACGGCCAGCTGCTGCGCGCCTACCGGGGCACGCGCAGCCGCGCGCCGGTGATCTTCGATCCGGACGCCGCCGGCGATACCCGCCAACCGTGAACAGGACGCGCGCCAGCTGCTGCTAGGCTCCGCCTGCCCTCCCCTTTCCCAGAGACGATACGGCCCGATGCCCCAGTCCAGCGCAGCCACAAGCCCCGATACCGACGTCGACATCCTCATCCTCGGCGGCGGCCTGGCCGGCCTGACCCTGGCGATGCAGCTGCGCCTGCAGCAGCCCGAACGCACGGTGACGGTGCTCGAGCGGCGCGCGCATCCGGTGCGCGAAGCCGCGCACAAGGTCGGCGAATCCACGGTCGAGGTCGGCGCGCACTATTTCGCCGAGGTGCTGGGCCTGCGCGAACACATGGAGAGCCAGCAGGTCCGCAAGTACGGGCTGCGCTACTTCTTCAGCGATCGCATGGAGCAGGTGCAGGACTGCAGCGAGATGGGCGTGAGCCAGCTGCTGCCCACGCCCTCGTGGCAGCTCGACCGCGGCCGCTTCGAGAACCACCTGGGCGATCGCGCACGTGAGCTCGGCGCGGACTTCCGCCACGGCGCCGTGGTGCGTGGCATCGAACTGTCCGACGACGGTGGCGTGCATACGGTCAGCTTCGAACACGAAGGCGCCAGCCACGTGCTGCGCGCACGCTGGGTGGTGGATGCCGCCGGCCGCGCCGGCCTGATCAAGCGCAAGCTCGGGTTGGCACAGGCCAACGACCACGACGTCAACGCGGTGTGGTGGCGCGTGGACGGTCATATCGACCTCGATGCGTGGTCAGGCGAGGGCAACTGGCCGACGCGCTTCCTGCCCGCCGAGCGCTGGAAGTCGACCAATCACATGTGCGGTCCCGGCTACTGGTTCTGGCTGATCCCGCTGGCCTCGGATTCGCATTCGCTGGGCATCGTCTGCGACGCGAAGATGCATCCGCTGGACACGATGAATACCCACGACAAGGCGATGGACTGGGTGCGCCGCCACCAGCCGCGCGCGGCGCGCGCGCTGGAGCAGCCGCAGCACCGGCTGCAGGACTTCCTGTTCCTGCGCCACTTCTCATACGGCTGCAAGCAGGTGTATTCCGGCCAGCGCTGGGCGCTGACCGGCGAGGCCGGCGTGTTCCTGGACCCGTTCTACTCGCCGGGCAGCGACTTCATCGCGATCAGCAACACCTATGTCGCCGAACTGGTGCGGCTGGATTTCGCCGGCGAGCCGGTCGGGCCCTATGCCGACATCTTCCAGCAGCTGTACTTCTCGTTCTACGAGAACACGCTGACGCTCTACCAGGACCAGTACCCGATCTTCGGCCATCCGGTGGTGATGCCGATCAAGGTGCTGTGGGACTACGCCTACTACTGGTCGCTGCTGGCGCCGCTGTTCTTCAGCGGCCGCCAGGCGAAGCTGTCGGTGTTGTCGAGGCTGCGGCCGCACTTCGACGCCGGGCGCCAGCTCAACCTCGGCATGCAGGCGCTGATGCGCGACTGGGGGCTGCGCGACGCGGCGCCTGCGCTCGATGGCGCGCGCGCCTACGACCAGCACGCGGTGGACTGGTGCCGACGCATGAACGGCGCGCTCACCGACGCGGTCGACGACGAGGCCTACCTTGCACGCACCCGCGATGACATCGCCGGCATGCGCCAGCTGGCGGCGGAGGTGCTGGCGCTGGCGCGTGCGGCCTTCCCCGATATCGACAGCCACGGGCTCGATGCGCTGCTCGCGAACCATGATGCGGACGCGTGCGAACCCATGCTTCCTGCGCAGTGGTTCGCGCCGGTGACCGCGCAGACGCCCGGGATCGCGATCGCCTGAGCGGCATCCGCCATCAGGGCGTGGCGGGCTCCAACGGCGGCGGATTCGCGACCCAGACCGCGATGCCGCTGGCATAGGTCTGGGTGGGCGAGATGTTCACGCCCACGCCCACGCTCGATGCGCTGCGTCCGCCGAACCTGCCGACGCCGCCACCGACGCTGACCGCAGTGTTGTCCGGGCCCTGGCCGGTGCCCTGCAGCAGCACCCCGTTGGCACCGAGGCGCGCGGCCTCCTTGCGCAGGTTGCGGATGACGGCGTTGGACTTGTTGGTGGAGCCGTAGGTGAACGCACCGCTGCCCACATCGAGGCGCGCGATCTCTTCATAGCCGCCCGGCGGCGGCCCGTAATAGATGCGTACCTGCGACGGGTCGATGGCGGGACGCGGCGTGCCGGTCAGCACGTGCGAGCTGGCGCAGGCGGCGAGCAGCGCGACGGCGGCGCAGAGCAGGACAAGTGCGGCGGGACGGGCCATGGTGGCGATTCCGGAAGGACCGCGGCAAGTGTCCGCCGAGCGGCGTGAACGCAACGCGACCCATGCGCCGACGTACTCAGATCTAGTGGATTCCGGAGACGGCGCCGCGAAGCGCGGCCGCGTCATCAAACCCGCGCCTGCCGGCGGCGTCAACTCATGCCGCCGTCGATGCCGATCACCTGGCCGTTGATGTAGCCGGCCTCGTCCGAACACAGGAAGGCCACCAGCGCAGCGACCTCATCCGGCGTGCCGGCGCGTGCGGCCGGCACCATCTGCCGGATCGTGGCCGGATCGAACGCGGCCTCGCTCATGCGTCCGGCGACCACGCCTGGCGCCACCACGTTGGCGGTGATGCCGCGCGAGCCCATCTCGCGCGCCAGCGATTTGCTCGCACCGTGCAGCGCCGCCTTGGCCGCGGCGTAGTTGGCCTGGCCGCGGTTGCCCAGCACCGCCGCCACGCTCGACATGCTCACGATCCGACCCCAGCGCGTGCGTGCCATCGGCAGCAGCAGCGGCTGGGTGACATGGAAGAAGCCGTGCAGCGACACGTCGATCACGCGCTTCCACTGCAGGTCCGACATCCCCGCCATCGGCGCATCGTCATGGATGCCGGCGTTGTTGACGACGATCTGGATGGGACCGGCCTCGAGCAGCGCCTCGACGGCGGCGCGTGCCGCGTCGCCGTCGGCCACGTCGAATGCAATGGCCTCGGCGCTGCCGCCGGCCGCGATGATGTCGTCGGCCACCGCCTGCGCACGCGTGCGGTTGCTGTTCGCATGCACGATGACATGCATGCCTGCCGCGGCAAGCCGCGCGCAGATCGCACCGCCAAGATCGCCGCTGCCGCCGGTGACGAGTGCCCGTTTCATCGCGTGTCCCGTGGTGTGGATGGTCGATTATGCGGGGTTCGGGCGCGCGGCACGCATCATCGATCCGTACAACACCTCCCGGCCTGCAAAGGCGACAGCCCCGACCTCAGGGTCCGCCACCCTCATCGGGCCCACCCAGCATCACCGTTGCACGTCCTTCCGCAAGCAGCTGTTCCTGGTGCAGGATGCGGAAGGCGTACAGCTGGCTGGCCTCGCTTGCAGCGAGCTGTTGCGCCTCGCATTCCAGCGCGCCGGGAAGCTCGTCGATGCGACCCACGTGCAGGACGACATCACGCAGCGCAACCAGCATTCCGGGCCTGGGCACGGTGCCAGGCGCCTGCGCCAACAGCCCGCCGTGCACCGCCATCGCCTGGGCGCCGTATTCGCACAGGTGCAGCGCGCGCAGCTGGCCTTCGCTGCGCAGCGGGTGTGCCGGATCACGATGACCGCTGGAGCGCAGCACGATGCGCTGCGCATCCCATTCCAGCACTTCGTCCCACAGGCACATGGCGTGCTTGTGCGGGATGAGCGCTTCGATGGCGGCGCGCGACAGCGTCATGCGCGGGTTCCGGGCATGCCTGGAGCCGACTGCGGTACGTTTGCATGCGCGTCGGCAGATATCTCCGTGGACACACCCTGTACTGCCGCGGCACCACCTGCCCCACCACCGCCCGGAGCGCGTGACACCAGCAGCGACAGCACGAAATTGAACAGCACGCCCAGCGCGACCGTGCTGCCGATCGCGCGCAGCACCGGGATGCTCGACAGTGCCAGCAGGCTGAACACCAGCATGGTCATCAGGCTGCACACGATGACCGCGTGCAGGGTGCGCAGCTGGTCTTCGCGCGAATCGCCGGCGTGCTCGAAGAACAGCGCGTAGTCCAGGCCCAGGCCCGCGGCCAGGATCAGCGAGATCAGGTGGAACAGGGTCAGCTCGACGCCGATCGCGCGCAGCAGCGCCAGCACCAGCAGGGTGGTCAGCGCCATCGGCAGCAGCACGCGCAGGGTCCGGCGCGGACTGCGCAGCGCGATCCACACCGTGGCCACCAGCAGCAGCGCCGCCAGCGCCAGCGCGCCGAGGATGCGCGCGCGGTAGTCGGCCACCAGCGACTCCGACGCCTGCTTCATGTCGAGCAGGCGCGCGCCGTTGGCCGCGGCCACGCGCGCAACGGCCTCCACGTCGTGCAGTCCGCTGAGCGAGACCAGTGCGGTCGCGCGGTCCTCGCCTCCCACCAGCAGGCCCTCGACCGTCGAGGCCAGCGGCGTGCCGTCGAGATCGCCCGGCTGCAGTGGCGGCGCGGCGCGCGCGGTGGCGACGTCGGTGAGGAAGTCCTCGAAGGCATCGCTGCGGAACGGCGAGTCCACCAGTGCGGCATCGAGCGAGCCGCGCAGCACCGCGGGCGAGGGCAGCGCCTGCTGGCGCGCGTGCTGTGTCGCGACGCTGGGCAGGTAGCGCGCGGCCATGTCGTATGCATCGAGCGCGCCGGCTTCGACCAGGGCATCGAGCGCCGGCCGCAGCCGCTCGCTGGCCTGCAGCGCGGCCTGCGCGTCGCCTGCCTGCACGGTCAGCACGTAGCGCACGTCCGGCGCGCCGAGCTCATCGCGCAGCTGCGCGTCGCGCTCCAGCAGCGGCGCGGGCACCGGCGTCAGTTTCGCCAGGTCGTTCTGCCAGAACGCGCCCGGCCGCCAGGCGATCACCGCCAGCGCCAGCAGCGCGATCACCAGCAGCGACCAGCGCGGCCGCGGCAGTCGTTCGATTCCGCGCCACAGCGCCTGCAGCCGCGCCGATCCGGCAACGTCGCGCTGCTCGGGATCGATCAGCCCGGGCAGCACGAAGCGCGTGCACAGCGCCGCGGTGGCCATCGCAACGATGGTGAACACCGCCAGCTGGCGCAACCCGTCGACCCCGGAGAACAGGAAGGTGAGATAGGCGATGCAGGTCGCCGCCACACCGGTGGCCAGGGTCGGCCACAGCGCGCGCACGCTGTGCCACGGCGACAGCCCGGCGCGCTGCTGGCTGAAGAAGTGGATCGGGTAGTCCTGCACCACGCCGATCAGGGTGAAGCCGAAGGCGATGGTGATGCCGTGCACGCGGTCGCCGAACAGCAGCACCAGCGAGGCCATTCCGGCGAGCCCGGCGCTGGCCAGCGGCAGCGCCCCGAGCAGCGGGATCTTCCAGCTGCGGTAGGCGATCAACAGCAGCAGCACCAGGCCGATGCTGTCGATGGCGCCGATCCAGCCGGCCTCGCGCGCGGTGCGCGTGCCGATCTCGTCGGCGAACGCGCCGGGGCCACTGAGCTCGACCGTGCCGCCGCCTTCGCCGCGCGCTTCAGCATGGGCGGCGTGGATCGCTTCGACCGCCTCGCGCTGGCCGTCCGGATCGAAGCCGGCCGCGCGCGTTTCCAGCAGCAGCAGCGCCTGCGCGCCGGCGCGGTCGAACCACACCTCGTGCAGGGTCTGCGGCGCGCGCGCCGGCAGCCAGGCCTCGGCCAGGCGCAGCGTTTCCAGGGTGGGATCGGACGGCAGCAGCGGCTCGATCAGCTCGCCCGCGGGCGAGCCCAGGTCCTGCACGCGCTGTTCGATCTCCGCGCGCAGGAAGTCAGCATCCAGCGCCTGCGCATCGAGCGTCGGCGAGAGCAGGTAGCGGTACGGGCGCAAGCCTTCGGGTATGGCGTCGAGGCCGCCGCCGGCGCCGTTGGCGACGAAGCCGAAGCGCGCATCGCCCGCCAGCGTCGCAGCCATGGCCTGCGATTGCGCAGCGAGCTCTTCCGCATCCGCGTTTGCAAGCGCGACCAGCAGCAGGCGCGATCCCGGGCCTTCGCCCAGCTCGTCGATCAGCAGCGTCTGCTCGGGCGTGCGCGGATCGGGCAGGAAGCGGCGCAGGTCGCCGCTGAACGACAGCGTCTGCGACAGCCACGCGCCCACGGCGAGCAGCAGCACCATCCAGCCCAGCGCACAGGCCAGGCGCGCGCGGGCACTCATCCGGCGTCGTGGTCGCCGCGGCACAGGGCCGCGATGTCGGCGTCGTCGCCTGCGCGCAGCGCTGCCTGCGCGGCACCTGCCATCAGCGTGCGCTGCGCCGGCCCCTTGGCCGGCGTGGTCTCGATGCAGCGCAGTTCGTCGTCGCCGCCGTGCAGGACGATATCCTGCAGCCGCTGCGCGAGCTTTGCATCACGCGGCAGCAGGCGCAGCGACCAGCGCGCGGCCGTGCCCTGCACGTCGACCGTGTAGTGCGCGCGCAACGCCTCGACATCGCCCGACAGCAGCGCACCGAAGCTGGTCTGCAGCGCCGCCAGCTCGGGCGCGCGCGACAGCGCGAAGCGGCGCTCGGGCTTGCCGGCGCGCGCGAGGATGGCGTGGCCGTCGCGGATGGTGGTGGTCTCGCTGTAGGGCGCGCGCACTTCGCGCACCAGGGTGGCGGCATCCGGGCGCCGGTATTCGCCCGACAGGCGCAGCGGCGCCTTCAGCATCGGTGATTCGCGCACCTCGACGAAAGCCGTGGCGGCCGGCACCGGGCGCGCAAGTCCGCGCAGGATCGCCGCGCTATCCGGGCCTGCCTGCGCCCACGCCAGCGGCGTGGTCGCCAGCAGGCACAGGCAGGCCGCCAGCCGTCGCGTCCGGCTGGGTGGGGTCCTGCGCAATCCCGCTTGGCGGTTGCTCTTGTTCATCGACATGCCAGAAATCGTAGAAGTTGAACCAGTTGTAGGGCGCTTGCCGGGCGTGATATTCCAGCCTGGCCGCGTAACCTTCGATGAGCGCGGCCAGCGCCTCGTCGCGACGCCCGCGCGGCAGGTCGATGCCGTCACTGCAGGGTTCGAACGCCAGCGTGTAGCGGTTGCCGCCACGATACAGGCCAAAGCCCAGCACCACCGGCAGCCGCAGCACCGCCGCCATCTGCCACGGCGCCAGCGGGAACCGCGCCGGCGCACCGAAGAACGGCACCTGCACCGCGCGCTGCCCCGGCAAGGTGCGATCGACCAGTAGCGCCACCAGCGCGCCCTCGCTCGCCGCCTGCTGGATCTGCAGCATCAGCGCCGGGCCGGGCTGGCCGGCGTCGATCACGCCGGCGGCGATTTCCGGCGCCAGCGCGTCGAGCATCTGGGTGATGGCCTGGCTGTGCGCCTTGTCCAGCACCACCCGCAGCTTCAGACCGGGGCGCTGGCGCGAGAGCGCGCGCATGACCTCGAAGCTGCCCAGGTGCGAACCGAACAGCAGCACGCCGCGGCCCTCGTCGACCTTGCTCGACAGCGCCTCCAGCCCGGTCACGTTGATGCGGAACCGGCTTTCCTTGCCGTCGAGCAGGAACAATCGGTCGAGCGTGGCCGATGCGAAGCTGTGCACGTGGCGGGCGCAGTCGCGCAGCCGCGCCGGCCGGCCCAGGGCGCGGTCGAGGAAGGCGATCGAAGCGCGCCGCTCCGGCCCGCGCCGCAGCAGGAAGTACAGGCTCACCGGGTACAGCAGCAGGCGCGCCAGCGGACGTCCGCCGTGGCGGCCCACCGCGCGCATCACCCACACCGCCAGGCGTCCACCGCCTTCGGGCCGTTGCTTCCAGTCCACGCTCATGGCTGCGGTCGCGCGCCCCCTGCGCCGACGTCTCCACTGGCGATTGTCGCCTGCGCGCGCAGCACGCGGAACCGCCAGCGCGCATCCGGCAATGGCGCCAGCTGCTCGAGTTCGATCCGCGCGCGCTCGCCGGGCAACAGCGGCTGCAGGAACTTCACCCGCGGCAGCCGCAGCGACGGCAGCGGGCCATGCATGGCTTCGATCGCGGCCACGACCCGGTCCAGCACCACCACGCCCGGCACCACCGGCCGGCCGGGAAAGTGGCCCGGCAGGCACGGATGCACGGGCTCGATCACGAACTCCAGCACCGCCTACTCCCAGCCGTCGAGGATCGCCTGGACCCGCGCCTGGGCGCGCTCGGCCAGTTCCTGGCGCGCGACCGGGCGTCCGTCCACGCGCGTGGGCAGTGGTGCGCCGAAGCCGACCCGGATGGTGCCGGGACGTGCCCGGAACAGGCCCTCCACCGGCAGCACCTGGCCGGTGCCGTACAGGGCCACCGGCACCACGTCCACGCCGGCGTCGATCGCCGGCTGCAGCGAGCCGGCCTTGAACGGCGCCATCTCCCCGCTGCGGCTGCGCGTGCCCTCGGGAAACAGGCACAGGCTCTGGCCGTCGGCCAGCAGGGCCGCGGCCTGGCGCCGGAACAGGGCGCCGGCACGCACGCTGTCGCGCACGATGAACAGCATGCCCGTGGCGCAGGCGTACCAGCCCACGAACGGCGCCCGCCGCATTTCCTCCTTCAGCAGGAAGCGCAGCGGCACCGGGATCGCGCTGAACAGCGCGCAGATATCGATGATCGATTGATGATTGGCCACGAACAGGCAGGGGCGCGAAAAGTCGATCCGCTCCCGGCCCTCGATCTGCAGCCGGACAGGCCCGGCCAACAGCAGTCCCGGCGCCCAGCAGCGGGCGGCCATGCGCAGCGGCAGCCGCGCGCGCGGACCCGACCAGGGCCGCACCAGCAGCGCCAGCATGATCCAGCCCGCCGTCCAGACCAGGGCGTAGACGAACTGAAGCGCGTTGCAGATCCGCCAGGCCACGGCCGCGATTCCCGCGTGCCACGCCTGCGCGGCCGGCAGCTCACGCCCGATCGCGGGCGCGGACAGGGTCGCGTCGTGCGCGTCGGTGCGGAGCCCGGGGCCGCCCATGCCGTCCATCAGCGCAGGAAATCACGCCAGAAGGCGGGGCCAAGCCCGCCCAGGCGACGCAGGAAACCGACGAAACCCTGCTCGCGGTCGGGGAAGCGGCGCCGCCGCCACTGGAACTCCAGCGCAAAGAAGCCGCCGACCAGGCCGTAGTTGAGCAGGTTGGCAAACCACGACCACTGCTCGTGCGTGATCGGATATGGCGATGCCAGCCCCGCCTGCGCCAGCAGGCCGGCCGGCTCGGCCAGCAGCGCCAACACCAGGTTGGCCAGGCCCAGCAGCAGCAGCACGCCGGTCCACATCCCGGTCAGGGTGCGCGCATAGGCGGCGACGTCAGGCGGCAGGCGCTCCGGCGGCACCCCGTCCAGGCCCGACACGATGCGGGTGATCAGCGGCACCCGGCCGGCCATCAGGCTGCGCCCGAACACCCAGGCCACCAGCGCCACGAAGGCCACCGGCGCCACCAGCAGCGGCAGCGTCACCAGCCCGGCCCGGTACAGCCACCAGCTCCCGGCCAGCAGCAGGGCCGTGACCGGGAACGCCCACGCCCGCAGCCGCAGCAGCGGCAGGGCCATCATCAGCGCGACCAGGACCAGCACCGCGGCCAGGGCCAGGCGCTCGTCGCCGCCGGCGCTGGCGCCATGCGCCAGCAGCGCGTAAGCCACCGCCAGGACGATCTGGAATACAAGAATCAAGTCGTTCGATGCTGCTGGACGTGTTCGGACAGGGCGCGCAGGGACGCGAAGATGCGCCGGTTCTCGTCCGCATCCGTGCGCAGCTGGAAGCCGTAGCGCTTGCTGATCGCCAGCGCCAGCTCCAGCGCGTCGATCGAATCCAGGCCCAGCCCGGCATTGAACAGCGGCGCTTCCGGGTCGATTTCGGCCGCCACCACGCCGTCCAGGTTCAGGCTGTCGACCAGCAGGTCGGCGAGTTCGCGTTCGGCATCGGTTTGCACAGGCATGGCACGGAAGTTGTGTGACAGGGCCGCAACGATCCTGCATCGGGCCGCCCGGCGCAAGCGCGAACGCGCCCGCAGCAGGCTCCGGCCGGCGGTCGCTGCAGGCTCCGCGCCTTCAGGAAGCGTCCGGGGCGTCCGCTATCATGCGCACCCGTTCAGCCAACATGCGCCCGCCCAATCCCGGATGGCCATCCCCGAAACGCCCGCCGCCCCTGCAGTTCCCGTGGACTGCGATGTCCTGGTGATCGGCGGCGGTCCCGCCGGCAGCACCGCGGCCACCCTGCTGGCCCGCCGCGGCTGGCGCGTGGTCATGCTGGAGAAGGATGCGCATCCGCGCTTCCACATCGGCGAATCGTTGCTGCCGATGAACCTGCCAATCCTCGAGCGCCTGGGGGTGCTGGACCAGGTCCGCGCCATCGGCGTGTACAAGGCCGGCGCCGATTTCCCGGTGCACATGCCCGGCCAGCCCTGGGACGGGACCACGCACGTGTTCCGCTTCGACCGGGCGCTCTCGCCGAAATTCGGCCACGCCTACCAGATCCGCCGCTCCGAGTTCGACCAACTGCTATTCGAACACGCCCGCGCCAACGGCGTCGACGCGCGCGAGCGCACCCGGGTGCAGCGCGTGGACACCGGCGACGACGGGCGTCCGGCGCAGGTCCATGCGACCGGCGCGGACGGGCAGGCGCTGGCGTTCCACCCGCGCTACCTGGTCGACGCCAGCGGCCGCGACACCTTCCTGGGCGGCAGGTTCAAGCTCAAGCAGAAGAGCGCCAGGCACCAGTCGGCGGCGATCTTCAGCCACTTCCGCGGCGTGCGCCGGCGCGAAGGCGAGGACACCGGCAACATCACCATCGACCGCTTCGAGTACGGCTGGTACTGGCTTATCCCGCTGCGCGAGGACGTGATGAGCGTCGGCGCGGTGTGCTTCCCCGAATACCTCAAGCAGCGCCGCGGCGACAACGAGGCGTTCTTGCTGCAGACCCTGCAGCGCACGTCCAGCGTGTGGGAGCGCATGCAGGACGCCGAACGCGTGGCGCCGGTGCACGCCACCGGCAACTACTCGTATCAATGCAGCCGCATGCACGGTCCGGGATGGGTAATGGCGGGCGATGCCTTCGCCTTCATCGACCCGGTGTTTTCCTCGGGCGTCTACCTGGCCATGAACAGCGCCGAGCACGCGGTCGACGTGGTCGATGGCGCGCTGCGCGAACCTTCGCGCGAGGCGGCGCTGCAGCAGGCGATGGACCGGCGCCTGCGCCGCGGGCTGAAGCATTTTTCCTGGTTCATCCACCGCTTCACCACGCCGGTCATGCAGCGCCTGTTCTCGGCACCGCGCAACGACTGGAAGCTGGAGCAGGCGGTGGTCTCGATGCTGGCCGGCGACGTGTTCGACAACCGCGAGGTGCGCTGGCGCCTGTACCTGTTCCGCATGATCTACATGCTCAATGCCGTGGCGATCGCGCCGCAGGCGCTGCGCGGCTGGCTCACCCGCCGCCGCCAGGTCGGCGCCAGCTTCAGCGGCGACACGCTGCACGAGGGCAACCCGTGAGCCGGCCCGCGCCCGTGCCGCCGCCCGCGCCACGCCTGCGCGTGGAATACGTTGACGACGCAGGCCCCGCCGAACTGCTGACGCGCAGCGACGTGCTGGCCGTGCTCGGCTTTGGCGATGGCGCGCCGCGGCTGGACGATCCGCGCTACCTGCGCGTGCCGCTGCAGCCATACGGGCCCGCGCCGCTGGAGGTCTGGCACGCACAGGCGCCGGTGCGCAGCGGGCACGAGGGCGAGATCGCCTGGTCCTGCGACGGCCAGCTGCTGTTTGGCGCGATCGAGGTCGATGAACCCGCCGGGCACACCGGCGATGGCGACAACAGCGGCATCCTGCTGGCCGCCGACCACGCCTACCGCCAGCTCACGCGCTTCATCGGCGGCAGCGAGTACCCGCATCTGCTGCGGATCTGGAACTACCTGGACGCGATCACCCTGGGCGAGGGCGACGCAGAGCGCTACCGGCAGTTCTGCGTCGGGCGCGCGCGCGGGCTCGGCGATTTCGACGCCACGTCGCTGCCGGCCGCCACCGCCATCGGCCGCTGCGACGACGCACGCACGGTGCAGGTCTACTGGCTGGCCGCGCGTGCGCCGGGCGCGCCGGTGGAAAATCCGCGCCAGGTCAGCGCCTACCGCTACCCGCGCCAGTACGGCCCGCAGCCGCCGAGCTTCGCGCGCGCGATGCTGCCGCCGCCCGGCGGCACGATGCCGCTGCTGCTGTCGGGCACCGCGGCGGTGGTCGGGCACGCCTCGTGCCATGCCGCCGACGAGCTGCTGGCCCAGCTGGACGAAACCTTCGCCAACTTCGACGCGCTGCTGGGCGCCGCCCGCGAGCGCCAGCCGGGGCTGCCCGACCGCTTCGGCGCCGGTACCCGGCTCAAGGTCTATGTGCGCGATCGCGCCGACCTGGCCGTGGTCGAACGCGCCCTCGACGCGCGCTTCGGCGACCGCGTGCCGCGGATCCTGCTGCACGCGGCGATCTGCCGCCGCGAACTGGCGGTGGAGATCGACGGGGTGCACGACGCGGGTTGAGCGCCCGTTCCCGCGCCCGCCACGCGACATTGTCATCTCGACCGCAGGGAGAGATCTCCACCGCGGGTCCGCCAGTAAGCCTCCGGACGGGCCGCAGCGCCCCGGGCGGGGATGGCGCCATCACTTCGGTTTGTGGAGTCCAGCGCTTCTGCGACACGGTAAGCAAAGCGCACTCGAGGAGGTCAGGACGCCCACCCCGCCTGCGCTAGCTCGAAGCCGCTACCGAAGCATCGCAACAGCAGGAGCGGTGAGCCGCGTCCTGGCGGCCGGGGGGCGCGACAAGCAAAACATGGATGTTTTGCGCACGAGTCAGGGCACGATGCCCTGACCGAGTGAAAAGCGATTCCCGGCCGACAGGGCGCGGCGTCGACCAGAAGGCCCGCGCATCCCGTCCAATCGCATCGGGTCTCGCCATGCGAAGCAGCGGCTGCAGGCCCGCCGCCGCCCGTTGGGTCACAATCGTCTCGCACCCGCCGTCCCGTCACCGGGCATCACGCCTGCACTCTTGGAGAACACACATGGGAATGATCAGCCTGGTCTGGGGCATCCTTGCGATGGTCTGGATGGTCTTCGCCCTGATTCCGCTGGTTGGCATCACCAACTGGCTGCTGATTCCGTTCGCAGCGGTCGGCGCGATCATCGCCGCGGCCGGGCTGTTGTTCACCCGCAGCGGACGACGCGGCCGCGCCAAGGCCGGACTGGTGCTCAACGGCATCGTGATCTTCGTGGCGATCTGGCGCCTGGGGTTGGGCGGCGGCCTGATCTGACGGCGCTGGCGGGACATTCCGTCGCCGCCCTGGGCATGGGGCGGCGCGTAGAATGTCCGTCATGGCCTATCCCGACACACGACTGCGGCGGATGCGCCGCGACGAGTTCTCGCGCCGGCTGATGCGCGAGACCGTGCTCACCGCCAACGACCTGATCTACCCGGTGTTCGTGCACGAATCGGCCGGCCGCGCGCCGGTGTCCTCGATGCCGGGCGTGGAGCGCCTGTCGATCGATGAGCTGCTGCGCGTGGCCGAAACCGCCAGCGAACTGCGGATTCCCGCGCTGGCGCTGTTCCCGGTGACCGCGCCGGAGGCCAAATCGCTCGACGCCGCCGCGGCCTGGGACGACGACGGCCTGTGCCAGCGCGCCGTGCGCGCACTGAAGGCGCGCTTCCCGCAGCTGGGCGTGATCACCGACGTCGCGCTCGACCCCTACACCGCGCACGGCCAGGACGGCCTGCTCGATGACGGCGGCTACGTGATGAACGACGCCACGGTCGACGCGCTGGTGCAACAGGCGCTGTCGCACGCGCGCGCCGGCGCCGACGTGGTCGCGCCCAGCGACATGATGGACGGGCGCATCGGCGCGATCCGCGTCGCGCTGGAGGAAGCCGGATTCGTCGACACCCGCATCCTGGCCTACGCCGCCAAGTACGCCTCGGCCTTCTACGGCCCGTTCCGCGATGCGGTCGGGTCGGCCTCCGCACTTGGCAAGGCCGACAAGACCACCTACCAGATGGACCCGGCCAACAGCGACGAGGCCCTGCGCGAGGTCGCGCTCGACCTCGAAGAGGGCGCCGACATGGTGATGGTCAAGCCGGCCCTGCCCTATCTGGACATCGTGCGCCGGGTGAAGGACGAGTTCGGCGTGCCGACCTTCGCCTACCAGGTCAGCGGCGAGTACGCGATGCTCAAGGCCGCCGCAGCCAATGGCTGGCTGGACGAGCGCGCCTGCGCGCTGGAGGCGCTGCTGTCGATCCGCCGCGCCGGCGCCGACGGTGTGCTGACCTACTACGCGCTGGACGCGGCGCGCTGGCTGCGCGAGGGCTGAGCTGGCGAGCCACGTCCGCAAGCTTGCAGCGATAGGGCCGTCCGGGGCGCGGTGCGGGGACGCCGCAGATCCCGACTGCCGCCGGCGGCAGTGACCCTTCGCGAGGCGCCGGCTGCCGCGCTGCGCCGTGCAAAGGCCCGCACCGACGTTCTATGCTGCGTCTGGCCAGCGCGCTGCGCCCCGGCCCATGCCGGGCCGACACCTCGAGGAGACTGCATGAGCAAGTTCGCCGTGTTCGGCCATCCGGTCTCGCATTCGCTTTCGCCGCAGATCCATGCCGCGTTCGGCCGCCAGGTCGGCATCGCGCTGCAGTACCAGGCGATCGATGCCACGCCCGAACGCTTCTTCGAGATGCTGGAGACCTTCGCCGCGGCCGGCGGCGCAGGCGCCAACGTCACCCTGCCGCTGAAGGAATCGGCCTTCGCACTCAGCGCGACGACAACCGCGCGCGCGCGCCGGGCCGGCGCGGTCAACACCCTGGCCCGGCTCGACGGCCAGTGGCACGGCGACAACACCGATGGGGCGGGCCTGGTGCGCGACCTCACCGGCCGCCACCAGCTGGACCTGCGCGGGCGGCGGACCCTGCTGATCGGTGCGGGCGGCGCGGCCCGCGGCATCGCGCCGTCGCTGCTGGACGCGGGCATCGCCAGCCTGTTCCTGGTCAACCGCACCCCGCAGCGCGCCGACGCGCTGGCCGACGCCCTGGGCGATCCGGCGCGGGTGCATCCGCGGCACATGGCCGACCTGCGCGAGCTGGGCGAATTCGATCTGGTGGTCCACGCCACCTCGGCCGGGCGCGGCAGCGAACTGCCGCACCTGCCCCGGTCGCTGCTGGGCATGCGCAGCGTGGCCGTGGACCTGAGCTACGGCGAGGCCGCCATCCCCTTCCTGGCCTGGGCCCGCGCCCACGGCGCCCACCGCGCCATCGACGGCCTGGGCATGCTGGTCGAACAGGCCGCCGAGAGCTTCGCCCTCTGGCACGGCGTGCGCCCGCACACCGACGAGGTCTTTGCCGAGCTGCATGCGCGGCATGCGGCGCTGGTGACGGCGGATTGAGGCTACGGCGTCGACCGTGATGGTGGCAGGAAGCGCTGGTTGCGGCGGATTGATTGCGCCTTCGAGGGTCAGGAAGTAGCGTGCGGCGCGGGCTTCGGAGAGCAGATTTCTCCCTTCGGTCGAAATGACAGCGCAGAGGTTGTGGACAGCGCAGAGGTTGGGGACAGCGCAGGTGTTGGGGACAGCGCAGGTGTTGGGGACAGCGCAGGTGTTGGGGACAGCGCAGGTGTTGGGGGCAGCGCAGAGGTTGGGGGCAGCGCAGAGGTTGGGGGCAGCGCAGGTGTTCCACTTCGACAACGCCGGTGTTGTCATTTCGACCGAAGGGAGAAATCCACTCCAAGGTCGCGCCACTGCGGGTTCATCGACGCCACCAGCGCGTTCTTCTTCTCCCGCCGCCATTTCTTGAGTTGCTTCTCGCGCTCCAGCGCGGCAAGCACGTCGAAGGTTTCCTCGAAGGAGACCAGCGTCTCCACGCGATATTTCGCGGTGAATCCGGCGACCGCATGCGTGCGGTGCTCATGCAGCCGCCGGCCGAGATCGTTGGTCATGCCGATGTACATGACCTTGCGACTGCGATTGGTCAGGATGTAGACGAAGTAGCGGTGTTCTTTCGGCACGGGTTCTTCCTTGAACCTTGCATCGATCCGGACGATCGCGGGCTGCTGTGGAGATTTCTCCCTGCGGTCGAAATGACAGGATTTGGCTTTCCCTCGCCTGTTTGCCATTTCGACCGCAGCCCCTCTTGTCATTTCGACCGCAGGGAGAAGCGTTCTTTCAACGGCGAAGCCGGTCAATCTTGCTTGCGCCCTGCCCGCCCTACAACAACCCCTCCCGCTTGATCGCCAGGTAGCGCTCCACCAGCGCCGCCGGCAGCTGTTCGGCGGTGACGTCGAGGACCTGCACGCGGTGGCGGCGCAGGGCGTCGTGGGCGGCGGCGCGCTGGGCCAGGTAGCGAGCGGTGGCGCCTGCGCGCACCGCGGCCTGCAGGTCGTGCACGTCTTGGTCAAGCACCTCGTCGAGCGCGCGTTCGCGCAGCGAGGCCACCACCACGAGATGCCGCTTCTGCAGCATGCGCACCGCGGCCAGCACGTCCTCGATGTCCTCGTCGCGCAGGTTGGTCACCAGCATCAGCAGGGCGCGGCGGCGCTGGCGCAGCGAGAGTTCGGTGGCGGCGGCGAGGTAGTCGGTGGCGACCGGCTCGGGCTCGAGGTCGTAGCTGGCGCGCAGCAGGGTGTCGATGGCGGCCATGCCGCGCCGCGGCGGCACCCAGCGGCGCTCACCGCCGATGGCCAGCAGGCCGACCGCATCGCCCTGGCGCAGCGCCAGGTAGGCGACCAGCAGCGAGGCGTCGAGCGCGTGATCGAAGTGCGCCAGCGCGCCGCCAGCCTTCTCGAGGGCAGGATCGCGCGCCAGCATGCGGCGGCCGGTGTCGAGCACGACCACCAGCTGCTGGTTCTTCTCGTCCTGGTACTCGCGCGAGATGAGCTTGCGCGCGCGCGAGGTGGCCTTCCAGTCGATCTGGCGCAGGCTGTCGCCGACGCGGTACTCGCGCATCTGGTGGAAGTCGGTGCCTTCGCCGCGGCGACGCTTGACGTGCGCGCCCATCAGCCTCGAGGCCTGCTCGGCGCTGACCAGGGCGAACTTGGTGAGCGGCGCGAAGTTGGGGAATACGCGCACCCGCTGCGACGCGCCGGCCAGGCACAGCTGGCGCCACAGCCGCAGCGGCGAATGCATCAGCACGTGCACGCCGTCGAAGGCGAAGCTGCCGCGCGCATCGGGGCGCAGCCGGTAGTCGAAACCCGACACGCTGCCCGGCGACAGCTTCAGCCGGCGCGGCAGTCCTTCGACCTGCCAACCACCCGGATGCAGGTCGTGCACGTCCACGCGCACGCCGCGCGCACCGGGTTCGAGCTCCAGACGGACCTCGCGCTCCACGCCCAGCGCCAGCGCCTCGGGGACCTGTCGCGCCACGTCCGGCAGCGGCGTGCGCAACAGCGCGATGAGGTCGAGCGCAACCAACAGCGCCAGCGTGGCGCCGGCCAGCGTCCAGGCGGCGGCGGCCAACCAGCCAATGCTGGCGGCCACGCCCAGCAGCCCCCAGGCCACGGCGGCCACGACCAGGGGCGACGCGGGCCGCGGCAGGAAACGGCGGCGGACGGGCCCCGCGTTGGCAGGTACGGAGCTCACTTGCGCGGCGCATCCACCCTGGCCAGCAGCGCGCGCAGCACCTGGTCAGCGTCCTGGCCCTCGATCTGCAGCTCCGGCGCCAGCGCGATGCGGTGGCGCAGCGCCGGCAGCGCGATCTCGCGCACGTCGTCGGGGGTGACGAAATCGCGGCCCGACAGCACCGCCTGCGCGCGCGCAGTGCGCACCAGCGCCAGGCTGCCGCGCGGGCCGGCGCCGAGCGCGATGCCCGGCCAGTTGCGCGTGGCTGCGGCGATGCGCACCGCGTAGTCGATCACCGCCGGATCGAGCGTGGTCGCAGCGGTGCCCTGCTGCAGCGCGACGATGCCATCGGCGTCGAGCACCTGCGCCACCTGATCGAGGTCGAAACCTGCGGCGACGCGGTCGTGGCTGATCGCGGTCACCATCGCCACCTCGTCGGCGTGCGCGGGATAGTCGATCAGCACCTTGAGCAGGAAGCGGTCGAGCTGCGCCTCGGGCAGCGGATAGGTGCCCTCCTGCTCGACCGGGTTCTGCGTGGCGAGCGTCATGAACGGCGGCGGCAGCGCGAAGCTCTGGCCCTCGATCGTGACCTGCTGCTCCTGCATCGCCTCCAGCAGCGCCGACTGGGTCTTGGCCGGCGCGCGGTTGATCTCGTCGGCCAGCAGCAGGTTGGTGAAGATCGGGCCGCGGCGCATGCTGAAGGTCTCGCTGCGCGCGTCCCACACCGCGTGCCCGCTGACGTCGCTGGGCATCAGGTCGGGGGTGAACTGGACGCGCGCATGGCCGCAGCCGAGCGCGCGCGCCAGCGCCCGCACCAGCAGCGTCTTGCCCAGGCCGGGCACGCCCTCGATCAGCACGTGGCCACCGGCCAGCAGCGCGACCAGGATCTGGTCGAGCACCTCGGCCTGGCCGATGAAGGCTTTCGATACCTCGTCGCGCACGCGCGCGACGCGCTCGACCAGGGCATCGCCGGTGATCGGCGCGGGCGGGAAGTGGGTTTCGGTCATAGTCGTTTTCTCATTTCGACGAGTCGGGCCACGCGCAGGCGGAAGTCGCCGGCATCGCGCGGACGCGGGGAACGCAGGGCGTGTTCGATGTCCGGCGCGGGCAGGCCGGTGCGCGCGGCGATGGCCTCGGCCTGGGCCACGCCTTCGAGCGCGGCGGCGAGCGGGTCGCGGCGCCGCAGCCGCGCCAGGAAGGCGTCGCGCATGGCGCCATGCAGCAGCGAGGACAGGCCGTGGCGACGCAGGTGCTCGCCGCTGGCCTGCACGTGTTCGAGCAGCGAACGCCGTTCCGCCGGTGGCGGCGGCAGCGCCGGGCCAACGCGCTGCACGCGCATCCACAGCCAGGCCAGCAGCGCCAGCAGCAGCGGCAGCCACGCCATCCACGCGCGTTCCAGCAACAGCCGCCACAGCGGCGGCACGTCGGCCGCATACACCAGGTGGATGCGGCCATGGCCGTAGTTGGGCGCCAGCAGCTGCCGGGTCAGGGCCAGGTGCGGCACTTCGCGCAGGCCCTGGTTTTCCATGAAGTCGGCCTGCGCGAGCACGTCGACCAGCCCTTCGCCGCGTGCCAGCCGCGCATGCACGAAGCCGGCCTCGAAATCGCCCCAGGAAGCTTGCGGATCCACGCGCGGGATGAAGCGGGTGCCATTGCAGAACTCGATGTGCCGCTCCTGCCCAGGCACGTGCAGCGCCTCGCAGCGGCTGCGTCCGGCCTTCAGCTCCAGCCCGAGCCGCTCCAGCAGCTCGGGCGCGCGCACTGCGGAGCCGCGCGCGGCGCGCGGCGTGGTGACCAGCAGGTGGCCGCCGGCGTCCACCCAGTCGAGCAATGCGTCGATGTCGCGCGCAGCCAGCGTGCGTGGATCGCCCAGCAGGACCACGGTGTCACGTCGGCCGGGGCGATGGTTGGCCAGGTCCAGCCGCTGCCGCGACTGCGCATCGACACCGTCCGCGCGCAGCGCCAGCTTCAGCGCGTACAGCGGGTTGTACGCGGCCTCGCCCGCGGGCGGCAGCGCGCGCGTTTCCGGCACCCGGTGGTAGCTGTGGTTCCACCACGCCGCCAGCAGTGCCATCGCCGCAACGGCGAGCGCCAGCAGCGCGAGCGGGCGCAGCCGGCTCATGGCGCCCACCCGAAGCGCAGCGACAGCTCGCCCAGCAGCGACTCGAACTCTTCATCGCGCGGCAGCCGCTGCGCGTAGGCCGCCAGCTGCCAGACCCGCACGATGCGCGCAAAGGCCTCGCGATCGGCCGGCTCGGGCATGCCGCGCGAGGCGCGCAGGCACTGGGCCTCGGTCGCGCCCGGCACCAGCGCGCTGCCGATGCGCACCGCCATCGCCTCGACGCTGCCGCGGTAGAGCAGCGCCAGCGCACGCCGCGGCCGGCCTTCGCGCCACAGCCGGCGGGCCTGCCCGGCGAGGTCGTCGGGCAGCAGATCGGGTTCGGGCGCGGCGCTGACGGTGACTTCGCTGTCCGGCGTCCGCATCGCGCCGAAGCCACGCATCCACGGCAGCCAGCGCCGCGCGGTCAGCGCCAGGGTGAGCACCACCAGGCCCAGCACGATCCACAGGCCGAACTCGGCGGCCACGGCGAGCAGCTGCCCCGCCTTGCGCAGCCAGGGCGGCATCGGACGCTGTGGTGGGGGCGTGTCCTCGTGCCGCTTCTGCCAGACCAGCCGGGTGCGGCTGCGGTCCAGCAGTGGATCCTCATAGGCGCGCTTGACCGCCTGCCGGAACGGCGCATGGTCGACCACCGCGTCCTCGCCAAACACGCGCGCCAGCGTCGCCGCGGGCGTGCGCTGTTCCTCATCCGCGTCCGCCCTGGCGCTGGCGCGCTGCCTGGCCAGCTCGCGCTGCTCCTGCAGGCCGTGCCCGACCTGCGCCTGCGCCTGCGGCGCCAGCAGCGGCAGCGCCGCCACCGCCAGCAGCACCAGCGCGGCCTGGGCCAGGCGCGCGCGCATCCGGCGCAGCACGATCTCGATGTCCCAGGCCTCGATCCGCACCCGGCGGTTGAGGTACAGGCCGAAGCCAGCGCCGATGTGGAAGGGCTCCACCGCCGAGATCGCGATCCACAGCGCGGCGTTGAACGCCAGCTGCGCGGCGCGCGGCGGATCCCGGGTAACCAGCGTCCACATGGCGCGCGCAGATTCGGACAGCAGTTGTTCGGGCACGAACATCAGCACCAGCGACAGCAGCGAGAACACCAGCACGGCGACGAACAGCAGGCAGGCGCCGGCCAGCAGCAATCCATGGCCCTGGATGCCGTCGACGATCACCGCGCGCCGGCCTGCCAGCACCTGTCCGGGGCCGCCCTCCAGCAGTTCCACCGGCATCGCGATCGAGCGCCACGGGCTGGGCCGGCGCCAGCCCAGGCGCGCGCCGATGCCGCGCCAGCTGCCGCTGCGCTGCGCGGCCAGGGTCTGGCGCGTCGTGGGCGCATCGCCAAACACCGCGCGCGACAGCACGAACAGCACGATGCGGTCGAACAGCGGCAGCAGCCACCACATCGCCAGCGCCGCCAGCCACAGCACATCCATCGTCCAGGCTGCCGCGTTGAGCAGGGCGAACACCGGCAGGGTCGCGATCGCCCACGGCCGCCAGATCGCCCGTGCGTGGCGTCGCACCAGCGCATTGCCCAGCTCCATCGCCTCCCAGGGCGAGCGCGGGCGCAGTTCGACGCGGACCTGGTCAAGGCGCACGGTGTGGTTCCTTGCCGTCCCGCCGCTGCAATCCATGGCGGGACACCGGCATCCCCTGATCGCTCGGCATGACGGCGCGGCCGTGTCGCGCCAGCGCGTCATTGCCGCGCCCACCCAGCGCCAGCCAGCCCAGCACCAGCGCCCACAGCAGCGCGCCCACGCCAAACTTCAGCGGCGCCGGGATCGATCCGGTCGACGACCAGAACGCCTCGACGAAGGCCGCGAACACCAGCATCGCCAGGATCCCCAGGCACAGCCGCGCGCCGACCCGCCCCGCCTCGGCCAGCGCGTCGACGCGGCGCAGCCGTCCCGGCGCCAGCAGGGCCAGGCCCAGGCGCAGGCCGCCTGCGCCCGCGATCACGATCGCGCTCAGCTCCGGCGCCGAATGCCCGGCCACGAAGCGCCAGAACGGATCGCCGTGCCCGATCGCCTGCAGGTGGCCGGCGACCACGCCCAGCACCACGCCGTTGAACACCAGCACGAACGCGGTGCCCACGCCCGCCAGCAGGCCCGTGGCGAAGGTGCGGAAGCCGATGCTGACGTTGTTGTAGATGTAGTAGCCGAACATGGCCATGTCGCTGCCGCTCTCGCGGCCAATCCGGTGGCGGCTGTCGGCCGGGTCGTACATCGCCTCGAACCTGGCCAGCTGCTGCGGATCGAACACGCTGTGGGCCAGCTCCGGCCACTGCTGTACCGCGAGGAACAGCGCCACGCCCGGCACCACGAACAGCACCGCCGCCAGCCACAGGCAGCCGCGCTGGGCGCGGACCAGGCGCGGAAAGTCTGCGACCAGGAAGCGCAGCGCGCGCCGCCAGGCCGGTGGCGGTGCGCGGTAGAGCACGTCGTGGCCGCGCTGCATCAGCGCCTGCAGGTGCTCGGTCACCTGCGGGCTGTAGCCGCGCCTGCGCGCCAGCGCCAGCTGCTGGCACAGGCGCCGGTAGCGCGTGGGCACTTCCTCGTCGCGCGGCACGCCGTCCACGCGCCGCGCCGCGCCGCGCGTCTCCAGCCAGCGTTCGAATCCGCGCCACTCCTGCTCGTGGCGGGCGACGAAGGCTTCCTGCCTCATGCGCGCCGCCCCAGCAGCCACTGCGCGATGGCCGACAGTCGCCACACGCCGGCCTCGCCAGCCATGCCCGTGAGCGGCGCGGCGATGCCCGCAAGCTCTTCCTGCCGCTGCGGGGTGAGCGTATGCGCACGCTCGGCGAACGCGATCAGCGCGGCCTGCTCGTCGGGCAGCAGCGGCACGGCGGGGGCAACAGCATTTGCGGGCGGCAGGGCGGCGCTGGCACCGCGGCGCGGCGCATGCACCACCATCGTGCGCGCCACGATGTCGCCCAGGCGCCGGCTCCAGGGATCGACCAGGCTGGAGGCCAGGCCGAACGCATAGCCCAGCGGCAGCATGTCGACGGTGCGCATCAGGTTGCGCACGAACGAGGCCATCCAGCCCACCGGCGCGCCATCGGCCGACACCACGCGCAGGCCCATCGCGCGCTTGCCCGGCGTCTGCCCGTGCCACATCGCCTCGAACACGACCGGGTAGGCCCAGACCACCAGGAACAGCAGCACCAGGTAGACGCCGGTACCGAAGCGCCCGAGCATCACGAACACCGTCGCGGACAGCAGCACCAGGCCGAAGCGGATCACCAGGTCGATCAGCCAGGCGAATGCGCGCGGCACCGGTCCGGCGGCAGGCAGGCGCAGCGCGACGCCCTCGGGCGTGTGGATTTCGCGGACCGTATCGAGCATCAGCCGGTCGACACCGCGCACGCGGCCGGGTCCGGCACGCGCTTCCCTGCGTCCAGCCCCATGGGCCCCTGTTTGCGCTGCTCCCCGTGCACGGGGCTACTGTACGCGAGCGCCCCCCTCAGAGGGAGGCGGCGTCGAGCAGGTAGTCATCCTTGAGCCGCACGTAGTGCTGCGCGCTGTAGTACAGGCCTTCGATCTGCGCGTCGTCGAGCTTGCGCACCAGCCGCGCCGGATTGCCCAGCCACAGCTCGCCCTCGCCGACCACCTTGCCCGGCGAGACCAGGGCATTGGCACCGACGAAACCGTGCTTCTTCACGACCGCCCCGTCCATCACCACCGCGCCCATGCCGATCAGGCAGGCGTCCTCGATGCGGCAGGCGTGGATGATCGCCCGGTGGCCGATGGTGACGTCCTCGCCGATCACGGTGGCGAAGCCGCCGTCCTTCAGGTGCGGGCCGTCGTGGCTGACGTGCACCACCACCCCGTCCTGCAGGTTGCTGCGCGCGCCGATGCGGATGAAGTTGACGTCGCCGCGGACCACGGCCATCGGCCAGATCGAGACGTCGTCGCCCAGCACCACGTCGCCGATGACCTGGGCGGAGGGGTCGACGAAAACGCGCTCGCCCAACTGGGGCAGGCGGCCGCGGTAGGGGCGCAGGCGGGATGTCATGGGCGCATTGTAGGGCAGGGCGCGCGCGCCGCCGCGACTACACTGCCGCGCATGGAAGCCGACACCGACACGCCGCTCGCCGAGCTGGCCCCGACCCTCGCGCGACTGCGCAGCGCCTGGCAGGACGCGAAGCCGGACCTGGACCAGCGTCGCGGCGACCTCTCGCGCCTGCGCGCCGCGCTGCGGGCGCGGCTGCCGGAAATGGCCGATGCGATCGCCGCCGACTTCGGCCACCGCTCGCGGCATGAGTCGCTGGTGGCCGACGGCGCGACCGTGCTGGCCGGGATCGACCACCTGCGCCGCCACCTGCGTGGCTGGATGCGCCCGCGCCGGGTGGCCGTGGGCTGGCGCTTCTGGCCGGCGCGCGCGCAGCTGCGCAGCGAGCCGGTGGGCGTGGTCGGCGTGATCTCGCCCTGGAACTACCCGGTCAACCTGGCCCTGATCCCGCTCGCCACCGCGATCGCCGCCGGCAACCACGTCTTCCTCAAGCCCTCCGAACACACCCCGCGCAGCGCGGCCTTCCTGCGTTCGCTGCTGGCCGACGTGTTCCCGGCCGACCGCGTCGCCGTGGCCACCGGCAATGCCGACCTCGCCGCCGCCTTCGCCGCGCTGCCGCTGGACCACCTGGTGTTCACCGGCTCGACCGCGGTCGGGCGCAAGGTGATGGCGGCCGCCGCGCCCAACCTGACGCCGCTGACGCTGGAACTGGGCGGCAAGTCGCCGGCGATCGTGTGCGCCGACATCTCCATCGAGCGCGTGGCCGCGCGGCTGGCCACCGGCAAGTGGTTCAACGCCGGCCAGACCTGCATCGCGCCCGACTACGTGCTGCTGGTGGGCAATGCCGCGCGCCGCGACACGCTGGTGCAGGCGCTGCGCGTGGAAGTGGCTGCGCGCTACGGCGACTTCCGTGACACCGACGACTACAGCCGCATCATCAACGACGCCCAGTTCGCGCGCCTGCAGGCCTACCTCGACGACGCCCGCGCGCGGGGCCTGCAGGTGCTGGCGCTGGCCGATGCACACGACGCTTCGCAGCGCCTGTTCGCGCCGACCCTGGTGCTGGATCCGGATGCGGACGCGCCGCTGATGCGCGAGGAGATCTTCGGCCCGATCCTGCCGATCGTGCGCGTGGATTCGCTCGATGCCGCCATCGCCTTCGTCAACGCGCGCGAACGGCCACTGGCGCTGTATCTCTTCAGCGAAGAGCGCACCAGCGTCGAGAAGATCCTGCGCGCCACCCTGGCCGGCGGCGTCACCGTCAACGACACCCTGGTCCATTTCGGCATCGACGCCCTGCCCTTTGGCGGCATCGGCGCCAGCGGCATGGGCGCCTACCACGGCCGCGCCGGTTTCGACGCGATGGGCAAGCAGCTGCCGGTGCTGTGGCAGCCGCGCCGCGCCGGCAGCGACCTGCTCAGGCCGCCGTATGCAAGGGTGGCCCGGCTCATCGATTTCCTGGTGCGTTGAGCCATGGACGCGCCGCTCCCGCGTGAGCTGGACGATGCAGAGATCGAACTGCGCGACAGCCTGCCGCGGCCGCCGCCGCTGCAGCCGCTCGCAACGACCGGGGTCTGGATCGTCGAGTGGCGCAGCGACGACGGGCCCAGGCCCGGGACGGCGCTGCGGCAGTGGCTGCAGGCGCGCTATCCGGGCTGGTCACGCCTGGTCGCGTGTCGCGGCAGGAACGACCTGGTCGCCGCGATCAAGGCCGCCACCTGGTTCGCGCGCGACGCCAGGGCCAGCCCGATCCTGCACCTGGACGCCCGCTGCGACGCGGACGGCGTGGAAGGTCCGAGCCACGACGGCCAGACCGAGCGGATCACCTGGCGTGAGCTGGCCCCGCACCTGGCCGCCCTCAACATCGCCACGCGCTGCAACCTGATGCTGGTCTGCGGGGCGGGCGAGGGCGTCGCCGCGCAGCTGGCCATGACCGGACAGCGCCTGCCCTGCATCGCGGTCGTGGCGCCAACGGCTGCGGTCGCGCCCGCGCCCTGGCTGATCGGCATGCGAAGGCTGTACCGGTGCTGGCACGACGGCCTGCCGGGCGTGGAGGATGCGTCGGCGGCGCTGGCGCCAGCCAGCCTCGAGGCCACCTCGGTGCCGGGACTGGCCTATGAAGGCCTGGTGGCGCGCCTGCTGCACGCCACGCGCCCCGAACAGCGGGCAGCGGGTGGCGATGCGGCTGCGGTCGTAGCGTGGCTGCGCGGCATCACGCCCGACGCCGTCGCGCCGGCAGAGGCACGCTGGCCGGCGCTGCCACGACAGGTACAGCGCTACTGGCGCTCGCTGCTGCTGACCGACCTGCACCCGCTCAACCTGCCCCGGTTCGACTTCGACGCCAGGACCGCGGTGTGGCGGATCCTGCAGGCGCGCGGGCTCGCCTGAGCCGTCAGGGCGCGGCAGGACCGGGACTGCAAACGTCCGCCGGCAGCGCGCGCCCTTCAGGAACAACGCACACCGCCGTTACAGAAGCGAGACACCCCGCCCGCCAACATCGCGATTCCATGAGCATGGCCATGCGCCGCCAGTCCCGGATGCCTGCAGTCCACGGATACCCGCCGCCGGACCAGTTGCGGTATGCGTTCGCCAAGTCGCGGCCGTGCGCTCCTGGCCGGCGGGCGGGGCGACTGGTCCCCGCGGGGCACCCACAACGGCAGCCGGGACGATGAGCCCGCACGACCTCCCCGGCCCGCCACCGCCGTTTCCACCTGCGCCCGATGGGCAGCCGATGGACCAGGTCTGGATCAGCAACCTGCTCGATGCAGGTGACGAGGTCATCTATTTCAAGGACCTGCAGAGCCGCTTCATCCGGGTCAGCCTGGGCATGGCCGAACTGCACGGCTACACGCAGGCACAGATATACCTGCTCACCGACTTCGACCTGTTCGACGAAGTGCACGCCGCCGCCGCGCTTGCCGACGAGCAGCGCATCATCCGCACCGGCGTGCCGATGGTGAACCAGGAAGAGCGCGAGAGCTTCGTCGACAGGCCCACGCGCTGGGTGGCTACCAGCAAGTTCCCGCTGCGCGACCTCGACGGCACGATCATCGGCACCTTCGGCATCTCGCGCGACATCACCCGGCGGGTCGTCGCCGAACAGGCGATGGAGCGGCTGGCCGAGCGGTCGGCTGCCGCCAATGCCGGGCTCGCACGCGTCGAGGCGCAGCTGCGTTCGGTGCTCAATGGATCCTCCGACGCGATCGCCCAGTACGCACCGGACCTTCGCTACCGGTATATCAACCCCGCCGGCGAGCGCCTGCGCGGCAGGCCGCTGGCGGAACTGGTCGGCCGAACCGACCGCGAAATCGGGCCCGACACGGAGGCGACCGCGGGCTGGGAAGCGGCACTGCGCCAGGTGCTGAACACGGGAACGCCAGGCGAATTCGAGTTTTCGATGATCATGCCCGACGGCGGGGAGGGCTGGTTCCACAGCACCCTGTCGCCCGAGACGGACCTGTCCGGCGCCGTCATCGGCGTGCTCAGCTCCACCCGCGACGTCACCGTGGGCAAGCTGGCCGAGCGGGCGCTCGCCCACCAGGCCCTGCACGACCCGGTGACGGGCCTGGCCAACCGCTACCTGCTGATGGACCGGCTGGGCCAGTCGCTGCTGCGCATCTCCCGGGTGCCGGGGCATGTTGCCCTCATCTTCGTCGACATCGACCACTTCAAGGCGGTCAACGATTCCTACGGGCACGAGGTGGGCGACGAGGTCCTGGTCGAACTGGGGCGGCGGCTGTGCAAGCTGGCGCGCCGCGAGGACACCGTGGCCCGGCTGGGCGGCGACGAGTTCGTGGTGCTGTGCGAGAACGTGAACACCGACCGCAACGTGCGCGAGATCGCAGGCCGGATGGTGCGCGCCCTGGCGGAACCGTTTGACCTGGCCTCGGGACTGCAGGTGCGCCTGTCGGCCAGCGTTGGCGTAGCCGCCACCCGTGACGCGACGACGCGGGCGAGCGACCTGCTGCGTGACGCCGATACCGCCATGTACCGGGTCAAGCAGCAAGGTCGCAACGGCTTCTACATGTTCGACCCCAGCGCCGACGGCGAGGTCGGCGACCAGCTGCGCTTCGAGACCAACCTGCAGCACGCGCTCGGCCGCGGCCAGCTCGCCCTCGCCTACCAGCCGCTGCTCTCGCTCGCGGACCAGCGCGTGCTCGGCTTCGAGGCGCTGCTGCGCTGGCGGCACCCGACCCGCGGCACCCTGCTGCCGGGCGACTTCCTCGCCACCGCCGAGCGCATGGGGCTGATGGGGCTGATCGGCGCCTGGGTGCTCGACACCGCATGCAGCCGCCTGGCGGCCTGGTCGCAGGGTCTTGGCCTGCGCGCCGATGCGGCGCCGCTGAAGATGGCGGTCAATGTCTCCGGCAGCCAGCTGCGGGCGGCGGGGTTCGCCAATCAGGTCCGCGCCGCGCTGAAGGCGCATGGCGTCGCGCCGTCATCGCTGCGCCTGGAGATCAGCGAGCGCGAGCTGATCCACGACGACGCCCGGGTCGCGGCAGCGCTGGACGAGCTCGGTCGCGTCGGCGTCGAACTGGCGGTGGACGATTTCGGCGCCTCGGTGACCTCGCTGGCGCGGCTGCCCAGGATCCCGGTCAGCGTGGTCAAGCTCGGGCGCTTCACCGACCTGCGCCAGCGTGAAGTCGTGGCCGCCGTGATCGCCACCGCCCACGGCCTGGGCATGAGCGTGGTCGGCGCCGGGATCGAAGACGCCGGGCAGCTCGCCGAACTGAGCGCGCTGGCCTGCGACGACGGCCAGGGCTTCCTGCTGGGCCCGCCGCTGGAGGAATCCGATGTCGAGCAACTGCTGCGCGACGGGGCAGCGGTCGCGGGAATCCAGTAGCCAGCGCGCGAACCGGCATAATCAGCGGTGGTCGGACGGATATCGTCGAAATGCGCATCGCCAGCTGGAACGTCAATTCGCTCAACGTGCGCCTGCCGCACCTCACGCAGTGGCTGAAGTCGTTCGCGCCGGACGTGGTGGGCCTGCAGGAAACCAAGATCGACGATGCGCGCTTTCCCGATGATGCGCTGGCCGCGCTGGGCTACCGCAGCGTGTTCTGCGGGCAGAAGACCTACAACGGCGTGGCGATCCTGGCCCGCGAGCGCACGCTCGGCGAGGTGCAGTACGGTATCCCCGGCTTCGAGGACGAGCAGCAGCGGGTGATCGCGGCAACCGTGGGCGACGTGCGCATCGTCAACCTGTACGTGGTCAACGGCCAGGACGTGGGCACGGACAAGTACGCCTACAAGCTGCGCTGGCTGGACGCGGTGCACGGATGGCTGGCCGACGAGCTGCAGCGACATCCGCGGATGGTGGTGCTGGGCGATTTCAACATCGCGCCGGATGCGCGCGACGTGCATGACCCCGCCGTCTGGAACGAGCACCACATCCTGACTTCGACCGCCGAGCGCGCGGCGCTGGCGCGGCTGCAGGCGCTGGGGCTGCACGATGCCTTCCGCCTGCACAGCGACGAGGCCGGCATCTTCAGCTGGTGGGACTACCGGCAGGCGGCGTTCCGCCGCAACCTCGGCCTGCGCATCGACCTGACCCTGGTCTCGGACGCGCTGCGTGCGCAAGCGGTGGAGTCGGGCGTCGACCGCGAGCCGCGCACCTGGGAACGGCCCAGCGACCACGCGCCGGCGTGGGTCACGCTCGCCGGCTGAGTGCGGCGCAAGTTCGCTCAGCGCGCGTCGGCAGCTGGCGACCGTGCGGCCAGACGCCGCTGGAAGCAGTGCGGGCCCGCGGGGTGTTGCCAGCCTTCGGCAACCTGATCGCCACGTCCGTGGCGCCCGCCGCGGCTGTCGGTGATGAACACCGCGCAGAGGCGGTAGCGTTCGGCCCCTTCGATTCCATAGCCGTAACCGGTTCCCGTGTCCGGCTCGACCAGCGACAGGCTGTGGTCGGTCGCCTGATCGAGTCCATCCAAGGCGTCGGGCAACGCGTCGTGCTGGCGCGCGTAGGCCTGCACTGCCGCCTCGATGCGCTGCAGGTCCTGCACGCGCCGCGCGTCCATCCGCGCATCGCGCTGCTGCGCGGGCGATCCGCCCACCATCAGCGCAGCCGCCACGGTGGCGACGATCACCACCGCGGCAACGGCGACCAGGGCACGTCCATCGGCCCGGATCATGCGTCGCGCTCCTCACGACGCAGGTCGCCCAGATACCACGCGAAGATCGCGCCGGCGATCAGCGCGGCGACCAGCACCTTGAGTCCGAAGCGCAGGCTCAGCTCTCCGCCAAGCACGTTGTAGACCAGGGTGATCAGGTCGCCGATCAGCACCGCGGCGGCGATGAACAAGGTCAGATACGTCAGCCAGCGGCGCACCGCCGACAGGCGCCTGGACGCGTCGCGCCCGAGCTCTCGGCCAATGCGATGCGCGGTGAATGCGAACACCGGGAACGCCACCACGAGCGTGGCCACCGACCAGCGCATCGAGCGTTGCAGACCCTGCACGCGGTAGGCAGGGTCGGCAGAATCGGGCAGCAGGATCTCGATCAGGTCGAACAGCAGGCTGCCCAGGTGCCAGGCCGACAGGTACAGCGTGGTGAACAGCACCAGGTACTGGAAGGCATCGCGCGCGGACAGGTACGGGCGCGGCCTGGGCACGGGCACGGCAAAAGGGACATCGGCCCAAGCCGCAAGCGGGGCACGGATCTGCTCGGCCGGCCAGCCGGCAGAGATGAGCGTGGCTTCGACCTCCTGGCGCGAGGCGCCTGCGGCCAGCGCGTCATGGACGAAGCGTTCGAGTTCCTGCGTGGCCGATGCCATGGGTTCTGCCGTTGCGCGTTGGGGTGTCGACGCTGCACCGGCCGGGCGCGCCGGTCAAGGCCGGCAACGCGGGTAGAGGATCCGTCGACCTCGCGGTGCATGGAACCACCCGGCCGCGCGCGAGGTGCAACTGGCCGGTTCGATAACGCCAACGGCACGCCCGCGGGCGTGCCGTCGCCATTGCATCAGGCTCAGTCGCGCACCTTGCCGATCACCTTGCCCGTGTCCGGGTCGAGGCGCAGCTCCACATCCTTGCCCTGCGCATCCTCGGCCTCGGCCTTCCAGACGCCGTCGTCGAACTTGATGTCATGCACATTGGCGTAGCCGGCGGCCGTGAGCTTGGCCTCGATGTCGGCCTCACCCTGGGTTGCCACCTGCTCGTCGGGATAGACCTCGCCGGTCTTCGGATCGATCGACAGGTCGACGCGGTTGCCGTCGGCGCTGCGCGCGTCGGCGGTCCAGACACCGTCCTCGAACTCCACGTCATTGACATTGGTATAGCCCTGCACCTCGAGCTTGGCGCGCACTTCGGCGGCCGTCAGCGCGTCCTGCGCCATCGCCGGCAGGCCCGCAACAAGCATCGTGGCCGCCATGGCAAGGGCGGTGGGACGGAAAACGGCTCGCTTGGACATGTTGGATTCCTGACATTTGCGTAGGAGTGCGCATGCTGGATGGTCGGACTGCAAACCCCGGTGAAGGCGGCCGGGACGGGTCGGCGGCAGTTCAGCGATGCGGTCGTGACGCGAAGACGAGTGCGGCCAGGGAGCGGCGACACGGGCCGGGTTGGAACCGGAACGCGGACAAAAAGAAGGCCCGGCGATAGCCGGGCCTTCAGTGCGTCCGTGCGTGACGTGGTCGCGTCAGCGGACGCTACCTCGGCGGAACAGGTTGATGATCGCGAGCAGGATCACCGCGCCGATCAGCGAGACGACGAAGCTCATAACCGTGATGCCGGCGTTGATCGAACCGGCGCCGAGCCACGGGCCGATCAACCAGCCACCGATCAGGGCGCCGACGATGCCGACGACGATGTTGAGCAGGATGCCCTGCTGGCCATCGCGCTTCATGATGATGCTCGCCAGCCAGCCGACGATGCCGCCGACGATCAGCCAGATGATGATGTTCATACCTGTCTCCCGGTAAAGGTGTGGGACTCCTGTTCGGAGTGCGAGCCATGCTGGCAGCGGGATCGTGAGGGCCATGTCAGTGGATGCGCGCCGCGCGGGCGGCGATATCTCGCGGATGCCGCCGCCCCCAGCGGCATGACGCACGAATCCAGCGGCGGATGATCGCGGTGCATTCCGCGCAGCGCGACCGTGCTGCGCGAGCAAGGCCGCAGTCAATGCATGTCAACGCGGTGAATACGCCCTGCACCGGGACAGCGGGATCAACCAGTCCCGCTGCTGCGGGATTTCCCGCCGCACGCGAGTGGCGCGCGGCTTGCCGGCCTTTCGCCGGACTAGGCTTCGCCGCAGTGCAGCAACGCCAGCAGCGCCGCGCGCGGCAGCTTGCCGGTCTCGTTGCGCGGCAGGGTGGCGACGCGGCGCAGTGGCCGCGGCAGGAAGACCGGATCGATGCCGTGCCGCAGCGCCTCGCGCACCGCGGCCTCGTCAAGCGTCTCGCTGACGAAGACCGCAGCGATGCGGCGCACGCCGCCGGCACCGGCCTCGAGCTGGAACATCGCGCCATCCCGCACGCCCGGCACGGCCAGCAGGCGCCGGGTGAGGTCGGCCAGCGACGCACGCTTGCCGGCGATCTCGAGCAGGTCGGCCTGGCGGCCACGCAGCACGAAGCCGCCGTCCGCCTGCAGTTCGACCAGGTCGGCCAACAGTACCGGCTGCGCAAGATGCGCCGCCGACACCAGGGTGCCGTCCGGGCACGGCTGCAGCCGCACGCCGGGATACGGCGTCCAGGCCACGTCGCGGGCCGTGCGGCGGAAGGCGAAGATGCAGGTCTCGGTGGAACCGAAGGTCTCGCGCACCTCGCAGCCGAAGCGCGCCTCGGCCTCGGCCGCCAGTTCCTGGCCCAGCGGCGCAGTCGCGGTGACGATGCCGGCCAGCGGCGGCAGCGACACGCCGGACTCGAGCAGCGCACGCAGGTGCACCGGCGTGCTCACCAGCAGGCGCGGCGCCTCCGCCTCGGCCAGCGCACGGGCGATGTCGTCGGGGAAGAACGGACGGCCGCGATGCACGGCGGCAGCGCTGAGCAGCGGCAGCATCACCGACAGCTCCACGCCGTACATGTGCTGCGGCGGCACGGTCGCCACCACGCTGGGCGCTGCGCCCGCCGGCCACAGGCTGGCCAGCGCGGCGAGGTTCTGCGCGGTGCTGGTGCGAAACGAGCCCATCGTCTTGGCGTTGGGCGTGGGCCGGCCGGTGCTGCCGGAAGTGAAGCCGATCGCGACGACGGCCGCGTCATCGACCTGCAGCGGCGCGCCGTCGAGCGCGGGCAGTTCGAGCGGCAAGGTCACGAAGTGCGCGTCCGGCTGCAGCCCCACCACGCAGCCGCAGGCATCGCCGTCGCCGATGCAGTAGCTGTCGGGATACTGCGCGCGCACCTCGTCGATCGCCGCAGGTGTGCGGCTGGATGGCAGCAGGTTGACCTGGCCGCGCACGGCGACCGCGCAGAATGCGACCAGGAAACGGTAGCGGTCCTCGCACAGGTTCACCGCATGCCCGGCATCGGGCAGGCGCGCGGCCAGCGCGCGCACATGGGCTGCGAACCGCGCCCGCGTGGTGGCGCCAGCCGCATCGAAGGCAAAGCACTGCGCGTCCGCGCCTGCCGGCAGCGGAGCGCCCGTCGAAACCGGCTGTGTGCTGTGCTGGATGACTGCCGCCATGCGCCTGGACCGGCGGTTCCGTTCACGCCGCCACGCCGCCTAGCTTACGCTGGCGCGTCGTTTCGACGAAGAACCCGCGCCTTTCCGCATGTCCAGCATCGAACACAGCCTCGCCATCGGCCCGGTCCGCTGCGCCTGGTTCCCCTATCGCCGCGGCACGCCGGCCGAGCCGCAGGCGCGGCGCTGGCTGGCGCAGGCGCTTGCGACGCCCGAAGCCACGCTGGGCCTGCACCGCGACGCGCACGGCCGGCCGCAGCTGGCGCCGTCGGCGCTCGACCATGACGCCAACTGGAGCCACAGCGGCGAGCGCCTGCTGGTGGCGCTGGCCCAGGGCGCGCGCGTGGGCGCCGACATCGAATGGCTGCGACCGCGCCCGAACGCGATGACCCTGGCGCGGCGTTTCTTCACCGCCGGCGAGGCCGACGCGCTGGCCGCCCTGCCGCACGACCAGGCCGAGCGCTGGTTCGTGCGCCTGTGGTGCGCCAAGGAGGCGGTGCTCAAGGCCCATGGCCGCGGCATCGCCTTCGGTCTGGAGCGGCTGGAGTTCAGCCGCGACGGCGAGGGCTGGCGGTTGAGCGCCTGCGATCCGGCCCTGGGCGCGCCGGACGACTGGCGCCTGCACGCGTTCAGCCCCGTCCCCGACTACCTGGCCACCCTGGCCTGGCGCCCACAATTGTAGGAGCGGCTTCAGCCGCGAAAGCCTTGGCTGTGGATCCGGAATCGGGAATCGGGAATCGGGAGGCAAGGGCATCGCGACTGAAGCCGCTCCTACAATGGCGGCATGACCGATCCCAACGCCCCGGCGCTGCGCGCCGAACTCGAAGCCGGGCTCGCCACGCTCGGCCTGGACCAGGCGCTGGCCGCGCCGCTGCTCGACTACCTGACCCTGCTGCAGCGCTGGAACGCGACCTACAACCTCACCGCGATCCGCGAGCCGCGGCAGATGGTCACCCTGCACCTGCTCGATTCGCTGGCGATGCACCAGCACGTGGCCGGCATCGACACCCTGGCCGACCTCGGCACGGGGCCCGGCCTGCCCGGCATCCCGCTGGCGCTCGCGTTTCCGGCCCTGCAGGTGACCCTGGTCGAGTCCAGCGGCAAGAAGGCGCGCTTCCTGCGCGAAGCGGTGCGGACGCTGCGACTGGGCAATGCGCGGGTGGCCGAGAGCCGCGCCGAGGCGCTGGACGAAGCCGGCGGGTATGCCGCGATCACTGCGCGCGCGCTGGCCACGCTGGCCGACATCCTCGCCGTGGGCGGCCACCTGCTGGCCCCCGGCGGCCGCCTGCTGGCGATGAAGGGCGTACGCCCGGACGCGGAGATCGCCGCCCTGCCCGCCGGCTGGCGGGCGCAGGCGGTCCATCCGCTGCAGGTGCCGGGGCTGGCGGCCGAACGCCACCTGGTGGTGGTCGAACGGCAGGACTGAGGCCGGCGGCTGCCCGTGGCGCCTGTCGGAACGGAAAAGCGCGCGGTACGTCCGGGAACGGCGCCCGCGGCGGCGGGTTTGGCATCGACGCGCCGCATTGGGCCGCGGCGCGGCATAATCCCCCGTCCGGGCCGCGCCCTGCGGCCAACTCCCCGCCGCAACCAAAGGCACCCGGACCCATGGCCCGCATCATCGCCATCGCCAACCAGAAGGGCGGCGTCGGCAAGACCACCACCGCGGTCAACCTGGCGGCCGCACTCGCGGCCACGCCCAGGCGGGTGCTGCTGATCGACCTCGACGCCCAGGGCAACGCGACCATGGGCAGCGGCATCGACAAGCGCGACCTGCACGCGTCCACCTGCGACGTGCTGCTCGAGGAGTTGCACGCCGAGGATGCGATCGTCGAGACCGCCGAAGGCTACGACCTGCTGCCGGGCAACAGCGACCTGACCGCGGCCGAGATCGAGCTGATGGACGAGGACGGCCGCGAGCAGCGCCTCAAGCGCGCGCTCGAACCGCTGCGCCCGCGCTACGACTACATCATCGTCGACTGCCCGCCGGCGCTGTCGCTGCTCACCCTCAACGCGCTGACCGCGGCCGACTCGGTGCTGGTGCCGATGCAGTGCGAGTACTACGCGCTGGAAGGATTGAGCGCGCTGCTGGAGACGATCGACGCGCTCAAGGCGCGGCTCAACCCGCAGCTCGAGATCGAAGGCGTGCTGCGCACCATGTTCGACGTGCGCAACAACCTGGCCAACGCGGTGTCGGCCGAACTGGTCCAGCATTTCGGCGACAAGGTGTTCCGCACCATCGTGCCGCGCAACGTGCGCCTGGCCGAAGCGCCGAGCCACGGCCAGAGCATCATCGGCTACGACCGCAGCTCGCGCGGCGGTATCGCCTACCTTGGCCTGGCCGGCGAGGTGGAGCGTCGCCGGCGCGAACGCGAGCAGGCCGCCCGCCAGACCCCGCAGAAGGAACCGGATGTGACGGAGACCCCGGCATGAGCACCGCCAAGCCAGCGCCCGCCAAGAAACGCGGCCTCGGCCGGGGCCTGGAAGCCCTGCTCGGCCCCAAGGGCGCGGCCGAGGCGCCGAAGCTCGAGGCCACCGAGAACGACACGCTGCGCACGCTGCCGGTCGACGCGCTGCGTGCCGGCAAGTACCAGCCACGCCGACAGTGGGATGCGGGCAAGCTCACCGAGCTGGCCGAGTCGATCAAGGCCCAGGGCGTGATCCAGCCGATCGTGGTGCGCGCCCTGCCCGATCGCACCTACGAGATCATCGCCGGCGAACGCCGCTGGCGCGCCGCCAAGGAAGCGGGCCTGGCCGAGATCCCGGCGGTGGTGCGCGAGGTCGACGACCGCACCGTCATCGCGATGGCGCTGATCGAGAACATCCAGCGCGAGGACCTCAACCCGCTGGAAGAGGCGCAGGCACTGCAGCGGCTGATCGACGAATTCGACCTCACCCACGCCGCCGCCGCCGGCGCCGTCGGCCGCTCGCGCGCGGCGGTGTCCAACCTGCTGCGCCTGCTGGAACTGCCGGCCGCGATCCGGGTCCTGCTGGAGGCGCGGCGGCTGGAGATGGGCCATGCGCGCGCGCTGCTGACGCTGGCGCCGGAGCTGGCGGTGAAGCTGGCCAACGAGGCCGCCGAACACGGCTGGTCGGTGCGCGAGGTGGAGCACCGCGCGGCGCAGTTCGCCGCCGGCAAGCTGCCCGGTTCGTCGAAGAAGAAGTCCACCGGCAAGGCCACCGCCCCCGACATCTCCACCCTGGAGAACGAACTGTCCGAGGCGCTCGGCGCCAAGGTCAGCATCCACAACGGCCGCACCAACAAGGGCAAGCTGGTGATCCACTACGCCAACCTGGACGCGCTGGACGGCGTGCTGGAGCGGTTGCGCAGCCGGTAGTGCGTGGGCGCGCATGCGACCCCGTTCGCCGCGGCCAGGCGGATGCGCGAGGCCGGCTTGTCATTTCGACCGAAGGGAGAAATCCGGCGGCGGGGGACAGCAGATTTCTCCCTCCGGTCGAAATGACAGGTGCTTGTCGCCATTTCCTTGCTGGCGGCCGGCGTCCGACCGACGTGCGCCGGGATGGCGTGCGAGAGGTCCAGCGCTTCGGCTGTCCCGACGCGCCGTCATGCCCGGGCAATGGGCTGCGCGATACTGTCGATCCATGAGTACCTGGCGCCTGGATTCGGTGTTTGCCCCGGCCTCGGTCGCGGTCGTCGGCGGCAGTCCGCGCGATCGCTCGGCCGGGCGCGCGGTGATGCGCAACCTCGCCGCATCCGGCTATGCGGGCAGGATCGGCTGGGTCACCCCGCGCCACCGCGAGATCGACGGCATCGCCACCGTGCGCCGCCTGCGCGACCTGGGCTGGGTGCCCGACCTGGCCATCATCACCGCGCCGCCCGCGGTGGTGCCGGAGCTGGTCGAGGAGGCCGCAGCGCTCGGCGTCGGCGCGGCCGTGCTGCTCACCGCCGAACTCGGCCCCGGCCGCGAGGCCTTCCACGCGCGCATCGATCGCGCCGCGCGCCCGCGCGGCATGCGCATCCTCGGGCCGCACTGCCTGGGCATCGTCTCCACCCACGCCGGACTCAACGCCAGCATCGCCGCCAGCACGCCGCAGCCGGGCGAACTGGCGCTGGTGTCCGAGTCCAGCGCGATCGCTGCGGCGCTGATCGAATGGGGCACGGCGCGCTCGGTGGGTTTTTCGAAAGTGGTGTCGCTCGGCGACGCGCTGGACGTGGACTTCGCCGACCTGCTCGACTACCTCGCCACCGATCCGCACACGCGCTCGATCCTGCTCTACGTCGAGCACGTTGGCGATGCCCGCAAGTTCATGTCGGCCGCGCGCGCGGCGGCACGCGCCAAGCCGGTCGTGGTGGTGAAGTCGGCGCGGCCGCAGCCGCCGCAGAGCATTGCCGAGATCGGGATGCGCGCGCTGGCGCCGTCGGCGGCGGTGCACGCGGCCGCGTTCCGCCGTGCCGGCCTGCTCCAGGTCGACGCGCTCGACGACCTGTTCGCCGCCGCCGAGACGCTCGGCACGCTGCGCACCTTCCCCGGCCGGCGCCTCGCGATCCTGGGCAACGGCGGCGGCGTGGGCGTGCTGGCCGCGCAGCAGCTGCAGCAGATGGGCGGCACCCTGGCGACGCTGGCCGACGATACGGTGCAGACCCTGGAGGGTCTGCTGCCGGGCGGCTGGTCGGGGAAGAACCCGGTCGACATCGTGGTCGACGCCGACGGCGCGCGCTATGCAGCCGCGGTCGAAGCGCTGCTGGCTGACCCCGGCAACGACGCGCTGCTGGTGGTGAACGTGCCGACCGCGTTTTCCGCGCCCACCGAATCGGCGCAGGCACTGGCTGGCGTGCTGGCGCAGCGCCGTGGCGCGGCCGCGCGCAAGCCGGTGTTCGCGGTATGGCTGTCCAACGATCCGGCCGCGCGCGCGGTATTGCACGCCGCGCACGTGCCCAGCTACGCCACCGAAACCGAGGCCGTGCACGGCTTCATGCACCTGGTGCACTACCGCGAGGCGCAGCAGGCGCTGATGGAAACCCCGCCCAGCCTGCCGGCCGGTTTCACCGTCGATGCGACGACCGCACGCGCACTGGTGCAGGCCGCGGTGGCGCGCGGGGAGGTCCAGCTCGATCCCCAGGCGACCGCGCACATCCTCGCCGCCTACGGCCTGTCATACGAGGCGCCGCTGGCCGCCTCCGATCCCGAAGGCGCGGTCGAGGCCGCCATGCCGCTGCTCGCAGCCGGCCGCGCGGTCGCGGTGAAGATCGATTCGCCCGACATCCCCCACAAGACCGTGGTCGATGGCGTGCGCCTGAACCGGGGCAGCGCCCAGTCCGTGCGCGACGCCGCCGCCGACGTGCTGCGGCTGGCGCGCGAACGCCGGCCCGATGCGCGCATCCGCGGCGTCACCGTGCAGGCGATGGTGGATCGGCCGCAGGCGCGCGAACTCATCGCCGCGATCGCGGACGACCCGGTGTTCGGCCCGGTGATCGTGTTCGGCCGCGGCGGCACCGCGGTGCGCGTGGTCGACGACCTGGCGCTGGCGCTGCCGCCGCTGGACCTGCGCCTGGCCCACGAGCTGATCGGGCGCACCCGCGTGGCGCGACGGCTCAAGGCGCACCGCAACCAGCCCGCCGCCGACGAGCGCGCGGTCGCGCTGGCGCTGGTGAAGCTGGCGCAGCTGGCCGCCGACGTGCCGGAGATCCGGCAGATGAGCCTGAACCCGCTGCTGGCCGATGCCGACGGCGCGGTCGCAGTCGATGCGCGGATCCTGGTCGGCCCGGTGCAGGCGCTGCACCGGGGCCGCGGCCATCCGCGCTTCGCGATCTTCCCCTACCCCAGCGAGTGGGAGCGCACGATCACCCTGGACAGCGGCCAGCCCGCCTTCGTGCGCCCGGTGCGGCCCGAGGACGATGAGCTGTTCCGCGAGTTCTTCACCCACGTCACCGACGAGGACCTGCGGCTGCGCTTCTTCCAGTCGGTGAAGCATTTCAGCCACGAGTTCATCGCCCGGCTCACCCAGATGGACTACGCGCGTTCGATCGCGCTGCTGGCGCTGGACCAGTCCGGCGCGATGCTGGGCGCGGTGCGCCTGCACGCCGACGCCAACTACCGGGCCGGCGAGTACGGGATCCTGGTGCGCTCCGACCTCAAGGGCCAGGGCCTGGGCCGCCAGCTGATGACGATCATGATCGAGGTCGCCGGCTGGCTGGGGCTGGAGGAGGTCGAAGGCCAGGTGCTGCGGCAGAACCGCGGCATGCTGGCGATGTGCACGCAGCTGGGCTTCGCCATGCAGTCCGATCCGGACGATCCGGGGCTGGTCGTCGTGCGCCTGCCGGTCGCGGCCGGCGCCGCGCCGGGCCCCTGAGCCAGCCAGTCCAGCCCGGTCCGCGAGCGGGCGCCACGCACGCCTTGTCCACAGCCCCGGCAGCGGGCATAATGCCCGGCTCGCTGCGCCCGGACCCTACGTGTTCCGGGCCCGGAGCGGCCGGACACGCGACCTTCCGCCCGCCTCCGCACCAGCGAGCCTGACCCGCAACGCGTGGCAGGCATGGCCTTGCGCCGTGCCCGCCGGGGCCGCCGCCTTCCTGGCCAAGGGGGGCACCATGACAATCCGAGGTGTGCAATGTCCCGAGTCTGCCAAGTCACTGGCAAGCGTACGACGACCGGCAACAACGTGTCGCACGCGATGAACAAAACCCGCCGCCGCTTCATGCCCAACCTGCACGAACGCCGGTTCTGGGTCGCCAGCGAAAACCGCTGGGTGAAGCTGCGCGTTTCCGCGGCTGCCTTGCGCACCATCGACAAGAACGGCATCGACGCCGTGCTCGCCGACCTGCGCAAGCGCGGCGAGAAGGTCTAAGGAGTAGAACATGGCAAGCAAGCGCGACAAGATCCGTCTGATTTCGTCGGCCAACACCGGCCACTTCTACACCACGGACAAGAACAAGAAGAACACCCCCGCCAAGATGGAGATCAAGAAGTACGATCCCGTCGTCCGAAAGCACGTGATCTACAAGGAAGGCAAGATCAAGTGACTGACGGCCCACGCGCGCAGCGCGTGGCTGCCGTAAGTCACCCCCGCGAACGCGGGGGTCCAGGGAAACCCGCCGCAAGGCGGGTTTCTGCTTTCCAGACCCGGAGAGGCCCGCCGCAAGGCGGGCTTTTTCGTTGCCGGCGCAGTACATCGTCGGGATTTCGCGCGGGGACCGCAGCGGCATGCCTTGGGCTCCTTCCCCCGCTTGCGGGGGAAGGTCGGGATGGGGGCCGGGTCCGCCGTGACGTGCTCCGGGCTCCCCCACCCCAACCCTCCCCCGCAGGCGGGGAAGGGAGCGGGAGCGGTGCCCCAACCAGCCCGCGCTACACTCCCCGCGCGCATCAATCGGGGGAGGGTGGATGCTGCCAGGCTGGGTTCTGCTGCTGGTATCGGTGGGCTACGCGGCACTGCTGTTCGCGGTGGCGTGGATCGGTGACCGCTATCCGCTGTATCCGCAGCGCCCCTGGCTGCGCCCGCTGGTCTACAGCCTGGCGCTGGCGGTGTACTGCTCGTCCTGGACCTTCTACGGCGCGGTCGGCACCGCGGTGCGCTCGGGCATCGGCTACGTGCCGATCTACCTGGGCCCGCTGCTGCTGCTGCTGTTCGGCTGGCGCATCCTCGAGCGCATGGCCAAGGTGGCACAGAGCCAGAACACGGTCTCGATCGCCGACTTCATCGCCTCGCGCTTCGGCCGCTCGCAGCCGCTGGCCGCGCTGGTGGCGACCATCGCGCTGATCGCCGCGGTGCCCTACCTGGCACTGCAGTACAAGGCGGTGGCGATCAGCGTCGTCGTGCTGGCCGGACAGGACCCCAACGGCCCGGCGCTGGGCGACCCTGGGCTGTACGTGGCGGCGCTGATGGCGCTGTTCGCGATCCTGTTCGGCACCCGCCAGGTCGATGCCACCGAACACCGGCCGGGCATGATGCTCGCGGTCGCGCTCGAATCGCTGGTCAAGCTGGTGGCGCTGGTCGCGGTCGGCCTCTTCGCGACCAACTGGCTGGGCGCGCGCGACATCAACTACGTGGCCGCCACCCGCGCCCTGATCGACGTGGCCCCGCCGGTCGGCTTCGCCGCGCAAAGCCTGCTCGCGTTTGCCGCGATCTTCTGCCTGCCGCGGCAGTTCCACGTGGCCATCGTCGAATGTGGCAACGTGGCCGACATCCGTCTCGCGCGCTGGATGTTCGGCGCCTACCTGGTGATCGTCACGCTGATGGTGGTGCCGATCGCCAGCGCCGGCATGGTGCTGTTCGGCAACGCCGGCGACGTCGCACCGGACAGCTTCGTGCTCGCCCTGCCGCTGGCGGAAAAGCGCGACACGCTGGCGCTGCTGGCTTACGTGGGCGGCTTCTCGGCCGCCACCGGCATGGTGATCGTGGCCAGCGTGGCGCTGGCGACCATGGTCAGCAACGACCTGGTGATGCCGCTGCTGCTGCGCCGCGGCTGGGCCGAACGCCACGGCGGCGACGTCGCCGCGACCGTGCTGTGGATCCGCCGCATCGCCATCATCTGCATCGCCGGCATGGCATGGGGCTACTACCGCGCGAGCGGCAGCGACGCGTCGCTGGCCTCGTTCGGGCTGATGTCCTTCGCCGCGGTTGCCCAGTTCGCGCCGGCATTGATCGGTGGGCTGTACTGGCACGGCGCCAGCCGCCGCGGCGCCGAGGTCGGGCTGCTGCTCGGATTCGCGGTGTGGCTGTACACGCTGCTGCTGCCGACGCTCACCGATGCCGGCTGGTTTGATCCGACCTGGGTGCGCGACGGGCCGTTCGGCATCCACTGGCTGCGGCCGCGCCAGCTGTTCGGGCTGTGGGGCTGGGACCCGCTGACCCACGGCACCTTCTGGTCGTTGCTGTGCAACATCGGCGCGCTGCTGCTGGTGTCGGCGCGCTGGCGCCCCAACCTCGACGAGCGCCTGCGCGCCGCGCCCTTCCTCGACCCCTATGCCGAACGCAGTGCGCTGTCGGGCGGCGAATGGAAGGGCAACGTCACCCTCGGCGACCTGCTGGTGCTGGCCAGCCGCATCGTCGGCGAGCGCACCGCGCAGCGCGCGTTCGAGCAGCACGCGCACGAACTGGCGCAGGAACTGCAGCCGCAGTCACGCGCCGACCGCAACTGGGTGCAGTTCACCGAACGCCTGCTGGCGGCGGCCGTGGGCGCGGCCTCGGCGCGGCTGGTGGTGACCAGCGTGCTCAAGGGCTCGGGCATGGAGGTCGGCGAGGTCGTGGCCGTGCTCGACGAAGCCGGGCAGGAGCTGCGCTTCAACCGGGAGATCCTGTCCAACACCCTGGAAAACATCGACCAGGGCGTGAGCGTGGTCGACAGCAACATGTGCCTGGTGGCCTGGAACCGCCGCTACCAGCAGCTGTTCGGCTATCCCGACGGCATGCTCTACATCGGCCGCCCGGTCGCCGACCTGATCCGCTACAACGCCGAGCGCGGCGAACTCGGCGCGCTCGGCCCGCCCGAGATCGAGGCCGAGGTGGACAAGCGCATCGGCTACATGCGCGCCGGCTCGGCGCACGTGAGCGAGCGCGTGCGCGGCAGCGGCCAGGTGCTGGAGCTGCGCGGTCAGCCGTTGCCCGGCGGCGGCTATGCCACCAGCTACAGCGACGTCACCGACTACAAGCGCGTGGAGCGCGAGCTGCGCGAGATCAACGAGCACCTCGAGCAGCGCGTGGCCGAACGCACCCGCGAGGCCGAGATCGCACAGGAGTCGCGCTCGCGCTTCCTCACCGCGGTCAGCCACGACGTGCTGCAGCCACTCAATGCCGCGCGCCTGTTCACCTCGGCGCTGCGCGAGAGCACGCGGCCACAGGAGCAGGCGCACCTGGCCGAGCGCGTGGACACCGCGCTGCGGGCGGCCGAAGACCTGCTCGACGGCCTGCTCGACGTCTCGCGCCTGGACGCCGGCAAGCTCAAGCCCGAGATCGTCGATTTCGACGCAGGCGCGCTGCTGCGCGAGCTGGCCGCCCAGTACGCGCCGATGGCGGCGGCGCGCTCGATCAGCATGCGCGTGCATGCGCCGCTGCAGTCGGTGCGCAGCGACCGCAGGCTGCTGCGCCGGGTGCTGCAGAACTTCATCGCCAATGCGCTGCGCTACACCCCGCGCGGCCGGGTGGTGCTGGCGGTGCGCCCGCGTGGCGACCAGGTCGCGCTGCAGGTCTGGGATTCGGGTCCCGGCATTCCCGAGCACCACATGCGCCAGATCTACGACGAGTTCCACCGCTACGAGCAGCCGTTCGACTGGGACGGGCGCGGCCTGGGCCTGGGCCTGTCGATCTGCCAGCGCATTTCGCGCCTGCTCGGGCACGCGCTGGACGCGCGCTCGGTGGTCGGGCGCGGCAGCATGTTCTCGATCGTGGTGCCGCGCGGCGCGGCGCTGGCGGAGCGTCCCATCGGCGCGGCCCGCGTCGAGATCGGCCAGTCCCTGGACGGGCTGAGCGTGCTGTGCGTGGACAACGACCGCGACATCCTGGCCGGCATGGAGGCGCTGCTCTCGCGCTGGCAGGTCGCCACCGTGTTGGCGACCACCGTCGACGAGGCGCTGGAGAAGGTCGTGCAGTCGCCGCCGGACGTGCTGCTGGTGGACTACCACCTGCACGACCGGCTCGACGGGCTGGACACGCTGGACGCATTGCGCGTGACCGCCGGCCGCCAGATCCCCGGCGCGCTGCTCACCGCCGACGGCAGCGATGCGCTCAAGCAGGCCGCGCGCCTGCGCGGCTACCGGGTGCTGACCAAGCCGGTGAAGCCGGCCTCGCTGCGCGCCTTCCTGACCGCCATGCGCCGCGTTGAGACGCACGCGGATTCCGGCCCGCTGTAGGAGCGGCTTCAGCCGCGATTGATCCATCCGATTCCTCGCAGGCCTGACCGGAATCGCGGCTGAAGCCGCTCCTACATGGGACAAGGCCGCTCGATGAATCCCCAGCCGCGTCCGGCTTACTCGCCCTCGTCGTCCAGCGGCACCAGCGGCTCGGGATCGACCGAAAGCCGTCCCGCCATCAGCACCGCCTGGGTGCGGTTGGATGCACCCAGCTTGCGCAGGATCGCGCTCATGTGCGCCTTGATCGTGGCCTCCGATACGCCCAGCTCGTAGCCGATCTGCTTGTTGAGCCTGCCCGAGCCGAGCATCTGCAGTACGCGGAACTGCTGCGGCGTGAGCTCGCGGATGCGTGCGGCGACATCGCGTTCGTCCGGCGCCGTTTCAGGCGCCGAGCCGGCGATCTCGGGGACCCAGCGATCGCCGTCCAGCACCTGCCGCAGCGCCGCGCCCAGCGCCTCGGCGTTGGACGACTTGGGGATGAAGCCCATCGCGCCGTGGTCGAGGGCGCGACGGATCACCGCCGGCTCCTCGCGCGCCGACACCATCACCACCGGCAGCTGTGGGTGCAGGCCGCGCAGGTGCACCAGCGCGCTGAAGCCCTGCGCGCCGGGCATGTTGAGGTCGAGCAGGAGCAGGTCGGCGTCGGGATGGGCGTCGGCCATGGCGTACAGCCCCTGGGCATTCTCGGCCTCATGCAGATCGGCGTCGGGAATGCTGCGGCCCACCACGCCGCGCAGCGCTTCGCGGAACAGCGGATGGTCGTCGGCGACAAGGATCGTGGTCATGCGGCGAAGCCCCGCCTCCTGCAGGACGGATCACGGCGCCGGCGAAGCACCGGCGCGGATATGACAGATGTCGCCACGGGCAACGGGTCAGGCGCCGTGGCGGTTCTTCACCAGCGAATCGACCACCGACGGATCGGCCAGCGTGCTGGTGTCGCCCAGCTGGTCCGGCGCGTTCTCGGCGATCTTGCGCAGGATGCGGCGCATGATCTTGCCCGAGCGCGTCTTCGGCAGCGCCGGCGCCCACTGCAGGAAGTCGGGCGAGGCGATCGGTCCGATCTCCTTGCGCACGTGCGCGACCAGTTCCTTGAGCAACTCGTCGCTTTCGACCTCGCCCGCCACCAGGGTCACGTAGGCGTAGATGCCCTGGCCCTTGATGTCGTGCGGGAAGCCCACGACCGCGGCCTCGGCGACCTTCGGGTGCAGCACCAGCGCGCTCTCGACTTCGGCGGTACCGATGCGGTGTCCGCTGACGTTGATCACGTCGTCGACGCGGCCGGTGATCCAGTAGTAGCCGTCGGCATCGCGGCGGCAGCCGTCGCCGGTGAAATAGGTGCCCGGATACGCGGCGAAATAGGTGTCGAAGAAGCGCTCATGGTCACCGTAGACGGTGCGCATCATGCCCGGCCAGGCGTCGAGGATGACCAGGTTGCCCTCGGCCTCACCCTCGAGGAAGTTGCCGGCCGGGTCCACGATCGCGGGCTGCACGCCGTAGAACGGCAGCGTCGCCGAGCCCGGCTTGGTCGGCCAGGCGCCGGGCAGCGGCGAGATCAGGATGCCGCCGTTCTCGGTCTGCCACCAGGTGTCGACGATCGGGCAGCGGCCGTCGCCGACCACGTCGTGGTACCAGCGCCAGGCTTCGGGGTTGATCGGCTCGCCGACGCTGCCGAGCAGGCGCAGCGACTTGCGCGAGGTGCGCTTCACCGGCTCGTCGCCCTCGCGCATCAGTGCGCGGATCGCGGTGGGCGCGGTGTAGAAGATGGTGACCTGGTGCTTGTCCACCACCTGCCAGAAGCGCGAGGCGTCCGGATAGCTCGGCACGCCCTCGAAAATCAGCGAGGTGGCGCCGTTGGCCAGCGGGCCGTAGACGATGTAGCTGTGGCCGGTGACCCAGCCGACGTCGGCGGTGCACCAGTAGACGTCGTCGTCCTTGAGGTCGAACACGCATTCGTGGGTGAAGGATGCGAACAGCAGGTAGCCGCCGGTGGTGTGCAGCACGCCCTTGGGCTTGCCGGTGGAACCGGAGGTGTAGAGGATGAACAGCGGGTCTTCCGCGTTCATGCGCTCGGGCTCGCAGGTGTCGGGCTGGCTGTCGACCACGGCGTCGTACCAGCGGTCGCGCGGCATCTGCATGTCGACCGCGCCGCCGGTGTGGCGCACCACCAGCACGGTTTCGACGGTGGTGGTGCCGGGCAGCTTGAGCGCGGCGTCGACGTTGGCCTTCAGCGGCACCTTCTTGGTGCCGCGCAGGCCTTCGTCGGCGGTGATGATCAGCTTGGCCTTGCAGTCGCCGACGCGGTCGGCGATGGAATTGGCGGAGAAGCCGCCGAACACCACGTTGTGCACCGCGCCGATGCGGGCGCAGGCCAGCATCGCCACCGCGGCCTCGACGATCATCGGCAGGTAGATGGTGACGCGGTCGCCCTTGCCGATGCCGAGGCTGCGCAGCGCGTTGGCCAGCCGGCAGACGCGGGCATGCAGGTCGCGGTAGCTGACGCGCAGTGCCTCGCCGTCGGGGCTGTCGGGTTCGAAGATGAGCGCGGTCTTGTCGCCGCGGGCGGCAAGGTGGCGGTCGAGACAGTTGACGCTGACGTTGAGCTCGCCGTCGGCGAACCATTGGATCCGGAAATCCTTGCGGTCGAAGCTGACGTCGCGGATGCGGGTGGGCGGCGTCATCCACTCCAGGCGCTGCGCGATGCGGCCCCAGAACGCATCCGGATCGCGGATGGACTCGGCGTAGTCGCGCTCGTAGTCGGCCGGCTTGACGTTGGCCTGTGCGGCGAAGGCCTCGGGAACGGGATAGATATCGGACATGGCGGATCATCCTCTGGAACGTGGCCGCTGCAGTTTGCCGCATTGCAGCGCGACGCGTTTTAGACCTTCGTCTATTCCGCGCCCGGCGCGGGCGACGCACAATGCGCCATGGACCCCGTTCCCGGCCTGGACCTGAGCCTGCCGCCCTTCGACCTGCTCGATGACGCGAGTCGCCGGCGCCTGGAGGCCAGCGTCGACATCGGTTTCCACCCCGGCGGCACCACCCTGATCGAGGCGGGCAAACCCTCGGCCCACGTCTTCATCATCCTCAAGGGCCTGGTCCACGCCTTCCAGGTGGACGACCGCGGCCGCGAGGAGCGCTTCGCCGACTACGGGCCGGGCGACGTCATCGGCGCATGGGCGGTCATGGCCGGACGCGCGCGCCTGAGCTACCGCAGCGAAGGCGACTGCCTCAGCCATCTGGTCCCGGCCGACACCTTCCGCCAGCTGCTGGCCGACAACCCGGGCGTCGCGGCGTATTTCAACGAGGGACTGGCCACCAAGGGCCGGCTCTCCAACGGCAGTGAACGACGCGAAGCCGCCGAACTGATGGTGATCCGGGTCGGGGAAGCCGACCTCGCTCCCCCGGAGCGCGTCGACGCGACGACCACCATCGCCGAGGCCAGCGCGCGCCTGCGCGAGCGGCGCGTCGACTGCCTGCTGGTCTACGACCGTGCGCACGACACCCCCGGCATCGTCACCCGCACCGACCTGCTGGAAGCGCTGACGCAGCTGCGCCTGCCGCTGGACACGCCGATCGGTCCGCTGGCCAGCCGCCCGCTGGCCACGATCGGCACCGGCGAAGTGCTGTTCCAGGCGCTGATCGACATGACCGAGCGCCAGATCGAGCGCGTGGTGGTCACCGAAGGCAGCCGGATCGCCGGCACGCTCGGCATGGCCGAAGTGCTGGCGCACTTCGCCAGCCACTCGCACCTGATCAGCCTGGGCCTGGCCCGCGCCCGCGATATCGACGCCATCGCCAGGGCTGCCTCCGGCATGACGCACCTCGTGCGCAGCCTGAACGTCAACGGCACCCGCATCCCCTACATGATGGAGCTGGTGAGCGCGCTCAACAGCCGCATCATGGGCCGCATCTTCGAGCTGGTGATCCCGGTCGAGCTGCGCGACCGCATCTGCCTGCTGGTCATGGGCAGCGAAGGGCGCCGCGAGCAGCTGCTCAAGACCGACCAGGACAATGCGCTGGTGCTGGCCGACGACCTGGACTGGCCGGGGCTTGCGGAGGCGATGGACCGTTTCAGCGCAGCGCTGGCGAAGGTCGGCTATCCGCCCTGCCCCGGCCGGGTGATGGTCGACAATCCGCACTGGCGCATGCGCGCGGCCGAGTGGCGCCAGCGCATCGGGCAGTGGAAGCACGTGCATGGCGGCCATGGCGCGCTGGACCTGTCGATCGCGCTCGATGCGCGCCCCATCGCCGGCAACGCGGCGCTGTTCGGGCCGGTCAAGGATGCGCTGATGGCGCTGGGCGGGGACGACATCCTGCTCCATCACCTGGCCGCGGCCACGCTCGAGTTCGATACGCCGCTGACCTTCTTCGGCCGGGTCAGGAGCGGCGGCAGCGGCACCGACATCAAGAAGGGCGGCATCTTCCCGGTGGTGCACGGCCTGCGCTGCCTCGCGCTGCGCCATGGCATCGCCGCCACCGCCAGCCGCGAGCGTTGCGCCGCGCTGGTCGAATGCGGCGAACTGTCGCCCGCGCTGGGCCGCGACCTGCCGCAGGCGCTCAACGTGTTCCAGCACATGCGCCTGGACGCACAGTTCGCCGCACTGGCCGACGGCCGCGAACCCGGCAACCACATCGATCCCGCGCGCCTGCGCCGGCTCGATCGCGAACTGATGCGCGACGCGCTGCACGTGGTCAAGGATTTCCGCGCCCGCGTCCGCCAAAGCTTCCACCTGCGGGACTGAAGGCCCATGTTCCGGCGCTGGTGGCTGCGGCGAACGGCCGGTGGCGGCGAATGGGCAGGCCTGCTGCGGCCCGCGCCGCCCGGCGAATGGGTCAGCCTGGACATGGAAACCACGGGCCTGGACCCGAAGCAGGACCACATCCTCAGCCTTGCCGCGGTCCCCGTACGCGACGGGCGGGTGCTCACCTCCCAGCGCTTCGAGCGCCGGATCCGCGCCGACCGCGCCTTCGGCATCGAGTCGATCCGCCATCACCGCATCACCCCCGACGAAGCGGCCGAAGGCGTCGCGGTCACCGGCGCGGTGCGCGATTTCCTGCACTGGCTGGAGGGGCGCACCCTGCTCGGCTATCACCTCGGCTTCGACCTGGCGATGCTGTCGCCGCACGTGCGCGCGCTCACCGGCTTCGCGCTGCCCAATCCGCGCGTGGACCTGGCCGATGCCTTCGCCGCGCGCGCCCGCCGCGCCCAGCCCAACGCGCCGCCCAACCTCGACTTCCAGCACATCGCCGACAGCCTCGGGGTGCCGGTGCTCGGCCGTCACAGCGCACTCGGCGACGCGGCCACCGTCGGCCTGTGCTGGCTGGCATTGCAGGCCGCGCGCAGCCCCGCCTCGGGCGAGCGCGATCGCTAGCACGGCGCGTGCCGGTTGCCGGCCTATTCGACCAAAGGCGAATAGGCGGGCGCGCCCCCCGCGGTCAGGCTCCGGGACACCGCGCGCTGCGCGGACGTCCTGTGGGAGGGAGCGATGATGACGAAACGACGCTATTCACGGCGGTTGCTGGCAACCGCGGTCCTGGTGGCGCTTGCAGCCCCCGGCATGGCCTTCGCCCAGAGCGCGAAGGAAGTGGAGCTCGAGGCCCGCGTGGCCCAGCTCGAGGCACAGATCCAGACCCTGCTGCAGGGCCAGCAACAGCAGCAGGACAGCATCACCCGGACCCAGGCACAGCTCGACCAGGTCCAGGTCGCGCAGCCGGCGGTCAAGCCGGTCCAGTCCAAACCGATCCTGGCCAACCCGGATGCGGTGTTCACCTACGGCGGCTTCATCAAGTTCGACGCCATGGTCACCGACACCAGCGACGGCGCGATCGCCGAGGGCTCCGCGGGACGCATGTTCTACGTGCCCAGCACGATCCCGGTGACCGCCAACGGCGCCGAGCCCGAAACCGATCCCTACACCGACATGCACGCCGCGTTCTCGCGGTTCTGGTTCGCGGCCGACCACACCACCGAAGGCGGCGACAAGTTCCGTGGCTACATCGAGGCCGACATGTACGGCGGCGGCAGCGCCAACCTCGGCAACGAGGTGAACACCAACACCCACGGCGTTACCCTGCGCCAGGCCTTCGTGACCTGGAACAGCTGGCTGGCCGGCCAGACCTGGTCCAACTTCCAGGACGTGGCGGCGCTGCCCGAGGCCGTGGACTTCGTCGGCGTCACCGAAGGCACCACCTTCGTGCGCCAGGCGCAGGTCCGCTACACCAGTGGCCCGTTCTCGGTGGCACTGGAGAACCCGCACACCACGGTCAGCAGCATCACCAATGCCGCGCGCAACAACGCCGGTGGCAGCGACAGCCTGCCCGACGTGACCGCGCGTTACGTGATGAAAGGCGACTGGGGCCACTTCAGCGCCGCCGGCCTGCTGCGCCAGCTCAAGTCAGGGGACGAGAGCGACACCGGCGCGGCGGTCAGCCTGTCGGGCCGCTTCAACATCGGCGCCAGCGACGACATCCGCTGGATGGCCAACTACGGCAGCGGCATCGGGCGCTACCTTGGCTTCGGCCTGGGGGCCGACTCGGTGGTCGACGCCAACGGCAACCTGCACGCGCAGGATGGTGCCGGCGGCTTCGTTGCATGGCGCCATGCCTTCAACGGCAAGCTGCGCAGCAACCTGATGTATTCAGTGGCCGAGTTCGACAACGATCGCAGCCTGGTGGGCTGGGGGCCGGCCAGCTTCGCCGCCACCGAGCGCGCCCAGTCCTTCCACGCCAACCTGATCTATTCACCGTTCCCCAAGCTCGACATCGGCGCGGAGATCGGCTGGGGCCAGCGTGAGCTCGAGGACGACCGCAAGGGCGACCTCTCGCGCGTCCAGACCACCGTCAAGTACACCTTCTGATCGACCTGCCTGAGGAGCAAAGACAGCCATGTCCGAGAAATCACCACAAAACTACTGGAAGGCCAATCTCCGGATCATCTTCATCTGCATGGGGATCTGGGCGCTGGTGTCGTACGGGTTCGGCATCATCCTGCGCCCGCTGCTCGCGGGCATCCGCATCGGCGGCACCGACCTGGGCTTCTGGTTCGCGCAGCAGGGTTCGATCCTGACCTTCATCGCGCTCATCGTTTTCTACACCTGGTACATGAACCGGCTCGATCGCGAGTACGACGTGGACGAGCAATAAGGGGCCGACCATGGATCAATTCACTCTCAACCTCATCTTCGTCGGCGGCTCGTTCCTGCTCTACATCGCGATCGCGATCTGGGCGCGCGCCGCTTCCACCTCCGAGTTCTACGCCGCGGGCCGCAGTGTCCATCCGGTGATGAACGGCATGGCGATCGCCGCGGACTGGATGTCGGCGGCCTCGTTCATCTCGATGGCAGGCCTGATCGCCTTCGTCGGTTACGGCAACTCCGCCTACCTGATGGGCTGGACCGGCGGCTACGTGCTGCTGGCGATGCTGCTGGCGCCCTACCTGCGCAAGTTCGGCCGCTTCACCGTGCCCGAATTCATCGGCGACCGGTACTACAGCCGGACCGCGCGCCTGGTGGCGGTGGCGGCGCTGCTGATGATCTCGATCACCTACGTGATCGGGCAGATGACCGGCGCCGGCGTGGCGTTCTCGCGCTTCCTGGAGGTCGACACCAACACCGGCCTGCTGATCGCCTCGGCGGTGGTGTTCGTGTATGCGGTGCTGGGCGGCATGAAGGGCATCACCTACACCCAGGTGGCGCAGTACATCGTGCTCATCATCGCCTACACCATCCCGGCGGTGTTCATCTCGCTGCAGCTGACCGACAACCCGATCCCGCAGCTGGGCCTGTTCTCCACCCATGTCGACAGTGGCATGCCGCTGCTGGCCAGGCTTGACCAGATCCTCGTGGACCTGGGCTTCAACGACTACACCGGCCTGCATGATTCCACGCTCAACATGACGCTGTTCACGCTGTCGCTGATGGTCGGCACCGCGGGCCTGCCGCACGTGATCGTCCGCTTCTTCACCGTGCCCAAGGTGTCCGACGCCCGCAAGTCGGCGGGCTGGGCGCTGGTGTTCATCGCCCTGCTCTACACCGTGGCCCCGGCGGTGGGCGCAATGGCACGCCTGAACATCCTGACCACGATCTACCCCCAGGGCACCCAGGCCCCGTCGCTCACCTATGAGGCGCGCCCGGACTGGATGCACAACTGGGAGCAGACCGGCCTGCTGGCGTTCGAGGACAAGAACGGCGACGGCATGATCCAGTCCTACAACGAGGCCAGCACCGAGTTCGCCGCGGTCGCGGCCGAGCGCGGCTGGCAGGGCAACGAGATGGTCACCTTCAACCAGGACATCCTGGTGCTGGCGAACCCGGAAATCGCGGGCCTGCCCGGCTGGGTGATCGCCCTGATCGCGGCCGGTGGCCTGGCGGCGGCGTTGTCGACGGCGGCAGGCCTGCTGCTGGCGATCTCCTCGGCGGTGAGCCATGACCTGATCAAGCGCACGTTCAAGCCCGACATCAGCGAAAAGGGGGAACTGCTGGCAGCACGCGTGTCGATGGCGGCGGCAATCGTGGTGGCCACATGGCTGGGCATGAATCCACCAGGATTCGCGGCCCAGACCGTGGCCTTCGCCTTCGGGCTGGCGGCAAGCTCGCTGTTCCCGGCGATCATGATGGGCATCTTCTCCACGAAGATGAACTCGGCCGGCGCGGTGGTGGGCATGCTGGTGGGCCTGATCTCCACCAGCGTGTACCTGTTCACCTACAAGGGCTGGTTCTTCATCCCGGGCACGAACATGCTGGCCGATACTCCGGAGAACTGGCTGTTCGGCATCTCGCCGCTCGGCTTCGGCGCGATCGGCGCGCTGCTCAACTTCATCGCCGCCTACATCACGATGAAGATGACCAAGCCGGTGCCGGAGCACATCCAGCACCTGGTCGAGGACATCCGCGTCCCGCGCGGCGCGGGCGCGGCCACCGCGCACCACTGATCCACCTGCTGTCGTGACACGGCGGCCCGCTCCCGGCGACGGGGGCGGGCCGCACTGCTTTCCGGGCCACGAAACCGGGCGTTCCGGGGTCCGACTACAATCCGCTTCCACCTGTCACCACCGCATCGGGAGCATCCATGCTGCTGGAGTTCATCGCCATCATCGCCGCCGGTTTCGGCCTGGCCGGCATCGCGCTCTCGGTCAACATCGCGCTGCGCAGGCGCCTTCCGCAATGGGTCGTGCCGGCCGCGGCTGGCGCCGGGATGCTGCTGATGGCGATCTGGCTGGAGTACTCGTGGTTCGAGCGCACCGCCGGGACCTTCCCGGACGGCGTGGAAATCGCCTCCACCAACCAGGTGCGCTCCTGGTACCGCCCATGGACCTACGTGGTGCCGCTGACCAACCGCCTGATCGCCGTCGACCGCCGCTTCGACCGACGCCATTCCGACATTCCGGGCCAGGTGCTGACGCGTGTCATCCTCGCCGGCCGCTGGGAGCCCACGCGTCAGTTCGGCGTGGTCTACGACTGCAATGCGCACCGCCGCGCCGACCTACTCGACCAGGTCGAGCTGCAGGACAGCGGGCAGCTGAAGAACGCGAACTGGGTGCAGCTGTCCCCGGACGATGCGGTGCTGCGCACAGCCTGCCAACGCTGACCACTGGCAACCGCCGCTACAGCCAGCGCAGCGCCACGATCGCCACCAGGGTGGGGGGCAGGGCCGCGAGCAGCAGGCCCAGCGGATGCACCGACTCGTCGTTGAAGTGGCGCCGCACGATGGACATGCCGGCGGGGTTGGGCGCGTTGGCGATCACCGTCAGGCCGCCGCCGGCCACCGCACCGGCCACCAGCATGTACTTGAACTCGTCGCTCAGGCCCTCGACCAGGGATCCCAGATAGGTCAGCGCAGCGTTGTCGGTAATTGCGGTCAGCGCGGCTGCGCCGAAGAACACCGCATCGCTGCTCATGCTCATCAGCAGCGGCTCGAGCCACCACTGCTGCTTGCCGCCCAGCACCACCAGGCCGGCAAGAAAGAAGGCGACCAGCAGGCCCTCGCGCAGGATCAGGCGGTCCTGGTACTGGCGGTAGGCGGTGGCGACGCCGAGGAACAGCAGGAAGATGCCCATGAACACCGCCGGATGGTGCGCGAACACCACCAGCCCGAGCAGGAACAGCAGGTGCACGATCACCAGCGGGATCGACATCGGCGCCGTGGTGCCCTGCTCCGACGAGGGCAGTTTTCCCAGCTCCTTGCGGAACACGAACACCACCAGGGCAGCATTGACCACTACCGCGATCATCGCCTTCCAGCCGAAGTTCGACATCATGAAGACGAAGTCCCAGTTCCACTTGGCCGCCACCATCAACACAGGCGGCGCCGCGAACGGCGTCAGCACGCCACCGATCGAAACATTGACGAACAAGGTGCCAAGCAGCGCGTACTTGACCTTGTTGGACACGCTCACCGCATAGACGCGGCGGGCCAGCATCATCGCCGCCAGCGTCATCGCGGCGGGCTCGGTGATGAACGAGCCCAGCAGCGGCACCAGTGCCAGCACGCTGAAGCAGAATTCCAGGCCATTGCGCCAGGGAAGGAGCCTGGCGAGCCCGTCCACGAGATGCGTCGCCGCCCACAGGATCGGCCGGGTACCGGCGATCACCATGATCGCGAACACGAACATGGGCTCGGTGTAGTTGCGCGAGTCCACGTAGGCGGTGGCATCGCCCACGCCGTCGACGAGTGCGATTGCCATCACCAGCAGCATCGCCCAGAAGCCGAACACCACTTCCACTTCGCCCAGCAGGTGCCAGCTACCGGCGTGCGCCGGTTGCCGGTTCGCCAGACGCAGGAAGTACTTGGTGCTGAAGGTGTGCACGATCGCGAGGGCGAACAGTACGGAGGCGACGATTTCGATCGTTGCCGGATTCATGGACGAACTCCCCTGCATCCCCGCAGGCGATCGATGTTAGCAGCCCGGGGCACCACGAGTGGCCGCCCCTACCAAAGACGAATATGCAGCGCCGGCAGAGACGCGCAGCCTCGCCGGGCCGGTGTGCACACGTGTTCCTTTGGGGGGAGTACAGATGACAAGACACAGGACACTGCAGCCGCTGGCGCCCGGGGTGGCGCTTGGTCAGACGGCGAAGGAAGTCGAGATCCCAGCCTCGCCGGCCTGCTGCGCCAGCCCAAGTCAAGAGCCTTGCAGGCTGGGGCCGGGCTAGCTACGCGGCCGTCGAACGCGTCCGGTCTTTCCACGCCAACTTGATCTATTCACCGCTCCCGAAGCTCGATATCGGGGCGGAGCTCAGCTGTTGCGAACGCGCGCTTGAGGACGACCGCGAGGGCGATCCCAGGCGCATCCATACGACCGTCAAGTACAGCTTCTAAGGGAAAGCACCGATGTCAACTGCAGCAACCACTCCAGCGGTCCAGACCGGCCGCATGAGCAAGGAACACCGCAAGGTCATCATCGCCTCGAGCCTGGGCACCGTGTTCGAGTGGTACGACTTCTACCTGTACGGCTCACTTGCGGCGGTCATCGCGGTGCACTTCTTCTCGTCCCTGGCACCGGGGCCGGCATTCATCATGGCGCTGCTCACCTTCGCCGCGGGCTTCGCGGTGCGGCCCTTCGGCGCGATCGTGTTCGGCCGGCTGGGCGACCTGATCGGACGCAAGTACACCTTCCTCATCACGATCGTGATCATGGGCGTGTCGACCTTCCTGGTCGGCGTGTTGCCCACCTACAACACGATCGGCATCGCGGCCCCGATCCTGCTGGTGATCCTGCGATGCCTGCAGGGCCTGGCGCTGGGTGGCGAGTACGGTGGCGCGGCGACCTACGTCGCCGAGCACGCGCCGATGGGCAAGCGTGGCCTGTACACCAGCTTCATCCAGACCACCGCCACCGTCGGGCTGTTCCTGTCGCTGCTGGTGATCCTGGGCTGCCGCCTCGCGCTGGGCAACGAAGCCTTCGCCGAGTGGGGCTGGCGCATTCCGTTCCTGATTTCGTTCGTGCTGCTGATCATCTCGATCTGGATCCGCATGCAGCTCAACGAGTCGCCGATGTTCCAGAAGATGAAGGAAGAGGGCACGCGCTCCAAGGCGCCACTGACCGAGAGCTTCGGCACCTGGAGCAACGGCAAGATCGTGCTGCTGGCCCTGTTCGGCGCGACCGCCGGCCAGGCTGTGGTGTGGTACGCAGGCCAGTTCTACGCGCTGTTCTTCATGACCCAGACGCTGAAGGTCGATCCGATCACCGCCAACCTGTTCATCGCGGCGGCGCTGGCGATCGCCACCGGCGGCTTCGTGTTCTTCGGCTGGCTGTCGGACAAGATCGGCCGCAAGCCGATCATCATGGCCGGCTGCCTGCTGGCCGCGCTGACCTACTTCCCGCTGTTCAAGGGCCTGATGTACTTCGGCAACCCGGCGCTGTACGCCGCTGCGCAGGAGAGTCCGGCGGTCGTGATCGCCGATCCCAGGGACTGCTCGTTCCAGTTCGTCCCCGGTGAGCTGAAGAGCCACGTCAAGTTCAGCAGCTCCTGCGACATCGTAAAGAACCTGCTCAACTCGCGCAGCGTGACCTACACCAACGAAAGGGCACCGGCCGGCAGCCTCGCGACCGTGCGCATCGGCGACACGGTGATCGAGAGCGTCAACCTGCGCGCGCTCAGCGGTGACGAGGCCGCGGCCGCCCAGGCCAAGCTGCAGGCCGACCTGACCGCGGCGATCGATGCCGCCGGTTATCCGATGGCTGCCGACAACAGCCAGATGAACAAGCCGATGATGCTGTTGATCCTGACCATCCTGGTGCTGTACGTGACCATGGTGTACGGGCCGATCGCGGCGTGGCTGGTCGAACTGTTCCCGACGCGCATCCGCTACACCTCGATGTCCTTGCCCTACCACATCGGCAACGGCTGGTTCGGCGGCTTCCTGCCCACCACGGCCTTCGCCCTGGTGCTGCTGACCGGCAACATCTACGCCGGCCTGTGGTATCCGATCGTGATCGCGGTGATGACCTTCATCATCGGCACCTTCTTCCTGAAGGAAACCAAGGACGTCGACATCAGCAAGTAGCATCGCTGCACGATGCGAGACACGCCGCCGGCCCCAGGGCCGGCGTTTTTTTTGGCTCTTCTCTTGTTCCATGGGAGTCGGCCGGGTGGGCGGGATCAAGCCTGCGGCCGGGAGTCGTCCCGGCCCGGGGGTTGCTCTTCGGCTCGGTCAGCCATCCATGGCTGACTCGCCGCCGCAGCGCATCCATGCGCTGCTCTTCGCAACCCCCGGCCCGGAACGACCATCGCCCGTCGCTGTCGTGGCTTCGGAACCGCTGGCGATCGAGACATCTCAGGAAGAGCAGCGGAGAGCCGCGTCCTGGCGGTCGGGGATCGCGAAAAGCAAAACATGGATGTTTTGCGCGCGAGTCAGGGCAGGGAGAGCGTGGATGGCTTGCGCGGCATGCCGCGCCATCCACGCGAGCGCCCGGCACCCTGTGCCGGGCCGGACCGCGCAGCGGCCCTGACCGAGCGGAAAGCGATCCCCGGCCGACAGGGCGTGGCGTCGGTCCGAAGCCCGGACGTAAGGCTTCTTCCCTGTTGCATGCGGCTTCCCCTCGAATGGGAGAAGAACTTTTCTTGATGGTCGCAGCGGAAGCGGGCTGGCCGAAGGATACGCCCGGTGACCATCCCGGCACCGTGCTAGGGTTTGCCGCCATGCCGCAGCCCCTGTCTTCCATCGCCGCCGCCCGTCATGCGCAGGACGGTCCCGACAGCGCCGGCGTCAACAGCATGCGCCAGCTGGTGCAGCTGCGCTGGATCGCGGTGGCCGGGCAACTGCTGACCATCTCGCTGGTGCACGCGGGCCTGCGCATCGAACTGCCGCTGCTGCCGATGTTCGCGGTGCTGGCCGCGCTGGCGGCGTTCAACCTGGCCGCGATGCTGCGCTGGCGCGGCCGCGAGCGCGTGACCAATGCCGCGCTGTTGCTCGGGCTGCTGGTCGATGTCGCCGCGTTGACCGTGCAGCTGTACCTCAGCGGCGGCATCACCAACCCCTTCGCCTTCCTCTACCTGCTGCAGGTGGGCGTGGCCGCTGTGTTGCTCAGGGCGTGGTCAAGCTGGGTGGTGGCGGCCCTGGCCAGCCTGTGCATTGTCGGCCTGGCGCTGTTTCCCGGGCCCGTGCACCTGCCGGCGAACCCGGGCGGCGGACTGTCCGATCATTACGTGCAGGGCCTGCTGCTGTGCTTCGCGCTGATCGCGACCCTGCTGGTGGCGTTCGTGATTCGCATCGAGCGCATCGTGCGGGCGCGCGATGCGCGGGTCGCGGCGCTGCGCCAGCGCGCGGTCGAGGAGGAACACATCGTGCGCATGGGCCTGCTGGCGTCGGGCGCGGCGCATGAGCTGGGCACGCCGCTGGCCACGATGGCCGTGATCCTGGGCGACTGGCGGCACCTGCCGCAGTTCCGGTCCGACCCGGAGCTGCTGGAGGACGTGGCCGAAATGCAGGCGCAGGTGCTTCGCTGCAAGTCCATCGTCTCGGGCATCCTCGCCACGGCTGGCGAGACCCGCGCCGAGGCGCCGCGCGGTACCACACTGCGCGCCTTCCTCGACGGCCTGGTGGAGGAGTGGGAGCGCAGCCGCAGCGTGCGCGGCTTCGATTATCGCGACGAGGTGGAGGGCGAGTACGCCATCGTCTCCGATACCGGGCTGCAGCAGATGCTGTGGAACGTGCTCGACAATGCGCTCGAGGCCTCGCACTCGCGCGTGGCGATGGAGGCCAATGTCGACGCGGGAATGCTGGTGCTGCGGGTCGACGATGACGGCCCGGGCTTCGCGCCGGACATCCTCGAGCGCCTCGGCAAACCCTACAACTCGAGCAAGGACGCGCCCGGCCGCGGCCTGGGCCTGTTTCTTGCATTGAACGTGGCACGCACCCTGGGCGGTACCATTGACGCACGCAACTGGCCGGCCGGCGGTGCCACGGTGACGATCACCCTGCCGCTGGCCGCACTGTCGCTGGAACAGGAAGACGATGAACAATGAAACCCGCCGCCTGCTGATCGTCGAGGACGATGCCGCGTTCGCGCGTACGCTGATGCGCTCGTTCGAGCGCCGCGGCTACGAGGTGCGCGGTGCGACCAGCGTCGACGGCCTGCCCGCGGTGCTGGAGGGCTTTGCGCCCACCCATGCCGTGGTCGATCTCAAGCTTGCCGGCGGCAGTTCGGGGCTGACCTGCGTCAAGGCGCTGCACGCACACGATCCGGACATGCTGATCGTGGTGCTGACCGGTTACGCCAGCATCGCCACCGCGGTGGAGGCGATCAAACTGGGCGCGCACCACTACCTGGCCAAGCCGTCCAACACCGACGACATCGAGGCCGCGTTCAACCGCGAGGGCGGCGATGCCGAGGTCGAACTGACCCGCCGCCAGACCTCGATCAAGACCTTGGAGTGGGAGCACATCCACGAGGCGCTGGCCGCGGCCGACTTCAACATCTCCGAAGCCGCCCGCCAGCTCGGCATGCACCGGCGCACGCTGGCGCGGAAGCTGGAGAAGCGGCGGGTGAAGTAGCCCGCGGTTGACGGTGTGGCTGCATCAGCGGAGGAGTAAAGGCAACTCCGCCATGTCATCGACCGCATGTTCTTGTCATTTCGACCGCATGTTCTTGTCATTTCGACGGCAGGTTCTTGTCATTTCGACCGGAGGGAGAAATCTGCTTCCGGCGTCGGGTAGCAGATTTCTCCCTTCGGTCGAAATGACAGGTTTTGTTGTTGACGGCCGCCGCCTCTCCCAGCAGGCAGCTTCAGCTGGCCGGCCTTCCCAACAACCCCGGGCTCATTCCGCGTCCGGCTCCCGGTACACCGTCTCGATGTCGTCGCCGCGCTGGCGGCGCATGTTCTCGGCCCAGTGCAGCACCTCGGCCACGGCATCGAAGAACTCGCCGGAGATGTAGTCGTCCAGCGCGACCTGCTCGTTGAGGCCGCGCGCCAGCGGCACGTTCTGCAGGATCGGAATGCCTTCCTCTTCCGCGGTCTTCTTGATCAGCTCGGCGAACGCCCCCTCGCCCTTGGCCACGACCACCGGCAGCTCGGTCTCGCCGGGCTCGTACTGCAGGGCGATGGCGATGTGGGTGGGATTGGTCACGACGACGTTGGACTTGCGCACCGAGGTCAGCATGTTCTGCTGCGACCACTCCTGGTGCAACTGCCGGCGGCGCTGCTTGACGTAGGGGTCGCCCTCGTTTTCCTTGAGCTCCTGGCGGATGTCGCGCCGGCTCATGCGCAGCTTCTTGGTATACGAGAACTTCTGGTACCACACGTCCAGCGCGGAGACGAAGAAGAACACCGCGATCGTCCACACCGCGATCCACTTCACGCCGTGCCAGAACGCCGCGGCCATCGCCGAAGGCGGCGCGTAGGGCAGCTTGAGCAGCCACTCCATCATCCCGCGCAGCACGATGTAGCCGATGCCGATCAGCGCCACGCACTTGAGCACCGACTTCACCAGCTCGACCAGGTTGTCCATCGAGAACATCCGCTTGATGCCCTCGACCGGATTCATCTTGTCCATGTTCGGGGTGATCTTCTTGATCGAGATCACCGGCCCGACCTGCAGGAATTCGATCACCACCCCCAGCGTCAGCGCCATCCCCATCAGCGGCAGGCAGATCCACAGCAAGGTCTCGACCGCGAGCTGGCCCAGCTGCGGCAGTACCTCGTGGAACGGCTCGCTCACCGCCTGCAGGCTCTGGTTGAACAGCCCGGCAATGCGACCATAGATGTGCGAAGCCAGCATGCCGCCCAGCGCGATCCAGCCCAGCAGCAGCACCGTGCCGGTCAGCTCCTTGCTGCGCGCGACATTGCCGTCCTTGCGCGCGTCGCGGATCTTTTTCGGGGTCGGCTTTTCGGTCTTGTCGGCGCCCTGGTCCTGCTCGGCCATGCGATGGTCCCGTGGCTGTCGTAGACGCGGCCCGAGGCTAGCATGGGGTGCCGCAAGGCGGAGCGAGCGGTTGCAGGCTGGCGGGGGCGTTTTGCCACGGATGACGCGGATCACGCGGATTGCAGCGTGGCCTGGGCGCGGCGTATCCGCTTTCCTGCATTGATCCGCATCCATCCGCGTGATCCGCGTCATCCGCGGCCGAGGCCCCTGCACGGGCAGCCGCGCCTAGGGTCGGCCCGAGGTGTTCGCAGATGACAGCTTCGCTACAGTGTGCCTGTCGCCGCCACTGCGGCCCCTGCGGATCGCCACCAGACCACCATGAGCAGCATCGGCTCCACGCCTCCCGGCTTCGGCCCGACCGGCTTCGGTTCGGCCGGGCAGGTCTCGCTCGACGAGGCCCGCCAGCAGGGCCTGCTGCGTGCCGATGCGGAGCTGGCGGTCGCCGAGGCCACGCCGACTGCGCTGCTGGACCCGGGCGAGTCGGTGCTGCAGCTCTCGGCCTGGGACGGCGCCGACGCGCCGCATACCCTGCCGCGCGACGCTGCGTTTTCAGCGCGACTGGGGACAATGGACCGGGCCGAAGCGGCCAATGCCGGCGTGGACGACATCCTGTCCGCGCTCTGACCGCCTCCCCAGCTGTTCGCGCTGGCCGATAATGGCGCGGTGAACCTCGATACGCCCTCTCCTGCGCAACTGCGCGCGGCCGCCGCGCGCCTGGTCTCGGCGCTGGCCGCGCACGATGACGCCGAATACCGGCTGGCGGTGCTCAAGCGGATGTCGCGGCGCCTGGGCGAGGACCACTATCCGATGTTCCTGCGCCTGCTCGCCGTGGTCGCCGAGAGCGACGATGTCGAGGCCAAGCGCCTGCTCGCCGACACTGTCGCCACCGCCCTTCGACGCTCGGACCTGCCCGGCGGCGCGCTCAGTTCCTGGGGCGCGACACGGCTGCCGGACAACGTGACCGGGATGAGCGCCGGCGCTCTGTCGGGCGGATTCTTCGGCAGCTCGCCGCGGCGGATGCTGGGGCCGGTCGAGTACCTGGTGGTCTGGCACCTGCAGCGCACCCAGCGCACCTCGCTGGGTGCCGACACCTTCCGTCGCCACCTTGCGCTGCTGGTCGACCTGCTCAACCACAGCGGCGAGGCCGCGACGCTGTATCCGCAGAAGCTGGCCGCCGACGCGCAGAACGAACTGGAGGGCGCCTACACCCGCGCCACCCGCGACCGGCTGGCCGCCATCGCCGGCGCCTGGCAGTCGGGGCTGCCGCCGGACGCAGTCGCGCAGGCGGCGATCGACGCCGGCCATGTCGACATGCCGGCCGGCTGGGTGGTGCGCGACCTGTAGTCCGACGGGCCGCCCCCGACCAAGCCTGTCATTCCAACGCCAGGCCGAAACCGCCTACGCCACCCCATTCCCGCAGCCGCGCGGTTGCCCCCACCCTCCGCAGCGGCCAAGATGCGGCGCACCCAGGGGAAAGGTCTGCGATGGGGAACCGCCCGATCACGGCGCTGCTTGTGCTGCTGGCCATGGCGATCGCCGTGCTGGCGGGCTGTCGGCGCGAGCCGCCCGCCGAGGCCATGCCGGCCGAAGCCGCAACGCCCGGCGAAGCGGTGCGCCGCCTCACCACCCACCTGCAGGCCGGCGACCTCGAGGCGTTCGCGCGCGATGCGGTCACGCCCGCGGTGCACGCACGCCTGCAGACAGCATGGAGCGAAGGCCGCACCCGCTGGCCGCTCGACCAGCTGCCGTTCGCGCAGCACATCCCGCGCGGCATGGCCGCGCTGTCGGCGCCTGACGCGCCGCAGACCCTGCAGCGCGGGTTCGAGCGCCAGCTGGCCGGCGCCAGCCTGCAGGCGGCAGCCGAATTCCTGACCCTGTTCACCGTGCAGTACATCCTGCAGCAGGGCGAGTTCAGCGTGTCCGAGCGCGAGCACTACCCGCAGCTGGTGCAGGCGTTCGGTGCCTGGGCCGGCGATGCGCCGATCGGCGACCGCGACCGCGCCCGCGCCGCGATCGCGGCGATGACCGCGGCCGCGCGCGAGGCCGGGCTCGACAGCGATGAAGCGTTCGCGCAGGCCGGGATGACCGGGTCGCTGCGACGCATGTCGCAGGTGCTCGCCACCGGCAAGCGGGTGCTCGCCTCCTACGGCTTCGACCTCGACGCCGATCTCGCCGCGATGGACGTGCAGCTGCAGTCGCAGACCGGCGACGTGGCCCGCGTGCGCATGCAGTACGCGCTCGCAGGCACGCCTATCGACACGATCGTCAACCTCGAGCGCCGCGATGGCGTCTGGTACGTGAGCGATTTCCTGCGCCACGCCGAGGATGCGGTGGCCAGCGCCGACTGACGCGCCCGATCACAGCAGCACGCTGATCCCCACCAGCACCATGAACACCGCGAATACCCGCTTGAGCGCGGCGCCGCTGATCGCGTGCGCCAGGCGCGTGCCCAGCGGCGCGGCCAGCACCGACGCCAGCGCAATGCCGATCGCGGCCGGCAGGTAGACATAGCCCAGCGCGTGCGCCGGCAGTACCCCGGCCGGCGCGTGCAGCGCGTAGCCCGTGGCGCTGGCCAGGCCGATGAAGATGCCGCAGGCAGAGGACGTGCCCACCGCGCGCACCGGCACCACGCCACGCCAGACCAGCAGGGGCACGGTCATGCTGCCGCCGCCGATGCCGACGACCGCCGAAACCGCGCCGATGCCGCCGCCGGCCGCGGCCATCGGCAGGCCGGTCGGCACCACGTCCGCATCCGACGTGCCGCCACGGCGGCCGCCGAAGGCCATCTGCGCCGCCATCAGAAAGCAGTACAGCGCCACGCACCAGCGCAGCACCTCGCCCTGCAGCCCGACCGCCACGAAGCTGCCCAGCCAGCCGCCGAGCAGCAGGCCCGGCACCATCCACCACACCGTCGGCCACAGCACGCTGCCGCGGCGATGGTGCGCGCGCGCCGACGAGGACGCGGTGAGCACGATGCTCGCCAGCGAGCTGGCCAGGGCGGTGTGCATCGCCGCTTCCTGCGGAATGCCGTAGGCCGGCAGCAGCCACACAAGCGCGCCGATCAGCACCAGCCCGCCGCCGATGCCCAGCAGCCCGGCCAGCACGCCCGCGGCCACGCCCAGCAGCGGAAACACCCACCAGCCTTCGATCATGCGGCGCCCCCGGCGCGCGGCGCGGGCTCTGAAAGGATGTTCATGCGCATCTGGCTATAGTCGGCGGATGTCGAAACGGCTGCCCATCCTACTCGCCACGCTCGCGCTGCTGGCCCTGCCGGCCGCGCAGGCGCAGGACGATCCCGCGCCCCTGCGTGCTGCCCTCGAAGCCGCCGAAGGCGGCCTGGCCGCGCCGGCGCTGGCGCCCACGCACCCGGCGCGGCGCTGGGTCGAGATGGCCACGCTGCGGCGGAATATCGACACCCTGCCCAACGCGCAGGCGCAGGACTTCCTGTCGCGTTACCAGGGCGAAGCGGTGGCGGAAGTGTTCCGCGAGTCCTGGCTGCGCGCCCTGCTCAAGCGCCGGGACTGGAGCGGCTTTCGCGCGGCATGGTCGCCGTCGGTGCGCAGCGGCGCGCTGCGCTGCGCCGAACTCGACGCGCGCCAGCGCACGGGCGCGATGGATGCCCAGTGGACGCGCGACGCCCAGGCGATGTGGCGCAGCAGCGGCAAGTCGCTGCCCAATGAATGCGATGCGGTGTTCGCCGCGCTGGCCGCCAGCGGTGGGCTGGGCGACGCGCTGCGCTGGGAGCGCATCGATCTTGCCGCCGCGGAGTGGGAGCCGGGCGTGATGCACTCGGCCGCGCGGGGCCTGCCCGCCGACCAGTTGGCCCTGGCCCGCGACTACGCCGCCTTCATGACGACGCCGCACGCACGCGCCGCAGGCTGGCCGAAGACCGCGCGCAGCCGCCTGGTCGCTTCGCACGGGCTGGCGAAGTTCGCCAAGGACGACCCGCTGGGCGCGGAAGCGCGGCTGCCGGCGATCGCCGCGGCACTGGAGTTCGGCGAAACCGAGCGCGGCCGCGTGCTCTATCAGGCCGCGCTGTGGACCGTGGCCTCGTACCTGCCCGATTCGGCGCGCCTGCTCAACCTGGTGCCCGAGTCGGCCTATGACGAGCGCCTGCACGAATGGCGCGTGCGCGAAGCGCTGGCGCGCTCTGACTGGAAGGCGGCGCTGGCGGCACTGCAGAAGATGGGTCCGGCGCAGCGCGGCGACTCGCGCTGGCAGTGGTTCGAGGCGCGGATGCGCCAGCTGACCGGCGACCGCAGCGGCGCGCAGGCGCTGTTTGCGCAGGTGGCCACGCAGCCGGACTTCCATGGCTTCCTCGCCGCCGATCGCCTCGACCAGCCCTACGCGCTGTGCCCGTGGATGCCCGAGCGCAGCGCGGCGGAGAAGGGCGCCGTGGCCGCGGATCCCGCGCTCGTGCGCGCGATGGCGCTGTACCGCGCCGACCGCAGCGGCTGGGCCACGCGCGAATGGCAGGATGCGCTGTCGCGCTTCGACGATGCGCAGCGGCGCATCGCGGTGGAGGTCGCGCAGGAGCACGGCTGGTTCGACCGCGCCGTGTTCAACCTGGGCAAGACGCCGGACGAGACGCGGCTGTACACGCTGCGCTTTCCCATCCACCACGCCGACATCATCCAGCGCGAGGCCCGGAAGAACGGGCTCGACCCGGCCTGGGTGGCCGCCGAGATCCGCGCCGAGAGCACCTTCAACCCGAACGCGCGTTCGCCCGCCGACGCGCGCGGGCTGATGCAGGTGCTGCCGTCCACCGGTGCGGCGGTCGCGCGCCGGCTGGGCATGCCATGGAACGGTGCACAAGGCCTGTACGACCCTGAAACCAACATCGCCATCGGCACCGCCTACCTGCGCGAGAAGGAGGCGATGTACGGCAAGCCCTACGTCGCAATCGCCGCCTACAACGCCGGACCCACGCCGACCTCTCGCTGGCTGTCGCAACGGCCGCAAATGGATCCGGACCTGTGGATCGAGACGATCAGCTATCGCGAGACGCGCGAGTACGTTGCCCGCATCCTCGCCTTCAGCGTGCTCTACGACTGGCGCATGTTCGGCGCGGCCACGCCAGTGACCGATCGCATGCGCGGCGTGGCGTCCGCTGCACGCAAGAAGTTTGCCTGCCCGGCGCCCGTCGCGACACGCTGATCTGCAGCCGCTAAGCTGGCGGCGCATCCGCCGCGAGACCGCCATGGGCCTGCCTGACGCACTGACGCGAAACATCACTGAAGCACCGGCCGACAAGGTCGCGGCCGAGTGTGCCGGTCGCCAGAACGTTCGGCCGCAGGGTCTGCGTCATGCTTGGCCTGCTCAGTGCGCGGGTGCTGCGCTGACGTGATGCAGACCTATCTCGTCGGCGGCGCGGTGCGCGACCGGCTGCTGGGCCTGGCGCCCGGCGACCGCGACTGGGTGGTGGTCGGCGAGTCGCCCGAGTCGATGCTGGCCGCGGGTTTCCGGCCGGTCGGGCGCGATTTCCCGGTATTCCTGCACCCGCACACCGGCGAGGAGCATGCGCTGGCGCGCACCGAACGCAAGAGCGCACCCGGGCACCGCGGCTTCGTGGTCCACGCCGATCCGTCGGTGACGCTGGAGCAGGACCTGGAGCGGCGTGACTTCACCATCAATGCGATCGCGCAGGACGCAGCCGGCAACCTGGTCGATCCGTTCGGCGGCGTGCGCGACATCGAGGCGCGCCTGCTGCGCCACGTTGGCCCGGCCTTCGTCGAGGACCCGCTGCGGGTGCTGCGTGCGGCGCGCTTCATGGCGCGGCTGGCGCCGCTGGGCTTCCGCGTGGCGCCCGACACGATGGCGTTGATGCAGCGCATGGCCGCGGGCGGCGAACTCGCCAGCCTGGTGGCCGAGCGCGTCTGGCAGGAGCTGTGCAAGGCCCTGGCCGCGGCGCAGCCGGCGGCCTTCCTGCGCACCCTGCGCGAAGCCGACGCGCTGGCGGTGGTGCTGCCCGAGGTCGACGCGCTGTACGGCGTACCGCAGCGCGCCGAATACCATCCGGAAGTCGATACCGGACGTCACCAGGAGCTGGTCAGCGACATGGCCGCAGCGCTCGCGGCGGGCGATACCGTGATCGGCTTCGCCGCGCTGACCCATGACCTCGGCAAGGCCCTCACGCCCGCGCACGCGCTGCCGCGCCACATCGGCCACGAGCAGGCCGGCCTGGCGCCGCTGCGCGCCCTGTGCGAGCGGCTCAAGGTGCCGCTGGAGCATCGCGACCTGGCCCTGATCGCCTGCCGCGAGCACCTCAACGTGCACCGCCTGCGCGAACTGCGCGATGCGACCGTGCACGACCTGCTGCAGCGCTGCGACGCGTTCCGCAAGCCGGCGCGCATGGCCGCGCTGGCGCTGGTCTGCGAGGCCGACAAGCGCGGCCGCCTGGGCCTGCAGGACGAGCCGTACCCGCAGGGCGCGGAGCTACGGCGCCTGCATGCAGCGGCGCTGGCGGTGAATGCGCGCGACATCGTTCGCGAGGGCATGGACGGCCCGCAGATCGGACAGGCGCTGCGCAAGGCGCGCGTGCAGGCCATCGGCGCTGCGCGGGCGTCGGCCGAAGCCAACGACGCGAGCGATCCTGCACAACCCCCCCTGTAGGAGCGGCTTCAGCCGCGATGGTTGCATGCAGGTATCACGCGTGCGGGGACGCCGGATACGACGATCGCGGCTGAAGCCGCTCCTACGAGGGGCGTTTCGGCGCGCGGGCGCCGCACGACAGGAAACCGAGCAGCGCCGCCTCCCACTGCCTCGGTCCACGGGCATGCTGGGCCTTTCGATGCAGCGTTCCGTCGCGCCAGCCATCGAACACGCGCGGGTCGACATAGCTCTTGCGGCACACGGTGGGCGTGTTGCCCAGCATCGCCGCGACCGACGTCACCACCTCGCGGCACACGCCGGCGGCTGCGGTGTCCGAGGTCGCCGCGTCGACGGGAATCTCCGCCAGCTGCCGGAACGCGGCCTCGGTCGCGCCCCAGGTGCGGAAGTCCTTGGCGGTGAACGCATCGCCCATGCACTCGCGCAGGTAGGCATTGACGTCGTTCGATTCCACCGGCACCAGGTCACCGCCTTCGTCGCGGCACTGGAACAGGCGCTGTCCCGGCAGCTCATGCATGGCGCGCACCAGCCGCAGCAGGCGCGGATCCTGGATGCCGGCCTCGTGCGCGCGCCCACCCTTGCCGTTGAACTGCAGCCGCAGTTCCTTGCCAAGGAAGCGCGCGTGCCGGGTGCGCAGCGTGGTCAGGCCGAACGATCCGTTCTCGCGCGCGTAGCAGTCGTTGCCCACGCGGATCAGGGTGTTGGCCATGATCGCGACCACGCCGGCAAGCACCTTCTCGCGCGGCAACCCGGGCAGCGCGAGGTCGGCGCGCACGCGCCGCCGCAGCTTCGGCAGCGCGCGACCGAAGGCGACGATGCGGTCGAACTTGTTGGCATCGCGCAACGGGCGCCAGTCCGGGTGGTAGCGATACTGTTTGCGGCCGCGTGCGTCGCGTCCGGTCGCCTGCAGGTGGCCGCGCGCCGAGCGGCAGATCCACACCTCGCGATAGGCCGGCGGAATGGCCAGGGAGCGGATACGCGCCAGCGTGTCCGCATCGCGCAGGCTGCCGCCGTCGGGATCCAGATAGCGGAAGCCGCGGCCGCAGCGCTGGCGTTGGATGCCCGGCGCGGTGTCGCTGACGTAGTGGAGCCCCGCCTCAACGGCATCGCGTTCGGCCGGCGTCAGCGGCCGGCGCGGTGTGCGGCGGCTTCGGCCGGTTGTGGTTACGCGCATGCGGCAAGCGTAGCGACGCGCCGTGATCCGGCGGTGAACCGCGCCGCGTCAGATCTTCAGGATCCAGCCGCGCCGGTCCATCCCGCGCACGATGGCCCACCACAGTGCGACGAGGGCCAGCGCGAAGGCCAGTGACGGCAACCACGGGCCGGTATGGGGTGTCATCCACGCAAAGCCGTGGCGGTAGATCGCGCTCCACGCGCCGATGCCCGCCAGCCCGTAGACCATCAGCGCCGACCCGGCGTAGGCGGCGATCGCATTGACACCAAAACTGCGGCCGATCGCCGGCCAGCCGCGGCGATCGATGAGCAGGTGCGCCAGCGCCAGTGCCAGTGCCGCCCAGCCGGCGCTCCACAACACGTAGGACGAAGTCCACAGCGCCTTGTTGATCGGCATCGCCAGCGACCACAGCCAGCCCAGCGCCAGCATCGCCAGTCCCGCGCACACCAGCGCGCGCAGCTGTCCGCCGCGCAGCCACGCGCCTGCGCGCACGCCAAGCAGGACGGTCGCAATCGCAGGCAGGGTCGCCGGCAGTCCTTCGGGATCGTGGCCGCGCCCGCTTGCGGCCTCGAAGTCGTAGAGCCAGGGCGCCAGCAGCGCGGTATCGATGCGGTCGGCGAGATTGGCGTAGCGCTCGTAGCTGTCGCCCGCGGCGAGCAGCAGCCACCAGCCCAGCAGCAGCGCCGCGATCAGCAGCCATTGCGCGCGCGGGCGCAGGTGCAGGGCCAGCGGCGCGGCGACCAGGAAGCACAGCCCGATCCGCTGCAGCACGCCCGAAATGCGGTAGTGCGCCATGTCGAACGCCCACCACGCCGCCAGGTGCAGCAGCAGTCCCAGCGCGATGATGCGCAGCCCGCGCGAGAGGATCGAGCGGTGCAGCGTGCGCGCATCGACGCCGCGCTCCAGCTGCGGCACCAGGCCAAGCGCGATCGACACGCCGACCACGAACAGGAAAAACGGAAATATCAGGTCGGTCGGCGTGCAGCCGTGCCAGGGCGCATGCAGCAGCGGGGCGTAGACGTGGCCCCAATCGCCGGGATTGTTGACCAGCAGCATCGCCGCCACCGTCAGGCCGCGCAGCGCATCGACCGAGGCAAAACGTCGCGCGGCGGTGTTCAAGCGGCGTGGCGCTCCATGGCGCCGGCAATCCAGGTCGCGCGCACCTGCAGCGCTTCATCGAGCAACACGAAGTCGGCCGCATATCCCGGCGCGACAGAGCCGTAGCGATCGCCCAGGCCAAGGAACTGCGCGGGATAGCGCGAAGCCATGCGCGCGGCTTCCTCCAGCGGCAGGCCGAGCAGGCGCACCGTGTTGCGCACCGCACTGGCCATGTCGAGTGCAGAACCCGCCAGCGCGCCGGCGGCGTTGCGCACCACGCCATCGACGGCGCTGATGGTTTCGCCATAAAGCGAGAATGAAGGATCGTCCGCGCCGACCATCGGCATCGCGTCGCTTACCAGGAACAGCTTGCCGCGCGGCTTGGCCGCCAGCGCCACGCGCAGGCTGGCCGCGTGCACGTGCACGCCGTCGACGATGATGCCGCACCAGCTGTCGCGGTCCTCGAGCGCGGCGCCAACCGTGCCGGGATCGCGCCCGAGCAGCGGCGACATCGCGTTGTAGAGATGGGTGAAGCCGCGGATGCCGGCGTCCAGCGCCGCGCGCGCTTGATCGTAGCTGGCGGCGGTGTGGCCGGCCGCGACGATCGCGCCGCGCGCGAGCAGGGCCGCGAGCGTCTCCGGCGGCACCTGCTCGGGCGCGAGCGTGAGCAGGGTCACGCCGTTGTCGAGCGAGGTCGCCAGCGCGATTTCGTCCGCATCCGGCACGCGGAACATGCCGGCGTCGTGCGTGCCCCTGCGCGCGGGGGCGAGGTAGGGGCCTTCAAGATGGATGCCGAGTACGCCGGGCACCCGCTGCGCGATGGCGTCGCGCACGGCGCCAACGGCTTCACGCATGACCTGCGCGCGATCGCTGATCAGGGTCGGCAGCAGGCCGGTGGTGCCGAAACGGCGGTGCGCGCGCGCGATCGCGCGAATGCCCTCGACGCTGGGCGTGTTGTTGAACAGCACGCCGCCGCCACCGTTGACCTGCACGTCGATGAAGCCGGGCACCAGCGTGCCGCCCTGCAGGTCGATGCGCTCGGCATCGCGCACGCGCCGGTCATCCGCCTGCGTCACCGCGACGACGCGGCCGTCCTCGTGCAGGACGGCGATCCCATCGCCGAACCCGTCGTCGAGCAGCACGCGCCCGTTGACCAGCGCCGTCATCGGCATCGTCCCGCTCCCGGAAATGCTGCCGCGCCGCGTGCACGCATGCATGCACGCTTGCGAGACCTGGCGAGGCCCCCACCCCTACCGGGATGTCCACGCAATGCCGCACTGTAGGAAAGGCCAGGCACTAGACCGTCTCGGTGACCTTGTTGAGGTGCGGCGGCGTGTCCGGATCGAAGCCGCGCGCCAGCGACAGCGCGTTCGCCATCCGGTAGAAGGCCTGCACCTGCAGCAACGGCGTGCACGCCGGGTGCGGCGCGGCGGGCACGGGCAGCTCCGCGCTATCGCCGTCGTCGGCCAGCCAAACGCTGGCGCCGCGCGCGCGCAGTTCGTCCGCCAGCGCGCAGGTGCCCGGACCGGTGCCATCGGGCTGCACCAGCATCAGCACCGGGAAGCCGGCGCCCACCAGGGCCATCGGCCCATGCCTGACCTCGGCCGAGCTGTAGGCCTCGGCGTGCAGGCCGCAGGTTTCCTTGAACTTCAGCGCCACTTCCTGGGCCGCGCCCAGGCCCAGGCCGCGGCCCAGCACGAACAGGTTGCGCGCAGCGAGCAGGCCTTCGTGCGCCGGAGACCAATCGCAGTCCCAGGCCTGGCGCATCGCCGCGGGCAACGCGTCCAGCGAGGCCGTCAGTGCCTCGTCGCCGCGCCACAGCGCCACCAGCTGCAGCAGCGCCGAGAGCGATGCGAGATAGCTCTTGGTCGCCGCCACGCTGTGCTCGGGACCGGCGTGCAGCGGCACCACCACGTCGGCCAGCGCCGCCAGCGGCGAATCGGCCACGTTGACCAGCGCGACCACGCGCGCACCGGCCTCGCGCGCGGCCTCGGCGTTGCGCAGCAGGTCCGGGCTGCGGCCCGACTGCGAGATCGCGATGAACAGCGCATCGCCCAGCCGCTGGCGCACGCCGTAGACCGAGCCCACCGACGGCGATACCGACGCGGTGACCAGGCCCAGCCGGGTCTCGATCAGCGCCTTGCCGAAGGTCGCGGCGTGATCGGAGCTGCCGCGCGCGCAGGTGGCGACGAATGCCGGCGGCCTGCGCCGCAGATCGGCCCCGAGCGCGGCGAGCAGGTCGCGGTTGGCGGCGAACTGCGCCTCCACCACCGCTGCAGCCTGCGCCGCCTCGCGGAACATCGAGGTGGTACTGGCGCACGCAGGCGCGGAATCTGCGGTCATGGTGTTCATTGGTCTCCAGCGGGAGCGGGGGCCGGCGCGTGCGCGTGCGCCGGCGCACGCGGCCGCACCGGTGCGGTCGAGCCGCGCACCACCAGCTGCGGCACGAAGGCCTGGTTGGGCTGCGCGGCCGCATCCTGGCGCAAGCCCGCGATCAGCATGCGCGCAGCGTGGCGCGCGATCTCCTCGGTGGCCTGCTTGGCCGTGGTCAGCGCCGGCCACGACTGGCGCGAGAACGGGCTGTCCTCGAAGCCGGCGATCGACAGATCAAAGGGCACGTTCATGCCCGCCGACTTGGCCGCGGCCAGCACGCCGGCGGCGATCTCGTCGTTGGATCCGAAGATCGCGGTGGGCGGATCGCGCAGCGCCAGCAGCCGGCGCGCGCCGCGGAAGCCGTCGTCGAAGGTGTAGTCGCCAGGGATCACCAGGTGCTTGTCCAGGGTGATGCCGTAATCCTTGAGCGCCTGTTCGTAGCCCAGGTAGCGCTCGGAGCTGGACAGGTGCTCCTGCCCGCCCCACAGGAAGCCGATGCGCTGGTGGCCAAGCTGGACCAGGTGCTCGGTGATCTCGTAGGCGGCGTCGCGGTCGTCGACATAGACGCAGGGGTAGCCATCGCGCGGGTCTTCGGCCGCGGCGATGATGCGGGTGGCGCGCACGCCGGCCTTCGCCAGCGCCTCGATCAGTTCCATCCGCTCCGAAATCGGCGCAGTCAGCACCAGCCCGGCCAGGCGCGAGCGCTGCACCAGCTCCAGCAGTTCCTCGGCCAGCAGCGGCGAGCTGGCGTCGCAGGGGTGGATCTGCAGTCCGAATCCGGTTTCGCGGCAGGCCGAGAGCACGCCGTTCTGCAGCCCGATGATGTGGTACGGGTTGGGGTTGTCGTAGACCAGGCCGATCACGTAGGCGCTGGCACTGCGCAGGTTGCGCGCAGACGGGTCGGGCTCGTAGTCGAGCTCGGCGATCGCCTGCAGCACGCGCGCCCGGGTCGCCGGCAGCACCGCCGGCTCGTTGTTGATCACCCGCGAGACGGTCTTGAGCGACACCCCGGCGCGTTCGGCCACGGTGCGGATCGTCGGTTTGCGCGGGCTGCCCTGCTCCTCGTTGATACGCATGTCGTCGTCGCTTGTCCTGCCCCCGGGGTGCGTGACTAACGTTGTCATACTTCCCACAGGAATTCCAGCCACAGGCCCAGCCGGGCGCCCCTGGGGCCTGCGCAATCGGGTGCTGTCCTGCAGCACGGGACATTCCGACAGCGCGGAGCCATCCCGGGACATCAGGCGGGTTTTACCGACAAATGTGCAACGACCAACATCTGTGACGGCTTATTTTCGCGTCCGTATCGCTAATGCCGGATGCCCAGGGGGCGCTCGGTAGCGCCTGCTTGACATCGTTGTCACCACGTCAGCACTCTGCGGCCACACCGCTGCAACCCGTAGCGGTGGTTTGCAGGAGTCCTCGTGGGAGCAACGACCCGCCACTTGCCCGCCAGCCCTGGCCCGCTGCCAGCGCCGGCGCCATTCCTGGCCGCCGATGTCGGCGGCACGCATGTGCGCGTCGGACTGGTGGACAGCCGTGCGCCGGACCGCCTGCTGCACTACCGCAAGTACCCCTGCGCCGGCTTCGCCGGCCTGGCCGAGCTGCTGCAGGCCTTCCTGTCGACCCTCCCCGACGCGGCCACGGTGCGGCGCGGCGTGATCGCCTGCGCCGGACACGCGCGCGAGGATGGCACCGTGCTGTCGGTCAACCTGCCCTGGCCGGTGGCGCCGCAGCGCATCCGCGACCAGCTCGGTTTCGAGGAGCTGCTGCTGGTCAACGACTTCGAGGCGGTCGCGCACGCGGTGGCCGCCACCGATGCGCATACGCTGCTGCGTCTGTCGGGGCCCGATGTCGCGCCCTCCGGGCCGACGCTCGTGGTCGGACCCGGCACCGGACTGGGCGCGGCGGTGCGCATTCCCGGTCGCGACGGCCGCGCGCAGGTGCTCGCCACCGAAGCCGGCCAGGCGGCACTGACGGTATCGACCGAACTGGAGATGGCGGTGCTGCGCGAGTTCCTGCGCGAGCGCCGCCATGTGCCGATCGAACACGCGCTGTCGGGGCCGGGGCTGTTGCGCCTGCATGTGGCGCTGGCGCAGGTGCGCGGCCTGGCGCCCTCGCAGGCGACGCCCGATGCGATCAGCGGCGCCGCCATCGCCGGCGACGACGCCCTGGCACGCGAAACCCTGGAGCTGTTCTGCGGCCTGCTCGGCAGCGCGGTCGGCGACATGGCGCTTCTCTACGGCGCCCGCGGCGGCGTCTACCTGGCCGGCGGAATCCTGCCGCAGATCCGCGGCTTCCTTGCCGGCAGCAGCTTCGTGCAGCGCTTCCTCGACAAGGGGCCGATGCGCGAATCGCTGCTGCGCATTCCCGTGACCCTGGTCGAGCACGGGCAGCTGGGCGCGATCGGCGCCGCCGGCTGGTACCTCGACCAGCGACGAAACGACAACCAACGCACGGATGCGCACCTGACCTGACCCCGGCCCGCGCGCCGCCACCAGGGCGGACGCAAGGGCCAGCCACGGGCCACCGGACCCCCGGCCGGCGGCCACAGCCACACCCATTTTCGAAGGGAGAGAACCGTCATGAAGCACCGCACATCCATGCTGTCGGCCGCGATCGCCGTGTGCCTCGGGGTTGCCGCGCAGGCGCAGGCACAGGACGCCGCCGCCGGGACCACGTCCGACGAGGCCACCAGCCTCGACCGCGTGGTCGTCACCGGCATCCGCGCCAGCCTGCAGCAGGCGCTGGACACCAAGCGCAACTCCGACGCGATCATCGATGTGATCACCGCCGAGGACGTGGGCAAGTTCCCGTCGACCAACGTGGCCGAGGCGATGACCATGATCCCCGGCGTCACCATCGACCGCCTGTTCGGCCAGGGCGAACGCGTCAGCATCCTGGGTACCGATCCCGCGCTCAACCGCACCCTGCTCAATGGCCAGTCGGTGGCCTCGGCAGACTGGTTCATCCTCGACCACCCCAGCCGCACCTTCAACTACTCGCTGCTCGCGCCGCAGATCGTCGGCAAGGTGACGGTGTACAAGTCGCCCGAGGCGCACATCGACGAGGGCTCGATCGGCGGCACCGTGATCGTGGAGACGCGCAAGCCGCTCGACCTGGACGATAATTTCATGGTCAGCGGCCAGCTCGGCTACCTGTACAACGACCGCGACGAGGACGGCAAGCCGCAGGGCTCGCTGATGCTGGGCTGGAAAAACCAGGCCGAGAACTTCGGCGTCGTGTTCTCCGCACAGCGCCTGGACGAAACGATCCGACGCGATGGCATCGAAGCCTATGGCAGCGTGTCGGCGCGCGACTATCGCGATGGCCAGGGCGGGGGTGGTTCGGTCAACAACCTGCCGGCGGACTGGTCGCAGCCGCCGAACCCGGACGGCTCGCAACCCACCCTGCCCGCGTCCTGCGTCGGAGCCTGCGCCGATACGCTGGAGGCCAACCTCGACGCGCGCGGCCCCAACTCGCTCAGCGCCTCGTTCTTCGAGCAGCAGCGCGAACGCAACAGCTACTCGCTGGCGCTGCAGTTCCGCCCCGTCGAAGAACTCGACATCGAGTTCAACGCGCTCAAGATCGACGCCAGCTACGACAACATCAACCAGTCGATGTTTGCCTTCATGGGCAACGCGTGGAACAGCCTGATGCGGCTGACCGACGTCACCGTCGAGGATGACATCATCACCCGGGGCACGTTCCGCAACGCGCTGTCGGTGTTCGACGTGCAGAACCGCAAGTCCACGGTCGAGACCGAGTCCTACGACCTGAAGGCCAAATGGGACGGCGAGCGCTGGTTCGCATCGGCGCACGTGGGCAACACCAAGGCCACCGGCGGCACCGACCAACAAGTGTTCGGCGAATTCCTCAACCGGTCCGACTACAGCTACGACATCAGCCAGGCGCCTTCGCACCCGGGCAGCCTGAGCTACCAAGGCCTGAATCCGTTCACCGATCCGTCCGCGTTCCGCATGGACGGTGGCTGGGGCGCCGACCCGACGCAGCCGCCGCCTTCCTGGAACACGGGCTGGGGCGGCAACATCGTGTTCAAGCCGACCTGGGATGAGGAGACCTACGGCCAGGTCGACTTCGGCCTGAAGCTCGACTCGCCGGTGTATCTGCTCCGCTTTGGCGCGAAGCGGCGTGAGCATGAAACCGAGCAGAAGATGGGCGGCGTTTCGCTGGCCTCGGTCGCCGGTTACGGCGACGCGACCGCCGACATGTTCAATCCGCAGCCGGTGCCGGGCAACTATCTCACCGGCTTTTCGGGCTACGGGGACCTGGGCGACCGGTTCACCATCGATGGCTGGGCCCTGGCCGACTACATCCTCAGCGGCGACTGGCTCGCGCCGTGGCAGACCATGCCCCAACCGAGCACATTCAACGACCCGTCGTTTGCCGCCAATACCTGGCGCATCGTCGAAGACATCAACGCGGCGTACGTGCAGGCGGACTTCAGCCTGAACGGCCTGCGTGGCAACTTCGGCCTGCGCTACGTGCAGACCGAGACCGAGAGCCACAGCTGGCAGTGCGTGCGTACCGATGCGCCTCCGCCCTGCCCGGCGAACGGCTACGCGCCGAACGTGGTCGGCAAGAAATACAACAACGTGCTGCCGAACGTGAACCTGGCCTACGACCTGGCCGACGACGTGGTGCTGCGCTTCTCCGGCGCCAAGGTCATCGCCCGTCCGAACTACAGCGACATGTCCAGCTACCTGTGGCTGGGCGACCAGACCCTCACCGGCGGCGGCGGCAATCCGGAACTCGACCCGTATGAATCGACCAATTTCGACCTCTCGGCCGAATGGTACTTCGCCGAGGACGCCATCCTGGCCGCCTCGCTGTTCTACAAGGACGTGGACAACTACATCCTGACCACGACCCGACCCGAACAGCACTTCAACCAGTCGCAGGATGAGGTGAGTACCTACCAGGTGGGCCGCCCGGACAACGCCGGAACCGCGAAGATCCAGGGTGTCGCGCTGGCCTGGCAGCAGCAGATCGCGGCCGGCTTTGGGCTCGTGGCCAACTACACCTACGCCGATGCCGAGGCGAGCTCCGGCGATCCGATGCCGTACAACTCGAAGTACCAGCTCAACATCAGCCCCTACTTCGAGAACGATCATTTCACCGCGCGGCTGAGCGCCTCCTGGCGTTCGGAGTACTTCACCAACGTGGACCGCGGCGACAACCTGTGGGTGCGCCCGTACACCTCCATGGACCTGTCGCTGGGTTACCGGTTCAACGACAACGTCAGCCTCAATTTCGATGCGATGAACCTGCTCGACGAGGCCTACCACAGCTATGCGGACACAGCGCAGCTGACCCGCGGCGTCTATCGCTCCGGCCGACGTTACCTGACCACACTGCGCGTGCAGTTCTGAGACCTGACGGCATCCCCTCCCGATCGATGCCGTAGTTCGCGCGGGTCCGGACTGTCTGGACCCGCGCATTTTTTCTGCTCACCGAGGAGTCGCGATGAGCCTGATGCCTCGCGCCTGGCGGCCTTTTGCCGCCTTGGGCTGTTTGATCCTGCTGGCCGCATGCAGCAGCCACGCAGACACGGCGGTCGATGCCGTCGCCGAGACCGTGGCCACACCGGCGCTGATCCCGGCACCGGCCTCGCTGGTGCCGGCGGAAGGGAGCTTCCGCTTCGATGCCACGACCCGCCTCCGTGCCGAGGGTGACATTGTGCGGCGCGTGGCCGGCGAGTTCGCCCGCATGGTCAAGGCAACCAACGGCGTCGAGCCGGCGCTGGCCGACGACGGCGATGCTGGCGGAAGCCGCATCGTGTTCGCGATCGATCCCACCGCCTCGCCCGATGCACCCGAAGGCTACGTGCTCGAGGCCAATCGTGACGGCGTGCGCGTCGCCGCGAGCGACGAGCGCGGCCTGTTCTATGGCGCGGTCACGCTCTGGCAGCTGCTGTCCTCGGCGCAGGGCGAAGCCGTGCGCATCCCGGCGCTGCGCATCGAGGACGCGCCGCGCTTCGCCTGGCGCGGGCTGATGCTCGATTCGGCACGCCATTTCCAGTCGGTCGACCAGATCAAGCAGCTGCTCGACACGATGGCGCGGCACAAGCTCAACACCTTCCACTGGCATCTCACCGATGACCAGGGCTGGCGCATCGAGATCCCCAAATATCCGCGGCTGACCGAAGTCGCCGCCTGCCGCATCCCGGCTGGCGAGGCCGGCACCGATCCGGTCACCGGGCAGACTCGGCCCTACTGCGGCTACTACACGCAGGCGCAGATCCGCGACATCGTCGCCCATGCCGCGCGGCGGCACATCACCATCGTGCCGGAGTTCGACATGCCCGGCCACGTGCAGGCCGTGGTGGCGGCCTATCCGCAGTACGGCTCGCTCGGCGACACCCCGGCCGTGTCCAACGAATGGGGCGTGCACCAGTACCTGTTCAACGTGGACGAGGACACCTTCGGCTTCATCGAGCACGTACTCGACGAGATCATCGAGCTGTTTCCCTCGCCGTACATCCACATCGGCGGCGACGAGGCGGTCAAGACCCAGTGGCAGGCGTCGGCCAGCGTGCAGGCGCGGATGAAGGAACTCGGCATCGCCGACGAGACCGCGCTGCAGAGCTGGTTCATCAAGCGCATCGGCACCTATCTGGAAGGCAAGGACCGGCGTCTGCTGGGCTGGGACGAGATCCTCGACGGCGGCATCGCGCCGCAGGCCACGGTGATGTCATGGCGTGGCACCGAAGGCGGCATCGCCGCCGCACGCGCCGGCCACGACGTGGTGATGACACCAAAGGAAAAGCTGTACCTGGACTACCAGCAGACGCTGTCGCCGAACGAACCCCCGGGCCGCCCAACCCAGGTCACCCTGCGCGACGTGTACGACTTCGATCCGGTGCCCGGTGTGCTCACGCCGGCGCAGCGCGCGCATGTCCTGGGCGTGCAGGCCAACGTGTGGACCGAGCACCTGCGCTCCTGGGACCGGGTGCAGCATGCCTGGTTCCCGCGCGTCGCGGCGCTGGCGGAATCGGCGTGGTCGCCGCTCGAACACAAGGACTACGCCGGTTTCCTGGCACGCCTGCCCGCGCAGCTGGCGCGCTATCGCGCCTTCGACATCGCCTACGCGCAGACGCCCTTCGAGGTGATGGCAAGCGCCGAAGGCGACCGCGCGGCCGGCAGCGTGCGCGTGACGCTGGACAACGCGCTGAACTACGCGGTGCGCTACACCACCGACGGCAGCGAACCGGACGCCGATTCGCCGCTGTACGAAGCGCCGATCGACGCGCCGCTGCCGCTCGACATCCGCGCCGCGGCATTCCACGGCACCACCGCGCTCGGCCCGGCCACGCATCACGCCTACAGCGCCGCAAGCCTGCTGGTGCGCAGCGACGAGCAGCTGGCGAGCTGCCCGGACAGCGGGCGTCTGCTGCTGCGGCTGGAGGACGACGGCCCCGTCGAAGGCGAGCGCGCGCTCTACAACGTGACGATCTTCTACCCGTGCTGGCTGTGGGCCGGCGCCGATCTGGACGGCATCGGATCGCTGAAGGTGCGCCTGGGGCGGCTGCCGTACTACTTCCAGCTTGCCGGCGACGAACCCGCACGCAGGTTCATGCCCGCCGAAACAGAGCACGGCGAGCTGCTGGTGCAGTCGGGCGGCTGCAGTGGCGACACGGTGGCCAGGCTGCCGCTGCCGGCGCACACCGGTGAGGATGGCTTCGTCGAGCTCGAGCTGCCGCTGGCGGCTGACGAAGGCCGCAGCGACCTGTGCTTCACCGCCACCGGCGATACGCGGCCGATGATGTGGGTGCTTGATCGGGTGCAGCTGGTGCCGCGCTGAGGGCTGTCGGCATCGGCTGTGATCGTCACGGGGGCGGGTGACGTCGCTTCGTCTCGCCCCACCCCAGCCCAGCCCTCCCCCGCAGGCGGGGGAGGGTGAACACGCCTTGTGCTTCTGCTCCCTCCTCCGCTTGCGGGGGAGGGTGAGCGCGCTTCGTGCTTCTGCTCCCTCCTCCGCTTGCGGGGGAGGGCTGGGGTGGGGGCGAAGCGCCGCGGATCCGCACCGAAGCGCAGCGCTCAGCTCGCGGCGTCGCGCCTGCCGTCGATCCGCAGCAGCAGGTCATGCAGCGGCGTCAGGCGCGTCGCCAGTCCGGCGATGACGCCCAGCGTGTTGGCCAGCGCGTCCTGGGCGTCGGCCATGCGGGTGACGGTCAGGCTGCCCTGCGCCTGCTCGATCCCGATGCCCAGCAGCACCAGGCCCAGCCCCGCACCCAGCAGCGCGGGCCAGTTGCGGAACAGCTGCACCGCACTCGCGGACAGCGCGAAATAGGCGATGAAGTGCGACCACTTGTCGCTGTTGTCGAAGTCCGGCATCGGCGGCGGCGGCAACAGCGAAAACACCACCACTCCCGCGATCGCCAGGCACCACAGCGCGACCCATGGCCATGGATGCCGCAGCGGCTTGAGCGAGCGGCCAAGCCTGGACGCCAAGCGCGGTGGCCGGCTCACAGGCGGAAGCACAGGTCGCCGACAAGGAAGGCCGCATCCAGCGGCACGTCGCGCGCGAAGCCCATCACCTGGAAGCGCTCGCCCATGCCGCCGGGAATCGTGAGCGCCTTGGCCTGCTGGCGCAGCCCGTAGCGTGCGGCCTCGTCAGCGGCGTGCGCCTCGTGCGCAAGCAGGCGCTGCTCAAGGCCGTTGCCGATCAGGAAGCTGGCCTGCGAACAATAGCCGGCCAGCTCGAAGCCGGCGCCGGTGCCGGCCTCGGCCAGCGCGGTGAAATCGACCGAAGCGGTGATGTCCTGCAGCCCGAGGCGCGCGAACACGTCCTCCACCATGCGGTGGCGATGGAACGCACGCAGGGTGCCGTCGCGCCGGCGCGGGTCGTAGTACTCGCGGCGCGGATATCCGTAGTCGACGAACAGCATCGCGCCGGACTGCATGCCGCCCGCCACCGCCTGCAGCCAGTACGGCAACTGCGGCAGCAGCTCGGCGCGGTGGCCGTCGGCAAAGGGCGCATCTAGCTGGCGTTCGACGTGGCGCACCGCGGCCGACAGCATCGCGTCGGCGGGACGGTCGGTCCGGCAGAAGCGGTCGCCATCCAGCGCGACATGCTCCTCGAAGACCTCGCCGCCCTGCAGCGAGAAGCGCGGCGTCGGCAGCGCGTCGAGGACCTCGTTGGCGAACAGCACGCCGCTCCAGTCGTCGGGCAGCGGCCCGTCCAGCCACTCGACGCGGGCGAAGGCCTCCGCGGGCAGCGTCTGCGCCAGATGCGCCCGCTGGCGCTCGCGCAGGTCGGCGCTGGGTTCGAGGATGGCGTAGCGCGCCGGCATCGCCTCGAGTTCGAGCAGCTGCGCGATCGCATCGCCGGCAAAGCGGCCGCTGCCTGCGCCGATCTCGAGAAAACACGCGGCCTCGCCGCAGTAGCGCAGCGCCGGCGCGAGCGCAGTGGCCACGCACTCGGCGAACAGCGGGCCCAGCTCCGGCGCGGTGACGAAATCACCGGCGGCGCCGAACTTGGTGGCACCGGCGCTGTAGTAGCCCAACCCGGGCGCGTACAGCGCCAGCTCCATGAAGCGCCAGAACGGGATCGCACCGCCGGCCGCGGCGATCTGCTCGCGGATCAGCGCCTGCAGGCGCGCGCTGTGGGCAAGCGCGTCGTCGGAAAGTGGGGAGTCGGACATCAGCGGTGTCTGCGGCGACAATGCGTCAGGATAACGGCAATCCGGAGCACGTCATGCCAGCCTCGTCCCCCGTGGCCCTGGTCACCGGCGGCGCACGCCGCCTCGGCGCGGCGATCGTGCGCCGGCTGCATGCGGCCGGATATTCCGTTGCCGTGCATTGCCGCGCCTCCGCTGCGGACGCCCACACGCTGGCGGCGGAACTGGAGGCCGTGCGGCTGGGCAGCACCCTGGTGCAGGAAGCGGACCTGGCGCGATTCGACGCCTTACCCGAACTGGTCGCCCACACCGTCGGCCGCTTCGGCCGGCTCGACGCGCTGGTCAACAATGCCGCCGCTTTTTTCCCCACGCCCGCGGGCACAGTGACCCCGGCGCAGTGGGACACACTGCTGGCGACCAACCTGCGCGCGCCGTTCTTCCTGTCCCAGGCCGCGGCCCCGCACCTGAAGGCCATGCGTGGCGCCATCCTCAACATCAGCGACGTGTATGCGCGGCAGCCGCGCGCCGACCTGTCGGCCTATGCGATCAGCAAGGGGGCACTGGAGGCGATGACCCGCGCCCTGGCCGTGGCGCTGGCGCCGGAGGTCCGGGTCAACGCGCTCGCGCCGGGGGCGATCCTGTGGCCGACGGAGGCACCCGATCCGGCGCTGCAGGAACGCATCCTGGCCCACACCGCGCTCGGCCGGACCGGCAGCGTGGAGGAGATCGCGGCGACGGCGCTATGGCTGCTGCGCGATGCGACATACACGACCGGCTCGGTGGTGTCGGTCGACGGGGGCCGCAACCCGCTTGGCGATTGAGCAGGATCCGAGATCCCTCACTTCGTTCGCGATGACACCTTCCCGGTTGTCATCTCGACCGCAGGGAGAGATCTGCGGGAGCAGCCGTCCTGGCCGCTCCCGAACGCCTCACTGCCCCTTCGGCAGGAACGCCTGCCCCAGCCCGGCATCGCGGAACGCGTGCGGCGTTTCATGCGAGACCGCATAGCGATACAGCGCCGCCGAATAGATTGCGCTCAGCGCCGCCTGGTAGATCCCCACCAGCAGCACCACCAGCAGGAACAGCGCGCCCACCACGATCGCCAGCGCAAACGAGGCCTGTGCCGCGAGCAGGGTCAGCGCCGCGCCCACCAGCACCACGGCGAAGGTGATCATGCCGAATGCGGCGCCGATGCCGACCTGGCCGACCGCGTTCTCGCCCCAGGTGCGCTTGAGCAGGGACACGCTCTGCTTGAGCGCATCGACCGGGCCGATGTTGCGCGACACCAGCACCGGCACCACCAGGAACGCCGCCAGCGTCCAGGCCGCACCCAGCGCGCTGCCCATCAGGCGCACGAGGAAGTTGTCCTTCTGCTTCAGGCCCTGCAGCAGCACGCCCACCGTGGCCGCGATCGCCGCGTAGCCGAGGATCGCCGGGATTTTCGCCCGGGCGGCATTGAAGCCGTCGGCCAGCGTCGGGTCGCCCCCGTCCAGGCGGATCATCGCCGCGCCGACCAGCGCGCAGTTGAAGAAGATCATCACGCTGTACTGGACGAAATAGAACGCAAAGCCGAACACCACGCCGCCCAGGCCGATCCCGTCGGCGAAGATCCGCAGCGCGAACATCGGCAGCAGGAAGGTCGCCAGCACCAGCAGGGTGGCGATGCCGGAGATCACCGGGAACAGCATCAGTTCCTTGTCCGAGCGCAGCACCGACGCGCTGGCCTTGACCAGGTCCCAACTGCGGGAGAATTTCTCGAACATGGCGTCGCCTCAGGTGGATGGTCCGCATCCTGTCCGGGCGCCTCGGCGCCGGCAATGCGCGGATGTGGTCTGGAAGACGCGGCAAGCGGCGACGATGTGACAGCGGGCGTCAGTCCAACTCCACCCGCTCGAAGGCCACGCCGTGGTCCGGATGCGCCGCCCACAGCGCGGCAATGCTGTCCCGTGACACCGGATGTCGCGCGTCCGGCGCGATGTCGGCCAGCGGCTTGAGCACGAACGCGTGGCGCAGCTCGTCGCGCGGGACGCGCAGCACCGGCGTCGTGCCGGCGGCGGTGGCGGGACCGGGGCCTTCGGCGATCAGTTCGTCGAACAGCACGATGTCGATGTCCAGGGTGCGGTTGCTGTAGCGCGGGCCGCTGCGATCCCGTCCGTGCGCGTCCTCCAGCGCATGCAGCCAGGCGTTGAGCGCGTGCGCGTCCAACTCGGTGCGGAGCATGGCGGCGGCGTTGAGGAAGTCCGGGCCGTCATAGCCCACCGCCGGGAAGCGGTAGAACGGCGACACCTGCAGCCCGTCGAAGCGCTCACCCAGCGCCTGCACGGCAACGCGCAGGTGTCGCTCAGGCTCGAGGTTGCTGCCGAGGCTCAGGTAGGCGGTGTGCATGGGGCGCTCCGGAAGGGCGCACATGATCGCGCATCCGCCGCGGCCGCGGCGAGCACCACGCGCGCGCCGGCGCTCAGTCGGCGGGGTCGGGCGCGGCCGCCGGGCGATGCAGGGTGACGTCGAGGGGCGCGTCGCCCATCGTCTGGTACACGCGCAGACCGAATTCCGGCAGGATCGCCAGCAGGTGGTCGAAGATGTCGGATTGCGCGGTCTCGTAGAAGGCCCAGCGCACGTCGCTGGTGAAGCAGTAGATCTCCAGCGGCAGGCCTTCCGCCGTCGGCTGCAGCTGCCGCACCAGCAGGGTCATGTCCTGGTTGATCCGCGAATGGTGGCGCAGGTACTGCTCGACGTAGGCGCGGAACGTGCCGAGGTTGGTGACGCGGCGCTGGTTGACCGGCTCGGCGCCGCGTCCGGCCAGGGTCGCGTTCCATTCGCTGATCTCGGATGCCTTGGCATCGAGGTAGCTGTCGATCAGCACGAAGCGGTGCATCCTCGCCACCTCGCCCTCGTCCAGGAAGCGCACCGAGCGCTGGTCCAGGTACAGCGCGCGCTTGATCCGGCGGCCGCCCGATTCGCTCATGCCGCGCCAGTTCTTGAACGAATCGCTGATCAGCTTCTTGGTCGGGACGGTGGTGATCGTCTTGTCCCAGTTCTGCACCGTCACCGTGTGCAGGGCGATGTCGATGACGTCGCCATCGGCGTTCTGCGAGGGCATCTCGATCCAGTCGCCGATGCGCACGCGGCCGTCGTTGCTGATCTGCACGCTGGCCACCAGCGACAGGATCGTGTCCTGGAAGATCAGCATCAGCACCGCTGTCATCGCACCGAGGCCGGTGAGGATGTGCAGGAACTGCGCACCGATCAGGGTGGCCACGATCGAGATCGCCACCAGTGCGAACATCACGATCTTGGCCACCTGCAGGTAGCCCTTGATCGGCTTGTTGCGCGCGTCCGGGCGGCGCTCGTAGACCTGGTTGACCAGGTCGAGCGCGCGCGAAAGCGCCAGCGCCACGGTGAGCACGATGAAGGCCTGGCACAGCGCGCGCACCACGGCCACCACCTGCGGAGGGAGATCCGGCACCACCGAGATGCCGGCGGCGATCACCATCGCCGGCACCACGTTGGCCAGCCGCGGGATCACCCGCATCCGCACCTCGCCCCCGTGCGCCTCGTGGCGCGCGGCAGTCGCCGCCAGCGCGCGCTGGATGCCGCGCAGCAGCACCCGCTTGGTCAGCCAGTTGGCCAGCCACGCCGCCAGCAGCAGCGTCACGACCACCAGCCCGGTATAGGTCGATGGATACGGCGCCAACGCCGCCTGCAGACTCTCCAGCTGCTCCTGCAATTCGCCTTCCTCTTCAGCTTGAACGCGTGCGTTCGATGATGACGCCGACCGCGCGCGCACCGCGCACCGCACCGGGCTTGCTCAGCTTCAAGCGTAGCCATTGGACGTTGAACTCGCCCATCACGATCTCCGCGCAGCGCTCGGCCAGGGTTTCCACCAGGCCGAAATCGGACTGCGCCACATAGTCGATCAGGCGCTTGCTGACCGCCTTGTAGTTGAGCGTATCGGCGATGTCGTCGCTCGCGGCCGGCACGCGGTTGTCGAAGCCCATTTCCAGGTCGAACACCAGCGTCTGCCGGATCCGTCGCTCCCAGTCGTAGATGCCGATCAGGGCGTCGATCTCGAGGGCTTCGATGAAGACTTTGTCCATGGGCTGTAATCGGGGATCAGGGTTGGGGCTGGAGTGCCAATCACGAATCAAGGACTGCCTCCACCGGCAGCAACGACGCCATGTCCCAGCGCGGCGTCACGTGCACTGCAAGGCCGTCGTGCTGGCCGGCCTGCAGGCGCAGCGCGCCGGCGAAGGCGATCATCGCGCCGTTGTCGGTGCACAGCGACGGCCGCGGGAAGCAGGCGCGGCCACCGCGCTGTTGCGCCATCTCGTGCAGCCTGGCGCGCAGGCGGCGGTTGGCGCCGACGCCGCCGGACACCACGATCACGTCGCTGCCGGCCGCGTCCAGCGCGCGCCCGCACTTGATCGCGAGCGTGTCGACCACCGCATCCTCGAAGCCGCGGGCGATGTCGGCGCGGGTCTGTGCGGACTGGTCGCTGTCCCGCCAGGCCAGCAGCACCTGGGTCTTGAGCCCGCTGAAGCTGAAGTCCAGCCCGGGGCGATTGGTCATCGGCCGCGCGAAGCGGAACCGCCCCGGCGTGCCCTGTTCGGCCAGCGCGGCCAGCTGTGGCCCGCCTGGATAGGGCAGGCCCATCATCTTGGCGGTCTTGTCGAAGGCCTCGCCGGCGGCGTCGTCCAGGGTCTCGCCCAACAGCCGGTAGTCACCGATGCCGTCCACCGCGATCAGCTGGGTGTGCCCGCCCGACACCAGCAGGGCCACGAACGGGGGCTGCGGCGGGTCGTCCTCCATCAGCGGGGCCAGCAGGTGGCCCTCCATGTGGTGCACGCCCACCGCCGGCACATCCAGCGCCCAGGCCAGCGAACGGGCCACGCCCGCCCCCACCAGCAGCGCACCCACCAGGCCGGGACCGGCGGTATAGGCCACACCGTCGATCTCACGGACGCCGAGACCGGCCTCGGCCAGGGTCTGGCGGATCAGCGGCAGCAGCTTGCGCACGTGGTCGCGGCTGGCCAGCTCCGGCACAACGCCGCCGTACTCGGCGTGCAGCTCGATCTGGCTGTAGACCGCGTGGGCGCGCAGGCCGGCCTGGCCCGGGCCCGAGCCGGGGGCGGCGGGACGGCCGGTGTCGTAGACGGCGACGCCGGTCTCGTCGCAGCTGGATTCGATGCCGAGGACCTTCATGCGGGGGAAATGGGCGCCGGTTGCGCCGTTGCAAGGCGAGCGGCTATCATACGCGGCTCCCCCGGCCTGCCAGGTCGGGACGTGCGAGTCCCTTCGCAGAGACCGGCCATCCGGGCCGGACTTTCCAGAGAGCCAGAGATCCCTATGCCAAGCGTCAAAGTCCGCGAAAACGAGCCGTTCGAGTTTGCCCTGCGTCGCTTCAAGCGCACCTGCGAGAAGGCCGGCGTGTTGGCCGAGACCCGCAAGCGCGAGTTCTACGAGAAGCCGACCCAGGAGCGCAAGCGCAAGGCGGCCGCCGCGGTGAAGCGCCAGGTACGCCGCGTGTCGCGCGACGTCACCAAGCGCCAGCGCCTGTACTGAGCCGCGTCGCTTTGCAGGAAGCCGGCACGCGCGAGCGTAGCCGGCTTTTTGTGTTTGGCGCGGGGGGCGTGGACGCAGCATCCGGAACGGTCATCGCCCGACCCCACCCGGATCGACGCCCGGCGCCCTTCCTTCCCACCACCCATTGCGGCCACCCGACATGACCCTCAAGCAGCAGCTCACCAACGACATGAAGACCGCGATGAAGTCCGGCGAGAAGCACCGCCTGGGCGTGATCCGGCTGGTCAATGCCGGGATCAAGCAGCGCGAGGTCGACGAGCGTATCGAGCTCGACGACGCCGCGGTGCTGACGGTGCTGGAGAAGATGCTCAAGCAGCGCAAGGACTCGGTGAGCCAGTTCGAAGGCGCCGGCCGCGAGGACCTGGCGGCAATCGAGCGCGCCGAGATCGAGGTCATCCAGACCTACCTGCCGGCGCAGCTGGACGAGGGGCAGATCCAGGCGGCGATCGACGATGCGGTTGCCAAGACCGGCGCCAGCGGCCCGGCCGACATGGGCAAGCTGATGGGCGTGCTCAAGCCGGCGCTGGCCGGGCAGGCCGACATGGGCCTGGTCTCGAAGCTGGTGAAGCAGAAGCTGGCAGGCTGAGGGCGCGACGGCGCGAGCCGTCGGCGCGCGCTGACGCGGGGTCGACGCCGGGTCGGACATCATCCCGCCCATGCAAGCCACCGACCGCTTCCGCCAGCTCAACGAGCGCTTCCAGGCCAGCCTGCCCGGCGCGTTGCTGCAACGCTTCGTCGAGGCCGGGCTGATGACCCAGGCCGCCTCGCTGGCCTTCTACGCGCTGCTGTCGCTGGCGCCACTGCTGTTGCTGTTGCTGTGGATCACAGCCTCGCTGTACCCGCCCGCGCAGCAGTCGCTGATCGACCAGCTTGGCGAGCTCGCCGGCCCGGGCGCGGCCGCAGTGGCCGAAACCGTGATCCGCAACGCCACCGAGCAGCCCGACGTGGGATCGCTGGCCGGGATCTGGAGCACGATTCTGCTGTTCGTCGGTGCCACGGTGGTGTTCGCCCAGCTGCAGGGCGCGCTCAACCTGATCTTCCGCAGCGAGGCGGAGCGCTTCACCGGCCTCGTGGCGTGGCTGCGCAAGCGCGTGTTCTCGCTGGGCGTGGTGTTGGCGATCGGCTTCCTGCTCATCATCTCGATGGTCGCCACCACGGCGCTGCAGATCGCCTTCGCGCGCATGCCCTCGTTGTTGCCCGCGGTGGGCTATGCGGTCACCTTCCTGATCTACGTGGTCACCTTCGCCTTCCTCTACCACTACCTGCCCGACCGCCGCGTGGCCTGGCCGCAGGCCTTCCTGGGTGGCGCGATCACCGCCGCCCTGTTTGCGGCGGGGCGCTGGGCAATCGGCCTGTACCTGGCCCAGGCCGCGCCCGGCAGCGCCTATGGCTCGATGGGCGCGCTGGTGCTGCTGCTGATATGGATCTATTACGGCGGCGTGGTGTTCTTCATCGGCGCACTGCTGACCGCGGTGATCGACGAACGCGCCAACAACCGGCCCGAGGCGCACAAGCCAAGGCCGGCGGCGGCGGGAACGCTGTAGGGGATCGCCCGCAGTCCGCATGCGTGCTGCGGACTGCGGGCGGCCTGCGGCCCGGGGCAGCTGCGGCATACACTAGCCGCATGGCCCGCATCCCCGACGCATTCATCGATGACCTGCTTGCCAGGACCGACATCGTCGAGGTGGTCAATGCGCGCGTGCCGCTCAAGCGGCAGGGCAAGGAGTACTCCGCGCGCTGCCCGTTCCACGACGAGCGCTCGCCCTCGTTCACCGTCTCGCCGACCAAGCAGTTCTACCACTGCTTCGGCTGCGCTGCGCACGGCACGGCGATCTCGTTCCTCATGCAGTACGACCGCCTCGAGTTCCTCGACGCGGTCGACGAGCTGGCGCGCCAGGCCGGCATGGAAGTGCCGCGCGAGACCCAGCAGCGCAACGCCAATCCCGACATCCAGGAGTTGTTCAACGCGCTGGAAGCGGCCTCGCGCTACTACCAGCGCCAGCTGTCCACGAGCGACAAGACGCGCGCCTACCTGGACGCGCGCGGCGTGGGCGAGGCGGTGTGCACGCAGTTCGCGATCGGATATGCGCCCGACGGCTTCTCCGCGCTGAAGGACGCGCTGGGCACCGACCCACGCCGGCTGCAGCTGCTCGAGCGCGGCGGGATGTTGTCGAAGAACGATCGCGGCCACGTCTACGACAAGTTCCGCGACCGGGTGATGTTTCCGATCCTCGACCGCCGTGGCCGCGTGATCGCCTTTGGCGGCCGCGTGCTCAGTGCACCGTCCGACGGCAAGGACGCGGGCCCCAAGTACCTCAACTCGCCCGAGACCCCGCTGTTCCACAAGGGTCGCGAACTGTACGGCCTGTGGCAGGTGCGGCAGGCGAACGCGAAGATCGAGCGGCTGATCGTGGTCGAAGGCTACATGGACGTGATCGCGCTGTTCGAGCACGGCGTCACCCAGGCCGTGGCCACGCTCGGTACCGCGACCACGCCCGACCATGCCGAGCTGCTGTTCCGCAACGCGCCCGACGTGTACTTCTGCTTCGACGGCGACCGCGCCGGGCGTGGCGCCGCGTGGAAGGCGCTGGAATCGGTGCTGCCGCGCATGCGCGACGGCCGCCAGGCGTTCTTCCTGTTCCTGCCTGACGGCGAAGACCCCGACAGCATCGTGCGCAAGGAAGGCGCGCAGGGCTTCGACGCGCGGCTGCGCGAGGGCACGCCACTGTCGCAGTTCTTCTTCGACACGCTGTCGGAGGGCGTCTCGCTGTCCACGCTCGACGGCAAGGCGCGGCTGGCCGAGCGCGTCAAGCCGCTGCTGGCACAGATCCCCGACGGCGCGTTCGGCGACCTGATGCAGCAGCGCCTGACCGAACTCACCGGCGTCGGCGTGCGCCAGCCGCCCGCGCAGGCCCCGATCCGCCGCCAGGGCAGCCAGCCGCTGGCGCCGCCCCGGCGCAGCCTGGTGCGGGGTGCCATCGCCCTGCTGCTGCAGCAGCCTTCGCTGGCGCTGGATCTGGCACCGCCGTTCCACTTCGTCGCGCTGCGCCAGCCCGGCGTCGAGCTGCTCACCGAACTGATCGCCCTGGTCAGCGCGCGCCCGGACATCACCACCGGCGCGCTGCTCGAGCACTTCGCCGACCGCGAAGATGGCGCCGCCCTGCAGAAGCTCGCCAGCCAGAACCTGCCCGGCGACGCGCCCAAGTGGCGCGAGGAGTTCCAGGACGTCATCGCCCAACTGGACCGGCAGACGCAGCAGCAGCGCATCGACGAACTGCAGGCGCGCATGGGCCAGCTCGACGGCACCGAGAAGCAGGAACTGCGGCAGCTGCTCAGCGGGCTCGCCGGCTGAACCACCCTCGGGTCAACCCCAGCTGGGGTCGGCACGGATGTTGCCGGCGGCACCTGCGGCGCTAGCCTGCCGGCAGCCCCCACTTCCTTCCCAAGGTGCCCGATGAGCGACATCAGCAACGCGGTCGATACCGTCAAGGATCGACTCGACCAGGGCATCTTTGACTGGGACGTGACCCACGGTGACCTCACCGACATCAGCAAGGCGGTCGCCGACCTGTCGCCCGACGAGCGCAACGGGCTGATCAGCGAGCTCAGCGACGACGATCTGAAAAACTGGACCCAGGAAATCGACGGCCTCAACGGCTCGCTCAGCGCGCAGGAGCGGCAGGACCTGTTCAACCAGCTTGCCGAGGGCCTGGACGGCGAACAGATCACGCGCCTGGTCGAGGCCTTCGACGGCAGCCCGGGCGGGCGCGACGCGCTGGGCGCGGCGGTCGCCGATCACGCTTCGCCGGAAGCCAAGGTCGCCTTCGTCGAAGCCATGGCGGGCAGCATCCACGCCGACTATTCCGCATCGCAGGGGCGCTGGGGCAATGCCGAGACCGCGGTGGTCGGCAACGTCCTGGCCAGCCTGTCGAGCGACCCGGAAGCGCTGTCGCAGGCGCTGGGGACGCTCACCGACTCGCAGCTGCGCGACGTGATGGAAGTGGGCCTCGGCCGCACCTACATCGCCAGCCCCTACAGCGCCTCGACCAGCGTCAATCCATCGGTCACCGCCGCCATCATCAGCGGCGCAGCCGGGGTCGACGACCCGGCGCTGAAGGCGCGCGTGTTCGAGATCGGCACGCAGCAGATCGGCGAGATCCGCGACAAGACCATCAACCCCATGGGCGGCGACGACGCGCCCGCCGCCGCCATCACCGAAGCGCTGACCACCCTGCTCGACAGCGACACCACCGGCATCGTGCGTGGCCTGGAGACCAGCTATCGCGACGGCAAGGGCCTGACCAGCTACCTCACCGAGCAACTGGAGAACGGCGGCGAATCCGGCCAGGAGCAGGTCGGCGAATTCATCGCCAAGCTGCAGCGCGGCAACGACCTGGGCGAGGATCCGGCCACGCGCTTCCAGGCCACCGACAGCAGCGGCAACTACCGCAACGCGCAGACGCTCGGCTACTTCATGGGCGGCGTCGAGGCCTCGATCAACCAGGTCACCGACAACCGCACCGACCAGGCCAACCTCGTGGCCAACGTGTTCAAGGGCGTGGTCGGCGCAGTGGGCGCGATCAATCCCGCCACTGGCGTGGCCGCCAGCGGCGTATCCACGCTCACCGACCTGGCCGTGACCCAGGCCGCCGACAACTACAAGAACGAAGCCTCGGCGCTGCGCGACACGTTGACCTCACTGGCCTATCCGCGCGACGCGAACGGCCAGCCCTTCGAAGGCGAACGCGCCGAAACCCCGTACGACACCGCCCTGCTGCGCGTGGTCAACGCCAACCGCTTCGAGTGATCCGCGCCTGCCTGGTGATTCACGCTGTGCTCCACCGTCCGTCGCCACCACCATGTGGCGACGGGCGCGCGCGCATGCTCAGCCCATGAGCGCACACCTCTTCCGCCTTGCCCGGGCCACCGCGATCGCCTGCCTGCTGGCAACCGCCCTCGTCGCGGCCGGTTGCTCACGGAGTCACGTCACCATGCCCGCCACGCCCGCAAGCGCCCGCCCGTTGCCCGCCACCGGCTCGCACGAGGTGCGCACCGACCTGATGGTCGCCGACATGTACGCGCGCTACGGCGCCGCGTTCCGCGGCTTCAACGTGCAGTCCTACCTGCTCGACGGCGCCGACTGGTCCAGCGTCGAAGCCCATTACGCCGCCGCACTGCGGGACTGGAGCGCCGACGAGCGCTTCGGCCCGCGCAGCGGCAGGACACAGGGCCGGACCTGGGTCGACGGAGATCGCGTGCTGGTGGCCGAGATGTTCGACGCGGACGGCACGCCGGTTCTGCTGGTGGGCAGCAACGCCGGCGACGCAGGGCAGAGGTAGCAGCGCAGGGCGCGGGCCGCGAGCAGCCGGCCCATGGATCCTGCCGATGCTGCGATCGGCGACGTCTCTCTTGCAGCTTTTGGCGTCTTGCCCTGCTGCGGCATTGGCTCGTTCCCGGCGGTGCTTTGGCTCCTTCCCCCGCCTGCGGGGGAAGGCTGGGATGGGGGCGCTCGACGCAAGCGACGCCTCCGGAAGACCGCGCCGCCGGTCGCCCCACCCCGGCCCTCCCCCGCAGGCGGAGGGTGAGATATGAGGCCGACACGCGGCGCGACCTGCGGCGTCGGGTTAGGCCCCAGGTCAGGGAGCCACCGCACTTCGACTTCGGCTCGGATAAACAAGGCGGCACCATCGGCAACGCAGCCCCACGACCGCGTCGCGCGCATCCCCGTATGCTTGTCCGCCACCTGGATGGGACCGGCAGGAGGTGCAGCGATGGACTATCAACTCGTGGTCAAGTTCTGGCGCAAGTCGCTGGAGAGCGAGGACTTCCTGGCGACGATCGAGGACCAGCTGAGGGCGGCGCTGGGCGAGTCGGTGGAGCTGGACGGGTATGACGTCAGCCCGAAGGAGATCAACCTGTTCATGATGACGGCTGATCCGCGCCACTCGTTCCGCCGCGTCAGGGATGTGCTGGAGGGCCTGGGCATCCAGCATGGTGTCTCGGCGGCGTTCCGGCTGGTGGGCGGCGCGCAGTTCACGTCGATCTGGCCGGCGCGGCCGATGCGGAAGTTTTCTTTGCCGTAGGGGTCGGCGGATGCGCATGGAAGGACGGATTCGGATGGATCTGGCGGTGGTCGCGGCTGAAGCCGCTCCTACAGGTTGCGGGTGCAGGGCCGACCACGGGTTTTCCCCAATGTCGTGGCGCCGCGCGGCCGCGTAGCCTCATCGTCGGAAGGTGCCATACGGCGCCGCATGCATCCGACCCGCCATGTCGTTCGAGACGTTCCGGTTTCCGCCGTCGCTGCCACCGCCGGGTTTGCAGGGGCCGATCCTCGGGCCGCGCCCGGTCGATCCGGCAGATGTGCGCTTCGATGAGGCGCTGCTGTCGGCAGACCCGGCGGACGTGGAGTTTGCGCTGGACCGCGGCTCGGTGCGCATCCAGGACGAACGCGAGGGCCAGGGGAGCACCACGTGGTCAGCTTCGGGGGAGATGTTTGTCTCCGCGCCGGGCGCCGAGGCGCAGATGGTGCCGGTGCGCTTCGAGGCGACGATGCGCAACGAGGACGCCACTCCGGCCGGGATGCGCGCGCTCAATCCCTTCGACCCGGCCACGATCCCGCCGCGCACGCGCATCGAGGTGCATGGCCGCGACTACGCGGGCACGCCGATGGAGGCAAGCTTTCGCGCGCTGGCCGCGGCCAACGGACTGGCCTCGATCGAGGACCTGCGCCTGTCGCTGGAGATGACCGCCGACGGCGAGCTGCGGGTGATGACCGGCGCCCACCGGCTGTTCGATGCACCGCGCGATGGCGGGCCGGCCTCGTACCCGGCCGAACGCGAGGATTTCATCCGCCACACCGCGCTGCTCGACGATGCCGCGGGCATGGATCGCGCCGCCTACAGCCGCATGCTGCTCGACGGCACGCCGCCCGCGCAGACGGTGCGCATCGGCGAGGACGTGCAGGGTGGCACGATCACAGGCGTGGTGACCGAGACCGGCAGCGGCGAGTCCAACGAGGTGGTGTGGACACTCGACGACGCGGGCCGCCCGGCATCGGCGGACGCGGTGCTGACCTGGGAACCGGGCAGCGGCGGGCGCGATTCGGACCGCATCGAAGCCAATGCGCAGAGCCGCTTCCGCAGCGACAACGAGATGAAGGGCAGCGGTGACGACGTCGGCCACATGGTCGCCTACCGCTTCGCCAACGGGCACGGGCCGGTGAACATGTTCCCGCAGGAAAGCCACTTCAACCAGCGCGTGTTCGCGGGCATGGAGCAGGAGTGGTCGGACTGGCTGGCCACGGGCATGGAGGTGCACGTGGAGATGCGGCTGGAGGCGGGCAAGAGTGACAGCGCGCGGCCGGACCAGGTGCGCGTGGATTACGCGGTGATCGATCCGGCCAGCGGGAAGGCGGTCTATGATCCGCAGCTCATCGTCTTCGACAACGAGGCCGGCCAGGTGTTCGACCGCATCGCGCGCAGCGACATGGACGACATGATCGGAATGCGCTCTTGAACCGCCCCGATCGCGACACGCTGGTGCGTGGCATCGGCGAGCTGCTGCTGCGCGACATTGCCACCGCCGGACATGACCTGGACGGCTACGCGTTGATTGCCGACTACGCCGATGGCGCGCGCAGGCTCAGCGGATTCGGCTATCGCGACGGGCACGCGCCGGTAGCGGCGACGCCGAAGACCGAGGCCGACACGATCGGCGCGCGACTGGATGAACTGCGCGAGGCGACGCAGCTGGAAGGCCAGGCGCCATGGACGGTGTGCGTGGTGCAGCTGCAGCGCGCGGGTGGTCGCCTGCATGCTGACTTCGTGTACGAGGATGCGGAGCGCTGGCGGATTACGCCGGAAACGCTGGACGAGGTGGCGGAGCGCGCGCGGCCCGCGTGATGCGGTGGGGCGGAGGCGGGGCCCCTGACGCGCATCGTCGCTTCGTCCATCGCGGCTGAAGCCGCTCCTACATCGGCAAGCGCATCGTGATCTTCTGCGAGAGCGGTTTTGGGCGGCGATGGGTGCCGGCGGTCAACCCACCCGCTGCAGGTCGAACGCCTGCAGCGGTGCCGGGTCCAGCCACGGCAGCAGCCAGTGGTCGACCAGCAGGAAGGCGAACAGCGCCATCAGGTAGACCACCGAATAGTTGAAGACCTTCATCGCGAACAGTTCGTCCGGCGGGTCGAGCAGGCGCCAGGCATACCAGAGGAAGGCCAGGCCCAGCACCACCGCGCCGCCGAGGTAGAACAGGCCGCTCATGCCGATCGCCACCGGCAGCACGGTCACCACGCACAGCAGCACGGTGTAGAGCAGGATCTGCCAGCGCGTGTATTCCACGCCGTGGGTGACCGGCAGCATCGGCACCAGCGCGCGCGCGTAGTCGTCGCGGCGGAAGATCGCCAGCGCCCAGAAGTGCGGCGGCGTCCACACGAAGATGATCAGCACCAGCAGCAGCGCGTGCGCCCAGTCCCACTGGCCCTGCATGTTGGTCACCGCGGCCCAGCCCAGCAGCGGCGGCGCGGCGCCGGCGATGCCGCCGATCACGATGTTCTGCGGCGTGGCGCGCTTGAGGAAGCCGGTGTAGACGACGGCGTAGCCGATCAGCGAGGCGAAGGTGAGCGCGGCGGTGAGCGGATTGACCAGCGCGATCAGGAGCGTCATCGACAGCGCGCCCAGGCATACCGCGAACACCAGCACCTGCGATGGAGTGAGCGCGCCGGTGGCCAGGGGCCGATCGGCGGTGCGCACCATCACCTTGTCGATGCGCTGGTCGATCAGGTGGTTGATCGCGGCGGCGGATGCCGCCGCCAGCCAGATGCCGAGCAGGCCGAACACGCTTTCGCGCAGCGGCGGCAGCCCGGGCACGGCCAGGAACATGCCCACCAGCGCGGTGAACACGATCAGTGCGACCACGCGCGGCTTGGTCAGCGCCCAGTACTCGCGGTAGATCGAACGCGCGCGGCTCATCGTGGTTCCGGGCGGGTGCGGGCGATGGCCCGCGTGGCGTGTGGATGCATCGGTGTGCTCATGCCGTGGAGCCTAGCCCGGACGCCGCAGGCGCGCGAGCAGTGACACCAGCAGGAACAGCAGCAGCGCCGCGCCGCCGTTGTGCAGCACCGCCACCGGCAGCGGCAGCGACAGCTTGACGTTGAGCACGCCCAGCAGCACCTGCGCGATCGTCAGCAGCGCGAGTACCAGCGCCCAGGCGCGCAAGCCCGGCGTACGCATCGTCCGCCACGACAGCAGCAGCAACGTGGCCGCGGCCACCACCGCGAACAGGCGGTGCGCCATCTGGATGGCGATGCGCGAGGCACCGTCGAGCACGCCGCCCTCGTAGTCGGCGCCGACGCCGCGCCACAGCACGAAGCCTTCGCTGAAATCCGACGGCGGCCACCACTGGCCGACGCAGCGCGGGAAGTCCAGGTAGTGGTGCTGCTCCGTGGTCCAGCCACCGGCGCCGCAGGCCAGCGCGGCGTAGTTGGCGCTCACCCAGCCGCCGAGCGCGATCTGCACGCCCAGCACTGCGATCGCGGCCAGCAGCCAGCGCCGCAGCACTGTGGCATCGACCAGCACGACCGGCAGGTGGGTGGCGCGCCACGCCATCCAGGTCAGCAGCGAGAAGGTGAGCATGCCGCCAAGCAGGTGGCCCATCACGATGACCGGCTTGAGCAGCATGGTCACCGTCCATTTGCCCAGCAGCGCCTGGAAGACCACCACCGCCAGGGTGAGCGCACCGACGCGCGCCATGTCCACGTTCGACCAGCGCAGCGCGGCGACCAGCAGCAGGCCTTCGCCCAGCGCGGCCACGGCCAGCGCAGGCACGATGTGGCCCTGCATGTAGAGCGGGATCGCTGCGGCCACCAGCAGCGATGCACCCAGCACCAGCGCCAGGCCGTGTCGGCGGCGGCGCACGGCCAGCAGCGCAAGGGCCAGCACCAGCACGCCCAGCGTGGCGGCCAGGTGGCGGTGGACCTGCTCGCGCCAGGCCTTGTGGGTCTCGAACGGGCGGATCGCGCTGGCGGCGTGGTCGCTCACGTCCTGCGCGGCCTGCGGCCAGGCGGCGCGGCCATAGCAGGTCGGCCAGTCCGGGCAGCTCAGGCCCGCATCGGACAGGCGCACGAAGGCACCGAACACGATCACGCCAAGCGTGAGCGCGACGGCGAGCCAGGCGATCCGGTGGAAGTGCCGGTGGACCTGCGGACGCGAAGGAGTGGAGGCAGGAGGCTTCATCGCAGCTTGAGCAGGCGAGCCACGTCCGCGCGCAGGTGGCCCGGATCGAAGCCGGGAGCGTAGCGCAGGATCACGAAGCCGTTCGGGTCGATCACGTAGACGGGGGTGCCCGCGGGATCCTGGTGGCGCGGCAGCGCGTCGAGCAGGGCGGGTGCGGGCGCGAGCTCGTGCCAGGCCGCGTTGCGCTGCACGCCGGCCGGCGGCGTGCCGATCCAGAGGATGTGCACGTGGTCGGCGCGATGCGTGAACAGCTGCCACACCGTGTCCAGCTGCTGCGAGAGCTGTACGCACTCGCTGGCACAGCCGGCGGCCGGCGCAAGCGCGATGCGCCAGGTGCGCTCGGTCGGGTTCCACACATAGTCGCCGCCTTCGCGCAGGGCGGGCACGACCTGGCGCAGGTCGCCCGGCGGGTCGAGCAGTTCGCCGTGGTTCTTCATGCCGTGCGGGCGCCAGCCCGAGAAGCGCAGCGCGCCGGCAACGATCGCGCTGCCCAGGAACAGGACCACCACCAGGATCAGCATGCCGCGGTTGCGGCCGCGCTGCTGCGGGGAAACGGGAGCATTCATCGGCGGAACCGGAAGGTCAGGACAAGGGCGGTGACAAGCACGGCCACGGCCAGCCCGAACCACTGCACGGCGTAGCCCAGGTGCTTCTGCGGCGGCAGGGTGTTGGGCAGCACGTCGAGGTCGCGCGCATGGCCGAGCGGGAGGTCGGGATCGAGCTTGAGTACGCGCGGCGGCAAGACATCCAGGCCCAGCAGGGCGGGCAGGCCGGGCGCGTCCAGGCGCACCGCCAGCACGTCGCCGGCCGGGGTGGCCGCGGACAAGCCCTTGGCCAGGCCAGCCGATGGCGGCGGTGCCAGCAGGCCGCGGATGCGCTGCCGGCCTTCGATCGGCTCGGGCTGCGGCATCGCGCGGTCACCGGGCAGCGGCAGCCAGCCCAGTTCGACCAGCAGCGGGGCGCCGCCGGTGGGCGCGAAGACGCGGTAGACGCGCACGCCCGGACGTCCCTCGCGCTGCTGGTTGTCGAGCAGGACCGCGGGCGCGGCGAGGAAACTGCCTTCGCCCTGGGCCCAGTCGAAATCGCGCGCACGAGCGGGATCGGCGGCGGCGGCCAGCGGCAGCGGCTGGCGCTGCTCGAGCGTCGCCGCCACCTGGTCGAGCATCGCCTGCTTCTGGTCCATGCGCCCCAGCTGCCAGCGCCCCAGTGCGGCGAACAGCGCCATCACCAGCAGCGCCAGCGCCCAGCCCAGCAGCCGCGTGTGGCTTGCGCTCACTCGCGCCACGACAGGGCCTGCGATAATGGCGGCGACCGGCGCGCGTTGCGCCGTGGAACACGGCAATGAACGATTCGCTCAAGATCCTGGTGGTGGTCGGCTTCCTGGCCCTGATCCTGTGGAACCTCGGCGCCGGGCTGTACTACATGCTGACCGACAAGGGCCAGAGCAAGCGCACCGTCAACGCGCTGACCAAGCGCATCGCGCTGTCGATCGCGCTGATCCTGCTGGTGGTGCTGGCCAACTACATGGGCTGGATCGAGTTCCACGGCGTGGGACGGAATCCGAACTCCTGAAGATCCCGGACGGCGGGCGCGCCCGGGCGGCAGGTTTGCGCGGTTCGAAAAAGCGGAAAGCGCCGGCATGCCGGCGCCCTGCCCTGTCGGATCCGGTGGTGAGTGCCTTGCCGAATTCCCGATCCCGATACGCCTCATGACAGCCGCAGGCTGGTCATTGCGCAGCCTGTCGTCAAAGCACGTAGATGAACAGGAACAGGCCCAGCCACACCACGTCGACGAAGTGCCAGTACCAGGCCACCGCTTCGAAGGCGAAGTGGTTTTCCTTGCTGAAGTGGCCCTTGGCGCAGCGCAGCCACATGATCGCCAGCATGATCGTGCCCAGGGTGACGTGGGCGCCGTGGAAGCCGGTAAGCATGAAGAAGGTCGAGCCGTAGATCCCCGAACCCATCGTCAGGTTGAGGTCGCGGTAGGCGTGGACGTATTCCTCGATCTGGAAGAACAGGAACAGGCAGCCCAGCAGCACGGTCAGGCCCAGGAACACCAGCAGCTTGGTCCGCTGCCCGGCACGCAGGGCGTGGTGGGCAATGGTCACGGTGACGCCGGAGGTCAGCAGGATCAGCGTGTTGAGCAGCGGCAGGCCCCAGGCCGGGATGGTCTGGAACTGTCCGCCCACGCCGGCCGGGCCGCTGCTCGGCCAGGCCGAGCTGAAGCCTTCCCACAGCAGGTAGTTGGTCGCCACGCCCTGGCCGGAGCCGCCCAGCCACGGCAGCGCGAACTGGCGGGCATAGAACAGCGCGCCGAAGAAGGCGGCGAAGAACATCACTTCCGAGAAGATGAACCACACCATCCCCAGCCGGAACGAAACGTCGACCTGCTTGTTGTAGTAGCCCGACACCGATTCGAGGATCACGTCGGCGAACCACTTGAACAGGATGAAGGCCAGGCTGGACACGCCGACGAAGAACACCGCGCGGCCCCCGCTGATCTCGCTGAACCAGCTGGCCAGTCCGATCATGGTCAGGAACAGCGCCATCGACGCGAACAGCGGCCACTTGCTGTGGTGCGGCACGAAGTACGCGATCGGGTCGCTGCCGTGATCGGCTGTGGTGTCAGCGGGGGCCTGGGCCATGGCGAAAAGTCCGGATAGCGGTGGGTCAGGGTGCCGAATGCGGCACGGTGGACGATGGCGCGGCCGCAAGGCGGTCGGTGAGCACATCGTTCTTGAAGAAGGTGTAGGACAGGGTGATCGTGTGGACGTCGCGCGGCAGCGCCGGGTCGATGATGAAGCGCACCGGCAGGTCGCGCGTCTCGCCCGCCTGCAGGGTCTGCGCGGTGAAGCAGAAGCACTCGGTCTTGCTGAAGTAGCCCGACGCCCGCGCCGGCGCCACCGACGGCGTCGCGCTGCCGACGACGGCGCTCTGGCTGGCGTTGTGGGCGGCGTAGGTGGCCTCGTACTGCTCGCCCACGCGCACGCGCATGCGCGCGGCGTTCGGGCGGAAGCCCCAGGGCAGCTTCGAGTTGACCGAACCGTCGAACTCGACCGTCACCCAGCGGTCGACCGGCACCGCCGAGGTGATCGCCGAAGCGTCGGCGGCGCTGTTGTCCAGGCGGATGCCGAACACCTTCTCGCAGGCGAGGCGGTACAGCGGCACCAGCGAAAAGGTGAAGGCGAATGCGCCCAGCGAGATCCCCAGCAGCTTGAGGATGCCCTTGTTGGACACGTTGCCGCGCGGCGCGCTCATCGTCCGATCACTCCCGAGGCGATGAAGGCGGCGTAGATCGCGAACGCGATGGCGCCAAACAGCAGCGCCGTGCGCACGACGCGGCGGCGGCGCGCGGCTTCATCGGTGGGTCGTTCGGGGCCGTTCATCACCAGCATCTCAATGGCTGATGTCGCCGTGCGCCAGGTCGCCGTCGCGGATCACCGGCGGCGTGGCGAAGGTGTGGTGCGGGGCCGGCGAGGGCACCGTCCACTCCAGGCCGCGCGCCGACTCCCACGGGCGCGCCGGGGCAATCGCGCCCTTCTTCAGCGAGTGGAACAGGATGCCGAACATCAGGAACGGCGTGACGAACATGCCGAATGCGCCGATCGAGCTGACCAGGTTCCAGTCCGCGAACACCACGTTGTAGTCCGGGATGCGGCGCGGCATGCCGGCCAGGCCCAGGAAGTGCTGCGGGAAGAACAGCAGGTTGACGAACACCATCGTCCACCAGAAGTGGAACTTGCCCCAGGCTTCGTTGTACATGCGCCCGCTCCACTTCGGCCACCAGTAGTAGGCCGCGGCGATGATGCCGAACAGCGCGCCGGTCACCAGCACGTAGTGGAAGTGCGCGACCACGAAGTAGGTGTCGTGGTACTGGAAGTCGGCAGGCACGATCGCCAGCATCAGGCCGGAGAAGCCGCCGATGGAGAACAGGACCACGAACGCGATCGACCACAGCATCGGGGTCTCGAAGCTGATCGAGCCGCGCCACATCGTCGACGCCCAGTTGAAGATCTTCACCCCGGTCGGGATCGCGATCAGCATGGTCGCGAACATGAAGTAGATTTCGCCGCCCAGCGGCATGCCCACCGTGAACATGTGGTGCGCCCACACGATGAACGACAGGAACGCGATCGCGGCGGTGGCGTAGACCATCGCCTGGTAGCCGAACAGCGGCTTGCGGCTGAAGGTCGGGATGATCTCGCTGACGATGCCGAACGCCGGCAGGATCATGATGTAGACCTCGGGATGCCCGAAGAACCAGAAGATGTGCTGGTACATCACCGGGTCGCCGCCGCCGGCCGCGTTGAAGAACGAGGTGGCGAAGAACTTGTCGGTCAGCAGCATCGTCACCGCGCCGGCCAGCACCGGCATCACCGCGATCAGCAGGAACGCGGTGATCAACCAGGTCCAGCAGAAGATCGGCATCTTCAGCAGGTCGATCCCGGGGGCGCGCATGTTGAGGATGGTGGCGATCACGTTGATCGCGCCCATGATCGAGCTGATGCCCATCATGTGGATGGCGAAGATGGTGAACGCCACGTTGTGGCCGCCCTGCAGCGACAGCGGCGGATACAGCGTCCAGCCGCCCGCCGGACCGCCGCCGGGCAGGAACAGGGTCATCAGCAGCATCGCGAAGGCGAACGGCAGGATCCAGAACGACCAGTTGTTCAGCCGCGGCAGCGCCATGTCCGGCGCGCCGATCTGCAGCGGGATCATCCAGTTGGCCAGGCCGACGAAGGCCGGCATCACGCCGCCGAAGATCATCACCAGCGCGTGCATCGACGTCATCTGGTTGAAGAAGTGCGGGCTGACGTGCTGCAGGCCCGGCACCGCCAGCTCGGCGCGGATCACCACGCTCATCGCCGCGCCGATGATGAACATCGTGAAGGAGAACAGCAGGTAGAGCGTGCCGATGTCCTTGTGGTTCGTGGAGAAGAACCAGCGGTCGACGAAGGACTGCTTGTGGCCGTGGTCGTCGTGGTCGACGTGCCCGTGGGGCGCGGCGGCGGGGATCGTGTGCGTGGACATAGGGCGGTCTTGCCTTCGGTATTCGATCAGCCGGCGCTGGCGGCGTCGGCGGGAGCGGCGGCGGGCGCCTGCGGGGCGGCGGGCTCTTCGCCCTGCTGCACGTCATCGACCATGTCGGGATCGACCGAGCGCGGCGCGGTGCCGTCGCCGCCCTCGGGCACCTGCGAGGGTTCGGCCGGGGCCTGGCCCGCGGCCTTCTGCGCGGCCAGCCACTGCGCGAACTCTTCCTTCGGCACGGCCTTGACCACGATCGGCATGAAGCCATGGTCCTTGCCGCACAGCTCGGCGCACTGGCCGCGGTAGATGCCTGGCTCGAAGATTTCGGTCCAGGCCTCGTTGATGATCCCGGGGATGGCGTCCTGCTTCCAACCCAGCGCCGGCACCCACCAGGAGTGGATCACGTCGTCGGCGGTGATCACGAAGCGGATCTTGGTGTCGACCGGGACGACGAGCGGGTTGTCGACGTCCAGCAGGTAGGCCGGATGCGCGTCGAGCTCGGCGCGGGTGGTGTTGCGGTTCTGGCGCAGGCGGTCGCTCTCGCGATCGAGGCGACTGGTGATCTCCACATCCTCGCCCAGGTACTCGTACTTCCACAGCCACTGGACGCCGGTGACCTTGACGGTCATCTCCGACTCGCGGGTGTCGTACATCGCGATCAGCTTGGCGGTGGCCGGTACGGCCATGATCACCAGCAGGATCACCGGGATCACGGTCCACAGGACTTCGAGCTTGGTGCTGTGGGTAAAGCTGGTGTCCGGCACCGCGCCCTTGGAATGGCGGAACTTGAACATCGCGTAGCCCATGGCGATGAACACCACGGCGCCGATGGCCAGGCAGACCCAGAACGCCAGCATGTGCGCCTCGTAGGCGTTTTGCGCCGACGCGGTCACGCCGCGACCCATGTTCAGCTGCCAGCGCTTCGGGTCCGCCGCCATCGCCGCAAGCGGCAACGACGCCAGAACTGCCAATCCCCACCGCGAAAAACGCGCCTGCCTCATGCCTGGACCCCAAATGTCATCGATCGCGGCCTCCCGGCCGCCAGCGAACTGGTAATGAATCGCCGCGGTCGGCCTCGTATCCGGACGGGCGCGCCACGCGATACCGCGTTGCAACGACGCGCATCCGCCTGTGCGAACGCGCGATAACTGCCGAATGGTAGCGGCCGCAGCGCTAGAGGGGCAAGCCGACCGTGCGCAGGTGTGCGGAAAATGGCCCGGCCTCGGGGCGCCGACGGCCGACCGCGCGGCGGCGCGGACCCCGGATCATCGTCGGCTTCACGCGACATCGCGCCGCAGCCCGCGCCACGTCGTGCCCTGCGTCCCCGCCTGCGCGCGTGCATGTCGCGGGGCCGCCCGCGCAGGGTGGTTCGACGTCCCCGCACCGCCTTGCCGGCCCCAGCCGGGGCGGTCCACGCCCTCACGCGCCGATTTGCGCAGGTTTGTGCCGGCGCAGGCGCGTGGGCCGCGGGAAACGTTCAATCCGCGCCGGCATGACGGGGCGAGAATGGCGTTCTTCCCGCGCATCGTGCCCGCTCCCGGGCCGCGGCGCCCTGCCTTGGCCCTGCCGATGAATACACCGCCTGTCCCCTCCGCCTCCCCGGCCGCCGCCGATGTTCCGGCGCTGCGCGCCGCGATCACCGCCGCCTGGGCGCTCGACGAGGCCAGCCACGTTGGCGGCATGCTCGCCGTCGCCCGCCAGCCCGCTGCCGGCTGGAGCGAGGCCGATCGCGCCGCGGTGCGCGCCACCGCCACCGACCTGGTGCAGCGGGTGCGCAAGCGCGCCACCGACCAGGGCGCGATCGAGGCCTTCATGCGGCAGTACGATCTGGGCAGCGAGGAAGGCGTGCTGCTGATGTGCGTGGCCGAGGCACTGCTGCGCATTCCAGACGAGGACACCGCCGACCGCCTGATCCGCGACAAGCTCGGCGATGCGGACTGGAAGCGGCATATGGGCCGCTCCGACTCCGTGCTGGTCAACGCCTCGACCTGGGGACTGATGCTGACCGGCCACCTGGTCGACCTGGCCGACGACACCAAGCGCGACGTGCACGGCGCCTTCAAGCGCCTGGTCGGACGCGTCGGCGAGCCGGTGATCCGGCTGGCGGTGCGCCAGGCGATGCGGATCATGGGCCACCAGTTCGTGATGGGGCGCAGCATCGGCGAGGCGCTGGCGCGCTCGCGCAAGGGCGCCAATGCCGCCTACCGCTACTCGTTCGACATGCTGGGCGAGGCGGCGCTGACCGCGCGCGATGCTGACCGCTATCTCAAGGCCTATGGCGACGCGATCGACGCGATCGGCAGGACCGGGCCATTCGTCGACGCCATCACCGCACCCTCGATCTCGGTCAAGCTCTCGGCCCTGCATCCGCGCTACGAGCACGCCAAGCGTGAGCGCGTGCTGGCCGAGCTGGCGCCGCGGCTGCTGCAGCTGGCGCGCCAGGCCCGTGGCCACAACATCGGCCTGACCGTGGATGCGGAAGAAGCCGACCGCCTGGAGCTGTCGCTGGACGTGATCGAAGCGGCGTGGACCGACGTCTCGCTCGAGGGCTGGGACGGCTTCGGCATCGTGGTCCAGGCCTACCAGAAGCGCGCGCCGTTCGTGATCGACTGGGTCGCCGCGCTGGCCCGTCGCCATGGCCGCCGCATCCCGGTGCGGCTGGTCAAGGGCGCGTACTGGGACAGCGAGGTCAAGCGCGCACAGGTCGACGGCCATGCGAGCTACCCGGTGTTCACCCGCAAGCCCAACACCGACGTCAGCTACCTGGCCACCGCGGCGCGGCTGCTGTCGGGCACCGACGCGATCTATCCGATGTTCGCCACGCACAACGCGCAGACGATCGCGGCGATCCATCGCATGGCGCAGGCGCTGCTGCCTGCTTCGCTGCCCTCCTCCGCCTTGCTCCCTTCCCCCGCTCGCGGGGGAAGGGTTGGGGGTGGGGGCGTGTCGGGTGCGTCGCGACCTGAAGTGCCCCCATCCGCCCCTTCGGGGCGACTTCCCCCGCAGGCGGGGGAAGTGCCGACACATCGTTTTGAATTCCAGAAGCTGCACGGCATGGGCGACGACCTCTACGCCGAGGTGATCCCGGCCGACCGGCTCGACGTGCCCTGCCGCGTGTACGCGCCGGTGGGCTCGCACGAGGACCTGCTGCCCTACCTGGTGCGGCGCCTGCTGGAGAACGGCGCCAACTCCAGCTTCGTCAACCGGATCAGCGACGAAGATGTTTCGATCGACGATCTTGTGCGCGACCCGGTCGAGGTCGTGTCCGGCTTCGACGCCATTCCGCATCCCCGCATCCCGCTGCCGGTCGATCTGTATCGCAGCTTCGGCATTGAAAGGAGCAACTCCATGGGCGTGAACCTCGCCGACGACGACCAGCTGCGCAGCCTGGCCGCGCAGATCGATGCCGCGGCCGCCGACTGGCGCGCCGGCCCGCTGGTGCCGGGCGCGCAGGTGTCCGGCCCCGAAATCACCGTGACCAACCCGGCCGACCGGCGCCAGCGCGTGGGCCAGTGGCAGGCCGCCGATGCCGCCACCGTCGAGCGCGCGCTGGCCAATGCCGTAGCCGCGCAGCCGGGCTGGGACGCGACGCCGGCCGCCTCGCGCGCGACGATCCTGGAACACGCGGCCGACCTGCTCGAGCAGCGCATGCCGCAGTACATCGCGCTGTGCACCAGGGAAGCGGGCAAGACCATTCCCGACGGCGTGGCCGAGGTGCGCGAGGCGGTCGACTTCCTGCGCTACTACGCCGCCCAGGCGCGTCAGCTGTTCACGCCCGAGGCGCTGCCCGGCCCGACCGGCGAATCCAACACCCTGCAGCTGGGCGGGCGCGGCGTGTTCGTCTGCATCAGCCCCTGGAACTTCCCGCTGGCGATCTTCGCCGGCCAGGTCGCCGCGGCGCTGGCCGCCGGCAACGCGGTGATCGCCAAGCCGGCCGAGCAGACCAACCTGGTCGGCTGGCACGCGGTGACATTGCTACACGAGGCCGGGATTCCGGCGCAGGTGCTGCAGTTCGTGCCCGGCGACGGCGCCACCGTGGGCGCGGCGCTGACCTCCGATCCGCGCGTGGCCGGCGTGGCCTTCACCGGCTCGACCGACACCGCGCGCGCGATCAACCGCGCCATGGCCGCGCGCGATGCCGCGATCGGCGTGCTGATCGCGGAAACCGGCGGCCAGAACGCGCTGATCGCCGACTCGTCCGCGCTGCCCGAGCAACTGGTCAAGGACGCGCTGGCCTCGGCCTTCACCTCGGCCGGCCAGCGCTGCTCGGCCGCACGCGTGCTGTTCGTGCAGGCCGATATCGCCGACAAGGTGATCGAGATGATCGGCGGCGCGATGGCCGAGCTCAGCGTCGGCGACCCGGCGCTGCTGTCGACCGACGTCGGCCCGGTGATCGACACCGATGCCAAGTGCCAGCTCGACGAGCACGCCGGCCGCATGCAGGCCCAGGCGCGCCTGATCGCCGAGGCCCCGCTGGGCGCCGGCACCGGACACGGCACCTTCTTCGCGCCGCGCGCCTGGGAGCTGGACTCGCTCTCGCAGCTGACCCGCGAGAACTTCGGTCCGGCCCTGCACGTGATCCGCTGGAAGGCCAGCGAGCTCGACGCAGTGGTCGACGCGATCAACGCCACCGGCTTCGGCCTGACCCTGGGCATCCACTCGCGCATCGACCAGACGGTCGAGCGCATCGTGCAGCGCGCGAAGGTGGGCAATGTCTACGTCAACCGCAACCAGATCGGCGCGGTGGTCGGCGTGCAGCCCTTCGGCGGCCAGAACCAGTCCGGCACCGGCCCCAAGGCCGGCGGCCCGCACTACCTGCCGCGCTTCGCCACCGAGAAGACGGTGACCATCAACACCACCGCCGCCGGCGGCAACGCCTCGTTGCTGACGTTGGGTGAGTAGCTGCCGCTTGCGCGGCACTGCCGCGCGCAGCTACGAACGCCCGCTGCGCTGCAGCGGGCCGGACGCTTGGCGCGTTCAAGGAGCACGGCTGCGTACGCCTACGAACGCCCGGCGCGCTGCGCCGGGCCGGACGCTTGGCGCGTTCACTAGGCACTGCCGCGCGAACGTCCGTCACGGCTGACTGCGCGCCACACCGCAAAAAAAGGTTCTTCTCCCATTCGAGGGGACTCGGCCGGATTGCAACCTCTAGATCAGGCCTGCGGCCGGGGTCGTCCCAGGCCGGGGGTTGCTCCTCGGCTCGGTCAGCCATCCATGGCTGACTCGCCGCCGCAGCGCATCCATGCGCTGCTTTCCGCAACCCCCGCCCCGGGACCATCGCCCAATCACTGGCGTGGCTTCGAAAAGATCCCACCGAAGCATCGCAGCTCCAGTCGCAGTGAGTCGTGCCCTGGCGACCGGGGGTCGCGGGAAGCAAAACATGGATGTTTTGCGCGCGAGTCAGGACAGGATGTCCTGACCGAGGGAAAAGCGATCCCCGGTCGACAGGGCGCGGCGTCGATCCGAAACCCCGACGTGGCGCTTCCTCCCCTGTTGCCTCCAGCTTCCTCTCGAATAGGAGAAGAACCATAAAAAAAGCCCCGCCGAAGCGGGGCTTTTCCATGCAGCAGTTTGTCGCGGAAAATCAGAAGCGATACTGCGCCGAAACACCGAACAGATTGGCGCTGCCGTCGAACGGGCCGACGATGCGGGCGCCGTTGTTGGCCACGGTCGCGTCGATCTTCGGGTCGTCCGGCTTGATGTGCGTAAACGCGAAGTTGACGTCCAGCGCATCGCTGAATGCCCAGGTGGCGCCGATCGAGTACCAACGGCGATCGTCGTCGGGCAGGCGCGGGGTGCGGTGCACGAGGCTGGTCGGGGTCTGGTCGTCGGCGATGCCGCCGCGCAGGGTCCAGCTGTCGTTGAGCTTGTACTCGGCGCCGATCGAGGCGAAGGTCGAATCGCTCCACTCGAAGGGCTCAACCGCGTCCGGATCGGGGTTGTCGAACTGGACGCGGACCTCTTGCAGCGACGACCAGCCGGTCTCGGCAAAGGTGGCCGACAGCGCGAGGCGATCGTTGACCTGCCAGTTGGCGCCGATGGTCAGCACCGACGGCGTGGTCAGGGCAGCGCCGCCGGGGCCGGTGCGGTACAGCGGCTGGGTCAGCGGATTGCCGTCAAGCGCACCACGCACGTTGCCCGGCACGTCCCACTGGGCGGTGCCATTGAGTTCGTAGTCGATCTCCGAACGGTAGCTCACGCCGAAGGCGACGCTGTCGGTCGGACGGAAGTGCGCACCGACCAGCCAGCCGAAGCTGTTGTCGTCGCCCTGGATCTCGACGAAGCCGTCGGCTGCCTGCGGCGCGCCGAGCGCGGCGCCGAAATCGACCGACTTGGACAGGGTCACGTCCGCGCGCGAGACGATCGCGCCGATGCCGACCGAGAAACGGTCGGTGATGTCGATCGCGCCCGACATGGTCAGGTCGACGATGCGCATGTCGGAGGTGTGGGCGAAGTAGCGGCCCACCCAGTTGTCTTCGTATTCGGTCTTCAGGCCGAACGGTGCGCTGATCATCGCGCCCACGGCGGCGCCGTTGTCGAGCTTGCGGATGTAGGACATCGCCGGGACCGGGGTCACGGCGCCGGCGTTGCCGCCGTTGCTGCCGGTCATCGGGCGGCCCAGGGCGTCGGTGGCGGTGCCTTCGAACTCGTAGTTGAGGTCGATCGCGGTCAGGTCGGCCTGGAAGGTGTTGCCCTCGAACTGGGTCATCACCGCCGGGTTGTTGACCACCACCGAGGAGTCGCCGGTCTTGGCGGCGGTGCCGGCGAAGGCGCTGCCCATCGACTTGACGCTGTTTTCCTTGAGCTGGAAGCCGGCGGCCTGGACGTTGGAAGCGAAGGCCATGGCGCCGGCGATGCCGAGTGCCAGGACGGTGACGTGGGGAATCTTGCGCATTGCGGGGGTCTCTCCGGTGACGGGATGTGCTGCGTCGCAGTGCTGGCGGGCTGTGTTGCCCGTCTTGCCTCCCGGAACTCGCCCTCCCGGACCCACGACGCGGCGCGCACTATACCGTACTGCAGCGTGTGGTGAATGTGCGTTCCGGCACGCGACACGGGGACGCTGCGTTGCGCCTGGCGCGGCGCGAGCGGGTAATCTGCCCCCATGTTCGTGTCCGTCCCCACCCGTACCCGTGCCCAGTTGCGCTGGGCCACGCCGCTGCTGGCTGCGGCCCTGTGGGCGGCCTTCGTGTGGGCGATCTCGCGCTCGGACGCCTCCCAGCGCGCGCTGATGCTCGAGTGGGGGGCGCTGACCGGGGGTCCGGCCGGCGCCGACCTCTGGCAGCCGTGGATGGACGGCGGCCACTGGCTGCGCCTGCTCAGCGCGCTGTTCCTGCACGCGGACTGGGCCCACCTGCTCGGCAACCTGGTGTTCCTGCTGATCTTCGGCCTGCCCGCCGAGCGGGTGATGGGCCCCTGGCGCTTCCTGGCGCTGTTCTTCGTGGGCGGCGCGCTGGCCAACCTGTTCGCGGTGCTGGTGATCGGCGCGCCCGACCGCCTGATCATTGGCGCCAGCGGCGCGGTCTCGGCCCTGATCGGGGCCTACCTGGCGCTGTTCCCGCAGGCGCGGCTGGGCGTGGTGGTGCCGCTGGGACTGTTCCTGGAGTTCGTGCGCGCTCCGGCTTCTCTGCTGATCGGGGTCTGGGCGGCGCTGCAGATCGTGTTTGCCTACATCGGCCCGGCCTTCGGCGCGGTCGCCTGGGCGGCGCATGCGGCCGGCTTCCTGTTCGGGATCGTGTTCGCGATCGCCTCGCGCGGCGCCATCGCAAAGCGGCTGCGGCGGTTGAAGGGATATTGATGGCGTCGGGATGAGGGCGGCCGTTGCCGGCATGGACTTGCCAAGTGCCCGAGGCACCCTCACCTTCAGGTCGGATCCGCTCCAAACACCAACCCACCGCTTATTCACCCTTGACCCGCTTCCCGCCCCCGAATCCCATGTCCAAACCGCTCTACAAGGTCAGCTTCCTCAACCTCGGCAAGGTCTACGAGCTGTACGCGCGGCGCGTGGACAGCGGCCGGCTGTGGGGCTTCGTCGAGGTCGCCGACCTGGTGTTCGACGTGCACGCCGGGCTGGTGGTCGACCCGACCGAAGAGCGCCTGCGCGACGAGTTCGGCAATACCCGCGCCCTGCACCTGCCGATGCAGGCGATCGTGCGCGTCGAGGAAGTGGAGAAGAAGGGCCAGTCGGCGATCCGCGACGCCCAATCGGGCGAGAAGGTCGTCACCCCGTTCCCGCTGCCTGCGAAGCCGCGCTAGCCGATGGGGCTGCAGGCGATCGCGCTGGTTGGCCTGGGCGGCGCTGTCGGTTCGATCGCGCGCCATCTGCTGGCGACATGGACGATGCAGGCGACCGCGCCACAGAAATTCCCGCTCGGCACCTTCGCCGTGAACCTGCTCGGCTGCCTGGCCGCCGGCCTGCTGGCCGGATGGGCCGAGCGCCATCCCGGCTGGCTGTCGCCCGAGCTGCGCCTGCTGTTGCTGGTCGGGGTGCTGGGCGGCTTCACCACGTTCTCCGCCTTCGGGCTGGAAACCGCGCAGCTGCTGCGCCGCGGCGACTGGCTGGTTGCCGGCGGCTACGTCTGCGGCAGCGTGCTGCTGGGCCTGGCCCTGGTGCTGCTGGGCTTCCGCCTGGCGGGCCCCGCGGGTTGAGCTTCCGGCGACGCCGGAATCTAGTCGCCCGCGGTTGCGGGCGGCGCCTTCTTGGCTGCCGGCGCCGCCGGTGCGGTGGCTGCACCGGCCCGCATCTTCTTCAGCTCCGCGAGCGCGGCCTGGATCGGGGCTTCGCCGGGCAGCACGTCACCGGCGGTCGCGCCTTCCTCTTCGTCGCCGCGCAGGTGGCCGGGCAGGGTCGCCTCGGTGTGCCTCGGCACCGCGGCGCCTTCCGCATCGGTCTTCTCGGGCGTGAGCACGACGTCCGGATCGATGCCGCGGGCCTGGATCGAGCGGCCGCTGGGCGTGTAGTAGCGCGCGGTGGTGAGCTTGACCGCGTCGCCGTTGCCCAGCGGCAGCAGGGTCTGCACCGAGCCCTTGCCGAAGCTGCGGCTGCCGACGATGCGCGCGCGGCCGTTGTCGTGCAGGGCGCCAGCCAGCACCTCCGAGGCGCTGGCCGAACCGACGTCGATCAGCACCACCACCGGCGCGCCCTGCAGCAGGTCGCCCGGGGTGGCGTTGAACTCGGTGTCGTTGGCGTCGATGCGGCCGCGGGTGCTGACGATGCCGCCCTTCTCCAGCAGGTCGTCGGCCACGCGCACGGCCGCGGTGAGCAGCCCGCCAGGATTGCTGCGCAGGTCGAGCACCAGCCCCTGCAGGCGGCCACCAGCCTCGTCGCGCAGACGCGCAACGGTGCGCGAGAAGTCCTCGCCGGTTTCGACCTGGAAGGCGCTGAGGCGCACGTAACCGTAGCCCGGCTCGAGCATGTGCCCGCGCACGCTGGCCACGCGGATGGTTTCGCGTCGCACGGTGATGTCCAGCGGCCGCGGTTCGCCTTCGCGCAGCACGCCCAGCACCAGGCTGGTGCCCGGCGGCCCGCGCAACGGGCCGCCACCTTCGGCGTCGGATGACGTCAGCGGCCGGCCATCGACCGAGACGATGGTGTCGCCGGCGCGGATGCCGGCCTTGGCCGCGGGGGTGTCGTCGATCGGTGCGATCACCCGAACCTTGCCGTCGGGCAGCTGCATCACCTCCACGCCGATGCCGTCGTAGGCGCCGGTGGTGCCCTCGTTGAAGGCCTCGGCGGCGCTCTTTTCCAGATAGGCGCTGTGCGGGTCGAGGTCGAGCAGCAGCCCGCGGATGGCGGAGTCCATCAGCTTGCGGTCGTCGACCGGATCGACGTAGCCGCCGCGGATCGCGTTGAACAGGCCCACGTAGCGGCGGATCTCCTCCAGCGGCACGCGGGTGGTGGCGCTTTCGACGGCGTCGGGATCGTCGCTGGGGCCGGAGACGCCTTCATCGGGTGTCTGCGCGTCGGGAGCGGGAACGGGCTCCTGCGGGTCCTGCGGGTCCTGCGGGTCCTGAGCCTCCTGGGCCTCTTGGGCCTCCTGCGGGTCTTGCGCTTCCTGCGCTTCCTGTTCCTTCTGGACCTGGGGTTCGGGTTCCTGCGCCTGTGCCGCCGGTGCTTCGGGAGCGGCCTGCGACCCGGCGTCCGCCGGATCGACAGCGGCCGGCGCGTTTGGCGCGCCAACCTGCGTGGCGGCCTCCGCTTCCTGCGCCAGGGCGGGCGACACGGCCAGCGCCAGCGGCAGCAGGACAAGGAGCAGCGGCGAGGTGCGGACGGGCATGCAGGAACTCCGGAAGGGAACGGCTCGGCCCGGCGGGGCGGCCGCCCGATTATGCGGGCGCGTCAGAGGTTTTCGTGAAGCGGGACTGGCTGCGTGCGCGGGCAGTCGCTCCCATCTCTGCCCGGGCACGGCGAACGACTCAGCGACGCTGCAGGAAGCTCGATGGATTCACCGGCTGGCCGTTGCGGCGCAGCTCGAAGTACAGCGCCGGCTGGCCCTGGCCGCCGGAGTTGCCGACGGTGGCGACCGCATCGCCACGTTTGACCGGGGTCCCGGCCTCCTTGAGCAGCGTCTCGCAGTGTGCGTACAGGCTCATCGCGCCGTTGCCGTGGTCGACGATCAGGATCATGCCGTAGCCGGTCATCCATTCGGCGAAGACCACCGTGCCGTCGGCGACGGCCTGCACCCGGGTACCGGTCGGGGCGCCGATCAGCACGCCGCTGCTGCTGCGCCCGTCGGGCATGCGCCCGCCATAGTTGGCCAGCAGTGCGCCCGACAGCGGCCAGCCCAGGCCACCCACCTGGATCGGCGGCGTGCGCGCGACTGCGGGTGCGGGGCTGCGCGTCGCGCGCGGAGCGGTGCCGGCCGATTGGCGCCGCGCCGCGCGCTCGGCCGCAGCGCGGCGCTCGGCTTCGGCCTTGGCCGCAGCCGCCCGCAGTCTTGCCAGCAGGCGTTCGAGCGATTTCGCATCGCGTCCCAGCGCCCGCTCACGCGAGCTGCGGTCGCGGTAGCGGCGGTCGAGCTGGGCCACCGCCTGCGCGTGCTTGCGGCGGTCGCCATCGAGCGCGGCCACCTGCGCGCGCTGCTGCTCGCGGGACTGCTCCAGCGCCGCCCGCCGGTCGGCGATGTCGCGCTCGAGCGCGTCGAGTTCGGCCAGCTCCTGGCGCAGCGCATCGATGCGTTCGGCGCGCTGGCGCTGCAGGTAGCGGTGATAGGTCAGCGCGCGGCTGGCGTCGGCCACCTGGTCCTGCGCCAGCAGCAGCTTCAGCGGCGCCGCGCTGCCGGTGGCGTAGACCGAGCGCAGCAGCGCGTGCAATTCGTCACGCTGCGCGTCGGCGCGCGCCTGCAGCGCATCGCGCCTGCCGGCCAGCTCCGCGAGCGTCGCCTGCTGCCGCGCCAGCTCGGCCTCGGTGTCGCGCAGCGTGCGCGCCGAGCGTGCGACCTGCTCATCGGCCGTGCGCAGCTGCCGGGCGGCGTCACCGCGCTCGCCTTCGAGCCGGCGGCGCTCGCTGGCGACAGCGCCAAGCTCCTTGCGCACGCGCTCGAGCCGGCGCTCGGCCTCGCGGCTGCCCTGCTGTGCCAGGGCGACGGGCGCCGGGGCGAGCGCGGCGGCGAGCAGCGCCAGCGCCGCGCACGCCAGCCGCACGCGCGCCGCATGGATCATCCCTTGCCGGCCAGCAGGGTCGATCCGGTCATCTCGGCAGGCTGGTCGACGCCGAGCAGGTCGAGGATCGTCGGCGCCAGGTCGCGCAATGCACCGCCGCTGCGCAAGCCCGCGGCACGGCTGCCGACGTAGACCAGGTCGACCGGCCCGACCGTATGCGAGGTGTGCGGCTCGCCCGTCACCGGGTCGCGCATCATTTCGCAGTTGCCGTGGTCGGCGGTGACCAGCAGTTCGCCGCCCTTGGCGCGCACCGCGGCGATGATCTTGCCCACCGCGCGGTCGACGGTTTCCACCGCCGTGATCGCCGCCGACAGCACGCCGGTATGGCCAACCATGTCGGGATTGGCGAAGTTGCACAGGATCACGTCGAAGCGCTCTGCCTCGACCGCCTCGACGAGTCTTGCGCAGACTTCCGGCGCGCTCATTTCGGGCTGCAGGTCATAGGTGGCGACCCTGGGACTGGGCACCAGGATGCGTTCCTCGCCCGGATACGGCTGCTCGCGACCACCGCTGAGGAAGAAGGTGACGTGCGCGTACTTCTCGGTCTCGGCGATGCGCAGCTGGGTCAGGCCGCGCGCGCCCAGCACTTCGCCCAGGGTGTTGGCGAGGTTGTCGGGGGCGAAGGCAAGCGGCGCCGGCAGGCTGGCGTCGTATTCGGTCAGGCAGGTGTAGCGCGCCAGCGCCGGGCGCCGCACGCCCTCGCCAAAGCCCTTGAAATCCGGCGCCACGAATGCCGCGCTGAGCTGGCGCGCGCGGTCGGCGCGGAAGTTCATGAACACGATCGCGTCGCCGTCGCAGATCGGCTGCGCGCCGGCCAGCGCGGTCGGGGCGACGAACTCGTCGTTCTCGCCGCGCGCATAGGCGGCCTGCAGCGCCGACAGTGCGTCGGGCGCGTCGCCCTGCGCTTCGACGACCGCATCCCAGGCCAGGCGCACGCGCTCCCAGCGCTGGTCGCGGTCCATGGCGTAGTAGCGGCCGGACACGCTGGCGATGCGCGCGTTGCCGAGCGCGTCGCACTTGTCCTGCAGCGCGCGCAGGCTGGGCTGCGCCGAGCGCGGCGGCATGTCGCGGCCGTCGAGGAAGGCGTGCACCGCCACCCGCGGCACGCCGCGGCGCGCGGCCAGCTCGAGCATCGCGAAGACGTGCCGTTCGTGGCTGTGCACGCCGCCCGGCGAGAGCAGGCCCATCACGTGCAGGGTGCCGCCGCTGGCCAGCACCGTGTCGCAGGCCGTCTGGAGTTCGGCATTGGCGAAGAAGCTGCCGTCCTCGATCGCCGCGTCGATGCGCGTCAGGTCCTGGTAGACGATGCGGCCGGCGCCGATATTCATGTGGCCGACTTCGGAATTGCCCATCTGCCCGTCCGGCAGACCGACGTGGCGGCCCTCGGTGTGGATCAGCGTGGTCGGGTGCTCGGCCAGCAGGCGTCGCCAGTTGGGCACATTGGCCAGCGCGATGGCGTTGTCGTGCGGATCGTCGCGGTGTCCCCAGCCATCGAGGATCAGCAGCACGACGGGCCTGGGGCGCGGAGCGGGCGTAGCGGAAGCGGCTGGCACGGACGGGAGTCCCGGTGACTTTCGACCGGTGCGATTGTAGCCAAGCGGGCGCAAGCTGTCGGGGACGCAAACAGCCAACGCAACCGTTGCAGCGGCAACCGCGCCCGGAGGATCCCCCCATGTCACGCACCCGCCTGTCCCTTTCCCTGGCCCTGCTCGCCCTGCTGTGCGCGCCGCCGGTGCTGGCGCAGCAGGACATCAGCAAGGTCAACGGCGGCATCACTGCCCAGGCGGGCCGCCCCTATGGCGACGTGGACACGGTGAACGGCAGCATCACCATCGAAAGCGGCGCCATCGTGAAGGACGCCGAGACCGTGAACGGCAGCATCCGCGCCGCCGACGACATCCACGCAGACAGCCTGTCCACCGTCAATGGCAGCATCCGCGTCGGCGAGCGCGCAACGGTGCGCGACAGCGTGGAAACGGTGAACGGCAGCATCTTCGTCGGTGCGGGCGGCCGCATCGGCGGCAACGTCGAGACCGTGAACGGCGCGATCGGGCTGGTCGATGTCGACCTGGCCGGCGGCATCGAGACGGTGAGCGGCGATATCACCGTCGGGGTCGGTTCGCACGTGGCCGGCGGGCTCAGGATCGACAAGCCGTCGGCGAACTGGTTTCCGGTGCAGGTCAGCAAGCGCAAGCCGAAGATCGTGGTCGGCCCCGGCGCCGTGGTCGAGGGCGAGCTGAAGTTCGAGCGCGAGGTCACGCTGTACGTGCACGACACTGCACGCATCGGCAAGGTCACCGGCGCCACGCCCGTGGCCTACAGCACGGCGCGCTCGCCCGCGGACTGAGAAGCGAGAGGCGAGGGGTCGGACTCGACTTTCCCCCGGGATGGGTCGGACGGCGAGCATAGGGTGGGAAAGTCGACTCTGACCCCGGTGCCGGGCAGCCGCCGGCGCCGGCCGCGTAGAATCAGCCGCACTGCTTTTCCTGGAGTTTCCCGAATGCGTTCAACCCTGATCCTCGCCTGCGTCGGCAGCCTGCTGCTGGCCGCCTGCAGCCGCGAGCCTGCAGCGCCAGCCGGCGATGCCGCGGCGCCCGCCGCCGCGCCGACGGCCGACCACGTCTTCAAGCCCGCGATCGACGCCGACGACCTGCAGACGCTGATTTCCACCCTCGCCTCCGACGAATTCGAGGGCCGCGCCCCCGGTTCGGCCGGCGAGGAGAAGACGGTCGAGTACATCAAGGCGCAGTACGAACGCATCGGCCTGCGGCCCGGCGGCGACAACGACAGCTTCTTCCAGACCGTGCCCATGGTCGAAACCACCGCCGACGAATCGACGGTGCTGCAGCTCGACAGCAACGGCACTGCGCGCGAACTGAAGTTCGGGCCGGAGATGGTGATCGGCACCCGCACCGGCCAGGCCGAGGTGTCGGTCAAGGACAGCGAGCTGGTGTTCGTCGGCTACGGCGTCAACGCGCCCGAGCAGGACTGGAACGACTACGCCGGCCTCGACGTCAAGGGCAAGACCGTGGTGATCCTTGTCAACGACCCGGGCTTCCATGCCAACGACGAGTCGCTGTTCGACGGCAACCGCATGACCTATTACGGGCGCTGGACCTACAAGTTCGAGGAGGCCGCCCGCCAGGGCGCCGCCGCGGCGCTGATCATCCATGACGAGGCCGGTGCGTCCTACGGCTGGGACGTGGTCAAGAACTCCTGGTCGGGCCCGCAGTTCGACCTGCGCGCCGAGGACGATCCGGACCCGCGCCTGCCCGCGCAGGGCTGGATCAGCGGCGACGTCGCGCGCCAGCTGTTCTCCGAGTCCGGGCTGGAGCTGCAGGACATGTACGCCGCCGCCAACCGCCGCGGCTTCACCTCGGTGCCGCTCAAGGCCAAGGTCTCGTTCGACCTGCGCAGCACGGTCAGCGAGAAGTCCTCGCGCAACGTGATCGGCTACATCCCCGGCACCGAGGCGCCTGAGGAAACCGTGATCTACCTCGCCCACTGGGACCACCTGGGCAAGCACGAGGGCGAAGGCGACACGATCTACAACGGTGCGGTCGACAACGCCACCGGCGTGGCCGGCATCATCGAGATCGCGGAGAAATTCATGACCGCGCCACCGCGGCGTTCGGTGGTGTTCCTGGCGGTGACGCTGGAGGAGTCGGGCCTGCTCGGCTCCAAGTACTACGTCGCGCAGCCCTCGTTCCCGCTGGAGAAGACGGTGGGCGTGGTCAACCTCGACGCGATGAGCGTCGGCGGCCGCGCGCGTGACGTTGTGGTCACCGGCAAGGGCAACTCCGAGCTGGAGGACATCCTGCTCACCCACGCCACCGGCCAGCAGCGCACGCTGGTGGAGGAAGGCAACCCGGCCGGCGGCTTCTACTTCCGCTCCGACCACTTCAACTTCGCCAAGGCCGGGGTGCCGGCGCTGTATGCCAAGGGCGGCAGCGACCTGCTCGAGGGTGGCGCGGATGCCGGCAAGCTGGTCGGCGAGGACTACGCGCGCCGCTACCACCAGCCCAGCGACGAGGTCCACGACGGCTGGCGCTTCGACGGCATCGCCGAGGACCTGGAACTGCTGCACGCGGTGGGCCAGGAACTGGCCGCCGGCGAGACCTGGCCGAACTGGTACGAAGGCAATCCGTTCAAGGCCGCACGCGACACCCAGCGGGCGGCGGTGGAGTAGGCGCTCGCGGGATGCATTGATTGCGTTTCACTGGAACGGCGCCGCGAGGCGCCGTTCCTGTTTTTGTCGAGTCGGTGGCCCCCACCCCGGCCCTCCCCCGCAGGCGGAGGAGGGGGAAAAGCCGATCCCACGCCGAGCCTGTACTTGCTCCCTCCCCCGCCTGCGGGGGAGGGTTGGGGTGGGGGCCGGGAGCACGTCGCGGCCGACCTGCCCTACCCTGCACTCCCCCACCCAGGAGACCGCCATGACCCTCGCCACCGCCTACTGGTGCGTGCTGATCGCCGCGCTGCTGCCCTACATCTGGATCGGCTTCGCCAAGACCGGCGCGCAGAAGTACAACAACCGCAATCCGCGCGCCTGGATGGCCAAGCAGGACGGCAACTACCGGGTGCAGCGCGCGAACGCCGCGCACCTGAATGCGTTCGAGGCCTTCGCGCCATTCGCGGCCGGCGTGGTCATGGCGCAGCTGGCCGGCGTGACCGCCGCCACCATCGCGATGCTCGCGCTCGCCTTCATCGTGCTGCGCGTGCTGCACGGCGTGTTCTACCTTGCCGACATCGCGCTGGCGCGCAGCCTGGTGTGGCTGGGCGGCTACGGCTGCGCGATTGCGCTGCTGGTGCTGGCGGCGATGCGGGTGGCGTGAGGCAGTCGCGTTCCGGCGCTGCCAGTCGGCTATTCACTGGCGTCAGCCGTGGCGACGGCATCATCTGCCGGCCGTCGGCGCGTCGCTCGCAGCGCGGCGTCAGCCGTGGCGACGGCATCATCTGCCGGCCGCCGGCGCGTCGCTCGCAGCGCGGCCTCAGCCGGCGACCAGGCGCACCCGTGCGAAGTTGCGCTTGCCCACCTGCAGCACGCCTTCGAAGCCCGGGGCGAACTCCCGGGCGGCGTCCTCGACCACGGCGCCGTCCACCTTCACCGCGCGCTCTTTGAGCTTGCGGTTGGCCTCGGAGTTGCTGGGCGTGATCCCGGCGGCGGTGAGCAGGGCGGCGATGCGGATCCCGTCCGCCGGCACGGCCACGTCCTGCAGCGGCAGCAGCGAGGTGTCGCCCTGCCCGGTCACTGCGGCATGCCAGCCGCCGATCGCGGTCTCGGCCGCGGTGGCATCGTGGAAGCGCGTGGCCAGTTCGCGCGCCAGGCGCAGCTTGATGTCACGCGGATTGAGCCCGGCGGCCACCTCCGTCTTCAGCCCGGCGGCCTCGGCAATGGAGATCTCGAAGCTCAGCAGGTCGATCCACTTCCACATCAGCTCGTCGCCGATCTTCATGGTCTTGTTGACGATGTCGATCGGGGCTTCCGCAATGCCGATGTAGTTGCCGAGCGACTTGCTCATCTTGTTGACGCCGTCCAGGCCCTCGAGCAGCGGCATGGTCAGCACCACCTGCGGCGCCTGGCCGTGTGCTTCCTGCAGCCCGCGGCCCATCAGCAGGTTGAACTTCTGGTCGGTCCCGCCCAGCTCCACGTCGGCCTTGAGCGCGACCGAGTCATAGCCCTGCACCAGCGGATACAGGAACTCGTGGATCGCGATCGACTGCTGCGCCGCGTAGCGCTTGGCGAAGTCATCGCGCTCGAGCATGCGCGCCACCGTGTGCTGCCCGGCCAGCCGGATCATGTCGGCCGCCGACATCGCGCCGAACCACTCGCTGTTGAAACGCACCTCGGTGCGCTCGCGGTCGAGCACCTTGAACACCTGCGCCTCGTAGGTGCGCGCGTTGGCCAGCACGTCCTCGCGGGTGAGCGGCTTGCGGGTGGCGTTCTTGCCGGTGGGGTCGCCGATCATCCCGGTGAAATCGCCGATCAGGAAGATCACCTGGTGGCCGAGGTCCTGGAACTGACGCATCTTGTTGAGCAGGACGGTGTGCCCAAGGTGCAGGTCCGGCGCGGTCGGGTCGAAGCCGGCCTTGACCCGCAGCGGGCGGCCTGCGGACAGGCGCGCGGCCAGGTCCTCGCGCTTGAGGATCTCGTCGGCGCCGCGGGCCAGCAGGTCCAGGGCGGCGGGATCGGCGTCGGGAAGGTTCATCGGCGAATCGTCCAGGCACGGCGCAGTTGTGTGACGCCGGTCATAAGAAAACATTAAATAAGTGTAAAGCCGTGGACCGCCATGAAAACCCTTGACGGACAAGGGTTTGACGCTCCCACTTCATGTGCTTATCGTACCGCGCTGACGTGCCCGTCACGCCCTTTGGACAAGCCAATGACGCAGCTGCCCCAGACGTCACCGGATGACGCCCAGCACCAGTCCATCCGGGAACAGAACCTGCGGGCCGCCGCCGAGAACACCGCCAACGAGTCGCGCTATGCCGACCATGGCGATGCGGCCGCGCGGTTTTCCTTCAACGGCCGCTGGACCCGCCGCGACTGGGCGCACGCCAGCCTGTTCGCCACGCTGGGTGCGCTGGTCATCGGCCTGGTGCCCGGCTTTTCCAACGCCATGCGCCTCGATGGACACGCGCCGGAACTGACCACGCTGTCGCTGCCGCTGCCGCCGCTGCCGGCGTCGGTCGCGCGTGCCCCGGCGCAGCAGCAGCGCGCCTGGGACCTGGTGAAAGTCGAGAAGGGCCAGACGCTGGGCGCCATCTTCGAATCGCGCCAGATCCCGGCCACGCTCATGCACCAGTTGCTGGAGGCCTCCAGCGAGCGCCAGGCGCTGGCGCGCCTTCGCCCCGGTGCGGAGCTCGGCTTCGACCAGGCGCCCGACGGTACGCTGGTGGCGTTCCGCTACGACCGCAGCGACACCCAGCGGGTCGAGCTGTCGCTGGCCGGCGACAAGGTCGCGGAGAAGGTGATCGAGCGGCCGGTCGAGGTGCGCACCGCGGTGATCAGCGGCAAGGTCGGCAAGTCGCTGTTCCACTCCGCGCGCAAGCTGGGGCTGAGCCCCTCGGTGATCAACACCCTCACCGACGACGTCTTCAAGTACGACATCGACTTCGACCGCGACGTCACCTCCGGCGACCGCTTCAGCGTCGTCGTCGAGCAGACCTGGCGCGAAGGCGAGCTGATCCGCAGCGGTCCGGTGACCGCGGCGGTGTTCACCGCCAAGGGCAAGCCGTTCACCGCGGTGCGCTTCGAGCGCGACGGCAAGGGCGAATACTTCACCGCCGAAGGCCGGCCGCTGAAGAAGAGCTTCATCCGCAGCCCGATCCAGTACGCGCGGCTGAGCTCGCGCTTCGGCAACCGCCGCCACCCGGTGCTGGGCACCTCGCGCATGCACAAGGGCGTGGACTACGCCGCGCGCAGCGGCACGCCGATCATGGCCGCCGGTGATGCGCGCGTGGTGTCGTCCGGTTGGCATGGCGGCTATGGCAACACGGTCGTGCTCGACCACGGCAAGGGTCACTCCACCCTGTACGCGCACATGTCGCGCACCGCCAGGCTCAAGCGCGGCGAGCGCGTGTCGCAGGGACAGGTGATCGGCTACGTCGGCTCGACCGGCCTGTCCACCGGCCCGCACCTGCACTACGAATTCCGGATCAACGGCGTGCACCGCAACCCGCTGCAGCACACGATGCCGCCGCCGGAACCGCTGAGCGGCACCGCGCTGGCGCAGTTCCGCCAGCAGACCGCGCCGGCGCTGGAGCGCATCCGCGACGTCGAGGAAATCCTCTACGCCACCGTCCCGGCGCGACCGTCGCAGGACGATCCGCAGGTGGCGGCGGCGACGCTGCCCCGCGCCAGCAAGGGCTGAGGTACGCGGTTCCCGCCGGCAGGACTAGAACGCACGCCACGGATCACACGGATACCGCGGATTAGGCAGCGCATTCGCGTGGCTCAGGTGCGGCATGGCCCCCTCCTTTCCGCGCTTGATCCGCGTCATCCGCGTCATCCGTGGCAAGACCCTGCTTATCCGGAAGCGACAGCACGGGTCTCGGCCCACCACCGTAGATCGCTCACTGCCTCCGCGACCACATCCTGGCTGCGTCATCGCTGCTCGAGCGCCAGGGCGGGGCGACGCATGACCGATGCGAGCTCTCCCACGCGCGCGCCGTAGAATCCCGGCATGTCCGATCTTTACCTTGGCCTGATTTCCGGCACCAGCGCCGACGGCATCGATGCCGCGCTGGTGGACTTCGACGACGGCCACGCGCGCCTGCTGTTCGGCCGCACCTATCCCTGGGACCCGGCGCTGCGCGCGCAGCTGGTGGCGCTCGGCCAGCAGGGCGCCTCGCTGTCGCTGGATGCGATCGCCGAACTGGACGTGCGCGTGGCGCGCGCGTTCGCCGAGGCCGCCAACCTGGCGCTGGCCGACAGCGGGACTCCCGCATCGACCGTGCGCGCGATCGGCTCGCACGGACAGACCCTGCGCCACCGCCCGTGGGGCCCTTATCCATTCACGCTGCAACTCGGCGACCCATCGACCCTGGCCGAGCGCACCGGGATCACCGTGGTGGCCGACCTGCGCCGCCGCGACATTGCCGCCGGTGGCCACGGCGCGCCGCTGCTGCCGGGGCTGCACGCGGCCCTGCTGCACGCGCCGGGCGAGGACCGCGCCGTGCTCAACCTCGGCGGCATCGCCAACCTGACCCTGCTTCCCGCGCAGGGCGAGGTGCGCGGCTTCGACACCGGCCCGGCCAACGCGCTGATGGACGCCTGGTGCCTGCGCCACCTGGCCGAGGACTTCGACCGCGGCGGCGCCTTCGCCGGCCGCGGCAGCGTCGATGCGTCCCTGCTCGAACGCCTGCTCGACGATTCCTGGTTCAGCCAGGCGCCACCTAAGTCCACCGGGCGCGATCATTTCCACCTCGGCTGGGTCGAGGCGCGGCTGCGCGGCGACGAAGCCCCCGCCGATGTGCAGGCCACGCTCAACGCGCTGACCGCGCGCACCGTGGCCAATGCGCTGCTGTCGACCCAGCCCACCACCGGCCGCGTCATCGCCTGCGGTGGCGGCGTGCACAACCCGCTGCTGATGGCCGCGCTGGCGGCCGCCCTGCCCGGTGTCACGGTCGAATCCACCGTCGGCCACGGCCTCGATCCGGACCACGTCGAGGCGATGGGATTCGCCTGGCTCGCGCGGCAGACCCTGCTGGGGCTGCCGGGCAACCTGCCCAGCGTCACCGGCGCGGCGGGACCGCGCGTGCTGGGCGGGATCTATCCGGCCTGATCCAGCGCGGGCGTGGCACGCGGGGGCGGGCGCGAGAGCAGATCTCTCTCTGCGTTCGAGATGACAAACGTGCCTGCTGCGTTCGCGATGACGGCCTTGCCTGTTGCGTTCGCGATGGCACGCGCTCGCACGACGTTCGGGCGCGGCTGCGCTACTCGCGCACCAGCGGCCGCACGATCTCGAGCAGCGCGACCAGCGTCTTTCCCGGCTCTTCCCAGGGGATCATGTGCGCGGAACGTTCGAACCACACGCCGCGCTTGAACGGCGCCTCCACCCGCGCGAGCCAGTCGGCGGTGGGCTGGGAAGGCGTGGTGTAGTCGTGGCGGCCCATCAGCATCACCACCGGGATCGGGAATTCGCGGACCGGGTTGAAATCGACCTGCACGAATTCGTCGAGCAGGCGTTCGAGCGTGAACAGGCTGCCTGCGTTGAGCGCGGCGCGATCGTCGGCATCGTAGTCGGGCGAGAGGCGCGCGGCGCCGAAGAACCACAGGTTGGTGGCGTCGCGATAGGCAGCCATGCCGCCGTAGTGCTGCGGCCACCTGCGCGCGGCGACGATGCGTTCACGGGTGAGCGGCCCGGTGCCGGGATACGGCAGCAGCGCTTCGATCTCGCGCACCGCATCGGCGTCCCCGCGACGCTTCGCTTCGGCCAGCCCGTACTCGATGCTGATGCGCTCGTTCTCGCGCACGTTGATCACCTGGCCGATACCGACGTAGGCATGGAACAGGTCGGGCCGCGCCAGCGCCGCCCGCATCGCGGGGATCGTGCCCCAGCTGTGCGCCATCAGCACCAGACGCTGCTTGCCGAGCTTCGCGCGGACGTGCTCGGCGATCGCGACCAGGTCGTCGACATAGGTCTGGATGCGGATCGAGTCGGCGACCGCCTCGGAATGATCCTCGCGCCAGGTCTTGCCGGCGCCGCGCTGGTCGTAGTTGACCATCGTGAACCAGTCCTCGAGCGGGCGCTGGAACTGCCACAGGCTGGGGATCGTCGGCGTGGCCGGGCCGCCGTGCACGAACAGGATCACCGGATTGGCGCGGTCCTGGCCGCGGACGCTGATCCAGTGGTCGACGCCGTTGATGCGCTGGCGGTAGGTCTCCTGCACCCCGTCTGGATTGGGGATGCGCATCAGGTCCGCGACGACCGCGCGGGCGCGGGCGGCGTCATCGATGGGCGGTGTCTGTGCGCCGGCCGATGCGGCCAGCGCGCAGCAGGACAGGAGGATGGCGATCAGGAATCGGAGCATGGTCGATCCGTGGAGTGTTCGTCCACGTAGATACCGCCAGCGCCATGACCGTTGCAGCCGCGGCCACTGTAGGTGCGGCTTCAGCCGCGATGGATGCATCCAGATGCAGGGATGCCGGAGACAACGATCGCGGCTGAAGCCGCTCCTACAGATGTGTGTGGCGCTTGGGCAAGCTCAATCGATCGCGCGCATCGCCTTCGCGTGCGCCGACACGAGCTCCAGCGTGGAGGCATCGCTGTCAAACAGCGAGAACAGGCCCTGTGCTTCCTGCGGCGGATCGCCGGTGAACGGATCGCCCGCCTTCCACATCCAGTCGGCGTTGGTGGTGCGGCCACGGCCGCCCCAGGCCCAGAAGTTGGAGCCGGCGATGGCATCGCCCGCCTTCGCGCGCGCCAGCACGCGGTCGAAGATCGCGCCATAGAAGCGATCGCGCGCAGTGACGCCGGAGGCGGGATCGTACGAGCCGCCATCGCGGTTGAGCCCGAACTCCGACAGCACGATCGGCTTGCCGAGCTTGCCGGCGATGTCGATGTGGCGGTCGATGTAGGCCAGCGAGGTCGCCAGGCCCGATTCCAGCCGCGCCGCCGGGTCGTGGTGGTCGATCCAGCTCCAGTTCGACGGCCACAGGTGGAAGGTCAGGTAGTCCACGTTGGGCGAGGCGTGGGCGATGATGAAATAGTCATCGTCGCCCAGCGATCCCTTGCTGCCTTCGCTGCCGGTGCTCACCAGCTGCTTCGGCGCGAGGCCGCGGATGTAGCCGGCGGTCTCGTGCACCCATTGCCGGTAGCCGGGGAAGTTGGGCGCGCCGCGGGCGTCGCTGCCGGGCCGCGGCTCGTTGGCCAGCTGCCAGGACATCACCGTCGGATCATCGACATAGGCGATGCCGTTGACGCTGTTGGTGCGGCCGATGACGGTGCGGATCGCGTCGCGGTACAGCGCCTGCGCCTCGGGGATCGCGTAGAAGCGCGCCGAGTAATCCATGAACGCGTTCCAGTCGCCGCTGCGGTCCGGGTCCGACAGCGGCTCGCCGGTGAACCACGACACGTACTGCGCCATGCCGCCCGACCACTGCCAGAAATTGTTGAGGTAGAGCACAGCCTTCATGTCGCGGCTGCCCATCTCGGCGAGCAGCACGTCCAGGCCCTGCAGCAGGCGCTGGTCGTACTCGCCAGGCGCGGTCATGAAGGCGGGGCGCACGCCGCGGCGAAAGCCGCTGGCCTCCGACATCGCCAGCACGCGCAGGTTGTCGATGCCGGCGGCCTTGAGCTGGTCGAGTTCGGCGCGCAGGCGCGCGCGGTCGCCCACGCCATCTTCCGCGCCCAGGTAGGCGCCGTACCAGAAGTTGGCGCCGGCGAAGCGGTAGGGCCTGCCGTCGAGCATGAAGCGCGTGCCTTCGACGCGGACGAAGCCGTCGCTTCCCGCCGCCACCGCCTGCGTCGCGCACAGCGCCAACAGCAGCGCCAACAGCATGGCGCCCCAGCGGCGCCGGATCGTCTGCCTCTTCATTGCATCCCTCCCCAGGGCGATCGTGTCGTCTGCAACGGTGTGGGCGAGGCGCCGCGTTCCGCTGCAGGGATCACAGGGTAGCGTTGTAGGGCGTGGTTTGCTCCGCTGTCGCAGTACTTCCCGCTGCCGCAGCCCCTACTGTCATTTCGACCGCAGGGAGAAATCTCCCGCAGGCCGCCGGGTCCTGGACGCAGGCAGCGCCGGAGGGTCGGGCGACCGGGTCGCAGATTTCTCCCTGCGGTCGAAATGACAACAGGGTTCGAAATGACAGAAGGAATGTCGGTCCGGCGAACTGACAGGCGCGAGCGCCTGCGCAGGCCCCAGCACCCTTCCGCTCAGCCCTCGTCCATCCGCCGCACCCGACCGATTGCCGCATAGCCCGGATCGTCGGGCACCTGCTCCAGCGCCCTGACCATCGCCTGCAGCGCGTCGGCTTCGTCGTTGTCGAAGCGCACCGACCCGTCGCCCTCGTACATGTGCAGGCCCTGCTCGAGCAGGTACTGCAGCGCATGCGGCAGGTCCCATCCGCGCGCATCTGCCACGCGGCGGATGCGGTCGAACAGGATCGGGTCGGCATCCTTGAGCACGATGTCGGTCATCCCGGCGCTTCCCGTGACGAGGTGGCCGCGCCATCGTCCGACAACAGCAGCCTGGGTTTCAACCAGAAGAACAGCGCCACCGCCGGCACCGCCACCAGGGTGGTGATCGTGAAGTAGACCCCGTAGCCGGTGACCTCGACAATCCCGCCGGACACCGCGCTCAGGACCTTGCCCGGCAGCATCACCAGCGATGAGAACAGCGCGTACTGGGTGGCGGTGAAGCGCTGGTTGACCAGGGCCGACAGGAAGGCCACCAGGGTGGTGCCCTGGAAGCCCTGGGCGAGGTTCTCGCCGGAGATCACGAAGGTCAGCTTCCACACATCCCCGTCGGCGCCGATCAGCCACAGATACAGCAGGTTGCTGGCGGCGCCGAGGATCACGCCGGCCAGCAGCGGCCACTTCACGCCCCAGCGCGCGACCGCGATGCCGCCGAGGAACACGCCGGCGATCCCGACCCAGATCCCGTACACCTTCGACACCGCCGCGATCTGGGTCTTGGTGAAACCCTGGTCGAGGTAGAACGGCGCCATGATGCCGCCGCCCAGCGACTGGTCGGAGATCTTGGCCAGCAGGATGAAGGCCAGCAGCCCCAGCGCCAGCGAGCCACCGAAGCGCCTGAAAAAATCGGCGAAGGGTTCGACCACGCCCTCGCGCAGGCCCTGCGCCCAGGTCTCGGCGCGCACCCGCAGCACGTCGGGTTCGCGCGCGATCAGCACCGCGACGATCGGGACCAGCATCACCAGCGCCATCACGCGGTACACCACCGGCCAGGCCACGTGGTCGGCCAGCACCAGCGCCAGCGCGCCGGTGACGATCAGGGCGATGCGATAGCCCAGCGAGTACGTTGCCACCAGCGCGCCCTGCGATTCCCTCGGCGCGATCTCCACGCGGTACGCGTCCACCGCGATGTCGAGCGTGGCGCCGGCAAAGGCGGTCATCAGCGTGATCCACACGAAGGCGGCGAGGCGATCGGGGGTGAGCTCGGCCATCATCAGCAGGCCGGCGGTCACCACCACCAGCGCCAGCAGCAGCCAGCCCCGGCGCTGGCCAAGCCGGCCCAGCAGCGGCAGGCGCCAGCGATCGACCAGCGGCGCCCACAGGAACTTGAGCGAGTAGGTCATGCCGGCGCTGGCGATCAGGGTGATGTTGCGCAGCTCGATGCCGTTTTCCTTGAGCCAGTACGCAAGCGTGCCGGCGACCAGCAGGAACGGCATGCCCGAGGCGAAGCCGAAGAAGAACATCGTCCACGCCGCGGGCTGCGTAAACGCCTTCCAGGTCGACGGCTTGCCGCCACTCACGCGTCGTAGTCCACGACGTAGGGCGCGTGGTCGGAGAAGCGCGGCTCGGGTGCCACAAAGCAGCCGGTGATCGATTCGGCGATGCCCGGCGTCGCCAGCTGGTAGTCGATGCGCCAACCGACGTCGTTGGCGCGCGCCGCGCCGCGGTTGCTCCACCAGGTGTATTCGACCGCATCGGGCTTGGCGACGCGGAAGCTGTCCTTCCAGCCGCGCGCGGGCGGCTCGACCAGGCCGTCGCCGTGCGCGTCGGCGATCATGCCGTTGAGCCAGGCGCGCTCGGGCGGCAGGCAGCCGGAATTCTTCTGGTTCGACGTCCAGTTCTTGATGTCGTTGCGCGCGCGCACGATGTTCCAGTCGCCGCACAGCACGTACTCGCGGCCGCTGGCCAGCCACTCGTCCATGATCGGCTTGAGCCAGGCCATCACCTCGAACTTGAAGCCCTGGCGCAACTCGCCCGACGAACCCGACGGGATGTAGAACGAGACCACGCTGAGGTTGCCGTAGCGCGCTTCGATATAGCGGCCCTCGTCATCGAACGGCGCCCAGCCCAGCGAGGTACGCACTTCGTCGGGCTCGCGACGGCTGTAGATCGCCACGCCGCTGTAGCCCTTCCTGGTGATCGCGTCGCGGTAGACGCAGTGGCCGAGCGGGCGGAAGCAGGGATCGGCGAGCTGGTGTTCCTGCGCCTTGGTTTCCTGCAGGCAGACGATGTCGGCCTGCTGGGCTTCCAGCCAGCCGAAAAAACCCTTGGTCGAAGCGGAGCGGATGCCGTTGGCGTTGAAGCTGATGATGCGCATGCGGGGGCCTGCGGAAAGCGTCGCGCAAGCCTAGCCGAAATCCCGGTGACCGCCCTCTGCCGGAGCCTCCGCAAGGTCAATGACGGAGAGGCCACGGATTCACGCGGATGACGCGGATGAACGTGGCGCCCGCCCGGATGAGGCCCGCGGCCCTGACCGGGCGATGGTGGTGCGAAGCACCTCAGCCACGGATTTCGCGGATTTCACGGATCAGGGGCAAGAAGGGACAGAAGCGACCAACCCACATCGGCGTAATCCGCGTCATCCGTGGCAAACACGGCTTCGCGCAGGTATCGGGAGTTCAAGCCTTGCGCACGAACTCCGACTTCAGGCCCATCTGGCCGATGCCGTCGATCTTGCAATCGATGTCGTGGTCGCCCTCGACCAGGCGGATGCTGCGGACCTTGGTGCCGACCTTGACCACCAGCGAGGAGCCCTTGACCTTCAGGTCCTTGATCACGACCACGCTGTCGCCATCGGCCAGCGGCGTGCCGTTGGCATCGCGGACCTGGGCGGCGGCCTGCTCGGCGGCGGCCTGCTCGGCCTGTTCGACCGGCGACCACTCGTGCGCGCATTCGGGACAGACCAGCAGCGCGCCGTCCTGGTAGGTGTAGGTCGATCCGCATTGCGGGCAGGCGGGCAAGCCGGACATCCGGGCTCCTTGGTTTCAGCAGGGAACCCGGGATTGTCGCATCCAGCCAGCCTGCGCCGGTTATTCCGGCCGCGGCGTGCGCGCGGTGCTCGGCGGCAGGATCGGGTATTGCACGGTCGGCTGGCGCCCGGTCAGGGTGCGCAGGAAGGCGGCGATGGCCCTGGCTTCCTCGTCGTTGAGCTCGCGGCCCAGCTGCGCCGTGCCCATGATCGCCACCGCCTGCTCGAGGTCCCAGACCTGGCCGCTGTGGAAGTAGGGCGCGGTCAGCTCGACGTTGCGCAGCGGCGCGGCGCGGAACACGTACTCGTCGCTGGCGGTGGCGGTGACCTCGAAGCGGCCCTTGTCGCCCAGCGGCAGGATGTCCGCGCCGGGGCGCTCGATCACGCCGAACGGGAAGTAGGTCTGGCCACCGAAGTTGCGCCCGTTGTGGCACGAGGCGCAGCCGCTGGACACGAACAACTCCAGGCCGCGACGCTCGGTGGCGTCGATCGCGCCCTCGTCGCCCAGCACCCAGCGGTCGAAGCGCGAATCGGGCGTCACCAGGGTGGCCTCGAAGGCTTCCAGCGCCAGCGCCATGTTGTCGAAGCTCACCGGCGTCGCGCCCGGGAAGGCCTTGCCGAAGCGGTCGACGTATTCGGGAATGCTTTCCAGCGTCTGCACCACCAGGTCCGGCGTGCTGTTCATCTCGACGCTGGCCTGCACCGGGCCCTTGGCCTGCTCGGCGAGGTCGGCGGCGCGGCCGTCCCAGAACTGGGCGGCGTTGAACACCGCGTTGAACACGGTCGGCGAGTTGCGCGGGCCGCGTTGCCAGCCGTGGCCGATCGAGACCTGCACTTTGTCGGCGCCGCCGGTGCCGATGCTGTGGCAGGTGTTGCAGGTGATCAGCTGGCTGCGCGACAGGCGCGGATCGAAGAACAGCATGTGGCCCAGCTCGACCTGTTCGGCCGACAACGCCTTGCCGCGCAGTTCCTCCACGCGCTCGGGAATGGTGCCGAACAGGGCCGCGGCGGTGGCGCGCAGCGCGTCACCACCGCCCGCAGCGGCGGCGGCGGCCGGATCAGCGGCCGCGGCGGTCGGCGCGGTGCCGGGGACGCCATCGGTCGTGACCGGTCCGCCGGCAGGAGTGGTCGCAGTCGACGTTGCCGCCGGTGCCGCAGTCGCCGCCGTGTCCGCGCTGCCATCGGCCGGCGCGGCGCGATCGTCGTCGGTCTGCCCGCAGGCCACCGCCACCAAGAGGGTCGCCACGATCGCCAGCCCAAGCCTGGACCGATTCTGCATGTCACTCCTCCGCCACAGGGATTGCGTCAGCTCGACCATAGGCCATCCCACGTCAGCCTGGCGTTGATCCGGGTCAATGCCGTTCGGGTTGCTACCATGGCGATCCCCGCGGCCGCCCTGCACACGCCATGCCCGACCATCGCACCCGGTTTCTGCGCCTGGCACTACAGGCCGAGGCCCTGGGCTTCGGCGAGTTCACCCTCAAGTCCGGCCGCAGCAGCCCCTATTTCTTCAACGCAGGCCGCTTCGATTCGGGCGCGGCGCTGGCCGTGCTGGCCGGCTGCTATGCGGATGCCATCGACGCCGCGGGCCTGGACTTCGACCTGCTGTTCGGCCCGGCGTACAAAGGCATCCCGCTGGCCACCGCGCTCGCCTGCGAATACGCGCGCCGCGGCCGCGACCTGCCGCTGGCGTTCAACCGCAAGGAAGCCAAGGCACACGGCGAGGGCGGCAGCCTGATCGGCGCGCCGCTGGCCGGGCGCCGGGTGCTGATCGTGGACGACGTGATCACCGCCGGCACCGCGATCCGCGAGGCGCTGGCCATCATCGGCGACGGCGGCGGCACGCCGGTCGGGATCGTGATCGCGCTCGACCGGCAGGAAATCGCCGGCGAGCGCCAGTCGCAGTCGGCCGCGCAGGCGGTATCAGCGGAGACCGGGATCCCGGTGATCGCGGTGGCCACGCTGGACGACCTGCTGGCTTTTGCCGACGCAAGTGCATCGCTCGCCGACGAGCGTTCACGCCTGCTGGCCTATCGGGTGCAATATGGCGTCCGCGACATCCATCGCTGATTCGAGCCGCGGGGGGCGGAATTCGATGAAGATCCAGGCAATGCTGGCCATTGCGGTGCTGTGCGTGCTGCCCACGGCCGTCCAGGCCCAGGCCCGCCCGGCGCAGGCCGAGAAGAAGCTCTACTGCTGGAACGAGAACGGCCGCAAGGTCTGCGGCGACGCGCTGCCGCCCGAGGCGGTGGACGCTGCGCGCACCGAACTGAGCGCCAGCAGCGGCCGCCCGCTGGCCCGGCTGGGCGAGCAGCTCACGCCCGAGCAGCGCGCCGTCGCCGAGGACGCCGCCCACCTGGACCGCATCGCCGCCAACGCGCAGGCCGCGCGCCTGCGCCGCGAGCGGGCGATGGCCGAGTCCTATGAAACCGAGGCCGACCTGCGCAGCGCATTCGGCGACCGCATCGTGCTGGTCGACGAGGGCCTGAAGACCTCGCGCATGGGCGTGGCCAACCTGCGCCAGAGCCTGGTCTCGCTGCTGCGCCAGGCCAACGACGTGGAGCTGCAGGGCAAGCCGGTGGCCCCGGCACTGGCCGGCAACATCCGGTCCCAGCACGCCGACCTGCGGCGCCAGCAGGCGATCATGCGCCAGCAGCTGGAGGAACGCGCCTCGCTCGACGCCGAACTCGAGCACGCCGTCGAGCGCTACCACGCGCTGCGGACGCCCAAGAGGGGTTAGGCGGGCTTCAAGGGCAGGCGCCCTGCGTCCGGCCCGGACGGAGGGATAAGGCCACCGGGCAGCCCATCGGGGACCCTGCGGTTTCGACCGGCGAACGCAGGCACGGCCCCGCCCGAACGCATCACCCGCCCCGTCATCCCTGCGCAAGCAGGGATCCATGGTGACTTCGTCCACGCCCATGCCCGCATCGCGCATCGGCCTGCCGCCAAGCCCGTCCCTGGCTTGCGAGGGATGACAAGTCAGCTGTCACCACACGTGTCCTCGGACTTGCTGCGCGGCGCGATCAGCTGGTTGCCGCTTGGCCCAGCCAGTCGATCACCCCGTCCGCCGCGACCAGGCCGCTGGCGAAGCTGGCGGTCAGCAGGTAGCCGCCGGTCGGCGCCTCCCAGTCCAGCATCTCGCCGGCGGCGAACACGCCCGGCAGCGCGCGCAGCATCAGCCGTTCGTCCAGGGCCTCCAGGCGCACGCCGCCGGCGCTGCTGATCGCCTCGGCGACCGGGCGCGGGCGCAGCAGGCGCAGCGGCAGGCGCTTGATCGTCGCGGCGAGGCGGCCGGCGTCCTGCATCGCTTCGGGGCCAAGCACCTCGCGCAGCAGCCCGGCCTTGGCGCCATGCAGCGCGGTGCTGCGGCGCAGGTGCTCGGACAGGCTGCGGCCGCCGCGCGGGCGCGCCAGCGCCTGCCGTAGCGCCGGTTCCTCGCGCCCGGGCGCCAGATCCAGGGCGAGATCGGCGTAACCGTCGCGCTCGATCAATGCGCGCAATGTCGCCGAAACGGCATAGATCACGCTGCCTTCAAGCCCTGTCTGGGTCACCACGCACTCCCCCTGCAGGGCATGCGCATGGCCCTGCGCATCGCACCAGTGCACGACCACCGGCTTGAGCGGCGCGCCGGCGTGGCGCTGCGCGAAATGCGCCGACCAGCCGACATCGAACCCACAGTTGGCCGAGCGCAGCGGCGCGACCTCCACGCCGCGGGCCACGAGTGCCGGCACCCAGCCGCCATCGCTGCCCAGCTGCGGCCAGCTGGCACCGCCCAGCGCCAGCACGGTGGCATCTGCGAACACCTGCCGCCCGCCGTCAGGCGTGTCGAAGCGCAGCGCGCCATCCTCGGCCCAGCCAAGCCAGCGGTGGTGCACATGGAACGCCACGCCCTGCTCCCGAAGACGCCGCACCCAGCCGCGCAGCAGCGGCGCGGCCTTGCGGTCGAGTGGAAACACCCGGCCCGAAGTGCCGACATAGGTCTCCACGCCAAGATCCCGCGCCCACTCGCGCAGCGCCTGCGCATCGAAACGCGCCAGCCAGCGCGCGACTTCGGCCTCGCGCTCGCGGTAACGGCTGGCGAACAGGTCCGGCGGGGCGGAGTGGGTGAGGTTGAGCCCGCCCTTGCCGGCAATCAGGAACTTGCGCCCGACCGAACCCTTGCCCTCGTACAGGTCCACCGCCAGCCCGGCCGCGCGCAGGCGCTCGGCGGCGATCAGCCCGGCCGGGCCGCCGCCGACCACCGCGACGCGTCGGGGGTGCAGGCCATGCATGTGCGCATTATCGCCGGCCCACGGCCCCGGCCGGTCCGGGTGAGCGCTAACATGCAGACGACACCCGGGAGGAGGGAGTACACGATGGGCAAGCAAGGCAGCAACGGCTGGACCCGGCGCGCAGCGCTGCAGTCGATGGCAGTGGCGGGCGCGGCGGCGGCCTGGACGCCACGCGGACTGGCGCAGGACCGCAAGATCGGCGTGGCCCTGGTCGGCCTCGGCCACTACGCCGGACAGCTGCTCGCGCCGGCGCTGCAGCTGACCAGACATTGCCAGCTCACCGGCCTGGTCAGCGGCACCCCGTCCAAGCTCGATGAATGGCAGGGCAAGTACGACATCGCCGACGGCAGCGTCTACTCCTACGAGGATTTCCACCGCATCGCCGACAACCCGGCGGTCGACGTGGTCTACATCGCCACCCCCAACCACGTGCACAAGGACCTGGCCCTGGTCGCGGCCAAGGCAGGCAAGCATGTGTGGTGCGAGAAGCCGATGGCGATGAACGCGGCCGAAGGCGAGGCGATGATCAAGGCCTGCCGCGACAACCGCGTGCAGCTGGCCGTCGGCTATCGCATGCAGCACGAACCCAACACGCGCCGCTTCATGGCGATGGCGAAGGAGCGGCCGTTCGGCAGGATCATCAAGCTGCGCGCCGACGCCGGCTGGTTCGGCTGGCGCGACGGCGCCGACGAGGCCTGGCGCCTCGACCCGGTGCGCGGCGGCGGCGCGATGTACGACATGGGCGTGTACTGCATCAACGCCGCGCGCTACTCCACCGGGATGGAGCCGATCGCGGTCCAGGCCTGGGACGAGACCGCGCGCCGCGAGCTGTTCAAGGGCGTGGACGAGACGATGCGCTTCCGCCTCGAGTTCCCCGAGGACATCGTGGCCGAGTGCGTGACGAGCTTCGGCCACAACCTCAACATCCTGCAGGTGGACTGCGAGCGCGGCTGGTACACCATGACTCCGTTCCAGGGCTACGAAGGCAACGCCGGCCGCGCCAGCGACGGCACCGTGTTCGAGCCGCAGCTGGGCAAGACCCCGCGCATGCAGGCCGAGCAGATGGACCAGGACGCGCTGGCGATCATCGGCGGCACGCAGCCGCGCGCGCCGGGCGAGGAAGGCCTGCGCGACCTGCGCGTGCTGGATGCGGCGTTCGCCTCGGCCAAGGCCGACGGCAAGCGGGTGGAGATCGTGCAGGGCTGAGCTGCACCAAGTCGAAGCCGCTTCCCGACCTGGGCGGCCGTCATCGGGCGAGCTTTTGCCACGGATGACGCGGATAACGCGGATAACGCGGATAACGCGGATGGAACGATCGCCGATCCCGCCATTAGTTCTGATCCGCGTCATCCGCGCAATCCGTGGCCAACCTGCTTTGCTGCGAGGCAGCCCGGACAGGTCCCACGACCGTACCCGCGCAACACGCCGACGATCGCCACCAGCGCGTCAGAACGGCAGCTGCAGCTCCGGATCGACCCGCGCGATCTGCGCGCGGAAGTCGGCCACGATGCGGTCCAGCGCGTCCTGGTCGTCGGCGTCGAAGCGCATCACCAGCACCGGGGTGGTGTTGGAGGCGCGCACCAGGCCCCAGCCGTCGTTCCAGTCCACGCGCAGGCCATCGATGGTGGACAGGCGCGCACTTTCGAACCTGGCCTGCTTCTGGAAGCGCTCGACGAAGCCATGCGGGTTGCCGTCGGCGACCTCGACCTTGATCTCCGGCGTCGATACGCCGCCCGGCAGCGCCTTGAGCGCCGCACTGGGTTCGCCCGGATCCAGCGCCAGGATCTCCAGCAGCCGCGCGGCGGCATAGATGCCGTCGTCGAAGCCGTACCAGCGCTCCTGGAAGAAGAAGTGGCCACTCATCTCGCCGGCCAGCTCGGCCTCGGTCTCGCGCATCTTGGCCTTGATCAGCGAGTGCCCGGTCTTCCACATCAGCGGGCTGCCGCCGTGGCGCAGGATGTGGCCCGGCAGGCGCCCGGTGCACTTGACGTCGTACACGATCACCGCGCCCGGGTTGCGATCGAGCACGTCGGCCGCGAACAGCATCAGCAGGCGGTCGGGATAGATGTTCTCGCCGTCCTTGGTCACCACGCCGAGGCGGTCGCCGTCGCCGTCGAAGGCGATGCCGAGGTCTGCGTCGAAACGCTTGACCGTGTCGATCAGGTCCACGAGGTTGTGTGGATCGCTGGGATCGGGATGGTGGTTGGGGAAGGTGCCGTCGATCTCGCAGAACAGCGGGATGACCTCGGCGCCGATCGCCTCCAGCACGCGCGGGCCGATCTCGCCGGCCGCGCCGTTGCCGGCGTCGACCACGACCTTGATCGGCCGCGCCAGCTGCACGTCGTTGCTGATCCGCTCGACGTAGGCATCGCCGATGTCGCGCTCGCTGGAATCGCCGGGCTCCGGTGCGTCATGCAGGCGGCCATCGGCGATGCGCGCATGCAGGTCGGTGATCGCGTTGCCCGACAGCGTGTGCCCGCCGACCACGATCTTGAAGCCGTTGTAGTCGGGTGGGTTGTGGCTGCCGGTGACCGAGATGCAGCAGCCGGTGCGCAGGTGGAAGGCGCCGAAGTAGATCACCGGGGTCGGCGCCAGGCCGATGTCGATGACGTTGCGCCCGGCCTTGCGCAGGCCGCGGATCAGGCCGGCGACCATGTCGGGTCCGGACAGGCGGCCGTCGCGGCCGACCACCATGTCGTCCAGGCCCTGCTCGTGCATCAGCGAGCCGACCGAATGGCCGATCAGCTCGGCCACGCCGGTATCCAGGGTCTGGCCGACGATGCCGCGGATGTCGTAGGCGCGGAAGATGCTGCGATCGATGTTCACTGGGGCAGGCCTTGGCGAGTCCTTCAGGACGATGGCGGGCACCGTCTCGGCGCCCGGTGAAGCGACATCGCCCGCGGGTGCGGCGATCAGCGTCTCGGCCAGCGTCGGCGTCGGGCCGTCCTCGGGCGCCTGCGCTTCCAGTGCGCGCCGCATCGGCGCGGGCAGGCGCCACAGCAGGTAGGCCAGCAGCAGCAGTCCACCCACGGCCACGAACAGCGGCGTGCCCTCCAGCCCCAACGGCGCGGTGACAGCGGGCGGCAGTGCGGCGGCCACGCGCAGCGAGGTCCCGGTCACCGGCACCGCCATGCGTTCAGCCGCCTCGGCCTGGGCCGCGTCGCCGCGCTCGAGCAGGGTGAACCCGCCCTGGCGCAGGGCGACATAGGTGGCCGGGTCCACGTCCACCGCCTCCAGCCCCAGGGTGGCGCGCGACAGCGGCAGTTGCACGAGCACCACGCCGACAAGCGTGTCGCCGACCCGGGCAGGCGCAGCCACGGCCACGCGCGCGCCTTCGCCGACGCGGATCACCGACACCACCGGCGCGTCCTCGACCAGCGCCGCCTCCAGCACCGACACCGGCCCGAACCCGCCCTCGGGCAGGGCCGCATAGCGTGCGGACAGGTCGGCCGGATGCATCTGCGCCTGCTCCAGGTGCGGCCAGTCCACGGCCAATGCCCGGGCCGCGGCTTCGAGATCGCCCGCCTGCAGTGCAGCCTGCACGTCGGAACGCGCCAGGTGTTCCTCCATGCGCTTGCGTTCGCCGCCCAGGTTGGACGAGGCCACGCTCGCGGCCGTGTCGCGCGCCAGGCTTGCGCTGTTGCGGCGCGACTCCTCCTGCAGCCCGCGCCAGCCGCTCCAGGCCAGCCATACGGCCAGCAGCGCCACGGCCAACGCCAGCCACGGCAGCAACGGCCGTGCCTGCGCGAACACACGTGCCCTGGATGATCCGCTCGTATCGCTCATGTCGTTGTCCCCTGTCCCCTGTCAGCGCACGCCGGTGTGGCCGAAGCCACCCGCGCCGCGCGCACTGTCGCTGAAAGTATCCACGACCTGCAGCTGCGCCCGCACCACCGGCAGGATCACCAGTTGCGCGATGCGGTCGCCCGGTTCGATGGTGAAGGTGTCACGCCCGCGGTTCCACACGCTGATCAGCAGCGGACCCTGGTAGTCGGCGTCGATCAGGCCGGTGCCGTTGCCGAGCACGATGCCGTGTTTGTGGCCGAGGCCGGAGCGCGGCAGGATCACCGCGCACAGCGACGGATCGCCGATGTGGATCGACAGGCCCGACGGCACCAGTGCGGCATCGCCCGGCGCCAGCGCCAGCGAGGCGTCGAGCGCGGCACGCAGGTCGAGCCCGGCGCTGCCTTCGGTGGCGTGCGACGGCAGCGGCCATTGCCCGCCGAAGCGGGCGTCGAGCAGCTTCACCTGCAGCACGAAACCGGGATTGCCGGTCATGCCGGGAGTCGCTCCGCAATCAGCCCGACCAGTTGCGCGGCGACCTCGGTCTTGGGCGCGGGGCCGAGCCGGCGCTCGCCGCCCTGCCAGTAGACGACCAGCGCGTTGTCGTCGCGCTCGAAGCCGCCTTCGGCCGCGCCGACGAGGTTGGCGGCGATCAGGTCGAGCTTCTTCCTGTCGAGCTTGCCGCGCGCGTAGTGCTCGAGCTCGTGCGTTTCCGCAGCGAAGCCGGCCACCAGCGCAGGCCGCCGCGGATGCGCGGCGACCTCGGCCAGGATGTCGGGCGTGCGCACCAGCTCCAGCACCAGGGTGTCGCTGCCGGCGGTCTTCTTGATCTTGTGTTCGGACACGCTGCGCGGGCTGAAGTCGGCGACGGCGGCCGCACCGATGTAGACGTCGGCCGGCAGCGCGCCCAGCACCGCGGCATGCATCTGCGCGGCCGAGCGCACGTCGATGCGCTGCACGCCCTGGGGCGTGGGCAGGTGCACGGGACCGGCCACCAGCACCACTTCGGCGCCCAGCGCGCGCGCCGCGGCGGCCACGGCGAACCCCATCTTGCCGCTGCTGCGGTTGCCCACGAAGCGCACCGGATCGATGTCTTCAAAGGTCGGCCCGGCGCTCACCAGCACCCGCCTGCCCGACAGTGGCCCGTTCATGCGGCCTCCAGCGCGGCGACGATCGCGGCCGGTTCGCTGAGCCGGCCCGGCCCGGATTCGCCCTCGGCCAGCGGCCCGTCCTCCGGCCCGATCAGCATCGCGCCGCGCTCGCGCAGCAGGGCGATGTTGGCCCGGGTGGCCGGGTGCAGCCACATGCGGTGGTTCATTGCCGGGCACAGCACCAGCGGCGCGGTCGTGGCCAGGCACAGGGTGCTGACCAGGTCGTCGGCGAGCCCATGCGCCAGCTTCGCCAGCGTGTTGGCGGTGGCCGGCGCGACGACGATGCGGTCGGCCCAGCGCGCCAGTTCGATATGGCCCATCGCGGCTTCCGCCGCCGCATCCCACAGGCTGGTGCGCACCGGCCGCCCGCTCAGCGCCTGGAAGGTCTGCGCGCCGACGAAGCGCTGCGCGCTGTCGGTCATCGCCACCTGCACGGTGGCCCCGGCATCGCCGAGCCGGCGCACCAGTTCGGCCGCCTTGTACGCCGCGATGCCGCCGCAGACGCACAGCAGCAGGCGTTGTCCTCGCAGGCCGCGCTGCGCTGCCATCGTCAGGAAAGTCCTACGCCGGATCCGGTCGACAGCTTACCCGATGGCGGGTCGGCGCCCGGCTGCGCCGTCGCGGCCGCTGCGCTCCAATCGTGGCCATGCTGGCGGCCGGGCCGATGCGGCGCCCGACGCGACTTCCCCTGTCCCGCCTGGCCCTCGCGCCGGCCGCCAGCGCCCGTTCTCCGAGCATCGATCATGCATATCCGCGACTGGCCCAGCCTCGAACGTCCCCGCGAAAAACTGCTGGCGCGCGGCGCCGGCGTGCTCTCGGACGCCGAGCTGCTGGCGATCTTCCTGGGCTCGGGCCTGCGCGGCCAGGACGCGGTGACCACCGCCCGCCAGTTGCTGGAGCGCCACGGCCCGCTGCGGCGTCTGCTGGAGCTGCCGGCGCCGGAGCTGGCGCGCCTGCCCGGCCTGGGGCCGGCGCGCGCCAGCCAGCTTTCGGCGGCGCTGGAGCTGTGCAACCGCTGGCTCGCCGCCGGACTCGAACGCGGCGAGGCGCTCACCGACCCGGCCTCGGCCGGCCGCTACTTCGCCCAGCGCCTGCGCGGCCAGGCGATCGAGGTCTTCGCCGTGCTGTTCCTGGACACGCGCCACCGCGCGCTGGGGTTCGAGGAACTGTTCCGCGGCACCATCGACGGCGCCGAGGTGCATCCGCGCGAGGTGGTGCGGCGCGCGCTGGCGCACAACGCCGCCGCGGTGATCGTCGGCCACAACCACCCCAGCGGCAATCCAGAACCCAGCGCCGCCGACCGCGCGGTGACCGCCCAGCTCAAGCAGTCGCTGGCGCTGGTGGACGTGCGCCTGCTGGATCACTTCGTGATCGGCGACGGCGCGCCGGTGTCGCTGGCCGCGCGCGGCTGGGTGTGAGGCCGGGGCGGGAGGTACGCTCGCGTACAATACCCGGCTGTCGAACCCTGACGCCGACCCCGTGAAATCCAAGCTCCGCGGCCTGATCGAACAGGCCATCGCCGACCTGCGCGACGCAGGTGCCCTGCCCGCCGACCTTGCCGTGCCCGACTTCGTAGTCGAGCGGCCGAAGGATCGTGCGCACGGCGATTTCTCGACCAACGCCGCGATGCTGCTGGCCCGACCGGCGAAATCCAACCCGCGCGCGCTGGCACAACAGCTGGTGGACGCGCTGCCGCAGGGTGGCGACATCGCCGCGGTGGAGATCGCCGGGCCGGGCTTCCTCAACTTCCGCGTCTCGGCCGAAGCCTGGCGCCAGCAGTTGGCCGACGTGCACGCGCAGGGCGCCAACTACGGGCGCAACGCCAGCGGTGCCGGACGCACCGCTGGCGTGGAATACGTCTCGGCCAATCCCACCGGCCCGCTGCACGTCGGCCATGGCCGCGCCGGGGTGATCGGCGACTGCATCGCGCGCGTGCTCGACGCCAACGGCTGGAACGTGCGCCGCGAGTTCTACTACAACGACGCCGGCGTGCAGATCAACAACCTGGCGCTGTCCACGCAGGCGCGCGCAAAGGGCCTCAAGCCCGGCGACGACGCCTGGCCGCCCGACGCGTACAACGGCGACTACATCGGCGACGTCGCGAGCGCCTACCTGCGCGGCGACAGCATCGAGATCGAGGGCCATCTGGTCACCGGCAAGGACGATGCCGACGACCTCGACGCGATCCGCGCATTCGCCGTGGCCTGGCTGCGCCGCGAACAGAACGCCGACCTGGCTGCCTTCGGCGTGTCGTTCGATGTCTACTTCCTCGAGTCCTCGCTGTACACCGGCGGCAAGGTGGAAGAGACCGTGCGCGCGCTGTCGGCCAACGGCCACACCTACGAAGAGGGCGGCGCGCTGTGGCTGAAGACCACGGACTTCGGTGACGACAAGGACCGCGTGATGCGCAAGTCCGACGGCACCTACACCTACTTCGTGCCGGACGTGGCCTATCACCTGTCCAAGTGGCAGCGCGGCTACGAGCGCGCGATCACCGAGCTGGGCGCCGACCACCACGGCTCGCTGGCGCGGGTGAAGGCCGGCCTGCAGGCGCTGGACAAGGGCATCCCGCAGGGCTATCCGGAATACGTGCTGCACCAGATGGTCACGGTGATGCGCGGCGGCGAGGAAGTGAAGCTGTCCAAGCGCGCCGGCAGCTACCTGACCCTGCGCGACCTGATCGACGAGGTCGGCATGGACGCGGTGCGCTGGTTCCTGGTCGCGCGCCGGCCCGATTCGCAGCTGGTGTTCGACATCGATCTGGCGCGCAGCCAGTCGCTCGACAACCCGGTCTACTACGTGCAGCTTTCGCACGCGCGCATCTGCGGGCTGCTGCGGCAGGTGGACGAGCGCGGCCTGGCCTTCGACCTCGGCAACGGCCTGGCGCAGCCGCTGGACCTGGGCGACGGCCCGCTGCGCGACCTGCTGATCGACCTCTCGCGCTGGCCGGAGATCGTGACCGCGGCCGGCGAGCAGCTTGAACCGCACCTGATCGCGGCCTACCTGCTCGAACTGGCGCAGGGGTTCCAGACGTATTACAACGACCATCAGTTCCTGGTCGACGATGCCAGCGTGCGCGACGCGCGCCTGGCGCTGGCGCTGGCGGTGCGGCAGGTGCTGGCCAACGGCATGCAGTTGCTGGGCGTCAACGCGCCCGAACGGATGTGAGGCGGTAGCACGATGGCGGCAAGACGCGGCAAATCGCAGGCAAGGCGCAACGACGGCAACGGGCTGCCGGGCTGGGCGTGGATGATCCTCGGCATCGTGATCGCGCTGGTCGCGGTGCTGGTGGTGCCGCGCTACCTCAAGTCCGCCGGCAACGACGGCTTCTTTCGCCCGCAGCCCAACACGGCCGCGCAGCCGCCGGTCCGTGCGACCGACGATGACGAGGTGCCGGACCAAGCGCCGACACCAGGGCGTCGTCCAGCCGCAGCGGCGACCCCGGCGCCGGAAGTCCCCGAATACGATTTCTACACCGTCCTGCCCGAGCAGGAAGTGGCGCTGACCGACGCCGAGCTGGCCGCCAGCGCGCGCGAAGAGGCCGAGCGCCAGCGCCGCACCCTGGCCGCCCAGCGCCAGCGCGAGGAGCAGGTGGCCGCGGCCGAACAGGCCACCACCCCGCCTGCGACGCCGCCGGCAGTTGCGGCCGCCGCGACCCCCGCGACGGCGGCTGCGACCCCATCCGACGGCGCCCGCTACATCCTCCAGGCGGGTTCGTTCAGCGCCTCGGGCGACGCCGAAACGCTCAAGGCGCGCATCGCCCTGCTCGGCCTGAGCGCCCGGGTCGAATCGGGCACCGCCAACGGCAAGACCGTCTACCGCGTGCGAATGGGCCCCTACGGCACCGCCACCGCGCTGGCCGAGGCCAAGCAGAAACTGGGCAACGGCGGCCTGCCGGCGCTCGCGATCAAGGCGAACTGAGCGGCCCGTCGCAGGCCGGTCGCAGGCCTCGCGATGGCGCGGCCCGACACTGGCGGTGTTCGAGGAGACACCGCCATGGCGATCGAAGCCGCACTGATCAAACCCGTCGTCGACGCCCTGCTGGCGCTGTTCCGGGAAAGCAACGACCTGCAGCTCAAGCGCAGCGCCGACCGCGCGCTGCGCGAGGCGATCCGCGAGCTGCTGCAGGCCAATCCCGACGAAAACCGCGCCCAGGCGCGGATCGCGATCGCCAAGGCCGCGGGCATCCTGTCCGAGGACGTGGTGCTGGCCGAGGGCATGCTGGAAAAGCACCGCGCGACCAAGGCCAGGACCCGCGGCAAGTCGGCGACCGGGCGCAAGCGCGCGGCGGGCGCGGGACAGGACGAGGCGGGCGCGGGGAAGGCCGTGAAGGCGGCGCCGAAGCCTTCGGGCGGGAGCGGAGCGTCGTGACTGCCGTGGCTCCGTTCGCCCCCACCCCAACCCTCCCCCGCACGCGGGGGAGGGAGTCCATGCGTCCAGGGAAACCCCAAAGCGCCACGACCTGCAGGCTACTGCTCCCTCCCCCGCGTGCGGGGGAGGGTTGGGGTGGGGGCCCGTCCCCGGCATAGAATCCCCCCATGCCCAGGACCATCCTCATCACCGGCGCCACCGCCGGCTTCGGCGCCGCCGCGGTGCGGCGCTTCCTCGACGACGGCTGGCGCGTGGTCGCCACCGGGCGGCGCGCCGAGCGCCTGCAGGCGCTGGTGGACGCGCACGGCAGCGAGCGCCTGCACGTGGCCGCCTTCGACATCCGCGACCCCGTCGCGATGGACGCCGCGCTTGATGCGCTGCCTGCGGATTTCCGTGGCATCGACGTGCTGGTCAACAACGCAGGGCTGGCGCTCGGCACGGCGCCGGCGCAGCACGCCGACCTCGCGCAGTGGCGGCAGATGATCGACACCAACATCACCGCCCTGGTCACGCTTACCCACCGCCTGCTGCCGGCGCTGATCGAGCGTCGCGGCGCGATCATCAACATCAGTTCGATCGCCGGCAGCTATCCCTATCCCGGCGGCAACGCCTACGGCGGCACCAAGGCCTTCGTCACCCAGTTCTCGCTCGGCCTGCGCGCCGACCTGCACGGCACCGGCGTGCGCGTGACCTCGATCGAGCCGGGCATGGCCGAAACCGAGTTCACCCTGGTGCGCACCGGCGGTGACCAGGGCGCGTCAGACCGGCTCTACTCCGGCGCCCAGCCGATGACGGCCGAGGACATCGCCGACCAGATCCACTACGTCGCCACCCTGCCGCCGCACCTCAACATCAACCGGCTGGAGATCATGCCGGTGACGCAGTCGTTCGCCGGGTTCCAGGTGCATCGCGCCGGCTGATCACGGCGCCGGCACCCAGGCGAAGCCGTGGTCGCGACGTTCGATCCGGCCCACGCCCGGGAACGGGAAGTGCGGCGAGGACACCGGCAGCGCTTCGTCAGCGGCGCGCGCCAGCAGCGCCTCGCGGCTGTCCTCGGCAAGCGGTGCGTCGCCGTCGAACTGGATCGTCCAGCGCGGTCGCTGCACCGAGATCACGTGGTGGTGGGCGCTGTCGCCGATGTACAGCAGGCGCGCATCGCCCTCGCCGATCAGATAGGCGCTGTGCCCGGGCGTGTGCCCGTCCACCGGCACCGCGCTCACGCCCGGCACCACGTCCTGCACGCCGGGGGCGAAGGCCTGCACCTGCGGGGCGATCGCCTGCGCCAGCGCCGCCTGGCCCTCGTCTGCGCGCAGCGCGGCCCATTCGGGCTCCGACAGCCGGACGGTCGCATTGGGGAAGGCGGGCTGGCCGTCGCCATCGACCAGGCCACCGACATGATCCTGGTGCGCATGGCTGATGAACACATCGGTGACCTGCGCCGGCTCGAAGCCCGCTGCGCGCAGCGACGGCAGCAACCGCCCGCCGTCGGCCCACTCGGCGGCGCCGACGCCGGTGTCGAACAGGACCACCCGCTCGCCCGCCTCCACCAGCAATCCCTGGATCGCCAGGCGGAGCGGGTCGGTGGACTCGCCGGCAGCCGCCAGCAGCGCGTCGACCTCGGCCTTGGGCTCGCCCATGGCGACGATCGAACCGTCATTGGGCAGGGTGATGTCGCCGTCGCGCAGCACGGCTGCCTGCAGCGCGCCGATGGTGAACCGATGCACGTCGGGCGAAGGCACAGGCGCGGCATCCGTAACAGGCGGGTCGGCCTGTGCGCCGGTCTGCGGCGACGGCTGCGTGCAGGCCGCGCACGCGATCAAGATGGCGCCGGCGAGCGCCAGCAGGCTGCGTGGTGATGTCGTTCGGCTTGCCATTCCAATCCCCGGTTGCGTCCCTGTCGAGCGGCGAGGATAGCAAGCCTTGGACCTGCACCACGCCGCATGCGATAGCGGACCACGCGGCACATGCATCCCGTAGTTCCCGCACGTCGAGCACGCATCCACACACGCCGAGCGGGAGCATGGCGCTCGCGTCGCGCGATCCACGTGGCAGCCCTCGGCGATGGCGACGCGGCGTGTCGCGTCGCGTCGCCGCAACGACGCTCACTCCAGCGGCGAAGCGTCCAGATAGGTGTAGCCGGTGAGTCCGGCCTCCAGCGCCTCGTTGAGGCGTGCGGCTTCACCCTTGCCCAGGTCGACCGCGCCCACCCGCGCGCGGTAGATCCGGCGCAGGTCGTCGAGCTTGTAGCCGACGTAGTCGAGCATCACGTCGGTGGTGTCGCCGCGGCGCTGCTGGGTGATGGCATAGCCGTCGCCGGACAGCCTGACCTCGACCGCATCGGTGTCGCCGAACAGGTTGTGGATGTCGCCGAGGATCTCCTGGTAGGCACCGATCAGGAAGAACGCCAGCCGGTAGCTTTCGCCCGGCACCAGCGGGTGCAGCGGCAGCGAGCTGTCCAGGCCCTCGTTCTCGACGTAGATGTCGATCTTGCCGTCCGAGTCGCAGGTCATGTCGGCGATCACGCCGCGCCGCTCGGGCATCTCGTCGAGGCGCTCGATCGGCATGATCGGGAACACCTGGTCGATCGCCCACACGTCGGGCATGGATTCGAACACGCTGAAGTTGACGAAGTACTTGTCGACCAGGCGCTCGGCCAGCTCGTCGAGCACGACCCGATGGTTCTTCTCGTCGTAGCTCAGGCGCGCGCGTACGCCGTGGGCGATGGCGTAGAACAGGTCGTCGATGCGCGCGCGGTGCACCAGGTCGACCTGGCCCAGCGCATAGGCGGCCAGTCCCTCGGCGTGGAAATGCTGCGCCTCGTGGAACAGCTCCACCGGTGGACGTTCGTCGAGTTCGGCGTGGATCACGCGCAGGTGGCGGATCACGCCTGGCTCGTCGTCGTGTACGTCGGGCACGCGGCCTTCGGGCGCCTGCTCCACCTCGACCACGTTGGCCACCAGCATGGCGTGGTGGGCGGTCATGGCGCGGCCGCATTCGGTGACGATGCGCGGCTGCGCCAGGCCGTGTTCCTCGCAGGCCGCGGCCAGCGGCTGCACGATGTTGCCGGCGTAGGTGTCCAGGCCGTAGTTGATCGAGCAGAAGCTGCGCGAGCGCGTCCCCTCGTAGTCCACGCCCAGGCCGCCGCCGACGTCGACATGGCTGATCTTCGCGCCCAGCTTCGACAGCTCGACGAAGTAGCGCGTGGCCTCGCGCATGCCGTTGGCGATGTCGCGCACGTTGGAGATCTGCGAGCCCATGTGGAAGTGCAGCAGGCCCAGCCAGTCGCTCTTGCCGGCATCGCGCAGCGCCTTCCACAGGTCCAGCACCTGGCGCGGCGAAAGACCGAACTTGGCCTTGTCGCCGCCGCTGTTCTGCCACTTGCCGGCACCCAGCGAGGCCAGGCGCATGCGCACGCCAATGCCGGGCTCGACCCCGAGCGCCTGCGCCTCCTCCATGATCAGGCGCAGCTCCGACGGCTTTTCCACCACGATGAAGGTGTCCAGGCCGAGCTTGCGCCCGATCAGCGCCAGGCGGATGTACTCGCGGTCCTTGTAGCCGTTGCACACGATCAGTCCGCCCGGACGCGAGAGCGCCAGCACCGCCATCAGCTCGGGCTTGCTGCCCGCCTCCAGGCCGAAGCCCTCGCCGTGGTGCGAGGCGAGCGTGCCGGCGACCGCAGCGTGCTGGTTGACCTTGATCGGATAGACCGCGGTGTAGCCGCCGCTGTAGCCGTTGGCGGCCTGCGCCTGCTCGAACGCGGCCTGCAGCTTGCGCAGGCGGTCGCCGAGGATGTCGGGGAAGCGCACCAGCAGCGGCAGCTTGGCGCCGCGCTCCATGGCCTTGTCGACGATCTCCGGCAGCGGGACGGCGATGCCCGCCTCGCCCAGCGGGCGCACCAGGACGCGGCCGGCTGCGTCGACATCGACATAGCCTTCGGACCAGTGCGGGATCGAGTAGGTCTTGCGCGCGTGCTCGGGCGACCAGGCGGTCATCGCAGGCATCCGTGGATCAGGCCGGACATTCTAGGCCCTGCGGCGCCGCGGCCGTGCCAGGGCCAATTCCCGGGCGAAAAACCGCGCGCGCACGCATGGGCGCCGGAACTCGCCAGGGAGACGTGCCGGTTTCGCACTGTCGCGGGGCCGTCGTCAACGGTCCGCTACAATGCGCGCCCGCCGCGGCGCGCCAATGTCGCGCCCGGCTCGTTGCCGACTCCACCCGCACCACAGGACGCGCCCCATGACCGCCAGCAGCTGGCTGCACGAACAGTTCGAGCCGACCGGCTCGTCGATCGGTTTCCGCATCACGCGCAAGCTCGACGAGGTGCAGTCACCGTTCCAGAAGATCGAGATTTTCGAATCGACCGACTGGGGCAACGTCATGCTGATCGACGGCGCGATGATGGTCACCACGCGCGACAACTTCCTCTACCACGAAATGATGTCGCACCCGGCGCTGTTCACGCACCCGGATCCGAAGCATGTCGTGATCATCGGCGGCGGCGACTGCGGCACCCTGCGCGAGGTGCTGCGGCATCCGGGCGTGGCGAAGGCGGTGCAGTGCGACATCGACGAGCAGGTCACGCGCATGGCGGAGAAGTATTTCCCCGAACTTTGCGAATCCAATGACGACTCGCGCGCCGAGGTGTTGTTCGACGACGGCATCGCGTACATGCAGAACGCCGCGCCCGCCAGCCTGGACGTGGTGATCGTGGACTCCACCGATCCGGTCGGCCCGGCCGAAGGCCTGTTCAACCGAGCCTTCTACGAAAGCTGCTTTCGCGCGCTCAGGGACGACGGCATCCTGGTGCAGCAGTCCGAATCGCCGCTGGTGCTGCTGGACCTGATCCGCGAGATGCGCACGGAAATGGGCAAGGCCGGCTTCGCCACGTTCCAGACCCTGCCCTTCCCCCAGCCCTGCTATCCCTCGGGCTGGTGGAGCTGCACGCTGGCGCGCAAGGGCCAGGGCTTCGACTTCCGCGAGGCCGATGCGCGCGCCAAGACGTTCGCCACGAAGTACTACAGCGCCGACATCCACAAGGGCGCGCAGGTGTTGCCGCCGTTCGTGGCCGAGGCGCTGGGCGAAGCGCAGGGTTGAAGAAACCGCGCGGCGCGATCCGGGGCCGGCAGCGCCGTTCCCGGATCACGCACGCTGCCGGCAAGCACTCAGCCGGCAAGGATCTTGGCCTTCTCGGCCGCGAATTCCTCCTCGCTCAGCAGGCCGCCCTTCTGCAAATCGCCCAGCTTCTGCAGCAGGGCGATCTTGTCCTCGGTCATGCCCGCCGGCGCTGCAGCGGCGGCCGGCGCGGCCGGTGCTTTCGCCGAGGGTGCGTTGCCACCCCTGCCCATCACCGCCTTGGCTGTCCCGGTGATGACCGCAGTGCGCGCGGCCGTCCCAAGCAGGCTCCTGGTTCTCCTCATTGCCGTTCTCCGTCATGTCCCCGCGGCAGGGCGCGGTCCCATGCCGTCCACAGCCGGGCGGCCGATCCACTCTACGCCCGGGTCCGGGCGCGGACGGTAAGGAGGCGTGAAATCCGACCGGCGGCCGCATCGGGGCCGCCGCTTGCGCTAGAGCGCGTCGCCGTCCAGTTCGCCGGTACGGATCCGCACTGCGCGGCCGAGGTCGTAGACGAACACCTTGCCGTCGCCGATCTTGCCGGTGCCGGCGGCCTTGACGATGGCTTCGGTGACCGGCTCGACCTGGTCGTCGGTGACCGCGATCTCGAGCTTGACCTTGGGCAGGAAGTCGACCACGTACTCGGCGCCCCGGTAGAGCTCGGTGTGGCCCTTCTGGCGACCGAAGCCCTTGACCTCGGTGACGGTGATGCCGGCCACGCCGACCTCGGCCAGCGCCTCGCGCACGTCGTCGAGTTTGAACGGCTTGATGATCGCCATCACCATCTTCATCTGCGGGCTCCACGGATCCGGTTGGTCGCCACGGCAGTCGCGGCGCGGCGTTAGCATACCCTCGCCGGCGGTCGGAGTTTTCCTACAGCCGGCCGCGCCAGCTACCGACTGCATCCTCACGCGGCGCGGACGAAGCTGGACGCATCCACGCACCGGAGCAGCGGCATGATCGACCTCAACCACATCGACGACCTCGCCCGCCGCCTCAGCGGCCTGGTCCCGCCGGGACTGCGCGAGAGTCGCGAGGAGCTGCAGGAGAACTTCAAGGCGGTGCTGCAGTCGGGCCTGTCCAAGCTCGACCTGGTCACCCGCGAGGAGTTCGAGGTGCAGCGCGCGGTGCTGCTGCGCACCCGCGAGAAGCTGGAGCAGCTGCAAGCGGTCGTGGCGGACCTCGAAACGCGCCAGGCCGGGTCCGGCCCGGCTCCCCGCACGCCGGCCCACTAAGCCCGCCGCCGTGGGGCTTGCGCTCGTGCATGGACGCGCGCGTGCCGGCGTGCGCGCGCCCCCGGTCCAGATCGAGGTCCACCTCGGCGGCGGACTGCCGTCGATGTCGATCGTCGGGCTGCCGGAGGCGGCGGTGCGCGAGGCCAAGGACCGCGTGCGTGCGGCGATCCAGTGCGCCCAGTTCGAATTCCCGGCGCGCCGCATCACCGTCAACCTGGCCCCGGCCGACCTGCCCAAGTGCGGCGGCCGCTTCGACCTGCCGATCGCGCTGGGGATCCTCGCCGCCAGCGGCCAGATCCCGCGCGAGCCGCTGGCCGCCTATGAATTCATCGGCGAGCTGGGCCTGACCGGCGAGCTGCGCCCGGTCGACGGCATCCTGCCTGCGGCGCTGGCGGTGGCGCAGGCGGGACGGCGCCTGGTGGTGCCGGAAGCCAATGGTCCCGAGGCAGCGCTGGCCGCAGGACGCGTGGCAGTGACCGCCCGCACGCTGCTCGAGGTCTGCGCGCTGCTTGGCGGCAGCAAGATCCTGCCCGATGCCGTCGCGCCCCAGCAGCGCGCGCCGGAGCGGCCCGACATGCGCGACGTGCGCGGCCAGTCCCAGGCCCGTCGCGCGCTGGAGATTGCCGCCGCCGGCGGCCACCACCTGCTGCTGGTCGGTCCGCCGGGCTGCGGCAAGACCCTGCTGGCCTCGCGCCTGCCCGGGCTGTTGCCCGAGGCCAGCGAGGCGGAGGCACTGGAGACCGCGGCCATCGCCTCGGTCAGCGGCCGCGGGCTGGACCCGGCCTGCTGGCGCATCCGCCCGTTCCGCGCCCCGCACCACACCGCCAGCGCGGTCGCCCTGGTTGGCGGCGGCGGCGAGCCACGGCCCGGCGAGATCTCGCTGGCCCACAACGGCGTGCTGTTCCTGGATGAACTGCCCGAGTGGCAGCGACATGCGCTGGAAGTGCTGCGCGAACCGCTGGAGTCGGGCGTGGTGACGATCTCGCGCGCGGCGCGGCAGAGCGAGTTTCCCGCGCGCTTCCAGCTGGTGGCGGCGATGAACCCCTGCCCCTGCGGCTGGGCCGGCGACGGCTCCGGCCGCTGCCGGTGCTCGGGCGAGGCGATCGCGCGCTACCGCGGCCGCATTTCGGGGCCGCTGCTGGATCGCATCGACCTGCACGTCGATGTCCCGCGGCTGCCGCCGGCCGAACTCCGGCCCGATGCGCCGCAGGGCGAGTGCAGCGCCACGATCCGCGAACGCGTTGAAGCCGCACGGGCCATCCAGCAGCAGCGCGCCGGCTGCGTCAACGCGCAGCTGTCGCAGGCCGGCACCATGGCCTGGTGCCGGCTGCAGGCACATGACCAGGCGCTGCTCGAGCGCGCGATCGAAGCGCTGCACCTGTCGGCACGCTCGATGCACCGGATCCTGCGCGTGGCCCGCACCATCGCCGACCTGGCCGGCAGCCCCGCCATCGCCAGCTCGCATCTCACCGAGGCCCTGGGCTACCGCCCCGCCGATCGCGGCGCGGCGCGGCAGGCGGCCTGAGCGGGCAGGACGACCGGCGGGCGCAACCACCGCCGCCCGGGCCGTATCCTCTCCGGTTCAACCTGCCTGGAGTTGCCCATGCCGCGTCTTCTGCTTGCGTCCGCCATCACCCTTGCCCTGGCCGCGTGCGGCGGCGGCAAGGCCGATGAACCCAGTGCCGCGGCCAAGGCCGCGCCGACCTCGATCGACGGTGTCGAGCTGATCCCGCGCGAGGCGCTGTTCGGTAACCCCGAGCGCGCCAACGTGCAGCTCAGCCCCGACGGCAAGTACCTGAGCTGGGTTGCGCCGCTGGACGGCACGCTCAACGTCTGGATCGCCCCGGCCGACGACCTGTCCGCGGCCAAAGCGGTGACCCGCGACACCGCGCGCGGCATCCGCAACTACTTCTGGTCCTACCGGCCCGACACGCTGCTGTACCTGCGCGACAGCGGCGGCGACGAGGACTTCCACCTCTACGCGGTGGACCTGACGTCCGGCGAAAGCCGCGACCTCACCCCCCATGAGAAGACCACGGCGCAGGTGGTGGGCGTGAGCGACCGCCATCCGGACACCGTGCTGGTCGGCATGAACGACCGCGATCCGCAGTGGCATGACCTCTATCGCGTCGACCTGGCCAGCGGCGAGCGCAGCCTGGTGGAGAAGAACACCCACCAGATCGGCGAGTACGTCGCCGACGCCGACTACAGCCTCCGCTTCGCTACACGCTCGCGCCCCGACGGCGGGCTTGACCTGCTGCGCCGCGCCGGCGAGGCCTGGGACAAGTACGACGAGGTCCCGTTCGAGGACGGCATGACCACCGGCTATTCGGGCCTCAGCAAGGACGGCAGCACCCTGTACATGCGCGACTCGCGCGGTCGCAACACCAATGCCCTGTTCGCGGTCGACACCGCGAGCGGCACCAGGACCCTGGTGCACGAAGACCCTCGCGCCGACATCGGCGATGGGCTCGCCGACCCGGCCACCGGCAAGGTGCAGGCGGTGGCGGTCAACTACCTGCGCGAGCAGTGGGCGGTGCTCGACGATGCGATCAAGGCCGACCTGGAGCGGCTCGATGCGATCGGCCCGGGCGAGGCCTCGATCAACACCCGCACCCTCGACGACAAGACCTGGATCGTGGCCTATTCGGCGGCCGAGTCGCCGGTCGAGTACTACCGCTACGACCGCGACGGCAAGGGCGGCGGCGAGCTCACGCGCCTGTTCTCCGGCCGGCCCGCGCTCGAGGGCAAGCCGCTGGTGCCGATGTGGCCGCAGGAGCTGCAGTCGCGCGACGGCAAGACCCTGGTCAGCTACCTCACCCTGCCCGCGCACGCGGATGCCAACGGCGATGGCAAGGCCGATCGTCCCGTGCCGATGGTGCTGCTGGTCCACGGCGGCCCCTGGGCGCGCGACGCCTATGGCTACAGCAGCTACGACCAGTGGCTGGCCAACCGCGGCTACGCGGTGCTGAGCGTGAACTTCCGCGGCTCGACCGGCTTCGGCAAGGACTTCACCAACGCCGGCGACGGCGAGTGGGCCGGCAAGATGCACGACGACCTGGTAGACGCTGTGCAGTGGGCGGTCGAGAGCGGCGTGACCACGCAGGACAAGGTCGCGATCATGGGCGGCAGCTACGGCGGCTACGCCACCCTGGTCGGCCTGACCTTCACCCCCGACACCTTCGCCTGCGGCGTGGACATCGTCGGTCCGGCCAACCTCAACACCCTGCTCTCGACCGTGCCGCCGTACTGGGCCAGCTTCTACAAGCAGTTGGTGCGGCGCATGGGCGACCCCGAGACGGAAGCAGGCAAGGCCTGGCTGAGCGAGCGCTCACCGCTCTCGCATGTCGACGCGATCAGCAAGCCCTTGCTGATCGGCCAGGGCGCCAACGACCCGCGCGTGAAGCAGGACGAGAGCGACCAGATCGTCGACGCCATGACTGCCAAGAACATCCCGGTGACCTACGTGCTGTTCCCCGACGAAGGCCACGGCTTCGCGCGGCCGGAGAACAACAAGGCCTTCAACGCGGTGGCCGAAGGCTTCCTGTCGCAGTGCCTGGGCGGCCGCGCGCAGCCGATCGGCGAGGAGTTCAAGGGCTCCAGCATTACGGTGCCGACCGGCGCGGACGGCGTGCCGGGCCTGGCCGAGGCGCTGCAGTCGCATACGCAGGAAGTGCGGAAGTAGGGCGGAAGGCAACGCGTCCTGCGGAGGTGGGTTGGCGTGTTGGCCCCCACCCCAGCCCTCCCCCGCGAGCGGGGGAGGGAGCAAAAGCACGGCAGTTCCGGCTCCTCGCCCGGGGAAGGATTCAACTCCCTCCCCCGCCCGCGGGAAGGATTCAACTCCCTCCCCCGCCTGCGGGGGAGGCCTGGGGTGGGGGCAAGCCGAAGCCGCGGATGCCGGGCAGCGTGCTTGGATCCGGGCAAGCGGCCTATCCGCCGCGCCTGAATCCTTCGACCAGCTCCGCGTCCTCCACCGCCGCCGAGAACAGGTAGCCCTGCGCGCGCTCCACGCCGCATTCGCGCAGGGTGCGCGCCTGGGCCTCGGTTTCGACCCCTTCGGCCACCACGTCGATGCCGACCCGCCGCGCCAGCGTGGCCACCGCCTGCACGATCGCCAGGTCGTAGGGATCGTCCGGCAGGCCGCTGACGAAGCTGCGGTCGATCTTGATCACGTCGATCGGCAGGCGCTTGAGATAGGCCAGCGACGAGTAGCCGGTGCCGAAGTCGTCGAGTGCGATCGAGACGCCCAGCTCGCGCAGGCGGGTCAGGGTCTGCGCCGCCACGGCGAAATCGGGCAGCAGGATGCTTTCGGTCAGCTCCAGGCACAGCCGGCCGGGCTGCAGGCCGCTGCCGGCCAGCGCCGCGGCCACGTCGTCGACCAGGCTGGCCTGCTCGAACTGCCGCGTCGACAGGTTCACCCGCAGCTTCGGGCCAATCCCGCCATCGCGCGTTGGCCACTGCCGCGCCAGGCGGCAGGCTTCGTGCAGCATCCAGCGCCCGATCGGCACGATCAGGCCGCTGTTCTCGATCACGTCGATGAAATCCTGCGCCACCCGGCAGCGCCCTTCCTCGTCGCGCCAGCGCAGCAGCGCCTCGGCCGCAACCCAACGGCCGCTGGACAGTTCGACCTCGGGCTGGAACTGCACGCACAGCCGCCCGGCCTCGTAGGCCTCGCGCAGCGTGCGCTCCAGCCGCAGCCGCTCGACCAGGCCGCGGTGGTGCTCGGCATCGAAGATCTCGCAGCGGTTGTGGCGATGGCGGTTGCGATGCGCCTCGTGGCTGGCGGTCTCGGCGTTGCGCAGCAGGTTGTCGGCCGACGGCGCGGCGAGGTCGCGCGAGAACGCGATGCCGGCGGTGACGATCACCGCGATGCCCTGCTCGTCCAGGCAGGCCTGCACCAGATCCACGCAGCGCTCGGCGAGGATCAAGGCCTGGGTTTCGTGCAGGTGGCGGTGCGGCAGCACGGCGAAGGCATTACCGCGCACACGTGCCAGGGTGGCCTCGCCATCGAGTTCGCGGCGCAGGCGGGACGCAGCTTCGACCAGCAGCTCGTGCCCGGCGTCGCCCTCGTGCGGCGAGGCGTCGAAGTTGAGGTGGATCGCGACCAGGCCATTGTCGGCGCCATGCATCGGCCGCAGCGCCGCATGCACCACGCCCAGCAGGTGGTCGCGATTGGGCAGGTCGGTATGCGGGTCGTGCAGCTCGAGGTAGCGCACGCGCCCCTCGAGCCGGCGGCGGCGGTCGATCTCGAACGCCATCGCCACGTAGTCGCCGATGCTGGCGGCAAAGGCCTGGTCCTCCGGCGACCACGCGCGCGGCGGCCCCACGTGCTCGTGGCAGATCACGCCCAGCAGTTCGCCGGCCGAGCGCACCGGCGCATCCAGCAGCGAGCCGATGCCGTGGCGGTGCAGGTACTCGCCCAGGTCATCGTCCGCGTCGCGCGCGGCGTTCTGGTTGATGACCCGTACCTCGTCCAGAGCCGCGCTGTAGTCGCGGCCCACGCTGAGCACGGTATCGGGGCGGTCGGCGCGACGATGGCCGCGGTTGCGCTGGAAGTGGTGCAGGCAGTGCAGGCTGCCGCTGCCCGCGTCCCAGCGCCAGATGTTGACGCGCTCGACCTCGAGCGTGCCGGCGGCGGTCTCGCAGATCAGGGCGAAGGCGCGCTCGAGGGTGCAGTCGTCCTGCCAGACGCGCCGCGCCAGCGACACCAGCGCGTGGTTGTGCCGCCTTGCCCAGGCACCGCGCTCCTGCGGCGTGTCAAGCTGACTGCCGGGTAACATCGTCCCCCCAATTTCCGGCCTATCCTGCGCGCCGGCGACCCCCGTCGCGCCTTTGTATACCCATGCCTGCAGCCACGCAAACGGGCCAGCGCAGGCACCGCCACTGTTACACTTGACACGTTTACCCGGACCCGCGGCGTCCGTGCTGCGTCCCCCGCCAGCGGCCGTGCGCCGCCCGCCAAGCCAAGACGCCAATGACCAGCACAGCCGAACTCTCCTCGCCCGCCTCCGCCCACACCGGCCTGACCCTGGGCGTCACCGACCCCGACTACACGCTGGAACACAAGTACAGCCGCACCGAAGGCCGCATCTACCTGTCCGGCGTGCAGGCGCTGGTGCGGCTGCCGCTGATGCAGCGGCTGCGCGACCAGGCGGCCGGCCTGAACACCGGCGGTTTCATTTCCGGCTACCGCGGCTCGCCGCTGGGCGGCTTCGACCTGGAGCTGTGGCGCGCGAAGAAATACCTCGCCGATGCCCACGTGAAGTTCCAGCCAGGCATCAACGAGGACCTGGGCGCGACCATGGTCTGGGGCACGCAGCAGACCAATCTGTTCCCGGGCGCCACGGTCGATGGCGTCTATGCCATGTGGTACGGCAAGGGTCCGGGCGTTGACCGCAGCGGTGACGTGTTCAAGCACGGCAACGCCGCAGGCACGTCCAGGCATGGCGGCGTGCTGGCGCTGGCCGCCGACGACCACGCCTGTCGCAGCTCCACGCTGCCGCACGGCAGCGAGGGCGAGTTCACCAGCGCGATGATGCCGATCCTCAACCCGGCCGGGGTGCAGGACATCCTCGACATGGGCCTGGTGGGCTGGGCGATGAGCCGCTTCACCGGGCGCTGGGTGGGCTTCAAGACCATCGCCGAAACGGTGGAGTCCTCGGCCTCGGTGGACGTCAATCCGCTGGCCCTGCACATCGCCACGCCCGAGGACTTCGAACTGCCGCCGGGCGGGCTCAACATCCGCTGGCCCGATCCGCCGCTTGACCAGGAGATGCGCCTGCATCGCTACGCGGTCAAGGCCGCACAGGCCTTCGCACGCGCCAACCGGATCGACCGCATGGTGCTCGACGCACCCGACGCGCGCTTCGGCATCGTCACCACCGGCAAGAGCTACCTGGACGTGCTGCAGGCGCTGGAATACCTGGGCCTGGACGTCGAGCGCTGCCGCGAGCTCGGCATCCGCGTCTACAAGATCGGCATGACCTGGCCGCTGGAGCCGCTGGGCATCCGCGCCTTCGCGCGCGGCCTGCGCGACATCCTGGTGGTCGAGGAGAAGCACGCCTTCATCGAGAGCCAGATGAAGGAGTTGTTCTACAACTTCGATGGCGATCGCCCGTCGATCGTCGGCAAATACGACGAGGAAGGAAACTGGATCCTGCCGTCCACCGGCGAACTCACGCCCGCGACCATCGCCGGCGTGATCGCGCGGCGCCTGCAGCAGTTCGTGCCCGAAGGCAGCCGCGACACCCAGCACATCCACGAAGTGCTGCACTGGATGGAGCAGAAGGAAGGCGAACTGGCGCTGCCGCGCGCGCAGTTCCCGCGGGTGCCGCACTACTGCTCGGGCTGCCCGCACAACACCTCGACGGTGGTACCGGACGGTTCGCGCGCGCTCGGCGGCATCGGCTGCCACTACATGGTCACCTGGATGGACCGCAGCACCGACACCTTCACCCAGATGGGCGGCGAAGGCGTCACCTGGTGCGGGCAGGCGGGCTTCACCGAAACCGCGCACGTGTTCCAGAACCTGGGCGACGGCACCTACTTCCACAGCGGCTCGCTGGCGATTCGCCAGTCGGTCGCGGCCGGCGTCAACATCACCTACAAGATCCTCTACAACGACGCAGTTGCCATGACCGGCGGCCAGCCGGTCGACGGCACCCTGAGCGTGCCGCAGATCGCGCACCAGGTGCGCAGCGAGGGCGTGTACACGATCGTGCTGGTCAGCGATGACCTGTCCAAGTGGCGCGACCGTTCGCAGTTCCCGGCCGGCACCGAGTTCGAGGACCGGCGCGAGCTCGACGCGGTGCAGAAGCGCATGCGCGAGGTGAAGGGCGTTTCGGTCCTGATCTACGACCAGACCTGCGCCACCGAGAAGCGCCGCCGCCGCAAGCGCGGCAAGATCCCCGATCCGCAGAAGCGCGTGTTCGTGAACACGCTGGTGTGCGAGGGCTGCGGCGACTGCGGCAAGAAGAGCTTCTGCGTCTCGGTGCTGCCCAAGGACACCGAGTTCGGGCGCAAGCGCGAGATCGACCAGAGCAACTGCAACAAGGACTATTCCTGCGTCGAGGGCTTCTGCCCGAGCTTCGTCACGGTGCACGGCGGCAAGCCGCGCAAGGGCAACAAGGCCGCGACCGCGGCGCGCCTGGCCAGCCTGCCGCCGCCGGCGTTCGCCAGCGACCTGTCGCAGCCCTGGAACATCCTGATCACCGGCGTCGGCGGCACCGGCGTGGTCACCATCGGCGCGCTGCTGGGCATGGCCGGGCACCTGGAGGGACGCGGTTCGACCGTGCTCGACCAGACCGGGCTTGCGCAGAAGGGCGGCGCGGTCACCACCCACATCCGCATCGCGAAGGCACCCGACGACATCCACGCCGTGCGCATCGCCGCCGGCGAGGCCGACCTGGTGCTGGGCTGCGACATGGTGGTGGTCAACGACTACTGGACACTGTCGAAGCTGCGCGCCGGCCGCTCGCAGGTGGTGCTCAACACCTGGGAAGCGATGCCGGGCACCTTCACCACGCGCCCGGACATGCAGTTCCCGGCCGCCGACATCGTCTCGGCCGTCACCCAGGCCACCGGCGGCCAGGCGCCGCTGCAGATCGACGCGACCGAGCTTGCGACCGCGCTGATGGGCGATGCGATCGCGTCCAACCTGTTCATGCTCGGCTACGCCTGGCAGCGCGGCCTGGTGCCGCTGTCGCTGGACTCGTTGATGCGCGCGGTCGAACTCAACGGCGCGGCAGTCGAGATGAACAAGACCGCGTTTGCCTGGGGCCGCCTGGCCGCGATCGATCCCGAATCGGTGTACGACGCTGCCGGGGTGGTGCGCAACGCGCCGACCACAGCCGAAGCCACGCCGCGCGCGCTGGCCTCGCTGCCGCCGGGCGAATGGGAAAGCACCGAATGGGGCGCCACCTCCGCGCCCCGTCCGCTGCGCGCCGAGGACGAGCTGCGCCACGTGCCCGCGCATGCCGGCACCGATGCGGTCGCGTTCCTGCCGATGGACGACCTGCGCCTGTCGCGCTCGCTGGACGAGCTGATCGCGCGCCGCATCGAGTTCCTCAGCGACTACCAGGACGCGAAGTACGCACGGCGCTATTCGGATTTCGTCGCGCGCGTGCGCGAGGCCGAACAGCTGAAGGCGCCGGGTTCGAACGACCTGTCAGAAGCGGTGGCGCGCTACTTCTTCAAGCTGATGGCCTACAAGGACGAGTACGAAGTGGCGCGGCTGTATACCGGCGGCGAGTTCCGGCGCCGCGTCGAGCAGCAGTTCGACGGCGATTACCGCCTGCACTTCCACCTCGCGCCGCCGCTGCTGTCCAAGCGCAACGGCAAGGGCGAGCTGGTCAAGCGCGAGTACGGGCCGTGGGTGTTCAAGGCCTTCGGCCTGCTGGCCAAGCTGCGCTTCCTGCGCGGCGGGCCACTGGACGTGTTCGGGCGCACGCAGGAGCGGCGCATGGAGCGCCAGCTGATCGAGGACTACGCGCGCACGGTCGGCGGCCTGCTGGAGAAGCTGGACGCAGGCAACGTCGACCTCGCCGCGGAAATCGCCGGCATTCCCGAGCAGATCCGCGGCTACGGCCACGTCAAGGAAGCGCACCTGCACGCCGCCAAGGCACGCGAGGCCGAGCTGCTGCGCGAATGGGACAACCCGCTGCGGATCGTGCAGGCGGCGTAGCAGTCGATCCGCTCAGTCGGCGGGCGGCGCCTGCCGCCTCGCCTGCCTCGCCTGCCGCGCCTCGCGCGCAGCGCGCGCCGCATCGTTGCGCGCACGCTGGCGCCTGCGCGCCAGCGCCAGTGCGCCTTCCAGCCACTGCCGCACCTGGGCGGCACCGCGGTTGCGGCACACGCCGCCAAGTCCGTACCAGCCGCCACGGATGTCGACCGCCTCGATTACCTCGCGGTTGATCAGCAGGCGCATGAACTCGGTCGCCAGGCCAAGCCGGCGCACGTGGTCCTGGACGCGCAGCAGGCGCAGCGTGCCTTCAGCCATGGCCGCGACGCCCAGCGTGGTGTCGGCAAGCCCGCCGCCAGCGCTCACCAGCGCGGCCGACCACTTCAGCCGCAGCAGGTACAGGTGGGTCGGCCGCACCGCATGCGCGCACAGGGGTTCGGCCAGCAGGATCGAATGCTCGACGTGGTTGATCGTGCCCTGCGCCATCAGCCGGTCGCACATGCCCTGCCAGCCCTCGTCCCCGACCGGCGCGTGCCGCTCCATGCGCAGCACGCGGTGGCGGTCTTCGGCATCGTTGTCCAGCCGCGGCAGGTCCAGGCGCTGCTGGCAAAAGGCGACGAAGCGTGCGCCGATCATCGGCGCGCCGATGATCCAGGCGATGCGGAACATCGGCGCCCAGCTCCAGTGGCGGAAGGCGTTGAGCCAGCCGCGGTTGTCGGGATGGTCCCAGGCGTGCTCCAGGTCGAGGTCGTGGTAGACCGCCTCCATCAGCCGGATCAGCGCCTGGCAGAAGTAGAAGCAGGCGCGGAAGTCCTCCGGCTGCGGGAGCTTCGTGCGCCGCTCCAGCGGTGATGGCGGCAGCAGCCCCTCGTATTCGGGCACGCCTGCGACCAGGTCGGTCCAGGCCGGATGGAACTGTGCATCGAGCACCGCCAGCGCAGGCGTGTCGCGCAGCTCGCCGAACAGCGCCGCCAGCGCCTTGCCGTGCAGCGCGAAGCGGTCGGGCACGCCCGGCACCGGCGCCACCCAGCGCTGGCGCAGCGCGATCAGCAGCTTCTCCTTCAGCGCCGAGTCGTGCACGGTCAGTTCGTCGTGGCGCGGCATGCCCGGCTCGGCGCCAATGCGTTCGAGCACCGGCGCCAGCGCGCGCGTGGCGATGTCCTGGCCGAGCCGGCGGTAGCTTTCGAACTGCGCCTCGTCGAAGAACTGGTCGGAGGTCGGCTCATGCGGGAAGCATGCGTGGCTGCGCGCGTAGTGCGCGATGTCGGCGGGCTCCTCGCCGGTGAGCGTGGGCTTGAGGTAGAGCAGGGTGCCGCTGCTGCCGTCGGCGTAGCGGATGCGGCCGACCGCGCAGCTGCGCTCGGCCAGGCCGTCCTGACCCGGGGCGAGCGCGGACACGTCGATGTCGATGTCGGCGCCGAAGTCGACCCGGCACTTGTGCACCGCGTTGCCGAGGTCGCCAAACGCGCGCTCGCCGTCGGCGGCCGCATCCACGCACAGCACGAAGCGGCAGCGGCGGCGCACCAGTTCGTACAGGCCCAGGTTCTCGAAGTGGCCACCGTCGGACAGCTGCACGAACTTGCCACCGGCGTGGGTGCGCCCGAGCAGCTCGGCCAGCAGCCAGCGGCCGAAGAACGGCGCACTGTCGGCGCGCGGGTGTTCGGGATGGCGCGGGTTGGGCAGCCACCAGCCCAGGCGCGCATCGAACAGGGTCAGCAGGAAGGTCACCGCCGGCGAGCTGTGGTAGCCCATGTTGGGATTGACCGCGGCGCCGGAGATCGCGATCGCGCTGCCCAGGGTGAGCGATGCGGCCAGCGGATCGTTGCGCCCCGCCGGCGCGCCAGCGGCGGTGCCGGCCGTGGCCGCGCACCGGTCGCCAATCGGCGGCTCGCCACGGCGCGAATCCGGCGGCAGGTGCCCGCACCAGCCGGGCGACAGGCAGAACGAGGCGGCCTTGCGATCCTGCCAGTCCAGCTGCTTGGCCGCGACCAGGTTGAGCGCGGTGCCGATCAGCGGATACAGCGGGCGCGCGCCGTCCAGGCGCTGCACCTCGACCAGGTCGGCCAGCACCAGGTCGTCCTGCAGGTCGAAGTTGGTGGTCGGCTCGGGATTGCGATGCTCGTTGCTGGCGCCGAGGTAGCAGCGCACCAGCCGGTTCCGGTAGAAGGCGTTGAGACTGAACTCGTTGACGTTGACCGCCCAGCCGAACAGCAGCCACACCGCCAGCGCCGCGGCCACCAGCAGCGCCAGCGCGCGTGGATACGCGGTCACGGTGGCATCCAGCGCGCGCAGGTATGCGGCCAGCCCGGTACCGTCGGCCGGCGCCGGAAGCACCGGGTTGCCACCGGCCAACCGCTCCAGCGCCGGCCCGGCCGCCTGCAGCAGCACGTGCCCGGCCAGGCTGAGCGCGACCAGCAGGCCCAGCACGAACACCCAGGGCGCGAGCCGTGCGACCAGGTCGAGCAGGCGCGAGCGCCGCGATCCCGCCTTGCCGGCGCGCACGCCGTGCGCGGCCAGCAGTCCGATCCCCGTGGTCGACAGCCACGCGAGCGCGCCGGCCCAACCGGCGCCGGACAGCGCCTGCACGCCCTGGCCCGCGCCCGTGCGCAGCAGCCAGGGGCCGTAGAGCGTCAGCGACAGCGCCAGGGTCATGCCCAGCGCCACCAGCGCGCAGGTCTTGCCGCCCACGCGCGCCCAGATCTCGCGCTGCAGGTCGCTCATCGCCGGCCCGGCCAGGCCCAGGTGCACGATCGCGGTCAGCACCACCGCCGACACCACCAGCAGCGGGCCGACCACCAGCACGTGCCACAGCCCGTCGGTCGCCGCCCAGCCCGCGAGCCAGCCGCGCAGCAGCACGATCGCCACGCCCGCGAACGCGGCCGCGCCCACCGTGCCCAGCACGAACCGCCAGGGATGCCGCTGCAGCGGTGGCGGCGGCGCATCGCCGGTCGCCACGCGCCGCGAATACCAGGGATCGAACACCAGCCAGGCGTGCCAGACCAGCAGATAGAGCGCGGCGGTGACGATGCCCAGGTCGGCGCCGCCGGCGCGCCAGCCGGTCGGCAGCCAGCCCAGCGCACTGCCGAACAGTCCCGGCAGGCGCTCGAAGCGCGCCAGCCCAAGCGCGCCGAGCATGCACGCCAGCGCCAGCCCCAGGATCGTCGCCAGCGCCGCCAGCACCAGGCGGCGCGGCGGCTGCGGCGGCTCGCCGTCGACCGGCACCGGGCGGCGGTTGGCGAAGGTGCTGACCCAGGCCAGCAGCGACACCGCGAGCATCCCGATCAGCCCCGCCAGCGACAACGGCAGGGTCGGGTTGCGCACGCTGAGCGTGTCGGCGCCGGCGTACAGCAGCAGCGGCAGCAGGCACAGCGCCAGGATCAGCGCGCACAGCTGCACCTGCACCAGCAGCACGTTGCGCACGTAGGTGCCGACCATGCCCAGCGTGTCGCCGGAGAACGGCGATTTGCGCGGCGCCAGGTAGTTGCTGTACTCGCGCAGGTGGCGGATCGGACGCGCGCCCGGCCCCTCGTCGTCAGCCGCGGCCGCGCCGCGCATGCCGGCAGCCAGGGTCGCGAACGCCTGCGTGAAACCGTGGCGCCGGATCAGCGCCTGCAGGAACGCGCCGATGTAGCCGCCGCCCGACACCGTCGACTGGTAGTGGAAGCAGCGCAGCAGCCCGAGTCGCGACAGTGCCTGCAGCACGCCCAGGCCGAAGGTGGCGCTGCGGATACCGCCGCCCGACAGGGCCAGCCCCCAGGTCTCGATCGCGGCCGGGTCCTCGCCCGCGTCCTTGCCGAGGATGGTCCGCAGCTCGGCGGCGCGCACCGATTCCAGGTCGGGCGTGGCCGGTGCAGCGCTCCAGCGCTCTTTCAGGGCAGTCGGCAGCAGGTTCTGCAGGCGCACCACATCCTCCATGTGCGTGGCGAATCCCCCGGCCGGCCACTGTAGTGCAAACGCGGCGCGGCAGAGCGGGCGGACGTGACCGCCGCAGACGGTGTCGCGCGTTGGTCGTTTGGGGCGGCAACGCCACCGCAGGCACGGTCGTGCCGACGCACGCATCCGCTCGCGTGCAATCTGTCTGCGTTTGTCGGCGGGCGTGCGGCGTCGCTGCCGTCCTGCACCCTCACTGCACCGCCGTGCCTTATCGCAGCAGACTTGCCCCAGGAGACCCCCGCATGGCGCTCAAGCGCATCTACGACAACTGGCAGCAGCTGCGCGGGGCCAGCGGCACGCCCTCGTCACGACAGCGGCGCGAATGGAACGCCTACCTGGAGAAGCGGCCGCTGATCGCCTACTGGGGCGATTCCTGGTTCAGCACGCCGCTGTACCGCAACCTGTGCTGGAACAGCTTCGCGCGCATCGACGGCATGTCGATCCGGCTCGGCGGCCCCGGCCTGGCCGCGGCGCAGATGCTGACCCCGGCCGCGTGCCGCGACAACGCCGAACGCTTTGCCTCGCGCGGCTTCGACCTGCTGTGCCTGAGCATCGGCGGCAACGACTGCCTGGGCGAGCGGCTGGCAGCCGTGTTCGCGGGCGCGCCGCGCATGGATGCCGATGCCGCGTTCGAAGCCCTGGTCGCGCATGGCGTGTTCGAGCGGCTGCGCGCGCGCTACGACCTGCTGCTGTCGGCAATGTCCGGCGTGGGTGGCCTGCGCGTGGTCGGCCACGGCTACGCGCCGCTGTCGCGCCACGCGATCGGCAAGGAGGGCGCGCTCACCGTGCGCAACCTGGGCCTGGCGGCGATGGTGATGGGCACGGTCGGGCCGTGGCTGTGGCCGGTGATGCGGCCGGTGCTGGGCAGCAAGGCCGAGGCCGAACGCTTCGCCTGGCGGCTGCTGGTGGACGGCTTTCGCGACCAGGTGCTGGCACCCAGCCGCGCGGCGTATCCGGGGCTGTTTTCCTTTGCCGATTTCTCGGCGATCGGTTCGATCGCGGACAGCGGCTTCTGGTACGACGAGATCCACCCCACCGAGGCCGGCTTCGGCGTGCTCGCCGTCGGCTTCAACGCGATGGTCCGCAATGCGCTGCCCGCGGCCAAGCGCGGCGCGGTGGGCTGATCGCACGCTGGCCGCGATCCGGCCGGTCTTCACGGGCGCGGCGCTATCTTCGCCGTTCCCTCAGAGGAGACTCCGCCATGGCTGGTTCAACACCCCTGTCCGCGCTGCAAACCGCACTGCTGTCGAGCGCGCTGGTCGCGCTGCTCGGCGCCTGCTCGCCCAACCGCGATACCGCCGATGCTCCGGCGACGGTCGACCCGGCATCCGCGGCGGCACCCGCCGACCCGGCCGGCAGCGCGAACGCGCCGACGCAGCCCGTCGACGGCGCGATGTCCACGGCCCCGGCCACCGATGCCGCTGACCCCGAAGCGATCTGCAATGCCGACGGCCTGCAGGCCCTGGTGGGCCAGCAAGCCACCGAAACGGTCACCGCCAAGGCCACCGCCGACAGCGGCGCCACCAGCGTGCGCGTGCTCGGCCCGGACGATGCGGCCACGATGGATTTCCGCGAGGACCGTCTGAACATCCACACCGACGCCGCCGGCGTGATCCAGTCTCTCAACTGCGGTTGAGTCCACTGCCCGGCCCTGCGCGCAAACGTGCGCGGGGCCGGTGTTTCAGCCTGTCGCCTCTTCGGCCGGTGCTGCCGTGTTGCGCGGCGCATGCCGCCACGCGATCAGCGCGCCCGTGGCCAGCAGCATCGCGGCCAGCAGCCAGGGCGCGCCTGCGAACGCCACCGGCGCACGTTCGCCGATGAACAGGCCGAACACGCTGGCGAAGGAGATTGGCGCGATGATGCCGGCCACCGATACCAGGCTCATCAACGCGCCCTGGATGCGGCCCTGCATGTCCGCTTCGACCTGGCGCGTGATCAGCGCCTGGCTGGCCGGCGAGGCGATCGCCCACAGCGCGCTCACCGGCAACCCGAGCAGGAAGATCCAGCCCTGCCCCGCAAACGCATAGACCACGAAGCCCAAGGTGCCGCAGCACAGGCCGAGGATCAGCGCGCGCCGCTCGCCCAGCGCGCGCACCACGCGCCCGACCACCGCCACGTTGACGATCACGCTGCACACGCCGACCAGGAACAGCACCCAGCCCACCTGCCACGGCCCCCAGCCAAAGCGCACGTCGGCAAACAGCACGAACACGCTGGGATACACGTAGTGCGCGAGGTTGGCGATGAACACCACCGCCGCCAGTCCGATGATCGCCGGGTAGCGTCCGATCAGCAGGATCGCCGCATACGGATGAGTCGCGCGCCAGTCGAAGCGCTTGGCGCGCGATTGCGGCGGCAGCGACTCGGGCAGCACGAACAGGCCGTAGCAGAAGTTGAGCAGGGCCAGCCCCGCCGCGAACCAGAACGGCAGGCGCAGGTCGACCTCGCCCAGCCAGCCGCCGAGCACCGGGCCGATGGTGAAACCCACGCCGAACGCAGCGCCGATCATGCCGTAGCTCCTGGCCCGCGCGTCGGCCGGGACGATGTCGGCGACATAGGCGTTGGCGGTGCTGAAGCTGGCGGAAAACGCGCCCGAGAACACGCGCGCCAGCAGCAGCCACCACAGCGATGGCGCCAGCGCCATGATCACGAAGTCCAGGCCCAGGCCCAGGCACGAAAGCAGGATCACCGGGCGGCGTCCGTAGCGGTCCGACAGCGCGCCCTGGATCGGTGAGGAGATGAACTGGACTGCGGCGAACACCGTGCCGAACACACCGATCCACAGCGCCGCGCGCGCGGTGCTGCCGGTGAATTCCTCGACCAGGTGTGGCAGCACGGGGATGATCAGCCCGAACGCCAGCACGTCGATCAGCACGACCAGGAAGATGAAGACCAGCGCGGCCTTGCGCCGGACAATTGTCGGTTCGCTCACGCAGGCGGGCCGGGAATGGGGGCGCGCATTATCGGCCAATCAACCAGGAGGGGCGGGGTGATGGGCCCCGGATGAGTCCGCTCGCGACGTGCGGCAGGCGCTCTTCTCCTTCCCCCGCGTGCGGGGCTACGTGCCCGCCGGGGTAGAAGGCCGGGATGGGCGCGCGCGTTGAGTGACGTGCCGATCGGCCTGCCCCCACCCCAACCCTCCCCCGCATGCGGGGGAGGGAGCAGAGCGCGCCGTCAGGGCCCCGCGCGCAGCGCCTTGAGGATGCGTAGGCCGGCGCGGCCGTCCGCAGGCTGCAGGCCCAGGCGCTGTTGCTCGTCGCGGATCGCGCGGCGCGTGGCGGTGCCGACCATGCCGTCGACCTCGCCGATGGCGTGGCCGCGCGCGAGCAGCAGGGTCTGCAGTTCCCGACGCTGCGCGCGCGACAGGCCCGGATCGTCGGTCGGCCAGGACGTCGCCAGCCCGCTGCCGCCGCGCAGGCGGTCGGCCAGCGTGGCGATCGCCAGCGCGTAGCTTTCGGCGGCGTTGTAGGAATAGATCGCGTCGTAGTTGCGGAACACCAGGAACGCCGGTCCGCTGCGCCCGGCAGGCAGCACGATCGCGCTGCGCGCGTCGGAGGGCGCGATCGCGCTGCCGTCCACCCGGGTCACGCCGCGCGCGACCCAGTCCGACAGCGGGCGGCGGCTGGTGCGCCCGGCCAGCGCGGTATCGAAGCCGCCCGGAAGCGTGACCTCGTAGCCCCAGGGCCGTCCCGTCTGCCAGCCGCTGCGCTTGAGGTAGTTGGCGGTGGAGGCGAGCGCATCGGGAATGCTGGTGACCAGGTCGCGGCGCCCGTCGCCGTCGAAATCGACCGCGATCCGCGCATAGGTGGTCGGCATGAATTGGGTGTGGCCGAACGCGCCGGCCCAGGACCCGGTGATGCCGGGATCGCGCAGGTCGCCATCGTGCAGCAGCTTGAGCGTGGCGAGGAACTCGCCGCGGAAGAACTCCTGGCGCCGGCCGAAGCACGACAGCACCGACAGCGACTGCAGCAGCGGCCGCTTGCCCGACACCCGGCCGTAGTCGCTCTCCACGCCCCACACCGCGACCACGGTTGCGGCGTCGACGCCGTATTCGGCCGCGACCCGCGCAAGCAGCTCCCGGTGCGTGTCGAGCATGGCCTTGCCGTCGGTCACGCGTTCCTCGTCGACTAGGCCGGCCAGATAGTCCCAGATCGCCGTGGTGAACTCGGGCTGCGCGTCGAGCAGGTCGAGCACGCTGCGGTCGGGCGTGATCCCCGCCATGTAGCGGTCGAAGGCCTCGCCCGGGATGCCGCGCGCGACGGCCTGCGGACGCAGGCGGTTGACGACGCAGGCGGTGTATTCGGGGTCGCTGGCGGGCGCGATTTGCTGCGCCGGAGTCGCCTGCTGCGGTGGGGCGGCTTCAGATGCCGGCGCGGCGCTCGGGGCGGGGACGGCCTGCGGTGCCGGAGCGGCTTGCGACGCCGGCACAGGCGTCGTCACTGGCACGGATACCGGAACCGGCGCTTGCGCCAGCGTCATCGCGGGCAGCGTGCAGCCCAGGGCGAAGGCGGCGACGCGGAGCGCCGCAGCGGGTCGACGGTCGGCAACGGATGTGCGGGACATGCGGGCACCTGCGCTGGTGGGCCGTGCAGGATATCGGCGCGCGTCCACTCCTTCATGCGCGGGCGCGGCGCGGTTGCTGCGCGTTCATGGCGATCGCCGGCGCGGCGCGCGCCGGGCTCAGTGCTCGACCGCATCCAGGTAGTACCAGTGCCCGTCCTCGCGCAGGAAACGGCTGTGCTCGCGCATGCGTACCGCGCTGCCGCCGCCGACGCGGTAGCGGGCGACGAACTCGACCTCCGCGCTGTCGGCGCCGGTCACGATGTGGCGCAGCACTTCGAGCTTCAGCCAGGTCGGGCGCGGGTCGTCGAAGGCCAGCGCGTCCGGATGCGTCGATGGATGCCATGTGCGCAGCAGGTAGTGCGCATCCTCGCGCACGTAGGCGCTGTAGCGCGAGCGCATCAGCGCCTGCGCATCGGCCGCGGGTGCGCCTGCATGCAGCGGCCCGCAGCACCCGTCGTAATCATGGCCGCTGCCGCAGGGGCAGCCGGCCATCAGCGGCGGCCGCCGCCGGTTTCGATGAAGCGCAGGAACTCCGCACGCGTGCGCGCGTCCTCGCGGAAACTGCCGAGCATGGTCGAGGTGACCATGCTCACCCCGCGCTTGTGCACGCCGCGGGTGGTCATGCATTCGTGGCTGGCGTCGACCACCACGCCGACCCCGTTCGGCGCCAGCACGCGCTGGATGCAGCCGGCGATCTGCGCGGTCATCTTCTCCTGCACCTGGAAGCGCTTGGCGTAGGCATCGACCACGCGCGCCAGCTTGCTGATGCCTACCACCTTGCCGTCGGGCAGGTAGCCCACGTGCACGCGGCCGATGATCGGCGCCATGTGGTGCTCGCAGTGGCTCTCGAACTCGATGTCGCGCAGCACGATCATCTCGTCGTAACCAGCCACTTCCTCGAAGGTGCGTCCCAGGTATTCGTCCGGGTCGAGCGCGTAGCCGCTGAACCACTCGCCATAGGCGTTGACCACGCGCTTGGGCGTGTCGAGCAGGCCTTCGCGCTGCGGATTCTCGCCGGCCCAGCGCAGCAGGGTGCGCACCGCGTCCTCGGCATCCGCGCGCGATACGCCGTGGCGGGCGTCGTCGGATTCGTTCACGGGCGGGCTCCTCAGGGTCGTCGATCGGGCCGCACATGGTAGCGCGCCGCCAGCCCGGGGCCTGGCGACAGCAGATCGTGCGGTGACCTGTGGCAGCGTCTGCAGGCGCGACCCGGCGACCAGGCCATAGCCCGGCGCTCAGCGCCGCCCGGCAATGCGCTCGCGCTCGGGCACCACCTGCGGCCAGCCTCCGGCCAGCGCGCGATACAGCGCCACCGCGCTGCTTGCACTGCGGGTGCGGCCATCGGCGAAGGCATCCTGCGCCTGCAGCTGCACGCGTTCGGCATCGAGCACTTCGAGCAGGCCGGACGCACCGGCCTCGAAGCGCACCCGGGCCAGCTGCGCGGCCTGCGCGGCGTCGATCGCGGCGCGCTCCAGGTGCGCGTCCTCGCTGCGCGCGCGGGCGTGGCGCACCAGTGCGTTCTCGGTGTCCTCCAGCGCCAGCAGCACCGATTGCTGGTAGCGCGCGAGTTCGCCCTCGGCCTCGGCATTGGCCGCGGCAATGCGCGCACGCACGCGGCCGATGTCGAGGAACGACCAGTCGATGCCCAGCGCGACGATGCGCGTTTCGCTGTCGCGTTCGAACAGCGCACTGCCGTCGATTGCCTGGCTGCCGATCAGCCCGCCCAGGGTGAAGCGCGGGAACAGGTCGGCGGTCGCCACGCCGATGCGCGCGGTGGCGGCGTGCAGGCGCGCCTCGGCGGCGGCCACGTCGGGGCGCACGCGCAGCAGTTCGCCGGGGGCACCGGCATCGATGCGCGGCGGCAGGGTCGGCAGCGGCCGCGGCGGCGCGAGGATGGCCACGAGCGCCCCCGGGTCGCGTCCGCTCAGCACCGCCAGCCGGTGCATCGCCACCTGCGCCTGCGCTTCCAGCGCCGGGATCCGGGCCGCGGTGGTTTCCAGCTGGGCGCTGGCCCTGGCGGTATCGAAGTCGGTGCCGGCGCCGGCGTCCAGCCGCGCCTGCACCAGGTCGAAGGTGCGCTGCTGGTTGTCGCGATTGGCGCGGGCGACGCGCAGCCGCTCCTGGGTGCCGCGCAGCTCGACCCAGGTGCGCGCGACCTCGCCGGCGACGGCCACCTGCAGCGCGCGCAGGTCGGCCGCGCTGGCGCTGGCTTCGGCGCTCCCGGCCTCGATGCCGCGGCGCACGCGGCCGAACAGGTCCAGCTCCCAGCCCGCGGCGATGCCGGCATTCCACTGCTCGCCGTCGCGCGCGGCGCGCGGCACGCCCGGCGCCTGGTCGGCGCTGCTGCGCACGTCGGCCGCCTCGCCCTGGGCGGTGATGGTGGGCAGGGCATCGAAGCGGGTCCTGCGCAGCAGGGCGTTGGCGCGGTCCAGGCGCGCCAGCGTGATGCGCAGGTCGTGGTTGGCGTGCAGCGCCTCGTCCACCAGTTGCGCCAGCAGCGGATCGCCCAGGCCCTGCAGGAAGGCATCGTCGAAGGCGGTCAGCGCAGCCGGCGCGGTGGCGGGGCTGTCCGCGGCGAGGTCGCCGGCGCCGAAACGTTCGGGTACGACCACATGCGGCCGCACGTGGTCCGGTCCAACCGCGCATGCAGAAAGCAGCGCGGCAGCCAGCGTGCCCATGACGAGGCGCCTTACCATGGCAGCGTCTCCCCGAGATGGCTGAAGGTGCCGCTCGGACCATCCGCAGCCAGCAGTGCCATCTGCACGCTGCTCTTCGCACCTTCGGTGACATCCAGTTCCGCACCCGGGTTCATCTCGGTCTTCACGTTGCCCGGATGGATCGCATTGACCTTGATGCGGCTGTCGCGCAGTTCGTGCGCGAGCTGGGCCGTCCATGCGTTCACGGCGGTCTTGGACACGCTGTAGGCCGGCACCTTGATGGCGTAGTACACCGACTCCGGATCGGACTGCAGCGCAACCGAACCCAGCACGCTGGATACGTTGACGATCCGCGCCGCCGGCGATTGCTGCAACAGCGGCAGGAAGGCCAGGGTGACCGCGACCAGGCCGAACAGGTTGGTCTCGAAGGTTTCGCGCCACACCCCGAGCGACTGCTGCGACGGCGACTTGTCCCAGTCGTCGAGCGCGATGCCGGCGTTGTTGACCAGGATGTCGAGCCGGCCGTGCCGGCGCTCCACCTCGGCCACGGCCGCCGCGATGCTGGCTTCGTCGCTGACGTCAAGCGCGATCGCCTCCACCGGCAGGCCCTGCGACTGCAGGGCCAATGCGGCTTCGACGGCCCGCTCGCGATTGCGGCCGGCCAGCAGGGTGTGCACGCCGGACTGGGCAAGCTGGCGCACGGTCTCCAGGCCGATGCCGCGGGTGGCGCCGGTGACCAGGGCGATGCGGGAAGTGGTGTTCATCTGTGTTGTCCTTGGCTTGGGGAATGGCAGGCCGCGGGGGGCCGCGGCGTCGTATCAGTGTTGGACCCGGCCCGCGCATGGCGCACCGGATCCGGACATCAATGGCTCATGCGTCGATCCGCGCAGCCATCGGCGCGGCGTGCGCTGGCGCATGCGAGACCAGCGGCTTGTTGGCCAGCTTGCGCAGGGCGACATAGAACACCGGCGTCAGGAACAGGCCGAAGATGGTGACGCCGAGCATGCCTGCGAACACCGTGACGCCGGTGATCGAACGCACCTCCGCGCCCGCGCCGCTGGACAGCACCAGCGGCACCGTGCCGGCGATGAAGGCCACCGAGGTCATCACGATCGGGCGCAGGCGCAGGCGGCTGGCTTCCAGGGCGGATTCGACGATGCCCTTGCCCTGCATCTCCAGCTCGCGGGCGAACTCGACGATCAGGATCGCGTTCTTGCACGCCAGCCCCATCAGCACCACCAGGCCGACCTGCACGAAGACGTTGTTGTCGCCGCCGGCCAGCCACACGCCGAACAGTGCGGACAGGATGGTCATCGGCACGATCAGGATCACCGCCAGCGGCAGGGTCCAGCTTTCGTACAGCGCGGCGAGCACCAGGAAGGCCAGCAGCACCGCCAGCGGGAACACCACCAGCGCCGCGCCGCCCTGGCTGGCCTGCTGGTAGCTCAGGTCGCTCCAGCCGATGTCCATCCCGGTCGGCAGCGCCTGCTGCGCCAGTTCGGTCACCCTGGCCATCGCCTCGCCCGAGGACAGCACGCGGGGGTCGGCCTCGCCCATCAGGTCGGCGGCGGGATAGCCGTTGAAGCGGATCACAGGATCGGGGCCATAGGTCTGGTGCACGCTCACCATCGCGCCGATCGGCACCATGTCGCCGGCGGCATTGCGCGTGCGCAGGTTGCCGATGTCCTCGACCTGGTCGCGGAATTGCCCGTCGGCCTGCGCGATCACCTGCCAGGTGCGGCCGAACATGTTGAAGTCGTTGACGTAGGCCGAGCCGAGGTAGGTCTGCAGGGTGTCGAACAGCTCGGTCAGCGGCACGCCCTGGGCCTTGGCCTTGACCCGGTCGACCTCCGCATCGAGCTGCGGCACGTTGGCCTGGTAGCTGGTGATCGGATAGCCCAGCCCCGGCGTCTGCGCGGCCGCGCCCTGGAAGGCCTGCACCGCGTCCTGCAGCGCGCCGTATCCCAACCGGGTGCGGTCCTCGACGAACAGCGACCAGCCCGATCCGTTGCCCAGCCCCTGGATCGGCGGCGGCATGAAGGCGAAGGTGAAGCCTTCCTGGATCGCGCCAAGCTTCTGGTTGAGCTCGGCGGAAATCTCCTCGGCGCTGCGCGAGCGCTCGGAGAACGGCGCCAGGGTGAAGAACACCACGCCGTTGTTGGGGGTGTTGGTGAACTGCAGCGGGTTGAGGCCCGGGAACGCGATCTCGTGCTCGATGCCGTCGATCTCCATGGCGATCTGCGCCATCTTCTTCATCACCGTATCGGTGCGCTCGATCGAGGCGCCCTCCGGCATCTTGACCCCGGCGATCAGATACAGCTTGTCCTGCACCGGAATGAAGCCTGCCGGCACCACCTTGAACATCAGCGCCGCGCCCGCCAGCAGCACCAGGTAGACCACGAACACCGCGCCGCGCCGCCCCAGCGCACGCGCCACCGAGCTCTCGTAGCGCTGCGAGCTGCGGTTGAAGAAGCGGTTGAAGGGACGGAAGATCCAGCCGAACAGTCGGTCGATCACGCGCGAGGGCGCATCCTTTTCGGCGCCATGCGGCTTGAGCAGTTTGGCCGCCAGCGCCGGGGAGAGCGTCAGCGAGTTGATCGCCGAGATCACGGTCGAGATCGCGATGGTGACCGCGAACTGCTTGTAGAACTGGCCGGTCACGCCGTCCAGGAAGGCCATCGGCACGAATACCGCGCACAGCACCAGGGCGATGGCGATAATCGGCCCGGACACCTCTTTCATCGCCAGGTGCGCGGCTTCAAGCGGCGTCGCTCCGAGTTCGATGTGCCGTTCGACGTTCTCCACCACCACGATCGCGTCGTCGACCACGATGCCGATCGCCAGCACCAGCCCGAACAGGGTCAGCGTGTTGATCGAATAGCCCAGCAGGTGCAGCACCGCGAACGTGCCCACGATGGACACCGGCACCGCCAGCAGCGGGATGATCGAGGCACGCCAGGTCTGCAGGAACAGGATCACCACCAGCACCACCAGCGCGGTGGCCTCGAGCAGGGTGGTGATCACCGACCGGATCGAATCGCGCACGAACACCGTTGTGTCGTAGATCGACTGGATCTCCACGCCCGGCGGCAGGCTCGGACGCAGCTCGTCCATCTTCGCCACCACCGAATCGCGGATCTCCAGCGCGTTCGCGCCCGGTGCCTGGAAGATGCCGATCGCCGCGGCGTTCTTGCCGTCCAGGCGCGCGCGCAGGGTGTAGTCGCCGGCGGCCAGCTCGATGCGGGCGACGTCGCGCAGGCGCACGATCTCGCCGCCGGCGCCGGCCTCCAGCACGATGTCGCCGAATTCCTCGACGCTTTCCAGACGGCCGCGGGCATTGATCGGCAGCAGGAAATCACTGCCGTTGGCCATCGGCTCGGCGCCAAGCTGGCCGGCCGAGACCTGCACGTTCTGCTCGCGCACCGCGCGCAGCACGTCGCCGGCGGTGAGTCCGCGCGAGGCGACCTTGTCCGGATCCAGCCACAGCCGCATCGCGTAGTCGCCGCCGCCGAACAGCTGCGCGTCGCCGACACCGTCGATGCGCGAGAGTTCGTCGCGCACGTGCAGGCGCATGTAGTTGCGCAGGTACAGCGAGTCGTAGCGGCCATCCTCCGATGTCAGGTGCACCACCATCAGGAACACCGGCGACTGCTTCTGCGTGGTCACGCCCTGGCGGCGCACGTCTTCGGGCAGCCGCGCCAGCGCCTGCGAGACGCGGTTCTGCACCTTGACCGTGGCCTCGTCCGGATCGGTGCCGGGCTTGAAGGTGACGGTGAGCTGCAGCACGCCGTCGGAGCCGGCGACGGACTTCACGTACATCATGTCCTCGACGCCAGTGATGGCTTCCTCCAGCGGCGTGGCCACCGTTTCGGCGATCACCTTGGGGTTGGCGCCGGGATAGACCGTGCGCACCACCACCGAGGGCGGCACCACTTCGGGGTACTCGCCGATCGGCAGCAGCGGGATCGCGATCAGGCCAGCGGCGAAGATCACGATCGACAGCACGGCGGCGAAGATCGGGCGATCGATGAAGAATCTGGAGAAGTCCATGGGGCGTGTCCTTGCGGCGGGGCCGCGACCGCCGCGCGGAGCGCGGCCTTGGTTGGAAAAACCGGTCCGGCGGCCTTCCCTGGGGAGGGGATCGGGAAGACCGCCAGCCGGACGGGCCGAGGGGAACGGCCCGGGGAACGGGGTACTGCATGCGCAGTAGCGTCTGCTCCTCCCTCTGTCCGCACAGCGGACGGGGGAGGTTGGGAGGGGGGCGCTTTTGCCTTTCGTTGAAGCGCAGAGCACCCCCACCCCGGTCCGTCCGGTCCGGCGCAGCGCGCCGGTCGTTCGGGCAGCCTGCACGGCATGCCGTGCAAGCAGGCTTCCCTCACCCCCCGCTGCGCGGAGGAGGGAGTGAAAAGCAGTGACTAGCGGGTGCTTGCCACGCTTTCGGCGGCCGCCTTCGGCGCCTCCATCGCCACCTGCGTCGCTGCCACCGGCATGCCCGGCATGAACACCTTCTGCAGGCCGTTGACGATCACTTTGTCTTCCGGCTCCAGGCCCGACTGCACCACGCGCAGGCCGTCGACCACGCGACCGAGCACCACGTCGCGGCGCTGCGCGGTGTCGCCCTCGCCCAGCACGTAGACGTACTTGCGGTCCTGGTCGGTCATCACCGCCTTGTCGTCGACCAGCAGCGCGTCGAACCTGGCGCCGCCCTCGAGCTGGACGCGCGCAAACATCCCGGGCGTAAACAGCCCGTCGGGATTGCGCAGCACCGCGCGCGCGCGGATCGTGCCGGTGGCCGGATCGACGCGGTTGTCGACGAAGTCGACCGTGCCCGCATGCGGATAGCCATCCTCGCCGGCCAGGCCGACGCGGACCGCACTGTCCGAACCGGCGCGCTCACCGTCGCGCGCCGCGCGGCTGTAGCGCAGCCAGGTCTGCTCGTCGGCCTCGAAGTACACGTGCACCGGATCGTGCGAGACCACCGTGGTCAACAGGGTGGCGTCGGCCTGGGCGAGGTTGCCGACCGTCACCATCGCGCGACCGGCGCGGCCGTCGATCGGCGATCGCACCTGGGTGAACTGCAGGTCCAGCTGCGCCGCGGCGACCGCGGCCTCGGCGGCACGCACCGACGCATTGCCCTGGGCGGTGGCGGCATTGCGCGTCTCGAACTCTTCCCGCGAGATCGCACGCGCCTCCACCAGCGCCTGTGCGCGCACGTTCTGCGCGCTGGCCAGCTTGGCTTCGCTGCGCGCCCGCTCCAGCTCGGCCTGGGCGCGATCGAGCGCGGCGCGGTAGGGGCGCGGATCGATCTCGAACAGCAGGTCGCCCTTGCCCAGCACCTGCCCTTCGTCGTAGGCCACGCGATGCACGTAGCCGCTCACGCGCGGGCGCAATTCGACGGTCTCCACCGCGCTGAGGCGGCCGGTGAAGTCGTCCCATTGCTGCACCGGCCTGGCGATGACCTGGGCGACGCTGACCTCGGGCGCGGGCGGCGCGCCGTCGCCGGGCGAGGCGTTGCTGCTGCAGGCCACGGCAAGCGCGGCGGCAAGCAGGACGGGGACCAGGCGCATGCCGTGCAGGCGGCGGGCGGCGGCGATCATGTGGCGATCAGCGGTGTTCATCGTGGAAGCTTCCTGGAGACGTGGGGAATTCAATGGCGCCGAGCAGTGCGCGCGCGGCGCGCAGGTCGCGTGCGGGCAGCACGTCGGCGGGACTGGCCGCATGCGCGCGCTGGCGTCTTGCCGGCGACGATGCAGTGGATGCCGCTGCGCTGGCGATGACGCCGGAGGCAGGCGACGCGGCGTAGTCGACGATCGGCGCGGGGCAGCTGCGGCGCGCGGCCTCGAGCATGGCCAGCGCGCGATGCCCGAGTGCAACGGCTTCGGTCGCGGCCTTCGCGCCGAGCGGCGCGTCCATCGACAGCAGCTGTACGCGCTGTCCCTGGCGCCCGGCTTCGTCGTGCAGCACGCGCGCCATCATCCGCAGCGCGGCGGCCGCGATCGAACAGTGGCCGTAGCCGGCCCAGGGATAGCGCCCGCCGGGCCCGCCGACCAGCACGTAGCCGGCGCTGTCGTCAGCCAGCAGCGGCAGCAGGTGGCGGGCGGCGAACAGGTGCGGCAGCAGGTCCTGGTCGAGCGTGCGCTGCAGCACCTCGGCCGGCTCGTCCATCAGCCGGCCGCAGGGATGCACGCCGGCGAGGCTGGCGATCACCCCGTCGATCCGGATATGCAGCGCGCGCAACCGCAGCGCAAGCACGGCGGCATCGGCATCGCTGCCGATGGCCGCGTCGATCGCGATGAGCCGCGCCTGCGCCCGGCCAGCCAGCAACGCGTGGCGCGCGCCTTCGTCCATGCCGACCGCGACCACGGCGCGGCCCGAATCCAGCGCCGCCTCGACCACGCCGGCACCAACGGTACCGCCGGCGCCCAGCACGACCAGGGCGCGGGCCATTGTCCCGGAATCGATTATCCCGCTCACGGGAATGTTCCTCCCGCGATCGGGATATTCCTGGCCGTACGGGCCGCCACGAACACCCGGTCGACCAGCCCCAGCAGGGCCGGCAGCAGGACCAGGGTGAGCGCTGCACCGAGCACCCAACTCCAGCCACGACCAATCGCAAGCCATTGATCGATAACAAGAGAGCTCAATGCGAGCAGGTCGACGGCCAGCAGCATCAGGAGGCTGGCGTGGGACAGGTGGCGGCGCGGCGCGGCGTGCATGGCGGCGGTCCATCAGCGGGGATGGCGCACATCCTGCGCTTCGAATCAGGACTTGATTAGTCCGCAATTAAGGGAATAATTGTCCAGCAGGTGGGCCAATCAACCGATGTAACGCAGGAGACGGCAATGACGCACGATCTCAACGACACCCTGATCTTCGTCAAGGTGGTCGAGCACGGCAGTTTCGTGGGTGCGGCGAAATCGCTGCGTCTTCCCAAGACCACGGTCAGCCGCAAGGTGCAGGAGCTTGAATCGCGCCTGGGCGCGCAGCTGCTCCATCGCACCACGCGCAAGCTGGGGCTGACCGAGGCCGGCAACGTGTACTTCGAGCACTCGCAGCGGATCGCGCGCGACCTCAACGAGGCCGAGAGCGCGGTCAACCAGCTGCAGGCTGGCCCGCGCGGATGGCTGCGGTTCACCGCGCCGTACTCCATCGGGATCGACAAGATCGCGCCGCTGCTGGGCGAGTTCCACATGCGCCATCCGGAAGTGCGCGTGGAGATGATCCTGTCGAACGAACCGCTGGACATGATCGCCGGCGAGATCGACGTCGCGCTGCGGCTCGGCCCACTGCCCGATTCGAGCTTCGTCGCGCGCCGGCTCGGCACGCTGCACACGCAGGTCTACGCCGGCAACGCCTACATCGAGCGCTACGGCGAGCCGCTGCATCCGGACGAGCTGCAGTACCACCGCACGCTGGCGATGCCCAAGCATCGCCACGGCCAGGGCTATGCGTGGACGCTGGACGACGGCAACGGCCGCCAGCAGTTCCCGATCAACCCGATCCTGGTGGTCAACGACCCGGCCGCGCTCAAGGGCGCGCTGCTGTGCGGCGAAGGCCTGATCATCGGCGCCGACGTCATGGTCAAGCCGGCGGTCGAGCACGGTGCGGTCAAGCGCGTGCTGGCCGGCTGGACCGGCGGCGACTACGAGTTCAACGCGGTGTTCCCGCGCGGGCACGGCCAGTCACCCAAGGTGCGCGCCTTCGTCGATTTCCTGCTCGAGCGGCTCAACCTCGAGATCGACTACATGTCCGAACACTGCCCGCTGATGGCGGCGCGCTGCGGCAGCGTGCATGCGGCGGGCGCGGAAGCGGCAGAACAGGCCGAGAACATCGCCACCGGCAAGCGCATTCTCGAAACGGTGACCGCCGGATAGGCGGGCATCGCGCGACTCAACCGCGCAACAACACCTTGCCGGCCCGACCCGGGCGCTGGCTTGCGGCAGCGGCTTCGGCGGCCTGCCCCAGCCCGTAGATGCCGTCCACGGGCAGGCGCAGTTCGCCGCTGGCCGCGCGCTGCACCAGTTCGGCCAGCAGCGCCCGCTTGTGCGCGGCGGGCATCTCGCGGCTGGTCTTGCTGCCCCAGAAGCCCTTGACCACGAGGTGGCGAAAGATCATGTCGCCGGATGGAATGACCATCGGCTCGCCGCCCATCGAGCCGAACGACACCAGCACGCCCTCGTCGCCAAGCAGCGCAACCAGTTCGGCGCTGGCCTGGCCACCGATCGAATCCACCGCCGCACGCGCGCGGCCCTTGCCCAGCAGCGCCCTTGCCGCGTCACGCCAATCCCCGCTTGCGGTGCACACCACGTTGTCGATGCCCAGCGAGGCCATCTCCTCGACGCCGGTTTCGCGCCGCACCAGGCTCAACACGTGGACGCCGCGCGCGGCCCCCAGCATCGCCAGCGTCTTGCCGACCGCGCCGTTGGCCGCGTTCTGCACGATCCACTGGCCGGGCTCCACGACCAGGAACTCGAGCAGCATCAGCGCACTGAGCGGCATCGCCACCAGCTGCGCGGCCAGTTCGTCTTCGATCGCATCGGGGATCGGCACCAGCATGCGCGAGGAGGCCACGAAATACTCCGCCCACGTCCCGTGGCCGGAGGCGGCGGTCACGCGCTGGCCGACCGCGATGCCGTCGACACCTTCTCCCAGCGCATCGACCACGCCGAATCCTTCGCTGCCGCCGATGGCAGGCAGCTCCGGCTTCCAGCCGTACTGGCCGCGGACGGTGATCAGGTCGTGGTTGTGGATCGGCGCCAGGCGCATGCGCACGCGCACCTCGCCGGGTCCGGGCTCGGGCACGGGACTGTCGTTCGCGACGAGGACCTGGGCCGGATCGCCAAAGTCGTGGTGCATGACGCTGCGCATGGCGTCTGTCTCCTCGTGACGGTGCGTCACGCTAGCGCAGCGCGGCGCGCAATGCGAACGACGCGCGTTCGACGCCTTGTATACGGCACGTGTGCGAGCCTGCGCGATTGCCGTGACTGGAGGAGTGATGATGTCCGACTGGCAATTGGCCATCGCGGTTGTGTGGCCACTGCTGGTGGCGCTGCTGCTGGGCCTGGTGGTGCGCCTGGTGCTGCTTGGCATCGCGCGGCGCGCGCGCAGGCACGTCGATACGCACACATTCGCGCGCGTGGTACGGGTGATCGTCGTGCCCGCGGCTGTTGCGTTGCCGCTGCTGTTCCTGGCGATCGCGATCCGGTACACGCCGCTGCCGGGCGAGGCCATCGCGGGGCTGCAGCACTGGCTCGGCATCGGCGTGCTGCTGTGCGCGGTCTGGCTTGCGGTGCGCGCGGTCGATGCACTGCAGGCGCGGATCCTGCGCGAACACCCGGTCGACATCGAGGACAACCTCGCCGCGCGCCGCATCCAGACGCAGACGCGGGTGATCGCACGCGTGATCCAGGGCGCGATCATCCTGGTCGGCGTGGCGCTGGCGCTGATGACGTTCCCGGCGATCCGGCAGATCGGCGCCACCCTGCTGGCCTCGGCCGGCATCATCGGCCTGGTTGCCGGCATCGCCGCCAAACCGGTGTTCGGCAACCTCATCGCCGGCCTGCAGATCGCGCTGGCACAGCCGATCCGGCTCGACGACGTGGTGATCGTGGAAGGCGAGTGGGGCCGCATCGAGGAGATCACCAGCACCTACGTGGTGGTGCGGGTCTGGGACGAACGCCGCCTGGTGGTGCCACTGCAGTGGTTCATCGAGAACCCGTTCCAGAACTGGACGCGCACCAGCGCGCAGCTGCTGGGCACCGCCTTCCTGTGGCTGGATTACCGCACGCCGATGGCGGACGTACGCGCCGAGCTGCAGCGCATCTGCGAGGACGACGCGCGCTGGGACGGCCGCGTGTGCGTGGCCCAGGTCACCGAAACCAGCGAGCACACCATCCAGGTGCGCCTGCTGGTCAGCGCAGGCAACTCGGGCGAGCTGTTCGACCTGCGCTGCGTGGTGCGCGAGCGCATGATCGCCTACCTCGAGCGCTGTCATCCGCAGGCGCTGCCGCGCCTGCGCGCCGACCTGTCGCGCGAGGATCGCGCGGTACCGCAGCCGTCCGGTGCGCCGGGACCGGACGCCTCGGATACAACATCACCCGGCGCCGAGGCAGGGCTGGACGAGCTTGCTGCCGCGGAAGCGGCCGAAACCGCTGCAGGCGCCGAAGCAGCGCGGTCACCGGCGGGCGACTGAACCCGCTCGGCGCGTGCCCGATCGGCGGCGCGACGGATGCTTCACCGCCCCGGGCCTATACCTGCCGCTGCCTGCCAACCGTCTCAACAAGGATCCCCCATGGCCGACCAAGCCGAACTGCGCACTGTCGCCAGCGTCGACATCGCCCGCTACATGGGCACCTGGTACGAGATCGCGCGCCTGCCCATGCGCCACGAACCGGAAGACGGCACCGACGTTTCGGCGACCTACACGCTCGAAGGGGATGGCTCGGTGGAGGTGCGCAACCGGATGCGCCGCGACGGCAAGGTGGAGGAGGCGGTGGGCCGCGCCACGGCCGTCGACGACACCGCCAGCAAGCTGGAGGTCACCTTCCTGCCGGAAGGGCTGCGCTGGATTCCCTTCACCAAGGGCGACTACTGGATCATCGCGCTTGATCCGGCCTACACCGTCGCGCTGGTCGGCAGCCCCGACCGCAAGTACCTGTGGCTGCTGGCGCGCGAGCCCGCGCTCGACGAAGTGACGCGCAACCACTACTGCGCCATCGCACGCCAGCAGGGCTTCGACCTCGGCCCGCTGATCCACACCCCGCACACCGGCCAGCCGACGGCCTGAGCGCGCAGGGTCGCGTGCAGCCGCGCGGATCAGCCTGCGCGCGGCCCGCGCGCAAATCCCATCCACCCTGCATCCGCCACGCGTTCGGCCACGTTCACCGCGCGATCCGCCTGTAGGAGCGGCTTCAGCCGCGAACAGTCGATCAGCATCGTGGATGCCCATGCCTATGCCGCCACTTGCCCAGCGCGCGACAGCAGGACACCGGAAAGCCTCCGCATCGCTCGCGGCTGAAGCCGCTCCTACAGGAGTTGCGGGGCGTGTGCGCAGCCGCAAGCTCGCCAGGGCGCCGAAGGTGCGGGGGAAATGGATTCCCGCTTGCACGGGAACGGTGGAACAGAGGGACGTGTCGCGCTCGCGCTGGATTGACCGAACCCGGCTGCGCGCTTCGCCCGCACCGACATGAGGTCCGGCACGCGCGTATCGCGTACCGGCACCGACCAGGCCAGGGCCACTGCGGCCGGGCTTCAGGCGCCGCCGGCTGCCGACGCCTGCGGCGCCACGACATCATCGTCGGCCGGCGCCACCGGTCGTGGATCGGGCTCGGCCAGCAGCTCGTTGAGGATCGCGATCGTCTGCGCCGCGGACTCTTCCGAGTAGCCGCCGCGCACTGCGGCCAGATCACCGGCCTTGTCGAAGATGAGCATGTACGGCACGCCGTCCACGCCAAAGACGTCGGAGAGCGCGCCATCGCTGTCGTGGGTCCAGGTCACCGGCGATTTGCGCAGCGTGCGACGGATCCTGCGGTAGTCGGACGCGGGCTCCTGGTAGTTCACCACCACCACGCGCAGCCGCGCGGGGCCGACCGCGTCCTGGACATGCTCGAGCAGCGGGAACTGCCTGCGGCAGTAGCCGCACCATGACGCCCAGAAGCTCACCACCATCACCTTGCCGCGATGCTCGCTGATGCGGATCTGCTCGCCTTCCGGGGTCGTGCCGAGCAGGTCGACCGGCGACGGCTCGCCGATGACCGGCGCGGCCTGGACCAGGCTCGCGAAACACAGCACCAGCAAGGCCGCGGCCTTCCGGAGCATCCCGTATGTACGCATCCCCCTTCCCCCTGCGCGTCCCGCGCCGGCACAACATCCGCTGCAGGCGACGCGCCGTCAAGCGGGCGGCGGGGTCATTGTCATTGCGACCGCAGGAAGGGATCCGGCTCCGCGGCAAGGACCCTGTCATTTCGACGCAGGGAGAATTCTGCTGCCGATTGTCATTTCGACCGCAGGGAAGAAGCTGCTGTCAATTGTCATTTCGACCGCAGGGAGAAATCTGCTGCCGGTCGATGCGTTGCCGAGATTTCTCCCTGCGGTCGAAATGACAGGAGATGTTGGCGATGGCATGCGGCGGCCTGGCGACCGGCGGCCTGGCGACCGGCAACCTGCCACCGGCACACGCGGGCGTTGTGGGCTGCTACTCCGCCGCCACCGGCGCCGCCATCGACTTGCTGTACATGCCCGAACGATCGAAGCAGCAGGCGCGGCGCTGGCCGGAGGCGAGCTTGTCGCAGGCGGTGGCGATGCGCTTGATCCGGGTCTCGGCCTTCTTGCCCGAGCTGATCCAGTGGATCCAGTCGCGGCGCGCCACCGCGCTGATGTCGTCCCAGGTGGCGCGCGCGGCGGGGTGTCCGGCCAGCGCCTTGCGCAGGTCCGGCGGCAGCTTTGGTTCGGGTTCCTGCGCCACCGGCGTGAGTACCAGCGGCACCGTGTCGCCCGCCTCGACGCCGGCCGCCTCGCGCAGCTCGCGTTCGACCTTTAGCCAATGGCTGCCCTGCCCGTCGGGCTCCAGCGTGGCCTGGAACGGTTCTCCGGCCAGCTCGCCCTCGACGCTGACCATGCTGCGCGTAGGCAGTTTCGCGCTTGCCGCCGCCGGCAGCACCAGGAAGGTCCAGCTGGCGTTCGCCGGCGTGGCCGGGCGCAGCAGCCTGGCCTTGCAGCGCACAGTGGGCCTGGCGGTTGACTGGGGCATGCGCGGACGATAATCCCCTCCCCGCGGTTCGACAAGAGACCAGCCTGCGCTTGAATTCGCCGCCATCGCACGCATATCCCGCCCCTGCATGGCCAAGCGAGGGAGCCCTCCATGAACACCACCACTGAGACGCGCAAGTTCGAAGCCGAGGTTGCCCAGGTCCTGCACCTGGTGACGCACTCGCTGTATTCGCACAAGGAAATCTTCCTGCGCGAGCTGATCTCCAATGCTTCGGACGCCTGCGACAAGCTGCGCTTCGAGTCCATCGCCACGCCCGACCTGCTGGCCGGCGAAGCCGAGCTGCGCATCGACGTGAGCTGGGACAAGGACGCGCGCACGATCACCATCCACGACACCGGCATCGGCATGAGCCGCGACGAGGTGGTGGCCAACATCGGCAGCATCGCCAGCTCCGGGACGCGCCGCTTCCTGGAGGCCATGGGCAGCGAACAGAAGGCCGACGCGCGCATGATCGGCCAGTTCGGCGTGGGCTTCTACTCGGCCTTCGTGGTCGCCGACCGCGTCACCGTGCTTACCCGCCGCGCCGGCGATCCGGCCGAGGCGGGCGTGCGCTGGGAGAGCGACGGCCGCGGCGAGTACACGCTCGAAGCGGCGGCGCTCGCGCAGCGCGGCACGACCGTCACCCTGCATCTGAAGGAGGGCGAGGACGAGTTCCTCGACGGCTGGAAGCTGCGTTCGCTGGTGCGCAAGTATTCCGACCACGTCGCCTTCCCGATCCGCATGCCCAAGGATCCAGAGGCGTCGGGCGAGGACAACGACGACGCGCCCGGCTGGGAAACGTGCAATGACGCCTCGGCGCTGTGGACGCGCCCGAAGTCGGAGATCAGCGACGAGGAATACCAGAACTTCTATCGGGCGCTCGGCCACGACTTCAACGACGCCGCGGCCTGGTCGCACAACCGCGTCGAAGGCAGCCAGAGCTTCACCACCCTGCTCTACATCCCCTCGCAGGCGCCCTTCGACCAGATGATGGGCGGGCGCGACGAGCGCAAGGGGCTCAAGCTCTACATCAAGCGCGTCTTCATCATGGATGCCGCCGAGGAGCTGCTGCCCAACTACCTGCGCTTCGTGCGCGGCGTGGTCGATGCCGACGACCTGCCGCTCAACGTCAGCCGCGAGATCCTGCAGCACAATCGCCAGCTCGAGCGCATCAAGGGCGCCTGCGTGAAGCGCGTGCTGGACCTGATCGAGAAGCTCGCGCGCGACGAGCCCGAGAAGTTCGCCGCCTTCCTCAAGGCCTTCGGCAATACGCTCAAGGAAGGCATCGTCGAGGACCACGGCAACCGCGAGCGCATCGCCAAGCTGCTGCGGTTCGCCTCGACCAAGGGCGATGGCGAGGCGCGCAGCGTGTCGCTGGACGATTACGTCGCGCGCATGGGCGAGGGCCAGGACGCGATCTGGTACGTCACCGCGGACGGCTATCGCGCCGCCGTGGGCAGCCCGCAGCTGGAGGGCTTTCGCGCACGCGACATCGAAGTGCTGCTGATGTCGGACCGCATCGACGAGTGGATGCTCGGCCACCTGCGCGAGTACGACGGCAAGCCGCTCAAGCACATCGCAAAGGGCGAGCTGCCGCTGGACGAGGCGGAAAAGGCCCAGCAGGAGGAAGCCACGCAGGCCGCGGCGCCGCTGCTGGAGCGGATCAAGTCGCTGCTTGCTGACCAAGTGGACGCGGTGCGCGTGTCGGCGCGGCTGACCGATTCGCCTTCATGCCTGGCCCTGTCGGAATGGGAGATGGCGCCGCACCTGGCGCACCTGCTGCGCGAGGCCGGCCAGGACGTGCCCGAGCAGAAGCCGACGCTGGAGATCAACCCGCAGCACGCGCTGGTGCGCAGGCTGCTGGGCGAACACGACGACGCGCGCGCGGGAGATATGGCCAACCTGCTGCTGGAGCAGGCGCAGCTGGCCGCGGGTGCACCGCTGGCGGATCCGGCGGCATTCGTGCAGCGGATGAACCGGTTGCTGGCGGGCTGAGGCCAGGCAGGCAACCATTCTGCCCGGGGGCGCTGCGGTGGCCCGGGCTACGGGGCTTCGGCCTGCCCCCACCCCAACCCTCCCCCGCAGGCGGGGGAGGGAGCAAAGCCGGTGCGCTGTTGCTTCCGCTGCACGCGCGCCAACGCAGCAACGCCGATGACCGGGACTCCCTCCCGCCTCCGCCCCGTCCGGCTGCGCACCCGTTGCGCCAGCGTGGCCGGGCCGTTGAGCGTCCTGTCCAACTGCGTGGGTCCGGTCCACTGCGCGCGTTCAGTCCAGCCGCTCCGCGTAATCGTCACGGACGTGCTGGTTGATATAGGTGTTCAGCCCCTCCCCGGAATCGGCCAGGCGCTGCATCTCCATCACCTGCAGCGCCCCGGGGTGGCGATCGTCGTAGCGGTAGGTACCGCCGCGGTGGAAGCGGATGATGATCCAGCCCGGCCCGCACTCGTAGGCGGCCACTCCGGACTCGTCCGCCGACTTGTAGCGCTTCACGGCCTTTGCCCTCACTTGGGCTGCCGACGTTCGCAGCGGTGTGCGCACGACCACGTGAAGCCGAGCGGGGATGTACGACGTGAACGCGAAATGGCAGCCACGTTCAGATTGCACGCTCGCTTCATCGCGACACATGGAAAGTAGGTCCCACTTTCCAGGAGACAGCCGATGAACACCGACAAGAAGATCCAGCACAGCCTCAACGACCTGATCGAGATTGCGCGCGACGGCAGCGACTTCTATACCGAGGCCGCCGGCAAGGTCGACAACGCCGAACTCGCCGCCCTGTTCCAGCAGATGGCCGGGCACAAGCGCGACATCGTCGCGGGCCTGACCGCAGACGTGGCCGCGGTCGGCGGCGACCCGGCCGACCACGGCACGATGGTGGGCTCGATGCGGCAGGTGTACGCCAAGGCACGCGCCGCGATGGGCAATACCGACTACGCCTACGTCGCCGAACTCGAGGAACTCGAGGACCGCCTGATGCACGCGTTCCAGGACACCGTCAAGGACAGCGACACGCCGGCCGCGGCCAAGGCCGCCGCGCAGAAGTACATGCCGCGCGTGGTCGAGTGTCACGACATCATGCGCAACCGCAAGATGGCGCTGAAGAACGCCAGCTGACGCGCACCGCGGCATGACGCGGCACGCTCTGGGCCCCGGCAATGCCGGGGCCTTTTTTGTGCGGAAGCCCGGCGAGGTGAACCGACGAGCGACCGCAGCCGTGAAGCCGGTCGGCCTGGCACTGCTGTAGGAGCGGCTTCAGCCGCGAACGGGCGCGCAGTATCGACGACTCTCCCGGCGCCTCCACCTGGACGTAAACCCGCCGGTGCTAGGCTCCGGGCCATGCCGATCCCACAGGCCAGCAGCGCGCCCGCGACGACCATGGCCGACGCCATGCCGGGCCTGCGCGCCCTGTATGCGGAGGTCCGCGATCGCACGCGCGCGCTGGCCGCGCCCCTGAGCGCGGAGGACGCGCAGCTGCAGTCCATGCCCGACGCCAGCCCGGCCAAGTGGCACCTGGCGCACACCACCTGGTTCTTCGCGCGCTTCGTGCTTGAAGACCAGTCAATCATTCCCGACGGCTGGGACGTGTTGTTCAACAGCTACTACGTCGGCGCCGGCGAACGGCGTCCACGCACGCAGCGCGGCCTGCTCTCGCGCCCGTCGCTGGACGGGGTACTGGCCTGGCGCGAGCAGGTGGATGCGCGCGTGCTGCGCAGCATCGATGACGCGCGGTTCGCCCCGGCGCAGCGCCAGGTGCTGCTGATGGGTCTGCACCACGAGCAGCAGCACCAGGAGCTGCTGTTGACCGATATCAAGCACGCGCTGTGGTGCAACCCGTTGGCGCCCGCCTACCGCGGCGATCTGCCGATCAGCCACGGCCCGACCGCGACCGCGGATGCGTCAACGCACTGGCTGCGCTGCGACGAAGCCATCATCGAGATCGGCGCGCCACGCTGGCCCGACGCCGGCGCCGGCTTCGCCTACGACAACGAGACCCCGCGCCACCGCGTGCTGCTGCCCGCGCACGCGATCGCGCAGCGACCCGTGTCCAACGCCGACTACGCCGCCTTCATCGCCGACGGCGGCTACACCACGCCCACCCTGTGGCTCAGCGATGGCTGGGACCGGCTCGAACGCGAACGCTGGCGCCGCCCCCTGTACTGGCACGAGGACGGCGCGCGCGAGTTCACCCTCGCCGGCTGGCGCGAGCGCGAGCCGCACGCGCCCGTCTGCCACCTCAGCCACTACGAAGCCGACGCCTATGCGCGCTGGGCTGGCGCACGCTTGCCCACCGAAACCGAATGGGAAGCGGCCGCGGCCGCGTGCGCCGTCGATGGCAACTTCGCCGACGGCGCCGCGCCGCTGCATCCGGTCGCGCGCCGCCCCGCAGCCGCCGCAGCCGACGCGCCGCAGGACCTGTTCGGCAACGTCTGGGAATGGACCTCCAGCGCCTACGCGCCCTATCCGGGCTTCCGTCCGCTTTCCGGCACCCTGGGCGAGTACAACGGCAAGTTCATGAGCGGCCAGCTGGTCCTGCGCGGCGGCAGCTGCGCCACCCCGCGTGGCCACGCGCGCGCCAGCTACCGCAACTTCTTCCCGCCGCACGCGCGCTGGCAGTTCTCCGGGCTGCGCCTGGCCAGGGACCTCGATTGAACAGCCCCGAACTCACCGACCTGCATCCCAGCACCGACGACATCGCCGGCGACGTGCTGCGCGGGCTTGCGCTCGCGCCCAAGCGCCTGCCGTCGAAGTACTTCTACGACCAGCGCGGCTCGGAGCTGTTCGAGGCCATCACCCGCCAGCCCGAGTACTACCTCACCCGCGTCGAGCTGGCCCTGCTGTCCGACCGCGGCGCCGACATCGCCGCCGCCGTAGGCCCGCGCGTGCACGTGGTGGAACCGGGCAGCGGCAGCGGCCGCAAGACCCGCCTGCTGCTCGACGCGCTCGACGACCCGGTGGCCTACACGCCCATCGACATCTCGCGCAGCGCGCTCACCGCCAGCGCCGGGCGCCTGGACCGCGAGTTCGGCGACGTCGAGGTGCTGCCGGTGCTGGCCGACTTCACCCGGCCCGTGCCCTTGCCCACGCCCGCGCGCCCGGCCGACTCGGCGCTGGTGTTCTTCCCCGGCTCGACCCTGGGCAACTTCACCCGCGACGAATCGGTGCGCCTACTGTCCGCGATGCGCGCCACCATGGGCGAAGGCGGCGCCGCCCTGCTGGGCCTGGACCTGGAGAAGGACCCGGCCATCGTCGAGGCCGCCTACAACGACGCCGCCGGCATCACCGCCGAGTTCACCCTCAACCTGCTGCGCCGCCTCAACCGCGACGTGGGCAGCGACTTCGACCTCGACGCCTTTGCGCACCGCGCCCGCTATGTGGCCGACGAAGGCCGTATCGTCACCACGCTGATGAGCCTGCGCGACCAGGTGGTGACCGTCGAAGGCCACCGCTTCCACTTCGTGGTTGGCGAGCAGATGCACGTGGAGCAGAGCCAGAAGTACACCGACGCGCGCATCGCCTCGCTGGCCGCCGAAGCCGGGCTGCGGGTGGTGGACGGATGGAACGATGCGCGGGACTGGTTCGGGTTGCGATTGCTGCGGGTTGGGTAAGCGTGGCGCGCAGGCATTAGCATGCGCGCTGCGAGACCCGGCTCCTGCCGGATCCGACAGACTTTTCATCACCACAGACCACAGCGGATACGCACACAATGACCCTCCCCGACCATGAATTCGATCCGGACGACAACTACACGGGCGACGCCGAACGCGCCGAGATCGACGAAGACGCCAGCGCCGAGGCGCTGGTCTGGCAACTGCTGCTGATCATCAACCCCGGCGACGAGGACGCGGCGCTGCAGCAGTTCGGCGCGTTCCAGGAGGCGCTCGACGGCGGCGACGCCGAGGACATCGACGCGGTGTGGCTGCTCAAGGACGTGATCGACTGGAAGTCCGGCTTCTACATCGAAGAGACCGAGACCGGCGCCCTGATCGACTGCATCGTCGAGCTTGCCGCGCGCTTCAACCTCAGCATCGACTGGGGCGTGGAGGACCCGACGGACGAGTCCTTCCTGGCGCGCGTGTCGACCGACGGGATTCTCGAGACCGCGTACGACCAGCTGCGCCTCGACGGCTACACGCTGTGGACCTGGGAGACCGGAACCGAGTCGCGCGCGGGATGGATGACTCTGTCCAGCGACGATGAGGCGATGCGGGTGCTCGCCCCCGCGCTGGGAATCGACGTGCGGCCTGCCGACGTGTGATCCGCCGGCGGGTGACGTCGCGCCAGCGTCGATCGATGACATGCGCCCCGGAGCGGGTGCCCCGCGCGTGCCGCCGGATCGCGGCCCTCAACGCGCCTGCAGACGCAGGCGCTCCAGCGCTTGCGTCGCCTTGCCCTCTCCCAGTTCCGCGGCCATCTCCAGCCACGAGATCGCTGCAGCGTGGTCGCCGTTCTCCACGTGCATGAGCCCGGCGTTGTAGGCGCCAGTGGCGCTGCCCATCGTGGCCGCGCGTTCGAACCAGCGCAGCGCCTCCGCCGGACACAGCAGCAGGACGTCATGGCTGATGCCCGCTTGCACCAGGCCCTCAACCATGCCCATGGCTGCGAACTGAGCCCCGAACTGCCCGAGCGCGCCAGGCACCAGCGCCATCATCACGTCCTCGCCCTTGGCCACGGTGTAGGGCCCGGTCTTCCAGATTGAAGCGGCCTGGTGCGTGGTCCGCATTCCGCCGGCAGGCGTCAGCCAGAGGAAGCCGTCGCTGCCGTCAACCGGAAGGCCATCCAGCGCCGCAGACAGCCTGCGCGCCAGCGTCTCCGCGCCGCCGTCCACGATCCCACCAGGTGCACGCGCCGGTCGCTGTCCGGGCGCGCGGCGCGGATCGCAGCAGCGAGTTCCTCCACGGTCAGGATCCGTCCCTCGGCGTCGTACATGCGCCACGGACTGGTCTGCAGCCCGACAGTGAAGACATCGGGGATGTCCAGCGCCTCGAGCGCCTCGAACACCGCCTGCGCGCCCGGCACGCATGCGTCATCTTCGTTAGCGGGATCGCACTGCGGGACCGACAGTGTCCCGGTCAGCGTCGGGGCATCGCCGCAGGCATGACCAAGGCCCGGCAGCAACGCCAGTGCCAAGGCCAGCGCGCGGTATCGGAATGGGTGTCTGCTCATCGCCTCGTTCTTCCTAACGATTGCCGCGGAAAAGAAGGTTGTACTGGAATCGTCTGGTCGCGCGCGCCGTGATCTGCTGCGAGTCGGGATGTCGCGCATTGATCATGACGATCGGCTCCTCGGGTACGATGACCGACGGCAGCTCGATGATCGCGTGGCGGTTCGCCGTGTACCAGGCCGAACCAGCGTCGACCGAGACGATCCCGTGCGGGATGGCGTCCCAGCCGGCAGGAAGATCGTCTGCAGTGAGTGCCAGGCGCTTGAGCCAGACACCATCCGGCACCTCGATCTCGATAACGTACTTGTTGAGTGGCAGGCCACTGTCATCAATGTGCGCAGCGGTCTCGAGTGTGGCCATCGCGAGGGTGGGTGCCGCGTAGATCACCATCTCGCCGGGTTTGTTCCAACGGCCGGGCGAGTGCGCGGCACCCGCCCCCGTCATGTCATCCGGCCGCCAGGTGGGGCCGGTGGACGCGATGCGCGCCAGCTTCACTGATAGGCGCCGCTTTGGATCGCCCCCAGGACCCGCATCACCGATTCCCGGCCGGACGGGGTGTCCATCAGCTCGGCCGGGGTCATGCCGCCCAACGCGGGTTGAGGCCGCTGGATCCAGCCGCCCACCCACTTCTCCACGTCGAAATCTGCCGCTTCGGGGTTGTCCTGCTCGGCTGCGAGCATGTCTTCGACGCGGTTGAGCAGGTCCATGAAGCCGACCACCGATTGCCCGGTTGCACCAGCGAACTGCTGTTGCTCGCGCATCTTCTTGGTGAATGTCGCTTTGGGGATTCCGACGTAGACCTGGAAATCGGTGCTGCTTACGCCGATCTGGTCGATGAGCGCTTTGACGACCTTGGATGGGACGCCTTCGCGCTCGATCCGGATACGTTCGGTCAGCGGCGCCGTGCGAAGCAGAGTGCGGAACGCTTTGACTGGCGGGCGCTGCTTCGCGCTCTTCGCCGACGCCGCATCGCGCACCGAAAACGCCGCCTTCTTGCCTTGCCCGATGGTGGTCCCGGCCCGCTTGGGGGCTGGCCTCGGCGCTTGCTTGGGGATGGGCTCGCTCATGATCGACTCCGGCTGAGACTATATCTGCTCCCACTGTAGCGCATTTATGCCCTGCTTGGCGGGTGGCGATGTGCCTGCCCGCGATCACCCGGGCTGATACGTCGCAGATCCGGGCGATGGACCACTTCAGCAGCAGCGCGCTCATGGCGCCTCGCCCTTGGCCTCGCCATGCTGTTGGTCCCGCCTTGCCATGGAGCCCGGTTCGATGGCCCTGCTGTTCGCGTCGCTGCTGATCGGTCTGGCCTGGGGACTCGGCGCGCTGCAGCTGTGGCCGCGCACGCGCTGGGTCGGCGACGTGCTGCCGTGGCTGGGGGGCGCGCTGGCGCTGGCGGTCGGGGCGTGGGTGGTGCTGGACATCGCCGGGATGCTGTTGCCGCTTGGGGACTGGCAGTCGCCATCGACCGGGCAGGCCGTGCACCGCCTGTTCGGCGAGGGCACGCTGGCGATGCGCCGCACGGACTGGGCGTGGCTCAACCGGGCCGCGAATGTCTATCTGAATCTCGACGTCGCCTGGACGCTGCTGGCACTGTGCCTGGCATTGCTGCACGGGTTGGTGTTCTGGGCCGGCGTGGCCGAGCGCGTGCGGCAGGCGCGGGTGCGTGGCACGCGATGAAGCCTTGGGCATGCCGGCGCAGTAGGCGGCGCGGCGCGCTGGCAACTGTGTCCATCGAAGCTGCCCGGCACGCTGATAGCCGCGGGCACGGGCACGCGTAACGCGCGGCGACCCGCGCCGGCCCGCGACGACCGCGGCGGCGAAGAAATCACCGCCCTTGCCACCAAGTTCAGCCCCCTGCCAATCGGCACCTCCCGCAGCGGCCGCCGCGGGCGCATCCTGAGCGGCCACCCTTGTCCTGCCCCCACCGGAGCCCCCATCCATGTTGCGTACCCTGCTGCTGTCTTCCGCGATCGCGCTCGCCCTGGGCGCCTGCGACCGCACCCCCACCGAGTCGCCGATGCCGAACACCGCCACCGCACCCGCCGCGCCTACACAGGGCGAGAACCCGCTCCTCGCCGCCAGCACCCTGGCCTTCCAGGCGCCGGTGTTCGACCGCATCCAGGACGCCCACTACCAGCCGGCGATCGAGGAAGGCATGCGCCAGCACCTGGCCGAGGTGCGCAAGATCGCCGACAACACCGAGGCGCCGGACTTCGCCAACACGATCGAAGCGCTCGAGCGCAGCGGCGACCTTCTGACGCGTGCCGCCTCGATCTTCTTCGCCATGACCTCGGCGCACACCAATGAGGCCTTGCAGGCCGCCGAACAGGCGCTGGCGCCGAAGCTGGCCGAGCACACCGACGCCATCCACCTCGATCCCAAGCTGTTCGCGCGCGTGAAGAGCCTGCACGACCAGCGCGCGCAGCTCGGCCTCAACCCCGAGCAGCTCACCGTGCTTGAACACAGCTTCGACAACTTCGTCCGCGCCGGCGCCGAACTCGATGCCGAAAGCCAGGCCGAGCTGCGCAAGCTCAACAGCGAAGAGTCCTCGCTGACCACCACCTTCTCCAACAAGCTGCTGGCCGCGACCAAGGCCGGCGGCGTACTGGTGGACGATGTCGCCAAGCTCGATGGTCTCGACGATGCGGCGATCGCTGCCGCCGCCGAAGCCGCCAAGGCCGATGGCCACGAGGGCCAGTGGCTGCTGGTGCTGCAGAACACCACCCAGCAGCCGGTGCTCGCCTCGCTCAAGGACCGCGGCCTGCGCGAGCAGGTCATGGCGGCCTCGCTCGAGCGCGCGCAGAAGGGCGACGACAACGACACCCGCGCCAGCATCCAGCGCCTGGCCGAGCTGCGCGCGCGCAAGGCCGAGCTGCTGGGCTACCCCAGCTACGCCGCTTACAGCATTGCCGACCAGATGGCAGGTACGCCCGAGGTGGCGCTGAAGCTGCTGACCGACACCGTGCCCGCCGCCACCGCACGCGCACGCGCCGAACTGGCGAAGATCCAGGCCGTGGTCGACACCCAGGGCGGCGGCTTCCAGGCCGGCGCCGCCGACTGGGACTTCTACGCCGAGCAGGTGCGCAAGGCCGAATACGATCTCGACGAAGCGCAGATCAAGCCCTACTTCGAACTCGACCGCGTGCTCAAGGACGGCGTGTTCTTCGCCGCCGAACAGCTCTACGGCATCACCGCGAAAGAACGCACCGACCTGCCGCTCTACCACCCCGACGTGCGCGTGTTCGACATCTTCGACGCCGACGGCACCCAGCTGGCGCTGTTCTACCTCGACCCGTTCCAGCGCGAGAGCAAGCAGGGCGGCGCCTGGATGGGCAACTTCGTCGAGCAGAACGGCCTGACCGGCGATATCCCGGTGATCTACAACGTCTCGAACTTCACCAAGCCCGCGGACGGCCAGCCGGCGCTGCTGAGCTGGGACGACACCACCACGCTGTTCCACGAGTACGGCCACGCACTGCACGGCATCTTCTCGAACACCACGTATCCGAGCGTGGCGGGCACCAACGTGCCGCGCGACTTCGTCGAGTTTCCCTCGCAGTTCAACGAACACTGGGCGCTCGACCCGAAGGTGTTTGCCAACTACGCCAAGCACTACCAGACCGGCGAGCCGATGCCGCAGGCGCTGGTGGAGAAGATCGTGCGCGCCCGCACCTTCAACCAGGGCTACGCGACCACCGAGTACCTGTCCGCTGCACTGCTGGACATGGCCTGGCACACGCTACCCGCGGGCGATGCGAAGAAGGACGTGGACGCGTTCGAGCGCGAGGCGCTGGCGAAGTACAAGGTCGACCTGGCGGCGGTACCGCCGCGCTACCGCACCAACTATTTCAGCCACATCTGGGGCGGCGGCTACGCGGCGGGCTACTACGCCTACTTCGGCGCGGAAGTGCTCGACCACGACGCGTTCCAGTGGTTCCGCGAGAACGGCGGACTGACGCGCGAGAACGGACAGGTGTTCCGCGACAAGATCCTCTCCATCGGCCACTCGCGCGACCTCGCGGCGGCGTATCGCGAGTTCCGGGGCAAGGAGCCGAGTGTGGAGCCGCTGCTGGAGCATCGCGGGCTGAAGTAAACCGAGACCCGCGCTCGGTTTGTTGCCGCGCCGTCGGAGACCAGTTGCGTCTCCGCCGGCGTTCTCTCAATGCCCGGCCCGGGCGCCCGCAAGCAGCTGGTCGATGACCGGACCCATCTTCTTCTTTGTCCCCGCAAACTTCGTCAGGGCAAAGCCCCCTCGATGCCGGTAGTCGGCAGCGCCGATCTGACGTCCGTCACGCCAAAGCCTGAGTTCCGCTTCGTCGAGGTAGGGCACAAGATCCCAGCCGCGGGCGGCCGTATACGTCAGCGTGGTTTCGCATGCATCGGCTTGCGCAGGCTGGACCACGCTCGTGGCAATGCCGTGCCGCTCGAAGCCGTCCCTCAGTACCGAGAGGAAGTCGTCGACCAGGACTTCATCATTCTCAACGATGCAGGCCCGTTCGAGTTCTGCTCCCGCTGCGACGGGCCGCACGTCGATCGAAGTGCATCCGACCAACAAGACCAGCGCGAAGGCTGCTGCGATCAACTTCATAACCATCCACTCCCCAGAACACGTCCAGCGAACATGCATGATCCATTCCAGTCGGGGACGAAATGCGCCGACATCGTGGGCTTGGAGACATCGAACTGGTCGCTCAGCTCTCCAGCGCTCAGTGGCCCGCTGCGCAACACCTGCAGGACGCGCCGGCGGGTGGGATCGGACAGGGCCGCGCCACCATTGGTCATGGCCACTCACGACACTTCTGCAACAGTGCGCGATCGCCAACCATCGGCATCGACACGACAACGCGGGTGCACGCGCATGGCAAACGGCATTTCCACCCTGCGACTGTGGCTGCTGCGCGCGATGTACGCGCTCATCGCGGTGGGCCTGGGATTGACCATCTGGCCGCTGATCCTCGCCCCGCCGGCCACCGCGGACGAAGGATCGGTGATCCATGCCCTGCTGGGCGCGCTGGCGGTGATGGCGGCGCTGGGCGTGCGCTATCCGCTGAAGATGCTGCCGCTGCTGCTGTTCGAGCTGCTGTGGAAGCTGCTGTGGATCGCCGCGTCCGCGCTGCCGGTGTGGCTGGGTCCCGGCCTCGACGCCTATGGCACCGAGACCTTCTTCGCCTGCCTGATGGGCGTGGTGCTGGTGCCGCTGGTGGTGCCGTGGGGATACGTGCGCGCGCAGTACTTGCAGGCGCCGGCCGAGCCGTGGCGGCGTCCGGCGCAGCTGCCGGCGCGGGAGCAGGCGTAAGCGCCGCTACCGACGCAGCGCGGTCTTGAGCGGGCCACACCGCGACACGACAACGCGATGGATGGTCGCGCAACACGTGGGATACGGCTCGGCAAGCGCGTTCAGCGTAGCGTTCGGACGGCATGTCGGGATGGCGCCGGGGCGGTATGCGGCTTTGGCGCGGGTTTCCAGCTGACCGGACGCGGCCCGGGGCGGCGACCTCCCCTGTGCTAGAATCGCCGCAGTTTCGTGCATTTTGCCGCCAATCGCTTCGTTTTCAGCGAAGTTTCGGCCCGCTGCGGCCGTGCATTGGTGATGCCCCATCGCGCGAGCGCCATGCCCGGTATCGGCAGGAACGGAGCCAGGCTCCGGTCGGAGTTCCGACGTGCTCTTCCAGCGGTCCATCGGGTGCAGCCCTGCTGCCGCCGGGTGCCTGCCTGCCGGCGCGACACACCCAAGGAGATGACACCAGCATGACCCAACGAATCGCCGTCCTCGGCGCCGGCCCCAGTGGCCTGGCCCAGCTTCGCGCCTTCGATGCCGCCCGCCGCGCCGGCGCCGACGTCCCCGAGATCGTCTGCTTCGAGAAGCAGTCCGACCTGGGCGGGATGTGGAACTACACCTGGCGCACCGGCCTGGACCAGCACGGCGAGCCGGTGCACGCCAGCATGTACCGCTACCTGTGGTCGAACGGGCCCAAGGAGTGCCTGGAGTTCGCCGACTACAGCTTCGAGGAGCACTTCGGCCGCCCGATCGCTTCGTATCCGCCGCGTCCGGTGCTGCGCGACTACATCATGGGCAGGATCGAGCGCAGCGACCTGCGCCACCAGATCCGCTTCAACACCGCCGTGCACTCGGTCGAGTACAGCGAAGACACGGGCAAGTTCACCGTCACCGTGCGCGAGCTCAAGGACGACCGCATGGTGAGCGAGGAGTTCGACTGGGTGGTGGTGGCCACCGGCCACTTCTCCACGCCCAACGCGCCCGCGTTCGAAGGCCTGTCGCAGTTTCCCGGCCGCGTGCTGCACGCGCACGACTTCCGCGATGCCTGCGAGTTCACCGGCAAGGACCTGCTGCTGGTCGGCAGCAGCTATTCGGCCGAGGACATCGGCACGCAGTGCTACAAGTACGGCGCCAAGTCGGTGACCTTCAGCTACCGCAGCGCACCGATGAGCTACGACTGGCCGCAGTCCTTCAGCGAGCGCCCGCTGCTGGCGCGGGTGGAGGGCAATACCGCGCACTTCGTCGACGGCAGCAGCCAGGACGTTGACGCGATCATCCTGTGCACCGGCTACCAGCACCACTTCCCGTTCCTGCCCGACGCGCTGACCCTGCGCACCCGCAACCGCCTGTATCCGCAGGATCTGTACAAGGGCGTGTTCTGGATCGACAACCCGAAGCTCATCTACCTCGGCATGCAGGACCAGTACTACACCTTCAACATGTTCGATGCGCAGGCATGGTTTGCGCGCGACGTGGTCCTGGGCCGCACCGCGCTGCCCGACACCGACGCCATGCGCGCCGACAGCGACGCCTGGTTCGCACGCGAGAACGCATGCGCCGGCAGCGATGACGACATCGATTTCCAGGCCGCCTACGTGCGCGACCTGGTCGACCGCACCGACTATCCCGAGTTCGCGATCGAGAAGATGGGCAAGATGTTCAAGGAGTGGATGCGCGACAAGCAGGCCGGCATCCTCGACTACCGCGACAGGAGCTACCGCTCCACGATCACCGGCACCCTGGCACCGCGGCACCACACGCGGTGGATGGAGGCGATGGATGATTCGCTGCAGGCGTTCCTCGAAGACTCGCGCGAGCTCGAAGACCAGCTCGAGGTGACGCGGTCAGCGGTATCGGCAGGGGCGGACCTCCGTGGTGCTGCGACCGAGCCGCTCCGGCGACGCGCCTGAGGCTATGGGTCGCCAGCCCTTTTCCAGAGCTGCCGGCCTGAAGGCCCGTCCGGTGCGACGGGTCCACCATGACGCGCTCCACAAGCGCCGCGTCCGGCGCGCCGACGATGCCCGATCGGCGCCATCGCGACATCAGCCTTCCAGCCGCTGCAGCAGGAAGTTCCACGCCGGCAGGGTGACCATCGCCAGCACGATCCCGTAGCCGACCAGCGCCGCGGCCAGCCGTGGCGCCATGCGGTGCGAGATCGCCAGGGCAGCGGCGGTGACCATGGTCGGCATCGCCGACTCCAGCACTGCGACGTGCCGCGTGTCGCCCTCCAGGCCGAAGGCCAGCGCCAGTGCCAGGGCCAGCGCCGGCAGTACCACCAGCTTGAGCGCCAGCCCCAGCGCCAGCGGCCCGACCTCGTCGCGCGGCAGCCGCAGCTGCACCGTCAGCCCCACCGCCAGCATCACCAGCATCAGCATCACCCCGGCCAGCTGGTCGAGCGCGGCCGCGATCCACGCAGGTGGGTGCTCGGGCATCAGGGTCAGGCCGAACACCAGCGCCCAGACCGGGGGAAAGCGCACGATGCGCATCGCGATCGCACGCGCCGTGGGCGGGTGGTCGCCGCCGTAGCGCGCCAGCACCACCAACCCCAGCGTGGACAGCATCACGAAGGTGCCGAACTGGTCGTAGACCACCGCATAGGGCAGCGCCTGCGCGCCGAGCAGGGCCTCGATCATCGGATAGCCGATGTAGCTGGTGTTGCCCAGCATCGTGCACAGCAGCAGCACGCCCAGTTCGTCGCGACGCAGACGCATGCGCGGCGCCAGCAGGCGCAGCAGCAGCCAGCTCGCCGCGGCCAGCAGCCAGGGCACCGCCACCAGGCCCAGCAGGTCCGGCTCGAAGCGCAGCCTGGGCACGTAGACCAGGATCGCCGCCGGCAGGCAGACGTACAGCACCACCAGGTTGAGCGTGTCCGCGGCGCCCTCGGGAAACACCCGCAGGCGCGCGAACAGCATGCCCAGCGCCAGCATTGCCAACATCAGGGCGAAGGCGTCAAAGGCCATCGCGGGCCGTTATTCGTCGTGGGGAGCGGCCATGATAGGGACCGGGGCAGGACGCGCCATCCGCCGTTGGGCGAAGCCTCGCAAGCAATCACTTGCATTTGCAGAAAGCAAGCTATCTGTTGCCTTTTGTCAAAGCAAGCGATACCTTGCGTGTTGGACATGCAAGTCGAAGGTTGCGCACATGGCCGGATTTCCTCCGCTGCACATCATCCGGACTCCGCAGCAACTCGGCCCGCTGCTGCGCGCCCTGCGAAAGCAGGCAGGCCTGACCCAGGCCAACGTCGCCGGCCAGCTGGGAGTCACCCGCCAGGCAGTCAGCGAGCTGGAGAACCGCCCCGAGGCGGCCACCTTCGAGCGCCTGATGAAGCTCTGCGCGGTGTTGGGCGTGGAGATCGCACTGCAACCCCGGGACACGTCGGGCCGTGCCCAGGCGCCGGAGTGGTAGGCCGATGAGCACCCTGCAGGTATGGATGAACGGCGAAATGGTCGCCGCCTGGGAGCGCGGTGATCGCGGCGGCGGCCTGACCTATGCGCCGCAGTGGCTGGAATCGTCCGCCAACCGGCCCCTGTCGCTGTCGCTGCCCCTGCTGCCGGCCGGCCAGGGCCACCGCGGCGAGGCAGTGGGCAACTGGTTCGAGAACCTGCTGCCAGACAGCAGCGACATCCGCACCCGCATCCGCGACCGCTTCGGACTGCGGTCGACGGCAACGTTCGAACTCCTGCAGGCCATCGGCCGCGACTGCGTTGGCGCGGTGCAACTGCTGCCGGAAGGCACCCGGCCCGACGGCCTGCACGGCATCCACTTCCGGCCGCTGGACCAGGCGCAGGTGGCGACCCTGCTGCGCAGCGTCGTGGCGCCGTCCGGGCCGGGGCATCAGGCAGGGGACGATGATGCATTCCGCATCTCGATCGCCGGCGCACAGGAAAAAGCCGGCCTGCTGCGGCACCAGGGCCAGTGGTGCGTGCCGCTGGGCAGCACGCCCAGCACGCATATTTTCAAGCTGCCACTTGGGCTGGTGGGCAACGTGCGCGCAGACATGCACGACTCGGTGGAGAACGAGTGGCTGTGCCTGCGGCTGATGTCCGCCTTCGGCATCCCCGTGGCCGAGGCCGCGATGGATAGTTTCGACGGGCAGCGGGTGCTGGTGGTCTCCCGCTTCGACCGCCGCCTGGCGGGCGACGGCAGCTGGTGGATACGACTGCCCCAGGAGGACATGTGCCAAGCGTTCGGCCTGCCGCCGTCCCGACGCTACGAAAGCGACGGCGGCCCCGGGATCAGCCGGATCATGGAGCTGCTGCGCCGGTCCGAAGAACCGGCAGACCGGGCCACCTTCTTCAAGAGCCAGATTCTGTTCTGGATGCTGGCAGCGACCGACGGACACGCCAAGAACTTCAGCCTGCGCATGGAGGCGGGTGGCCGGTTCCGCCTCACTCCGCTGTACGACGTGCTGTCCGTCTACCCGATCATGGGCCGGGGCCCGCGCCAGCTCGATCCGCACAGGGCAGAACTGGCGATGGCGGTCAGCGGCAGCAACCGCCACCGCCACCTGCACACCATCCGTCGCCACCACTGGAACGAGACCGCGCGGGCGTGCGGGATCCCCGACGGGGGGGAATCGTGGATCGCGGAGTTGCTGGACGGCGTAGAGCCCGCCATCGCAAGCGCCGAACGGCAATTGCCGGACGACTTCCCGGACCGGCTGGCAAGCAGCATTTTCGCGGGGCTGCGGGATGCGGCGCGACGGCTTGCGTCCCAGGGGCCCGAGGGCTGATCACCAGCCGGTTCAAGTGGTAAAGCAGGGCTGCCGTTCGCGTCCCTGCGCACGACTGGCAGAAGGCGCTGGGTGGTTCGACCTGACGCCGTCACGCGATCCGCAGGCAGGGGCGCGGCCGCTACTCGCGGCTGCGCAGGAACTCCAGCATCGAGCGGAGCGCGACCTGCCCTTCCCCGCTGTCGAGGTCGAACGGATACAGGTGCGGCAACCCCGGCGCATGGTCGTCGGGCCAGAACAGCGAGGTCACGGGCACCGCGAGCGTCTCCAGTCGCGCTGCGAAGGCCACCGAGTGGCCGGCCGTGAGCGGATCGGCATTGCCACCGGTGATCCAGACCGGCGGGAAATCCGCGGTGAGATGCAGGATCGGCGACATCTGCGCCAGCACCGGGCTGTCCGGATCGCGCGTGCCGGCATAGGCCAGCACGGTGGTGCCCGTGCCCCAGCCGATCAGCCGCGAACCACCACGCTCGCGCCGCACCAGCGCCGGCAGGTCGAGCACCCCGCACTGCAGGACCACCCCGCGCACCACGTCGGGCGTAAACACGGCCGGAAGCCCGACCTCGGCGGCATACGCCGGATTGCTGCCCATTGCCGCGAGCTGGGCGGCCAACTGCGCGCCGGCTGAATCACCGGCCAGGAACAGGCGCTCGGGATCGATCGGATAGTCGCCCGCATGGCGCTCCAGCCAGGCATGCAGTTCGGAGAGCTGCCGCAGCGGCTGCGGATAGACCGCCGCCGGCGCCAGCGAATAGTCCGGCGCCACCACCGCATAGCCCTCGGCGGCCAGCAGGCGGAACAACGGCGCCGCATCCTGCCGGCTGCCCGACAACCAGGCACCACCGTGGATCCACACCAGCACCGGCAGGCGCGCGTCGGTCGATGCCGCGGACGCGGGATAGTGGATATCGAGCAGCGCGTCGGGATCACCGACGCGATAGGAGAGGCCTTCGACGGTAGTGACTGGAACGGCGGGCAGGTGCTCCGCCATCGCGCGGCGCGTGCGCGCGCCCTCCCGGTTGAACGCAGCACGGATCATGCCGACGCCGAGGCGCCGGTTCAGCGGCAGCCGTGCAGTGGCGGCGGCCGGCGGCGATGCGGCGGACTCATCCACACCGAGTACTGGTTCGTTCGCTGTTGCGAACCCGAGCGGCAGCAGGAGCAGCGCCAGGCACAGGATGCGGAATGCAAACGGGAGAGGTGTGTTCATGGACGTTTTCCATCAAGCCCTCTTTGGCTCATGCGCGACCGGCGATCTGATCGTGTCATGCCGGTTTCCGGACTCAGCGCTTGAGACCGGCCACGATCTCCGACACGTCGACGCCCATCTCAAGCTGCACGCGCACGTACTCGCGCTCCTTGCGCGACAGGACGCGGCCAGCTTCGATGCGCACGTCCTCCGCCTGCAGGATGCGCATGATGCGCGGCAACGCCGACCCGATGGCATCAGGGCCGTAACCTGCTTCACGAAGGGCTGCGAGGAGGAGAGCTTCAACGTCCATGCCAGGTCCTGGTCGTGCGGGGCTGTGCATTGTGCGGCATGCGGCAGTGCGGCATTCGCGAGGGTGGGCCTCACGCGCCCGGCAGGTAAGTTCGATGCGGGCGTCCCGGATCGGGGCCGTTCCGGCCGATATGTCGACATGCCCAGCCCGCTGCGCGGGGAATCAGATGGATCCTTCCTTCTGGGCACATATGAATCGGCCCCATTTCGCGCGGATGACCCCTGCCACCTCTGCTCCCTGTTTCGTTGAAGGGAATGGGCAATCTTTTGTACCCTCGGGTGCGTCGCATCCACGCGATCGCGTTGGTTAGGGCACCGGACCAGCGTTGCATCTACCGTCAGGCGGGCGCTGCCGAACAATCGCGGAGAGCAGCAAATGCCTGTCATCAACCGTCGTGACTTGCCAGCAGCCTTGCCCTGCCGTTCCTTTCGCTGGCGGCGACAGGCCAATCCCGGCCACCATCGTCGGAAACGTTCCAGGACTTCCGCCTGCGCCCCACGGCCCACACGGGGATCGAGCTATGGTCGCTGGCGGAACGCATGTCCTTCCACGCCGTGCCCGGCGTCGCCGTTGCCATCCTCCGGGATGGAGAGGTCGTGGGCTTCGGCGGCTACGGTTCCAGGCTGGCAGGCAGCGCCATGTCCGTCGGGCCGGACACCTTGTTCTCGGTAGGTTCGGTCAGCAAGGTGGCGACCGCGGCGGTTTGCCTGAAGCTCGTTGCCGACGGAATCCTGGATCTCGATGCAGACGTCGACCGTTGGCTGCGTCGCTGGCGCACCCCTCCGGGTCCGGATGGCGATGGCGCCAGCATTTCCCTGAGGATGCTCCTGTCGCATACCGCAGGATTCAACGTGCACGGCTTCAGGGACTTCGATCCTTCCGCGCAGCTGCCGACGCTGGTGCAAACCCTGGCTGGCGCGCCGCCCGCCCACAACAAGCCACTGGCCCGGATCGACCGCGCGGGAACGCGTTGCCGCTACTCCGGGGGCGGCTACATGGTTGTGCAGGCCGTCATCGAGGACGCGACAGGCCAGTCCTTCGATGAGGTAGCGCGCCGGCATCTGTTCGAGCCGCTGGAGATGAGACGCACTCGATTCGTTGCCGCACCCGATGCGGGCACCATGGATATCGCGCATGCCCACGACGGCAAGGGCCTGCCCACCGCACTGCCCCGGGGGTGGCAGAGTTTTCCGGAGCTCGCGCCATCCGGGCTGTGGACCTCTGCCCGCGACCTCGGCCACCTGGTGCGATCGCTGGGCAAGAGCTATCGCGGGCGTAACGGATTGCTGCCGCAGGCATCCGCGTTCGACATGATGACCGAGGTCTCGCCGGGAACGTTCGGGCTCGGGCCGCGCCTGGCGGGCGAAGGCGCGGCTCGGATCTTCCACCACGCAGGCGCCAACGACAGCTACAAGGCCTATATCGAGGGCAACCTGGAGACTGGAGACGGCCTGGTGATCCTCACCAACGGCGAGCACGGCGATGTCCTGTGCGACGAGATCCGGAACGCGGTGTCCGATGCATTCGGCTGGCCGGGCGACTGGTCCATCCGCACCAGTTCCGTCACCGCTTCGACGCTATTGGACAGCTTCGCGGGCCGTTACGCGCGACGCGCGAACCAGAGCCCGATCCTGTCCGGCATCCTGGATACGACGCTCGAGGCGGAGGAACTGGCGGTGCGCCGCACGCCCGAAGGACTTTCGCTGGAAGCCAACGGCCGATCGCGACCGTTGAAGCCAGTCAGCAGCCATCGCTTTGTCATCCCGGATGCCTACATCCCCGCCGGCACTCTGCAAATCGTGTTTGACAGGGGAACTGATCGCCAGGTTGTACGCATGAGGCTCATCGCCGATGACGGGACGCTTACCTTCGAACGCTCAGGTTCCGGCACCTCTTAGAACGCGTGCCGTAGAGTTGGAAGTGCGCCTGCCGTCCGTTCGAGGATTGTCCTGACACCTTGTCCTAGTGTTCCTGAAGATCGGCAGAGAACGCCAGGCCGTCACCGACATCGTCGATGCACAGCGGCGCGTTCGAGCCCAGGCGGGTCGGTCGCTTCGCACCCGGTGTGTCGTCCGAGATGCTGCCGGGCTGGATCCAGGCGCGGCCGGTCAGGTAGTTCACGCTGGTTGTCGTGATCTCGCCGGAAGCGCGATGCAGGTGCATGTCGTCGTAGCCGACCAGGCGCATGCAGTCGCCTTCGAGGCGGAACGTATACGCCACCTGGCGCATGCTCCAGGTGCCGGCGCTGGCCCAGCTGTGCAGGGCCACGGACCAGGTCCGGTTGGGACGGATGGTCACGGCGCTGCCCGCAGCGTCGCCGAGGAAGTCGTCCATCACCGGCGACTCCGGCCGCGGCACCAGGCGGTGGTCGCGCATCACCTGCCGCCAGCCGCCGTCAGGCTGGGCAAGCAACGCTACCAGCATGCGTGGATTGGTGTCGAAGCGATCGGGGCCGAAGCCGGTGTTGTCGATGACGTTGGCAGGATCGTCCATGCGCAGCACCAGCAAGGCGTCCTCCCGGTCATCGGCGTCGAGCCGGCCGCGGGCGAGGTGTTCGAGGCGCCAGCCTGTCGGCACAAATGCCTCGGGCGCAGCGGCGCGATCCGCGATGGGAGGATAGGCGACGCCCCGGATCTCCAAGCCGTGCGCAAGCGCAGGGATCAGGCAAAAGGCGGTCGTGAGGAGCCGGCGGGCGAAAAGCCGGGGCATTGGTATGGCTGGCCGGTCGCGCGGGTGGCCGACAATTATCCCTGGCACGATTGTTTCTTTCCCTGACACCATCTTTTCCGTTTCGTGGTTCAAGGCCCTCACCGCAGCCATCTGGCACCCGCACGGGCGCGCGGTTCGCACCGCGCCACAGTATGGCGGAGGGTCGTGGCGCACACCCCGCCCACGCGGATCAGTTGCACCACTGCTGCTCGCAGGGCTCACCATCGTTGTTGCCGTCCATCTTCGTATTTGGACAGTTGCGGAGGAAGTATTCCGCCTCCGCGCACGACGTCATCTGCGAGCAATGGGTGCGGCCGTCGCACTGGAACGTTGCGGCGGCGGCGACTGGTAAATTCGAGGTCCCAGGAGCCACTCTGGAAGCGCCCCAAGGGGGATCGCCTGCCGGCGCCCTGGCTTGCGCGGCCTGCACCACGGGTGCCTCGGGGCGGTCGGCCATACGGGTCCTGTACTGGTCGAAGCCAACCAGGGCGACGATGCCCACCCCAATCAGTGCCAGGAAATGTGTGAGCTTCATGGAAGCCTCCGGATCATCGATGACATCACTGTACGGGCGCTCGTTCGACACGCGACTCGTCCACCGGCCCCTTGTCGCATGCAATGGCCCGGATGTGACCCAACTCCGGGCCAGCGGCCGGTCCATCCAGCCGTTCGGCGATCGCCCCGGCGACCAGACCCGACCACCCTGCGACCGGTCCACCGAGGACACGGACCCAGTCGAGGCAACCGAGCGCGACGGTTGCGGTCGCTGAACCGGCTATCGCTCTAGCTCGCACGCCACCAGCAGCAGGCACCAGCCGATCAGGGCAACGAGGGTGGTCATGGGGGGATTCCTTGCGCACGCGTCCGGCAGTGGACACGGCACCAGCGTGCGGGCCGCGCATCGCGCGTGGCAAGCACCGCGCGACCGGGCCACGGATCGGCCGATGGAGCCCGGCCCGTGGCGATGAAACCCGCTGGCTGCACGCCGCGCCGGGATTGCAACACAATGGACGCCTTGCCGGTCCGGGAACCGGACCGGCAAGGCCCGTTCCGCCGCACAGGCCGCATCCGCATGAACGAAAGATTCCGGGCGCTCGTGTACGCCACCGTGTTCGCGGTGCTGCTGGGCTGGGTGCTGTACATCGGCCGGGAGATCCTGGTGCCGATCGTCTTCAGCATCATGGTGATGTACGTGATCCTCGGCGCGGCGCGGCTGCTGTCGCGGGTGCCGGTGATCGGCCCGGCGCTGCCGGTGCAGGCGCACTACGCCCTGTCGACGCTGCTGATGCTCGGCGCGCTGCTGGTACTGGGCTGGCTGGCGATGGACAGCGTGGACCAGTTGCTCGCGCGGGTGCCCCATTACCAGTTGCAACTGGTGGCGCTGGTGCAGCGTGCCGCTGCGCTGGTCGGCATCGAGTCGGAACCGAGCTGGGATGGGATCCGCGCGGCCGTGCTCGCCCACGTCAACCTGCAGCGGCTGGCCGGTTCGACCCTGGGCTGGGCCGTCGGAATGATCGGCGGCCTGACTGTGGTCGGGCTGTACGTGGCGTTCCTGATGATCGAGCGCCGCCACTTCGACGCCAAGATCGATCGCCTTTCGCCGGACCCGGCGCGCGGCACGCAGGTGCGCCGGGTCATCGGCGACGTCAACCGCCGGATCGGCGCCTACCTGGCGCTCAAGACCCTGCTCAGCGTGCTGCTGGGTCTGGTCAGCTGGATCATCCTGGCCGCGATGGGCGTAGAGCTGGCGCCGTTCTGGGCGCTGGTGATCGGCCTGCTCAACTACGTGCCCTACATCGGCTCGGTGCTGGGCGTGGCCCTGCCGGTGCTGTTCGCGCTGCTGCAGTTCGGCGACATCAGGACGGCGCTGGTACTCACCGGCGCGCTGTCGCTGGTCCAGTTCCTCAACGGCAACCTGCTCGATCCCTGGCTGATGGGCAGCTCGCTCAACCTCAGTCCGTTCGTGATCCTGGTCTGCCTGACCGTGTGGACCGCGCTATGGGGCATCCCCGGCGCGTTCTTGGCCGTGCCGGTCACCGCGAGCATCGTGATGGTCCTGGCCGAGTTCCAGGGCAGCCGGCCGATCGCGGTGCTGCTGTCGAAGAAGGGCGAGGTCTAAACCCTGCCCGTCGCTGCAAGCGCGCTAGTTCGCGATGCAGCGACGGAGCGTGTCCAGGGTCCGGGTGGTGATGTTCTTGCCAAAGGTTTTTCCAGCAGGACCATGAAAACCGGATCGTTCGTTCGCGGCTCGTAGGCTGAACCCCATGCCCGCGACAATTGGCCCTGGCACGATTGTTTCTCGGCACGATTGTTTCTCACATGGACCTTGTCGGATGCCATGGCCCGGATGTGATGCAATGCCGGGCCAGCGGCCGGACCATCAATCCGCTGGACAATCGCCCGGCGCGACCAGACCAGGCCACGCTGCGACCGCTTCACGGACCCGGTTGAAGCAATACCGAGCGCTGCGGTTACGGTCGCTTACCCGCCTGTCGCTGCGCTGCACGCCGCTGGCGCTCTGATTCGCCTGTAAAGCCTGGCGAGGCCAAGACGAACAACTGGCCCTGCCCGGTTCCCTTTTCCCCGGAGGTGAGAACTGGCACGCAGAGGCATCGCTCGACCACAACACTCAACCGAACGGTTGACAATCCCCATACACCAGCGCGACACTCAACCTCATGGTTGAACGAAACCTCGACAGCACCTTTACCGCGCTGGCCAACCCGACCCGCCGCGGGATGCTGGCCGACCTGATGCTGGGCGAGAGATCCATCGGCGAACTGGCCGCGCCGCACCGGATGAGCTTCGCGGGCGCCTCCAAGCATGTGGCGGTGCTGGCGCAGGCCGGGCTGATCGAACGCTACAAGGTGGGCCGGCAGCACGTGTGCCGGATCAGGCCGGAACGGCTGAAAGACGCCAGCGACTGGCTGGGCCAATGGCAGCGGCTGTGGACCACCCGCCTCGACGCCCTGGAGCGCGCATTGAAGGACGACGTCGCGCCACGTGCGCGCGCACCCGGCAAACCCCGCAAGGAGAACACCCATGACTGACACCCGGCACACCGACCACGCCACCACTGCCATGCTGCGCTTCGAACGGCTGCTGGACGCGCCCGTGGACAGGGTCTGGCAGTACCTGGTGGACCCCGACCTGCGCGCGCGCTGGTTCATGGCCGGACCCACCGACGCCCGTGTGGGCGGCAGCATCGGCCTGACCATGGACCACGACCGGCTCTCCGACCTGGACGTGCCCACGCCGGAGCGCTACCGCCCCTACATCGGCCACAGCTGGAGCGAACGCATCACCCGCTGCGAACCGCCCAACGTGCTCGCGTTCACCTGGGAGAACGGTGAGGCCGGTGAAGTCACCATCGAACTCGACGACGCCGGCAACGACCAGACGCGCCTGGTACTGACCCACAGCGGCCTGCGCGGTCGCAGCGATGCGCTGAACTTCGGCGGCGGCTGGCATTCGCACCTGGCCGTGCTGGAGCGTCGCATCCGCGGCGAAGGCGTGGAGGACTTCTGGGCGCTGCATGCCGAGGCGCAGGCGCGGATGGTGGATATGCTGCCCGACGAGGGTGACAACCGCTGAGCGGGCACGCCGGCTCACTCCCCTTGCACATGGCTACAACAGAACGGCGGCGACGGCATCGATGCGTTTACCACTCGCGCCATGCAGACCTCGCGGCGCATGGCGCGGGGTCACGATTACCACCACCACATCTGAAGCACACGCCACACCGCAACAACAACAAGGCCCCCTGAGGCGGGCCTCGTGCTTCATGGATGACCAGGAAAGTCTACTCTGACCCCTGTTTTGCCCCGACGGTGGAAGCCTGTCAAGGCTAGGGCGAATAAGTGAATCTGACTCCGATCTTGCAAGCGCTTGGCGTCCTCGGCCTCCATGCCGCCGTATTTGGCCCGCCAGGCGGAGAAGCTGGCCGGACTGAAGCCGTGCTGCCGAGCGAGCTCCGACACAGCCATGCCGGCCTCGGCCTGCTTGATGAACCCGATGATCTGTTCGGTAGTGAAGCGACTCTTGCGCATGTCCGTCCTCTCTGGGTGACGGACTTTACTCAGGAATGCGTGGTACGGCTCAATGGGGGCAGGTCAATTCGAGGCGCTGCAGCAATTCGACGAAGAAGAACGCCAGACGGCGCAGGCGGTGCTTGAAGGACTGATCCTCAAACACTAGGCCAAACAGTCGCAGTTGCGTATGCAGCCCGCTCGTGCCAGCGAGAAGAAGACCGCCGAAGGCTGAGCGACGCGATCACCATCGCCGACAACGAACAAGGCCTGCATCGCGGGTCTTGTGTTCATGGACGATAAGTAAGTAAACCTGGAACCGATATTCCGCACCAACAACAAGGCCCGCTGATGCAGGCCTTGCTGTTATGGCGCAAGTTACTTACCCCAACACCTATTTAGGTTCCGACCCCGCTAGTCCCGGCTGGACTAGAAGCCACTGACGATGCCTATTGAAGAACAGCCGACGAGCAGCCAAAAAGAGCTTCTCCATGCGACCGATGTGGAAGAATGTGAAACCAGAGTCATGCCCCTCGTTCTCGGAATACTTCTCCATAGTGACTTCCCATATGTCATGAACCCAGTAGTAAGCCATAAACAATCCTGTATCAACACCAACTACGAAGTGCGCGACCATCCTCTTTGCCAGCAGTTCTTTCACCTTATACGAGGCATTAGCTGCATTTACCGCTGTAACAAAAAAAGTAGCGTGGAACCCACCTGTAAGTCGGCCCAGTTCCGGGGATCTCACAAAGACCCCTTCGATCATGACCTGATATGCGTTCATGCAGATAGGTACTTATCTTTTCTTGTCCAAGTCTTCAGATAGTCGTTTCGAGTCAATCCGCCCCTCCACTCGAAAGTAGCCCTGGAATCCACCGCCTTGACCCATCTTGACTCCGGGCATTGGCACTCCAGTCGCCTCACTTATAGCGCCCATAGCGTTGTTCCAACGAGAAATATCTGATTGCTCGGCAGGTCTTGGGGCAGGATCAGGTATGTATTCCGCAGCTTCAGCGACTTGATCTAGCGCACCTGCTGCCGCAATCGTTGCGACACTTAACTTGCCCCAGAATGTATGACCTCGCTTCCCCTCGACCTGATAATGAGGCAACCCTTTGCTTCCATCTTCCAATTCATGAGCAGCATGCTTTAACTGACCATCCCTGCCACCACGAGATGCTGTTTCAATCTGGCTTGCCACCTGCCTCCTGTCCGCCACGACGTTTTGCTCCGCACCTCTGGCGCGGACAGCCTGATCTTGCGTAATCCGACCTATCTTGCGCATGCCGTTAGCAGTGAGCTTTATAAGCCAAGCCACCTTTCCTTCATTTCCATCTGGATCGATGAACTTGTAGGGGTTATTCCGGGCATAGCAGTAGCGGCAGAAGTTCGTGATCGGCTGCTCGTAAGCGGTAACAGGATCGACACTGAGCATCATTCCGATGCCGGGATCGTAGTAGCGCTGCTGCAATAGTTCTGTGGCTGACCTATCTCACCCACTTGCCAAATCTCCGCGCAGTACGGAATACATTTTCCTCAGGGCCGAGCGATAAAACGGTCGAATCTCCTGACTTATGCCCGTACAACTCGATTGGCCGAATGAGTACGGCTGCAGTTGTCAGGAACGACATGAGTTCTTCGGCAGATTCGGCTTGAACGGCAATTCCAACCCATTGCGGAGGCCACGCCGCACCCTCCTCGCACGACAAGCACGCGCTTGCGACGGCCAATTTGTCCGATTTCCTTATCCACGTGAACGCATTGTGTCGCGCCAAGTCTCTACCAACTCCGCCAGCTTGCTTTGCCACGATAGCGATTACGACGCCTGGCTTTAAGTGGGCACGCAAGACCGATTCGCGCAAGGTCAGATCCGTTTCTGTAACAACACGATCTACAATAGTAGGCAGCTCTGGAGCGATTCTTAAGCACAGATTTGTCATGCATGTAGTGAGCGGCTCTACTGGCGGCGGATCAGCAGAGCTTGTCCCTGGGATCAGCATGGCAAGCGTCATTGCAAAAACGCGACACCGTCTGAGCTCTTTGCGCACGATCATTTCTGTCTCTCCCTCTCCTGATTTCTCGCATCAATTCGGCCTTCGACTCGTCGCCACTCGATGCCACTTCTGAGGCGATTGTTGTTTCCGGATAAGCCGCTGGTCTCATGGCTTCTAACTTCGTTCCCGCTAGTGTTCGCCATAATCTGGTCACGGGAATAGCCGGGCTTAAGTTCAGCAGGGCCGCGGTTTCCGAACGTACTGTCAGGACTCTCTTTGTAGCCATCCGCAAGGTCCACAAAATGCAAGATCTCGTGGACCGCAGCCCCAAGAATATCCGGCCGGGAGGAGTTCAGATGAGCAGCCGAATTTTCCACTACACCGGGTGCATCAATGACACCCTCACCGAACTGCGTATATTGGTTGTTTGAATGAGGGGAAAGATCAAGCACATTGACGCCCCCAACCAAGCTTGAAACGGGCACCACTTGGAATTGAATCCCGCTCTCGACCCCGAGACTGTTCGCGCGGCGAGTGATGTCAGAGATCAAGGATGGCGAAGCGCCTGAACCTTGGAAGTAAACAGGAATTACGATCACACCCGGATTGACTTCGTAACCAATCCGTCCATCTGGATCGGTGAAGCGGTAGGGATTGTTGTTGGCGTACCAGTAGCGGTTGAAGTTGACGCCCGTTGCGCTGTCAGCATTCACCGGATCAACACTAAGGAACCGTCCGATCTGCGGATCGTAATAGCGCTGAACACTCTGACCCGACGCGGATTCCGCCTGTTGCTGCGATCAACCCCCGACGCCATGCGGCCTGCCGCCGCCAACTGCCCTTGAAGCACCCCTGCCGTTCTCGCCAAAGCTCTTGAAGCGACTTTCGGCTGCCAGCGTCGCAGCGTCAAGGACGCTATCCACCCGTTGCCCCCCCCACGCAAGCCCAACTGTGGGGATGCAATGAGCATCGCCGCCGTTGGTTGCGGGCGCGCAAAAGGCGTGAAGCTGACCCGGTTAGTTGGTCCTCGGTAATCACTTCAATTGTTCGCAGCGAGAATTATAGGAACCAACGGGCTCGATATTTTTCCGGAGAAGTAGCCGCCACCTTCAAGAAAGACGCAAGGCTTCTCATAGCGTTGAAAGCTATTGATAGGCATGGTGCCGTAGACCGTGGTAGGTCTCGCGCTCGGGAAATTGCCGCCCTCAATCCTCTTGCCATCCAAGAATGGCTGCAAGGGAAACTTCTTAGAGTTGTCCGCACACTCAACCACAACAATCGAAAAGTATAACTCCCGTTCTTTGATCACTTGGACATCACGCTGGTCAAGCATAACTTCAACAATTACATTCGCGTCGATAATGCGTGCGCTAGTCGAAGTCGGGTCTGCGCTATGTGTGCACGCGGTCAAAATCAATGCGAACGCGCAAACTGTGATTGTATAATTCGGTCGCATGATTAGGGGTTCCGCTTTTCTTGATAAGAGGCGTCGATGGTCTCCGTGGCTTTGGCCTCGTTCATCATCGTATTGAAATAACCGTGATGTGCGGTGGATGTCTGGGACGTGGTGGCTCCTGACGTGTTAGTCGCTCCGAAAACCGCACGACCAACACTTGCGACCTTGTCTGAGCGATCGCCGGTTCCAGGATCTGCTGCGATGTTCACCCAGTTCTCAGTGTTGGCGGGTTTTACGCCATTGCCGGCTTGCTCACCCACTGGATCAATCGTAACCAGGTTGGTTATCGTCGCACCGGAATCATTGGCGTGCTTAATCGCTTGACTACCACCCAAGCTGTGTCCAATCACATTGAGAGGCTCGCCGTCGGCCAACCCCTTGGACATGGCTTCCGAAATACTTCCAGACTCTCTCCAGCTGAAGTATTGAATGTCACGGTCTGGGTGCAACTGTTGTTGAGCTGCAGCATACGACTGAACAATCTGCGAACCGTTCTTGTCTCCACCGCCACCGATGTAAATGTCACGACGCCCATCCGGATCAACTCGGGTGTATGGATTGTTGCTGGCGTACCGATATCGATGGAACTGCCCTACCGGGTTTGAATACGCCGTCACCGGATCAGCGGATAGGAACACGCCCAGCATCGGATCGTAATAGCGCTGCTGCATGTACACCACCCCCGTCGCCGCGTCCTGGACGTGACCGGTGTATCCGGGTCCATCCTGCATCGCAGGCATGAGCTGCTGCCCATAGGCCTCGTACTCCCGGTGTCCCTCGACGACGGCCCCCGTCGCGTCCGTCATCGCCACCACGCTTCCCAGCGCGTCGGTGTGGACGTACTTGACCGTGGTCTGGGCCGTAGCGACCTGCGGCAGCAGGGATACAGCGACGAGCAGCAGGCTGCAGAGGCGCAACAGTCGATGGATGAACTTCTGGACGTTCATTCGCCGCCCTCCCCATCATTATCCGCCACCGGGTCTTGAGGCGGATCAGCGATGTCGGTATCTTCCGGCTTTGCGGCCCCATCTACGGTCGGCTCCGGATCGGCGTTGACGACAGGCGGATCACCCGGGTCGCCAGGTTCGCCGATCACGATTGTTTCCTGGGCTGCCGGGGGCGCGGACCAAGCCGAGCAGCCTGCAAGGTTGCAGGCCCGAACCACGTGCGAGGGAGCACAGTAGGCTGACGAGTTGCCAGTTCCGGCCACCGTCGTGAGGGGGCCCGTGTACTGGACCGCGCCGCCATAAGCCTGCAGCTCGTAGCTCGTGGCCGATGCCATCGACGTCCACCGCACCTCACACCGGATGTGGGTCAGAGCTCCGACGTAAGTCTGGGTCTTCAACGAGTACGTGATGGTGGGAGCCCCCGGCGGCCGCGTTACCTGCACCGCCTTGACCGTGGAGTAAGCCCCGCACCCGGCCTCATTGCATGCGCGGACCTGGTACCCCCAGCTCCCCGTGGCCTTGCCGCTGATCGCACGGCTGGTCGCGGAGTTCGCCTGCAGCGTGATCCAGCTTCCGGTGCCCGGTCGTTCCTGCAGCCCGTAGCTTGTCGCGGTCGCAACGGCGGTCCAGCTGACGCTGTAGCTGCCGGTGACATTGCTGGCAGGCACGGTCAGGGTCGGGGCCGAGGTGGGTGGGCGGGTCACCGCGACCACTTTCTCAGTCGTGTAGGCGCTGCGCCCTGCTACGTTGCACGCCCGGATGCGGTAGCCCCAGTTGCCCGCGGTTTTGCCGCTCAGCGCCTTGCTGGTACCGGCGGCGTTGTGGATCTGGGTCCAGGCTGCGGCCCCCAGCCGTTCCTCCAACTCGTAGCGCTCGGCCGCGGCCACGCTCGTCCAACTGGCGGTATAGCTGCCCGTGAGGTTGGTCGCCGGGACGGTAAGCGTCGGTGCGCTGGCAGGCGGGTGCACCACGTTCACTGTCTGCACCGTCGACCAGCCGGCGCACCCACCCGCATTGCAGGCGCGCACCTGGTAACCCCAGCTGCCCGTCGCCTTGCCGCTGATCGCCTTGCTGAGGCCCGCGGCATCGTGCACCGTGCTCCAGGCGCCGGCGCCCAACCGCTCCTGCAGCTGGTAGGTGGCGGCCGCTGTCACGCTGGTCCAGAGTCAAAGGGTGTCAGAGTGGCTTTCCGACGCCGGCTTCAGAGTTTTCCGATACATTCCGGCAGGGTTGGATGATCGCGCTGGGCAAATGCCTGCGCAACAGTTTTGCCCATGGCCCGATTGCCTCGTCCCGATCTCGCAGGTGTTTCTCAGCACGTCATCCAACGCGGCAACAATCGGCTCCCCTGCTTTCTGGATGACGAGGACCGACAACGCTATCTGCAGGGACTTGGCGAAGGGCTGCTTCGCTATGCCTGCTCGCTGCACGCGTATGTCCTGATGACCAACCATGTGCATCTATTGCTAACACCTGTGGAGACGGGTGCAGTCTCACGATTGATGCAGACGTTCGGCCGCAACTATGCTCGCTTTTTCAATGGCCGGCACGGCCGGACAGGGACGCTATGGGAGGGACGCTACAAGTCCTGCCTAGTCGATTCCGAGCAGTACGTTCTGACCTGCTACCGCTATATCGAGCTCAACCCTGTCCGAGCCTGGATGACCGATGACCCCAAGGACTACGTCTGGTCGAGCTGTCGCGCCAACACGACGGGGCATAGCGATCCCTTGATAACACCGCATCCTGCGTACCTTGCCCTCGGGAGGGGCGAACCGGAGCGACGTGCCGCCTATTGCGACCTCTTGGCTGAAGCCTTGCCGGATGAGACCCTGGCCGAGATCCGGATCTACCTGCAGCAGCAGCGGGCGTTGGGAACCGATCGATTTCGTGAGCAGGTGCAAGCCAAACTGCAGCGGTTCGCGGGAGTGCGCCCGGCATATCGGCCCCGAAAGGCCACCGCTTAAGTGACTCTGACACGGTTGTTCAAAGGACTCATCCTCAAGCACCAGGCCAAGCAGTCGCAGCTGCGCATGCAGCCGGCACGAGCGAACGAGAAGAAGGCAGCCGAAGGCTGAGCAGCGCGATTACAAGCGCCAACAACGACAAGGCCCGCAATGCGGGCCTTGTGCTTCATAGGCAATCGGGAAGTGAACCTGACACCGTTACTGCGGTCAATGGTCAGCCGTGCCGTCCAGAGAAAGACAATCGCTCAATCGGCTTCTTGTCTGGCGAGATCAACATTGCATCCAGAAAGTCTGGAACGTACCAGTCATCCCACGGCATCAATCCATAAAAGGCGTTGACGAATTCTTCAACAACACCAGAGCCATGCACTCTAGCCCCAATAAACCCACCTCTTCTAAGATCCTCATACGGCTTCATACCAGCCGCGATCTTAACGGCCTCATCATCAAGGACGACCCAGCGGCCGGAGTCGAGCAGATCCTTGGTGGCGAGAACTGTAGAAAAGATATCGTCTGAGCGCAGAGAAGGAATTTTCTGTTCAGCCGACCACTTTCCCTTTAGGTCGAACAGCGCTATCGCCACACTGTTCAACACGCTCTTCTCGCGACCAATTACTTGGCCCACGCACTCGGTTCCATCCTTCAATGGAACCAAGAAGACACTCCCTCTATCCCAGCGCTTCTTCTTGCCAGCCACGTCATCTACCTTCTTCTAATTCTTGTTCCAATCGGCGGCGGCTCCCGCCCTCCTGAAGCGCGATACCTCACGTCTCGCATTTCAACTCGCCCGTTGACAAGCCCACCACCATCTCGACGGAGCCCGCCATGTCGACGAATCTGGGTTTCTTCAGCGACCTCCAAATCCTTTCCAGGTTTTGCACGGTCGACAACATCATATACATGCTGATTTCCCAGATCCTTGTCATGACGGCGTTGCCGCTCAACGAAATGTTCTGGCGAGTTCGCACGACCAATGTATGTGTCACCTGTCTTCGGGTCGATTCGACGATAAATGATGCCCGCGGGCGCGCCGTCGATTGTATCGGCCTCAAGCCTCAGCCGCTGAGACGCTCGCGAATCACCGTATAGTGCGAAATGCGAACTCGCTAGATGCCTAGCCATTGCGGACTTTTCAGGCCCGTTAGGCATGCTTCTGTACTGGCGACTTTGGAACGCGTAGGCAAAGTGCGCTCCGGCCTCTCCAAAGGCATCAGCCATGTCGCGGTGCTGCCGCCCATCTGGATCAACGAACCGATAGGGGTTGTTAGCTCCATAACGGTAGCGATTGAACAATCCAACTGGGTCGCTAAATGCTGTGACAGGATCAACGCTGAGGAACAGTCCGATCCCCGGATCGTAATAGCGCTGAACACTCTGACCCGACGCGGGTTCCGCCCGTTGCTGCGATCAACCCTTGATGCCGTGTGGCCTGCCGTCGCCAACTCGCCTTGATGCACCTCCTGCCGTTCTCGCCGAAGCCCTTGAGGCGACTTTCGGCCCGTAACGCGCCTCCGTCAAGACGCTGACCACCCGTTGCCCACAACACACCCGGCGCAGGGGATGGATAGACCATCCCCGTACACGCCGGGACGGCGCTGCGCGCCGGTTGTGGACAACGCATGGACAGCTACGCCCTTTCATTCAACTGGGCGAATTAGCGCTTGGGCAAGAAGCACTCCGCCATTGGCGCTCCCGCGTCATGGCAGGGCCGCAAGTCTTGGATCAAAGCGTGTATTAATCCGCCCCCAACTGCGCCAAGAACCGCAGCCATGACGATGAAGGCCCAAACCCGATCCCGAGGCTTTCGGTTCCGGCCAAGCCAACGCCCAAGATGCTGCGATCCCAGCCATGCGAGATAGAACAGAACGACGATCAAGGCACCCAATAGGCACCAACCCAACAGCGATAGATTCCACAACATTTTTTTGCTTCCTTTCGATGACCCCGTGACGGGGCAATTCCAGCCTATCGGTGTCGGTGGCATTCCGAAATGGGACAATTCCCTATGATTTTTTCTGCCGCCAATCAGGATGTGCGTCCAATCTCCGTCCGCAATTCGGTGCTGGAGATTTCTCCGACCGCATACCGGAACATTGCGTCCCTTTCAGCCTGGGGTCGCAATACGCCTTCCCAGCCGTCCGCAGCGAATACGCCTTCCAGGTCTTGCAGGCGTTCTTTCATTTCCTCCAGCGTGGTCGGCTTTGGCAATCTGTCCATGTGTAACTCCTGTATTGAGTGAAGAATTGACCTTCTGCATCGCGGCGAATTGAGCGGCCAAAAGCGGGGCCGATTTTCCGTCGTGTCCTTAACCCTTCGAAACCCATACACCATACGCACCCTGCCGGGTGTACAGGTCATTGATTTTATTGCCTTTTCCAGAGGCGTCACGATTGGACGTTCGTACATAGGTACGACAAGCTACCTGCAAGCCCTTGATCGGCCACGGATTGGGTTCGTAACACTGTCGTACCCTGCTAACGTCGCATCGTATGAGAACGCGTGACGCCCTACGCGCCGCAATAGCCGATCCGTACATCAGTTGAAGTACTGATATACCCAAGGCTTCCAGGTTTGGAATTGCCCGCTTATCCCTCGCCTGGCTCCCGCAGCAACCGCGCGGCTGGATGCGTGGCCGCATGGACGGCTTTCAGGCGGGCAATGGAGACGTGGGTATAGCGCTGGGTGGTGCTGATCTGCGTATGCCCGAGCATTTCCTGTACGTGGCGAATGTCGGCGCCGTTGTCGAGCATGGCGGTGGCCATCGTGTGCCGGAATAGATGGCACGCCCCGCGCTTGGTGATGCCGGCCTGCTGGAAGTAGTGGCGCACCCGCCACGACAGCGCGTCATTGGATAACGGCTGGCCGTCGCAGTTGAGGAACAGGTGTTTCTCCTCCAGCCGTTTAAGCAATTGCGGCCGCGCTTCGCGCTGGTACTTCTCTATCCACGCCAGCGCCCGCTCACCAAGCGGCACGAACCGATCCTTGCGGCCCTTGCCTAGCCGCACGTGCAGGGTGCCGTGCGAGGGCTCCACGTCGCTCATGTGCAGACCTACAAGCTCCGCCCTTCGGATGCCGGTGGCATAGAACAGTTCCAGAACCGCCCGGTCCCGAAGGCCATACGGATCGGCAATGTCGGGCAAGGCGAGGACGGCCTCGACTTCCTCCAATGTCAGCGGTTCACGCAGGTCGTTCGTGCGCTTGGGCAATTCCAGATCGGCGGCGGGATTGGATTGCACTACGCCTTGCCGCACCAGCCAGCGGAAGAACATTTCCAGCGTGTAGAGCGCCACGATCTGGCCGTTCAACGCCATCGGCTGGCCGTTGGCCTTGCGGTAGCGGAACAGGTAGCCCTGGAACTGCTCCACGTGCCGATGCGTGACTTCCTGCGGACGCTCAATGCCGCGCTCACTGCACCAGCTATGGAACAGGGCCAGCCGGCTCCGACGGGTGCGCTGATCGGCTTCACTGCGATGCTGGACGCGTAGAGCTTCCAGATAGCGCCGTATCCACGCCGACAGGCTGTCCGGGTGCGACGGGGCCAGCAGCAGGGTCAGGCGTTCGGTGCGCGGGCCGGCCATGTCAGCGACCCGCCGCGTGGCCGTTCAGGCGAGCGGCTTTGCCTGCCCGTGGACGTGCGTTTGGGGAAGCTTCCCCGGCTGCCGGCCGCAAAGCCTTGTCCTGCTTGGGCTTGTTGGCGGTTTTGCCACCCCGCACAGGGGCCGCATCCCCACCGCGACCGGGCCGCGCAGCCCCCGCGAGGTTGGGGGTTGCACCCCGCGAGGTTGCCGTTTTGCCCCGCGAGGTTTTGCCGGCGCTGGATTCGAGCTCCGTCCACTCCGCCACACCCAGCCCCATCAGCTGCGGGCTATCGTTGGCCGTGTCGCCGTCGAACAGCAGACTGTACGCGAACCGCTGGCCCGGCCTGCCGCCGTGGACGGCCACGTAGTCCAGTTGCACCAGCCGATCCAGGTGGACACGCAACTGCGTGTCGGACAGCCCCAGCGGCCCGCGCACGTCGCGGCGGGTGAAGCGCACCGCCGCCCGCTCGATGCCCTCCACACCGGCTCGCTCAACCACCCACCCATCCAGCTCCGTCAGCACGCGCCGCGTCTGCGGCGGCAGCTCGTCCAGCGACCGGCCCAGCACCGCATGCGCCAGCCGGTTCGCCAAGGCAATGTCCTCGTGGGTCACTTCCACGTACTCGACCGCCTGCCCCTCGACTTCCAGCATCCGCACGGGCCGCTGGTACTGGTGCAGCAGGGCGATGGCGTCGATCAGGGCCAGGTACTTCACGTGGTCGCGGCGCAGCCGCACGCGGTCACTGGCGAAGGTCAGCGACTCGGCATAGGGGTTCACCACGGCCAGCGGGCGCAACAAGGTCTGCGCCGCCCGGTGGGCGGCCAACACGTGGTCACCAACCACCCGCGACTGCAAGCCGGCCAACGTCCGTGCCTGCCGCTGGCGCTGCTGGATCGCAGCCGTCTGTTCGGGCGTCTCGTTGATCGTCAGCACAAGGCAGCGGTTGAGCAGTTCTTCGTCGATGTCGATGGCAGTGGTGGTCAGGCACAGCATCACCGGGCCTTCCACCCGGTAATCGGCCGTGACCAGTTTGCCGGTGGCCGGGTCTTTGCCAGTCGAGGCGATGGTCAACTCACCCTGCGACTGCAACAGCTTCAAGGCATAGGCAGCCTGCCGAACCCCTTCTTCTTCGGCAATGGCGAGAATCTTGTGCCGCAGGTCGCCCTCACCGAGGTAGAACAGCGATTGCCCGGTCATGGCCGAGTAGTGGACGCGCTGGCGCTCGGGCATCAGCGACAATAGCGCATCCATCAGGGTCGATTTACCGGCCGCGGACGTGGACTGGATCAGCACGGCCAGCGGCTTGTCCAACAGGCGCGAGGTCATCGCCAGATAGCCGACCAAGGCATTGACGTTCTCGCCGACTACACCGACGGCTTCCACGTCCGCCACGATGCGATCGGGCAAGGCGGGATCGCGCAGCAGAGCCAGCCCTGCCGCTTCCTCGTCCTCGGTCAGCAATGACGCGTCGGCGGAGGCATCCGGAGCCAGTGCGCCACGGATGGCCTGCTCCTGTAGCGGTTCCAAGGCCAGCACCAGTGCCGACAGGTCGCCGGCGATGACCGACTCGGCCACGCCCAGTTCCAATGCGGCCGCCTTGGCGAACACACCACGGGCGCGGGCCAGGTACAGATCGAGCGTATCCAGATGCAGGCGTTCGCCGGACGATACCCGCAGCGTGATCTTCAAGGTCTCGGCCGACAGGTTCCGCGACAGGCCGCGCACGCGATAGGCGCGCGGGCCGCGAGTGAAACGCACATCGTCCTCGCCGGCAATTTCCAGAGAGCTGTTGGCACAGAGAGCACCCGACAACGGCATCGACAGCGCCGTATCCGCAGCAGAACCCGGTGACGGGGAGCCTTCGGGAGCGTGGGACATGGACGCGGCCTCCTGCGAAATGCTGTCAAGAGCGACAGCGGGTCATAATTCAATCGCAGTATCACGTCGATATGGCGTTAATGTCAACGCCGATACGGATAGACGAAAACGCCGGAAGTGCAGTTTTTGATGTAAGAAAGACGAACGGATTACGTCATTACTTACTGACGTAAATAGCCAATTACGCAATGACACAGAACAGACGCTGCCATCAGAAAGCACCTGAAAGATGAAAATATTTTGCTCAAACGATTACGCCATATCAGCGTATCATCGACGCCGAACCGTCAAACCGGGGTTAACGTATGGGCACCGTAGGGCCACAACACAGCGTTGCCATGACACCAGACGAGAAAGCCTTCTTCCGCAAGCTAGGGACGCGCATGGCCGACCTGCGCCGCGACCAGGGACTAACACAGGCGCAGTTGGGCGAGCTGGTCGGCGTGAGCCAGCAGCAAATCGCCTCGTTCGAGATCGGGCGCAGGCGTGTCCCGGTGTCGCTGCTGGCGGCACTGGCGACCGGGCTGGCGGTGACTGTGGAGGAGTTGATCGGAGTGCCGGGGCGGCGGCCCGCCGGGAAGCGCGGGCCGACACCGAAGCTGCAACAGCAGTTGGAGCGGATCAGCCAGCTACCGAAAGCCAAGCAGAAGATGGTGAGCGAGGTGTTGGACTCGTTATTAGCACAAGCAGGACGATAAGCCGCTCACAACTTCAGCCAACTGCAACAACGACAAGGCCCGCAATGCGGGTCTCATGTTTCACGGGCGATCTGATACTGAACCTGACGCCACCTCTGTATCGATTGGAATGGGACGCACCTTTAACCTTCCAGTGAAATAACCACCGCCTCTTAGAGAGACGCAAGGGCGTTGAAATTTCTCAAGAACGACTGCAGGAATATCCCCTGATAGCTTCGTGGTATCACCGACAGTCGCAAACCTGAACTCCGCCACCCTGTCCCCGTTGACAGATGGATCTATCGCGTAGAAAAGATCAGATCCATCGCAGTCGGTTACAGCGATGTGAACATATAGCTGACGCCGCTTTATTTTAACGGCATCGCGCGTTGGAATTACCACCTCCACTGTCACTGAATTAGCATTACGAACAGCATGCGCCGACACGATGTCGGGCCGCAAATTGCACCCCGTCAACGCATATACGGCAATCACCCAAAGAAATAATCTGATCATGCTTGCGGCTCAAAAATCATAGGGGCAAGTCTACTTCTTGTACGACGAGTCAATCTTCTGAGGAGCTTCTGCATCGCCCATCATTTTTCTGAAATCACCATGAGCAGCACCCGAAGTCTTATTAACATCAGCTCCAGAAGTATCCGTGACTCCCAGCATCCTACGCCCAAGATATGCAACCGCATCGGAACTGTTACCTGCACCAGCAGTGGGCTGAGCGAGCACGTTAGTCCAATTCGATACGTTAGCCGGCTTTGAACCATCGCCAGATGCGCCAACAGGATCAATAGTCACTAGATTTGTAATTTCGACCGATGAGCTATTTGCTTGTGAAATTGCCTCAGCAGCACCTAAGCTATGACCTATAACGTTGAGCGGCTCCCCCTCAGCAAGGGGAGCATTCATCGCGGCCGATATTTTCTCTGCCTCGTCATATGAGAAGAACTGGACATCGCGACCAGTAGTTGTCTTCTGCGTTTCAGCGTAGGACGCAACGTTTTCAGTCCAACGCTTGTCCGCTGCGCCCCCAATATAGATATCTCGCCTGCCATCCGGATCAACTCGGGTATATGGGTTGTTACTGGCATAACGATAGCGATGGAACTGCCCAACCGGGTTGCTGTAGGCCGTCACCGGATCGGTGCTTAGGAAGATTCCGAGCATTGGATCGTAGTAGCGCTGCTGCATGTACACCAACCCCGTCGCCGCGTCCTGGACGTGACCGGTGTATCCGGGTCCATCCTGCATCGCAGGCATGAGCTGCTGCCCATAGGCCTCGTACTCCCGGTGTCCCTCGACGACGGCCCCCGTCGCGTCCGTCATCGCCACCACGCTTCCCAGCGCGTCGGTGTGGACGTACTTGACCGTGGTCTGGGCCGTAGCGACCTGCGGCAGCAGGGATACAGCGACGAGCAGCAGGCTGCAGAGGCGCAACAGTCGATGGATGAACTTCTGGACGTTCATTCGCCGCCCTCCCCATCATTATCCGCCACCGGGTCTTGAGGCGGATCAGCGATGTCGGTATCTTCCGGCTTTGCGGCCCCATCTACGGTCGGCTCCGGATCGGCGTTGACGACAGGCGGATCACCCGGGTTGCCAGGTTCGCCGATCACGATTGTTTCCTGGGCTGCCGGGGGGGCGGACCAAGCCGAGCAGCCTGCGAGGTTGCAGGCCCGAACCACATGCGAGGGAGCGCAGTAGGCTGACGAGTTGCCGGGCCCGGCCACGGTCGTGAGGGGGCCCGTGTACTGGACCGCGCCGCCATAAGCCTGCAGCTCGTAGCTCGTGGCCGAGGCCATCGACGTCCACCGCACCTCACACCGGATGTGGGTCAGAGCTCCGACGTAAGTCTGGGTCTTCAGCGAGTACGTGATGGTGGGAGTCCCCGGCGGCCGCGTTACCTGCACCGCCTTGACCGTGGAGTAAGCCCCGCACCCGGCCTCATTGCATGCGCGGACCTGGTACCCCCAGCTCCCCGTGGCCTTGCCGCTGATCGCACGGCTGGTCGCGGAGTTCGCCTGCAGCGTGATCCAGCTACCGGTGCCCGGTCGTTCCTGCAGCCCGTAGCTTGTCGCGGTCGCAACGGCGGTCCAGCTGACGCTGTAGCTGCCGGTCGTATTGCTCGCAGGTACCGTCAGGGTTGGCGCGGCCGTTGGTGGTCGGGTCACCGCGACCACCTTCTCGGCCGCGTACGCGCTGCACCCGGCATCGTTGCACGCCCGGATCCGGTAGCCCCAGCTGCCCGTGGTCTTCCCGCTGAGCGCCTTGCTGATCCCTGCGGCATTGTGGATCTGCGTCCAGGCCGCGGTCCCGAGCCGCTCGTCCAACTCATAGCGGCTCGCCGTGGCTATCGCCGTCCAGCTGGCGGTGTAGCTGCCGGTGAGGTTGGTCGCCGGCAGGGTGAGCGTCGGTGGCCCCGCCGGCGGATACAGCACATTCACGCTTTTGATCGCCGACCAGCTGCCGCAACCAGCGTCGTTGCAGGCACGCACCTGGTAGCTCCAGCTGCCCGCGGCCTTGCCGCTGATCGCCCGGCTCAGCGCCGAACTGTTCGGGTAGCTGCTCCAGCTGCCGCTGCCCTGCCGCTCCTGCAGTTGGTAAACGTTTGCTGCGGGCACCGCCGTCCAGCTGACCGTGAACCCGCCGTTGGGTCCGGTCGTCGGGACGGTCAGCGTCGGCACCGCGGTAGGCGCCAACTGCACGGCCACCGTCTTCTCCGCGCTCCAGCTGCCGCAGGTCGCAGGACTACAGGCCCGGACCCGATATCCCCAAGCACCGGCCGCCTTGCCGGTGATCGACTTACTGTTGCCAGCCGCATTGTGGATCGTGGCCCAGCTACCGCTGTCCAGACGCTCCTGCACCTGGTACTTGGTCGCCAGCGCCGAGGTGCCCCAGCTGATGATGTAGCTGCCGGTCATGCTTGAACCTGGCACGGTCAGCGTCGGGGTCGACAGCGCGATCGCGTTCTCCACCTGCGCCACCAGGCTGCCGCCCAGGTGCACGTAGTCGGTCGTCTTGCCGGTGTGCTCGTCGCGCTGGAACCGCAGCGTGCCATCCTGGCCGTAGAGGGAGTAGATGTTGCGATCATCACGCGTCGACAGCACCCGTCGGCCGTGCCCGTCGTAGCGGTACTGCTCGCCTGCGCCCTGGCGCAGGCGGTTACCCTGGTCGAACGTGTAGGTCACGCCGTTCTTGTTCTGGACGTTGCCCTGCGGGTCGTAGCCCAGGCCGATCACGGTGGCGCCGCCCGAGGTGTTGGTGACGTTGGTCAGTTGGTTCCTGGCGTCGTAGACATAGGTGTGGTTGCGGGCCTTCGGCCCGCCGGTCACCTGCACGGTCTGCAGGTTGTCGAGCACGGTGTAGGTGTAGTTGGCCGTGCCGAACATGGGCGAGACGGCCTGGGTCAGCCGGTCGAGCACGTCGTAGGTCATGTCGCGGTGGCCGCGGCTGCCGGTTCGGCCATCGCTGATCGCCGCCACGTTGCCGTGCTGGTCGTAGTCGTAGCTGTCGCGCAGGACTGCGCTGGCTGTGCAGCTGGACCCGACGAAGTCGCAGCTGGTCACCGGCAGGCCGCGGGTGTTCTGGGACAGCGTGTGCTTGATCCCGTTGCCGTAGGTGAACTGCTTGATCCCGCCGTTGGGGTAGTAGCTCACCGCTGTTGCGTAGGTGCCCGCCTTGCTCGGCTGGCCCAAGGCATTGGGGGCCAAGTCGACCACCACCCCTGGCGATGCGTGGTCGGCCAAGTGACCGTGCTGGTTGTAGTTGTAGTCCAGCGCCCACAGCTGGCTACCCACGGCGAAGGTCTCGCCTTCGATGAGACGGCGCCGGTTGTAGCTGTAGCTGTTGGTGACGACATCGCCACTGCCGCTGTTCTGGGTGTTGATGGTCGCCGGCAGCCCGTCGCGCGTGTATGTCCAGCTCTGGTTGCCGCGGCCGTCCGGGAAGCTCAGCGTCCGCAGCCAGTTGCGCCCGTCGTAGGTGCGGGTGGTGCGCTGGGCGGCCGGGATGTCGGCCGTGTTACAGGCGCCCGTGGCGGTCTGCGTGGCGCCGGCCTTGCTCCAGGCCAGGTTGCCGGCGTTGTCGTAGGCCATGATCGTCGCGCCGGTCTCGGGCTCGACCGACTTGCACAGCTGCTGGTACGCGTCGTAGACGTAGCTTCGTGTCAGTGCCACCGAGCCGCTGCTGTTGCGACGCGTGATGGCGGTCGGCTTGCCGAACACGTCGCGACCGATGTCGGTGAAGGCGCCGGCAGGATGCGCGATGGCCACCGGCAAGTCGGTCGTGGGCTGGTCCCAGGCCAGGTAGCTGGTCGTGGTCTGGAACGCGGCGTTCGCGGGCTGCCCTCGCGGCGGGGTGACCCGCGTCTTGAAGCCGGCCAGGTACTCGGTCCCGGTCGTCAACGCGCCCAGTTCCGAGTCCTGTGTGATCTGGGTTGGCCGGCCGAGGGCGTCGTACCAGGTCCAGGTTCCTGTGCTCAGCGCATCGCTCGTGCCCGGGTGGGAGGCAAAGGTCACGCGCCCTTCGTGGTCGTAGGTGAACCGGGAGAAGCGCTGGGTACCCGAGGCGTTGGCGGTGTCGTACTCGCGCACGACCAGCGGACGCCAGAGCGCATCGAAGTAGCTGACCTTGCGCGCATTGCCGGTGCTGATCGTCTGGCGCCAGTGGCCCGCCGGGATGCCGTACTCGATGCCGGCCACCGGCTCGAAGGCCAGCGTCGTGTTATGCCAGACGACACTGTCGTCATCGGGATAGTCGATCAGAGAGAGTCGGCCCATGGCGTCATAGCCGTAGGCGGTGGTGAAGCCCGCCTCATCCACAGTCGACATGATCCAGCCGCTGTCGTTGACCACCGCCGCCTGGGTCGCGCCGGCCGTCGCCTCGGGCGTGGCCGGATACCGGATCGACTGCGGGATGCCGCGCTTCCAGCTGCCCAGCGTGGTGACCTTGCCGTTGCCGTCAGTCACCGAGGTGACGGTGCCGCGCTGGCCGCTGGCGATCGAAGAACTGGTGTCGTAGCCCAACGTCTGCACAGTGCGGCCGAAGTGCTTGCTGACCTGCGGCAATGCCCAGGTCGCATCGTAAGTGGTCTGCGACATCACCGAGTCGGCGGCGCCATCGCAAGCAGGGTTGGCGGGCGTCGAAGCTGTGCACGTCACCTGCGCAACCTGGCCCAGGATCCACTTGGCTAGGTTGTCGTGGTACGTCGTGGCCTCGGTGCGCGAGGGACTGCTTGGCAAGGTGCTGGATTTGACCGCACGCGTGGCTCTGCCATGAAGATCGAAGCAGTAGGTTGAAGACCCACAGCTTTGGGGAATGGTTGTGTTGAAGGTGACGCCGTCCTGGATAGTCGCCTGCGAGACGACGGGGCGGACCCGCGCCGTGGAGGGATCGTCGCCATTGATGATCAGGCCATACCTGGGATGGAACGTCTGGCTGTTCGCGGCAGACTCCGGCAGATACTCGGTCACGTCGGTCCGCTGCGTAGCGCCATTCCCGTTGCGAACCGTGGTGCCCAGCAAGCGACCTTCGTTGCTGGAGTAGAGAACTCCGTAACGGTGCACGCGCGCGGTGCCGTCGGGTTCGATCAGCGTCGTCTGCTTCTCCTCAGGGCACGTCGTGCACGGGTAAGCGGCCGCGCCGCCCCCGCCCCATAGGGGGTAATACTCACCGCCGTACGCGTATTCCCACTGAAGCGTGTTGGCCAGCCCCGGCCCGGATATTGACTTGCTCGTCAACGCCATCACGTCAAAGAAGTTGGGCGTGTTCAACACATAGTAGTAGTGGCTTTGATTGACCCTCTGCAGGCACTCGCTCCGGTGAACGCCAGATCTGTACTGCCGCTGGTTGGTAAACTCGAACGTGCCGACCGCGCCGGATGGGTGGGTAATGCTCAGCGAATAGTTGGCCTCAATCGCAGGAGGCTGCTCATTGCACGTCGCATTCGAACCCCCATCCCAAGGAACGTAAATGGGCGAAAGCGAGCCTGTTCGTGCGTATTGCCAACGTGCGCCATCGGGCAGAGTGACGGTTGCCAGCCAGTTCGCGTTGGTACCAGTGCCATACTGATAGATCCAGGTGCGGCCATGCGCAGAAGCGGATGAGAGCCTGCCACTCGTATAAGTCAGAAGGATCTGCCTGCCATCGCTGGACGAGATGTGCTCCGGGTTCCCGTCCCCGTTGTACTCGTACTCTACAAAGTTGCCGAATCGATCCTCGACCTTGCTGGCGAGCAAGTAGTATTTGGTTCTTGTGACACGCTGGGTGGCATCAATGCTGATCTGCCTCTTCATAACGCCCATGTAGCGGCTGGCAGCCACGTTGAACGTGTACTTGAGCCCCCCGACGGTCTGCATCGAGAAACCTTCCCCGGATAGTCCGCTCTGCATCGGGATGCAGGTAAAGACATCGCGTTCCCGACTGGTCCATTTGTAGGGCCCTCCGGCTGCGGGCAGAGGCGTCTGTGCCTCGGGAAGGAGCATGGAGCGATCACTCTCGCCCGGGACGTGCACGGTATTACCCTGCCAGAACTCCAGGGATTCGAACCCGGTCGCAGACGGGATGGCGCCAACCGAGCAGCGCGTGTCGGCCCAGCCAGAAGACGGGATGCTCGCGGCGATGTAAGGCACGTCGACATCCCAGTCGCCGGCGCCCTTCAGGTTCGAGTTCCAAGGCCCTCCCTCGCTGCCGACCGGATACAACTCGACCTTCATTCTCCGGGTCAGCCTGACCGGGAGAGCGCTGTTTCCAGGCACGTCGATGTCGGTTGCGGTGAACTCGGTGGCGCCGTTGTACAGGCTCACAGCCTCGCCCATTAGGTCGCCGGCTAGTCTCGAAATGGACTGGGACGCCTCAACGCGTTTCCGATACTCATGTTGTGGTTCGACCGCATGGGACCACTGGGGCGTCAGCGATGCGATGATGCCGGCCGCAGCTACGATGAGCGCGCCGCACACCGGAAGGCGAGGAGAACAATCAGTTCGCTGCGGGTCGTTGCACCGGGTTGATCGAAAGCGTGGCCGCCAGGCCGCTCCTGCCCGACACGTAGACGTGAACAGGTGGAACCAGCAGCCATCACTCACCGCGCGCCCGGGCATCTGGCCCGGCATCCTTGAACAAGCCATGTATCCCCCAGAAGCATCCCTTTCCGGCCCCGCCCGAACCGCTCCCCGGGGCGGTGCCACGCGCTAGCGATCTTGCGCCAACCGCGTTCTTTTCACAATCGGGCTACAGACCATCCCTAGGCGGGCCAGCGCATGTAGTGTCGGCTCTAGGCAGACTTTCCGGAACCGCTCAGGTCTGATGTTGGGAGCAGTTCAGAGCATCTCCTCATCGCGAGCAGTCGTGCCTGCGGGCTGGACACATACGGCCACATGCGGAAAGATTGAACCGCATCCGGCATCGGATCGCCAAAGACAACAGGGTGAGCTACTGCCATTCGCGGATACGGAGGTCCGCTATGAGCGCATTCCACACCAAGAGCGTGCAGTTGCAGGACCGGATTCGGCAGGCGCTGCGTTCGGGCCACCACCTGCCCGGCGACCGGATCGATCCGGCGTCGCTTGCCGACGAGTTCAATACCAGCCTCATGCCCGTGCGGCTGGCGCTGGAGCGGCTCGTCGGAGAAGGCGCCCTCGAGCGCCACGCCCGGGGTGGCGTGTACCTGCCGCTACCGGTCGAGATCGGCGGCAATGACACCGATGAGCCGCTGCCCACTTCGACCGATGACAGCTAGTCGGGCGCCGGGCAGGATCAGGCTCGCGCGAACGGGCGCGGCTTCGACCAGCTTGCCGTCCCACGCTGCGCGCCGCGCCTTTCGGTCGCGTTGATTGCAGTTACCTGCTGTTTGCGAAGGAGCAGTCTGTCCTGCTTACCAGGAAAGACGGGCGGTCACACGCGCCTCGTCCGCGTGCAGCGAGAATGCCCAGCCGTTGCGCTCACACAATCGTTGAACGATGCCAAGACCCAAGCCATGCCCGTTGGAAGAGGATGAGCCGGCGGCCGTGATGCGGCCAACTTCGTCACCGCTCAGCCGATTGGTGACCAGCAGCTCGTGCTCCTTGATGAGGACTGTGATCGGTCCCTGCCCGCCAGGCGTTTGCTCGAACGCATTCCGAACCAGATTGGTGACCGCGATCAGGAAGGCCTGTGGATGCCCGTGAACGACTGGTGTTGCGAGACTTTCGACGTCGACTTCGACGCACTTGCCGTTCAGCAGGTAGCGCTGCTGGTCGACCGCCCGGCTCACCAGTGGCGCCACCAGGAACTGCTCGCCGTACAGCCCGTCGTCGGCTTCGCGAGCGATGCACAGGAACATCTCGATCGTGGACTTCATCTCGAGCGTCGCACGCCGGATCCGATCCACCGCCCTCACGTCTTCGGCCGACAGATCACTTTGCTCCAACAGCTCGAGCGCGCCTGTTATCACCGTGATAGGCGTCCGCAGTTCATGACTGGCAGAACCGGTGAAGTCCCGCTCTCGCACGACGAACGCGCTGATGCGCTCGAGCGTTTTTTCGATGGCCCCGGCGAGGACGCCGACCTCATCCGTTCCGAACCGGCTGGACTCGATGAGCTTGTGGTCCCCAGCCGACAGATGCTCCAGGTCGATGCCCGCGACCACTTCGGCGAGCTGCACCACCGGGGAGACCGCTCTGCGCATCACCAGGACGCCCAGCCCCAAACCCAAGGCGCCGAGCAGTCCCACGACCCCAGTGATGACGAGGAGCCACCACCAGTCCTCGGAGGACGCAGCCTCGATCCCGGCGACATCGAACACCACGAATGCGCGCCCCCGTGCGTTGTCGGCGGGGACGACAGCGACATGCAGCTCTTCGGCGACGAACTCGTACAGACCCTCGGCAGGACCTGCCTGCGCCCACTCCCTCAGGGGTTCGGGCAAGCTCCCGGCGTCGTCGTAGCCGCGAAGGCTCATCGTGAGATCGGGGTAGTTCTCGGCGGCGCGCTGCAGCTGGGTGACCAGCACGCGGTCTTCGCTGAACCTGATGGCAGCGTAGAACGCGAGCCCCCAGGCCACGCTGAGTCCGACAACACACAGCGCGAACGCATACTCGACACGTTTGCGCAGACTGTGCCGCGACACTACTGGGCGTCCTCCGCGATTCGATATCCGATGCGATGCACCGTATGGATCAACAGCCGATCGAACGGCCTGTCGATTGCCTGGCGCAGCTTGTACATGTGCGAGCGAAGCGCATCGCCATCCGGCCTCTCGTCGGCCCACAGCAGCGTTTCAAGCTCGTCGCGATCCACGACCGACGGGGACTCTTCCATCAATCGTCGAAGCAACTTCATGCCGGCAGGGTTGATCTCGACACGCCGCCCCGCCCGGTGTACTTGCAGCGTGGACCGGTTCAACGTCAGATCGCCAACCGTCAGCAGGTTGTCGCCGTTCCGGCGACTCCGCTTGTAGAGAGCCCGGATGCGCGCATGCAGCTCCTGCAGTGCGAATGGCTTGACCAGGTAGTCGTCGGCCCCGGCGTCGAATCCCCTGAGCCTGTCGTCGAGCGTGTCCCTGGCCGTCAGCATGAGGACAGGCGTTTCGATTTCGGCATCGGCCCGCAGTCTCTGGCAGAAGGTAAGACCGTCCATCCTCGGGATCATCAGGTCCAGAACGATGACGTCGAACGGATGTGTCAACGCCAGGTTCATTGCGGTGACGCCGTCGTGGGCGAAATCCAGAACGTAGCCGAGCTTTTCGAGGTACGCGGCAATGTTCGCGCAGATGTCGCGGTTGTCCTCGACGATCAACGCCCTGATCGGCGCCGCATCAAGAGCGCGTGCCATCTGCCGCCTCCCTTTTACCAAGCGTAGTCTAGCCGAAGTCCGATCAGCGGCTCGGCCTCGCTATCGTCCTTCACGTTGACACCCCTGCGGTAGTCGAACTCGGTGTCGTCGGTCGACGCGGCCGACGTGACGTTGATGACATCGAGAAAGGCCGTGACGTCGACCGGGCCAAATGCGCGCCGATAGTCGACACGCAGGTTGAGCACGCCGTAACTGGGCCGGCGGCCCACATTGCGCTCGATCGTCTCCCGCGAGTAGCGCAAGGGCTGTCCGGGCCCCAGCACGTCTTCGTGGATGATGTAGGCGTCCTCCGGCCTGCCGGACAGGTACTTGTAACGCCCGGCGACTTTCCAGCGGTCGGTGATTTCCCAGGTCAGCCCAAGGGTCGCCACATGCTCGCGGCTGAACTCGTCGGTGACCGAGCCAAGGCCGTCCTTCCGGTCCACTTTCGCGTCGTTGTAGGAATAGGTCGCGGCCGCGTAGAGCCCTTCGCGGATCGTGCCCCTGACCACGACGTCGAAGCCGTATGAACTGCCATCGCCGATGTTGGCGAACGTCCCGCCCGCCCGATCCAGGTCGACCACGAGATTGGCCAGGTCCTGGTAATAGGCTTCCGTCAACACCGACCAGCTCTCGTTCGGGAAGTACTCCAGGCCGATACTCCCGTGCGTGATCTCCTCGTTTTCGAGCGTGTTCGCCGCATTGGCTGCGAGGTCCAGGAACCGTGGCGATTGATGGAAGAGCCCTGCAGTCGCGAAGTACCTGAAGCTTGTGTTCGGCTGCCAGTTCACCCGGAACCTGGGCGACACGAGGTTTTCGTCCGTCAGGCCGTCGCGCTCCAGGCGGACGCCCGTGCGGATATCCCAGGAGCCGATCTTGAAGGCCTGGTCCACGTAACCTGCGTAGCTCGTCGCTTTCCGGCTCAGCGAGGAATCGATGTTCGCCGGGGTCAGCACGATGAAGCGCTGGTCGGGGTCCGGCCTGGAGTCGTCGCCGTCGTAGACGTACCGGATCCAGTCGCCATCCAGCACGGTGCTGTAGTCCAGTTCGAGCTGCGTCACCTGCATGCCTGCATTGAACGCGCCCCAGCGATTCACCGTTTTGAAGTCGCTTCGCCAGCCGATCTCGGTCTCGTCTTCGGTCACGGTGATGATGTCTTCGCGCACCGGGAAACTGGAGGCGGGCGAGCCGTCGGGCACGAGATCGGGAAATGCTTCGCCCTCCGAGCTGATCTTGTTGCTGACCCGGTGGTAGACCTTGTTGGTCCAGACAGCGTCCTCACCGATCAATGATCGCAGGGTCAGCCCGTACAGGTCACTGTCCTGTTCGAAATCAAGAAGCGCAGCATCTTCGAAGTTTGGCGACTCGAAGACGTGGGTCACGTCGCGCGTGTATGTCTCGCGCGTATCGATGAGCAGCACCTCGAGCGTGTTGGACGGGCTGATCGGCACGGCCGACTTGACGATGATGTCCCTCAACACGGGGTTTCCGATGTCCAGCTCTTCGATATCTTCGAAGAAGGCACCGAAATCCAGTCGGCGGGCGGAAACGAGCACGGTGGAACCTTCAGTGATGCCGAGCGGCCCGTCGTAGCCGACTTCATTGCCTGCGAGGTCGAGGCGCAGGCTGGCCGACGGGCTTGGACTGCCGTCGGCGACTTCGAGCTTGAGCAGCGACCCGGCCCGGCCGCCATACGCAGGGCCCCACCCGCCCGGTGAGAACTCGGCACCACTGATGACGTTCGGTGCGAAGATCGAGAAACGGCCGCCACCGCCGATGTCCTCGTCCTCGCCCAGTGTCGCGTCGAAGTGTATCGCTTTGTCGAAGGGGAACTCGTCGACGAAGATCAGGTTATCCCGGGGGCCCCGGCCGCGTACGCTGAAGCTCGCGAACTCGCTGGCGGAGGCCAGGCCAGGCAGGCCGTCCAGCGAAAGGAGCGGATCTGCGCCACCGCCGACAGCACTTCGCAAGGCTTCCCGGTCGAGATAGGTGCTGGAAGGCGATGCGAGTGCATCGAGCGGCCGTGCCTGGACCACCACTTCCTGCAACAGCGGAATTCCCAGTTCGAATTCGATCCTGGAGTTCTTCCGCGTAACCACGCGTACGCTTGGCTCGTAGATTGAAGCGAATCCGACCTTGGTGATGTTGACCGTGTAGAGGCCGGGGTCGAGCTGTTCAACGAGGATGCGACCTTGTGCGTCGGTTTCCAGGGATCGCGCGGAGGCGGTTTCCCGTTCCGTGATCGTGACCTTCGCGTTTGAAAGTGGCCGGTCGGTATATTGATCCTTGACGATGATGGTCAGGGCACCGGGTGCGTCCGCTGCGTGCGCGTACAGTGGAAAGCCGATCAAGTGCGCCGAAAGGGCCAACCACAATGCGCGTCGGGCGTGCCTACTCATATCGCTCTGCCTCCGAGAATGGGCCGTCTCACTCCATGAACCGGTGCGAGATTAGCGAGGCAAATGTCGCCAAAAGGTCGCCGGCTTGGCGCAGCAGTGACTGTCGATGCCGGTGTGGGTGCGCTCGATACGCATCCGCGTGCGCTCCAGCTGCCACCCGACGACCGCAACAGCGTCGCCAGGGCCAACCGGGGTTCGGTCCTCGCATCGAACTCGCGGGTCCATTCGGAGCTGCGTTCGGCTATTACTCGACAGACTGCCTCGGGTCGAACGCGGGCACTCGGCTAGCTCCCGAGCCGACGTCCCAGGCCTGACCACCTTCCCGTATGTCGCGCAAGCGCGTTCGCAAGTACCTCGGCGCTCCCACCCATGTGCAAAACGCTCCGCGCCCGCGTCAGCCCCGTGTACACCAGCTCCCGCGACAGCACGCGGTTGAAGCGCTCCGGCAGTACCAGCCACACCTCGTCGAACTCGCTGCCCTGGGCCTTGTGCACCGTCATTGCGAAGGCGCTGTCGTGCGCGGGAAGCGCGGCGGGATGGAACGGGCGCGGGTTGCTTGGGTCATCACCAGGGAACCAGGCCATCAACGTGCCGCTGCCATCGCGCAGGCAGATGCCGATGTCGCCGTTGAACAGGCGATGGCGGTAGCTGTTCTCGGTGACCAGCAGCAGGCGGCGGTGGAAGTAGCGGCTGGCAGTGGATGCGGGGCCGGCGCCGCGGCGGGTACCAGCGAGCAGATCCTCGATGCGGGCGTTGAGGCCGCGGGCGCCCTGCGGGCCTTCGCGCACGGCGGTGAGGATGCGCAGGCGGCCGGCGCGTGCGAGGGCTTCGGCGGGGTCGCTGGCGTCGGCGAGCGAGGTCCAGTGTTCGAGCAGGTGGTCGCGGTGCGATTGCAGCGGATCGGCGTTGCCTTCGTGGAAGTGCACGCCCGACAGTTCACCGCTGCGCAACAGTGACAGCGCGGTGGCGGTATCGCCTTCGCGCACGGCGGTGGCCAGGGGGGCGAGATCGAGCGAGGCGCTCTGGCGGTAGCCGCGGGTGAGGTGGATGTGGCGGGCGGGGAAGGCCGGGATTCCTCGCTGCGCCCGGAATGACAGATCCGACTGGTCCACGGCTTCATTGGTGGCTGATGCGGAAGACTCGGCGGCGCGGAGGATGCCGGCAAGCACGTCGCCCGCTTCCACCGAGGGCAGCTGGTCGGGGTCGCCGAGCAGGACCAGCCGCGCGCCATCGGGCACGGCTTCGACCAGCTTGGCCATCAGCGGCAGGTCGATCATCGAGGCTTCGTCCACCACCACCACATCGAAGGGCAGCGGGTTGTCGGCGTGGTGCCGGAACCGTGGGCTGTCGGGGATGGTGCCGAGCAGGCGGTGCAGGGTGGTGCCGGTGGTGGGCAGCTGGGCGGCGAGCGCGGGGTCGGTACCGAGTGTGGGCAGGGCCTGGATGGCGTTGCGCACGCTTTCGGCCATGCGTTCGGCGGCGCGGCCGGTGGGCGCGGCCAGGGCGATGCGCGGCGGCGGGGCGCCGGCGTCGCGGGCCTGGGCGATGAGCGCGACGAGCATGCGGGTGATGGTGGTGGTCTTGCCGGTGCCGGGGCCGCCGGTGATGAGGAGGAGGGTGTGGTGGAGGGCGGCGGTGACGGCTTGGGATTGGGGGTCTTCGGGGGGTGGCGCGGGGGTGCCCCCATCTGCCCTGCGGGCATCTTCCCCCGCAAGCGGGGGAAGAGGTAAGGCCGGGGCGGCGTTGCCGATGCGGCGCAGGCCTTCGGCCAAGCGGCGTTCGTATTCGCGGTAGCGGCGCAGGTAGATCAGGCCGTGCTCGTAGACGAGCGGGGCGTCGGGGGCGGATTCGGTTTCGCCGGTGTCGGGGTGGGCGACCCAGGGGGAGGATTCAAGAGCTTCGCGCCAGGCCTCGGGCGTGGGCCAGTCGATTGGGGCATCGACCAGGCGCTGGGGTTGGGCGGGGTCGAAGCCGGCGTGGCCCGAGGCCACGGCCAGTGAAGCGAGGGCGGCGGCGGCGAGCACGGTATCGGGCGTGTCGGGATCCAGGCGGCGCAGGCTTTGGGCCAGGGCGTGGTCGAGTGGGCGCAGGTGGCCGGCCTTGGTCAGTTGCTGCAGCAGGCCGGTGGGGCGCGGTGCGTTCGGCGGCGAGACGTCGCGTGCGTCGGCGTTGCTGGCCGTGGCGTCAACAGGCTGGCCTTCGGGAAAGAGCGGGAGCGTGCTCATGCTGCAGCCTCCGTGGCCTGGCCTGCGAACAGCGCGTCGAGCGCTTCGACCAGCCCGGGTTCGAAGCGCCAGGCCTGCACGCCTTGCGCATCCGTGCGCGTCGCATCGAGGCCGCGGCAGAACACGTAGCGCACGCCGCCGAAGTCGCGGGCGTAGTCGTACGCGTGGCCTGCGCGGAAGCGCAGCCAGCGGTGCAGGGCCAGGGTGTAGATCAGGGCCTGCAGGTCGTACTCGCTGTGCGCCATGGCCTCATCCAGCTGCGCGGGGCTGTAGCCGGGCAGGCGGTTGGACTTGTAGTCGAGCACGTACCAGCGACCCTCAAACACGTAGGTGAGGTCGATCAGGGCGGTCATCAGGCCTTCCAGCCGGCGGCGCGTGCCGAAGCCCTGGCGCGCGCTCACCAGGCCGTGGCGGTGCAGCAGCGCGAGCAGGGCGTCGATGCGCGTGGGCGCGAGCGCGAACTGGAACTCGATCTCCGGGCGGCGCTGGCCTGCGGGCACGTCGGCCAGGCGCACGCCTTCGGGCAGGGGCACGGTGAGGGTGTGGCCGATGAGCGGGGTGAGCACTTTGATGCCGTCGTCGATGTCGTCGGCCGGGTAGCCGCCGGCGCGCAGGCGTTCGGCGATCAGATCGGTGTCGTCGGCGGTGGGCGCGGGGGCATCGGGCGTCCACGCAGACCAGCGTGCGAAGTCGGTGCGTTCCAGCACGTCGTGCAGCACGACGCCGAAACGGGTACCGGCGAAGCGCGGGTCGTAGATGTCGGCATCGTTGCTGGCATCGACATCGGCATCCGCCGCGGGTTCGTCCTGGCCGCCCGGCGCGGGTTGGGTGGCGCTGGCGGCCGCGTCGCCCTGGCCTTCGGCGTTGGCGAGCTGGGTGAAGCTGTAGACCCACCAGTCGCTGGCCAGCGAACGCGCGGCGATGCGCGCGGGCGGCACGGTGTCGGTGGAAGTCGGCGGCAGCCAGGGCAGTTTGTCAGGCGGCGTGCTGTCGTCGATGGTGACCGCGCTGCCCAGCGCAGCGGTGAGCGCATCGGGCGTCGCCACCATGTGCTGCAGCGGCGACTTGTCGTGATTGCAGACCATGCCGCTGGCCAGCCACAGCGCGTGGCGCGCGCGGGTGAGGCCGACGTACAGCAGGCGTGCGTCCTCGGCGCGCTGGGCGAAGGTCCAGGCGTCCTTCGCCGCTTCCCAGCCGGACTGCGAGGCCAGCAGCTTCCAGTGCAGCACGCGACCCTCGATGCCATTGACCACGGCGCGCTGGCCGGGATTGCGCGCATGCGCGCCGATGGCGGCGAAGGGCAGGAACACCAGCGGGTACTCCAAGCCCTTGCTCTTGTGCAGGGTCACCACCTGCACGCGGCGGGCGTCGGACTCCAGCCGCAGCAGCTGGCTCTCGTCATTGGCATTGGCATCGGCGATGGCGTTGGCCAGCCAGTCGACCAGGCCGTGCAGGCCCAGCGCGCGCGCCTGCGCGTCCTGCAGCAATTCGGCCAGCTGCAGGTAGTTGGTGAGGCGTCGCTCGCCGTCGAGCAGCCCGAGCAGGCGGCCGGCGTGTTCGGCACAGAGCGCGTTGACCAGGGCCAGCGCGCCGCCGCGCTGCAGGCGCTCGCGCCAAGCCAGCGCTTCGAGCTGCCAGTGGCGCAGCGCTTCGCCGTCTTCGTCGAGCGCGGCGATGGTGGTGGCGTCCAGGCCGACCAGCACCGTCGACAGCGCCATGCGCAGGCGGCCGTCGTCGGCGCCGTGCAGCAGGGCGAGCAGCAGCGCGTGCAGATCGCGCGCCTCGGGCGTTGCGAACAGGCTTTGCCTGCCGGCCGCGACCGCCGGAATGCCGGCCATCGCCAGCGCGTGGCGGATGCGCGTGGCCTCGCTGTGGCTGCGCACCAGCACGGCGATGTCGCCGGGTTGCACGGGGCGGCCTTCGATGCTGGCGTTGCCGTCGCGCGCATCGCACAGCACGTGGTGGATGGCGGCAACGCAGGCTTGCGTTGCAAGTTCGCGTGATCGGCCGGCCTTGTACGGTCTCGGCTTGCCCTTGCTGTCGACCTCCTCGGGCACTGGAGCGCGCCACACGGTGAGCGCGGGCGCGGGCGCGCCGTGGCGGATGAAGTCGTCGTCGCGGCGCACGCCACCCGGCTGCACTTCGCGAAAGCCGATGCGCGGGTCGATGAAGGGTGGCGGCACCTTGTCGTCGGTGTCGCTCGCCGCCTGGGCCTGCGCGTACAGCGTCGACACCGCGCGCAGCACGGATGGGCGCGAGCGGAAGTTGCTCGACAGCGGCGGCGCCTCGCGCGCCGTGTCGCGCGCGGCGAGGTAGGTCTCGACGTCGCCGCCGCGGAAGCCGTAGATCGCCTGCTTGGGATCGCCGATCACGAACAGCGCCGGCGCCTGGCCGTGCAGCGTGGCGCTGGCGGCACCGAACACGTGGTCGAAGATGCGCCACTGGCGGGCGTCGGTGTCCTGGAACTCGTCGACCAGCGCGACCGCGTACTGCGCGCGCAGGCGCTCGACCAGTGCGGCGGCGTGCGGGCCATCGATGGCGTCGGCGACCCGGTCGATCAGGTCGTCGTAGGTCTGCACGCGCTGCTGACGCTTGGCGCGGGCGACGCGCTGGCGCGCATCGGTACGCAGGCGGTGCAGCAGTTCGACGCGGCGCGCGTCCTGCCATTCGGCCATGGCGGTGAGCGCATCGAGGTAGGCGGGCACGGCGTCGCAGACCGGTGAATCGGGGGTGCGGCCGGCGCCGGCCTTGCTGGTGCGCAGCTGCAGCGTCTCGCGCGTGAGCTGCGGCAGCTTGGGATGCTCGAACGGCACATTGCGTTCGCTGGCGTTGCACCACTGGTGCAACGAATCGAACAACGCGTTGATCCAGTCCAGCTTGTAGCTGCCGCCGTGCAGCACCTTGCCCTCCACCGCCGACACCAGCGAGGCGCGGAAGTCGTCGCCGTGCGCGCGGAAGGCCTCGGCCAGCGCTTCGCCGCTGGCGTGCAGGCGTGGTGCGGGATCGTCGGGCAGCTCGGCCAGCGTGGGGCGCAGCGTGCGTTCGCGCACCAGCAGCGGCAGGTCGCAGGCCAGCGCCTGCGGGCCGCCCGGCCATAGCGCGAGCAGGTCGTCGGCGGATTCGTGGCTGCGGCCATGCGTGCGCCACAGGTCGGCGGCAATGGCCTCATGCAGCGGCGCGTCGCTGGTGAGCAGCTCGGGCGTATCGAAGGCCTGCCCCGCTTCCAGCGCATGTTCGCGCAGCACGCGCGCGCAAAAGCCGTGGATGGTGAAGATGGCGGCGAGGTCGATGTCGTTGGCGGCGGCGTGCAGGCGGCGGCGCAGCGCCTCGGCGGTTTCGGTGCCGCGCGCGAGGTGCGCGTCGAGCACGGCGCGGGTGAGCGCGGCTTCGGGCGCCGCGTCGGCGGCGAGCGGCGCGCCGACCAGTTCGCCGGCCAGCAGCAGGCGCGCGCGGATGCGGCTGCGCAGCTCCTGGGTGGCGGCCTCGGTGAAGGTCACGGCCAGCACCTGGCCCACGCGCAGGCCGCGTTCGACCACCAGGCGCACCACCAGCGTGGCGAGGGTGTAGGTCTTGCCGGTGCCGGCGGAGGCTTCGATGGCGTGGACGCCGTCGAGCGCGAGGTCGAGGTAGGGGTCGCTCGCGTGCGTGTGGATGGCGCTGGTGTCCGCGCTCATTCGGCCTCCTCCAGGTCGAGCGCGTCCGCGATCGCGTGCAGCGCGGCCGGATCGGTGCCTGCGTAGAACTCGCCCTTCACCACTGCCAGGTAGATGCCCATTGCCAGGTCGATGAAGGCGACCTGCGTGGCCTCGTCGCTGAAGGGGTCGCGCCCGCGCAGCGCCAGGCGCAGCGCTTCGCCGCTGCTTTCTGCCCAGCTGAAGTCGCTGCCGTGCCATTTCTTCGCGGCAGCCTCGAGCCCCTTGCGCATGTCGCCGGCGCGGAAGAACTCCCAGCCGCTGTAGGGCGCGAACGGCAGTGGGCTGCGCAGGCCCCGCTCCTGCAGATCGACCAGCGTGCGCAGCAGCGCGCGTGCCTGCACGGGATCGAGCGGGTCACGCACGTGCGGGCCCGCGCCAAGCTCGCGGTCCTCGTGGAATTCGACCAGCGGCCTCGCAAGACCGGCGGCGCTTGCCAGCAGCCAGTCGAGGCCGTTGCGGATCGCGGACTGGCCGGCTGGCGGATCGAAACGCACCCGCACGATGCCGTGGTCGTAGATGTCGGCGATGCGGCCCTGCAGGGTCAGCGCGTCGAGCGGCACTTCGAGGCGATGCGCCTCCGGCTGCGCATCGCCGCGCCAGCCGCCGAAGGCCAGCGCATACGGATCGACCTGTTCGCGCACCTGCTCCAGCGCACGCCGCCCCAGCGGCCCGGAGGGCAGCAGGCCGCGCGCGCGCAGCAGGGCTTGGGTGGTGGCATCGTCGTCGCCACGCAGCACGGCATCGAACACCGCCTTCTGCAGCGCGTGCCGGGCGAGGCCGCGGCCCGGCGCCAGCAAGGGTTCAACGTCCTCGTCGATCTCTTCGACCTCGGCCAGGCGCAGCCCCAGGCGCTGGCGCAGGAAGACCTCGGCCGGCGCCTGCAGGAAGCGGCGCAGTGCGTCGAGCGACAGCGTGGCGTCGCCGCTCGCGACATCGTCGGCATCGATTGGCGCCAGCGCTGCGCCACCGAACCATGCCGGCAGCGCCACGCGCCGCGCCGATGGCTGCGCGGCCGCCGGCCACCACTGCGCGCTGTACGAGAACCGCCGTGGCTCGTCCTCGTCGCCAAACGCGGTCGGCGCGAACGGCTGCAGCGGATGCCGCACCACCAGCGCGTCGCCCGCCTGCGCCTCCGACGCGTGCTGCGCGTCGGCCGCGGCCAGCAGGTCGGCCACCAGCACCGAGGGTTCGCGCACGCTGCCGTCGCGCGGGTCGGCGCCCTGGTAGCTCACGTAGAACACGTCCTGCGCCGCGGCGAACAGCTGCAGGAACAGGAAGCGGTCGTCGTCGCGGGTGGAGCGGTCACCGCGCAGGCGCCGGCCGCCGGCGAGGTCGGCGGCCAATCGGTCGAGGCCACCGGCGGGATCGCGACGGGGAAACGCGCCGTCGTCCATGCCCAGCAGGCAGATCACGCGGAACGGCAGCAGGCGCATCGGCACCATCCGCGCGACGCTGACGCCGCCGGTGAGCAGCGGCGCGCGCGTGTCGGCCTCCGACAGCGCGGCGGCGAAGTGCGCGCGCACGATCTCGGCCGCCACCGGCGTGTCGACGCCGGCACGCCGCGCATCGGCGGCGAAGTCGTCGATCAGGCTGCGCAGGCGGTCGAGCGCGCGCTGCGTGGCCGCTGCCGACGGCGCGGGCGGCAGCAGCGCGTCGAGCAGGCCGAGCAGGCGCTCGCGCCAGCCGTCCGGGGTCAGCGCCTCGTCCAGCACGCGGGCGTGGCGCGCGAGCACGCGCAGCAGCCGCACCAGGGTGTCGAGCGCGTCGAGGGCGCTGCCTTCCAGCTCCGGCATCGGCGCGACCAGTTGGCCGCTGGCGCTGGTGATCGGCGCGTCGCTGCCGGTGGCGTGGCCGAGCAGCAGGCGGTCGAGCGCGAAGGCCCAGGTGTAGGCATCGTCGTCCGGCGCATCCAGGCGCGCGCGGTGTGCGGCATCCAGGCCCCAGCGCGCGCCGGCGGCGTGCAGCCAGGCGTGCAGGCGATCGAAGGCGGCGGCATCCAACGCCGCCGCTTCGGCCAGCGGCGGGCTGGCGAGCAGGTCCAGCGTTTCCACCAGACCAAAGCGCGCCACCGGCAGCGCCAGCAGGCGCAGGAACACATCGGCCAGCGGCTCGCCGGCCAGCGGGCTGGCATCGGCCACGGCATAGGGAATGGCATCGCTGCGGCCACGGCCGCCGAACACGGCGTCGAGGTAGGGCAGGTAGGGATCGATATCCGGCGCCAGCACCGCGACCTCGCGCAGCTGCAGCGGCGGATCGAAGCGCTGGTCCTCGAACAGGCCGCGCAGCTGGTCGTGCAGCACCTGCAGCTCGCGCAGGCGGGTGTGGCAGGCGTGCACCTGCAGGCTGGGGTCGTCGCGGCGCAGCGCCGGCAGCCGGGTGCGGGCGTCGTCCGGCGTCGGCGCCAGCGGCGGCGACGGCCGGCGGTGGAACAGGTCGGACTGCAGGCGCCGCAGCAGGCTGCCCTGCAGCGCGCCGCCGCCCTCGCCGGGATCGGCGTCTCCGCGGACCTCGATGTCCGGGTGCACCACTTCATAGCTGCCCAGCACCGCCATGAAGTCGCGCCCGGCCGCGCCCCAGGCGCGCAGCAGCGGGTTTTCGCCTGCGGCCGCGTCGGGGTCGCCGCCGCGCACGCGCTGCAGGTCCCCCCAGTAGTCGCGGCTGGGCGAGGGCACGTAGAGATGCAGGGTGCCGACGCGCGCCTGGGTGGCGATCACGCGCAGCACGTCGGGCGAGACGTTGAGGATGGCGAAGGCGAACAGGCGCTGCGGCAGGCCGGACGGCAACGACGCATCAGGCTCGGCGAAACCGCGCAGGTAGGCATCGATGCGGCGCGCGCGGTGCTGCGTGCCGCCGGCCACGCGCCGCCACAGCGCGGCCTGCGGATCGCGCGGCGCCTCGCCGGCCTCCCAGGCCAGCAGCCATTCGCGGCGCCAGGCCTTGTACTTCTCGAAGGCCTGCGCGAGCTCGCCCGACAGCGACCAGCCCTTGAGCGGATCGGGCGCGTCCTCGAGGTAGGCACGCAGCGGCTGCAGCGCGCGCGCGCGCAGCAGCGCCGGATCGGCGAGCGCGGCGTGGATGCGCCAGCGCAGCGCGGCCGCGTCGAGGTCCTGGCCGCGCCCCGGCACATTGGCGTCCAGCGCGCGCTGCACGAATTCGCCCGGGGTCAGGAACTCGAGGTTGGCCGCCACCCCGTGCGCTTGCGCCAGGGTGGCCTGCAGCCAGCGCCGCAGCGCCACCTGCGGGATCAGGATCACGTCCGGTTCCAGCAGGCCCTGGCCCGGGGCCGGCGTGCGCAGTTCCCTGGCCAGCAGCCCGGCCAGCACGTCCAGCGCGTTGGAGTGGTAGAGGCGGAAGTCGGTCCGGGCGTCGGTATGCATGCGTCCGGGCATTGTGCAGGAACCGGTCTCAGCGCCCGATACGGGAGCGGCGGAGCCCGCTGCTGGCGCCGCGTGGATGGGGCGGGGTGGGTCCGGCGGTGTTTGGTGTTTATACTTCGCCGCTAGCTGCGGCTCCGTGTGCCGCGGGCCATATGGGTGTTCCGTGCGCAATTACGACCTCGAATTCCTCAAGCGCTTCTCGATGGTGCTCGGCTTCCTGACGTTGGTGACGTTGGGGCTGATCATCGCGGCCGTGTTCCTGCACCGGACGCTGCCCCTGGAAGTGGACCCGGCCGCGGCCAAGCGCACCGAGAACCGCATCGCGCCGGAAGGCGCAGTCTATGCCGGCAGCACCGGTGCCGCTGCCCAGGCCGCGGCTGCGGCTGCCGCCACCGCGCAGGCCGCTTCGCAGGTCGCCTATGGCGGCACGCTGGACGGCTCGGTGGTCTACCAGAACCTGTGCGCGGGCTGCCACGCCTCGGGCGTCGGCGGCGCGCCGACCCTGGCCCGCGCCCAGTGGACCGACCGCCTGGCCCAGGGCACCGAGACCCTCTACAGGCACTCGATCGAAGGCTTCACCGGCAACACCGGCCTGATGCCGGCCAAGGGCGGTAACCCCGCCCTGTCGGTCGAGCAGATGCACGCCACGGTCGACTGGATGGTCGCCAACCTGCAGTGACGCGACCGCCCGCAGCGGTCGCGATGACGCCGCCTCCGGGCGGCGTTTTCGTGTCCGCGCCCGAGGAATCCCGTATGGCCATGCCCCTCCCTCCCCTGTCTTTCGTGCTGGTCGGCCTGCTGGCCGGCTGCGGCATGCCTGCCGTCGAAGCCCCGGCCGCGATGCCCCGGGCGGAGGGCGTGCTTGCGATCGGCCAGGTGCAGGGCGATGGCGCGGCCAGCCCGCTGCTCGACCGCAGCGTGACCGTCGAGGGCGTGGTCACCGGCAACTTCGGCCGCCACCTGGGCGGCTGGTTCGTGCAGGACGAAGGCGACGGCGATGCGGCCACCTCCGACGCCATCTTCGTGGTCGCCGACGCCGATCCCGGCCTGCGCGCCGGCGACCGGGTCCGCGTGCACGGCCGCGTGGTCGAACACGGCGAGCGCGGGCGCGGCACGCTCACCTCGCTGCAGGCCGCGTCGATCGAGGTGGTCGGGCGTGGCCAGATGGCGCCGCTGGTGCTCGACGCCGCGCCCGCCGACTGGGAGCCGCTGGAAGGCATGCACGTGCGCATCGACGCGCCGCTGACCATCGGCGGCCAGCACGAGCTTTCGCGCCGCGGGGTGCTGCACGCCAGCTTCGGCGAGCGGCTCTACACCCCGACCGAACTCGCGCCGCCGGGCCCGCAGGCCGCGCGCGTGGCCGCCGACAACGCGCGCCGGCGCCTGCTGCTGGACGATGCGAAGGCGCAGGAGCGCCCGAGCCGGGTCTGGTACCTGGAGGGCGGGCCGGCGCCGCGCTCGGGCAGCGTGATCACCCGCGCCGAGGGCATCGTCGACCAGCGCTGGGGCGACTGGCGGCTGCAGCTGACCGCCGCGCCGCGCATCGAGCCGGCCGCGCGCCCGCCGGCGCCGACCGTGCCAGGCAGCGTGCGGCTGGCCTCGTTCAACCTCGGCAACCTGTTCAACGGCAACGGCCGCGGCGGCGGCTTCCCGACCGCGCGCGGCGCCCGCACCCCGGCGCAGTGGCAGGCGCAGCTGGCCCGTGCCGCGGCCACGCTGCAGGCGCTGGACCCGCACGTGGCGGCGCTGATGGAGCTGGAGAACGACGGCTACGGCCCGGAATCCGCGCTGGCCCAGCTGGTGGACACACTCAACGCCGGCGGCGGCGACTGGGCTTTTGTCGACGCTGGCCAGGGGCCGGGCAGCGACGCGATCCGGGTCGGCATGGTGTACCGCAGCGGACGGCTGCGGCCGCTGGGCCGTCCCGTCACGCTTGAGGACGGCCCGCTCGGGCGCGGCAGTCGGGTGCCGCTGGCGCAGGCCTTCGTGCCGGTGGCGCAGGGTCGCGAGATCGGGCCGGCGTTCGTGGTCGTGGCCAACCACTTCAAGTCCAAGGGCTGCGGGGAGGCCCGCGGCGACGAGGCCGACCAGGGCGATGGCCAGGCCTGCTGGAACCCCAGGCGGGTGGAATCGGCGCGCCGGCTGGCGCGCTGGCTGGACACGGACCCGACGGGATCCGGTAGCAATCTGGTCGCGATCGTCGGCGATCTGAACGCTTACGCGCAGGAAGATCCGATTCGCCTGCTGCGCTCACAGGGCTGGAGCGATGCCCTGTCGGCTGATGCGCCGCGGCACAGCTTCGTGTTCGACGGCATGGCGGGACGGCTGGACCATGTGTTGCTCAGTCCGTCCCTGGCGAAGCGTCTGGCCGGTACGGCGACCTGGCACAGCAATGCCGATGAACCCGCCAACGCCCGCGATCGTGCAGGCAACGGCGGTGATCGTGAGACGCCTTGGCGCAGCTCGGACCATGACCCGCTGCTGGTGGGGTTGGACCTGTAGGAGCGCGCTCGCTGTCATTTCGACCGCCACCCTCGCTGTCATTTCGACCGCAGGGAGAAATCTCCGCAGGCGCCGCGGCCCGGGATTTCTCCCTGCGGTCGAAATGACAGTGTGTGGGCCTTTCCACGGCCCAAATGACAGCATCGGGGTCGGCAGCAAGGGGCGGCGGCGGCATGGGGCCGTCGGCGCCCGTGATTCCCTGCCGCAGCAGGTCACCGGCCCCTTGCAGGCGCCCGGGTATCATGCCGGGCATGGCCACCCTCCCCGACTTTCCCGCCGAATCCGGCACCCTGCTGCTGCCCGGACCCGCGGGCGCGCTGGAAGTCGCCGTCGACCCGCCCGATGGCGAGGTGCAGGCGCTACCGCTGGTCGCGATCGTCTGCCATCCGCTGCCCACCGAGGGCGGCACCATGCACAACAAGGTCGTGACCATGGCCGCGCGCGCGCTGCGCGAGTCGGGCGCGACCACGGTGCGCTTCAACTTCCGTGGCACCGGCGGCTCCGAAGGGGAGTTCGACGATGGCGAGGGCGAGCTCGACGACCTGCGCGCCGTCGCCGCCTGGGTGCGTGCACAACGGCCGGGCGACACGCTGTGGCTGGCCGGTTTCAGCTTCGGCGCCTATGTCTCGCTGCGCGCGGCGGCCGAGCTGCGGCCCGCGCTGCTGGTTTCGATCGCGCCGCCCGCCGGGCGCTGGGACTTCGACGCGATCACCCTGCCGACGATGCCGTGGCTGGTGATCCAGGGCGAGTCCGACGAGATCGTCGACCCGCAGGCGGTGTACGACTGGCTGGAGCAGACCGGCGCCCAGGCCGAACTGGTGCGCATGCCCGATACCAGCCACTTCTTCCACCGCAAGCTGATCGACCTGCGCGGCGCGATCAAGCACGGCGTGCGCGCCTACCTGCCCACCGCGGATGACTGAGCCGGACCTGGCGTCGCTGCCGTCGGCGCACTACCGCGCCGGCGTCGAACGCGGCGACTGGAGCGAAGACCCCGCACAGCTCGATGCGCTGCGGGCGCTCGACCGCATCCATGCCGCGCTGCTGCAGGCTGCGCCGCGGCGCAGCCTGCTCGACCGCCTGCGCGGCCAGAGCGTGCCCGACGCGCCGCAGGGCCTGTACCTGTGGGGCGGGGTCGGTCGCGGCAAGACTTTTTTGGTCGACCTGTTCTACGCCACCCTGCCGCTGCCCGAAGTGCGCGGCGCCGCCCTGGCCAGCGGCGCGCTGCCGCAGCCTGCGCCGGGGCGTGGCGCGGCCGGCAAGCGCCGCACCCACTTCCATCGCTTCATGCGCAGCGTGCACGCCCTGCTGCGCGCGCACGCCGGCGAGCGCGACCCGCTGGCGGCGATCGTGCGCGAGTGGCGGCGGCAGCTGCGCGTGCTGGTGCTCGACGAGTTCTTCGTCAACGACATCGGCGACGCGATGATCCTGGCGCGGCTGCTGGAGCGCATGTTTGCCGAGGGCATCGTGCTGGTGACCACGTCCAACGTCGATCCGCCGGACCTGTATCAGGGCGGCCTGCAGCGCGCGCGCTTCCTGCCGGCGATCGAGCTGATCCAGCGCCACTGCCAGGTGGTGCACCTGGACAGCGACACCGACTACCGGCTGCGCGCGCTGACCCGCTCGCCGGTGTACCGCACGCCGCTCGACGCCGGCGCCAATGCCTGGCTTGAGTCGCGCTGGCGCGAGCTGGGCGGCGACGAAGCGCACCGCGACGCCGGCATCGAGATCGACGGCCGCCGCATCGCCGTGCGCGCGCGCTGCAAGGACATGGCCTGGTTCGACTTCCAGGCGCTGTGCGAAGGCCCGCGCGGCAACGCCGACTACATCGAGATCGCGCGCGAGTTCCACACCGTGCTGCTGGGCGGGATCCCGGTGCTGGACGACCAGCGCAACGATGCCGCGCGCCGCTTCGTGCACCTGGTCGACGAGCTGTACGACAGCCAGGTCAACCTGGTCTGCACCGCCGCCGCGCCGCCGCATGCGCTGTATGCCGGCGAGCGGCTGTCGGGTGCATTCGAGCGCACCGCCTCACGGCTGATCGAGATGCAGGGCACGGACTACCTGGCGACCGAACACCGCGGCTGAGCGACCCAGCTGTCATTTCGACCGCAGGGAAAGGCGCCCCTCAACGGCGGAGCCGGTAAATCTCTGCGGGACCGCGAAACCGACACCCTGTCTCTGCCTGCCTGGAGAAGCAGATTTCTCCCTTCGGTCGAAATGACAAACCACGGGTCGAAATGACAAGCCTCGGGTTGAAACGGCAAGCCTCGGGTTGAAACGGCAAGCCTCGGGTTGAAACGGCAAGCCTCGGGTTGAGACTGCAAGCCTCGGGCTGAAATGACAAGCTCGGGTCGAGATGATGGAAGCCTCCGCCCCGCCGCTCAACGCCCCATGTACGCACTCGGCGGCTCGCCGAAGGCACGGTGGAACATCGCGGTGAACGCACTCGGGCTTTCGTAGCCGACGTCGAAGGCGACCGAGGTGATCGAGCGCCCGGCGGCGAGCAGCGACACCGCCTGCATCAGCCGCACCTGCTGGCGCCACAGCGCAAAGCCCATGCCCAGCTCCTGCTTGAAGGCGCGGGTGAAGGTGCGCCGGCTCATGCCGATCTGCGAGGACCAGGCATCGATGTCGCGCTGGTCGGCGGGGTTGGCGATGATCGCCTGGCACACGCGCGACAGCCGTGGCTCGGCGGGCATCGGCACGTGGTAGGGCGCGCCGGGCATGCGCCGGATCTCGTCGAGCAGCAGCCAGACGATGCGGCCCTCGCGTCCGTCCAGGTCGTATTCGGCGGGGAACTTCACCGCTTCCAGCACCAGCGCCTTGAGGAATTCGGAGACCTCGAGCACGCGGCAGGCGTGCGGGGCGGTGTCGTGCACCGGGTCGATGTACAGCGTGCGCAGCGACACCGCGCCGCGGCAGGACACCTCGTGCATCATCCCGGCCGGCAGCCACAGCGCGCGCTGCGGCGGGATCACGAAGCTGGTGGTGGGCGTGACCACCGACATCACGCCCGAGGACGCGTACAGGAACTGCGCGTGCGCGTGGCTGTGGCGCGGGTCGACGAAGCCGGGCAGGTACTCGTCCTGCAGCCCGATCATCGGCCGCGCCCTGAGCGGATAGTCCTGGCTGTGTTTCATCTCGGTGACATCGGCAGCGAACGTCCGATCACACCGCAATCACGCGCGCGGCGCAACCACGCCGACACGCGCCCGCGACGGCGTGGCCCGACCGCGGGAGTCTGCGACCTGTCCCCGTGGCACGGTCCGGGCGTGCGGCGCTAACGTAACGCCGCACAAGGAGAGCGCATGCACCCACAAGGTTCCAACCCGCCGCCGGCACAGGACGACGACGTCGACCCGCAGCTGCGCCAGTTCATGCTGCGCATGGCCGAAGGTTATGTCGGGCATCCGCCGCTGGACGGGCTGCCGCTGGACGATGTGCGCCGCATCACCGCCCGCGTGCGCGAGCAGTGGGGCAGCGGCGGCCCGGAGATGGCCACGCGCGAGGACGTCGATGCCGATGGCGTGCGCGTGCGCATCCTGCGCCCGACCATCGATGCGGCGCAGCCGGTGCTGGTGTACCTGCACGGCGGTGGCTGGACCCTGTTCAGCATCGACACCCACGACCGGCTGATGCGCGAGTACGCCGCGCGCGCCGGCGTGGCGATCGCTGCCGTCGACTACAGCCTGTCGCCGGAGGCGCGCTATCCGCGCGCGCAGGACGAAACGGTGGCGGCAATCGCCTGGCTGCGCGCGCACGGCGCCGCGTATGGGATCAATCCCTCGCGCATGGCCGTCGGCGGCGATTCGGCCGGCGCCAACCTGGCCATCACCAGCCAGCTGCGCCTGCGCGACGCAGGGCTGCCGACGGTCTCGGCGATGCTGCTCAACTACGGCGTCTTCAGCGACCAGGCCACGGCGTCCTGGTCGCGCTACGATGGCGCCCGCTACATGCTCGAGTGCGTGGAGATGCAGGCCTTCTGGCACAACTACCTGGCCAACCAGGCGCAGCGCACCGATCCGCTGGTGATGCCGCTGCTGGCCGACCTGCGCGGGATGCCGCCGGCGTTCATGGCGATCGCCGGATGCGACATCCTGGCCGACGGCAACCACGCGATGGCTGCGGCGCTGCGCGAAGCGGGCGTGGCGGTGGAGGCGCGCGAGTACGCGGGCGCCACCCACAGCTTCCTCGAGGCGATGTCGGTGTCCGACCTGGCCAATCGCGCGATCGACGAATCCTCGGCCTGGCTGCGGCAGGCGCTGTCGGCATGAGCGGATCGTTCGATCCGCGCGGGCCGGAGGACATCCTGGCGCTGGTGCAGGCGCATCCGCTGGCCTGGCTGGTGCCACGCGATGGCGACGCGGCGGCGACGCCGCTGCCGCTGCTCGCCGAATGCGATGGTGAGGGACGCATCATCGCGCTGTTCGGACACATGGCGCGGCGCAATCCGCTGTTTGCCGCGCTGCAGGCGCAGCCGCGCACGCTGGTGCTGTTCCAGGGTCCGCAGGCCTACGTGCCGCCGCGTCTGGTGTCCAAGCCGGACTGGGGTCCGACCTGGAACTACGCGGTGGCGCGCTTCGATACGCGGGTGGAATTCGTGCCCGACGAGACCGACGCTTCGCTGCGGCGGCTGGCCGCGCATCTGGAGCAGCACCGCGCCGAGCCCTGGACGGTGGAGCGCATGGGCCCGCGTTACGCGCAGTTGCGCGAACACGTGATCGCCTTCCGCGCGCATGTGCGCGATGTGCACGCCACCTTCAAGCTGGGCCAGGACGAGGCGCGCACCAGCTTCGACGAGATCGTCACCGGGCACGAGGATGCCGCGCTGCGCGAGTGGATGCTGCGCTTGCGGCAGGATTGAGCGCGGGTCCGAGGCGGGAGATCGCTGCAGCCATGGGGACGCGGATCGCCCAACCCGTTGCGAAATGTCCACACCTTTCCCGCCCGGAGCGGGACTTCGGATGGACGCCCGGTCCCGTCGGCGGGAAGTCGCTCTTCCCTCGGTCAGGGCTTCCTGCCCTGACTCGGGCGCGCGCCATCCATGGCGCGCTTGCCGCGACCTCCCGCCGCCGGGACCGCGCTAGTCGCGCATCTTTTCTCGCCCTTCGGCGAATCACCTTCAGTTGTCGCGGTTTCTGCCGTTTCGCATATGAGCGGGCAGCCCTGTCGGTGTCCTGATGGCAGAGCCTTCCTTGGGGCCGCAGGCACGCAGCACGGGCGGATGCCGTTGCGGTCAGGCCATCGCGCGCAGCGCGGTCATGCGCGCTGCGGCACGGCGCCCCATCGGTTGTCGGCGGCCCAGATGGCGAAGGCCAACAGTCGTGCTTCCTGCGCGCGCGTGGCGCTGGCGCCGCTGTCGCCGGCGTGGCCGGCGGCCATGGCGATGCGCACCATGATCGGACGCTGGCCGGTGGTGAGCGCGCGCGCCTTCGCCGCGAACTTCAACGGCTCGTAGAAGGCGACGCGTTCGTCAGCGACGGCGCCGGTGGCAAGCAGGGCAGGATAGTCGGCCGCAACGAGTTGCTCGTAGGGCGACCAGGCCTGCATCGCCGCGTGGTCTTCGGGGATGCGCGGATCGCCCCAGATCGGCAGCGCGCCCGCGCCCAGCGGATGCGCGTCGAAATGCTCCATGGTGTTGAGCGGATCGACGAAGGCGACCTCGGCAATCGCGCCAGCCCACAGTTCGGGCCGCATCGCATACACCGCGCCGGCCAGCAGCCCGCCGGCCGACATGCCGCGCGCGACGATGCGGCGCTTGGACGAGTAGCCGGCCGCGACGAGATGTTCGGCGCAGGCGATGAAGTCGGTGAACGTGGTCTTCTTGTTGCGGGTGAGCACAGAGCGCCACCAGTGGGTGCCCTTCTCGGCGCCGCCGCGCACGTGCGCGATCGCGTACACCCAGCCCTGGTCGACCAGCGCGATGTTGGACGGCTGGAACAGGGCCTCGACTGACGATCCGTAGGAGCCGTAGCCGTACAGCAGCAGCGGACTGCTGCCGTCGAGCGCGGCGCCGCGGCGCATCAGCACGGTGACGGGGATGTCGGCGCCATCAGGCGCGCGGGCGGACAGGCGCCGCACTTCGTAGCGCTGCGGGTCGTAGGCGGGCAGCGAGGGTGAAGACGCCGTTGCCACCGTGCCGTCGTCGAGATTTGCGCTGCAGGCGACCTCCGGCAGCCGCGGCGACTGCATGCCGAACACGATCTGTTTCGCGTGCCAGTCCTGCTGTGGCGGCATGCGCAGCGCGTAGGCCGGCTCGTCGAAGGCCAGCGTGTGTTCGCCGCCGTCGCGCCGCATCAGCACCAGTCGCGGCGCTGCGTCGCGCCACTCTTCGCGCACCAGCGCCTCGCCGAACGGATGCACGGCGGTGATCAGGCGACCGGCTTCGTGCTCGACCAGCGGCCGCCAGTGCGCCATGCCGGGCGTGGCCGGGTCGGCCTGCATCAGCTTGAAGTCGGCGGCGCCATCGGCGTCGGTGAGGATCAGCAGCTGGCCGTTCCAGTCGTCGACGTCGTAGTTCAGGCCCGGCGCGCGTGGTTCGACCAGGATCGGCATCGACTCCGGCGTGTCCATCGGCACCAGCCGCACCTCCGACTGCGCGCCGTCGTAGCTGCGCAGGACGACGTAGCGGCCCGACGCGGTGGTGCGCATCAGCAGGAACGGGCCGGGCTGCTCGACGCGGTACACCAGGGTGTCGCTGCCATCGCGCAGGTCGCGGCGATGCAGGCGGTCGGCGCGGCCCACCGCGTCGCGCCCGACCCAGTACAGCCAGCGCCCGTCAGGCGACAACGCAAAGGTGCCGTAGGCCTGCGCCACTTCGGTGACGATGCGACCGCTGTCGATCTCGCGCACGCGGATGGCGTACTGGCCGGAGCCGACGCGATCTTCCGACCAGGCGAACAGGCGCCCGTCGCCGCTGCGCACCGGTTCGCTCCAGTGCAGGGCGTAGTAGTCGCTGCCTGCGGCCTCGACATTGGGATCGAGCAGCACTTGCTCCGCACCGTTCGCGACGGGGCGGCGCAGCCAGGCGGCGTACTCCGCGCCTTCGGCCTGGCGCTTGAAGTACAGCCAGTCGCCGGCCTGCACCTCCAGCTGCGCGGCGCCCAGCGGTTCGAGCGCGGCCATGCGCGCGGCGAGTGCATCCTGCAGCTTGGCCGTGGGCGCGAGCATGGCCTCGACATAGTCGTTCTCGGCCTGCACCGCGGCCTTGATCGGCGCGTCGAGCGAGGCCGGGTCGCGCAGCACCGCCAGCCAGTCCTTCGGCCGGAACCAGGCGAACTCGTCGATGCGGCTGTGGCCGAAGCGGCCGACCTCGGTCGGGATGCGCGGATGCTGCGGCGGCAGCGGCCAGCGCGCGGCGGCGGCGGCTGCGGCAGCGACCCCGGCGAGCGCGCGATGCGGATGCAGGACCAGTGCGCCGATGCCGGCGAGGCTGGTGGCCAGGAAGTTGCGGCGGCTGCTCAGTTGGGACTCCTTCGGGTGTTGCGGCCCTGCAGTTTGCGTTGTGCCGGGGAGTACTTGGACGGGAAGGCTCCGTTCGCCCTCAGTCGTCATCCCCCGCAAAAGCGGGGGATCCATTTTTGGCGACCTGCAGAATGGATGATCAGCCTTCGGCTGTTGAAAGGCGCTTCCAGCGTTCGCTGGGATGACGGGAAGGTAGCTGGGATCCGAAGCCGGCGATTGCCAAAGGGGATCACCGGCTCTGGATAGGCAGCACCCGCCCAGCTAGTACCGCCAGTGCACCGTCACCCCAAACGTGCGCGGCCGCAGGAAGCCCTGGCCCAGGCCGTAGGCCTCGGGCACGGTGCGGGTCACGCCGCGCTCGTCGGCCAGGTTGGTGCCGAACAGGGTCACGTCGGTGTTGCCGAAGCTCATGCGGAAACGCGCATCGAACTGGTGGTAGTCGCCCTGCTCGTTGGGTGCCACGCCGGGCACCGCCGAGTTGAGGTCGCTGATGCCTTCGGACAGGTAGGTGTGCGAAAGCATCAGGGCCGGCGCGTACGTGCCGTCGAAGCGCCAGGCCAGCTGGTTGGCAATGGACCAATCCGCCGAGCCGGGCAGGCGCGAGCCCTTGGGCGCGGTGCCGTACCAGAGGATGAACACGTCCTCGTCCAGCCGTGCGCGCTGCCAGGTCACGCTGCTGGTCCAGTCGAACGCCGCGGTCGGGCGCCACTGCGCCGACAGCTCCACGCCCCTGCTCGAGGCCTTGCCGCCGTTGCCCGCGTAGTTGACCACCGGTTCGGGCGTCTGCAGGCGCAGCTGGATGTCGCTCCAGTCGATGTGGAACACCGTGGCGTCGAGCAGCAGGCGGCCACCGGCGAGGTCGGTGCGGAAGCCGAGCTCGTGGTTGACCAGCGAGTCGCTGCGCGAGCCTTCCGGGATGTCGTGCTGGGTCACCGAGGAGTTGTTGGGCACGCCGAACCGGAAGCCCTCCGAACGCAGCGCATAGACCATGAAGCGGTCGCTGGGCCGGTAGCGCAGCGAGACCTTGGGCTGGAAGCCGCTCTCCTCGGTGTTGTCGTCGGCGGTCTGCGCCGACGGCAGCGGATATACGTCGACGCCCGAGGTGGTGTCGACCACCCGCACCTGGGTCTTGAAGGCACGTCCGCCCAGTCCCAGCGTCCACTGCGGATTGAGGTGGATCGAGGCTTCGCCGAACAGCGCCTGCTCCTTGCCGGTGACCTTCGAATAGAAGGCGTTGAACACATCGCCGTCGGGCGAGACCACCGCGCCGGTGCCCGGTCCGAAGCGCGGGTTGGTGGAGCCATCGAGCTGCGCGGCGAAGCCCGGCGCGCCCAGCTGCTCGTACAGGTGTTTCTCGGTGTCGAACACCATCGCGCCCAGCAGCCACTCGAAGCGGTCGTTGTCGGCCGAGGCCAGGCGCAGCTCGTAGCTGTTGCCGGTGCTTTCGCCGCCGCTGTTGACGAACAGCGGGCCGGCCGAATCGGTGCCCAGGTCGGCGTTGTAGAAGTCCAGGTAGGGCGTGAGGTCGAAACGCCAGTCCTGCGATTTCTGCTGGCGCGAGGCCAGCGCGGTCAGCGTGCCCCAGCCCAGGTCCTGGTCCCAGCGCAGGCTGTGCAATTCGATGTCGGTCTCGGTGAACTCGGGCGTGGAGGTGTAGCGCACCAGGTCACCGAGTTCCGGGATGCGGTAGGCGTTGTCGTCCGAATCGATGGTCTGCAGCAGGCTCAGCCAGGTCAGCGTGGTGGCCTCGCTCGGGGTCAGCACCATCGACAGGCGGCCGCCGGAGACGGACAGGTCGTTGGCGCCGTCCTCGCCGGTGCCGAGGTTGTCGATGTAGCCCGGCGCGCTGCGCTGCTGCGCCACGGCGCGGATCGCGAACACGTCCTGCTTCACCGGCACGTTGACCATGCCCTTGAGCGTGTAGCCGATATCGGCGTTGCGCGTCGACGACAGTCCGGCCTCGACCGCAGCATCGAAGCCGGAGGCATCGGCGGTGTTGGCGATGTAGTTGATCGCCCCGCCCATCGAGGCCGAGCCGAACAGCGAGCCCTGCGGGCCGCGCAGCACTTCCACCCGGTTGAGGTCGAAGGCGTCGATGTCGGGGATCGCGATGGTCCAGCCCGGCTCGATCAGCGGCACGTCGTTGAGGAAATAGCCGGTGGTCGGCTGGCCCTGCGGATTGCCGGCGCTGGTGGAGATGCCGCGCACCACCACGTGCGAGACGCCCGGCTGGTAGCTGTTGAAGACCACGCCCGGCGTCTTCTGCACGTAGTCGGCCAGCGACTGCGCGCCCAGGTCCTGCAGCTGCTGCTGGGTGACCGCCGACACCGACGCCGGCACTTCGCGCACCGACTGCTCGCGCTTGGCGGCGGTGACGATCACGCGGTCGAGTTCGATGGCGCCCTCTGCAGCCGCGGTGTCCTGCTGCTGCGTGTCCTGCGGTGCGGCAGCGGCCAGGCCGGCGCTGCTCGCCAGCGCGATGGCGACGGCCAGGCGCAGGCGCCGGCAGCCGTGCGCGACAACGTCGTATCCGAAACGGTTCTGCATGTCTGTCTCCCCATGTGTTCCGGCCAGCCCGGCCCTGCAGGTCGCAGGGGAGGCGCCGACACTTCGAATATGCGCGCGGCAATGGGAACCAGTTGCGTCGCGGGGGCCGGATGCCGTCGCATTCAGGCCAAGCGGGGTGAATGCAGGCACGGCGCGCACACAGACGCGCATCTGTCGGGAGTCGCCAGGCTTCGCGACGTTTCGGATTCGGTGCGCGAAGGGCGCGGCTGGCCGACGTGGAGGCCGACTGCGCATCTCACGCATTCGGTGGAGGGCGCACGGGTGGCCGTGTCGGGGCAGGCGTGGACGTTCGCGCGCGGCGGTCGTCGGTTCCACAGACCACAACATTTTCGGTTGACCGCAAAACCCGACCACACTATCTTGTGCCCTGTCGGTTCTCCGCACCTGGTGCGGGGATGAAAAGGGAAGCCGGTGACGCCAGCCCGCAAGGCTCGGCCAGTCCGGCACTGCCCCGCAGCGGTAATCGGGAACGAACCCGCCACCAGCACTGGAGCCTGCGCTCCGGGAAGCGGCGGGGGAGGTGGACGCCACGGCGTCCGGGCCCGTGAGTCCGAAGACCTGCCGACAGCCGCGCGCATGCACGCCGCGCGGTGCCGGCCGCGGAATCTCCGGGGGGAGATGGCTGGTGGAGCAGTTCGGGCCGCGCCATGCGCAGTCCCGGATTCTGCGACGCCGCCTGTCCACCCTGCCTCCAACGCCACGCTCGCCTGCGAGGGACAGGCCGGCCGTGCGCCACGCATGGAGGACGCATGAGCCAACACCACGACACCCGCGGCGACATCGCGGTCGCAACGCGCGCCGGCGCCACCGGCTCCGACGCGCCCTCGCCGGGCCGTGACCACGACATTGCGGACGCGCGCGACGACATCGTGCCCGCGCCCGGCGCCGATCCGGGCCGCGCCGACACCGCGGCCGTCGCCGTCGCGGCATCCACCTGGATCACCAAGGAAGCCGGCAACCGCCGCATCCCCTTCGACCGCGCCCGCCTGGAGCGCGCCATCGACCGCGTCCACGCCGAGTTCCCGCAGCTGGACATCGCCGACTACAAGCGCAGCGTGCTGGGCTTCGTCGAGCGCAAGGACGCGGTGAACGCCGACGATCTGGTCGACCACCTGATCCGCGAGGCCGAGGCACGCGTCGACGTGGCCGCACCGGAATGGGAGATGTTCGCCGCACGCCTGTACCTGCATCGCCTGTACAAGCGCGCCGGCCGCAACCGCTTCTACGACGTCGAACAGAAGTACGGCTCCTATGTCGGCCTGCAGGAATCGCTGGCCGACCGCAACATCTATTCCAACGACATCCTGCGCGCCTACTCCAAGGAAGAGTTGATCGAGGCCGGCAAGATGATCGATCCCGGGCGCGACAGGCTACTGGCCTACAACGGCCTGTACCTGCTGGCCACGCGCTACCTGGCCACCGATCACGCGCGCAACGTGTACGAACTGCCGCAGGAGCGCTGGCTGACCATCGCGCTGTACCTGATGCAGGACGAGCGGCCGCGCGGGCGGCGCATGCAGCTGGTGGGCGAGGCCTACTGGGCGCTGTCGAACCTGTACATGACCGTGGCCACGCCGACGCTGCAGAACGCGGGCAAGGTGGGCGGGCAGCTGTCGAGCTGCTTCATCGACACGGTGGACGATTCGCTGCAGGGCATCTTCGATTCCAATACCGACATCGCGCGCGTGTCCAAGGGCGGTGGTGGCGTCGGCGCCTACATGGGCTTCGTGCGCTCGTCGGGATCGGCGATCCGCGGCGTGCCCAATTCGTCCGGCGGCGTGGTGCCGTGGATCAAGCAGCTCAACAACACCGCCGTATCGGTGGACCAGCTGGGCCAGCGCAAGGGCGCGGTCGCGGTGTACCTCGACATCTGGCACCGCGATATCGAGGCCTTCCTCGACCTGCGCCTCAACAACGGCGACCAGCGCCTGCGCGCGCACGACGTGTTCACCTCGGTCTGCATCCCCGACCTGTTCATGGAGGCGGTGGAACGCCGCGGCGACTGGTACCTGTTCGACCCGCACGAGGTGAAGCGGCTCAGGGGCTGGTACCTGCAGGACTTCTACGACGAATCGAGGGGCGAGGGCAGCTTCCGGCAGAAGTACGAGGAGGTGGTCAACGACGAGCGCATCGGCCGCAGGACGGTCAAGGCGATCGACCTGTTCAAGCGGATCATGGTGTCGCAGCTGGAGACCGGCAACCCGTTCATGTTCTACCGCGACGAGGTCAACCGGAAGAACCCGAACAAGCATGCGGGCATGGTGTACTCGTCCAACCTGTGCACCGAGATCCTGCAGAACATGAGCGCGACCCGGCTCATGCAGGAGATCATTTCCGGCAACCAGATCGTGACCACGCGTCAGGCCGGCGACTTCGTGGTCTGCAACCTGTCCTCGATCAACCTCGGGCGCGCCGTGCTGCCGGCCGAAGACCAGGGCGACCTGATCACCGACGTGCTCGAACGCCTGGTCCCGATCCAGGTGCGCATGCTCGACAACGTGATCGACCTCAACGCGTTGCCGGTGCCGCAGGCCACGATCACCAACCGCAAGTACCGCGCGATCGGCCTGGGCACCTTCGGCTGGCACCACCTGCTGGCGCGCAAGGGCATCCACTGGAACGAACCCGCGGCCGAGGACTTCAGCGACACGCTCTACGAGCGGATCAACTACCTGACCATCCAGGCCAGCATGGCGCTGGCGAAGGAGAAGGGCACCTACCCGGTGTTCACCGGCAGCGACTGGCACACCGGCGCCTACTTCCGCGACCGCGGCTACCACAGTCCGCAGTGGCTGGACCTGGCCGCGCAGGTCGGCGTGAACGGGCTGCGCAACGGCTGGCTGCTGGCGGTCGCGCCGAACATGTCGACCGCGCAGATCGCCGGCTCCACCGCCTCGATCGACCCGATCTACTCCGCGTTCTACTACGAGGAGAAGAAGGACTACCGGCGTCCGGTCGCCGCACCGGGCCTGTCGCTGGAGACCTGGCCGTACTACGAGAAGGGCGCGTACAAGCTCGACCAGTTCGCCAGCGTGCGCCAGAACGCGCGCCGCCAGCGGCATGTCGACCAGGCGATCAGCTTCAACCTGTACGTGCCCTCGACCATCCGCGCCAGCACCCTGCTCGAGCTGCACATGAGCGCCTGGCGCGAAGGGCTGAAAACCACCTACTACGTGCGTTCGAACGATATCGACATTACCGAATGCGAATGGTGTTCGAGCTGACGCGCTGATCTCCCTTCCCCCGCTTGCGGGGGAAGGTGCCGAAGGCGGATTGGGGGCATTCGAAGCGACCGGCTCGCCCCCACCCCAACCCTCCCCCGCAAGCGGGGGAGGGAGCAACAACAACCGACGAGATAGCACCATGTCCACAGCAGCCCCCCGCACCTCCACGCCACTCGAGCGCATCCGCATCCTCGAGCCACGCCATCCCAACCGTTCCACCGGGATCATCAACGGCAAGACCTCCGGCATCCTCAATTGGAACGACATTCCTTATCCGTCGTTCTACCGCGCCTACAAGGAGCTCTCGACCAACTTCTGGATTCCGGACGAGGTCGACATGAAGAGCGACGCGCGCCAGTACGGGGAGCTGTCGGCGCGCGAGAAGAACGCTTACGACTCGATCATCGGCCTGCTGGCCACGCTCGACTCGCCGCAGACACGCTTCATCTACAACGTCGCCGAGTACATCACCGACCCGGCCGCGCACGCCAACGCCGCGATCATCGGCCAGCAGGAAGTGATCCACAACGAAAGCTACAGCTACGTGCTGGCCTCGATCACCGACCTGGCCAACCAGAACCGGGTGTTCGAGCTCGCACGGACGCATCCGACAATCATCGCGCGCAACGCGCCGATCATGGCCTCGTACGACGACTTCATGCGGGAAAAGACCGCCGAGACCCTGCTGCGCGCGCTGGTCCAGTCCTCGATCCTGGAGGGCATCAACTTCTATTCCGGCTTCGCCTATTTCTACAACCTGGTGCGCCAGAACCGGATGGCCGGCACCGGCAAGATCATCAGCTTCATCAACCGCGACGAGCTGGCCCACACCAAGTTCATCAGCGAGGTGATCCGCGCCATCGTCGGCGAGAACCCGCAGCTGCAGACCCACGAGCTGACCGACTACGTGCACACCGCCTTCGCCCACGCGATCGAGCTGGAGACGCAGTGGACCGGCGAGGTGCTCGACGGCATCGACGGCATCGACGTGGACGAGATGATCCGCTACGTGAAGTACCGCGCCAACAAGATGGCCGGCATGCTCGGCATCGAGTCGATGTACCCGGACACCACCGACAACGTGATGCCGTGGATCAAGGCCTACGCCGACAATTTCACCGAGACCAAGACCGACTTCTTCGAGATGCGCAATGCGTCGTACAAGAAGACCAACGTGGACAACGGATTTGACGATCTGTGAGGCCGGTCGTGGTGCTCCCGTCGCGCGACTGGACGACCCGTGATGCCATCTTGCCCTGTAGGAGCGGCTTCAGCCGCGATCTCCCGATCCGGCGCCGCGCCTCCCTGATGCTCGCGGCTGAAGCCGCTCCTACAGGGGGCGGGGCAGCCGCCTTTACGCCATGCGCATCCTGATCGCCTTCACCTCGCTCAGCGGCAACACGCGCGACGTCGCGCGCATGGTGCGCGCGCGCTGCGAGCAGCGCGGGCATGCGGTGAGCTGGGTCGAGACCGATATCGCCGGGCTGGCCGCGGCCGGTCCCGACCCGCACCACGACCTCTACCTGCTCGGCGCCTGGTCCGACAACGCGGGCCGCACGCCGGCGGCGATGAAGCGCTTCATCGCCGCACTGGTGGAGGCGGTGGGCAAGCCGGCGCAGCTGGCGGTATTCGGTACCGGCGAGACGCAGTGGGGCGAGGAGTATTACTGCGGCGCGGTGCGGCGCATCGCCCACTTCTTCGATTCGTCGTTCCCGCGTCTGGAGATCGAGCAGATGCCACATGGCGAACGCGACGCGACCCGGATCCGGCGATGGGCCGATCACATCCTAAATTGCATCGAGAACCCACGACATGCGGACCCTGCACGCGCCATCGCCTGACGACTACCACGCCGCCATCAAGGCGCATCCACGCCTGCTTGTGGACTACGGCAAGCACGACTGCCCCGGCTGCAGGATGCTGGACATGTCGCTGCGCAAGTTCGCCGACCAGGCCGCGGCCAGCGATCTGGTCCTGCTCAAGGTGAAACTGGAAGACGTGGGCGAGGAATTCTTCCGCGGGCTGGGCCTGCGGCAGACGCCGACGCTCTCGCTGTTCCGCGATGGCGCCGAAGTGGCGCGGCTGGCTGGCTTCCGGTCGCCGGCGCAGCTGGAAGAGGCGGTGGATTCGTGCCTGTAGCGAGCGCGCCTGCCGGTTCCGGGTGCACTGCGCGTACCCGGGCTGCGTGGCCGTGGTCGTTGCGGGGGAAACGGTGTTTCGTGCGACGCCACGGCGTGTGACATAGTCGCGCGCCTGTCCTGCCGTGCCGGCAATCCCATGCCCCGCGACCACGTCCTCGTCCTGTCCTGTCCCGACCGCACCGGCATCGTCCATCGCGTGTCGGGGCTGCTGTTCGAGCACGGCTGCAACATCCTCGACGCACAGCAGTACGGTGACGCCGAGTCGGGGCGGTTCTTCCTGCGCGTGCACTTCGACGTGCCGGCCGCCAGCGACATCGATATCGTGCGCGCGGCCTTCGAACCGCTGGCCGCCGCCCATGCGATGGCCTGGGACATGCACGACGTGCGCCGCCGCGCGCGCCTGCTGGTGCTGGTGAGCCGGCAGGGCCACTGCCTCAACGACCTGCTGTTCCGCACCCACAGCCGGCAGCTGCGCGCGGACATCGTCGCAGTGGCCTCCAACCATCCGGACTATGCACAGCTGGCCGGGTCCTACGGCGTGCCCTTCCACCACTTCCCGGTCGACGCGGCGACGCGCGAGGCGCAGGAACAGCAGGTCCTGGAGCTGGTGGAGCGCGAGCGCATCGACCTGGTGGTGCTGGCGCGCTACATGCAGATCCTCTCGCCGGCGCTGTGCGCGGCACTGGCCGGGCGCGCGATCAACATCCACCACAGCTTCCTGCCCAGCTTCAAGGGCGCGCAACCCTACCACCAGGCGCACGCGCGCGGGGTCAAGATCATCGGCGCGACCGCGCACTACGTGACGCCGGACCTCGACGAGGGCCCGATCGTCGATCAGGACGTGGCGCACGTGGACCACGCGATGACCCCGGCCGCGCTGATCCGCATCGGCAGCGACGTCGAGTCGCGGGTGCTGGCGCGCGCGGTGCGGCTGCACGTGGAGCACCGGATCCTGCTCAACGGGCACCGGACGGTGGTGTTCCGCTGAGGCGCCGGCAGGCGCCTCCGCAGGGCCCACCGGATACGCAACGACTGTCATCCCGAGCGCAGCGAGGGATCTCTTCTTCAGCGAGTCGGATGGAAGATCCCTCGCTGCGCTCGGGATGACAGTCCGGGGACAGGGCGCATCGATCCACATCACCTGCGGGTCAGACCCGTCGCTCTCGCCTGCCCGGGAACCTCACGCCTCCAGCGCCACTCCCGCTGCCTGCAGCGCCGCGCGCGTGGGCGCGTCGCTGTCCGGGGTCACCGGCCGGGTGAGATTCCACAGCACGCAGGCGCGCAAGCCCGCGGCCACCGCGTCCTGCGCCGACCACAGCACGCAGTAGTCACGCGCCAGGCCGCACAGGTGCACTTCGGCGATGCCGCGCTCGCGCAGCCAGCCGGCCAGGCCGGTCAGCGGGCGCATGCCGTCGGGGCCGATGTTCTCGCGGAAGGCACTGTAGGAATCGACCTGCCCCCGGGTGCCCTTGCGCAGGATCAGGTCGGCCAGGTGCCAATCCACGCGAGGGTCGAGCGCGGCGCCCGGCGTGCCCTGCACGCAGTGGTCGGGCCACAGCATCTGCGGGTGGCCGTGCAGTTCGATCGTCTCGAACGGGTCGCGGCCGGCGTGGCTGGAGGCAAACGAGGCGTGGCCGGGCGGGTGCCAGTCCTGGGTCGCGACCACGGTGCGGTAGGCGCGCGAGGCAACCAGGGCGGCGACGCCCGGCACCACCGCGTCGCCTTCGTGGCACGGCAGCGCGCCGCCGGGCATGAAGTCCGGCTGCAGGTCGATGACGAGCAGGGCGGTGGTATCGGGGTGGATGGGCATCGGTGCGTCCCCGCGAAGAGGCTGGAGCCCGGCGCGGCGCATGGCGCCGGGCCGGACCTAGATCCCCTCAGGCGATCGACGCGCGGTAGATCGACCCGATCGAGGCATCAAGCGCCTGGTTGTACGCGCCATCATCCTGCTGCGCGCTCAGGCCTTCGGTCAGGGCGCGGCTGAAGCTGGCGATCACGCCCGGGTTCCTGGCCAGCCTGGCGTTGGCGTCGTCGCGGCTGTAGCCGCCCGACAGCGCCACCACCTTGAGCACCGCCGGATGCTCGACCAGCGCCTGGAAGTAGCCGTCCACGTCGGGCAGGGTCAGCTTGAGCATCACCGGCGACGATGGATCGAGCTTGTCCAGGCGCGCGAGCAGGCCCTGCCTGAGCTCGACCTCGATCGCCTGCTTGTCGGCGGCGTTGATGTCGACCTCCGGCTCGATGATCGGCACCAGGCCCGCGTCCAGCACCTGACGGCCCAGCTCGAACTGCTGGTCGAGCACCTCGGCGATGCCCTTGGCGTTGTTGGCCTTGATCACCGAGCGCTCCTTGGTGCCGAACACGCCGCGCGCCTTCGCGCGCGCCAGCAGGTCGTCCAGGCCCGGGATCGGCTTCATCTTCTGCACGCCGTCGGCCTCGTCGGCCAGGCCCTTGTCGATCTTCAGGAACGGCACCACGCCCTTGTCTTCCCACAGGTAGGCGACCGCGTTCTTGCCGCCGAAATCATCGTCCATGGTGCGCTCGAACAGGATCGCACCGAGTACGCGTTCGCCGCTGAAGGCCGGGCTGGTGACGATGCGCGCGCGCATCGCGTGCACCTGCTCGAACATCTCCTGCTCGTTGGAATAGGCCGATTCCTCGACGCCGTAGAGCTTGAGCGCCTTGGGCGTGCTGCCCCCGCTCTGGTCGAGCGCGGCGATGAAACCCTTGCCGGAAGCGATGCGGTCACGTTGCTGCGGATTGATGGTCACAATCGATGTGTTCCTGTGCGATGGGCGGGACATGCGCCGGAGCCGGGGATGATAGCGCCGCCCGCAGGCAACTGCCGGCAGGCAAGGCAGCGGCCGCGCATGGTGCGCTGCGGTGCGAGCCGGCGGCAGGGTCCGGCGCGCCGCTCCAGCTCAGGTGTCGCTGTCGCCGCCCTCGCCGGCCGCGGCCGCGATCTCGCCGGTGTGCTGGCCCAGGGTAGGCGCGGCGAACGGCTCGGGGCCCGGCGTGCGGCCGAAGCGGATCGGCTGCGCCACGCCGCGGTAGCTGCCCAGGACCGGATGCGGGATCTCCGCGATCATGCCTTCGGCCAGCACTTGCGGATGGTCGAACATGTCTTCGACCTGGCGCGCCGCCGCACACGGCACCTCCTCGCCGAAGATCTCCTCCCATTGCAGCGCCGTGTGCGCCTGCAGCGCCTGGTGCAGCTGCGGCAGGATCTCGTCCGCATGCCGGGCGCGCTTGCGCACGCTGTCCAGGCGCGGGTCGTCGGCCAGCGCGTCCAGGCCGGTCTTCGCGCACAGCGCGCGCCAGAAGCGCGGCGTGTTGGCCGAAATGTAGAGGAAGCCATCGCGGGTGGGATGGATGCCGGTCACGCCGCCCGAGCGCATGTCGCGGCTGATGTCGTGGTCCTCGCCCTGCGCCCAGACCATGCGCGCGGACTGCATGGTCAGTGCGCTGCGCAACAGCGACACGCCCACGTACTGGCCCTGCCCGCTGCGCTCGCGCTCGTACAGCGCCGAGGACACGCCGGCGGCCAGCAGCGCGGCCGCGTAGTAGTCCACCACCGAGCCGTAGATCAGCTCCGGCGGGCCACCGCGCTTGCCCTGCATGGCGCACATGCCGGTCATGGTCTGCAGCACCTGGTCGTAGCCGGCCTTGTCCTTCAGCGGCCCGCTCTCGCCGTAGCCGGTGACCGCGCAGTACACCAGCCGCGGGTGCAGTGCCGACAGCGTTGCGTAGCCGATGCCCAGCCGCTCGGGCACGCCCGGGCGGAAGTTGTGCACCAGCACGTCGGCCTCGCGCAGCAGGCGGTAGAGCACGGCGCGCTCGTCGTCGCGCTTGAGGTCCAGCACTGCGCCGCGCTTGCTGCGGTTGACGCCGAGGAAGGCGCGGCTCTCGGCATCAAGCGTGGACGGGTAGTTGCGCAGGTTGTCGCCGCCGGGCGGCTCGATCTTGATCACGTCCGCGCCCTGGTCGGCCAGCAGCGTGCAGCCGTAGGGGCCGGCGATGTAGGCGCTCAGGTCGAGTACGCGCACGCCGGCCAGCGGGCCGGCATCGCCCTGGCGGTCGGGGTGGAAGACAGGACTCAACGGGGCCTCCAGCGGGTCGTCCATGGTCGGGGGTTCGCAAGTCTTGCCGATGGTCCGGCAACGGGACAGCGCGGGCGCCTATCTTCAGCGCACAGGGAATCTTGCTTGAGCGCGGGCGCCATGTTCACAGCGCGCCGCAATCGTCCTCGGCGCGCCCCTCGGGCGACGGCGCCAGGTGCAGCCAGGTCAGGCGCCAGCTGCGGTCGCGGCGCTCGTCGACGGCGTACCAGGGCTCGAAGTCGAGCGGCGCGCGGTCGTCGAAAAGCAGGCGCAGGCGGGTGCCCGGTGCACCTTCGGCTGGCGCCAGTTCCTCGATGCGCAGCGCGGCGTCGTCATCGGGCAGGCGCACGGTCTCGCGCGGCTTGTAGCCGTCGATCAGCCCGGTGGCATAGGCCAGCGGACCGCGCGACAGCGCCAGCCAGGCGTTGTGCACCACCTGCTGGCGCACCAGCGAGCCGTCGGGCGCGCGCGATTCCTGCACGTTGCGGTGCACGCGCCGGTGCACGCGCGGACGCATCGGCAGCTTGAGCACGAGCGCATCACCGGGCGACCACTCGCGCTCGACGTCGGCGTACTCGCCAGCGGCCACGACGACGGCCAGCTCGCCGCCGACTGCCAGGGTCGCGCCGTCGGCCCACGCCGGTACCCGCAGGCGCAGGCGGAAGCGCGTCGGTGCGTCGGGTTCGACTTCGATGCGGACCGTGCCGGCGAAGGGATAACCGGTGCGCTGGTGCAGCCTGGCGCTGCCGCCGCCGGGCAGCGCCAGCTGCGCCTCGCCCGGTCCCAGCAGGTTGACCACCACGCCTTGGGCATCCACGGCCCAGGCGATCGCCGGCAGTTCCTCCAGCGCCATCGCGCCGCTGGACTTGCAGCAGCGCCAGTAGTTGGTGTGGATGCGGCGGCCGTTGGCGAACGAGTAGTAGACCCAGTCCTCGCCGTCGGGCGCCTGCGCGCCGATCAGATCGTTGTAGGCGCTGCGCTCGATCTCCTCGGCGTAGCGCGCCTGGCCGGTGATCGCCAGCAGCTCGCGGTTGAGCTGGATCCAGGCCAGCACCGAGCAGGTCTCGACGTAGGCCTCCGGGTCGAACACGCCGGCCGGGTTGAACACCTCGCGCGAGCGGTGGCCGATGCCGCCGAACGGCCCGCCGCCCAGGCTGAGGTGGTGGTCGCGGATCGCCTGCCACTGGCGGTCGACCGCCTCGCGGTAGTCGGCGCGGCCGGTGGCACGGTGCAGCCGCGCCAGGCCGACCAGGTTCCAGCACAGCTGGTAGGCCTTGCCGGTGGCGATCTCGGAGGGATCGGCGCCCGACTGCGCGCGCTCCAGCAGGGCCAGCCGGGGGTTGGCATTGGCCTGCGCCAGCACCCGCTCGGCGAGCTCCAGGTAGCGCTGCTCGCCGGTCAGCAGGTGCAGCTCGGCGGCCGGGTCGAGCAGCACCGTGGCCGACATGCCGTGGTGGTTGCCGACGCTGGTGATGTCCAGTCCGCCTTCGCAGAAGCTGCGCCAGCACAGGTCGGCGATGCGCTGCGCGGCCTCGAGGTGGCGCGCCTGTCCGAAGCAGCGATACACCTCCACCAGGCCCAGCAGCAGGTAGCTGTGGGTCCAGATGTCCCAGGTGCGCAGCGCCGGCTCGCCGTTCCAGCTTTCCGGCTTGGGCGGTTGCGGCACCATGAAGCGGCGCTGCGGCGCGTAGTTGCCGAGGTAGCCATCGTCGGCCTGCACGTCGGCCAGATGGTCGGCCACCGCCAGCACGCGCTCGCGCAGCGCGGCATCGTCGCTGCGCGCGGCGGCCTTGGCCGCGGCCGCCAGCCACTTGCCGGCGTGCTCGCCGTACCAGTCGCCTTCCTCGTTGTGCTCGCGCTGCGGCGGATCGAAGATCGCGATCGCCGGGCTGTCCGGGCCGGTGATGAAGTGCGACAGCCGGCCGCGCCGGTTGGCGTCCAGCGCCTCGCCCAGCACGCCCTCAAGCTGCACCTGCCCGGGCCGCGCGAAGTGCTGCGCCTGCGCGCCGCGCTCAGTCACGGGCCGGCTCCGCGTCGACCACGCAGCGGAAGCCGACCGTGCCGGAGCGATCCTTGCACGGCGCCATCAGCAGGTACTTGCCGTGCTGGTCGAGCCGGTAGGCCTGCGGGAAGTACCAGTGCGAGGTCTGCGGCTGGTAGCTGCTGCCGCCGCGCAGGATCGCCGCGCGGGTGTGCTCGTCGACGAACTCGTCGGTCCACTGCCAGACATGGCCGACCAGGTCCTCGACGCCAAACGGCGAGGCGCCCTGCGGGTTCTGCCCCACCTTGTCGGGCGGCAGCAGGCGACGCCCGCGGTTGACCCGCGGCACGTAGGCCTCGTTCCAGTCATTACCCCAGGGGTAGAGGCGGCCGTCGCCGCCCTGCGCGGCGTACTGCCATTCCCATTCGCGCGGCAGGCGCTTGCCCGCCCAGGCCGCGTAGGCGCGCGCGTCCTCCAGCGAGACCCAGGTCACCGGCCTGTCCTCCCAGCCCGGGCGCGGCGCGCCGTCGACCCAGTGACGCAGGAAGTTGGCCGCATCGCGCGGCACGTAGCCGCTGCCCTGCACGAAGCGCTGGAACTGCGCGTTGGTCACCGGATGGCGGTCGATGTGGAACGCGGCCAGCTGCATGCGCCGGTGGTGGTGGCGGCGCGGCGTGGGCTCCCAGGGGTATTGCACGTCCACCCCGGCCCAGTTGAAACCTTCGATCTCGATGCCGTCGACCTTGAACAGGAACTCGCCCGCCGGCACGGTGACCATGCCTTCGGGCTTGGCGGCCTGCGGCGCGGTCGGCGCCACGTCCACGATGGCCTGCGGCAGGTGGCGCCAGGCGGCCGAATGGGCGTTGAGCGGCGTGTGCGCCTGCGCGGCGATTGTGGCGAGGAAGGCCTCGAGCCCCGCCTCATCGGCGTCGGGCGCCAGCGCCAGCACCGCGCCGAATCCGCGCGCTTCCAGCGACAGCTCGACCAGCGCCTGGCCGTCGATCACGCGCGGCGACAGCGCGCGGCCGTGCCAGGCGTCGTAGTAGCGCGTGCCTTCGACGTGTTCGATGGCGAACTGTTCGCCGTCCACGTCGTACTCGTTGCGGTTGGCCAAGGTCCACAGCACGCGGCCGTCGCCCGGGAAGCGGCTGATGAACACGTTGCGTTGTGCGGTGAGCTGGTACGGCGCCCAGTCCATGCTGACCACCAGCGACGGGAACTGCCGGTAGATGGTGGCGATGCGGCGCAGCGCCTCGGCGTTGCGCGGCGTGAACTGGTTCCAGATGCCCCAGATGTTTTCCCAGGCGTTGTAGCCGATGCCGTTGAGGAAGCAGTACTGCAGGTCGTGGGTGCGGTCGCGGCCCCAGCGGTTCTCGTAGTTGACCATGTGGCGCGGCTCGAGCCACTTCCACTTCGATACCGGCGGCACCGGGCCGTCGGGCGCCTTCTTGCCCCAGCTCTGCACGTTCCAGATCAGCTGCTCCTCGGCGCTGATCGTCGACTCGGGCTGCACCACCACCGGATGGTCGAGCCGCTCGCAGGCGTCGAAGAACGCGCGCGGCACGCCGTTGAAGGTGTCGCCGTTGATGCCGTCCGCGCCGACCGCCTTCACGATCGCCGCCAGCCCGTCCCAGTGCGTGCAGTCCGGGTCGCGGGTGCCGTGGTCCCAGGGCTTGGCCGGCAGGAACACCTTGACCCCGCGCCGGTGGAAGTCATCGACCGCGCGCTTGAGCCCATCGAGGCCGCCGGGCAGGTCGTGCGCCAGGTCGAACTGGTTGCGGTCGTCGACGCCGATGTTGGGATAGATGTACCAGATCAGCACCGAGTCCAGGCCGCCGAAACGCTGCTCGAGATCGTCGAGGTAGCGGTCGACCGTGTACTGCCCGGTCTCGACGTCGAAGAAATGGCGGTCCTCGACCATCATCTGCGCGTGCACGAAGTTGCGCTGCGCCCACTGCAGCTCCGGGCGGCGGTAGTTGGCATCGTCGTAGCCGATGCGCACCAGGTGTTCGCGACGCCAGTCGCGCAGTTCGACCAGCCAGTCGGCGCCGCCTTCGTTGGCGTCGATCATCCAGTGGCCGATGTCGGCGAACGGCCAGGCCGGCGCCTTGCCCGGGGTGGGCAGGTAGCGCCCGGTGGTGACGTGCGAGAACTTGTGTTCGGTGCGCAGCGGCGCCGGGCCGTGGTCGGCGCTGGCGGGATCGTGTTCGGGGATGTCGTAGGGAGAGGTCATGGTGTGCCCGGTGATCGTAGGGGAATGCGGGCCAGCCCGCAGGCATCGCGCCATGGCGGCGCGCTCGTCGCATCGGTGCGGCGCACAGGTCGCCGGCACCTGCGGCGCTCAACCAGGCGCCATGTCATCGAGCGATGCCGCGCCAGGCGCGCGCCGCGTGGCGTGATCGGCCAGCACCGCGAATGTCCCGTCGGCCCGGTGTGCGCACTCGGCCGCATCGAGCAGCGCGAGCACCGCCGCCCTGGTGGGGATGCTCGACTGCGCGCCGGCCGTGATGCAGGCCAGCGCCGAAGCCGCGCTGGCCTCGCGCAACGCGTGCGCCAGCGCATCGCCACGCGCCAGTGCGGCCACCAGCGCGCCACAGAATGTATCGCCGGCCGCGGTGGTATCCACCACGTCCACGGCGAACGCGTGCTGGCGCAGGATCGCCGCGCCCGCGCGCGCCACGCAGCCAGCGCTGCCCAGGGTCACGATGGCGCAGGGCACCGGCAGGCGCCGCAGCGCAGCCTCCAGGTCGGCGGTGTCGCCGGCCAGCATCGCCAGCTCGCCCTCGTTGACCACGAGGATGTCGATGGCCGCCAGCAGTCGCGGCGACAGCACCCGCGCCGGCGCGGCGTTGAGCACCACCGTGACCCCGGCCGCGCGCGCGCATTCGGCGTAGGCGGTCACGCTCGCCAGCGGCGTTTCCAGCTGCAGCAGCAGGTGGCTGATGCCATCAAGCGGCGGCAGGTCTTCGGCGGCCAGCAGGTCGTTGGCGCCGGGCGCGACCACGATCGAGTTCTCGCCCGAATCGGCGATGCAGATGAAGGCCACGCCGCTGGCGGCGCCGACGGCGCGCTTTTCCACCAGCGCCACGCCGGCATCGCGCAGCGACTCGCGCAGGCGCGCGCCGGGCGCATCGTCGCCGAGCGCGACCAGCATCGTGGTCGGCGCATCGCCGGCACGCGCACAGGCCACAGCCTGGTTGGCGCCCTTGCCGCCGGGAAAGGTCTGCAGTCCGCCGCCGAGCACGGTTTCGCCGGGGGCTGGCGCGCGCGGCGCGCGCACCACGAAGTCGAGATTGGCCGAGCCGGCCACCAGCACCCGGGTCCTGGGCATTGCGTTCATCGCGCCAGCACCTGCTGCACGTGGTTGTAGAAGGGCAGCGCCACGCGCGGCAACTCGCTGTCCGACTCGCCGGGCAGGTGCTGCAGCATCAGCAGGCCGATGCCGCCGGTCGCCGGGTCGATGACGAAATAGGTCGAGGCCGCGCCGCTCCACCCGGCCTGCCCGGGCGCGCCATCGCGGCTGGCCGCCGCCGGGTCGAGCAGGACCGACATTCCCAGCCCGAAGCCGCGGTCGCGTGTGTCGCCGGTCCAGGGATGGGCCAGGCCCATCGGCGCGAGCTGGTCGCGGAACATCGCCTCGACCAGCGCCGGGGGTACCAGCACGTCATCGCCGTGGCGGCCACGCGCGAGCAGCATGCGCGCGAACGCGAGGTAGTCGTGGGCGCTCGCGTACAGCCCGCCGGCTGCACTTGAATACGGGCGCAGCGGCGCGCCGGGCACACGGCCACGCGCCCTGTCGTCGGACTGCAGCCGGCCATCTGCACCGGTGCGGCTGATCTCGACCACGCGGTGACGCTGGCCGGCCGGCACCGAGAACGCGGTGTCGTGCATGCCCAGCGGGGAGAAGAATGCCGCCTGCAGATAGGCTTCCAGCGGCTGGCCGCTCCAGACCTCCACCAGCCGGCCCAGCACATCGGTGGCCAGCCCGTCGTAGACGAAGCGCGTGCCCGGATCGCGCTCCAGCGGCACCCGCGCAGCGCGTTCCACCAGATCGGCCAGGCCGGCGCTCTCCTCCAGCCGTTGCGCCTCGCGCAAGCGCAGTGCCTGCGCCCCGGTCACCGCGAAACCGGCGGTGTGCGTGAGCAGGTGGCGGATCGTCGGCACGCGCACCGGCGCCCGCAGACGTCCCTCTTCAAGCACCTGCAGTCCTTCGAAGGCGGGCAGGTGCAATGCCAGCGAATCATCCAGCCCCGCATGGCCTTCGCCCACCAGTCGCAGCACGGCGGCCGAGACCACGGGCTTGGTCATCGAATAGATCCGGTAGATCGCGTCTTCGCGCAACGGGCGTTGGCGCGCGATGTCCGCATGTCCGGCCGCGAGGTCCACCAGCACCTCGTCGCCGCGGGCCACCAGCAGGTGAGCACCGGGATAGCCGGCGCCGAGCACCGTCGCGCGCAGCCAGGCGTCGGAGGCGTCCGGCACTGGCGTCGCGCTGGCGACGAGGGGACATCCGGGCCAGAGCGCGACCAGGAGGAGAAGACGAAGGAGCGTCTGGCGCATTGCGTGATGTAAAAGGCGCGTGCCGCACCACGACCTGCAGGGGAGGGCAAGACGATGTGGTGCAGCACCGCCGAAACGGAGCGTCGGGCCGACGGCTGCGGCCCGGCGCGGTGGCAACGGGAACATGGTCCGCCGCCGGCTTGCGATCAGAACGTGATCGTGTGGGTCAGCGAGTACATGCGGCCACGACCGGCCATCCAGTCGTCGTTGCTGTTGCTCGCCTCGGATCCGAACAGGATGTACTGGCGGTCGAGGAGATTCTCGATGCCCAGGGACAGGCGCCCGAAGCGGCGGGTGTCATAGCCGACGGTCAGGTCGAGCAGCGCCCGCCCCGAGGTGTGTTCACCGGTGTTGAGCGAGCGGCCACGGTAGGTGGTCGAGGACAGCACCGCCTCGGCGTTGGGCGCGAAGCCCCATTGCACGTTGAGGCCGAACTTGTCCGGGCTGATGTCGTCGGCACCCATGTGTTGGGTCAGTGGTCCGCCCGCCGTCCACCACGTCCTGCCGAGGATGCGCGAGTACATGGCATTGACCTTCAGATCATTGGTGAAGGCGTAGCTGCCCAGCAGTTCGATGCCGTCGATCTCGACCGGTCCACGCCTCATGATGAAGTCGCCGGTGACCGGGTCCGTGCTCAGCGACACCCCGAACTCGGAGAAGCTGCGGTAGGCCGACATGCCCGCGGTCAGCCGGTCGCCGCGGTAGTTGAGGCCCACTTCCTTGTTCTCGACGACGATCGCCTGCAGATCGAGGATGCCAGCGACGCTCTGCCCGGGCGTGTTGATGTTGCGCAGCGGGATGCCCACGTTCGGAAGGCTGAAGCCCTCGCTGTAGGACGCATAGGCCGACAGCTGGTCGGAGAACCGCCACACCATGCCGACGTTGGGCAGCACGGCGCTGTAGTCCAGCGTCCCGCCTTGCACGAACACGCGGTTGTTGTAGTAGGTCGTGGTGTAGTCGTCGATCGACAGCTCGCCGCTCTCGCGGCGCACGCCGCCGCTCAGGGTCAGCTTGTCGGTGTCGTAGGACACCTGCGCGTACGGCGCGGTGCTGTTGTATTCCATCGGCGGCACCCACACGCGCTGGGTCAGGGCCAGGCGCTGGTCGGTCGTGTCCTCGACACGGTCCACGCCGCCGCGCACTTCCAGCCCCTCGACGCCGAACGCATCGGGACGGGCGTAGGAGGCGCGCACGCCGCGCTTGGCGGAGTTGACCTCAGACTGGTCCCACAACTCGCCGAGCGGTGCGATCAGCGGATCCTGGCGGTCGCTGCCGTCTTCTGCCGGATAGCGCATCGCCTGGTCGGCGCGGTAGGCGTCGACCAGCAGGCTGCCGCCGAGCAGATCGTCGTGACGGTACTGCAGGTGGAACTGGTCGAAGTCGTTGAACTCTGGACGCGCGCCCACCGGGATACCGCCGATCACCGAGTTGGTGATGTCGTTGGCGCGGTCGCCGTCGGTGCCGGTGTAGTTGCCCTTGCCCACCAGATTGAAGCGGCTGATCGTGGCCTGCAGGCGCTGCATATCGTCTTCACCGAAGTTCATGCCGAACTTCAGGAACAGGTTCTTTGACTCGGAGTCGTTGATCGTGCCCGAACCGCGCATGCCGATCGCGCGACCGTTGCCGTCGTAGGCCATGCCCCGGTCGACGAACGAGGCCGACATCAGCACGTCGTATTCGTCCTGGCCGTGGCCGACGGTCATGCCGACCTTCCAGCCGTCGCTGTCGCCGTGACCCTGAGTCGTCCAGCGCGTGGTCAAGCTGGCCTCGGTGCCCTGCACCGGGCGCTTGGAGATGTAGTTGATGATGCCGCCCGCGGCGCCGATGCCTTCGGCCGCGGATGGGCCGTTGATCACCTCGATGCGGTCGACGATGCCGAGGTCGGTGAAGCTGCCGGCGCGGTTGGTCTCGCGCAATGGCGAGGTCTGCGGCACGCCGTCGAACAGGCGCAGTGCGATGCGGCCGCGCAGGGTTTCGCCGGAGTTGGTCAGCGCCTGCGAGGATTCCGAATAGCCCGGGATCATCCGCGACAGCACCGCGGTGGCGTCCTCGGTCAGGCTCAGCGAGTTGCCGATTTCCTCCTTGGTGATGATGCTGACGGCGCCGGGGATGCGGTCGGCCGCGCGCGGCATCCGCGTGCCGGTGACGATTACGTTGTCCAGCGTCGCCGGAGTCGTGGCTCTGGATTCGTCCGCGCCCGCGTCGGCACCCTCGTCCTGTGCGTGCGCGGGCTGGAGCGTGCTGAGGACTAGCGCCGTCGCGACAGCGAGACTGAGCGGCTTGAGCATGGCTGGATGGCTCCAATGTGTTGCTGGAATGCGGGACGACGAAGGTCCCGGGACGGAGCGAATGGTAGGTGCGCGTGAACACGGCACGGGCCGCGCAACGCTACGTTCACTCGACAGTTTTTATTGCCTTTGATGTCAGGCATTCTATGTTGCGACGCAGCAACACTGTCGCGGGGACGCCTTCCAGTTGCTGCAGCGCAGCCGCAGCGCCCTGCCCACGTCATCGCAACAGGAACGTCCGGCATGAGTCCATTCCGCATCCCATTCACCGTGGCCCTGCTGGCTGTGTCGGCGGCTGGCTGCACGCACCGACCGCTGCCGCAGCAGAAAACGCAGGCGCCGGCGGCGGTGATCGCGGACGACGACGCCCCCGTGGCCGAAAGCGCGGCGTGGTGGTATCGCAATGGCGCGCTGCACGCGCATCGCCTGGGCGCGGGCAAGGCCGCGGCGCGCAACGTGATCGTCTTTCTCGGCGACGGCATGAGCCTGACCACCGTGGCCGCCGCACGGATCATGGAGGGGCAGCGCCAGGACCTGAAGGGCGAGGAGCACCTGCTCGCCTGGGAGCATTTCCCGTACACCGCGCTCAGCAAGACCTACAACACCGACCACCAGACGCCGGACTCGGCCGGCACGATGACCGCGATCGCCACCGGCGTGAAAACCCACATGGGCGCCATCGGCGTTTCGGCCGGGCGGGTCGGCGACTGCGCCGGCAGCCAGGCCAACCATGTGCTGTCCTGGCTGCGGCTGGCGTCCAGCGCAGGCATGGCAACAGGCATCGTCACCACCGCGCGCCTGAGCCACGCTACGCCGGCCGCCACCTATGCACACACGCCCAACCGCGGGTGGGAAAGCGATCGCGAGATGCCCGCCGAGGCGATCGCTGCCGGCTGCCGCGACATCGCGCAGCAGTTGCTCGATTTCGCGCCCGGCCGCGGCCCGCGCGTGGCGCTGGGCGGCGGCCTTGGGCGCTTCCTTCCCGAATCCGCGCAGGACGCCGCGGCACGCGGACGCAGGCGTGATGGCCGCGACCTGACGCGCGAATGGGCCGCGCGCCATCCCGGCGGCGTGGTCGCGCTCGATACTGGCCAGCTGCGCCGCGTCGCCGGCGCGCCCGCGATCCTGGGACTGTTCGCGACCGAGCACATGCCCTACCACCACGATCGCGATCCGGGTGCACGCGGCACGCCCGACCTGGCGGAGATGACGGGCATCGCGATCGAGCAACTCTCGGGCGACCCGAACGGATACGTGCTGCTGGTGGAAAGCGCGCGCATCGACCACGCCCACCACGCCGGCAACGCCTATCGCGCGCTGGACGAAACCATCGCCATGTCGCGCGCGGTGGAAGCGGCGCTGGCGGCGACCTCGGCGCAGGACACGCTGATCGTGGTCACCGCCGACCACGCCCATACGCTGAGCTTTGCCGGGTACCCGGCGCGCGGCAACCCGATCCTGGGCACCGTGCGCGGCCGCCTGTCGCCACAGGGCCACGAGGACGGCGAGATGCTCGACAGCCTCGGCCTGCCCTACACCACCCTGGCCTATGCCAACGGCTCGGGCTACGTCGGTGAAAGCGCCAGCCAGCCGGCCGGTCCCAAGCGCTTCCCACACAAGCCCGGCGGCTTCTCGGCCGCGCTCGGGCGTCCGGACCTGGCTGGGGTGGACACCGCCGATCCCGACTACCTGCAGGAAGTCCTGGTGCCGATGCACGATGAGTCCCACGGCGGCGAGGACGTCGGCGTCTGGGCACTAGGCCCGGGCAGCGATGCGTTCCGCGGCACGATGGAGCAGAACGTGCTCTACCACCTGATCGTGCAGGCCGCGCCGCGGCTGCGCGAGCGCCTGTGCGCCGCCGGCACCTGCAACGGCGAAGGCGTGCCTGTGGGCCTGCCGGATCCGGCCGCGTTTCGCGATTGAGTCCGCGCCGCGGTTCGGCGGGCATCGCCGCTAGAGCGTGGCACACACCTTCAGGCACTCCTCGCGCAGCGCGGCCACCGCGCGTGCGCGCACGCTGCTGCTCGACCACACGATGCCGATGCGCCGCGCTTCGCTCGCTTCCGGCAGCCGCAGCCGCGCCAAGCGCAGGCCCTCGGGCCAGGGCGGCAGCCAGTCCGGCACCAGCGACACGCCCAGGCCGCGGTCGACCATGACCGCGATGGAGTTGAGCGCGTTGAGCTCGAAGCGCTCGCGCGGCACGATGCCGACGCGACGCAGGTATTCCTCTGCCAGGCGCCCGCCCCACTGGTGGCGGTCGTAGCGGATCAGCGGTTCGCTGGCGAGCACCTCGTGCGGGTCGCGGTGGGCGAACTTCTCCGGCACCAGCACCACCAGCGGTTCTTCGCGCAGCAGCTCCCAGCGGCAGGTCTTGGGCAGCTCGAACGGCGCCTGCAGCACCAGCGCCGCATCCAGCTCGCCGCTTTCAACGTCGCCGTAGAGCTCGGCCGAGTGCCCGGGCTTGATGAACACGTTGATCTGCGGAAAGCGGCTGACCATGCGCGCCAGCACGTCCGGCAGCATGCCCACCAGCACCGTCGGGCAGGCGCCCAGGCGCAGTTCGCCGGCAATCGCGCGGTCGTTGGCGACGCTGCGCAGGTCGGACACGTCGCGCAGCACCGCGCGCACGCGCTCCAGGATGCGCGCGCCCTCTTCGGTGACATTGACCGTGCGCCCGGCGCGCGCGATCAGCGGCACGCCGAGCTCGCGCTCCAGCGTGCGGATCTGCTGCGCCACCGCCGCGGGGGTGATGTGGAGGAAGCGCGCCGCCGCCGCCATCGAGCCGCGGTCGGCGACGTTCACGAACGTATAGAGAAACTGCGTATCCACCTGTCCTGCCCGATCGCGCTCCGCATGCGGCGGAAGAATGCGGACGCCATGATGACACCCGCGTGCCGCGCGCGCCGCCGTTGCCGGTCGCCGGGGTTCAGCCTGGGGCCGGTGTGTAGATGGTCAGCCCTTCCAGCGAGCGCGACGGCGGCGGGAAGAACAGGCTGGCGATGTAACCGATCACGATGCACAGCGCGATCGAGATCGCCAGGTAGAAATACGGGTGCACCAGGTCCATCGTCCAGCACACCACGGTGATCACGATCGAGCCGGCCACGCCGATCGCCACGCCCGGCGAGTTCGCGCGCCGGGTGAACATGCCCAGGGTGTAGGCGCCGGCGAAGCCGCCGCCGAGCAGGCCGGCCATCTCGATCGACACGTCGAACAGCGACTGGATGTCGTAGCGGCTCATCACCAGGGCGATCAGGATGCCGGCCACGCCCACCATCACACCCGCCCACTCGGCGACGCGCACCGAGGTCTTCTCGTTCGGGGCCTTGGCCAGCTTCTGGTAGAAATCCACCGAGACCAGGGTGCCGACCGAGTTGATGATGCTCGAAAGCGTGGACATGGCCGCGGCGAAGATGCCGGCGATGATCAGGCCGGTGACGCCGGACGGCAGTTCGGCGGCGATGAACAGCGGGAACGTCGCGTCGATCGGCAGCAGCGGGTTCAGGCGCTCGGGGTTGTTCCTGTAGTACATCCACAGCGCGGTGCCGATGCCGTAGAACACAACGCCGCCGGGGATCATGATCGCGGCGAACGCCCAGATCGAGCGACCCGCGGCCTTGTCGTCCTTGGTCGACAGGGTGCGCTGCATCAGCACCTGGTCCTTGGGGAAGGTCAGCACCACGTCGAACAGGACCAGGAAGATGAAGCCCCAGACGGTGGCCTTGGTCAGGTCGAAGCTGAAATCCAGCAGCTTGGTCTTGTCCTGCGCCGCGGCCGCGTCCATCAGCTGCGGCAGGTCGGCGCCGGAGTGCCAGAAGATGAAGCCGACCGCGAACAGCGCGCCGCCGAACATCACCACCACCTGCACCACGTCGGTCCAGATCACCGCCTTGGAGCCGCCGACGGTGGAATAGATGATGGTGAACACCCCCATCATCAGGATCGACCACACCACGTCCAGCCCGGTGATGGTGGAGATGGCCAGCGCCGGCAGAAACAGGATCACGCTCATGCGCGCGCCGACCTGCATGACGATGCACAGCGCGCTGGAGAGCATGCGGATGGCGGGATGGAAGCGCGTCTCCAAGTAGGAGAACACGCTCATCAGGTCCAGCCGGCGCAGCAGCGGCACGATCCACACCGCCACGAACGTCAACCCGACGACCGCCATCAGGTTGTTGGTCATGTACTGCCAGTTGGTGTCGAAGGCCTTGGCCGGGATCGCGATGAAGCTGATCGAACTGGTGTTGGTGGCGTACAGGCTGATGCCGGCGGCCCAGAACGGGATGCTGCGCCCGCCGACGAAGAAGTCCGAAGTGCTTTCGTTGCGGTCGCGGAAGTAGAACCAGAAGCCCATGGCGAGCATCGCGGCCAGGTAGACCACGATCACCACCCAGTCCAGCGTGCGCAGCAGGTGCTTGCCGCCGTGCAGCCGGGTCTCGACCAGGCTGCCGTCGGCGCCGGCCCAGAGCACGCCATTGCCGCGCGCCAGTCCGGCGGACGTGGACGGCGTCGTCCCGGGCCAGTCCGACCAGGCGTCGGTGATCACATGGAACAGGCGCGGCTGCTCGCCCACCGGCGACGCCAGCAGGTAGAGCAGGTGCGCCTGTCCGATCGGGCTGGCCTGGCCCCGCACCACCGGGCCGGGCAACTCGCCGCGCTGCGACCAGCCCGCGTCGGCGGTCCAGCGCCACAGCGCGCCATCGGCGGCGGCGAGGTAGAGCGCGGCCTTCTGCGCGACCAGGGCCTGCGGCGCGCCATCGCCGGGCCAGCCGTCGTGCGAACGCCAGCTGCCCTTGCCGGCCGTGGCCAGCACCCACAGCCGGGTGCGACCGTCTTCGTCCAGACCGGCCACGTGCAGGCTGTCGCCAAGCACCGCCGCCCGCGGCGCACGCAGCGGCTCGGGAAGCATGGGCAGCTCGCTGGCCACCAAGCGGTCGCCGGACCAGGACAGGTCCTCGATCCGCTGCAGCTGCTGGTCACCCATCAGGCGATAGGCGCGGGCGCCCTGGCCGACGGACGCCAGCAATTGCGCGCCGGCATCGTCGGGCAGCTGGACCTGCCGCCAGGCCGTCGCGTCCGGGGCCAACGCCCAGGCCGCGCCATCGCCGGTGGCGACCACCTGCCCGGCCAGCAGCGCCAGGGAGGCCGGATTGGCGCCCGCCGGCAGCCGCGGCAGCTCGGTCTCCCGGGTCTCGACCACGCCCTCGGCATGGACCGGCAACATGGCGCTGGCCATCAGGGCCAGCAGCAATGCCAGCATCACCCCTGGCCGGGACCAGCCCGGCATGCGTGTCGACCTCACGATGCGGCGGCGTCGCAGGCGCCGGATGGGCCCATCTGGGCCAGCAGGCGTTCGGCGCGGCGCAGGTAGGGCGGGTCGACCATGCGCCCGTCGACCGCGAACGCCGCGCGCGACTGCGCGCGGGCCTCGGCGGCGGCGGCCACCACCTTGCGCGCCCAGGCCAGCGCGGCCTCGTCGGGCGTGAACACCGCATGCGCCCAGGCGATCTGCCCCGGGTGGATGCAGCTCTTGCCGACGAAACCCAGCCCCTGCGCGATCCGCGCCTCGTGCTCGAAGCCGGCCGGCTCCTGGAAGTCGGGATGCGCGCCATCACAGGCGAAGACGCCGGCTTCGGCCGCGGCCAGCGCCACGCGGAACATCGCAGCGTGCACGTTGGCCGGGTCGTCGCGGCGGATTCCCTGCGCTTCGAACAGGTCGCCAAGGCCCAGCTGCAGGCCGGCCACGCGCGGATGCGCGGCCGCGATCTCGGCCGCGTGGCGCAGGCCGCGCGGGGTCTCGATATTGAGCAGCAGGCCCGGAACAGCGGCACCTAGCGTGCGTTCGGCCACGCGCTCCAGCTGCGCGGCCACTTCGCGCACCTGCGCGGCGGATTCGAGTTTGGGCACGTTGATCAGGTCGGGCTGCGCCGGCACGATCGCGGCCAGGTCGGCCGCAAAGTATGGGCTGTCGGGCGCATTGACGCGGACGATGCTGCGCTTGGCGGTGGCGGCGGACGGATGCACGGCCAGGAACGCGGCCACGTCGGCGCGCGCCTCGGCCTTCCGGTCCTCGGCCACCGCGTCCTCCAGGTCGAAGGACACCGCGTCGGCCGCGCTCGCACATGCCTTGGCGAACAGATCCGGGCGCCCGCCCGGTACGAACAGCTTGCTGCGCATCACGTCTCCCGCAATCGCGGCCAGTGTGCGCAATCCACATCGCGATCAAAGACGGCGCCGGGATGTTCAGAAGATAATTTTGCTTGCGTTCGCGCTTGCCGGCGCAGGGCCTCTGCTGCAAGCTTGCCGCCCTCGATCCGGCGCCGCGAGCCGGCTGGAATTTGCATGCGCCCGCCTTCCCCTGCCGCTCCCGTCCCAGGCCACACCGGCGCGCGTCCGCGCAGAACCGGCTGCGTGGGGCCGCAATGACCCGTTTCCTGCCGCCCTGGCTGCAGTCCTGGCTGGGAGAGATCACCGCGCTGGTGCTGGTGGTGCTGATTGTGCTGTGCGCGCTGCTGCTGCGCTGGCTGCTGCTGCGCCTGGTGCGGCGGGTGGCGCGGCGCTACGAGCTGCCGGCCGAGATCGTGATCATCGCCCGGCGCACGATCGGCTTCTTCGTGGGCTTTGCCGCGCTGCTGCTGGTGCTGCGCGTGCTGGGGGTGTCGGGTGGGGTGCTGTGGGGCGCGTTCACCGGTTTCGCGACCGTCGCGGCGGTCGCGTTCTTCGCGCTGTGGAGCGTGCTGACCAACGTGTTCTGTGCGCTGTTGATCCTGATCACGCGTCCGTTTCGCCTGCTCGACCACATCGAGCTGGTGGAGAGCGGGGACAAGGTCGGCCTGCGCGGGCGGGTGATCGACATGAACCTGGTGTACGTCACGCTTGAGGAAACCCATCCCGGCGGCGGCGAGAGCGTGCTGCGCGTGCCCAACAGCCTGTTCTTCCAGCGCGCGACCCGGCGCTGGCGCGGTGAGCCGCCGCCGCAGCTCCAGGCCACCGCCACGGGTCCTTCGGCTGGCGACGACAGCAGCCCACGCCCGCCGAGCGGCGGCGGTGGCAGTGCGGTGATGGGCAATTTTCCGTAGCGCGTAACGGGTGCCGTGCTGTAGGCCGACGGCCGCTTCGGATGGGCGCTTCGGATGGGCCGCAGCGCCCCGGGCGGGGGTAGCGCACCGCTCGGGCAGACGTCCGTGTCCGCACTCGCGGCCGCGGCACATCCATGTGCCGCTTGCGCTACCCCCGCCCCGGTCCCTCCGGCATCGCAACCTGGATGTCGTCCCTTCGGCTGGGGAACCTGTGAACAAGCGGGAAGCGCTTTGTAACGGACGAACGTCCGGTCATCCAATGGCTTTGACCTCCACGGCTTGGGGTCACTGGATCCCCGCCTGTCCAGGCGGCGGCTGTTGCAAAGCACGGCTTCGGGACACGCACGGTCAGAACGGGAAGACACCCGTTGGCTTCGGGTCATCCTGGACGGAATGCGTCATCCGTGCGCGACGGCCCGCCACGGGCACCGCGCTCGCATACGATGCGGGTTCCCGTGCCACGGACATCCCCATGCCCCGTCCCGTCCTCGCCATGCTCGCACTTGCACTCGTCCCCGCGCTGTCCCTGGCGCAGGTCTCGGCCGACATCGACGCCGCCGCGCACGCCGTGCAACCGAAAGTGGTCGAGTGGCGCCGCGACCTGCACCAGCATCCGGAACTGGGCAACGAGGAAGTGCGCACCGCGCGCGTGGTCGCCGATCACCTGCGCGCGCTGGGGCTGGAGCCGCGCACCGGCATCGGTCCGACCGGCGTGACTGCCGTGCTCAAGGGCGGCAAGCCCGGTCCGCGCATCGCCCTGCGTGCCGACATGGACGCACTGCCGGTCACCGAAGCCACCGGGCTGCCGTTCGCCTCCACCGTGAAAAGCGAGTATCGCGGCCAGCCGGTCGGGGTGATGCACGCCTGCGGACACGACCTGCACGTGGCGATCCTGATGGGCGTGGCCGAGGCACTGGCCGGGATGCGCGAACAGCTGGCCGGCGAGGTGATGTTCGTGTTCCAGCCGGCCGAGGAAGGCCCGCCGGTGGCGGGCGAGGTCGCGGGCGCGAAGCGCATGCTCGACGAAGGCATCTTCGATGACTTCAAGCCCGACGCGGTGATGGGCCTGCACGTGTGGTCGCGCCTGCACGCCGGCCAGCTCGGCGTGCGCGCCGGCCCGTTCATGGCCAGCGCCGACGAGTGGACGCTGAAGATCAGTGGTCGCCAGACCCACGGCTCGCAGCCCTGGGCGGGCGTGGATCCGCTCACCGTTGCCGCGCAGGTGCTGCTGGGCGCGCAGTCGATCATCGCCCGCCAGGTCGACATCACCGCGCATCCGGTGGTGCTCACCGCCGGACAGATCCAGGGCGGCACGCGCTTCAACATCATTCCCGACGAGGCGACCATGGTGGGCACGCTGCGCACCTTCGATCCCGGCGTGCGCCAGGACGTGATCGATCGCTTTCGCAACACCGCAGAACACTTCGCTGCCGCCAGCGGCGCGACGGCCACGCTTGAAGTGGCGGCGAACGCACCCTCGACCAGCAACGATCCGGCCCTGCTCGAACGGCTGCGCCCCTCGCTGGAAGCCGCCGCGGGCAAGGGCAACCTGGTCGAAGTGCCGCGCTACACCATCGCCGAAGATTTCTCGCAGTTCGCCAACGTGGTGCCGGGGCTGTACTTCTTCGTCGGCACCACCCCGCGCGACCAGCCGCTCGAATCGGCACCGATGAACCACTCGCCGCAGTACGCACCGGACGAGTCCGCACTCGACCTGGGCGTGCGCGCGATGCTGCAGGCCACCGTGGATTTCCTCGCGGGCGGCTGAGGCCTATTGGCCCGGCCCCACGATGTTTGAACTTGTCATCCCGAACCGCAGGTGAGGGATCTCGATCACCGACGCAGGCCTGACAGAGCGAGATTCCTCACCCGCTGCGCGGGTTCGGAATGACACGAGTCAGGACTTCGGATGGCGGGTCACTAGAGCCCCAGCCACTGCCGCAGCGGATGCGCCGGATCGGCCAGCAGCCGCAGCGCCAGCGCGATCGACACCACCACCAGCAGCGGCCGGATCACGCGCGCGCCCTGGCGCATGGCGAAGTGCGAGCCCAGGCGCGCGCCGATCCATTGCCCGGCGCCCATCACCAGGCCCACCTTCCAGATCACCGCGCCGGCCGCCAGAAACACCACCAGCGCGCCGACGTTGGAGCCGAAGTTGAGGAACTTGGTGTGCGCGGTGGCCTTGAGGATGCCGAAGCCGGCCAGCGACACGAAGCCCAGCATCAGGAACGAGCCGGTGCCCGGCCCGAACACGCCGTCGTAGAAGCCGATCGCCGGCACGAACAGCAGGCCAAACAGCAGCGGGCTGATCCGGCGCTGGCGCTCGATCTCGCCGACGCCGCGCTTGAATCCGAAGTAGAGCGCGATCGCGACCAGCAGCACCGGCAGCACCGCGTGCAGCCAGTCGGTGGGCAGGACGGTGGCCAGCAGCGCGCCAGCGGCCGCGCCCAGCGCTGCGGTGAGCACCATCGGCCACTGCCCGCGCAGCTCGACGTGGCCGCCGCGCGCATAGCTCCAGCTGGCCGCGCCTGAGCCGAACACCGCCTGCAGCTTGTTGGTGCCCAGCACCTGCAGCGGCGGGATGCCGGCCAGCAGCATCGCCGGAATGGTGACCATGCCGCCGCCACCCGCGATCGCGTCGATGAAGCCGGCCAGCAGCGCGGCCAGGAACAGCCACGCCAGCACCTGCACTGCGATTTCGTACATTGCAATCCAGGCGTGCGCGCAAACGCCGCGCGAAGGCGGCAATTCTACGCGGGCGCAGCAAACCCGATCCGGTAGCATCGCGAGGATTCCCGACCGGAGAGACGCGATGCGCCAGCCCCGCCCCATGCCGACCTTGCTGGCGCTCATGCTGGCCGCATGCCTGTCGCTGCCGGCCACCGCACAGGACGCACAGCGCGCGGAGGTGGCCGAGGCCGCGCGCACGCTGCAGGCCCAGGTGGTGGAGTGGCGCCGCGACATCCACCAGCATCCCGAGCTCGGCAACCGCGAAACCCGCACCGCCGCGCTCGTCGCCGACCACCTGCGCGCGCTGGGGCTGGAGCCGAAGACCGGCATCGCCACCACCGGCGTGACCGCCGTGCTCAAGGGCGGCAGACCGGGCCCGCGCATCGCACTGCGCGCCGACATGGACGCGCTGCCGGTCACCGAGCGCAGCGGCCTGCCGTTCGCCTCCACGGCCACGGCAAGTTACCGCGGCGAGACCACCGGCGTGATGCACGCCTGTGGCCACGACGCGCATACCGCGATCCTGATGGGTGTGGCGCAGGCGCTCGTGGGAATGCGCGAGCAACTCGCGGGCGAGGTGCTCTTCATCTTCCAGCCGGCCGAGGAAGGCCCGCCCGACGGCGAGGAAGGCGGCGCCGAGGAGATGCTGGCGCAGGGCCTGTTCGACGGCTTCAAGCCCGAGGCGGTGTTTGGGCTGCATGTGTTCTCGACCATCCACGCAGGCCAGATCGGCGTGCGTGGCGGCCCGCTGATGGCGGCGTCGGACCGCTTCAATATCGTGGTGCAGGGGCGGCAGACGCACGGCTCGCGGCCCTGGGGCGGGATCGACCCGATCGTGGCTGCCGCCGACGTGGTCGGCACCGCGCAAAGCATCGTCAGCCGCCGCCAGAACATCTCCAGGCAGCCGGTGGTGGTGAGCTTCGGCTCGATCCGCGGCGGCATCCGCTACAACATCATTCCCGACAGCGTCGAGCTGGTCGGCACCATCCGCACCTTCGACGAGGACATGCGCCAGCAGGTCTTCGCCGACCTGGCCAATGTCGCCGACAAGGTGGCGCAAGCGCACGGCGCAAGCGCCGTGGCCAAGGTGCCCGACAGCAAGGGCAATCCGGTCACGGTCAACGATCCGCAGCTCACCGCGCGCATGCGGCCGAGCCTGGAGAAGGTGGTGGGCGCCGGCAACGTGATCGATCCGGGCCTGACCATGGGCGCGGAGGACTTCTCGTTCTATGCGCGCGAGGTGCCGGCGATGTTCTTCTTCGTCGGCGCCACCCCGCCGGGCCAGGATCCGATGAAGGCGCCCAGCAACCATTCGCCCGAATTCTTCCTCGACGAATCCGCGCTCGATGTCGGCCTGCGCGCGATGCTGCAGGTGAGCCTGGACTATCTCGCCGGCGAGCCGTAACGCGGACAAGGCCAGAGACTGCATGCCTGGCTCGCCGCGTCATCGACAGGGCCGGGCACGGGCCTGAATTCGCATCCGTCGCCTGGAGCGGGGCTTTTGCCACGGATCACGCGGATCACGCGGATACGGGCCGCTCGCTTCGTCCTGTCCCGCCTCGATCCGCGTGATCCGCGTGATCCGCGAAATCCGTGGCCGGCTTCGCCTTCGACACCTCGTCCGGCCAGGGCCACGGCCGCATCCGGGGGGCGGTCGACCACGAAGGCGCTTCACCCGGCGCGGGCGATTCGCGCCCGACGATAGAATGCGGTCATGTCCCGACCCGAAGATTCGCTGCTCGGCCGCGAAGTCGCCTATCCGCGGCACTTCGACCCCGCGCTGCTGTTCCCGATCCCGCGTGCGGCCGGCAGGCAGGCGCTGGCGCTGGCCGGCGCGCTGCCCTTCATCGGGCACGACCGCTGGCACGCCTACGAGCTGTCGTGGCTGGACCCGCGCGGCAAGCCCGTGGCCGCAACCGCCACGCTGGGCGTGCCGGCCTCGACCCCGAACCTGGTCGAGTCCAAGTCGCTCAAGCTCTATCTCAACTCGCTCAACGCCACCCGCTTCGACGATAACGAGAGCGTGCGCACGCGCATCGCGGACGATCTGTCGCAGGCGGCCGGCGGGCGCGTGGAGGTCCGGTTCGGCCTGCCGCCGCTGTCCGGCGATGACCAGGCCATCTGCATCGACGCGCTGGACGTGGAGATCGACAGCTACGGCCCGCCCGATCCCGGCCTGCTCCGCTCCGAGCCCGGCGACGATGCCGACGAGACCCTGCGCAGCGAACTGCTCAAGTCCAACTGCCCGGTCACCGGCCAGCCCGACTGGGCCACGGTCGACATCGCCTATCGCGGCCCGCGCATCGACCACGCCAGCCTGCTGCGCTACCTGGTCTCGTTCCGCGAGCACGCCGGTTTCCACGAACAGTGCGTCGAGCAGATCTTCGTCGACCTGCTGGCCCGCTGCGGGCCGCAGCGGCTGTCGGTCGAGGCCCGCTACACCCGCCGCGGCGGCCTGGACATCAATCCCTGGCGCGCCACGCCCGGCTGCCCGCCGCCGGCGCCCCGGCGCGATCCGCGGCAATAGGCAATAGGGAACCTCTGAACAACTGTCGCCATCCCCGCGAACGCGGGGAGCCATAGCTGAACGACGCAGCTGCCGGGCCGCGATGCGCCCTTAACGCCCCGCGTGCCACCGTCCTCCCGCACACCCATTGGCGAGGAGCGTCCGCGCATGAGCAACGACCGGAAACCCGATTTTTCCAGCGTCCAGAGCGGCGCCAACACCAAGCCGGCCGGCGGGCAGGAAGGGGGCGGCGGCGGCGGCACGCTCGCTGGCGCCAAGCCCGATTTCTCCAATGTCCGCAGCGGCGCCGACACCGTGCCCACCGACCAGGGCGGCGCGCGCAGCTACACGATCGAGCAGGGCGACACCCTGTCGGCCATCGCCAAGCGCGTCTACGGCAAGGCCAGCGACTGGCAGCGGATCTTCCAGGCCAACCGCGACACGCTCGACAACCCCGACCGCATCTTTCCCGGGCAGGTGATCACGCTGCCCGAGATCGAGGAAGACGGCGAAGGCAAGGCCCCACCGCCCTCTGCGGCCTGATCCAGACCTGACGACTCCATCCAAGACGACCCCATTCAAGAGGACAACACCATGCGCCATACCCGTCTCTCGCAAGCCCTGCTGGTCGCCGTCGTCGGCGCTGCCGCCCTCGTTGGCTGCCGCAAGGACGAGCCCGCACCCGTCGTACCGCCGGTCACGCCGGTCGAGACTGCGCCCACCGCGCCGACCCCGGCGCCGATGGCCACTCCCGCCGTCACCTCCGGTGCGGTCACCCTGGGCAATGCGATCGGTGCCAACAACACGATCGCGATGCCGCTGACCTCGTTCGCCGCCGGCGACACCATCCATGCTTCGGTCGCGACCGACGGCACCGCCCCCAGCCGCCTCGTCGCGAAGTGGACCCACCTGGACAGCAACCAGACCGTCGCCGAAGAAACCAAGGACGTTGCCGCCGGCGCACAGACCACCGACTTCCACATCAGCAACCCCGACGGCTGGCCGACCGGCCGCTACCGCGTCGAGGTGTCGCAGGACGGCAGCGTGATCAACACCAGCGAGTTCGACGTGCGCTGACACACGCGAGCCTCGTGCTCCATCGAAAGCGCGGCGAAAGCCGCGCTTTCCTGTTTTCAGGCGCCCCGGATATCCCGGCCTTTTGCCCCATCCCCGTCGAAGCGCGACAATGGCGCGCTTGCCATTCCGCTGCTCGACGAGAAGAGAACCTCCATGTCCGACACGCCGAAGATCATCTACACCCTCACCGACGAGGCGCCGTTCCTGGCCACTGCATCGCTGCTGCCGATCGTGCAGGCGTTCGCCGGTGCCGCGGGCATCTCGGTGGAGACACGCGACATCTCGCTGTCGGGGCGGATCCTGGCGCAGTTCCCGGACAGGCTCGCGGACGCACAGAAGGTGGCGGACGACCTGGCCGAACTCGGCGCGCTGGCCAACACGCCCGAGGCCAACATCATCAAGCTGCCCAACATCAGCGCCTCGGTGCCGCAGCTCAAGGCCGCGATCCGCGAACTGCGGGCGCAGGGCTATCCGCTGCCCGACTATCCCGACGAGCCCAGGGACGATGGCGAGCGCGACGTCCGCGCCCGCTACGGCAAGGCCCTGGGCAGCGCGGTGAACCCGGTGCTGCGCGAGGGCAATTCCGACCGCCGCGCGCCGCGTTCGGTGAAGGAGTTCGCGCGCAAGCATCCGCACCGCATGGGCAAGTGGAGCGCTGATTCGCGCTCGCACGTCGCGCACATGGACGATGGCGATTTCTACGGCAGCGAGCAGTCCGCGACGATGGCCGCGGCCGGCAGCCTGCGCATCGAGTTCGTCGGCAGCGACGGCGGCACGACCGCGTTGCGCGCTCCGCTGAAGGTGCAGGCTGGCGAAATCGTCGACGCCGCGAGCATGTCGCGCAAGTCACTGGCCGCCTTCATCGCCCGCGAGATCGAGGACGCGCGCACGCAGGGCGTGCTGTTCTCGCTGCACCTGAAGGCGACGATGATGAAGGTCTCCGACCCGATCATGTTCGGCGTCGCGGTGACCGAGTTCTACCGGCCGGTGCTGGAGAAGCACGCCGACGCGCTGGCGCGGGCCGGCTTCAATCCCGACAACGGCATCGGCGACCTGTACGCACGCCTGGACGCGCTGCCGGGCGACGCGCGTGATGCGATGCGCGCCGAGATCGACGCGCTGTACGCACGGCGGCCGTCGCTGGCGATGGTCAACTCCGACAAGGGCATCACCAACCTGCACGTGCCCAGCGACGTGATCGTCGACGCCTCGATGCCGGCGATGGTCCGCGACTCGGGCGGCATGTGGAACGCGCAAGGCAAGCTGCAGGACACCAAGGCGGTGATCCCCGACCGTTGCTACGCCGGCATCTACCAGGCGGTGATCGAGGACTGCAAGGCCAACGGCGCGTTCGACCCGGCGACGATGGGCAGCGTGCCCAACGTCGGCCTGATGGCGCAGAAGGCCGAGGAGTACGGCAGCCACGACAAGACCTTCCAGGCGCCGGGCGACGGCGCCATCCGCGTGATCGACGACGCCGGCAACACGGTGTTCGAGCATGCGGTCGAGGCTGGCGACATCTGGCGCATGTGCCAGACCCGGGACGCGGCGATCCGCGACTGGGTGAAGCTGGCCGTCGATCGCGCCGCGCTGAGCCACACGCCGGCGGTGTTCTGGCTCGACAGCGCGCGCGCGCACGACGCCCAGGTGATCGCCAAGGTCGAGCAGTCCCTCAAGCAACACACGCTCGACGCGCTCGACATCCGCATCCTGCCGCCGATGGAGGCGATGAAGCTCTCGCTCAAGCGCATCCGCCGCGGCGAGGACACCATCTCGGTCACCGGCAACGTGCTGCGCGACTACCTCACCGACCTGTTCCCGATCATGGAGCTGGGCACCAGCGCCAAGATGCTGTCGATCGTGCCGCTGATGGCCGGCGGTGGGCTGTTCGAGACCGGGGCCGGCGGCTCGGCGCCCAAGCACGTGCAGCAGTTCATGGAGGAGAACTACCTGCGCTGGGATTCGCTGGGCGAGTTCCTGGCGCTGGCCGCTTCGCTCGAGCACATCAGCCAGCGCTGGCTGAACTCGGCGGCGCCGGCGCTGGCCAAGGCGCTGGACGAGGCCAACGGCCGCATCCTCGACGAGAACCGTTCGCCGGCGCGCAAGGTGGGCCAGCTCGACAACCGCGGCAGCCACTACTACCTGGCCCTGTACTGGGCGCAGGCGCTGGCCGCGCAGGACGAACATGCCGGGCTGAAGCAGAAGTTCGCGCCGCTGGCCGCCGCGCTGGCGGACCAGCAGGAGCGGATCCTCGCCGAACTCGTCAGCGTGCAGGGCCGCCCCGTGGACATCGGCGGCTACTACCGTCCCGACACGCGGAAGGTGTCGGCGGCCATGCGTCCAAGCGACACCTTCAACAGCGCGCTGGCGGGTCTGTAGCGCGCGCCCAGCGGCCTGCTACACGTCGAAGCCCGGCCATCGCGCCGGGCTTCGCGTTTGTACCGGCCGCCGAGTGCAACGTGCTGCGGGGACCTCGCAACCGCACTGTCTACTGTCATCCCGAACGCAGTGAGGGATCTGCGTTTGCGGTGGACGCCGCGCGGTCGCATCCGAAGCAATGCCCTGCCACGGATGACGCGGATGACGCGGATCAAACGCGGATGTGTTGAAGGACGTCCCCACAGCACCGAGTCTTCGCCTGCTGCTGCCTGATCCGCGTCATCCGCGTAAATCCGTGGCCTGCACTGCTGCCCTGCGGCGCGTCAACGCACCGGGATCCACCCGGGACAGCCGTGCTAGCCTCGCGCGATCACCCGTCAGGAACACGCCCATGATCCGACACACGATCCTCCGCGCCGGCCTGCTGGCCCTGGCCCTGTCGACCGCGCTGCCCGTGCTGGCTGCCGAACCCGCGAGCGACGCTGCCGACGCGGCGCAGCCCGCTGCCGACGCCGCGCTCGCTGCCGCCATCGCCGGCGACTGGCGCAGCGAAGACAACCGCGTGCGCGATGCCCATCGGCATCCGGCCCAAACCCTGGCCTTCTTCGGCATCGCACCCGACCAGACCGTGGTCGAGATCACCCCGGGCGGCGGCTGGTACGCCGAGATCCTTTCCCCCTACCTGCGCGAAGGCGGCCGCTACGTGGCCGCGGTGGTCGATCCGCAGGCGCTGGCCGAAGGCCGCCGCGACTATGCGCAGCGCTCCAAGGACGGCATCGAGAAGACGTTCGCGGACGCATCGGCGCAGTTCGACCGCGCCACGGTCGTGGCCTATGACCCGGCCGCGCCGAAGTTCGGCGAGCCCGGCTCGGCCGACCTCGTCGTGACCTTCCGCAACGTGCACAACTGGCGCGGCAGCGGCCAGGCCGAGGGCATGTTCAAGGGCTTCTTCGACGTGCTCAAGCCCGGCGGCGTGCTGGGCGTGGTCGAGCACCGCGCCAAGGCCGACGTGGCGGCCGACGACCGCTCCGGCTACGTCGGCGAGGCGCAGGTGATCGCGATGGCCGAGGCCGCCGGGTTCACGCTCGACGCCAAGAGCGAGGTCAACGCCAACTCGAAGGACACCAGGGACCACCCCAACGGCGTGTGGACCCTGCCCCCGGGCAACAACCATGACGCCGCGGACGCGGAGAAGTATCGCGCGATCGGCGAGAGCGACCGGATGACGCTGCGCTTCGTGAAGCGCGCTCGCGAGTAGTCCGCAGCAGCGATCCGCCCGCACCGCGCGCGCGGGCGACATCCGTCTGCCCGCGCGCTTTGCTTCGGCACCCGCTCGCGCGCGCCAATCCAGACCCACTAAGCTATGCGCCGCTCATCGACCGGCCTGAGCGACTGCCGCGCCGCGGCAGCCGATCGACGCGCGCACCCACTCGACAGGAATCCCATGCGCAAGACCCTCCTCGCCCTGAGCCTCGCCGCCGCCGCAGTTCCCGCCATCGCCGCCCAGCCGCTGTCGGTCGGCACGACCGTGCAGGGCCAGCTGCTCGCCACCGACCGGCCCAGTGACCGCGGTGGCCGCAGCCACGACTACAGCCTGCGCCTGCAGCAGGGCCAGCTGGTCGCGGTGACGGTGAAGTCCGGGGATTTCGATCCGGTGGTGATCGTGTTCCGCCCCGACGGCGACCAGCTGGGCGAGAACGACGACCGCGACGACGGCAGCACCAACGCGCTGCTGGTGGTGACCGCGCCGGAGACCGGCAGCTACACCGTGCGCGTGAATTCACTGCCGATGGGCGAAGGCCACGTGGGTGGCTACAGCGTGCGCGCAAGCGTGATCAGCGACGACTAGGCCGGCGTGGCGCTGATCGCGCTCAACAAGCCATTCGGCGTGCTGTGCCAGTTCACCGACCGCAGCGTGCCGCCGCGGCGCACGCTTGCGGAATTCGGGCTGCCGCCCGGGGTGTATCCGGCCGGCCGGCTCGACCACGACAGCGAAGGCCTGCTGCTGCTGACCGACGATGGCGCGCTCGCGCACCGCATCACCGATCCGCGCCACAAGCAGCCCAAGACCTACCTGGTGCAGGTGGAAGGCGCGCCATCGCCGGAGCAGCTGCAGCGGCTGCGCGAGGGCGTCGACCTCAACGATGGCCCGACCCGCCCGGCGCAGGCGGCGCTGATTGAAGCGCCGACGCTGTGGCCGCGCGATCCGCCGGTGCGCTACCGGCGCAGCGTGCCTGACGCCTGGCTGCGGCTGGTGATCGGTGAAGGGCGCAACCGGCAGGTGCGGCGCATGACCGCCGCGGTCGGCCTGCCGACGCTGCGGCTGGTGCGGGTGGCGATTGGAAACCATGTTCTGGACGGCCTGGCGCCAGGCCAGTGGCGCGAGATCGACCCGTTCCAGAGCGCTCTTCACTAAACTGAACGGGCCGGGTTCCGGCCCTGCCCGCCCGTCTGATAACGTGACCGGCCGGCAGCCATTGCGGCATGCCGGCATTGAAAGGACTCGCGCGCGCAGATGCCGACAGCGAAGACCATGGCGGGGCGGGTAGTGGTCGTCGACGACCAGCCATCCAACCTTCGCGTCATCAGCGCGCTGCTGTCGCGCCAGGGCTATACGGTGCACACCGCCGAAAGCGGCGCCGACGCGCTGCAGCTGCTCGAGCGCCAGGGCGCCGACCTGTTGCTGCTGGACATGATGATGCCCGGCATGGACGGCTTCGAACTGCTGGAGGAGGTGCGCCAGAATCCGGACTGGTCCTCGGTCCCTGTGGTGTTCCTGACCGCCGCGCACGACCGCGAGCTGCTGCTGCGCGCCTTCGATTCGGGCGCGGTGGACTATGTCACCAAGCCGTTCATGCCCGAGGAACTGCTGGCCCGCGTGCAGGCCCACATCGGCCTCAAGCTCACCCGCGACCGGCTCGAGCGCGTGGCGCACGAGCGCCAGGAGCTGGTGAACCTGGTCGCGCATGACCTGAAAAACCCGCTGACCAGCATCTTCTTCGCCAGCGACCTGTTGATCACCGGGCAGACCCGCGAGGACCGCATCCCGCGCTACCTGCAGATGGTGCGCGACAGCGCCGAGGATGCGCTGGACTACATCCGCCGCTACCTGGAAACCCAGGCCTCGGCCCGTCCGCGCGCGGACGACGCGTCGGCGCGCGCCTGCCTGACCGAACTGGCGCAGTGGATCGAGCAGCGCTACGCGCTGCAGCTGGAGGAGCGCGGTTCACGACTGCGCATCGACGAGCTGCCGGAGCAGACATCGGTGGCGATCGATGCGCTGGTACTGCGCCAGGTCTGCGAGAACCTGATCAGCAACGCGATCAAGTACGCGCCGGGCAGCGACATCGACCTCGTGCTGCGGCCCAGCGCACCGGGCTACTGGCAGCTGCGCGTGGAGGACCGCGGCCCGGGTATTCCCGAGAGCCAGCATTCGTCGCTGTTCACGCCGTTTTTCCGGATCAGCACCGGCGACGCGGCGACCGATGCTGCGTCCACGGGGCTGGGGCTGTCGCTTGCGCGCCAGATCGTGGCGGCGTCGGGCGGTGAGTTGCGCTACGAAGACCGCGACGGCGGCGGCGCGTCGTTCGTGCTGGAGCTTCGGCAGGCGGTTTAGGGCAACGCTGAAAAACTGTCATTTCGAGCGTAGCGAGAAGTCTCTGCTCCTGATTTCCGAGATTCCTCACTGCGTTCGGAATGACAAACGGTACTTTTCAGCGTTGCCCCTTAGACGGCGGCGCGCACCTTGCCGATGCCCGCCGCGCGTCGTCACGACAGGTTGCTTACTCGCCCGATCCGGCGCTCTCGGTGCCTGCCTTGCGTTGCGTGCGCGGTGCCGACTTGCCCGGCGCGCGGCGCGACTCGACCCTGCGTGCCTGTCCATCGATCGTCTGCCCGGCGGCCTGCTTCTTGCGATAGCGGTGGACCGCATACCATGCGGCGCCCGCACCGACCACCGTGGCCACGAGCCACGCCGGATGGCGGCGGACGAAGTGCCCGGCCACGCGCGAGCCGGTCTTGGCCATGCCGAGCGCCGCACCGGTCTGCAGCAGGGTGCCGGCGCGGGTCGGCATCCCGTCACGGATGCTGTCGCCCACCTGGCCGACGAGGTCCATCACCCTGTCGGAAATCGAATCGAGTCTGGTCATAGGGGTGTCCTGGGTTGCGCTACGGGTGGAGTGTGCGACAGGAAACGTAGCTGCGGCGTGATTCGCGGCGCGCGTCAGCTGTCGCCAATCGCTCAACTGCCCCGCGGCTTCGCCCGATGCGTCGCCACCGCATTCCATGGATCCTCGGGCCGCGCAGCGCAGCGCCAACCGCCTCCGGCCTGTCGCACCGTCGCCACGGGCGATACCAGTGACTCGCCAATTCTCAGCTCCCCCGCGGCTTCGCCCGATGCGTGGCCACCGCATTCCATGGATCCTCGGGCCACGGATGCTTGGGATACCGCCCTTTCATTTCCCTGCGCACCTCCGGCCACGTCCGCTCCCAAAACCCGCGCAGGTCGCGGGTGACCTGCAGCGGCCTGCCGGCAGGCGAGAGCAGGTGCAGGGTCAGTGGCACCCGGCCATCGGCGATGGCGGGCGTCTGTCCCAGGCCGAACAGCTCCTGCAGCTTCACCGCCAGCACCGGCGGCTGCGGGCTGCCGTCGTGTTCGAGCGCGTAGTCGATGCGGCGCTCCATGCCCGAGGGCACGCGGATGCGCGACGGCGCGAGGCGCTCGACCTGCTGGCGCTGGTCCCAGTCCAGCCGCGCGCGCAGGCCTTCGCCCAGCGCTTCCTCCGACAGCGCATCGATGCGGGTGGCGCCCGCGAACAGCGGCCGCAGCCAGGCATCGCGGCTGGCCAACAGCACGCCGTCGGAAAGATCGGGCAGGCCCAGCCCGGGCATCCACGCGCGCAGCGACTGCACGCGTGCGCGCCACTGGCGCAGGCCGTCGCTCCAGGGCAGCGCGTCCAGCCCGAGGCTCGCCACCGCATCGGTCAGCGCCTGCGCGGCCCGCGCAGGATCGACGCGACCGGCGGGGCGGGCGTCCAGCACGATGCCATCGAAGCGGCGCACGCGTTCGGCGACCAGGGCGCGGCGCGCGGCGTCCCAGCGCACTTCGTCGCGTTCGATGAAGCGCTCGGGGAAGGTCTCGCGCAGCAGCGCCTCGTCCACCGGCGCGCCGCGCAGCAGCAGCGAATCGCGGTGTTCGAAGCGCAGCTCGCTGGCCACGATCCAGGCTTCGCCGCGCAGGCTGCTGTCCTCGGCCAGGCGCGCCATGCGTCCGTTGGCCAGCTGGCAGCGCAGCAGATCGCTGCCGTGGCGACGGCCGATGCGGTCGGGAAAGGCATGCGCGAGCAGGCCGCCGAGTGCGTGCGCTGGCGCATCCGGCGCAGGCCCCGGATCGCGGCCGAGGCGACGGCGCCACTGGCGCGCGGCCGCGTCGATCGTCGCCAGCGTGGCGCGATGGGCGTCGGGCCCGACGCGGTTGCGACGGAACGCCGCCAGCGCCAGCCAGCGCTCGCGCCAGCCGTCGCTGCGGCTGCGCAGGGGATCGCGCGCCTCGACCAGCGCGGCGAGGTCGCAGGCCAGCGCGCGCGCGCCGTCGTCGCGCGCCGCCAACAGCATCGCCGCCAGCCGCGGATGCGTGCCCAGCGCGAGCATGCGCCGGCCCTGCGCGCTGATCCTGCCGTCCGCATCCAGCGCGTCGAGCCGCTGCAGCAGCTCGCGCGCGGCGGCCATCGGCCCGGGCGGCGGCGGGTCGACGAAGCGCAGTGCGTCGCTGCCCCAGGCGGCCAGCTCCAGCGCCAGCGAGGCGAGTTCGACCTGCGCGATTTCGGGACGACGCTGTGGTTCGAGCCGCTGCGACTGCGGCCACAGCCGATAAGCCCAGCCCTCCGCCACGCGACCGGCGCGACCGGCGCGCTGGTCGGCCGAGGCCTGCGAAATCGCCACCGTCTCGAGTCGCGAAAATCCGCTGTTGGGGTCGTGCCGCGGCTCGCGCGCCAGGCCGCTGTCGATCACCACGCGCACGCCGGGCAGGGTGACGCTCGACTCGGCGACATTGGTCGCCAGCACCACCCGGCGGCGGCCGTCGCCCGCCGGCTGCAGCACGCGCGCCTGCTGGTCGACGGGAAGGTCGCCGTGCAGTTCGAGGACTTCGACGTCGGCTTGACGGCCCAGCGCCATCGCCAGGCGCGCGATCTCGCGCCGCCCGGGCAGGAACACCAGCACGTCGCCCGGATGCTGCGCCAGCGCGTGTTCGACCGCGCGCCGGGCCTGCGCTTCCAGCGCCTCGTCGCGGCGCGTGGCGAGGTGTTCGATGCGCACCGGAAAGCTGCGCCCCTCGCTCGACAGCCGCGGCGCATCCAGGAACGCCGCCAGCCGCTCGCCATCGAGGGTGGCCGACATCACCAGCAGCCGCAGGTCCTCGCGCAGCCCGGCCTGCACGTCGAGCGCCAGGGCCAGGCCGAGGTCACCGGCCAGGTGGCGCTCGTGGAATTCATCGAACAACAGCGCGCCGACGCCCTCCAGCGACGGATCGTCCTGGATCATGCGGGTGAGGATGCCTTCGGTGACCACCTCGATCCGGGTCCGCGCAGAGACGCGGCGCTCGAACCGGATGCGATAGCCGACCGTGTCGCCGACCTCTTCGCCCAACTGCCGGGCCATGAACATCGCCGCGCTGCGCGCCGCGACACGACGCGGCTCAAGCATCACGATCTTCGCGCCGCCCAGCCACGGCGCATCGCGCAGCGCCAGCGGCACCTGGGTGGTCTTGCCGGCACCCGGCGGCGCCTCCAGCACCAGCCGCGGATGCGCGTCGAGGCTGCGCAGCACGTCGGGCAGCAGCGGCGTGATCGGGAACGTCATCGCCCCATTGTAGGAGCGGCTTGTAGGAGCGGCTTCAGCCGCGATGCGTTGCCCGGGGGCCCGGCGCGAGGGGGAGAGCCTTCGCGGCTGAAGCCGCTCCTACAATGGGCGCATGGAACTGATCGATATCGGACTCAACCTCACCCACGACAGCTTCGACCACGACCGCGATGCGGTCTGGCAGCGCGCGCGCCAGGCGGGCGTGGGCCGCGCCATCCTCACCGGCGCCAGCCGCGAGCACTCGCCGGCTGCGCTCGAGCTGGCGCGCACCCGTCCCGGCGAATGGTTCGCCACCGTCGGGGTGCATCCGCACCACGCGGTCGAGTACACGCCCGAATGTGACGCGGAAATGCGCGCGCTGCATGCGCATCCGGAAGTCGTGGCAGTGGGCGAATGCGGGCTGGACTACTTCCGCGATTTCTCGCCGCGACCCGCGCAGCGCAAGGCGTTCGAGCGGCAGCTGCAGATCGGCGTCGACACCGGCAAGCCGCTGTTCCTGCACCAGCGCGATGCGCATGCGGATTTGCTGGCGATCATGAAGCAGTTCGACGGCCAGCTCGGCCCGGCGGTGGTGCACTGCTTCACCGGCACGCGCGAGGAGCTGTTCGACTGCCTCGACCAGGACTGGCACATCGGCATCACCGGCTGGCTGTGCGACGAGCGCCGCGGGCAGCACCTGCGCGAGATCGTGAAGAACATCCCGGCCAACCGGCTGATGGTCGAGTCCGACGCGCCCTACCTGCTGCCGCGCACGCTCAAGCCCATGCCGAAGGACCGGCGCAACGAGCCGGCCTTCCTGCCGCATATCGTCGAGGAACTCGCGCGCGATCGCGGCGAGGCCGTGGAGACCACCGCGGCGACCACCACCGCGACCGCCAGCGCGTTCTTCCGCCTGCCCGGCGCAGCGGCCGGCTGATCGGCGCAAAGCCGGGCGGACTGCGGCGCCGGGTGGCCGGCGCCGCGATCCCGCGGCGCGCTGTCAGAGGTCGATGCCCAAGCCGATGCCGCCCGAGCGCTCGCCGCCGCTGAAAGCGCCGCCCACCGGGAACGAGGCGCGCTGGCCGATGCGCTTGCCGTAGCCGATCGACAGCGCCTGCTCGCCGCCGTTGAAGCCGGCGCCCACGGCGATGCGCCAGCCCCGGGGCGTCAGCTGCCACCTCGGCTTGTCGTGTCGCCGGCCGGCGCGTCCGGGGCACGCGGCGGTCGCGGGCGACTGCGCCGGGATCACCCGGCCAGGCCCGCTCAGGACCTCATGGAAACGCCGGGCATGCCGCGGCCAGGTCGCTGGCATCCAGGCAGGGGCGGGCCGGTTGATCGGCCATGTGCGGCTGCAGCTGCGCACGCAGGCGCGCTTCGAGCGGAGCGTCGCCGGTCTCCTTGGCGACGTGGACCGACAGCAGCCAGGGCCGCAGCCAGCGCCTGGTCACCTCACCGGCTGGCAAGGTCTCGCGCAATCCCGCCAGGATGGGGGCTGCGGCGGCGGCATCGCCCTGCGCGATGTGGACCTCCGCACGCGCGAGCGCGAACAGCGGAACGGGCTCGCTGTCCGCCGGAGCATGCTGGTCCTGGCACGAGGCAAGCTTGGCGGCAGCGTCCGCAGGCGCGCCGGCACCGAGTTGGAGCAGCGCGTCCAGGGCACAGTTGTTCATCCACTCCGCCGAGCGCTGCAGTTCCAGCACCGTCAGCATCCGGCGATCCTCGGCGAGGTCGTCGCTGGCCGCATCGGCCTTGCCCAGTGCCGCCAGCGCGAACGCGCGGCCGAAGCGGCAGGAGCGGGCGTGCAGGTCGTTCCGCTGGAGCTGCTCGTCGACCCCGATCGCGTGCGAGTAATGTTCGAGCGACTCCTGCATCCGTCCGCTCTGGGCAAGCAGCGCGCCCAGGTTGCAGCTCGCCACCGCCGTGAACATGTGCGGTTGTGCGTAGATCCGCCCGGTGATCGCCACCGCTTCGCGCGCCATTTCCTCGGCCCGCGGGAGCGATCGCGCATCCCGACGCAGGGTCGGGACGGTATCGGCCAGGGTATAGGCGTACCAGCCGTTGTCGGCGCCATACAGCACGCGGCCAACCTGTACGCGCTGCTCGTGCAGGGCGATCCGCTCCTCCAGCGGCCCGTTGCTGCGCGCCAGCACCGAGGTCAGCGCGTTCAGGGCGTCCATGTGCACCTGGGTGCCTTCGATGCCCATTTGCGGGATTTCGAGCAGCACCGCGCGCAGGCGCTGCTCGGCCTCTGCCATCTGGCCGTACCTGGACCAGGCACTGGCGAGTGCGACAGCGGCGCTGACGCGCTCCTCGGGCGGCGCGTCCCACTTCGCCTGCCATTCCACGGCGGCGAGATGGTGCTCGAGCGAACGACGCGTGCCGCGCATCTTGTAGAGCACGCCCAGGCTCCAGTGCACCCGCGACAGCTCCGGCGGCGACGGCTCCGGCAGGCCCTCGAGGATCTCCAGCGCCTGCAGTAGGTCCGCTTCGGCGCCGTCCAGATCGTTGAGCGCATTGCGCGCGCTGCCGGTGATGGCCAGCACGTCGGCCGCAGCCAACGGGCTGGTCGCACGGAGTTCCTCGCGGGCGCGCTTGGAGCCGGTTTCGAGTATGTCCAGCGCGTTGGGGATCTCGCCCTCCGAAGGATCACTCGAGGCCAGTACGTCGGCCAGGAAATCGCGGACGATCGACGCGCGCGCGGCCTGCTCGCGGGCGTGGTGCTGCTGCATGGCGATCTGCCCGGCAGCGGCGGCGCCAAGCACCAGGAATGCGAGCAGCGCAGCGGCGGCGGCGCGCCGCCGGGCGATGAGCCGCCCCAGGCGGTAGCCCAGGCTCGGCGCCCGGGCGCGGACGGGACGTCGCTGCCGCCAGCGCTGCAGGTCCTCAGCCATCGCCTCGATGCTGGGGTAGCGGTCCTCGGGGCGTTCGGCCAGGGCCTTCATCACGATGGTGTCGAGGTCGCCGCGCAGCCGCCGTTCCCACGACCCGCGGGTGGCCGTGCCGCGCCGTCGCTGCGGCCGCCTGACGCGCGATGGCGGCGGCGGGCGCTCGGTGCCGCGCTCGCCTCCGCCGTGCGGCGGCTGCCCGGCAAGCAGGCAGTAGGCGAGTGCGCCAAGACCGTAGACGTCCATTGCGGTTCCGGGCGCACCGCCGGTGAACTGCTCCGGTGCGGCGTACTGCGGCGTCAGCGCGCGCAGGGCGGTGGCGGTGCGCTCGGGCTCCAGCTCGTCGGCGAGGCGGGCGATGCCGAAATCCAGCAGTCGCGCGTGTCCATCCTCGTCGACCAGCACGTTGGACGGCTTGATGTCGCGGTGGATGACCAGGTTGCGGTGGGCGTACGCCAGCGCGCCGGCGACCTGCAGCAGCAGGCCGATGCGCGTGTCCACGTCCGCGGCGTGCTCGCGGCACCACGTGTCGATGCGCTTGCCATCGACCAGCGCCATGGCCAGCCACGGGGTTCCATCCGCGGCCACGCCGCCCTCGTAGAGCGGCACGATGCCGGGATGGCGCAGGCGCGCCAGCAGCTGTTGCTCGCGCAGGAACCGGTCATGGCCACCCGCGGCCAGCGCGCCCAGGGTCAACACCTTGACCGCGGCCAGCTGTCCGACGGGCGCCTCCTCCGACTCTGCGCGATACACCGCGGCCATGCCGCCGCGGCCGATCTCCTCGCGCAGTCGCCAGCGGCCCAGCCGCCTGCCGACGGCGCCGTCGCCGGTTGGATCCAGGCCGTCAAGGTCGGGCCGGGCACCGAGCGGGCCACTGCCGCTGGCATGCGCGGCCAGCAGCCGCTCGACCATGGCGCGCAACTCCGCGTCGGGCGTCGCCGCCGCCAGCGCCGCCGCACGCTGTTCGGGCGGCAGGTCGAGCAACTGATCGAGGATGCGGTCGGCCTCGCGCCATGCCGCCATGTGGTTTGCGTCCATGAGCTCAGGTGGCCATCGGGGCGGTGCCCGCGCGTAGACAAAGGCACAGTGCGCGCTGTCGATGAGCGGCGGGATCGCCCTGCAGGTCGAGGTATGCGCAGCAGGCCTGCGGGTCGAACACGCCGTCGACCAGAAGGTGAGCAGCCTCGTCCTCAACCGGGGTGCCGTCCAGGTTCATCTCCTGCCGCGCGCGCCGGATCACACGGCGGCTGCACCGCATCGGCGCCATTGCCCTCATCGCCGCTGGTAGCGCTGCACGATGGGATGGGCGCTGCCCGGAATCGGCATCCGGGTTTCAAGCGTGTCGCCCGAACAGGCGTACTCGTGGACGGTCGTCTGCGCCGTCGACCTGGGCAGCGCAAAGCCCGTGGAGCGTCCGTCGCCGGCGCGCATCTCGACCCTGCCCTCGGTGTCCGATGCCGTGGGGACCAGCGTGAGTCTGCCGTCGGCACTGGTCCAGCGGCCCTGCGCGGAGAACGTTCCGTCGCTGCGTGCGCTGCGCCCCTGTTGGCCGGCTTCCGCGCGCAGCTGGGCGCCCAGGCTGTAGCTGCCGTCGCCGCCCAGGTGCAGGGTTGCCACCTGCTCCGTGACGGCCATCTTCATCCCCGGCACCTGGCGCTGCATCCACTCGGCCGCACCGTTGCCCACCGGGCTCCAGTCGCCGGCCAGGCAGGCATCGCCCGCCGCCGCGTGGGGCGCGGCCACGGTCGCAGCCAAGACCAGCAGCAGGCGGGGGATCCTCGTCTCGCTCTTCATCGCGTCCTCCAGTCAGGTCCGGCCGGATTGCCGGCAACCTGCGGGGCATCCGCAAACTACGCCCTGCGGCTGCCAGGTGCACCGGCGCGGAGCCGCGGTTGCCACGCCACTTGCCGATCCCAGGCGCAGCGCATTCGGGAATGGCGCCAGCCGCCCGCTGCCAAGCGCATGCCGGCCGATGGCGGCTTACTCCAGCTGGGCGTGCAGGAACGCGCGTGCCCGCTGCCACTGCCGGTAGACCGTGCGCTCCGAGACCTCGAGCAGGCCCGCGATCTCGACAAACTCGAGCCCGCCGAAATAGTGCAGCTCGACGATGTCGCGTTGCTGCGGGGCAATCTCGCCCAGCGCTTCGAGTGCCTCGTGCACCCCGAGTACGTCGGGCGCCTGGGCGCCGGGCAGCGACTCGGTCAGGGTCACCTCCAGTAGATCGCCACCGCGCTTGCCGGCGGCGCGGCGGCGCGCGTGGTCGACCAGGATCCAGCGCATCGCCTTGGCCGCGGTAGTGAAGAAATGGCGGCGGCTGCTGGCGGTGAGCGGTTCGCCGCTGGTCGCGCGCAGGTACAGCTCGTGCACCAGCACGGTCGGCGTCAGCGTGCGTTCGCCCGAATGCAGGCGCGCCGCGGCAATCTGGCGAAGCTGTGGGTAGAGCCGCTCGAAGACTTCGGAGAGCTGCCCGGGCTCGCCGGCGCTGACCCGCTCCAGCAACTGCGTGATCTCGTTCCCCATGCGCGGCAGTCCCATGCCCGGGCGCAGGCCCGGATGACAGGGTAGCCAAAATTGCCGCCGGGTGGCGGGTGGCAGTCGCGGGCTGTCGTCTGCGGATGTGCTGGGGACCATCCTCTCTGCCGGAGTACTCCATGACCGTCCTGCCGCTGCGCCCCTCCCACCTGTCCGCCACCCTGCTGCTGTGCCTGGCCGCAGGCCTGCCCGCTGCCGCCCAGGTCCAGGTCACACCACCGCCGGCGCGGTCCGGGGTGCAGGTGACCCCGCCGCCGGAGCGGTCGCAGGTGCAGGTCAAGCCGCCGCCGCAGCGGCCGGTGACGCGGGTGGTGGTACCCACCCGGCACAGCGGTGCGGTGGTGGCGCCCACGCGGGGGAGCCGGGTGGCAGCACCGCCGCCGCGCGGCCATCTCGAGCTGCACCGCGCCCAGATCCAGGGCCTGCGCGACAGCGGGGCGGCCGCGATCGACAAGCCGCTGCCCGGAGGCTGGGCGCTTGCCGGGTTCGAACTTCGCTTCCTCAACGGCGACCACAAGCTGCGCCGCATCGGCCTGCTGGGCGAGGATCGCTTCGTGCGCCTGGCCTTGGCCGACCAGAACGGCGACGACCCGTTCGGCGGCCGCGTGCTGCTGACCTCGCTGCCGGGCGCGAAGGTGCAGCAGGTCACGGCCGATGGCGGCGGCAAGTTCGACATCCGCCTGCCCGGCGCCAGGCCGGCGGATTCAACCCTGGTGCTGTCGGGCTTCGAGTTCCGCCGCGCCAACGGCAGCGACGCCAACCTGCGCAACATCGCCGTCTGGCTGGACCCGGAGCGCAACGTCGCCCGCGTCTCGCTGACCGACGACCAGGGCCTGGATTTCCGCGGCCTGGAGGCCAGCCTCGGTGCGATGGCCGCCAGCATGCTGGTGCCCTTGCCCGGCCTGCTGGAAGTGGGCAGCGTGGTCAGCGGCACCGGCGCCGCCAACCGCGCGATCAGGCAGGCCTCCGGGCAGTACCGCGGCTATCGCGTCAGCGTGCAGTACGCCTGGATCCCCAACAGCCAGGTGGCCAGCCGCGGCGGGCTCACAGGGACCGATCGGACCCGCTCGACCCTGCCGGCCAACGCCCGCATCGATGCGCTGCAGGGCTTTGAATTCACCTTCACCAACAGCGACCACCACCTGCTCGGATTGGGACTGAACAGCGACGGCCGCGGCGCGGCCCTGTTCCAGGACGGCAACGCAGGCGATCCGATGCAGTGGTCGGCGACCTACCTCACCTTGAAATAAGGCAGCGGGCGGGACCCACGCGCCGCGCGCGCCTGCGACAGCGCGCGGTTGTGCGCGGCGCCGCCGCTGTCGTCGGTATGCCCTTCCATCGACAGCTGCAGCGCAGGCGCCTGCTTCAGCAGCGCCAGCACCTGTTCGATCTGCGGCTGCGAGTCGGGCAGGATCTCGGCCCTGTCGACCGCGAAGTTGCCCTGGATCGCGACCCGGCCAGCGGCGTCGAGCTGCTGCTTCAGCGCATCGGCCGGCAGCAGCGCCGCGGTCTGCGCCAAGCCTGGATGCGCCGCCATAGCCGGCGGGCGTCGACAGCCAGGGAAACGCGTCGCCCCAATGCGCGCTCTGCTCGAACGGACGCTGGTCGATGACCACCATCGCCGCCTGTTGCGTGTCGATCGACAGCTGCACCCAGACCGTACGACCCGGCTGGCGGATCACGTACACCGAGGTCGGCATTTTTGCGTCCAGGTTGACGCCGTCGATGAAGCCCTGGCCGATCTCCTGCTCGAGCTGGCCGTAGTACAGGTCGCGCAGCAGCGGGCCGTCGAAGACCTTGTGCGCGCCCGCCTGCTCGAGCACCGCTTCGAGGTTGCGGCGCAGCTCCAGCGCCGAGAATTCCTTGTCGCGGCGGCGCTCGCGCTCGATGCCCAGGCGCCCGTCCCAGGCCGCGTCTTCGACCCAGTGCAGGCGAGGCTATCCGATCGCGATTTGGTGGCACTGCAGGTGCACCCACGCCGCCTGCAGGCGCGGTGCGTCGATGCCCGCCGCCTGCGCGCGCCGCAGCATGTCGCCGACGATATGCGCCGCTTCCACGCGGCCGCCGGCTTCGAGGTCGCGCAGCATCGAGGCCTTCACCTCCGATGCGGGGTCGACCAGGCTGGCGCGGGCGATGCCGCGTGCCTTGTCCGGCACCGGCTGGCCTTCGGCGGCGGCCACTGCCAGGCATTCCCCGTGCAGTGCGGCCATGAACGCCGCGCCGCCGTCGCAGGCGACGATGTCGCCGACGCTGGCGCGCATCAGGCAGGTTCCCGCTGCCAGCGTGGCAAGGAAGCTGAACTTGATCCACTGCTCCTGCGCGATGTCGTCGCTGGCCCGGTGATCAATGCCCGCCTGCGCGCACAGCGCGGCGAAGGCGTCCACGCGCGCGCTGGTGCCACCGCTGCGTTCGCCGAAGGTGATCGAGGCCGGCCGGCCCAGGTGCGCGATGCTGCCGTCGTCGTGCTTGACCACGCTGATGAAACACAGCCCGCCCAGCACCGTGTCGCGGCCGAAGCGGGCGTCGAGCGCGTCGTAGTGGACCAGGCCATTGAGGATCGGCATCAGGCTGGTGTTATCGACCATCGCCGGCGCGACGGCGTCGATCGCGCCCTCCAGGTCGTAGGCCTTGCAGCTCAGCACCACCAGGTCGAACGGCGCTTGCGCCACGGCCGCGGCCAGTGTCTGCGCGGTCAGCGTGCGCGCGGCGACGTCGGCATCCCCCAGGGGGCTGCGGATACGCAGCCCATCGCGCTGCAGCTCCCCGGCACGCGTCGGACGCACCAGGAAGCTGACGTCGGCGCCCGACTGCGCCAGCCGCCCACCGAAGTAGCCACCGGTGCCGCCGGCGCCGAGCACCAGCACGCGCATCAGCTGCGCAGCCCCACGCCGCGCTTGAGCAGCCACAGCGACAGCCCGCCCAGCGCCACGACGAAGAACAGCATCAGCGCGTAGGCGATCCACAGCGGCACGTCGCTGGTGCCAAGCAGGCCGTAGCGGAACGCGTTGACCATGTAGAAGATCGGGTTGGCGTGGGTCGCCGCCTGCGCCCAGCCGGGCAGCAGCTGGATCGAATAGAACACGCCACCCAGATAGGTGAGCGGGGTCAGGATGAAAGTCGGCACGATCGCCACGTCGTCGAACTTCTTGGCGTAGATCGCGTTGACGAAGCCGGCCAGCGAGAAGATCGTCGCGCCCAGCAGCACCGTGCTCAGCGTGACCAGCGGGTGCGGGATGCGCACGTCGGTGAACAGCATCGCGATGCACAGCACGACCACGCCGACCATCAGCCCGCGCGCCACCGCGCCGGCGACATACCCGCCCAGGATCACCCAGCCCGGCATCGGGCTGACCAGCAGCTCCTCGACGTGGCGGCCGAACTTGGCGCCGAAGAAGCTCGAGGAGATGTTGCCGTAGCTGTTCTGGATCACGCTCATCATCACCAGGCCCGGGACGATGAACTCCATGTAGGTGTAGCCACCCATGTCGCCGATGCGCGCGCCGATGAGCTGGCCGAAGATCAGGAAGTACAGCACCATGGTGATCGCCGGCGGCACCAGGGTCTGGCTCCAGATGCGCAGGATCCGCATGATCTCGCGGCGCGCGACCGTTGCCAGCGCGATCCGGTTGCGGCGCGCACTGTCGGCGGATGCGACGCTGGTGCGGGAGATGGCGTTCAAGCGGCCTGCTCCTGCGGCCTGGCGGTCATGCGCACGAACAGCTCCTCGAGCCGGTTGGACTTGGTGCGCATCGAACGCACGCGGATGCCGGCCGCATCGAGGATGGCGAACACGCGGTTGAGGTCCATCGCCCGCGGCATGTCGAGGTCGAGCGTGTGGTCGTCGAGCGCGACCAGGGTGGCGCCCTCGATCTCCGGCAGCGTCGCCGGCAGCGCGCCCTGGACGTCGAACAGGAATCCCTCGACGTCGAGCTTGGCCAGCAGCGCGCGCATCGGCCCCTGCTCGACGATCCGGCCGTGGTCGATGATGGCCAGGTTGCGGCACAGCGACTCGGCTTCCTCCAGGTAATGGGTGGTGAGGATGATCGTGGTGCCTGCGGCGTTGATCTCGCGCAGCACGCGCCACATGTCGCGGCGGATCTCGATGTCGACGCCGGCGGTGGGCTCGTCGAGGATCAGCAGCCGCGGCCGCGTCATCATCGCCCGCGCGATCATCAGCCGCCGCTTCATGCCGCCAGAGAGCGTGCGGCTCATCTGCCCCGCCTTGTCCCACAGGAAGGCGCGCTTGAGCTCTTCTTCCGCGTGCAGCAGCGCCTGCGCGCGCGGCACGCCGTAGAAGCCGGCGTAGTTGACCAGGATGTCGAGCGGCTTCTCGAACATGTTGAAGTTGATTTCCTGCGGCACCAGGCCGATCTGGCGCATGGCCGCGCCGCGATCGGTGGCCAGGTCGATGCCGAACACCGAGACCTCGCCGCCGCTCTTGTTCACCAGCGAGGAAATGATGCCGATCAGGGTGCTCTTGCCGGCGCCGTTGGGGCCGAGCAGGGCGTAGAAATCGCCCGGATGCACGTCCAGCGAGACGCCCTTGAGCGCCTGCACGCCGTTGTCGTAGGTCTTGCGGAGGTCGCGGATCCGCAGCGCGGGCGCGCCCGGGGCCGCTTGGGATTCTGGGATCATCGCGTGGGCCTTGACCGCGTGATTCGCGGCAAGCCGTTAGTATAGGCGGCCCATCGGCCCACTCCCGGGCCGCACCGTCCCATTCCCGATTTGGCCATCGTCCAGTTCCCGCTCAAACTCACCGGTCGGCGCATGCTTGCGCCCTCGGTCGCGCACCTCACGTTTAGCCGCGATGACGGCCAGCCGCTGGACTACATCCCCGGCCAGTTCATCCAGGTGCACTTCCAGTACGCCGACGGCACGCCGACCAAGCGCTCGTACTCGCTGGCGACGATCCACGACCATGCGCTGGGGGCGGGCGATGCGGTCGAGATCGCGGTGAGCTACGTGCCCGGTGGCGCGGCGACCGCGCTGTTCGAGGGCCTGGACGAAGGCAGCACCGTCCAGGCCAGCGGCCCGTTCGGACGCTTCTGCCTGATGCCGGGCGATGCCAACCGTCGCTATGTGCTGATCGGCACCGGCACCGGCGTGACGCCGTATCGCGCGATGCTGCCGCTGCTGGAGAAGGCGATCGCCGAGCGCGGAATCGAAGTGGTGCTGCTGTTCGGCGCGCGCACGCCGGACGAGCTGCTGTACGGCGACGAGTTCCGCGCATTCGCGCAGCGCAATCCCGCATTTCGCTTCGTGCCCTGCTTCTCGCGCGAACTGCCAGTCGTCGGTTCGCCGCAGGCGCATGACGACGTGCGCCACGGCTACGTACAGCAGTTCCTCGCCGAGTTCGCGCCGGATGCGGCGACCGACATCGCCTACCTCTGCGGCAATCCGAACATGGTCGATGCCTGCTTCGAGGCGCTGAAGGAAGCGGGGCTGGCAGTGCCGCAGATCCGCCGCGAGAAGTACGTCAGCAGCAAGTAGCGGCGGCGGCACCCCTCGGCATCACTGCCGCGAGTCGGCTCGGGATTTCCCTGTCAAGCTCGCTTGACACCAACGTCGCTCCCGCACATCCTGCCTGTCAAGCACCCTTGACACCCCAGCATGCACGCCTGCCGGATCGAACCCCGCTTCTCCCCGCCCCAGCCGGGGTCGCCGCCATGGTGGTGAGCCCCTGCCGCGTGCTGGTCGCGGCCGCCGTCGTGCCGGGTTCCGCCGCACTGCTGCTGCCACGCCAGGGCCCGGCGGCGCGGAGCCGGCGATGAGAAGCCGGGTCCGCGAACTGCGCGAGGCGCGCGGCTGGTCACAGGCGCAGCTGGGCGAACGTCTGGAAGTATCCCGACAGACCGTCAACGCCATCGAGACCGGCAAGTACGATCCCAGCCTGCCGCTCGCGTTCCGCATCGCCGCCGTGTTTGAAACCAGCATCGAATCGATCTTCTTCCCGGAGGCACCTGCATGAAGTCCCCGCTGTTTCCCCTGTCCCTGCTCGCCGCAGGCCTGCTGCTGGCGGCCTGCGACGGCGGTCCGCGGCAGCAGTCCGGTCCGCGCGCCGATGCGCAGGGCAGCCTGCATTACGGCGCGCTCGCCTTCGAGCCCTGCGCGCTGGCCGGGCCCGGCGGCAGCTCGGTCGAGGCGCAGTGCGCGACCCTGGCCGTGCCCGAGGACCATGCCGCGCCGGACGGCCGCATGATCGACCTGGCGATCGCACTGGTCCCGGCCAAGGGCATGGCCGAGGCCGACCCGATCTACATGATCGCCGGCGGGCCCGGCCAGTCGGCGATCGAGAGTTTCCCGATGGTGGAGGGCGCGTTTTCCGACGTGCGGCGCAACCGCCACGTGGTCCTGGTCGACGCGCGCGGCACCGGCGGCTCGAACCCGCTGCACTGCCCCGGCTTCATGGATGACGAGGTCCTGGCCAATCCGGAGAACGAGACGCCCGAGGCGGTGGTCCGGCTCACCGAGGCCTGCCGCGACGTCCTGCAGAAAACCGCGGACCTGCGTTTCTACACCACCGGCGACCACGTCCGCGACCTCGACCTGGTGCGGCAGAAGATCGGGGTCGAGCGCATCAACCTGGTCGGCATCTCCTACGGCACGCGCGTCGCCCAGCAGTACGCCGCCGCCTATCCGCAGCACACCCGCAGCCTGGTCCTCGACTCGGTGGCGCCGAACTCGCTGGTGCTCGGGCAGGACCACGCACGCAACCTCGAGGACGCGCTCGATGCGCAGTTCCAGCGCTGCCGCGCCAGCGAGGCCTGCCTGACCAACCTCGGCGATCCGCGCCAGCAGCTGACCCTGGTGCGCGAACGGCTGCAGGCCGGCGGCATCGCGCCGGTGCGCTACCGCGACCCGGTCTCGGGCGAATGGCGCGAGGAGGTGCCGCGCGACGGTCATCTGATCGGATTGCTGCGGATGTACGCCTACCAGCCGTCGATGGCGGCCACCTTGCCGCTGCTGCTGCACGAAGCCGCCCAGCAGCGCTACGAAAGCCTGCTCGCCCAGTCGCGCATGCTGTCGTCGCAGATGAGCGACTCGATGGCGATGGGCATGAGCCTGTCGGTGAGCTGCAGCGAAGATGCCGCCGAGTTCCGCAGCGCCACCGACGACGACGCGACCGTGCTCGGCAACCTGCTGGTGGACCTCATGCAGCAGCAGTGCGCGGTGTGGCCCAGGGGCGTACGCAGCGAAGGCTTCCGCACGCCGCTGTCGGGCGAGGTGCCGGTGCTTGCGATCAGTGGCGAACTCGATCCGGTCACACCGCCCCGCTACGGCGACGAAGTGATCGAGACGCTGCCCAACGGACGCCACCTGGTACTGCCGGGCCAGGGCCACAGCGTGCTGGGCAGCGGCTGCATGCCCAAGCTGTTCGCGCAGTTCATCGAATCCACCGATGCCCATGCACTGGATGCAGCTTGCCTGGATCGCCTGTCCGCGCAGCCGCCCTTCGCCGGCAACTACGGCTGGGAGCCGTGACACGGCGCGTCGTTGTTGATCCGCGATGGACGGCATCCGCCGCCATCCGGATCCGCCTGATCGGACCAGCGTTCAACACTCCACGAATCACGGACATCCCATGATCCGCATCGACAACCTGCACAAATCCTTCAAGAGCAAGACCGGCACCGTGCACGCAGTGAAGGGCGTGGGCTTCGAGGCACGCGACGGCGAGATCACCGGCCTGCTCGGTCCCAACGGCGCCGGCAAGACCACCACGCTGCGGATGCTGTACACGCTGATGACGCCCGACCAGGGCCGCATCGAAGTCGACGGCATCGACGTGGCGAAGGACCCGACCGCCGTGCGCCAGCGCCTGGGCGTGCTGCCCGACGCGCGCGGCGTATACAAGCGCCTGAGCGCGCGCGAGAACATCGCCTACTTCGGCCGCCTGCACGGGCTGGACGAGGCCACGATCCGCGACCGCACCGCGGCCATGGCCAGGACGCTGGTGATGCAGGATTTCCTCGACCGGCGCACCGAGGGCTTCAGCCAGGGCCAGCGCACCAAGACCGCGATCGCGCGCGCGCTGGTGCACGACCCGCGCAACGTGATCCTCGACGAACCCACCAACGGCCTGGACGTGATGACCACGCGCGGACTGCGCGGTTTCCTGCGCGGGCTGCGCGACGAGGGTCGCTGCGTGATCTTCTCCAGCCACATCATGCAGGAGGTCGCTGCGCTGTGCGATCGGATCGTGGTGATCGCGCACGGCGAGGTGCGCGCGATCGGAACGCCGGACGAGCTGCGTGAACAGACCGGCCTGGCCGACCTGGAGGACGTGTTCGTGCGGCTCGCCGACCTGGAAGCAGAAGCTGCGATGGGAGAGCAGGCATGAAGGCGATCTGGACTGTCGCAAAGAAGGAACTGCTGGACCTGTTCCGCGACCGCAAGACGATGATGCTCGGCCTGTTCCTCGGGCCGATCGTGATCCCGGCGCTGATCCTGGGCATGGGCGCGCTGGCCGAGAAGAAGATGCGCACCCAGCTGGAATCGACGCTGGAACTGCCGGTGATCGGCGCCGAGCACGCGCCCAACCTGGTCGCCTTCCTCAAGGGCCGCAACATCGAGGCCAAGCCGGCGCCGCAGGATCCGGATCGGGAAGTGCGCGACCAGGACTGGGACGTGGTGCTGAAGATCGATCCGGAATTCGGCGAACAGTGGCGCGGCAGCCGCAGCGCGAAGATCGAGCTGATCTATGACAGCTCGCGCCAGGACTCGCAGATCCCGGTCAACCGCCTGCGCGGCGTGCTGCTTGAATACAGCCGCACCGTCGGCGTGCTGCGCGGGATCAACCGCGGCGTCAGTCCCGAGGCGGGCTTCGCGCTGCAGGTCGGGCAGCGCGACGTGGCCACGCCGGAGGCGCGGCGCGGCATGCTGCTCGCCTTCCTGCCCTACCTGCTGATCCTGCTGAGCTTCCTGGGCGGCGCGGCACTGGTGATCGACGTCACCGCGGGCGAGCGCGAGCGCCAGTCGCTGGAGCCGCTGTTGGCGACGCCGGCGGCGCGCGCGGCGATCATGAGCGGCAAGATCCTCGCCGCTTGCCTGTTCGGCATGCTCTCGCTGCTGCTGATCGTGCTGTCGCTGAAGTTCGCGTTCCAGCTGGCGCCCGGGCCGATGCAGCTGGTCGATGTCTCGCTGCCGGTGATGGCCCAGCTGCTGCTCGTGCTGCTGCCGATGGTGCTGATCGGCACCACCCTGCTGACCCTGATCGCGGCCAGCGTCAAGTCGGTGAAGGAGGCGCAGAGCTACATGAGCGTGCTGATGTTCCTGCCGATCATCCCGACCATCGTGCTGATGGTGAACCCGATCAAGAACCAGCTGTGGCAGTTCGCGGTGCCGTTCCTGGCGCAGAACCAGATGATCCTCAAGCTGGTGCGCAGCGAAGCGATCAGCGCGCAGGAATGGGCGGTGTACATGGGCGCGGGCTTCGGCCTGGGCCTGGTGCTGTGGCTGCTGGCGGCGCGCCTCTACCACCAGGAGAGGCTGGCGATCTCGGCCTGAGCCGCGGAGCCAAGAGGTTCTTTCCCATTCGAGGGAGTCGGCCGGACTGCAAGCGAATGGATCAGGCCTGCGGTTGGAGTCGTCCCGGGCCTGCGGTTGGAGTCGTCCCGGGCCTGCGGTTGGAGTCGTCCCGGGCCGGGGGTTGCTCCCCGGCTCGGTCAGCCATTCATGGCTGACTCGCCGCCGCAGCGCATCCATGCGCTGCTTTCCGCAACCCCCGCCCCGCAACGACCATCGCCCAGTCACTGGCGTGGCTTTGAAGAAAGCTGGCCATCGAGGCATCGCAGCGCCAGTCGCAGTGAGCCGTGCCCTGGCGACCGGGGATCGCGGAAAGCAAAACATGGATGTTTTGCGCGCGAGTCAGGGCAGGGAGAGCGTGGATGGCTTGCGCGGCATGCCGCGCATCCACGCGAGCGCCCGGCATGCTGTGCCGGGCCGGACCGCGTAGCGGCCCTGACCGAGCGAAAAGCGATCCCCGGTCGACAGGGCATGGCGTCCATTCGAAGCCGGCCCGAGACTTCCAGCAACCTGTCCGCCTTCTCCCTCAATTGGGAGAAGAGCCAAGAAAAAGCCCGGCGAGTGCCGGGCTTTTCTTGTTGCCGCGATGCCGCGATTACTGCGACGGGCTGAAGCTGATCGTGCGGCGGGTGGTGACCGGTGCCGGGACCGGCTCGAAGCGCCAGCGCCGGACCGCGTTGATCGCCTCGCGGTCGAAGGTGCGCGGCGGGTCGGCGCGGACCACGCGCACTTCGCCGACCGAACCGTCCAGGCCCACGGTGAACTCGACCTGCACTTCGCCACCGGTACCGGCGCGCAGCGCATCGGGCGGATAGCGCGGCGCCGGCGTGCTGATCGCGCGCAGGTCGCTGGCGCTGGCCGCCGGACGGTTGGCTGGCCGGTTGGCGGCCTGGCGCGCGGCTTCCTGGCGAGCCGCTTCCTCGCGCGCGGTCTCCTGGCGGGCGGCTTCCTGGCGCGCCGTTTCCTGGCGCTGTGCGTCCTGGCTGGCCTGGGCCTGCTGCGTGGCGAGTTCGCGTGCGGCCTGCTCCTGGGCCAGGCGCTGCTGCTCCAGGCGGTCGCGCTCGAGCTGCTGGCGCCGCTCGCCTTCCTGCTCGGCGGTGAGCTGCTCCTGCTGGGCACGACGCCCGGCCTCGGTCTCGGCGCTGGCGATGGTGTTCTTCAGGCGATCGACCGCCGGGTAGGACGAGTCGGTCTTTTCGATCAGGGCCAGCAGGCGACGGGCCTCGTCGAAGTCGCCGCGGTCGCGGCTCTGCTCGGTCGCGATCACGGTCATCGGCAGCAGGTCGACCAGCGCGCTGGACACCCCGGCATTGGCCGGATCCTTGTCGCGCAGCGCGAGGTAGTACTCCATCGCGTTGTCGCCGCCCGGGGCGTACAGCCGGCTCTCCTGGTAGGCCTTGGATGCGGCCTCGCGCAGCTGGTCGGCGCTGAGCGCGGCCACTTCGGCCGACACGGCCTCGGCGGGTGCCCGCTGCGCGGCCGGCGCATCCGGCCCCGCTGCTGGCGTGGCAGCCGGCGCGTCGGCGGGTTCCTGTTTGCATGACGCGAGCAGCGTGGCCAGGCTCAGTGCAAGTGCGGCGCCGGCCAGCAGTCGACGCGGCCCCCTCCGGCCGCCCGCGGTGGTGTTGATGAACATCGGTTTCCCCTGTGTGGAACAGATCACGTGGCGCCTAGGACGCGACAGCGCGTCGCGTTTGTCAACTGACGCCGTGGTCGGCTTCGAGTCTGCGTGCCTGCGGGCCGGCAAAACTGTGACGGCGTTTGCGAAAACGCGCACATGGCGCGCTGGCCTGGCCTACGGTCCACCTGACCCGCGACGGCGACGCTACTTGCCGATGCAGAACGTCGAAAAGATCCGGCCAAGCAGGGCGTCGGGCAGGGTGCGCCCGGTGATTTCGCCCAGCGCATCCTGGGCCAGGCGCAGGGCTTCGGCAGCAAGGTCGAGGTGGTCGTGGGCCAGCACCGCAGTCGCGTCGCCCAGCGCCTGACCGGCGCGACGCAGCGCGTCGACGTGGCGCGCGCGCGCGGTGAAGGCACCCTCGGCCGGCGCATTGCCCTCGGCCGCCTGGCGCAGGCCCGCATGCAGCAGGTCCAGGCCCGCGCCGGTACGCGCAGAGACGGCGATCGCGCCTTCCGGCAGCGACGCCGCGGGATCCGCCAGGTCGGACTTGTTGTACACGACGAGGCGCTGCGGCACGCCGATGATGTCGGCAGCCACCGCGCGCAGGCCGGCGTCGGGGTCACGCGCATCCAGCACCACCAGCGCAAGGTCGGCGCGTCGCAACTCGGCGCGCGCACGACGCATGCCCTCGCGCTCGATCGCATCGCCGTCCTCGCGCAGGCCCGCGGTATCGACCAGGTTGAGTTCAAAGCCGTCGATGCGCAGGGTTTCGTGCAGCAGGTCGCGGGTGGTGCCGGCGATCTCGGTGACGATCGCACGCTCGCTGCCCGAGAGCGCATTGAGCAGTGAACTCTTGCCGGCGTTGGGCGGGCCGACGATCACCGCGTGCAGGCCGTCGCGCAGCTTGCGGCCGCGCTCGGCGGCGACCAGCAGCGTGTCGAGCTGCGCGCGCGCCTCGGCCAGGCCCTTGTTCAGTGCGTTGCCGCCCAGGGTTTCGATGGGTTCGTCGGCAAAGTCGATCGCCGCCTCCACGTGCACGCGCAGCGCCATCAGGCGCTCGGCCAGCGCGTCCACGCGCATCGAGAACTCGCCTTCCAGCGCGCGCCGGGCGGCGCGGGCGGCGCGCTCGTCGCCGGCCGCGATCAGGTCGGCGACCGCTTCGGCCTGGGCCAGGTCCAGGCGTCCGTTGAGGTAGGCACGTTCGCTGAACTCGCCCGGCCGCGCCATCCGCGCGCCCAGGGCGCAGCAGCGCGCCAGCAGCTGACGCAGCACCGGCGCGCTGCCGTGGGCCTGCAGCTCCACCACGTCCTCGCCGGTGAAGCTGGCCGGGGCGACGAAGGCCAGCGCGATGCCGTCATCGATCACGCCGCCCTCGGCGTCGCGGAAGCGCACGTGGTGCGCGTGCCGCGGCTGCAGCACGCGTCCGCACAGCTGGCGCGCGATCGCCGCCGCCTCCGGCCCGGACAGGCGCACGATGCCGACGCCGCCGGCGCCCGAGGGCGTGGCGATGGCGGCGATCGTGTCGCTGGTCTCGGCGCGGCGGGCGTTCATGGGTGCGGAACGAGGAAGCCCGCCGGCTGGCGGGCTTCGCAGTGGCCGATCAGGCCTTGGCCGGTGCCGGCTCGCCGTACTTGCGCAACATGTACCACTGCTGCAGCAGGCCCAGGCCGCCGTTGGTGACCCAATACAGCACCAGGCCGGCCGGGAAGAAGACCATCATCACGCCGAACACCAGCGGCATCATCTGCATCATGCGCTGCTGCATCGGATCCATGCCGGTCATCGGCGAGAGCTTCTGCGTGGCCCACATCACCGCGATGTTGATCACCGGCAGGATGAACCAGGGGTCACGCGCGGTCAGGTCCTGGATCCAGCCGATCCACGGCGCGTGGCGCAGTTCCACCGACTCCAGCAGCACCCAGTACAGGGCGAAGAAGATCGGCATCTGCAGCACTACCGGCAGGCAGCCACCGACCGGATTGATCTTCTCCTTCTTGTACAGCTCCATCATCGCGACCTGGAACTTCTGCTTGTCGTCGCCGTAGCGTTCCTTGAGCTGCGCGATGCGCGGCTGGAACCTGCGCATCTTCGCCATCGACTTGTACTGCGCGGTCGCCAGCGGGAACAGCAGGATCTTCACCAGCATCACCAGGCCGACGATCGCCCAGCCCCAGTTGCCGATCAGGCCGTGCAGCTTGGCCAGCACCCAGAACAGGCCTTCGCCCAGCCAGGCCATCAGCGAGAAGCGGCTGTAGTCGACCACGCGGTCCAGGCCCGGCACCTGCTGCGCCTTGATCTGGCCGACGAGCTTGGGGCCGACCCACAGCCGCGCGCTGTCGACCACCTGCTGCCCGGGCGCGACCACGACCGGCGCGCTGGCCATCTCGCGGATCAGGTAGCGCGGCGCGCCGCTGCTGGTGTCGGTGTCGAGGGTGATCGCCTTCTTCGCGCCGGCGGTGTCGCCCGGCAACCATGCACCGAAGAAATGGTGCTGCACGAACGCGGTCCAGGTGTTGCTGTCGGTCGCGTTGATCACGCCGTCTTCGTAATCCTTGAACCAGCGGCGCGTGTAGCCGCCTTCGTCGCCGTACCAGGTCGCGCCGGTCAGGCTGAACGACTCGGGGTTGGTCATGCCGCGCTTGACGTTGGGCGAGCCGCGCAGCAGCTGCCGGTAGGGATAGCCCTGCCAGGGCTGGCTGCCCTGGTTGATGATCTCGTCGCGCACACCGATCGCGTACTGGCCGCGCGTGAGCACGTAGCTGCGGCGGATCTCGACGCCGTCGGGTCCGCGCCAGACAAAGGGCACCACCAGCTGATCCTGGCCCGGGGCGAGGACGAAGCTGCGTTCGCTGCCGGCCGGCACGAAGCCCTGCTCATGGTTGGGCGCCGGGCCGCTGCTGGCCCAGCCGCTCTGCGCGGCGTAGAAGTGCTGCGGGGCGCTGTCGAACAACACCACCGGCGGGCTGGCCTCGTCGCGGGTCTGCGGATAGTCGAGCAGTTCGGCGCGCAGCACGCTGCCGCCATCGATCACCAGCCGCAGCACGTCGGTCTCGACCTGGACCGCGCTGGCCTGCGCCGGCGTGGCGCGGCTTTCCGGGATCACGCCCGGGGCCTGCGGCACGGTGGGCGCGTCGGGCACGCCGGCCGCTCCGGCTGCGCCGGTCGGCGGCGACACCGGGACCGCGCCGGCGCCGGAGCCGGCAGGCAGCGTCTGCAAGGTGTCCTGCGGCGGCGGCGCGGCCTTTTCCTTGTTCCATTCCATCCACAGCAGCACCGCCACCATCAGCCAGGCAACGATCAGGAAGGTGCGGGTCTGGTTCATCGGACAGGCAGGCTCATTCGCCGGAAGGACACGGCGCGGTGGGAGGAGGCGGGGATGCCGTGCGGGAATCCGCAGCGGGCATTGTGCCGTCCGGCGCCGGGTGCGGCAACGCACCCGCACGACGCAGCAGGGACATCATGGCTTCGCGCAGTGCTTCAGGCGAGGCTGCGGCGGCAGGCGGACGCGCGACCAGTACGTAGGCGCCGGCGGGCAGCGTGCCGCGCTCGTGCCGGAACTGGTCGCGCAGGATGCGTTTGATGCGGTTGCGGCCGACCGCACGGCGATCAACCTTGCGTGATACCGCCAGCCCCAGCCGCGATGGTTGCCCGTCGGCCAGCCAGTGCAGGGCAAGCATGGGCAGCGCCACGCGGCGCCCGCCCTTGAAGATGCGGTCGAAATCCGCGCTCGCGCGCACCCGCGCATCTCGCGGGAAGCCGGCGTCGGTCATGGATCAGGGGTCCCGGCCGGTGTGGCGGCCGGAGGCAGCAGCTTGCGCGGCTCAGGCCGACAGGCGCTTGCGGCCCTTGGCGCGACGGCGGGCAAGGATCTTGCGGCCGTCGGCGGTCGCCATGCGGGCACGGAAGCCGTGGTCGCGCTTGCGCTTGAGGTTGCTGGGCTGGTAGGTGCGCTTGGTGGCCATGGCGTTTACTGACAATGCAGCGGGCGGAAAGAACCGGCAATTCTAGCGACGCCCCCCGTGCACGGTCAAGCGGGCGCACTTTTCGGACCGGTGCGGGCGGATGCGCGGGTCTGGTGCGGGTGGTAGTCTGCCCTCCCCCTTTGTGCCCCCCCCGACCGGCCGCAGCCGCGCGCCGGGCGCCCTCCTTTTCCCCTCAAGACTGTTGCGCGAACGCTCTATGGATGCCTGGCCCCGCTGCCTCGAACGTTTGGAAGCCGAACTGCCGGCCGAGGACGTGCACACCTGGCTCAAGCCGCTGCAGGCGCGCCGCCAGGACAGCCGGACCGTGCTGTATGCGCCCAATGCATTCGTGCGCGACGAGGTGGAAAGCCGCTACCTGCAGCGCATCCGCGAGCTGCTGGCGCACTTCGCCGGCAGCGGCGACGTGCAGCTGGAGATCGGGTCGCTGCCGCGCGCCACGGTCGCCCCTGCCGCCAGCACCGCGCACGGCGCGCCCGCCGCGGCCACGCCCGCGCCGATGGTGTCCTTCGCCGGTCACCTGGACAGCCATTACACCTTCGACAATTTCGTCGAGGGACGCAGCAACCAGATGGGCCGGGCCGCCGCCTGGCAGGCCGCGCTCAAGCCCGGCGACCGCTCGCACAACCCGCTGCTGCTCTATGGCGGCACGGGGCTGGGCAAGACCCACCTGATGTTCGCCGCCGGCAACGCGATGCGCCAGGCCAACCCGGCCGCGCGCGTGCTGTACCTGCGCTCGGAGGAGTTCTACAGCGCGTTCTTCCGCTCGATCCAGGAACGGACCTCGGACCAGTTCAAGCGCCAGTTCCGCCAGATCGACGCGCTGCTGATCGACGACATCCAGTTCTTCGCCGGCAAGGACCGCACCCAGGAAGAGTTCTTCCACACCTTCAATACGCTGTTCGACAGCCGCCAGCAGATCATCATGACCTGCGACCGCTACCCGCGTGAGGTGGACGGCCTGGAGCCGCGGCTGAAGTCGCGCCTGGCCTGGGGTCTGTCGGTGGCGATCGACCCGCCGGACTTCGAGACGCGCGCGGCGATCGTGCTGGCCAAATCGCGCGAGCGCGGCACCATGGTGCCCGACGAGGTTGCCTTCCTGCTGGCCAAGAAGATGCACGGCAACGTGCGCGACCTTGAGGGCGCGCTCAATTCGCTGGCCGCGCGCGCCAACTTCACCGGTCGCACCATCACCGTGGAGTTCGCCCAGGAAACCCTGCGCGACCTGCTGCGCTCACAGCAGCAGTCGATCGGCATCCCCAACATCCAGAAGGTCGTGGCCGACTACTACGGCCTGCAGATGAAAGACCTGCTGTCCAAGCGCCGCACCCGCTCGCTGGCGCGTCCGCGGCAGATGGCGATGGCGCTGGCCAAGGAACTCACCGAACACAGCCTGCCCGAGATCGGCGACGCCTTCGCCGGCCGCGACCACACCACCGTCCTCCACGCCTGCCGCCAGATCCGCAACCTGATGGAGACCGACGGCAAGCTGCGCGAGGATTGGGACAAGCTGATCCGCAAGCTGAGCGAGTAACCACAGGCCGGGCCGCGGTGACCTCGACGCAGCCAGGGTCGGCATTTCCAGCACAACCTGGCGTTGTCATCTCGACCGCAGGGAGAGATCCCGCAGCTGCCGGACTGCAACCGTCCCTGCGGGGCTTGCGAGACGTTCCACGGCGCTTGTCTGCCAGTCTGCGACCCTCCCCCGCCGCGTCGCGGTGGCCGGGCGTCTGCGTCGGCGCACGCTGCCGGAAAGCCGCCGCCCCGCGCCCTGAAACCTTCGCTACACTAGATGTTGTGGTGCCCGTGGACAGCACTGGCACAAGCTGTGGACAAGTTTCGAGGCTGGAATCCATCCACAGCTTGCCCCCGCCAGGCAGTGCACCTTGTCCACACCAGAAAACCGCTAGAAAAATCATGCAAAACAACGGGTTAGCGTCGTTATGCCCGCTGTGCAGGCCCCCCAAGCACCACCGCTTTTGAAGTTCTTACTGTTTTAAAAGCCTTGTTACAGGAACCCAACGCATGCGTTTCAGCCTGCAACGCGAAGCCCTCCTGAAGCCGCTGGCGCAAGTGGTCAACGTCGTTGAACGACGCCAGACCCTGCCCGTCCTGGCCAACCTGCTGACCCAGGTCGCGGGCGGCCAGCTGTCGCTGACCGGTACCGACCTGGAGGTCGAGATGATCTCCCGGGTGACGGTCGACGACGCGCAGGACGGGGAGACGACCATCCCCGCCCGCAAGCTGTTCGACATCGTTCGCGCCCTGCCTGACGGCAGCAAGGTCACGGTCTCGCAGAACGGCGACAAGATCACGGTGCAGGCAGGGCGCAGCCGCTTCACGCTGTCCACCCTGCCGGCCAATGATTTCCCGTCGGTGGACGAGGTCGAGGCCACCGAACGCGTCAGCGTGCCCGAAGCCGCGCTCAAGGAACTGATCGAACGCACCGCCTTCGCGATGGCGCAGCAGGACGTGCGCTACTACCTCAACGGCCTGCTGTTTGACCTGGCCGACACGCGCCTGCGCTGCGTGGCGACCGACGGGCATCGCCTGGCGCTGTGCGAAGCCGCGCTGGAAGAAGCCGTCGCGACCAAGCGCCAGATCATCGTGCCGCGCAAGGGCGTGCAGGAGCTGCAGCGGCTGCTGGAGGGCGGCGATCGCACGGTGGTGCTGGAAATGGGGCGCAACCACATCCGCATCAAACGCGACGACGTGACCTTCACCAGCAAGCTGATTGACGGGCGATTCCCGGACTACGAGGCGGTGATCCCGATCGGCGCGGACCGCGAGGTCCTGGTCGATCGCGAAGCCCTGCGCGCCTCGCTGCAGCGTGCGGCGATCCTGTCGAACGAGAAGTACCGCGGCGTGCGGCTGGAGATGTCGCCGGGCCTGGTGCGGATCAACGCGCACAATCCCGAGCAGGAAGAGGCGCAGGAAGAGGTCGAGGCCGAGACCAAGGTCGACGGCCTGGCGGTGGGCTTCAACGTCAATTACCTGCTCGATGCGCTGTCCGCACTGCGCGACGAGCAGGTGGTGCTGCAGCTTCGCGACGCCAACTCGTCCGCGTTGGTGCGTGAGGCCTCCAGCGAGCGCTGCCGTCACGTGGTGATGCCGCTGCGCCTCTGATGCCGGTTGCTGTGTTCCACGTGGAACCTGCGCTTCGCCCGGCTTCGGCCGGGCGAAGTCGTTTGGCGGAGCCGGAATGCGCGCAGCCCGCCTGCGCTCGTGCCGGGGTTGGCGCATGCGCCTGACCCGGCTGACCGCCGCCGGCGTCCGCAACCTGGAGCCGTTGGACCTGGCGCCCGGGCCGCAGCTCAACCTGATCCTCGGCGCCAACGGCGCCGGCAAGACCAGCGTGCTCGAAGCCATCCACCTGCTCGCCTACGGTCGGAGCTTTCGCGGCCGGGTCCGCGACGGACTGGTGCGGACCGGATCCGAGTCGCTCGAGGTCTTCGCCGAATGGGCTGAGCCGGTCGATGTCCGCAGGCGTGCGGGGCTGCGTCACAGCGGGCAGGCGTGGACCGGTCGGCTCGACGGTGAGCCGGTTCAACAACTGGGCGATTTGTGCGCAGCACTTGCGGCCATCAGTTTCGAGCCCGGCAGCCACGCGCTGGTGACGGCCGGGGCCGAGGCGCGGCGCCGCTACCTGGATTGGGGCCTGTTCCACGTGGAACAGGGTGAGGGGGAGTTCCGTCCGGTCTGGCGCCGGTTTACCCGCGCGCTCAAGCAGCGCAACGCCCTGCTCAAGCAGCGGATCGCCGCCGGCCAGCTCGAGGCCTGGGATGCGGAGCTTGCAGCAGCGGCCGAACTGCTGGATCAGCAGAGGCGTGACTACGTCGAGCGCCTGCAGCCCCGCTTCGGCGCGCTTTCCGCAGCCATGGCGCCGCAGTTGGGTGAGGGCCACATCGAGTACCGGCCTGGCTGGCGCCGCGATCAGCTGTCTCTGGCCGACGCGCTGCTGCTTGCCCGCGACAGGGACCTGGCCGCCGGCTTCACCTCGGTGGGCCCGCATCGTGCCGACTGGCGCGTCGTGCACACAAACCGCCCTTCGGGTGAAACCCTGTCGCGCGGGCAGGCCAAGCTCACCGCGCTGGCCTGCCTGCTGGCGCAGGCGCAGGACTTTTCCGCGTGCAGGGGGCACTGGCCGGTGTTCCTGCTGGACGACCTGGCCTCCGAGCTCGACCGCGAGCATCAGCGTCGGCTGCTGGAGCGCCTGCATGGCAGCGGCGCCCAGGTGTTCGTAACCGGGACCGAGGCTGGCCCGGTACTGGCAGAGGTGGGTGCGTGGCCCCTGACCGTGTTCCACGTGGAACATGGCGTGGTGTCCGCCGTCTGAAGCCCGCTGTGCCGCCGATCGCAGCTGAAGCCCAACCGGTCCGTCCGCGGCCCACGGCCCAGCCAGGGCGCCTGGCGCGGTATAATTCGCGCTTCCGTTCCAATAACTTAAGTGTCGTGGCGCCCGACCAGCTCCCGCGCCGCGTCACTACGGTGGTGTGCGAATGACCGAAGAAACCCAGATCCCGGCGGCTGCCCCCGTCCAGGCCTACGATTCGAGCAGGATCACCGTGCTGCGCGGCCTGGAGGCCGTGCGCAAGCGGCCCGGCATGTACATCGGCGACGTGCACGACGGCACCGGCCTGCACCACATGGTGTTCGAGGTGGTGGACAACTCGATCGACGAGGCCCTCGCTGGCCACGCCGACGAGGTCGTGGTGACGCTCCACGAGGACGGCTCGGTGTCGGTGTCCGACAACGGCCGCGGCATCCCGGTCGACATCCACAAGGAAGAAAACCGCTCGGCCGCCGAGGTCATCATGACCGTGCTGCACGCCGGCGGAAAGTTCGACGACAACAGCTACAAGGTTTCGGGCGGCCTGCACGGCGTGGGCGTGTCGGTGGTCAATGCGCTGTCGTCCAAACTGACGCTGGACATCTGGCGCGACGGCTACCACCACCAGCAGGAATACGGCCTCGGCGAGCCCGTCTATCCGCTCAAGCAGCTGGACGCCTCGCCGCGGCGCGGCACCACGCTGCGCTTCTGGCCGGCGAAGGAGATCTTCTCCGACACCGAGTTCCACTACGACGTCCTGGCGCGCCGCCTGCGTGAGCTCTCGTTCCTCAATTCCGGGGTCAAGATCACCCTGGCCGACGAGCGTGGCGAGGGCCGCCGCGACCTGTTCGAGTACGAGGGCGGCATCGCCAGCTTCGTCGAGCACCTGGCCCAGCTGAAGACGCCGCTGCACCCCAACGTGATTTCGGTGACCGGCGAGCAGAACGGCATCACCGTCGACGTGGCGCTGCAGTGGACCGACTCCTACCAGGAAACGATGTTCTGCTACACCAACAACATCCCGCAGAAGGATGGCGGCACCCACCTGATCGGCTTCCGCTCGGCGCTCACGCGCACGCTCACCAACTACATCGAGCAAAACGGGATCGCCAAGCAGGCCAAGGTCAGCTTCACCGGCGACGACATGCGCGAGGGCCTGATCGCGGTGCTGTCGGTGAAGGTGCCGGATCCAAGCTTTTCCTCGCAAACCAAGGAAAAGCTTGTCTCATCAGACGTGAGACCGGTGGTTGACAGCACGTTCGCGTCACGTCTGGAGGAGTTCCTGCAAGAACACCCCCACGAAGCCAAGGCCATCGCCGGCAAGATCGTCGACGCCGCGCGCGCGCGCGAGGCCGCCCGCAAGGCCCGCGACCTGACCCGCCGCAAGGGCGCGCTGGATATCGCCGGCCTGCCGGGCAAGCTGGCCGACTGCCAGGAGAAGGATCCCGCCTTGTCGGAGCTGTTCATCGTCGAGGGCGACTCGGCCGGCGGCTCGGCCAAGCAGGGCCGCAACCGCAAGAACCAGGCGGTGCTGCCGCTGCGCGGCAAGATCCTCAACGTCGAGCGTGCGCGCTTCGATCGGATGCTGGCGTCGGACCAGGTTGGCACCCTGATCACCGCGCTGGGCACGGGCATCGGCCGGGACGAGTACAACCCCGACAAGCTGCGCTACCACCGCATCATCATCATGACCGACGCGGACGTGGACGGATCCCACATCCGCACCCTGCTGCTGACCTTTTTCTACCGGCAGATGCCCGAGCTGCTCGAGCGCGGCCACATCTACATCGGCCTGCCGCCGCTGTACAAGATCAAGCAGGGCAAGACCGAGCTGTACCTGAAGGACGACGCGGCGCTCGATGCCTACCTGGCCGGCAACGCGGTCGAGGGCGCCTCGCTGGTGCCCGCCGTCGGCGAGCCTGCGATCGAGGGGCCCGCGCTGGAGAAGCTGCTGCTGGCCTACGCCGGCGCGCGCGAGGCGATCGCCCGCAACACGCACCGCTACGATCCGCTGCTGCTCGAGGCCCTGATCGACTTCACCCCGCTCGATCCCGCGGCGCTGAGCGCCAACACCGACGAGCGCCATGAGCTCGACGTGCTGGAAAAACGCCTCAACCAGGAAGGGCTCGGCCGCCCGCGCTACGCGCTGGAATGGCAGCCGGAGCTGGAAGACCGTCCGGCCGCGCTGATCTCACACCGCCGCCACATGGGCGTTGAGGCGATCCAGGTGCTGCCGCTGTCGGCCTTCGAGGGTGGCGAACTGCGTGCGCTCAAGGAAGCCGCCGCGCTGCTGCACGGCCTGATTCGCGAGGGCGCGCAGATCCTGCGCGGCAATCGCGCCCAGCCGATCGCCAGCTTCGCCCAGGCGCAGGCCTGGCTGCTCGAGGAAGCCAAGAAGGGCCGCCAGATCCAGCGCTTCAAGGGCCTGGGCGAAATGAACCCCGAGCAGCTCTGGGACACCACGGTGAATCCCGAGACGCGGCGCCTGCTGCAGGTGCGGATCGAGGATGCGGTCGCCGCCGACCAGATCTTCAGTACCCTGATGGGCGACGTGGTGGAACCGCGTCGTGCGTTCATCGAGGACAATGCGCTCAAGGCGTCCAACCTCGACATCTAGGCGCGCCGCGCCCGGCCCGGTCGAACCAGACCGGGCCTCTGGAGTCACACGCAGCGGACCCTGCACAGCCGCCCGATGGCCACCGCGCCAGCGAGGGGGTTGACGAAACCTTAAGACACCCGCCGCCACACTCGCGGCGAACAGCAGGGGTCGCGTACATGAGGCACACCATTGCAGCACTGGTTATCGTCGCATCGCTTGCGGCGTGTGCCACCACCACCTCGTCGACGGGCCGCACCCAGTACGTGGGCGGCGTGTCGCAGGACCAGCTCAACCAGCTTGGCGCGCAGGCCTTCACCGAGGCCAGGCAGAAGGGTCCGCTCAGCACCGATGCCCGCCAGAACGCCTACGTGCGCTGCGTGGTCGATGCGCTGGTGCGGCAGCTGCCCGCTGACCAGCGCGCCTTCGCGTGGGAAAGCGCGCTCTTCGCCGAGAAGGAGCCCAACGCCTACGCGCTTCCGGGCGGCAAGGTGGGAATCAACACGGGCCTGTTCACCGTGGCCAAGAACCAGGACCAGCTGGCCGCCGTGGTCGCGCACGAGATCGGCCACGTGATCGAGCGCCACCATGACGAGCGCATCACCCGCCAGATGGGTGCATCCGGCGCGGTCCAGCTGCTCGGCGCGCTTGCCGGCGACTACGGACAGCTGGCGACGCAGGGCGGCGGCCTGCTGGCCCAGACCGGCTTCCTGCTGCCCGGCTCGCGCGCGCAGGAAAGCGAGGCCGACGTCGTCGGCCAGCGGATGATGGCCCAGGCCGGCTTCGACCCGCGCGCGGCCGTCGCACTGTGGCAGAACATGATTGCCGCTGGCGGCAGCCGCCCGGCGCAATGGCTGTCCACCCACCCGGATCCGCAGAGCCGGATCTCCGAACTGCAGGCGCGCGCCACCCAGCTGCTGCCGACATGGGAACAGGCACGCGCTGCCGGCCGTCGCCCCAGCTGCGGCTGAATCTTCCGGGCTTCCCGCCCGAACCCTTTCCCGACCTCCTTCCAAGCCCTTGCGCCCCTGGCGCATGAAACCAGGTGATACCCATGCCCAAAAAGAACCTACCGACCCGCCTGCTGACCGCGATGATGGCCACGGGCTTGATGCTGGCGACGACTGCCGCGCTGGCGCAGAGCTCCAGTACGCGCGCGGAAGAGCGTCGCGCCCAGCGCGGCAAGTCCGATGCGGAGGCGAAGGTCCCGCGCTACCCCGAGGCAACGCGCAAGGAACCGGATGCCAAGACCTCGTCGCGCTCGGCCGGCACGCGCCTTGGCAAGTTGTCTGACGCCTATGAGGCGCAGGACCTCGAGCAGACGCCTGCACTGGCTGACGAGATCATCGCCGACGAGAAGTCCAACGCGTATGAGAAGTCACTGGCCGCCCGGATCGCGGGCGCCCTGCTGATCGGTCAGGACGACGCCCGGTCGCTCGCCTACCTGCAGCGCGCGCTGGAATTTGATGGCCTGAAGAACGAAGAGCACTACGAGGTGATGAGCATCATCGCCCAGCTGCACGCGCAGGAAGACCGGTTCGACGAGGCGCTCGCCACCATGGAGCGACTGGAGACCGAAACCCGCAGCCAGGATCCGGCCCTGCTCGCCCTCAAGGGCAACATCCTGCTGCGCCAGGAGCGCTACCCGGAAGCCATCGCGCTGCTCAAGCCACTGGTCGACTCGCCGGAAGCCAAGCCCGAATGGCAGCAACTGCTGATGGCGGCCTACGCCGAGTCGGGCCAGGGCGCGGAGGCATCGAAGCTCGCCCAGCAGATCGCGGCAAGCACCCCCGACGACAAGCGCTCCCAGCTCAACCTCGCCGCGACCTACCTGCAGACCGACCAGTACGACAAGGCAGCCGCCGTGTACGAGGCACTGCGCGCCAAGGGCGAGCTCACCGAGGAGCGCGAGTACCGCAACCTGATGGCGTCCTATCTGAGCCTCGACGATGGCCAGGCGAAGGCCATCGAGGTCATCAACGAGGGGCTGGCGAAGAACATCCTCAAACCCGACCACCAGACCTACGTGGCGCTGGCCCAGGCGTACTATTTCGGCGAGCCGCAGCAGATGGCCGAGGCCATCGGTGCCTACCAGAAGGCCGCGCCGCTGGCGCCGACCGGCGAGACCTGGCTCAATCTGGCCAAGCTGCTTTCCAACGAAGGAAGGCTGCCGGAAGCCAAGCAGGCAGCCCAGTCGGCACTTGACAAGGGCATCAAGAATCCGGACGAGGCCAAGCGCATTCTTTCGCGCAGCAACTGATCCTTCGTCACGATGGAAACCGGTTGGTATCGCGCCCACTGATTGGTATAAGCTTGGCCGTTCCCGTCACCGAAAAGCCGGTGACGGATACGACACGAACCCGGACGCGCTGCGTCCGGCCAGACTTGAGTTCAACGCATGACCGAACGCTTGCCGAAGACCGACAAGAACGACGAAGACGAAGGTCTGGATTGGGCGCGAATTGCCGGTTTCACCTTGGTGGTCGCGATCCACGCCGGGGCGCTGCTGCTGCTGCTGGCACCCGCGACGCCGCCCCAGGCCGAGCAGCAGGACGACGCCGCCACCCGCGTGGTGATCATCGAACCGCCGCCGCCCCCGCCGCCGCCGCCGCCGCCGCCGCCCGAGGCCCCCAAGCCGACGCCGATCAAGGAGCTGGTGCCGCCGCAGCCCTCGCCGCTGCCGCCGCCGCCCGAGGAGCCGCCAGTGGTGTTCGACGATCCCTCGCCGGTCGATACGCCCGCGCCGCCGCCGGCACCGCCCGCGCCGCCGCAGGCGCAGCCGGACATCGGTGCCAGCGTCGACATTTCATCCAAGGCCATGAACCCGCCGCAGTACCCGGCCGCCGCGCTGCGTGCCGGCATCGAGGGCACGGTCATCCTGGTTATCGACGTCGACGCCAACGGCAACGTCACCGACGTGTCGGTCGAGAAGTCCAGTCGCAACCGTGACCTCGACCGAGCGGCGATGCAGGCCGCGCGTCGCTGGAAGTTCAGCCCGTCGGTCGTCAATGGCCGGCCGGCCGCAGGGCGCGTCCGCGTGCCGGTGGACTTCAACCTCGGCGGCTGATCGACCAATACAGATTCACGCGTTACAACGCTCCACTCCCAACACTTCAACAACATCCAAAAGGTAAGCGTCATGCTGCAGGAAACCACCGCCGCCCCATCGACCGGAGGCAACGCCGAAGCACTGACCCAGATGGGCTTCGCGAACCTGATCCAACACATGACAGTGGTCAACTGGATCGTGTTCATCGTGCTGATCATCATGTCGGTGCTGTCGGTCTACTGGATCATCTACAACTTCTTCAAGCACATCCGCCTGAGGAGGAGTTCCGATCGCGTCATCGCCACATTCTGGGAAACCTCCAACGCGCAGGATGCGATTCGCTTCATGGAAGAGCAGCCGCGCAGCGAACCGTTCTCCAAGGTCGCGCTCGACGCTGCACAGGCCGCCGCGCACCATCAGCGCCACGATGCTTCGCGCCTGGCCGAGTCGCTCAGCCGCTCAGAGTTCGTGGACCGCGCCCTGCGCCAGGCCGTGACCCGCGAATCCCTGGGCCTTGAAGCCGGCCTGACCGTGCTCGCCACCGTCGGTGCAACCGCACCCTTCGTCGGCCTGCTCGGTACGGTGTGGGGCATCTACAACGCGCTGATCCGCATCGGTGCCACCGGCCAGGCCGACATCGGCGCGGTCGCGGGCCCCGTGGGCGAGGCGCTGATCATGACGGCCCTCGGTCTCGCGGTCGCGATCCCGGCGGTGCTGGGCTACAACTTCTTCGTCCGCCTCAACCGCGGCGTGAACAACAAGCTCGACACCTTCGCCCACGACCTGCACGACTTCTTCGCCACCGGCGCGCGCGTCGGCGAATCGCGCTGATCACTGACTGACGGAGATCCGACATGGCCTTCAGCTCAGGTGGTGGTGACGGCGGCCACAACAGCGTCAACGCCACGATCAACATCGTGCCGTTGGTCGACGTGATGCTGGTGCTGCTGATCATCTTCATGGTCACGGCACCGCTGATGGCGCACAAGGTCCAGGTCGAGCTGCCGCAGGCAAACCTCGACCAACGCCCGGACCAGGCGCCGCTGGCGGCTCCGTTGACGGTCGCGATCACGTCCAACGGCACGCTGTACCTCAATGACCAGCCGGTCACGATGGACCTGCTCGACAGCACGCTTGCAGTGGAAGCGCAGAAAACGCCTCAACCGCCGGTCAACGTGCGTGGCGATGCCACGACGCCGTACCGGATTGTCAACGAGGTGGTCACCCTTGCGCAGCAGAAGGGCATGCGCAAGGTGGGCTTTGTCTCGGCCCGCGAAAAGAACTGATCGGAGTAACGCACGATGGCCTTCTCATCAAGTGGTAGCGATGGCGCGCCGATGGCCGACATCAACATCATTCCGCTGTGCGACGTCATGCTGGTGCTGCTGATCATCTTCATGGTCACGGCCCCGCAGGTGTCCTATCCGATCGACATCGACCTGCCGCAGCGTTCGTTGAACCCGCCGCCCAATCCGCAGGATCCACCGGAGCCGATCCGGCTGCGGATCGATGCCGGCGGCACCGTCTACTGGAACGACAGCCCGACCCCCGTGTCGGCGCTGCGCGCCATGATGGATGCCGAGATCCAGCGCGACGTCAACAACCAGCCCACGCTGGAAATCGACATGAGCGGGGATGCGGAGTACGGCGTGCTGGCCAAGGTGCTCGCCTCGGCCAAGAACGCGCACATGCAGAAGATCGGATTTGTAAAGAAGTAACGCTGGACCGTCCGGCGTCGCCTGCAGCGCGCCGGCCGCTTACCGCAACAACTTTCAGCGCCGCCCGATTGGGCGGCGTTTTTTTTGCTCTCCGGGACGTCAACCGGCGTGGTCGATGATCGCCAGGTAGCGTGACACGGTGGCGGCGAGACCTTCGTAGAGCGCTTCGCCAATCAAGGCATGGCCGATCGAGACTTCCTCCACGCCCGGAACGGCTGTGAGAAAGGCGCCGAGGTTGGCCTGGCTGAGGTCGTGACCCGCATTGATCCCGAGCCCAGCCTGGCGGGCAACCTGCGCGGTGTCGGCGAAGGCGGGCAGGGCCGCATCACCGCGGCCCGCGGCGAAGGCCTCGGCCCAGGGCCCGGTGTAGAGCTCGATGCGGTCGGCGCCGATGGCGGCCGCGCTGGCCGCGTCGCAACCTGCATCGGCGAACAGGCTGACCCGGCATCCCACTGCCTTGAGCCGGACGATGAGCGGCCGCAGGGCTGCGCCGTCGCGAGCGAAGTCGAACCCGTGGTCGGAGGTGAGCTGGGCGTCGGCATCGGGGACCAGGGTCGCCTGCGCCGGGCGCACCAGCTCGCACAGGGCGAGGAACCCGGCGTAGCCCTCGCGCGGCGGTGCGAAAGGATTGCCTTCCAGGTTGAACTCGACGCCGCGCGCGCGGGTCAGCGCGGAGAGCGCGACCACGTCGTCATGGCGCGTATGCCGCGCGTCCGGTCGCGGATGCACGGTGATGCCGTGCGCGCCGGCATCGAGGCACGTGTGCGCTGCCTGCAGGATGTCGGGATCGCCGCCACCGCGCGAATTGCGCAGAACGGCGATCTTGTTGAGGTTGACGCTGAGCCGGCAGCTCATGCTCGGCCACTGGCACGCGACAGCATGCTCAAAGCACGTGTGGCTCGTCCGCGGCAGCGACCGGAGCGGCGGCCGCTGCGCGACGCGCCTCGGCCAGCTCGCGCAGGCGCTGCAGCTCGCGCGGATCGAGCATCTGGCTGTCGTCGCGGCTCTGCGTATCGATCCGCTGCGAGAGCAGGCCCAGGATCCACAGGCAGAGCAGGACCAGTGCCGCCAGCAGGCAGATCCCCACCAGTGCCACGGACGAGGTCATGAAGGCGATCGCCAGCGCGGCGATCGCGAGCAACAGGAACAACCAGGGCATGGGCAGGCTCCGCTGCGGATGTCGGGCAAGTCTAACGCCAACCGTCGCGACCGCCTGCCGTTCGGCCAGCTGCGCGGGCCGCTGGTCGCTACAGCAGCGGCGACAGCAGCCGCGCCAGCCCCTCGGGCAGGCGCGCGGTCAGCAGGCCGCGGGGGCGGTCCTGGCGCACACGCGGCGCGCTGGCCAACTCGCCCTCGATCAGCTGTGCCAGCGCCGCGGCCATCTTCGCGTCCTCGAACAGCACCGAGACCTCGAAGTTGAGGCGGAAGCTGCGATGGTCGAAGTTGGCACTGCCGACCAGGACCGTGCTCTCGTCCACCAGCAGCGCCTTGGTGTGCAGCATGCGCGGCCCGTACTCGTAGACCTTGACCCCGGCCTCCAGCAGCGGGCCGAAGTACGAACGCGCGGCGAAGGTCACCAGCCGCGAATCGCTCATCCGCGGCACCACCAGGCGCACGTCCAGGCCGGCCAGCGCGGCCGAGGTGAGCGACATCATCGCCGCCTCGCCCGGCACGAAGTAGGGCGTGACCAGCCACACCCGCCGCTTGGCCGCATGGATCGCGCCGACGTGGGCACGGTGGATCGCCTCCCAGTGCGAATCCGGCCCCGAGATGATCACCTGGGCGCAGGTATCGCCGGCGGGCAGCCGCGGTGTCTGCCGGACCACGTCACCGATGAAGTCGCGCTCGCCGGTGGCATAGGCCCAGTCCTCGACGAACACCAGCTGCAGCGCCCGCACCACGTTGCCTTCCACGCGCAGGTGCAGGTCGCGGTAGGCGGCCTTGTTGACGCGCTCGTTCTGGTCGTCGGTGATGTTCATGCCGCCGGTGTAGCCGACGCGGCCGTCGATCACGACGATCTTGCGATGGGTGCGCAGGTTGGTCCACGGCCGCTGCCAGACGCGCCCGAACCGGGTCGGATGGAACCAGGCAAGCTCGCCGCCGGCCTCGACCAGGCTGTCGAAGAGGCGATGGCAACGCGCAGCGCCGAGCGCATCGACCAGCAGCCGCACGCGCACGCCCGCGCGGGCGCGCTCCACCAGCGCATCGCGCAGCGCGGTGCCGCTGTGGTCGGGATGCCAGATGTAGTACTCGAGGTGGATATGGTCGCGGGCGCGGGCGATGTCCTCCAGCAGTGCGTCGTACTTGGCGGCGCCGTCGATCAGCAGCTGAAGCCCGCTGGCGGTGGTCATCGGCAGGCCGGTGGCCGCGCGCACCATGCGCGCCAGCTCCGCGACATCCTCGTTCTCCGCCAGCGATTGCGCGGGCAGCTCACCGCGCACGCGCGCACGGCGCAGGCGCTGGCGTTCGATCCGCTGCGGACCGAACACGTGGTAGATCAGGAAGCCCACGTAGGGCAACAGCGCCAGGCCCAGCAGCCAGCTGACCGTCGCCACCGGTTCGCGCTTTTGCAGGACGATCCAGCCGCCCAGCAGCAGCAGGTACAGCGCCCAGCCCAGGGTCAGGTACAGGCGCAGGTAGGGCATGGCGGCAAGCGCGACCCAGCCCTGGTGGAGGAGATCGAGAATCGGCACGATGGATCCGTCGTCGCGGCGGCTGCGACGCCCTGGCGCTAGGCTAGCTGGATGTCGATGGCGACGAAAGCGAAGGCCGGGCCCGGCGCGCCGATCAAGGGCCGCGGGGCGGCTTCGTACGTGCCCGGCCGCTACGAGACCGCGACCGTCCAGGCGCAGGACGACGGCTGGGATTGCCTGCATGCGCGCGACGACACCGACCCGGCGCCGCATCCCGACACGCGCGTCCACGAGGAAACCGCGCGCAGCATCATCAGCCGCAACGATTCACCGGACGTCGGCTTCAGCCAGTCGGTCAATCCCTATCGCGGCTGCGAGCACGGCTGCGTGTACTGCTTCGCGCGCCCGTCGCACGCCTACCTGCAGCTCTCGCCGGGGCTGGACTTCGAGACGCGGCTGTTCGCCAAGACCAATGCCGCGCAGCGGCTGCGCGCCGAACTCTCGCGCAAGGGCTACCGCTGCGCGCCGATCGCGCTGGGCATCAACACCGATGCCTACCAGCCGATCGAACGCCGCTACCGCATCACGCGCTCGCTGATCGAGGTGATGGCCGAGTTCCGCCAGCCGTTCAGCCTGCTCACCAAGAATGCGCTGGTCACGCGCGACCTCGACCTGCTTGCGCCGCTCGCGCAGCAGGGCCTGGTGACGGTGCACTTCTCGGTGACCACGCTCGACAACCGGCTCTCGGCGCGGATGGAGCCGCGCGCGTCGGCACCGCACGCCCGGCTGCGGGCAATGCGCGAGGTGGCGGCAGCGGGCGTGCCGGTCGGGGTGATGGTCGCGCCGGTGGTCCCGGCGATCAACGACCACGAGATCGAGGCGATCCTGGGAGCCGCGCGCGAGGCCGGCGCGCGGTCGGCTGGTTACGTGCTGCTGCGGCTGCCGCACGAGCTCAAGGAGATCTGGCGCGAGTGGCTGCAGCTGCACCATCCCGATCGCGCCGCGCACGTGATGAGCCTGGTGCGGCAGATGCGCGGCGGCCGCGAGTACGACAGCGGCTTCGGCACGCGGATGCGCGGCCAGGGGCCGTTCGCGGATCTGCTCGAGGCACGCTTCAGGCGCGCGCGGCGCGAACTCGGCTACGGGCGCATGCCGCCGCTGCAGACCGGCCTGTTCCGCGCGCCGACGGTACCCGGCGACCAGGGCCAGCTGTTCTGAACGTGGACGCTGCTGTTTCACCTGCCCTGCACCGACCCTGCACACCATTGTTACGTAGACTGTCGCCCGCCGGCCCATGCCGTTTCGACGTGACCGATCGTGCAGGTTGATGTGTCCATGTACCAGGAGGCGTTCGCCCGCGCGGGCGCCGGCATGGCGCTGCTTGCAGCCGGTGGCGAGTGGTTGGCGGTGAACCCGGCGCTGTGCCTCCTGCTTGGGCGCGACCAGGCGGAGCTGGCCGGCACGCGCGCGCATGAGGCGCTGTTCGATGCGGCGACCGTGCAACGCATCGGCCTGGCATTGGCGAGCGCCGACATGCAGCAGCACATTAACGTCGATGGAATCGGTGGGCATGCCTGGCGGATGTCCCTGGCGCAATTGGACAGCGGCGCGTCCGGAGTGCTGTTGCTGCAGCTGGAGCCCGACCAGGACGCGCAGACACGCGCAGCCGCGGCACGCATGCAGGATCACCTGGTCCATGGCATTTCCCATGACCTGCGCGCGCCACTGCGCGGCATCGCCGGCTTTGCCGCGCGGCTGGACGAGTCGACCACGGTCGCCGAAGCCGACAGGGCTGACATCGCCCGCATCCGCAAGGCCGCGGCGAGGGCCGAGCACCTGGTCGACGCATTGCTGGAGCTGCTGCGCGCCGCACGGCTGTCGATGCGCGAGCAGGAAGTCGACGTGAGCCTGCTGTGCGAGTGGGTGGCGGGCGAGCTGCAGGACGCAGATCCGTCGCGTACGGCGCGGATCGAGGTGGCGCCGGACCTGCGCGCGCGCGGTGACGAACACTGGCTCAAGACATTGCTCGGACACGTGCTGGACAACGCCTGGAAGTTCTCCGCCGCGCGCGAGTGCGTCGACATCCGTGTCGAAGGCGCGGCGGCCAACGGTCGCCTGCAGCTTGCGGTGCACGACGCCGGCTGCGGTTTCGACATGCGCTATGCTGACAAGCTGTTCCTGCCGTTCCAGCGCCTGCACGGGTCGGAACAAGGGGGCGGCAACGGCCTCGGCCTGGCGATTGCCCATCAGATCGCCGAGCGCCATGGCGGCCGCATGTGGGCGACATCGCGCCCGGGCGAGGGCAGCACCTTCTTCATCGAACTTCCGGCCCCGACCGGACGCGACCTGGACGCTCCACCATGACGCACAGCGAAATCCTGCTGATCGAAGACAATCCCGACGACGCCGAGCTGACCCGCATCGCGTTTGCAGAGGCCGGTATCGACCATCAACTGGTCGTGGTGCGCGACGGCGCCGAAGCGCTCGACTACCTGTTCGCAAGTGGCCGCCATGCCGGGCGCGACGTCTCGCAGCTGCCGGCGATCGTGCTGCTCGACCTCAACCTGCCCAAGCTCGACGGCCGCGAAGTGCTGCAGGCGATCCGCGGCGATGCGCGCACGCGCTCGCTGCCGGTGGTAGTGCTCACCACCAGCGACGAGCCGTTCGATGTCGAAGCGACCTACGCGCTCGGCGTGAACAGCTACATCCGCAAGCCGGTGGATTTCGACCAGTTCGTCGGCGTGGTCAAGCAGATCGGGCTGTACTGGCTGGTGCTCAACCAGCCGCGCGTCGCGGGCTGACGCGAGCGCCGCAACGACAGCCGCGACCTCACCCGCGACCGCAACCGAAATTCCTGTAGGAGCGGCTTCAGCCGCGATCGGTGCGACCGCGGCGGAAACGTCGATCGCGGCTGAAGCCGCTCCTGCACGGGGCTGGGTGATGCGTGCCGCGGGTGGTGCCATCGGCCTTCGGCCGCGTCGCCTACGCCGCCCCGTACAGCGCTTCGGCGCGCTGGAACAGGATCCAGCTGGTGGCAATGAACTTGTCCTGGCCTTCGGGCCGGTTGCCACGATGGGTATGGGTGAAGGCCGTTGGCGCGATCAGCAGGTCGCCGGTGCGTGGCGCGACCTTGCGCTGCTGGAACAGGAACTCGGTTTCGCCCCCGGCAAAGCCGTCGTTGAGGTAGAGCGTCCACAGCAGATGGCGGTGCAGGGTCTCGCCGTCGCCCGCGCGCGGATACAGCTCGCAGTGCCAGTACGGATAGCCGCCCTCGCCGGCGCGGTACCACTGCAGGTTGACCGGCCCCGGACGCAGGCAGGTGCGCGCGAGCTGGCCGAGCGCGCGGTCGTCGAGCGCGGCGATGTCCTCGGCCGACAGGCGCCGCAGTCCACCACTGCCGTCGGGCTGCTGCAGCATCAGCGGCGCGACCAGCGCCTGCGGGTAGCGCCGCAGGTAGGCCAGCAGCCCGGCGTACACGGCGACGTTGAGCGCCTGCGCGACATCGGCCCAGTCCACGCGGTCGCTGATCGACAGGTCGCGGCTGTGCTTGAGCTCCGGATGCACGCCGCCGCCCACCTGGCCGGGCTGCAGCGCATCGCTGCCGCGCAGCCGCGCCACGATCGCGTCGCAGGCCTCGACCGCGAGCGCGCCGGGATAGACCTCGATGAAGTCGGCTGCGGACACGAGCCGATTCTAGCGTCCATCGGCCGCGCGGCGCCGTCATGCAGGCCGGGCATAAGCATCCAACCAATGCGCCTGCCCGGACAACGCGCGCTTTACGCGGTCGCCGCCACGCCTGCGTAAACAGGCAGGTACAGGGACGACGGGAGCGGAAGATGCGGATCACCATCGTGGGAGCGGGCTTTTCCGGGGTTGCACTGGCTGCGGCACTGCAGCGCAGTGCACCGGCCGATGCGCACATCCATCTGGTCGGCGTCGACCGCGGCTACGGTGGCGGCGTGGCATATGGCGAGGCGCGCCCGGAGCACGTGCTCAACGTGCGTGCGCGCGACCTCGGCCTGGCGCCCGATGCGCCGGAGGACTTCGCCGACTGGTTCAAGCTCGGCGACCGAGGCCGCAACGCCTTCCTGCCGCGGCAGCTGTATGGCGACTACCTCCGCGATCGCGTGCACGGGCTGCTGCACGCCGAGGGCGCCCAGGTGCATGCGGTGCGGCGCGAGGTGGTGGCGATCGAACGGCTGGAGCGCGGCTTCGCGGTGCGGCTGGAGGACGGCGCGGCCATCATCAGCGACCAGGTGGTGCTGGCGGTCGGCGCGCTGCCGCCGCCGCCGCTGGCGGGTGTCGGCCCGCGCCTGGCGGTGCATCCGGCCTACATCGGCTGGCCATGGCAGGAACACGCGATCGAACGCATCGACCCGGATGCGCGGGTACTGGTGGTCGGCACCGGGCTGACCATGGCCGACGTGATTGCGACCCTGCGTCAGCGCGGCCATCGCGGCCCGATCCACGCGCTGTCGCGGCACGGGCTGCTGCCGCGCGAGCATGCGGAGCAGCCGCTGCCTGCGGTCGAACTGCCCCCGGCGATCCTGCAGGCGCTTGCAGCGCATGACCTGCGCGAACTGCTGCGCCGCATCCGCGCACTGTCGAAGCTGGTGGACTGGCGCGCCCTGGTCGATGCGCTGCGTCCGCACACCCAGGCGTTCTGGCGCGGGCTGCCCGCACCGCAGCGGCGGCGGTTCCTGCGCCACCTGCGTCCGTGGTGGGAAGTGGCGCGGCATCGCGTCGCGCCGCCCGTCGCCGCCCACATCCACGCGCTGCGCGAGAGCGGCCAGCTGCGCGTCATCGCCGGGCGGCTGGTACGCGCCGGCAGCGCCGGGGATTGCGTGTCGGTGCTGATCCGCCCGCGCGGTGCGCCGGACGTGCGCCACGAGCGCTACGACGTGCTGCTGCGCGCCACCGGACTCAACACCGACGTCGCCCGCACCACGCACCCGCTGCTGGCCCAGCTGCGCGAATCGGGAATGCTGCGCGCCGATGCGCAGGAACTTGGACTCGACACCAGCGACGGGTTCGAGGTGCTGGACGCACGCGGGCGCACGGTGCCGGGCCTGTACTGCCTCGGGCCGCTGCTGCGCGGCCGCTACTGGGAGATCACCGCGGTGCCGGAACTGCGCGTGGCCGCGGAGCGGCTGGCGCAGGCGCTGGTGGCCATGCACGTCGGGGCCCGCAGCCAGCGCGATATCCCTGCAGCGGCGCGCATCGACGCGCCTGATCAGTCCGCCCGTGCCTGCCAGTCCCAGCGCAGCCCCAGCAGCACGCCGCGCCCGGGGCCGGGTTCGTAGTAGCGGCCGTTGCCTTCGTTGACGATCACCGAGCCGACGTGGTGGCGGTCGGCGAGGTTGTCGATGCGCGCGAAACCGCGCAGGCGCCCGTGCGCGGTGTTCCAGCTGCGCGCCGCTTCCAGATGTGCGAGCACGTGGCCTGGCGCAGACCGCGCGCCGGTGTCGCTGACGCTGATCGATGAACTGGCGGTGGCTTCGAGCGCGAACGTCCAGTCGCGCGGTTGCCACTGCAGCCGCGCATGGCCCTGCTGGCGAGCCGTGCCCGGAATCGCCGTGCCGGCCGGCACCAGCACCGAGGGATCGGTGCAGCCGGCGCCGGTGCAGATCGGGAAGCTGTCGCTGAAGTGCGCGTCCAGCCAGGTCCATGCCAGCCGCAGCGACCACGCCTCGCCCAGCGGCAGCCCGGCCGAGAGTTCCGCGCCCTCGCGCCGCGCGCGGCCCACGTTGCGGTAGCTGCTGCGGCCGCCGACATTTCGCGCCACCGCAAGTTCATCGTCGGTGTCAGCGCGGAACAGCGCCGCTTCCACATGCGCGCCGGCATCGTTGCGCCACTTCGCGCCCAGCTCGATGTTGCGGCTCGTCGCCGGCGCCAGATCGAAGGCCAGCCCGGCGCCGCCGTCGGCGCGGTAGCCCAGCTCGTTGAAGGTGGGCGTCTCGAAACCGCGGCCGGCCGAGGCGTACACCCGCAAGTCCGACGCCGGCGCGAACGTGATTCCCAGCACCGGCGTGGTCTCGGCGTAGTCCACGCGGCCGCTGTCGTCGGGATTGGCCGCGGTGACATAGCCGTCGTTTGACCGGAAGCGCAGCTGGCTGCGGCGCGCGCCGGCCAGCAGCGACCAGCGGTCCGCGAACTGCCACCAGGCCTGCGCGTAGAGGTCGCGGTTGTCGACGCGGTTGCGCTCGTCGCGCCGCAGCGTGCCGCGCACGCCCAGCGTGTCGCCGACGAAGTTCTCGTAGCCGCGCCGATGCTGGCGCTGGCGGTCGGCATTGCCGCCGGCGGTGAACTCCAGCGCACGCCCGGCCAGGGAGCCGGCCCAGCGCCAGCGCAGGTCGAGCCCGCCATAGTCGTTGTCCAGGTCGATCACGCCGCCGGAGCTGAGCGGGTTGCCCTGCGCCCCGACCGGCACCGACAGGAACTGCTCGATCGAGCGGCGTCCGCCGTAGCCCATCGCCTCGATGGCGTGGCCACCGCCCAGCGGCTGCTCCCAGCGCAGGCCCAGCTGGTCCTGGCTGGCGGACTTGCGCGTGCGGTACTGCGTGGCCACCGACGTAGCCTGGCGCGGATCGTCCTGCACCTGGCCCCAGTCCAGGCCCAGCGGATCGAGCGCGTCGGGTGCGTCGAAATGGTTGCCGACCAGCAGCAGGCGGCCCTCGCGCGGCAGCTCGGCGTGCAGCTTGAGGTTGAGCCAGCTGCGGCGCGCGGCACTGTGGTCACGCCAGCCGTCGGTCTCGAAATGACTGGCGGCCAATGCATAGCCCAGCGTGTCGTTCGCGCCGCGCAGGCTGGCCGAGGCCGCGCGGCTGCTGTCGCGTCCGGCGCTGGCCTGCAGGTGGCCGCGCGTTGGCGATTCGCCCTCCGCGCTGAAGATCTGCACCACGCCGCCGGACGAGTTGCCGTGCAGCGCCGAGAACGGGCCGCGCAGCACTTCGATGCGCTCCGCGCCCGCCATCACGAAATGCGAGACCTGGCCCTGGCCGTCGGGCATCGTCGCCGGAATGCCGTCGGCGTACAGGCGCAGTCCGCGTACGCCGAAGGTCGAGCGCGCGCCAAAGCCGCGGATCGACAGCTGCGTGTCCTGGGCGAAGTTCTGCCGCTCACGCGCCGCGAGCCCCGCCACGCCCGACAGCGCCTCGGACACGCTGGTCCCGGCGCGCGCCTCGCTGCCGTCGAGCACGATGCGGTCGAAGGAGGCGGGCACGTCGAACGGCGCGACATGCTGCAACCGCGTGGCCGTGACTTCGATGCGGTCGAGCGTCACGGGGTTGAGCGCGTCATCGGCCGACAGCGCCGGTGCACACGCGGCGGACAACGTGGCCAACAGCGGCCACGCGCGCGTGCAGCGGCGCCGGGAAGAGGGTGTCGCGCGCATCAGCAGGAAATCCGGAGGGTGTTCATCGCGCAGCAGTCTAGGGGCAAGGGATGAAGAGGCCGTGGTCGCGCAGCACAGCAATCTTGCGCAAACCCACTGTGTGCAGGCGTTGCGGCGTGGAGACAAGGACAGGCGGAGTGGGCGAGGGTGCCCGAGCTCCAGGACAGCGCACCACCCACAAGCCTGTCATCCCGAGCGCAGCGAGGGATCTGACGCCGCGTCATTCCTGACAGAAGATCCCTCGCTGCGCTCGGGATGACAGGGTATGTGGCGCAACTCGCACGACGGACACAGCCGCCGCGACGCCCCTGCTCTTTCATCCGGCGAGGCGGCCTGTCTACACGCCGGGGCAGCAAGCCCACACACCCGCCGCGCCACTCCCTCAGCTGACCGCCGCCACCGCCTTCGCCACGTAGTCGAGGTTGCCCGCGCTCAGCGCGGCCACGCAGATGCGGCCGGTGCCGACCGCGTAGATGCCGAACTCATCGCGCAGGCGTTCGACCTGCGGCTTCGACAGCCCCGAATACGAGAACATGCCGGCCTGGCGCTGGATGAACTCGTACTGCGGCGCGCCGTGCGCGGCCAGGCGTTCGACCAGGCCGGCGCGCAGGGCGTGGATGCGCGTGCGCATCTGGCCCAGCTCGTCTTCCCACTGCGCGCGCAGCGCCGGCTCGTTGAGCACGCCCGCGACCAGCGCGGCGCCATGCGTGGACGGGCTGGAGTAGTTGGCGCGGACCAGGCGCTTGACCTGCGACTGCACGCGCTTGGCCTCGTCGCCGCTGTCGCTGACCACGGTCAGCGCGCCGACGCGCTCGCCGTACAGCGAGAACGACTTGGAGTACGAGCTGGCGACCACGAAGTTGCGAATCGGCGAGGCGGCCAGCAGGCGGATCGCCAGCGCATCCTCGGCAATGCCCTGGTCAAAGCCCTGGTAGGCCATGTCGATGAAGGGAAACAGGTCGCGATCGTGCAGCAGCGCGATCACCTGCTCCCACTGCGCCGGGGTGAGGTCGGCGCCGGTGGGGTTGTGGCAGCAGGCGTGCAGCAGCACCACGGTGCCGGCTTCGAGCTTGCGCAGGTCGGCGAGCATGCCGTCGAAATCCAGCCCGTGCGCGGCAGCGTCGAAATAGGTGTAGTCCACCACCTCGAAGCCGACCGCGCCGAATACCGCGCGATGGTTTTCCCAGCTCGGGTTGCTGATCGCGATGCGCGCGAACGGCAGCGTCTTCTTCAGCAGCTCCGCGCCGGTGCGCAGCGCGCCGCTGCCGCCGATGGTCTGGGTGGTCGCGGCGCGGCCTTCGGCGATCAGCGGCGAATCGCCGCCGAACAGCAGCTCGCGGGTGGCGCGGGTGTAGTCGGGCATGCCGTCGATCGGCAGGTAGCCGCGCGGCTTGCTCTGCTCGGCCAGCTGGCGCTCCACATGCTGCACCGCGCGCAGCACCGGGATGCGGCCGTCCTCGTCGTAGTAGATGCCCACGCCCAGGTTGACGCGCGTGGCGCGGGTGTCGGCGTTGTACGCCTCGGTCAGGCCCAGGATCGGATCACCGGGGACCAGTTCAACGTTCGCGAAAAAGGACACGGCAGGAGTCGTCGCAGAAGGGAAGGGGAGGGCGCCGGCATACGGCGAAAAACCGCGTGATTCTAGCAGCGATCGCGCCGGCGGCCGCTTTCGTTGCGCCCGGAACCGTAGGCAGACGCCCTGAGAGAGGCGGCCCGACTACACCACGGCCGACAGAAGCTGCCCCACAGTGCCGTCAGACGTCGCCGTCGCCAGCCCAGCCCTCGCCATTGCCGCGCTGGAAGACCTGGTCCTCGCCAAGCACCTCGCCCGCCGGGACCGAGCGCTGGTCCGTCAGGCGTGCATAGATCGGGGTGAAGTCCGGGCGCGTGGCCTCGATCAGCTGTTCGAAGCTGTCGATGACGAAATACGTCTTCTGGAACGTGTCGATGCGGTAGCGCGTGCGCATGATCCGCTCCAGGTCGAAGCCGATGCGGTTGGGCGCGGCGCTTTCCAGCGCATGGATCGATTCGCCCTTCGACGAGACGATGCCACTGCCGTAGATGCGCAGGCCGCCGGCCTCGCGGATCAGCCCGAACTCGACCGTGTACCAGTACAGGCGCGTCAGGTTCTGCAGCGCGTCGGCGCCGATCGCGTGCGCCTTCACCCCGCCGCGGCCATAGGCCTGCATGTAGTCGGCGAACAGCGGATCCATCAGCAGCGGCACGTGGCCGAACAGGTCGTGGAAGAGGTCGGGCTCTTCGATGTAGTCGATCTGCCCGGGATTGCGGATCCACCAGGTGACCGGGAAGCGGCGGTTGGCCAGGTGGTCGAAGAAGTCCAACTCCGGCAGCAGGCCCTCGACGCCGATCAGCTGCCAGCCGGTGGTCTCGCCCAGCACCCGGTTGAGTTCGGTGTACTTCGGGATCGCGTGCGGCGTCATGCCCATCGCGTCCTGCGCGCGCAGGAACGCCTCGCTGGCGCGCCCGACCAGGATCTCGCGCTGGCGCGCGAACAGCGTCGCCCAGGTAGCGTGGTCTTCGGCGGCGTACTCGTCCCAGGGCTGCTCGACGATCCCGGTGGCGTAGACCGGCACCTTGCCCTTGTCGGTGTGCAGGTTCTCGACGCGGCGTGGCTGCTGAGCGGACATGGTGGTCTCCGGCGCTGCGCCCGCCGCCGTGGGCGATCCGGGCTGGGGAATGCGATCACCGCAGCGTAGCCGTCCGGCGGCGCAACAGGCTTGCGAAGTTGCGCGAGCAGGCGGCAATGACGCAGGATTGTTGCGCCTCTAAAGCATCCGGAGCACGAAATGTCAGGAAGCGAGCTCGACCGCACTGATCTGATGCTGTTGGCCGAGCTGCAGCGGGCCGGCCGCCAGACCAACGCCGAACTGGCCGAACGCGTGCACCTGTCGGCCTCGGCCTGCCTGCGCCGGGTGCAGCGGCTCGAGCGCGAGGGCGTGATCGCCGGCTATCGCGCCGAGCTCGACGGCGAACGACTGGGCCTGGGCCTGCAGGCCTTCGTGCGCGTGCACCTGGCCAGGCACGATGCCGCGTCCATCGCCGCCTTCGCCGCCCACGTCAACGAGTGGCCGGAAGTCATCGCCTGCCATGCGCTCACCGGCGAGATGGACTATCTGGTGCACGTGGCGGTTGGCGACCTCGAGCACTTCTCGCGCTTCCTGCTGGACAAGCTGCTGGCCCAGGCCGGCGTGGCCGACGTCAACTCCAGCTTCGTGCTGCGCACGGTCAAGGCGTTTCGGGGCCTGCCGCTGCCGGCGGGGTGAGCCGCAGTGCACAGGCCGCTTGCACCGGCCCTGCGGATCAGCGGCCGCCCGCCTCCCGCCCCGGCCACGCGCTGCGGAATGTTTCGATCGCGCCGCGGTCCTGCAAGGTGACGAACACGCTGCGGCCGTCGCTGCCGCCAAAGGCCACGTTGCTGGGCAGGGCACCCTTGAGCGCAACCTCATGCAACAGCGCACCATCGGGCGAGACGATGGCGACGCTGCCCGCGCCATAGCGTGCGATGTAGAGGTTGCCCGCCGCATCCGTCCGCATGCCGTCCAGGCCGTGGTCGTCGAAGCGGATCAACAGGCGCTTGCCAGACAGCGCGCCGCCATCGCCGATGTCGTAGGCCCAGACCCCGCGCTGCACGCTTTCGTTGACATACAGGCTGCGGCCGTCGGGCGACACCTCAATCCCATTGGTGGTGCCCATGCCGGTCTCGAGCAGGTGCGTGCCGCCATCCACGTCGATGCGCCACAGCTGGCCGTCGCCGTGCGACCAGCGCGGATCGCTGGCGTAGAGCGTGCCGTCGGGCGCGATCGCGATGTCGTTGGGTTGGTGCATGCGCGGGTCATGGGCATGCACGGCGATGCTGCGGTCGCGGGGGTCGATGCGCAGGATGCGGTGTCCGACATAGTCGGCCACGTACATATGGCCGCGTGCATCGAAGCGGATCCCGTTGCCGACGCTGTCACCGGGCAAATCGACAAACAATTGTGCATGGGCCACGCCCGCTTCGATTGTGACCCGCCCGATCGTGCCTTCGCGACCGAAGTTGACCGCGTACAGCGCGCCATCCGGCCCGCTCGCCGGCCCTTCGACGCCGGTGGTGAAAGTTCCCTCGCCGACGTGGTCGCTGGCGACGTACAGCGGTTCGCCCGAGGCAGGAATCGCAGCCAGCGCGGCGGCAAGGATGATCCACGCAAACCGCGGCAGAAGGAGCTGTGCTGTCGACATGGTGCGCGACGCTAGCACGCCGACCGGCGTGCATCCGCGCGCGGTGCAACATCCGGCCGGGGCCTTGATCGATTCCGCCTGCGCGCGCCAAGGCGAGGACAATTAGTGGTCGTGCACGCACGCAGACAAGCCAGACGGATGCCCTGTCGAAAACGGACAAGCCAACGCGCAAGGCATTGCCTGACCAGGGTCGCGACGCCCTATCGGCGTGGTGCGCCGTGACGGATCTCACGCGGTGGTGTTCAGCGGTCGAGCGGACTCAACACTCCACCCGCGCCGCGGTTCAGCACGTGCGTGTAGATCTGCGTCGTCGCGACATCCTTGTGGCCGAGCAACTCCTGGATCGTGCGGATGTCGTAGCCCGATTCAAGCAGGTGGGTGGCAAAGCTGTGGCGCAGGGTATGTGGCGTGACCGGCTTCGCCAGGCCGGCGCGCTGCGCCGCGCGTTTCACCGCACGCTGCAATACGTTCTCGTCGAGGTGGTGGCGTTTGGTGCGCCCATCCCGGGGGTCGCGGGCACGCCTTGCAGCCGGAAACACGTACTGCCAATGCAGGGCGCTCGCCGCACCGGGGTACTTGCGCGCCAGCGCATGCGGCAGGGCCACTTCGCCGAAACCCTGTGCCAGATCCTCGGCGTGCAGGATGCGCATCGCCTCCAGCTGGCGCTGCAGCGGCTCGCGCAAGCGCGAGGGCAACATCGTGCGCCGGTCCTTGCCGCCCTTTCCGTCACGCACCGTGATCTCGTTGCGTGCGAAGTCCACGTCCTTGGCCCGCAGGCGCAGGCACTCCATCAAGCGCAGGCCGCTGCCATACAGCAGGCCAGCCATCAGGCTGTCGCGCCCGCACAGTTGCACAAACAGCCGGTCGACCTCCTCGATCGAGAGCACTACAGGCAACCGTGCCGGCCGCTTGGCGCGTACCACGTTCGCCATCCATGGCAGGTCCATCGCGAGCACCTCGCGATAGAGGAAAAGCAGTGCCGACAGCGCCTGGTTCTGTGTACTCGCAGCCACGTTGTCGCGCGACGCCAGCCGACTCAGGAAGCCTTCCACGGCGCGGCCGTCAAGCGTGCGTGGATGGCGCATTCCGGAGCTGCGGATATACCGGCGGATCCAGTACAAGTACGCCTGTTCGGTACGCAAACTGTAGTGCTTCAGGCGCAATCGGGCTCGAACCTCGTCCAATAGTCTTGGTCGCGCGCCCGCTCCATCCTCACCCAATACGCCGGTCTCGCCGCCGCCATATTCCATTTGATCCGCCTCCTTGCCGGCATATCGCGGATGGTGGCTTCGAGGTGTTGCAGCCCACAGTCGGGATAAGCCGATGATTCCTGTAGGAATATCCCGATTGACTCCATGCAGGGACCAGCGCAGAGTCGGCGCTACGCCCCGTGTTGGGGCCTACTAGTTGTTAGGCAGAAAAGAGCACTGCCCCGTCGCCTCGGGGAGAAGCCTGACACGAGAAAGCGTACTTGCCTGATTGACCCCATCGGCCCAG
>NZ_JBSVRP010000004.1:0-134162 GCF_054072715.1 Luteimonas sp. A611
ATTACGGTGGTCTGACACCGAGGCGTTATCGGGCGCGCACGTCGGGCTCTCGGCGCCTACGGTAGGGGAAACTCAAGACATAAGGCGTTAGCGCCCATCGGGGGACAGCGATGATTCGGATAGCCTCTTTGTTTGCCTTGGGATTCATTTCGCTCCAATGCTTCGCTAGCGATTCTGTCAGCTACGCCCAAATGGCTAGAGCCAGTTGGAGCTCTTTTGAGTGCTCAACCCTTGCATCGAAGATGTGGCAACCTGCCGAGCAAGAGCGTCTGTTCAACTTTGGTTACGCGCAAGGGCGAGAGTTCATCTCTGCGCTAGAGGCAGGAAAGATCAAACGCGAAGATCTATCATCGCATGCGCCAGTGGGTGCCCTCCTGCTACTGGAGGGTCCCAGCGCGGATTTCATCCTCGGTCGAATCTACGCGGCTGCAGAGGAGAATGCTCTGAAAGATGTCTATCGGACAGATGAGGTTTTCAACTCCGAGGCCACACAGGAACTGATTGCGTTCAACAAGTTCACGCGCAGCAACCGCCAACTTATCGGCAATGGGCGGTGAATTAACACCCCAAGTGCACCACCCCTGAGATCGCGCTGAGCCTTTCGATGGGTGTCTGGTAGCCATACCGCTTCCTCGGTCTTGTGTTGAGTTTGTGGACGACACGGTCGCAGTCGCGTTGCCGTACGCGTGCGAGGCTCTTTCGTTTGGGGAAGTATTGGCGCAACAGGCCGTTGAAGTTCTCGTTGCTGCCGCGTTCCCAAGGCCGGTGCGGATAGGCGAAGTAGCAGCGTACACCGGTCGTTTCTTCGAGCACCTTGTAGCCATGGAACTCGGTGCCGTTGTCCCAGGTGATGGTCTTGAAGGGCAGGCCGCTGTCGCGGATAAGCTCCAGGACGGCGCGGTTGACGGCGGTAACGGTGCGGTGGCGCAGCTTCTTGACCAAGCTCATCCCTGAGCTACGGTCGACAAGGGTCAGGAGACAGTCGCGTTCGCCTGCGGCGCCCATGACGGTGTCGCCTTCCCAGTGGCCGGGCTCCTTGCGCAGCTCAACGGCTTCGGGCCGGGTGTCGATCATGGGTTTGCCCTGCAGGCGACCGCGTGTTTCCAGCGGTGAATTAACACCCCAAGTGCGACAGCAGTGTCCCTATTCCCTGTGTCCCTGTCCTTAGTAGCCGCCGAGCGGGCGAGCCGTTCGAGCATCGCCGTCCTGTTTTACGCCGCGCCGCAGCATTCCCGCATGCTATAGGGCCGGCCGATTTCTTCATTGGTATGGAATTGCTCGCCCGCCTATCCTCCGCAGTTGGACCGGCGAGGGTGGGGTGCTGGACGCAATGGGCTTCGGGGCGGGATGTTCAAGGCGAGAGAGCGGCGCCCTGGCTTGGGCGACGCTGGCGCTGATCTGCCTGTGCACACTCTCCGGGGTGCTGCAGGCGCAGGCGGACGGCTATCGCTGGCGCAACGTTGCGATTGGCGGCGGCGGATTCGTCAGCGGGCTGGTGTTCCATCCGGCCGAAGCGGGCCTGCTGTACGCGCGCACCGACATTGGCGGTGCGTATCGCTGGGAATCCGTGGGGCGGCGCTGGACGCCACTGCTCGACTGGATGGGCGAGGACGACCGGGGGCGTTTGGGTATCGAAAGTCTGGCGCTGGATCCTTCCGATCCGGACCGGCTCTATCTCGCGGTCGGCACCTACCTGCACGAGCGTGGTGCCGACGGCGCGATCCTGCGTTCGCACGATCGTGGCGCAACGTTCCAACGCGCCGCGCTGCCGTTCAAGCTGGGCGGCAACGAGCAGGGCCGCGGCAACGGCGAGCGGCTGACGGTGGATCCGAACGACGGCCGCGTGCTGTTGCTGGGCACGCGCGCGCATGGGCTGTGGCGCAGCGATGACGGTGGCGCGCGCTGGGCGGAAATGCCCGGGTTCCCGGCCATCGCGAAATCCAGGTCCGCCTGGGCGAAGGGCTGGCGCGACGAGGTGCCGATCGGCATCGCGTTCGTGGTGTTCGACCCGGCCAGCGGAACGCAGGGGACGCCGTCGCGCACGATCTATGCGGGTGTTTCAACGCGGGAAACAGCGATCTATCGCTCCGATGACGCTGGCCGCAGCTGGCAGGCCGTGCCGGGCCAGCCCGTTGGCCTGCGGCCCAGCCACATGGTGCGCGACGCGCGCGGGCGCTGGCTGCTGAGCTATGGCGACGAGCCCGGGCCCAACCACATGGCCGATGGCGCGGTGTATCGCTTCGATCCGGCCGACGGCAGCTGGACCGACATCACGCCGCTGCCGCGCACGCCGGGCGTGGCCAGCGGCTTCGGCTGGGGCGCGGTGGCGGTGGACGCGCGCGATCCGGACGTGATCGTGGCCACGACGTTCCGCCGCTATCGGCCGCGTGACGAGCTGTTCCGCAGCACCGACGGTGGCCGCAGTTGGGTCGCGACCTTCGAGCGCTCGCGTTTCGATCACGCCAGCGCGCCGTGGACAACGGATGCGACGCCGCACTGGATGGCCGACGTGGAGATCGATCCGCACGATCCGGACCGGATCTGGTTCGTCACCGGCTACGGCGCCTGGTCCTCGCGCAACGCGCGCGCGTTCGATGCCGGCGACGTGCTGCTGTGGGAATTCCCGCAGGCCGGATTCGAGGAAACGGTGCCGCTGGCGCTGGCGAGTCCGCCGCAGGGCGCGCACCTGGTCAGCGGGCTGGGCGATGTCGACGGTTTCGTGCACGACGATCTGGACGTGTCGCAGCAGCGCTTTGCCGGGGTGCGCTTCTCCAACACCGAGAACCTTGCGTTCGCGGGACAGGCGCCACAGCGCATGGTGCGCAGCGGCCACTTCCACAACCGGCCCGAGGGCGCGGTGCGTGGCGCGTGGTCTGGCGATGGCGGCCGCAGCTGGACCGCGTTCGCCAGCGAGCCGCCCGAGGGCGAAGGCGCGGGACACATTGCCCTGTCGGCCGATGGCGCGCGCGTGATCTGGCATCCGCGCGGCGCCGAGCATCACTGGTTGAGCGACAACGCCGGCGCCCGCTGGCAGAAGGTGCGTGGCCTGCCGCGCGGCGCGGTGGTGGAGGCGGACCGCGTGGAATCGGCCATCTACTACGGGTTCGACGCGACCAGCGGAACGCTATACGTCAGCGGCGACGGGGGCGTGTCGTTCGAGGCGGTGCGGGCGAAAGTGGGTGAGGTCGGCGACTGGTTCCGGGCCGAGATCCAACCGCATCCGGCGCGCAGCGGCGAGGCCTGGGTGGCGGCGTCGTGGCGCGGCCTGCTGCACTGGTCGCCGGGCAAGCTCGTGCGCCTGCCGGGCGTGGACGATGCGCGTTCGGTCGGGCTTGGCGCGCCGGCGCGCGAGGGCGAGCCGCCGGTGCTGTTCGTGCACGGGCAGGTCGAGGGTGCGCCGGGCCTGTTCCGCTCCGACGACGGCGGCCGCAGCTGGCGTCGCATCGATCACGACGGCATGCGCTTTGGCGGCATCATGCGTCACGTCACGGGCGATCCCCGCCTGCACGGCCGCGTCTACTTCGGTACCGAGGGACGCGGCATCTGGTATGGAGATCCGCAATGAATCATTCGTCCACATCGTCTGCTCCGGTCTGCAATTGCCACCGCCTGCCGCGGCTGCTGTGCGCGGGCGCGCTGGCACTGCTCGCCGCCGGCGTGCAGGCAGTCGAACTGCCGCGCATGTTCTCCGACGGCATGGTGCTGCAGCGCGGGCAACCGGTTCCGGTCTGGGGTTATGCGGAGCCGGGTGCGCGCGTCGAAGTCGCCTTCGATGGCGCCAGCGTCCACGCCAGTGCCGACGGCAACGGCGCGTGGCGCGTAGAGCTTCCGGCGCGCGAGGCGGGTGGGCCGTTCGTCCTGCGCATCGACGATGGCAAGGCGCCGGTCGAGCTGCGCGACGTACTGGTGGGCGACGTGTGGCTGGCCTCGGGACAGTCGAACATGGAGTGGCCGATCTCGCAGTCCGCGGATGCCGAAACCGAGATTGCACGCGCCACTGATCCGCTGATCCGCCACTTCAAGGTTCCGAAGTCCTGGGCGGGCCTGCCGCAGTGGCAGCTGGCCGGCGGCGACTGGATCGCATCGACGCCTGAAGCGGCTGGCGACTTCTCGGCGATCGCACACTTCTTCGCGCGCGAGCTGCGCGCGTCCGAAGGCGTGCCGATCGGCATCATCGACAGCACCTGGGGCGGCAGCAGCATCGAGGCGTGGATGGATGCCGGCACCCAGGGCATCGACGGCGACGGGCTGGTGGAGCTGGCGCGCCGGATGAAGGAGGAAGACGAGCGCGCGCTCGCGCAGTCGCGCGCACAGGTGGCGCGGTGGCAGCTGCCGGCCGACGACAGCGCGTGGCATGCCGCGGGCCTGGATACTTCCGGGTGGGACGACATGGCCGTGCCGGGCCTGTGGGAAGCAGCCGGCTGGAACGGCATGGATGGCGTGGCCTGGTACCGCACCACGTTCACCCTGGATGCGGAGCAGGCGCGGCGCGGACTGACCATCGGCGTTGGCCGCATCGACGACAGCGACACCACATGGGTCAACGGCGTCGAGGTCGGGCAGACGCAGTTGCAGTACGACCTGCCGCGTGTGTACGCGGTACCGGCGGCGGCGCTACGCGCCGGCGTGAACGAGATCGCGGTGCGCGTCACCGACAACGGTGGCGGTGGCGGCATCCATGGGCCGGCGCAGGAACTGTTCGTGCAGCCGGAGGGCGGCGCACGTCTTGCGCTGGCAGGCACGTGGAAGTTCCGCCCTGCCGAGGTCACCGCGCTTGCGCTCGACGACAACAAGAACCAGCAGCCGACGCTGCTGTACAACGCGATGATCCGTCCGCTGCAGCCGTTTCCGGTACGCGGCGTGATCTGGTACCAGGGCGAGTCCAACGCCGGCAGCGTCGAGCAGGCGATGGCGTACCGGGTGCAGTTCCCGGCGATGATCCGCCAGTGGCGCAAGCAGTGGAATGCCCCGGAACTGCCGTTCCTGTGGGTGCAGCTGGCCAGCTGGCATTCGGGCGGGGACCAGGGTGATACGAGTCCATGGGCGGTGCTGCGTGAATCGCAGACCGCAACGCTGTCGCTGCCGGCAACGGCGCAGGCGGTGGCGATCGACATCGGCGATCTCGCCGACATCCATCCCAAGAACAAGCAGGACGCCGGCAAGCGGCTCGCGCTGGCGGCGCGGCATGTGGCCTACGGTGAGGCGGTGGTGCATTCGGGGCCGGTGTTCACCGGTGCGACCTTCGATGGTGGCGCGGCGACGCTGGTGTTCGAGGGCAACGGCAACGGCGAGGCTGGCCGCAGCGGGCTGACCGTGCGCGGCGGTGGCGTGCTGCAGGGCTTCCGGCTGGCCGGCGCGGATCGCATGTTCCATCCGGCCAGCGCGACCATTGACGGCGAGCACGTCGTGGTGCGGAGCGAGGCGGTGCAGGCGCCGGTCGCGGTGCGTTATGCGTGGCAGGACGCGCCGGTCGACGCAAATCTGGTCGGCGCCAGCGGGCTGCCGGCATCGCCCTTCAGGAGTGACGAATGGTGACTGCGCTGCGACGCATGACGCAAGGCTTGGCAGTTTGGCTCCTTCCCCCGCGTGCGGGGGAAGGCCGGGATGGGGGCGGGCCCGTCGCGTCGGAGCGTGCCCCCACCCAACCCTCCCCCGCACGCGGGGGAGGGCTCCAAGCGTTGCGGATGACCGGGCTGGCAAGCCTGCTTGCGCTTGCGGCCTGCCAGCCGACTGCTGAAAACAAGGGCGCTGCCGTCGCGACCGATACCGTGACCCCGAATCCGGCCTTGGAGGCCGGCGAGCGCCCGATCCCGCGCTTTGAAAGCCGCGACGGCAAGCACGCCCTGATCGTCGACGGCGCACCGTTCCTGATCCTTGGCGGCCAGGCGCACAACTCCAGCAACTATCCCGACCCGCTCAAACAGGTGTGGCCCGCGCTGGAGGACCTCGGTGCCAACACGCTGTCGATCTCGGTCGCCTGGGAGCAGGTCGAACCCGAGGAAGGGAAGTTCGACTTTTCCTTCGTCGACCACCTGCTGCAGCAGGCGCGCGAGCACGACAAGCGGCTGGTCCTGCTGTGGTTCGCGACCTGGAAGAACAACGGGCCCAACTACGCGCCACGCTGGGTCAAGCTCGACAACGCGCGCTTCCCGCGCGTGGTGCGCGAGGATGGCGTGGTGCTCAACTCGCTCTCGCCGCATGCGCAGGCGACGCTCGACGCCGACCGAAAGGCTTTTGCCGCGCTGATGCGCCACCTGAGGCAGGCCGATCCGCAGCGCACGGTGATCCTCGTGCAGCCGCAGAACGAGCCGGGCACCTACGGCGGCGTGCGCGACTTCTCGCCGCTGGCCCAGCAGGCGTTCGACGGCGCGGTCCCCGAGGCGCTGCTCAGGCATCTTGGCAAGTCCCCCGGCACCTGGCGCGAAGTGTTCGGCAGCGACGCCGACGAAACCTTCCATGCCTGGCATATCGCGCACTACATCAACGAGGTGGCGAAGGCGGGCAAGGCCGAGTACCCGCTGCCGATGTACGTCAATGCCGCGCTGCGCGGTCCGTTCAATCCGGGTCAGCCGGGCCAGTACGCCAGCGGCGGTCCGACCGACAACATGCTCGACGTCTACAAGGCCGCCGCGCCGGACATCGACCTGCTCGCGCCCGACATCTACATGCCCGAGTACGTCAACTACACCACCGTGCTCGAGCGCTATGCGCGGCCCGACAACGCGCTGTTCGTGGCCGAGACCGGCAACTCCGCGGCGTATGCACGCTATCTGTTCCCCGCGCTTGGCCATGACGGAATCGGCTGGGTACCGTTCGGCATGGACTACACGCCCTATGGCAACTTTCCGCTGGGCGTGAAGCGCACCACGCCGGACACCATCAAGCCGTTCGCGCTCGGTTTCGCCCTGGTCAACCAGGGCATGCGCGAGTTCGCGAAGGCATCGTCCGAAGGCCGCCTGCACGGGGTCGCCGAGCAGGCCGGCGTGCCGGAGCAGACCATCCGCCTCAACGACCGCTGGAACGCAACGATCGGCTACGGCATGCCGCACTTCTGGTTCGTAGGCGACGTGCCGGGTAACCCCGAACCGATCGGCGGCGCGCTGATCGCCGAACTCGGTCCGGACGAGTTCCTGGTCACCGGCATGCATGCACGGGTGACCATCCATCCTTCGGCCCAGGGCGAAGCGCTGATCTACGACCGCGTCGAGGAGGGCCGCTACGTCGATGGCGCCTGGCAGTTCCAGCGCAACTGGAACGGCGACCAGACCGACTACGGCCTGAACTTTTCCGACGCAGTGCAACTGCTGCGCGTGACCCTTGCGACCTACCGCACCACTTCCGACGTCGACCCCCAGGAGGACTGACGCCATGACCCGACTTTCCCGTTTCCCGCGCCTGCTTGCCCTGCCCGTGGCCATGGCCCTGGCCGGCTGCGGCGCGCAGGCCGCCACCAGCTGGGAGCGCGTCGACGATGGCCTCGTCGTGCGCCCGCTCGCCGACGGCGCCGCCGACGTGCGCCTGCAGGTGGTGTCCGACCGCATCATCCGCGTCACCGCCGACCCGGACGGCGATTTCGAGCGCTCCAGGAGCCTGATGCGCGTGGAGCGCGAAGGCGCGGCGCCGACCTTCGAAGCCAGCGAAGCGGACGGCAAACTGCGCGTCGTTGCCGCCGGCATCTCGGCCGAAGTCTCGTTGGCCGACGGCCGCGTGGCCTTCTTCGATGCCGCCGGCAAGCCGCTGGTGTCGGAAGTGGCGGGCGGCCGCAGCTTCGAGGCCACCGAGTTCGACGGCACGCCCTACTACAGCATCCGCCAGCGCTTCGAGTCGAACTCCGACGAGGGTCTGTACGGCACCGGCCTGCACCAGCAGGGCTGGATGAACCTCAAGGGCCGCGACGTCGAGCTGTTCCAGCACAACATCGACAATGCGATCCCGTACCTCTCGTCCAGTCGCAACTACGGCATCCTCTGGGACAACAACTCGATCACGCGCTATGGCGATCCGCGTGGCCTGCGGCAGATCGGGGAGGCGGTCACGCTGTACGACAAGGACGGCAATGAGGGCGCGCTGACCGCGACCTACTCGATCGACGGCGAGGTCAAGCTCACGCGACGCGAGGGCAAGATCGACTATCAGTTCATCTCCGGGCTGGAGGACTTCCCCGACGAGGGCAAGAACCTCGCGCCGGGCGGCCGCAGCGACGTGCTCTGGGAAGGGCAGATCGAGGCCAGGAGCGACGGCCGCCACAGCTTCTCGCTCTACAACAGCGAGTACGCCAAGCTTTACGTCGACGGCAAGCTGGTGATCGACCGCTGGCGCCAGAACTGGAACCCCTGGCACCACGAGTTCGCGCTCGACCTCAAGGCCGGCCAGAAGCACGACCTGCGCATCGAGTGGGATCGCATCGAGCCGGCCTACATCGCGCTGCAGGGGCGCGACCCGCTGCCGGCGGCGGAGGCGCAGGACCTGTCAATCTGGTCCGAGGCCGCGCAGGTGATCGACTACTACGTGGTCGCCGCGGACGACGCCGACGGCGTGATCGCCGGCTACCGCGAACTCACCGGCAAGGCGGTGCTGCTGCCGAAGTGGTCGTACGGCTTCTGGCAGAGTCGCGAACGCTACAAGACGCAAGCCGAGCTCACCGACGCGCTGGACGAGTACCGCCGCCGCAAGCTGCCGATCGACGCGATCGTGCTCGACTGGTCGTACTGGCCCGAGAACGCATGGGGTTCGCACGATTTCGATCCGAAGAACTTCCCGGACCCGGACGGCATGGTCGATCACGTGCACGCGCAGAACGCGCAGGTGATGATCTCGGTGTGGCCGAAGTTCTATCCGACCACCGAGCACTACAAGGAGCTCGACGCGGCCGGCTACATGTACAAGCGCAATGTCGAGGTCGGCGAGCTGGACTGGATCGGCAAGGGCTACCTCAACTCGTTCTACGATCCGTTCACGCGTGAGGCGCAGGACATCTTCTGGCGCCAGGTCAACACCAAGCTCAACAGCAAGGGCTTCGACGCCTGGTGGCTGGATGCGTCCGAGCCGGACCTGCACAGCAACATCGACACCGGCGAGCGCAAGGCGCGCACGATGCCGAACGCACTGGGTTCGTCGACCGAGTACTTCAACGCCTACCCGCTGCCGCATTCGGAAGGCGTGTATCGCGGATCGCGCGAGGTCGAGCCGGACAAGCGCGTGTTCATCCTGTCGCGCGCGTTCTTCGCGGGTCAGCAGCGCGCCGGCGCGGCGTTCTGGAGCGGCGACATCGTGCCGCGCTGGGAGGATTATCGCGAGCAGATCTCGGGCCTGGTCAACGCCTCGATGGCGGGCGCGCCAAACGTCAGCTTCGACATCGGCGGCTTCTCGCCCGAGCGGCGCTACGAGCAGAAGGACCCGGCGCACCTGCCCGAATGGCGCGAGCTGAGCCTGCGCTGGTTCCAGCATGGGGCATTCGTGCCGATCTTCCGCGTGCACGGCCAGTTCCCCTACCGCGAGATCTGGGAGATCGCGCCCGAGGGCACGCCGCATTACGACAGCTTCGTGCACTACCTCAAGCTGCGCTACACCCTGCTGCCCTACATCTACACGCTCGCCGGCGACACCTGGCACCAGGACGGCAGCATCCTGCGCGGGCTGGCGATGGACTTCCCGGGCGATGCGAAAGCGCGCGACATCGCCGACCAGTACCTGTTCGGACCGGCCTTCCTGGTCGCGCCGGTGACGGAGTTCAAGGCCACCAGCCGCGAGGTCTACCTGCCGGCGGGTACGCAGTGGATCGACTTCGAGACCGGCAAGCGCTTCGATGGCGGGCAGACGATCACCGCCGACGCGCCACTGCAGCGCATGCCGCTGTTCGTGCGCGCCGGGTCGATCGTGCCGCGCACGGTGGTGCAGCAGTACGTCGACGAAAAGCCCGATGCGCCGCTGACGATCGAGGTCTACACCGGCGCCGACGGCAGCTTCTCGCTGTACGAGGACAACGGCCGCAGCTATGGCTACGAGCGCGGCGAGTCGGCGCGCATTCCGCTGGCGTGGGACGAGAAGAAGGGCGAGCTGTCGATCGGCGCGCGCGAGGGCGAGTATCCCGGCATGCAGGTCACGCGCGAGGTCCGCGTGCGCTTCGTCGACGGTCCGCGCGGCGACAACGGCGCGCTGGAGCCTGCCGCCGACGTGACCGTGCGCTACGACGGCGCGGCGCAGGTGGTCGGGCGTCCGGCGAAATGACGGATCGCGGCGCACGCGCATGAGCTTCGATCCACGTCGCCGGGAGGCGCTGAAGGTCGCCGCGCTCGCCGCGGTGGCAGGCGGTGCAGGCGCTGTCGGCCTGGCGCAGGCTGCGCCTGCTGGCGCCAATGCCGGCACGCGTGCGGCCGCGTCGACCGTCGGCGGGGCCGCGTCGTCCGCGACCGGCCCTGCGGGCGAGGCCCGGGACGCGCTGCGCCTGTGGTATCCGCGTCCGGCCACGCAATGGGTCGAGGCCATGCCGCTGGGCAATGGACGGCTCGGCGCCATGGTCTGGGGCGGCGGCAAGCACGAGCGCATCCAGCTCAACGAGGACACGCTCTACGCCGGCGGGCCCTACGATCCGACGCCGCCGGGCGCGCTGGCCGCGCTGCCGGAGGTGCGGCGGCTGCTGTTCGCCGGTCGCTACGCCGAGGCCGAGGCGCTGGCCAACGCGAAGATGATGGGGCAGCCCATCAAGCAGATGCCCTACCAGCCGCTGGGCGACCTGGTGCTCGATTTCTTCGAGATCTCCGAGACCAACGGCTATCGCCGCGAACTCGACCTCGATACCGCGCTGGCAAGCTCGACCTTCGAGGCGCGCGGCCTGCAGCATCGTCGCGAAGTGCTGGTCTCGCCGGTGGACCAGTGCGTGGCGGTGCGCCTGTCGGGCGACAAGCCCGGGCGCCTTTCGTTGCGCATCGGGCTGGCGAGCGACCAGCCGTCGGCGCAGGTTGAATCCGATGGCGACGCCAGCCTGCTCATGCGCGGCCGCAACGAAGCCGCGTTCGGCGTCGAAGGCCGCCTGCGCTTCGCCGCGCGCCTGCGCGTGTTGCCGCTGGGCGGCACCTTGCGGCGACAGGGCGATCGCATCGAGGTGCGCGATGCCGACGAGGTCCTGCTGCTGCTCACGGCGGCCACCAGCTTCCGGCGCCACGACGACGTATCCGGCGATCCGGACGCGATCACCCGCGACCAGCTCGCGCGCGCGGCCGCGCGCAGCTGGCAGGCGCTGCTCGATGACCATGTCGCTGCGCACCGCATATTGTTCCGGCGCGTGTCGATCGACCTGGGCCGCACGCCGGCCGACGTTTCCGCGCTGCCCACCGACGAGCGTGTCGCCCGTTTCGCAGACGGGCACGACCCGCAGCTGGCCGCGCTCTACCACCAGTTCGGCCGCTACCTGCTGATCGCCAGCTCGCGCGCGGGATCGCAGCCGGCCAACCTGCAGGGCATCTGGAACGACCTGATGCAGCCGCCGTGGGAAAGCAAATACACGATCAACATCAACACCCAGATGAACTACTGGCCCAGCGAGGCCAACGCGCTGGCCGAGTGCGTCGAACCGCTGGAGCGCATGGTCTTCGAGCTGGCCGAATCCGGCGCCCGCACCGCGCGCGCGATGTACGACGCGCCGGGCTGGGTCGCCCACCACAACACCGACCTGTGGCGCGCCACCGCACCGATCGACGGCGCGCAGTGGGGCCTGTGGCCGCTGGGTGGCGCCTGGCTGCTGCAGCAGCTGTGGGGCCGCTGGGATTACGGCCGTGACCTCGCCTACCTGCGCCGCGTGTATCCGTTGTTCAAGGGCGCGGCCGAGTTCTTCGCCGCCACCCTGGTCGAGGATCCAAACACCGGCGCGATGGTCACCGCCCCCTCGATTTCGCCGGAAAACGTGCATCCGCACGGTGCCGCGCTCTGCGCCGGCCCGTCGATGGACGCGCAGATCCTGCGCGACCTGTTCGGCCAGTGCATCGAGGCGGCGCAACTGCTCGACGCGGACGCGGATTTCGCGGCGCAGCTGGCCGGGCTGCGCGACCGTCTGCCGCCGCATCGCATCGGCAAGGCGGGGCAGCTGCAGGAATGGCAGCAGGACTGGGACATGGACGCGCCCGAGATCGACCACCGCCACGTCTCGCACCTGTACGCGCTGCATCCCTCCAGCCAGGTCAATCCGCGCGATACGCCGCAGCTCGCGGCCGCCGCGCGCCGTTCGCTCGAGATCCGCGGCGATGAGGCCACGGGCTGGGGCATCGGCTGGCGGCTCAACCTCTGGGCGCGGCTGCGCGATGGCGCACGCGCGATGAAGATCCTGCGCATGCTGCTGAGTCCGTCGCGCACCTATCCCAACCTGTTCGACGCGCATCCGCCGTTCCAGATCGACGGCAACTTCGGCGGCACTGCCGGCATCACCGAGATGCTGGTGCAGAGCTGGGGTGGGACGGTGTTCCTGCTGCCCGCGCTGCCGCCGGATTGGGCAACGGGCGAACTGCGCGGGCTGCGCGTGCGCAATGCCGCGCGCCTGGACCTGGCCTGGCGTGACGGCGCGCTGCACAGCGCCACCCTGCACAGCGACCGCGGCGGCGACTACCGGGTGGACTATCGCGGCCGCGAACTGACGCTGACGCTTGCCGCAGGCGAGTCGGCGCTATTGCGGCCAGGTCGCGGCGGGCTGGTGCGTGCGTGAGCGGGTTGACGCGTCGCCGCAGTCGGTTTCTCCGGCAACGGATTGCGCACGAATGCTGCAGTGCAGGAACCCTCCGGACGGTGTCTCGGGCTACCCTAGCGCGCTGGATGACAGCGCAGTCATCCAGCGCTGCCGTGTCGTCGCGCAAGCGGACATCGGATGTCTTCCGTGAGGTCGGGTGGAAGACATGGATGACGGGGCATCGGTCGTTGTGGCGTGCCCGTCTTCGCGGGAATGCCGGTGGACACAAGCCGGCAGTAGTCAGGCAAAGAAACAGTGCATATCCCGGGGAGGGAGTACATGAGCAGTCCCAACGCATCAGGTGAGAACACCCGTTTCATCATCCTGATCAGTCTGGTCGCCACCATCGGCGGCTTCCTGTTCGGCTACGACAGTGGCGTGATCAACGGCACGGTCGACGGCATCACCGTCGCCTTCAATTCCGACGCTGCGGTGACCGGTTTCAACGTGGCCTCGATGCTGCTGGGCTGCGCGATCGGCGCCTGGTTCGCCGGCACACTGGCCGACCGCTACGGCCGGCGCACGATGCTGCTGTGGTCGGCGGTGTTCTTCATCGTCTCGGCCTGGGGCTCGGGCATCGCCACCTCCTCGGCGGAGTTCGTGGTCTACCGCGTGATCGGCGGTTTCGCGGTCGGCGCGGCCAGCGTCATGTCGCCGGCCTACATCGCCGAAGTCGCGCCGGCACGCTACCGCGGGCGGTTGGCGACGGTGCAGCAGATCGCGATCATTTCCGGCCTGTTCGCCTCGTTCCTCAGCAACTACCTGCTCGCGCGCATGGCGACCTCGTCGATGGCCGAACTGTGGCTAGGCTACGAGGCCTGGCGCTGGATGTTCTGGGCCGAGCTGTTGCCGGCGTTCCTGTTCCTGTTCATGCTGTTCTTCATCCCGGAAAGCCCGCGCTACCTGGTCGCACGCGGCCTGCGCGAGCGCGCGAGCAAGGTGCTGGCGCGGCTCTACGGCGCGGTCCAGGGCGAGCGCAAGCTGGGTGAGATCGAAGGCTCGCTGGCCACCGATCACCATCGCCCGCGGCTGTCGGACCTGATCAGCAAGACGACGGGCAAGATCCGGCCGATCGTCTGGATCGGCGTGGGCCTGGCGACGTTCCAGCAACTGGTCGGCATCAACGTGGTGTTCTACTACGGCGCGGTGCTGTGGCAGGCGGTGGGCTTCTCCGAAAGCGACGCGCTGCTGATCAACGTGCTGTCGGGCGCGCTCAGCATCGGTGCCTGCATCGTGACCGTGCTGCTGATCGACAAGGTGGGCCGCAAGCCGCTGCTGTGGATCGGCTCGGTCGGCATGGCCATCACCCTGGGCCTGGTGACCTTCGCCTTCGCCACAGGCGGGGTTGATGCGGCGGGCAAGCTGCAGCTCACCGATTCGATGGGCCTGCTGGCGCTGATCGCGGCCAATGCCTACGTGGTGTTCTTCAACATGTCCTGGGGCCCGGTGATGTGGGTGATGCTGGGCGAGATGTTCCCGAACCAGATCCGCGGCTCGGGCCTGGCGGTGGCGGGTCTGGCGCAGTGGACCGCGAACTTCCTGATCACCTGGACCTTCCCGATGATGCTGGCCGGCATTGGCCTGGCCGCGGCCTACGGCATCTACACGGTGATGGCGGTGCTGTCGGTGTTCTTCGTGTTCAAGTTCGTGTACGAGACCAAGGGTCGCGAGCTGGAGCAGATGGAAGGCTGAGCCTGCATCCGGTCGCCGCCACGGCAGGCGGCGACCGGCTTTCGATGGCAGAAGCAAGTACGTGATTCCCGCGCTCGCGGGAGTGATGCGTCGCTGACGATGACGACGTGGCCCGACACCTGGTGTCGCTGCCACACCTGGAGCGTGCAATGCAGTTGTCGAGCCTCGATATCGGCATCGTGCTGGCCTACCTGGCCGGCGTGTTCGTGCTGGCGCAGTGGGTGTCACGCGAAAAGGCGGGGCACAGCAAGAACGCACAGGACTACTTCCTCGCCAGCAAGTCGCTGCCCTGGTGGGCGATTGGCGCCTCGCTGATCGCGGCCAACATCTCGGCCGAGCAGATCATCGGCATGTCCGGCTCGGGCTACGCGATCGGCCTGGCCATCGCGTCGTACGAGTGGATGGCGGCGGCGACGCTGCTGATCGTCGGCAAGTGGTTCCTGCCGGTGTTCCTGCGCAACGGCATCTACACCATGCCGCAGTTCCTCGAGCAGCGTTACGGCACCCGCATCCGCACGGTGATGGCGGTGTTCTGGCTGGGCCTGTACGTGTTCGTCAACATCACCTCGATCCTGTGGCTGGGCGCGATCGCGGTCAGCCAGGTCACCGGCATGGACCAGATGCTGGCGGTGGTGCTGATCGGTGTGTTCGCGCTGGCCTACCAGCTCTACGGCGGGCTCAAGGCCGTCGCTCTGACCGACATCGTGCAGGTCACCCTGCTGGTGCTGGGCGGCCTGCTGGTGGCCGGGCTCACGCTGGACCAGCTGGGCGAAGGCAACGGCATCGTGGCCGGCTTCAACCGCCTCTGGGCCGAACATCCCGGCCACTTCGAGATGATCCTCGACAAGGACAACCCGTTCTACAAGGACCTGCCCGGCATCAGCGTGCTGATCGGCGGCATGTGGATCATGAACATCAGCTACTGGGGCTTCAACCAGTACATCATCCAGCGCGCACTTGCCGCCAAGGACATCCATGAGGCGCAGAAGGGCGTGCTGTTCGCCGCCTTCCTCAAGCTGCTGATGCCGGTGATCGTGGTGCTGCCGGGTATCGCCGCGGTCACGCTGGCGTCGGATATCTCGCGCCCCGACGAGGCTTACCCGACGATGATGCGGCTGTTGCCGACCGGCATCCTCGGCCTGGTGTTCGCTGCGCTGGTGGCGGCGATCGTCGCCTCGCTGGCCTCGAAGATCAATTCGGTGGCGACGATCTTCACCCTGGATTTCTACGCCAAGCGCGCGCCCCAGGCCGACCAGCAGCGGCTGGTGCGCGTGGGCCGCATCGCCGCCGCGGTGGCGGTGCTGCTCGGCATCCTCACCGCCAAGCCGCTGCTGGGCAGCTTCGACCAGGCCTTCCAGTACATCCAGGAATACACGGGCTTCTTCACCCCGGGCATCGTGGTGATCTTCGTGCTCGGCCTGTTCTGGAAGCGCGCCAACGAGGCCGGCGCGCTGGCTGCCGCGATCGGCTCGTTTGCGCTGTCGGTGGTGCTCAAGCTGGCGTGGCCGTCGCTGCCGTTCATCGACCGCGTCGGCCTGGTGTTCCTGCTGGCGCTGGCGCTGGCGGTGGTGGTGTCGCTGCTCACCCGGCATTCGCCGGAGAAGGACATCATCCAGACGCGCGACGTGGACTACCGCACCAGCGGCGCGTTCAATGTCGGCGCACTCGCCGTGGTGGCGATCCTGGTCGCGCTGTACGCACTGTTCTGGTAGCCGGTCTTCGCCGCTGCGGATGCGGCGGACAGGGCAGGCGCGCGGACGACTGCGCCGCGCGGGTTCCCGGCGCCTGGCACATCGGCGATGACCCGGCTGCAGTACGATCGCGGCCGCACTTGATCCAGGTCAGACAGCGCGCCGTCGGCGGCCTGCATCATCCCGCGCTGCAGAACGCGGGGCGACTGGGGAATGAAGCGGAACAAGCCGGGCGTGCCTTGCGTCGGGATGGGCGCGGCGCGCGGCATCCTTGACTGGAACGTGCCGGATGCGGCGGCGCCTGTCCGCGCCGTGCGCGCGTCCGGTGGCGACGGCGGGGCATGAGCTTCCACGACCTGCGCGGTTTTCTCGATCGCCTGTCCGCGCGCGGCGACCTGCTGCAGATCGATGCGCCGGTCGACCCGGTGCTCGAAAGCACGGCCCTGTGCCTGCGTGCGCAGCGCGAACAGGGTCCGGCGCTGCTGATGCGCCAGCCCACCGGCTCGAGTCACGCGCTGCTCGGCAACCTGTTCGGCCATCGGCGCCGCATCGAGCTGGCGCTGGGCGACCGGCCGCTGTCGTCATTGCGCGAGCTGGGCCAACTGCTGGCACGGCTGAAGGAACCTGACTGGCCGGGCTCGATGCGCGAGGCGCTGGCCGCGTGGCCGGGGCTGGCGCAGCTGGCGCATGCGGCGCCCCGGCGCGTGCACGAGGCCGCGTTCTGCGAGCAGGTGTTCGAGCGCGACGAGATCGACCTGTCGCGCCTGCCGATCCAGCACTGCTGGCCGGGCGACGTCGACCGCCTGCTCACCTTCGGCCTGGTCGTCACCCGCGGACCGCAGCGGCGGCGCCAGAACGTGGCGATCTACCGCCAGCAACCGATCGGACGCAATCGCCTGATCATGCGCTGGCTACCGCACCGCGGCGGCGCACTCGATTACGCAGCCTGGTGCCAGCAGCATCCCGGCCGCCCGTTCCCGGTGCTGGTGGCGATCGGCGCCGATCCGGCCACGATGCTTGCGGCGGTCGCGCCGATCCCGGACACCATGTCCGAATACGAGTTCGCCGGACTGCTGCGCGGTGAACGCACCCGCGTCTGGCACAGCGCGGCCACCGGGCTGGATGCACCGGCCGGTGCCGAGATCCTGCTCGAGGGCTTCATCCATCCCGGTGACACCGCGCTGGAGGGGCCGTTCGGCGACCACACCGGCTACTACAACGCGCAGGGCACGTTCCCGGTGCTGACGGTCGAACGCATGCGCATGCGCCACGACGCGATCTACCACGGCAGCTACATGGGGCGCGCGCCGTTCGACGAACCGTCGGTGCTGTCGATGGCGCTCAACGACGTGTTCGTGCCGATCCTGCAGCGGGTGTTTCCGGAGATCATCGACTTCCACCTGCCGCCGGAAGCCTGCTCGTACCGCATCGCGGTGGTGTCGATCCGCAAGCAGTACGCCGGCCATGCGCGGCGCGTGATGATGGCGGTCTGGTCGTACCTGCGCCAGTTCACCTACACCAAGTTCGTGATCGTCACCGACGAGGACATCGACGTGCGCGACTGGGGGCAGGTGCTGTGGGCGCTGTCCACGCGCGTGGACCCGGCGCGCGACATGCTGCTGGTCGAGAACACGCCGATCGATTATCTCGACTTCGCCTCGCCCGTCGCCGGCCTGGGCTCCAAGCTCGGGCTCGATGCCACCCGCAAGTGGCCGGGCGAATCGGACCGCGAATGGGGCCGTCCGATCCAGCTGGATGCAGAGGTGGAGCGGCGCGTCGATGCGCTGTGGTCGCAGCTGGGCGCCACCGGACGCGTCGCGGAACCCGCCACGGGGCCGCTGCCTGCCGCAATCAACACAGGGAGTCACTGATGCAACTGGTATGTCCCGCGGGCAACCTGCCTGCACTGCAGGCCGCGATCGACGCGGGCGCCGATGCGGTCTACGCGGGCTTCCGCGACCAGACCAACGCGCGCGCGTTCCCCGGCCTGAACTTCGACGAGCAGGAACTGCGGCGCGGCATCGCCTACGCGCATGCGCGCGGCCGCAAGGTGTACCTGGCGCTCAACACCTATCCCGACAGCGTGCGCCTGCCGTACTGGCAGGCCGCGGTCGACCATGCCGCCGAGCTGGGCGTGGACGCGATCATCGCCGCGGAGATGGCGGTACTCGACTACGCCTGCCGCACGCATCCGGTGCTGGCCCGGCACCTGTCGGTGCAGGGTTCGGCCACCACCGCGCCGGCGCTGAAGTACGCGTACGAGCGCTTCGGCATCGCCCGCGCGGTGCTGCCGCGTGTGCTGGCGCTGCAGCAGGTGGAGCGCCTGTGCGCGGCTTCGCCGGTGCCGCTGGAGGTGTTCGCCTTCGGCAGCCTGTGCATCATGGTCGAGGGCCGCTGCCAGCTGTCGAGCTACGTCACCGGCGTCTCGCCCAACCGCCACGGCGTGTGTTCGCCGGCCAGCTTCGTGCGCTGGGACGAGCATCCGGACAACAGCCGCAGCGTGCGCTTGAACGGCATGCTAATCGACCGCTTCGGCGAAGCCGAGCCGGCCGGCTATCCCACGGTGTGCAAGGGCCGCTACGCCGTGGGCGGCGAGGTGTTCCACGCGCTCGAGGAACCGACCAGCCTCAACACCCTGGAGCTGCTGCCGAGGCTGGCCGAGGCCGGGGTGGTGGCGCTGAAGATCGAGGGCCGCCAGCGCGGCGTGGCCTACGTGCGCGCGGTGACCTCCACCTGGCGCCAGGCGATCGACCGCTACCGCGCCGATCCGCAGCGCTGGACCACCGAGGCTGCCTGGCAGCAGGCGCTGGCCGCACACGCCGAGGGCCAGCAGACCACGCTGGGCCCCTACCACCGCGCCTGGCATTGAGGAGGCACCGATGAAGCTGAGCCTGGGGCCGCCGCAGTACTTCTGGCCGCGCGAGCGCACGCTCGCGTTCTATCGCGACGTCGCCGGCTGGCCGGTGGACATCGTCTATCTGGGGGAAACGATCTGCAGCAAGCGCCGCGAGCTGCGCCTGCAGGACTGGCTGGCGATCGCGCACGAGCTCGCCGCCGCAGGCAAGGAAGTGGTGCTCTCGACGCTGGCGCTGATCGAGGCCGAATCGGAGCTGGGCGCGCTGCGCCGCCAGGTCGGCAACGGCACGTTCCGGATCGAGGCCAACGACCTGTCCGCGGTACAGGTGTGCCGCGAGCAGGGGCTGCCCTTCGTCGGCGGACCGACCCTCAATGTGTACAACCATCGCGCCCTGGCGATGCTGATGGCGGACGGGCTGTGGCGCTGGGTGCCCGGCGTCGAGCAGGGTCGCACCCTGCTGCAGGAGCTGCGCGAGGCGCTGGAGGTCGAGGGCGGCACGATGCCCGAGGTCGAGATGCTGGCCTGGGGCCGCCTGCCGCTGGCCTATTCGGCGCGCTGCTTCACCGCGCGCGCGCTGGACGTGCCCAAGGACCAGTGCGGCTTCCGCTGCATCGAGCATCCCGACGGCCTGCCGCTGGCCACCCGCGAGGGCGAGCCGTTCCTGACCATCAACGGCATCCAGATCCAGGGCACCGAGGTGATGGACCTGCTGCCCCAGCGCGACGCGCTGATCGCCTGCGGCGTGGGCGTCCTGCGCATCTCGCCGCAGGCCCACGGCACCGACGAGGTGCTGGCCCATTTCCGCCAGGGCCTGGCCGCGCCGCAGCCGCCGGCGCCGCTGGGCGCGCACAACGGCTACTGGGACGGACGGCCGGGCAAGGCGACGCTGGCGCAGGCCTGAGCCACGCCGCGGGCGCGCATCGACGCGGGCCTATTGACCCGGCCAGCCGAAGTTTTGACTCGTGTCATTCCGAACCCGCGCAGCGGGTGAGGAATCTCGTTCTGTCAGGCCCGTGTCGGCGATCGGGATCCCTCACCTGCGGTTCGGGATGGCAAGTTCAAACATCGTGTGGCCGGATCAACAGGCAGGGGCGTCACTGCGGCTATGCGCACCGAGGCTGCCGCTGCGGTGCAGCGCCGCGTCCAGCAGCCGCAGCGCCAGCCCGCCCTGCCAGCCGTAATCGGCCGCATCGGCGTGCAGCAGGTGCGCGGCCACGGTCAGGCCGATGCCGTCGCGGACCGGCCCGCAGGCGCTCCACAGCAGGCTGCGCAGGCGCGCGAGTGCGTCGGCGTCCGCCGCCGGGCCGGCGCTGGCCCAGGCGAACGCGCCGCTGCGCTCCATCGCCGGCCAGGTGTCTTCCGCGCCCAGCAGCCGGCCCAGCCGGCGGCCGAAGACCAGGCCTTCGAGCAATGAGTTGCTGGCCAGCCGGTTGGCCCCGTGCACCCGGTTGCAGGCGACCTCGCCGACCGCGTACAGGCCAGGCACCGTGGTGCGGCCATCGCGGTCGGTGGCCAGGCCGCCCATGTGGAAGTGCGCGGCGGGCGTGATCGGGATCGGCTGCCGGGTCGGGTCGATGCCGTGCGTGCGGCAGGCCGCGTACACGGTGGGAAAGCGCGCCGGCCAGGCGTCGCCGAGGGCGGTGGCGTCGAGCCACGCGCCGCCGTGGCGCTGCAGCTCGCGGCAGACGCGACGCGCGACCAGATCGCGCGGGGCAAGGTCGGCCAACGGATGCAGGCCGGCCATGAGCGCCTCGCCGCGGCCGTTGCACAGGCGCGCGCCGGCGCCGCGCAGGGCTTCGGTGACCAGCGGCAGCGGCTGGCCGTCGCGGCGGGCACCGGGCACGGCCAGCGCGGTGGGATGGAACTGCACGAACTCCAGGTCGCGCCCGGCGGCACCGGCCGCCAGGCCCAGCGCCAGGCCATTGCCGTCGGCGCCGGCCGGATTGGTGCTGGCGGCAAACAACGCGCCCAGCCCGCCGGTGGCCAGCACCACGCCGCTGGCTTCGAGCGGCGCGATCGTGCCCCGCGCGTCGCGCACCCGCAGGCCGGCGACGGCGCCGCCGCGCAGCAACAGCGCCTCCGCGTGCTGGCCTTCGCGCAGTTCGACGTGCGCGGCCGTGCGCGTCGCCCGCAGCAGGGTGCGCAGCAGCGCCGCGCCGCTGGCATCACCGCCGGCGTGCACGATGCGGTCGGCGTGGTGGCCACCCTCGCGGCCCAGGCGCAGGCGGCCGTCGTCGTGGTCGAAGACCAGGCCCAGCGACTGCAGCCAGGCGATCGCCGCCGGTGCCTGCCGTGCCAGGTAGCGCACCGTGGCGGCATCGTTGTGCGCGGCGCCGGCCACCAGGGTGTCGCGGACATGCGCGGCCGGCGAATCGCCGGGGCCGATCGCCGCTGCGATCCCGCCCTGGGCCAGGGCGCTCGCGCTGCCCGCACCCTCGCGTCCGCGCGCGAGCACCAGCACTGGCCGTGGTGCGGCGGCCAGGGCGACCGACAGCCCGGCGACGCCGGCGCCGACCACCACCAGCGGCGCGCAGGCCCCGGCGCTCACACCCGGTCGCGCCGGCCCACCGCCAGCATCCGCTCCAGCGCGGTGCGGGCACGCGCTGCGATGTCCGCCGGCACCTGCACCTCGTGCCTGAGATCGCGCAGGCAGGCGTGGATGCCGGGCAGGGTGATCCGCTTCATGTGCGGGCACAGGTTGCAGGGCTTGATGAACTCGATCTGCGGGAAACGCGCGCGCAGGTTGTCGGCCATCGAGCATTCGGTGATCAGCGCCACGCGCGCAGGCCGCTCACGCTCCAGCCACGCGCCCATCGCCGTGGTCGAGCCGACGAAGTCGGCCTCGTCCTGCACCTCCGGCGGACATTCGGGGTGCGCGACCAGGCGCGCATCGAAGCGCTCGCGCGCGTGCCGCGCCTGCTGCGCGGTGAACTGCTCGTGGACCTCGCAGCGACCGTCCCACAGCACCAGTTCGATGCCGGTCTGCAGGGCCACGTGGCGGCCGAGGAAGGCATCGGGCAGGAAGATCACCCTGTCGGCGCCGAACTGCGCGGCCATCGCCTCGACCACCTGCGCGGCATTGGCCGAGGTGCAGCAGGCGTCCGATTCGGCCTTCACCGCAGCGCTGGTGTTGACGTAACTCACCACCGGCGTGTCGGGGTGGCGGTGGCGCAGCTCGCGCACGTCGGCGGCGGTGATCGAGGCGGCGAGCGAGCAACCGGCTTCGGGATCGGGGATCAGCACGGTCTTGTCCGGCGCCAGGATCTTCGCGCTCTCGGCCATGAAGTGCACGCCGGCCAGCACGATCAGCTGCGCCTCGCAGTCGGCCGCGGCCTGGGCCAGGGCCAGCGAATCGCCGGTCACGTCGGCCACGCCGTGGAAGATTTCCGGCGACTGGTAGCTGTGCGCCATGATCACCGCGCCACGCTCGCGCTTGAGGGTGTTGATCGCGTCGATCCACGGCAGGTGCAGCGGCCATTCCAGGCAGGGCAGCAGCGGCTCCAGGCGCGCGCCGAGTTCGGCGTACGCCGATTCCAGTTCCGGGCGCCAGCGCGGTGCGGTGTCAGCCATTGCGGGCCTGCCGTGCGGCACGGGCGAAGCGGGCGCCGCGATGCAGGACGATGCGCAGCGCCAGCGGCACCGCTTCCCAGGGCATGCGGTCGAGCAGGTTGCGCACGGTCAGGCCGAGTTCGGTGTCGCCGGTGAGCACCAGCCTGCGCTGGAAGAACAGCGTGTCGGCGTCCTCCAGGCGCGCCGCCAGCAGCAGCAGGTCGGTCGCGCTGCCGCGCACGGTGGCTTCGGCCGGTGCGTCCACCGCATGCAGGCGCCCGTCACGCCACTCCAGGACGCAGCGCTGCCCCAGGTCCACCACCTCGATGCCCAGGCGGCGGCCGGCGAGTTCGTCCAGCGCGCTGCCGATGTGTTCCGGTGCCAGCGCCTGCGACAGGGCGCGGGCCACAATCCGGTCGCGCAGCGGCGCAGGCGCGAGTCGCAGCAGCGGACGCCAGCGGGTGGGTGGCGGGATCAGGCGCAGCAGGGCGTGGGATCGGGTCATGGTGGGGTCGCTTGTGGCAGTGGGGATGGCACGGCACGCCGCCGCGCGGGTGGCGTGGACGCCCTGCTGGTGCAGGGCATCGGTGAACAGGAAGGAGGCCAGGCCGTCGGCGGTCCCGGCCGACACGTGCAGGCGCCGCGCGAGCCTGCGCGCGCGCAGGCGCACCTGCGACTCGCGCGCTTCGTCGCGCAGCGGACGTCCAAGCGCACGCTTCTGTCGTCCGGCCGCCGCCGACATCAGCCGGCGCAGCGCCAGCAACCCGAGCATGCCGTCATCGACCCGGTCGATGCCGTGGCGCGCGCAGGCCAGCAGCAGCGACGCCAGGGGCGGGTTGATCGGCAGTGGCGAGGCAGGCGATGGCTGGTGCATGGGACCCCGGGTGATCGATTTGGATGTCGCTCTTGCCGCGTCCTGCTCCCTCCCCCGCCCGCGGGACAGGGCGGGGGCACTCTCGCCGGAAGGGTGCCGGCTTCGCGCGTCACGCACCCCCATCCCAGCCTTCCCCCGCTTGCGGGGGAAGGGGCCCAAGCGGTGCTGCGCCCCTGTCCGCGGCAGAAGCGGCCCGCCTTGCTCCCTCCCCCGCATCGCGGGGGAGGGTTGGGGTGGGGGCGCTCTTTGCCGGAAGCGGGTTCGCAGTCGCGCAGGCTATCGGTGCCGCCAGCCGTCCCGCGCTGATCCAGGTCAAGCGCCTGCCGGTGCCGGAGGAGTGTCGTCGCCAGCGCCGGGACGCAGCGCGCGCGCGGCGGGCAGCACCTCGGCCTCGAACACCGCGCGCGCCTGCGCCTGGTCGAAATCCGCATGCCTGCGCTTGGCCACGCCATAGTCCGACAGCGTCAGGTGCGCGTCGGCCTGTACGCCGGCCTGCGCCAGGCAGGCGCTCACGCAGTGCAGCACGCAGCCGTCCAGCGCCAGGATAGGCCGGCCCGCCTGCGCGGTGCGCACCAGGCCGGTGACGCCGCCGCCGACGCCGGCGATGCACGACATCTCGGCCGCGCCCTCGCGGTCGAGCCACAGCGCCAGCTGGTTGGCCATCTGCGCGGCGCTGGAGCAACCCGAGCACGAATACACCAGCGGTGGCTTGGCCTTCCTGGACATGTCGGTCTCCCCGTTCGGCAGGCAGGCGCCCGCGGTGCGCGGCGGCGCTGGTGCCCGCGCCTGGTCGCGGCGGCGCACCGCCTCGGCATCGTGGTGCAAGGCATCCGCTACGACGCCGGCAGCAGCGCCCGCAGCCGCGCCTGCAGGTGTTCGAAGTAGCGGTCGATGTAGCTGATGCCGTTCTCGCGGTCGATCAGATAGGGGTTCATCAGCGTGTGGCGCAGGATCACCAGGCGGCCGGCGTCGTCGCCCTCGTCGCCGCTGGCCGGATCGATCCCGAGCGCGCCGAGGATGTCCTGCATGTCCTGCTCGCCGACCACGTCGCGCCGCAGCGTGGTGATCGAGGCGAAGAACTGCTTGAGCTGCAACGGTTGGCCGGGATCGCAGCGCAGCTCGTCGTGGAGCTGGCGCACGAGGACGTTGGCGCGGGCGAGTTCGCGGTTGCCGCGCGGATTGAGCGCCAGGCAGACCAGGTTGCTGTCCGGTGGGAACGGCACCACCGCCGCCACGGTGCCTGCCATCTCCACGGCGAAACGCTGCGCGCGCGCCTGGAAGGCTTCCGCGGCAAGCACGGTCTGGCGCGGCAGCAGGCCGAAGTTGGCGTGGTCGAGTGGCAGCACGCGATGGCTCACGTACACCGCGGCCGCCATCGCACCGGACTTGGAGCCTTCCGGGATGAGCTGCCCGAGCTGCCGGTAGCGGGTCGCGTAGTCGTCGGCCTCACCGCTGTGGAACACGTAGTCGGCCGCCTCGGCCAGCAGCGGCATCGCGCGCTGGTCGCGGCAGATGAAGGCGCCGGCGCCGTAGGGCAGGTAGCCGAGCTTGTGCGGATCGACGGTGACCGAATCGACCTCGGCCAGCGCCGCGAATGCGGCGTGCACCGCCGGCTGCGGGAATTCGTCGAAACCCTGCCGCACCTCGTGCAGCGGGCGCAGGCTGCCATCGGCATTGCGGAACAGGGTGGTCAGGTAACCGCCCCAGGCGGCGTCCACGTGCACGCTGAAGCCCAGGCCGCGCGCCTGCGCGCGCTGGCGTGCGGCCACCACGGCGTCGACCGGATCGATCGTGCCGTATTCGGTGGTGCCCAGCACGGCGACGGCCATCAGCACCGGCTGGTGGTCGCGCGCGCACTGCTGGAGCGTCTCCTCCAGGGCATCGGCATCCAGGCGCATGCCGCGCGTGGGCAGCAGGCGCAGCTGGTCGCGTCCCAGGCCCAGCATCTTCAGGCCCTTGCTCCACGAGTAGTGGGCGGTGATCGGCGCCAGCACCAGCGGCACGCGCAGGTCGCGATGGCGTCCGAAGAATTCCGCCAGCCCCAGTTGTTCGACGCGCTGCGCCTGCACCCGCCCGCTCCAGCGCGCGCGATCGGCGGCGGGCTGCGTGGCCAGCCACTGCCGCCACTGCGAGAACAGCGCGATGCCGGCTTCGGGTGAAAGGTTGAACGCCTGCCAGTCGTCCTCCGGCAGCGCCATGTCCGGCACGGCGGCCGCGCGCAACGCCACCGGGAACGCCTTCAGCGCCAGCGCCAGCCGCAGCGACTGGTAGTTGGCCAGGGTGCCGCCGGAGGTCAGGTGCCCGAACGCGCAGTCCGGCCGCGCCGGATCGTCCGGCCAGCCGAGCATGCGCGCCAGCTGCAGGCCGACCTGCATTTCCAGCTGCAGGGTCACCGGCGCAGCGTCGCCGCTGACGTTGTTGGGGTTGTAGGGCAGGGTCAGGATCTGCGCCGCCAGCCCCGGCAGCAGCAGGTCCGACACCATGTGGCCGATGTAGCGCGGGCTGTGGAAGGGCACCGAACGCTTGAGCGCGGCCGAGAGCTGGTGCAGCTCGCGCCGCGTCCTGGCCTCGAAGGCCTGGTAGTCCGGATGCTGCGCGGCGCGGGTGGGGATTGCCGGCGGATCCTCGGGATGGAAGTTGCGCCGCCAGTGCACGTGGTCGCGCAGGAACTCCACCACCAGCCGCTCCAGCAGCGTGTCGTTCTCGGCGTAGGGGCCGAGGAAGCAGGCGTCGAGCATGCGCTGCCCGTCCGCCGGCGGAACGTCGGCGGGGGAGGGCGTCATGAGGAAGGGGGCTGGCTGCATGGGGCGAGCCTAGCGGCCGGTGGCCAGGCGCCCCATGACCCAGATCAACCCGCCTGCGGGGCAGGCGCGGCAATGCGGCCGCAGGTCGGCGGGGAATACGATGGTCAGCGTGCGCAGTCGCCAGTGGCCAGGGGCCGGGCGGCGCCGGGCCGTGCGCGCGTCGTGCCGCCTCGAGCGCCGCGACCGGTGCGCCTGGAGCTGCACCGCCCGCGGCAATGGCGAAACGGGATGAAGCCTGCCCGATGGCAAGGTGCGCCGTCGCAGCGCGTCATGCACCAGCTAGTGTGCCGTCTACCGCCGTCGCGGTTTTCGGTGATACCGTCACGACGCGCATAGTGCTTATGGATCCGGGCGCGCTGGGAACAGGGAAGACTATCTGGTGCGTCCCGAGGTCATTGATCGGGATGGACATGCATGGTTATGGAAGATGTCGCGATCACCGGCATGGGCCTTGTTTCGCCCATCGGTTTGAACGTGCCCGAGGCGGAAGCCTCTTTGCGGAACGCCGCCTCCGGTATCCGCCTGTACGAGGCGCCGCCGATCCGCAAGCCGTTCGCGGCGGGCGCGATCCCGGTGCAATTCGAGGAGGAGTTTCCCAGGCTCGAGCGGCCGTTCCTGGACCGCGTCCAGCAGATGGCGATCCTGGCCGCGCGCCAGGCGATCGCGCAGGCGGGGCTTGAGGAATTCTCCAGCTACGGCGAGCGTGCGGGGCTGTACTACGGCAACGTCAACGGCGGCACCGCGACCGGGCTGGAATGGTTCCAGCAGCTGCTGCTCGAGGGCCGGCAGCGCTCGCGGCCGTGGACCTCGATGGCGATCATGGGCAACGGCGGCGGCGCGCAGATCGCGATCCGCCACCGCATCACCGGCCCGGTCATCACCAGCTCCAGCGCCTGCGCGTCCTCGGGCGTGTCGATCGGCGAGGCGGCCCGGGCGATCGCGCGCGGCGACCTCGACATCGCCGTGGCCGGCGGCGCGGAAGGCTCGCTGACCTCGCTGGTGCTGGGCACCTTCGACGGCACGCGGGCGATGTCCGAACCCGACCCTGACGATCCGTCCACCAGTTGCCGTCCATTCTCCAGGCAGCGTACCGGCCTGGTGCTGGGCGAAGGAGCGGCTTTCGTGATCCTGGAAAACGCCAGGCTCGCGCGCGAGCGCGGCGCCACGATCCTGGGTTACCTCAGCGGCTACGCCTGCACCAACGACGCCCACCACATCGGCATGCCCGATTCGCGTGGCCAGATCGCCGCGCTGCGCTCGGCGGTCGCCTCGGCCGGCCTGCAGCCCGCGGACATCGCCTATGTCAACGCCCACGCGACGGCCACCCGCGGTGGCGACGAGATCGAGTCCGCCTCGATCCGGGAGGTCTTCGGTGCCGGCCCTGGCGACGCTGCGGTCTCGTCCACCAAGTCCGTGCACGGCCATCTGCTAGGCGGCGCCAGCGCGCTGGAGCTGGTGCTGACCCTGCTGGCGATGCGGATCGGCATGGCGCCAGCCAGCGCCCATATCGGCGAGCCCGACGCTGCCTGCGCGCTCAACCATGTCGGCCCGGCTCCGCGTGCCATGCCGATCCCGCATGCACTGTCCTTCTCCTGCGGCTTTGGCGGCACCAACGTCGCACTCGTGGTTTCCAGTACCCCCAGGCAATCGCCATCCCGCCCACAAGGAGAGTCCCCATGCACCACGCCCTGACTGCCCCCCGCAACGTCCACACACGTGTCAGCACCCAGTTCCGCCAGCTGGCCGAACGCACGCTGTGGGTCACCGTCGCCCCCGACGCCTCCGGCGTCCACAACTTCACCCCGGCGCTGGTGGAGGAATTCCACGGCCTGATCGACGAGCTGCGGATCCCGGCCGCGGTCGCCGGCGCGATCGGCCACCCGCCCCCGTATGCGGTGATCCAGTCCAGCCATCCGACCTACTTCAGCCAGGGTGGCGACCTGCGCTTCTTCCTGCAGTGCATCAAGCGCCGCGACGTGCAGCAGCTGCGCGAGTATTCGATGCGCTGCCTCGACGCCATCGTCGCCTGGTCGACCGAGTTCAAGGGCAACATGGCCACGATCTCGCTGGTGCAGGGCCGCGCGCTGGGCGGTGGCTTCGAACTGGCGCTGGCCGCCGACCACATCATCGCCGAGGAGCAGAGCAGCTTCGGCTTCCCCGAGATCATGTTCGGCCTGTTCCCCTGCAGCGGCGCGATGGGCCTGCTGTGCGAGCGCATCACGCCCAAGGCCGCCGAGAAGCTGATGACCAACAAGAAGGTCTACAGCGCCGCGCAGCTGCTGGAGATGGGCCTGGTCGACGAGGTCGTGCCGCAGGGCGCGGGCGAGCTGGCGGTGGAGCGCCATATCCGCGAACACGCATCGCGTCGCAAGTCGCGGATGATGGTCCGCCAGGCAGTGCGGCGCACGGCCGGGATCGACTATGCCGAAGGCAGGCGCGTGGTGGAGGACTGGGTGGAGGCGGCGATGCAGCTTTCGGCCGAGGAGGTGCGTGCCATGGAGATGCTGATCCTGATGCAGGCGGGTGAGCCGCCCGCGCCCGCCCCGGTGGCCGATGCCGCACCGGCCACAGCCGCGGTGGCGCGCGTCGCCTGAGTCGGGGTGCCGCGGAACGGCGTGCTTTCCGGATCCAGCTCCCTCCTCCGCTTGCGGCGGAGGGACGGGGCGGGGCCTGCAGCGCATCCCACCTGCAGCCGCCCCACTCCAGCCGGGGCAGCGGTCAGTTGTTCACAGCAAGCTGCGTCGCAAAGGCCAGCCGCAGGTCGTCCAGGGCCTGGCAGCTCCTCGCCACGCAGGCGTCGAGGTCCTCGTGCCAGCGTGGTGCGCTGCCGGTCAGCACGTCGTGGGTCATGGTCATCAGGCGATCGGACAGATGTGCCAGCCGCACCACGCCCAGGCTCAGCGCCACGCCCTTCATCGCATGCGCCTGCTTGTGCAGGCCCGGCAGGTCGGCGCCGTCCAGGGCCTCGGCCAGGGCCTGGTGCAGGGCATGGATGTCGGCGATGCCGTCGGTGATCACCGCATGCAGGAAGTCCGGGCTGTCCTTGATTTCCCGCAGTCCCTCGATCGCGCTCGGGTCCAGGTATTCGACCGGTACCCCGCTGATCGCCACCGCGCCCTGCCGTGGCCGCAGCGGCTCGACCGGCACCGGCCGCGCCTCGTCGGGGAACACGCTGGCAATCGCCTGCCGGATCTTCTCGAACGTCAGCGGCTTGTAGATCACGCCGTTGGCGCCGAGGTCCTCAAGCAGGCGCGTGGTCATCGCCGTCGTGTCGGCGGTGATGAAGAAGGTCGGCGACAGCTGTACCCGGCTGTAGGCATAGGTCTGGTAGACCACCGCACCGTTGACGTCGTCCATGTTGTAGTCGAGGAAGATCACGTCGTAGGTGTTGGCGCTGAGCATCACGATGGCTTCGTGCCCGCTCTCGACCGCCGTGACCTGGTGCCCGTCCTTGAGCAGCATCTCCCTGAGCAGCGAAAGGTTGGTGGCATTGTCGTCGGCCACCAGCACGCGCTTGCCGGCCACGCAAGAGGGCGCGGCGTTGGCGGCCGCCGCCGCCGGGCTGGCGTCGACGGGCATCTGCAGCTCGAAGAAGAAGGTGCTGCCGCGTCCCAGCGCGCTGTCGACCTGCAGCTGGCCGCCCATGCGCCGCACCAGCTCGCTGGCGATCGAGGTGCCCAGGCCCGTGCCGCCGTAGCGGCGCGCCGGTCCGCCCTCGACCTGGAAGAAGGGCTGGAAGATCTTCTCGTGGTGGGCCGGGGCGATGCCGATGCCGGTGTCGGACACGGCGAAGCGCACCCGGTACGCGGTGTCGGTGGTCCCGAGCAGCCGCACCTCCAGCGTCACTGCCCCTTCCTCGGTGAACTTCACCGCATTGCCGGCCAGGTTGGTCAGGATCGACACCAGCTCCTGGTGGCGCCCGAGTACCGGCAGCTTGATCCGCTCGTCGAAATCCAGCTCCACCGAGATCGGTCGCGTGCCGACGATCGAGCGGATCGAGCCCATCACCTGGGTCGCGGTGAAGGCCAGGCTGAAGGGTTCTTCCTCCTGGCGGCGGTCACCGCCGTGCACCGCGATCTTGGACAGGTCGAGCAGCTGCTTGATCTCGGCGTCCAGGGTTGTGGCCAGGCGCTGGATCGAGCGCGCGCGGTTCACGGTGCCCGCGTCGGTGGCCTCGACCTCCAGCAGCTGCGCGTCGGCGACGATCCCGGTCAGCGGCGTGCGCAGCTCGTGGCTGACCTTGGCCAGCAGCTGCGACTTGGCGCGGCTGTCGAATTCGGCCGCTTCGCGCGCGGCATTGATGCGCCGGATCAGGCTGGCTGCATACAGCGGCACCACCACCAGCAGCAGCGCGTGCGAGGCCGCGAACAGCAGGTTGTCCTGCCACGTGGGCGAGGCCATCACCACCACGCCAAACCCGGCCAGCGAAAACACCTGGCAGATGTGCATTGCCCGGGTGCCGACGCGGAAGCCGAAGCCGAGCGTGGTGAACAGGTAGAAAGCGACGAAGACCGTCGACGAACCGCCGGCGAAGTACATCCAGGCCGACAGGACCAGCGGATCGATCACCGCGGTGATGACGACCAGGTCGTGGCTGCCCAGCCACTGCGGATGCGCGGCCAGGTAGCGGGCGAGCGCGGCATATCCGACATAGCCGCCCAGCATGCCGACCACCAGTGCATCGGTCGTACTGGACCCGGCGGGGCCGAACCAGTGCACCCCGGCGATGATGATGGCGACCAGCACGCCGAAGCTCAGCCGGAAGTTCGCCTGGGCAATGACGTTCCTGTTCGCTTCGTTGCTGTCGTCCGGCTCCATTACAATGCCCTCAACGTCCCATTGCTGTCGTTCGTCCCGCCGACGGAATCCCTTCACTTCCGGCACGCAGGAACCGGGCCAGCGCGGACATTAGACAGGGGTCCCACGTGGAAAATCCAGCGATTCTGCGGCGCCTGACCGAGATGCTGCAGGAGCGGGTCGGTCCGACCGACGTGCCCATTACCGCACAGACCCGGCTTCAGGAACTGGGCATCGATTCCATCATCCAGGTCGACATCATGCTCGACCTCGAGAGCGAGCTGGATTTCACGTTCAAGAGCATGACCCTGCCGCGCGACCCGACGGTGGAGCAGATCGTGCAGCTGATCCAGGAAACGATAGGCAACCAGTCCGCCTGATCCGGTGGTGGCAGGCGCGCGCCTGGGCCACGCCGCGGGACGCCCGGACAGATCGGAATGCCGCCACGCGCCCGTGCCTGGAGCGGATACGAAAACACCCGCGAGCGAGGCGGGGCGCGGCGTGGATGACGTGGTGGCTATGGGTGGACTCGAACCACCGACCCCAGCATTATGAGTGCTGTGCTCTAACCAGCTGAGCTACATAGCCATCGGCCGCCGCGTGGGCGGCGAGCCGCATATTGTCCGGGGCTGGCGGGGCTGCGTCAACGTCGGGCGGCCGGGCTGTCGTTTTCGTGACAGACGTGGCAGAGTCGGGCGCAGTAGATCTTTGGAGTCCGCATCGTGATCGATCCGGACGGGTATCGCCCCAATGTCGGCATCGTGCTGATGCATCCGGATGGACGCGTCTTCTGGGCGCGGCGGGTGCGGCGGGACGGCTGGCAATTCCCGCAGGGCGGGATGAACAGCGACGAGACGCCCATCGAGGCGATGTACCGCGAGCTGCGCGAGGAGACCGGGCTGCTGCCCGACCACGTGGCGGTGCTCGGGGTGACCCCCGGCTGGCTGCGCTACCGCCTGCCGCGCAACGCGATCCGCCGCAACGACCGGGTGGTATGCATCGGCCAGAAGCAGGTCTGGTTCCTACTGCAGTTCACCGGGGCCGAGAGCGACCTGCGCCTCGACCTGACCGCCAAGCCCGAGTTTGACAACTGGCGCTGGGTGGATTTCTGGTACCCCATGGAGCACGTGGTGATCTTCAAGCGCGGCGTGTACGCCAGCGCGTTGGGGCACCTTGCGCCGTTTGCGCGGCAGATCGCGGGGGCGGGGGCGATCCCATCGGACGGCATCGAGACCCGCGAACGGCCGGGACGACGCCGGCCGTGGCCGAATGGCGCGGCTGGACAGGCGGCGGGGCGCGATCGGGACCGCGGTCCGGGCTGAGTACGAACGCAGGCGCTATTGACACTCATTCTCATGTGTGGCGGAATGGCGTCCTGCCCCACCAGGTTGTCCGCACCGTGTACGTCTGCATCTGCAATGGGATCACCGACCACGACATCCGCCGCGCTGCCGAAGCCGGCTGCAGCTCGCTCTCCGAGCTGACCATGCGCACCGGCGTCGGTGCCTGCTGCGGCACCTGCGTGGATACCGCCCAGGCCCTGCTCGACGAGGCCCGGCCCGCTTCGGCCCGGCTCGTGGCCCTGCCGCTGGTCGCGCGCGCCGCCTGAGGGGCCTTGGCGTCGGGGCGGCACATGCCGGGCTCCGCCCGCGCTCCTCTCGAGACCCGTTCCCGCGCCTGCGGCAAGACAGGCGACGCGGATACAAATGCACACCATTCCCGTTCCGGCATCGATTGCGGCCTGCGGGTAGAGTCTGTCTCTCCATGGCGCAGGGAGCCCACCGATGAAAGGCGACGCGCGGGTCATCCGCTATCTCAACCAGGCGCTCTACAACGAGCTGACCGCGATCAACCAGTACTTCCTGCACGCCAAGATGCTGAAGCACTGGGGCCTGGCCGAACTGGCCAAGCATGAGTACGAGGAATCGATCGACGAGATGAAGCACGCGGACGTGCTGTCCGAACGCATCCTGTTCCTCGAAGGCCTGCCCAACTTCCAGGCGCTGGGCAAGCTCAAGATCGGCGAAAACCCGATCGAAATCCTGCGCTGCGACCTGGCTCTGGAGCTGGAGGGCATCCCGCTGCTGCGTGAGGCGATCGCCTACTGCGAGACCGTCGGTGACTACGTCAGCCGCAAGCTGTTCACCGACATCCTCGAGAACGAGGAGGAGCACGTGGACTGGATCGAGACCCAGCTCGACCTGGCCGAGCGCATCGGTGAGCAGAACTACCTGCAGAGCCAGATCGAGGACTGAGCGGGGCGGGCGCCGCGGCGCTCAGACCTTCTGCGTCGCGCGCCGCGCCAGCAGTTGCTGGCGGGCGCGGGCGAACTCGTTGGCGATCAGCGCCACCGCCACCGCCGGGCGCTCGAGCGAGCGCTCGCGCGCGGCCAGCTCGACGCGCCTGGCCGCAGCCGACAGCGACATCGCGCCGAGATTGGCGCTGGACGACTTCAATGAATGCGCCGCCTCGCGCAGGGCGTCGTAATCGGGGCCGCCAGCGGCGTTCTCCAGCGCGCGCACCAGCCGCGGCGTGTCCTCCAGGAAGATGTCGACCAGGCGCTCGACCTCGTCGCCGAGCATGGCCTCCAGGTCCTCCAGGATCGCGGCGTCGAGCACCGGCGCGAGCACGCGCTGCGGAGCGGGTGCGGCCGGTGCCTGGGTTGGTGCGGCGGGTGCAGGGGCCGGGGCAGCTACAGGTGCAGGTGCAGGGGCGACAGGCGGTGAAGCCGCAGTGGCGGATGCGAAGGCAGCATCGGGTGCCGAGACTGCAGCAGGTGTCGAGGTTGCCACCGAGGCGGGGGCCGCCGCAGGCAATGAAGCCACAGCAGGCTCCGGGACTGCGGCATGCGCAGGAATCGCGGCTGGCGCAGTGATCGCAGGCCCGGCAGCGAAGTCCGGCGCAGTCACGGTGTACAACGCCGTCGCGGCAGCTTGCGGCACGCCGGATGCTGCGCCTGTGACATCGGCGACGTGCTCCGGGATGGCGTACTCCGGGTAGGGCTCCGGCTTGGAGGCAACAGTGGCCAGGTCGGAACCCTGCGCCGTGGCGCCGAACGCCGCATCGAAATCAAATGAACCGGTGCGGGCCGTCTCCACCAGCGGATCGCCCATCGGCAGGCCCAGCAGCTGCGGGTCCAGCGTCGTCGGCACCGGCTCGCCGTCCGCGTCGCCGTCGACCAGGCCGGCGAAGTCCGCCGGTGCCCCGGACTGCTCCGGATCCCACCAGCGGTGCAGGCAACGTTCGAGTTCGCTGCGGGTCACCGGCTTGGGCAGGTAGTCGTCCATGCCGGCGTCCAGGCACTTCTGGCGGTCGCCGGCCATGGCGTTGGCGGTCATCGCGATGATGGGCAGGTGCCGGCCCTCGTTGGCGGCTTCCTCGTTCTCGCGCCAGCGCCGGGTGGCGGTGTAGCCGTCCATCACCGGCATCTGGCAGTCCATCAGCACGATGTCGTAGCGCGAGGCCGACATCCGCAGCAGCGCGGCCTCGCCGTTGCTGGCGGTATCGCAGGTGATCCCGAGCACGCCAAGCAGGCGCTGGCCGACCATCAGGTTGACCGGGTTGTCCTCGACCAGCAGCACGCGCGGCTTGCGCGCCGCCAGCCGGCCGGGTTCGCGCGCTGCAGGCGCGATGGTGGCTGCCGCAGGCTCGGCAGCGGCCGGCGCCGCAGCGGAATCGGCCGTGGCGTCGAACAGCGCCGCGCGCAGGTTGGCATCGGGGGTCTGACGGCTGAGCAGGGTGACGCTGCGCTGCAGTTCGTCGGGCACCGGGTCATCGCCGTACAGGCAGACCAGGCGCAGCTCGCCGTACACGCTCTGGCGGCCGAGGTTGCGGTGCAGGGCCAGCGCGGTGTTGCGCATCCCCGACAGGTCGGCCAGCACGATCGAGTAGGCCCACGGCGGCCCTTGGTTGGCGGCGTTGCGCAGGCGATCCAGCGCTTCCTGGGTGGTTTCGACCGAGGTCACGCGCAGGCCCCAGTTGGGCAGCAGCATGCTCAGGCGCAGGCGCAGGCGCGGGTCGGCGCTGAGCAGCAGCAGCCGGCCGCCCTGGGGATTGGTGTCATCTGCTTGCATGTCGCCCTGCACCTTGAGCAGCGGGATCTCGAACCAGAACGTGGCGCCGAGACCCGGTTCGGACTCCACCCCGATGCGTCCGCCCATCAGGTCGACGATGCGCTTGGAAATCGCCAGCCCCAGGCCAGTGCCGCCATACAGGCGCGTGGTCGAGGCATCGGCCTGGCTGAAGGCTTGGAACAGCCGGCCCTGCGCGGCCTGGGAGATGCCCACGCCGGTGTCGCGGACCTCGAAGCGCAGCTGGTGCTGGGTCGCGGTTTCGCCGAGCCTGCGCACGGACAGGGTCACCGAGCCGCGGTCGGTGAACTTCACCGCGTTGCTGATCAGGTTGCCCAGCACCTGCCGCATCCGCACCGGGTCGCCGCGCACCGGCAGGCGCACGCCGGGGTCGAGCTGCATGTGCATGCGCAGGCCCTTGCTCTGCGCCGGGCGCTCCAGCAGCTGCAGCACGCCCTCGACCACCTCGCGCAGGTTGAACGCGGTGGTCTCGAGTTCGAGCTTGTTGGCCTCGAGTTTGGAGTAGTCGAGGATGTCGTCGACGATGCGCAGCATCTGCTGCGAGGACAGATAGGCGGTGCGCACCAGCTCGGCGTGGTCGGGCGCCATGCGCGCGTGCATCAGCAGGTCGAGCATCGGCACGATGCCGTTGAGCGGGGTGCGGATCTCGTGGCTCATGGTGGCCAGGAATTCGCCCTTGGCCATCACCGCCGATTCGGAAGCCTGCTTGGCCAGGCGCAGGTCCTGTTCGAGCTGCGCGTGGCGCTCCAGCTCGCGGTGCAGTTCGGCGAGCACCGCCTCGTCGCGCTCCCGGCGCTCGTTCGCTTCGCGCAGCTCGCGGTCGCGCGTGCGCAGGTTGTAGAACACCGCAATCGAGGCGAACACCGCCAGCAGCGCCAGCACCAGGGCGAAGCCCTGCCACGGCCCTTCCATGCCCAGCACGTGCAGCACCAGGCTCAGCGCCGCGCCGCCGGCCGCGCCAAGGGTGAACCATCGCAGCATGATGCTCGAGGGGCGGGCGTTGCTGATCAGCGCCATACCCTGTCTCCTCACAGCACGGAGCTGTTGAAATCGAACTGGAGGTCGTCGGCCGGGCGCTGCACCAGGTTGCCCTGGATGTAGTCCACGCCGGTCATCCACAGCGTGGCGGCCGACTGCGCGTCCTCGACCTGCTGGCCGATCACCTGCAGCCCCATGCGGTGGGCGAAATCGATCGCGCTGCGCATCTCGTCGCGCACGAGGGTGTCGTCGAGGTCGCGCGAATAGCGTGGGTCCAGGCGCACATAGCCCAGCGGCAGCTGCCCGAGCAGGGCATTGGCCTCGGGACCGTGGCGATACTGGCTCAGGCACAGCTGCACCCCGGCCGAAACCATCGCGCTGCAGAAATCCTGCAGCGACAGCGCATGCACCAGCGCGTCCTCCTGGCGCACGTCGATCACCAGCGACGCGCCATCCACGCCGGCTTCGGCCAGCGACTGCAGCAGCCACTGCGCGTGCCCGTCGTGCGAGAGCGTGGACGGCGACTGGGTCACGAACAGGCGCAGCGCGCGCTGCTCCTGGCGCTGGCGGCGCAGCGCGCCGATCGCGATCCCGGCCATGCGCCGGTCCACCTGCAGGGTGGCGCCGATGCGGTTGGCGGCCTGCAGCACGCGTCCGGCCGCATGCAGCTCGTCGCCGGCGCCGCGCAGGCGCAACAGGACCTGGTACTGGGCATCGTCGCCGCCGGCGACTGCGACGATCGGCTGGAACGCCGCCAGCAGGCTGTCGGAAGCCAGCGCCTCGCGCAGCGACTGCTCGACCGCGGCTAGGTCGCGATCCTCGGCCGACACCGGTCGCGCCCACGCGGCCACGCCGTGCGCGTGGCTGCGCGCGGCACGCAGGGCTTCCTCGGCTGCGGACAGGGCTGCACCCGCGTCCTCGAAGCCCAGCGCCAGGTCGGCGTAACCGACCACCGCGCGCAGGCGCAGGCGTTCGCCGCCCACCTGGAAGCCATGCTCGCCCAGGCCGTCGCGCAGCTGGCGCGCGAACGGCGGCAGCGCGGCGCCCTCGAGCCCGGTCGCGAACACCAGGAAGGTGTTGTCGTTCAGGCGCGAAGCCGCGTGGCCCTCGGCGATCTCGCCGAGCCGGCGCCCGGCGTCGGCCAGCAGCGCTTCCAGCGCGGCATAGCCGAAACGGTCGCGCAGCGCGGCAGTGCCGGCGATCTCGACGAACAGCGCCGCGCCCGAGCGTGCCTGCGGCACCGACGCGGTCAGCAGCTGCAGCATCTGCGGGCGGGTGTGCAGGCCGGTCACCGGATGGCGGGCGCCGCCACCGCCTGCCTGCACGATGCGCGCGCGCTGGATGCGGCTCTGCACCGCGGAGACCAGGTGGCGGGGACGCACCGGCTTGCGCAGGAAGTCGTCCGCGCCCACGTCCAGCACCTCGAAGCGGCGTTCGGGGTCCTCGTCGCCGGTCAGGAACACCACCGGGGTCATCGCGAAATCGGCGTGGCCGCGGATCAGCGCGGTCAGCTCGACGCCGTCCAGGCCGGGCATGTGCAGGTCCATCAGCACCAGGTCCGGGCGCAGCCGCTGCATCGCGTCCATCACCTCGCCGGTGACCGAGACCACGTGCGCCTGCATTCCGGCGCCGTTGAGCACGCTCTCGGCAAACAGCGCCTGGCTGGGATCGTCCTCGACCACCAGCACGCGCCAGGCCGCGGCTTCGCGACCGGGCTCGGCCGGGGCTTGCGCCGGCGCGGGCGCGGGCCGGACCTCTTCGGTGGCGGGCACGTCCACGCGCGGCAGCACCGCAGGCGCCGCGTCGGCGCACCAGCGGCGCCAGTAACCGGTGGGCGGGACTTCCGCGCGTTGGCGATTGTTGGCGTCAGACACCACGGGAACCTTGCCGGAAAGCACATGCAGGGGCAACCGCAGGCGCGGCCGCGGCGCAGGTGCGCGACGACAGCCAAAGCATTGACGGGCCTGCCTGCGCAGCCTCGTGGTGCATTCCGGATCCCCCTGTTGCCGGCATTATCGCGACTGCGTGGCCCGGCGACTATCGCATGCCGGCAACAGGCCTGCGCGAGGACGCCGCGCGGCCATCGCGGCCCGGCTGCAAACCGTGATGGCGCACTCAGCCGGGCGCAGGTCGAGGCGCCCGTCGGAACAGCTTGCGCCAGACCCACCACAGCACCAGCGCCACGCCCAGGCCAAGTCCCACCACGACCGCCAGCACCAGCCAGGGATACGACCAGGCCAGGGCCAGCGCGCCCACCACCACCACGTCCTCGGTGGCCGAGGCGGCCAGATTGCTGACCGGTTCGGGCGAGGTGTTGAGCAGGGCGCGCGAGCCGGCCTTGATCGTGTGGCTGGCCAGCGCAACGCCAGCGCCGGCCGCCATCATGCCGGCCCCCAGCTCGCCATCGGGCGACAGCGCGGCGGCGGCGAGGAAGGCGCCGGCCGGTACCCGGGCCAGGGTCTGCAGCAGGTCCCAGGCCGAATCCACGCCGGGAATCTTGTCGGCAAAGAACTCGGCCAGCGCCAGCGCGCCCGAGACGCCAAGCACCCAGGGGGAGGTTGTCGCCTCCAGCGCCGGCGGCAGGTCGAGCCAGCCCATCACGCCGGCCAGGCCGACGCCGAACACGGTGAGATAGGCGCGGATCCCCGCCAGCCAGGCCAGCAGCACGCCGACGGCGAACAGGTGGGCTTCGGTCATGGCGGACTCCTCGCGACAAAGCCGGCGGGCGGCTGAACGTGGCAGCAGGCCCACGGCCTGCGCAGGCGAGTATAGGGCGCGCGCCTTGACGCGGCCGCGGGCAGGTGGATATACCGGTTGCGATGACTGACACCCCTTCTTCCCGGCCGGTCGACGGCGCGCCCAGCGCCGGAGTCGTGCCTGCCCATGTCCGCGGCGCCTCCTATGCGGTGCTGGCCGTGTTCATCGCGGCGCTTGGATTCGGGCTGTGGGGCCTGTGGCAGGCAGTGATTGGCGCGGCCCCGCGCACCGGCGTCGACCAGGCGCAGGTCGAGGCGCTGGCACAGCAGGTCGCCACCCTGACCCGCTCCGACCAGATCAGCCGCGATGCCAACCGCGACCTGCAGGGCACGCTGGCCGAGCGCGATGAGGAAATCGCCGCACTGCGCGCGGACGTCGCCTTCTACGAGCGCTTCGTCGGGTCCACCGCGCAGCGGCGCGGGCTGACCGTGCACCAGTTGGCCCTGACCCCGCGCGCGGGCCAGGCCTGGCACTACACCGCCACCCTGACCCAGAACCTCAACCGGGGCGCGGTCAGCAGCGGCCGGCTCAGCCTGGCGGTGGAGGGCACCCGCGACGGGCGGCTGGAACGGCTGGACTGGGCGGCGCTGCGCCAGGATCCCGAGGCGGCCGGCGTGGAGTACTCGTTCAAGTATTTCCAGCAGGTCGAGGGCGAGATCATCCTGCCGCCGGGCTTCGAGCCGCTGCGCATCCGCGTGCGCCTGACGCCGGCATCCGGCCCGCCGGTCGACCAGACCCTGCCCTGGGACGAAGTGGCGGGCGCGGCGCCCGGCTGAACGCTGCATCCGCGCCTCGGCTTGAAGTCGGCACCGCCGCGCCCCATCCTGACTGCATGGAACAAGCCGCCCCCGACTACCTTTCGCTGCCGCGCCCGCTCGATTTCACCCCGGCCGCGGCCGGCAAGGTGCGCGAGCTGATCGCCGAGGAGGGCAATCCGGCGCTCAAGCTGCGCGTCTATATCCAGGGCGGCGGCTGCTCCGGCTTCCAGTACGGCTTCGAGTTCGACGAACAGCAGGGCGAGGACGACCTGGCGGTCATCACCGAGGGGGTGACCCTGGTGGTCGACCCGCTCAGCCTGCAGTACCTGATGGGCGCGGCGGTCGATTACACCGAGAGCCTGCATGGTGCCCAGTTCACGATCCGCAACCCGAACGCGAAGTCGACCTGCGGCTGCGGGTCCTCTTTCACGGCCTGAAACCATGGCCGAGGCGCCGTCGCCGTTCGCACCGGCCCCATTCGCTTTCGTCGACGGTGCCCTCGACCGCGCCGAATACCTGCGCAACGACGCCGACCGCCTGGCCGTGCTGTGGCCACAGGCGCGGCTGCTGCTGCTCGATGGCGAAGGTCGCGCGCTGGGCGACGCCGACGCCGGGCCGCTGCCGGTGACCGGCGCGCAGCGGCCGGAGCTGCGCGAGGACGCGGTGCTGCTGGGCCTGGACGGCCAACAGGCCTGGTTCGCGGCGCGCGATGACAGCGGCGATGATCGCGCCCGCATCGACCTGCGCAGCGCGGCTGCGCACTGGCCGGCGCGCGAAGCCACCGCCTTCGCCCAGGCCCGGGCGGTCCTGCACTGGCGCACGCGCCACCGCCTTTGCGGGGCCTGCGGTGGCGCACTGCGCTACGGCCGCGCCGGCTGGCTCGGCCATTGCGCGGGCTGCGGGCTGGACCACTACCCGCGCACCGATCCGGCGGTGATCGTGGCGGTCAGCGATGGCCAGCGCCTGCTGCTGGGGCGTGAGGCCAACTGGCCGCCGCGGCGCTATTCGACCCTGGCCGGCTTCGTCGAGCCGGGCGAAACCCTGGAGCAGACCGTGGTGCGCGAGGTGTTCGAGGAATCGGCGGTGCGCGTGCGCAGCTGTCGCTACCTGGCCTCGCAGCCGTGGCCATTCCCCTCGTCGCTGATGCTCGGCTTCGTGGCCGAGGCCGAGCCCGATGAGCCCGTCCCCGCCGACGAGGAACTCGAGGACGCGCGCTGGTTCAGCCGGGACGAAATCGGCGCGGCGCTGCGCGGCGAAACCCATGCCGATGGCCTGCTGCTGTCGCCCAGGCTGTCGATCTCGCGCTGGCTGATCGAGCAGTGGTACGAGCGCGGCGGCTGATCCGGCTGCCCGGCCTCGTTGCGCCGCATGCCCGGCCTGCAGCCCCAGCGCGCCGCGCGTGACCGCCAGCGCCTAGAATCGTCCCATGTTCGCCACCCTGCTTGCCGTCGTCATCGCGCTGGTGCTCGGTCATCTGGCGCAGGGCGCGGCGAGCGCGCTGCGCAACCACGCCTGGTTCCGCCGCTGGCTGCGCTGGCTGGACGCACGCCTGGCCGACGCCAGCCTGTGGCGCGGCGCATTCGGGATCGTGCTGGCGCTGCTGCCGGTGCTGGCGCTGGTTGGCCTGCTGCAGTTGCTGCTGTCCGGCCACTGGCTGGGCCTGCCGTCGCTGCTGCTCGGCATCGCCGTGCTGTTCCACGCCTGGGGGCCAGGCAACCTCGACCATGACGTCGAGGCGGTGCTGGACGCATCCACCGGCGACGAGCGCCGCGCCGCAGCCGCCTGGCTGTGGCCGCCGCTGCGCCGCGACGAGACACGCGTGGATTCGCCAGCCTTGGTCGGCGCCGTGTTCGGCTGCGCGCTGCGACGCTGGTTCGCGGTGCTGCTGTGGTTCCTGCTGCTGGGGCCGGTGGGCGCGCTGGGCTACCGGCTGGTGGCGATCGCGGCGGAGGACGATGTCGCAGCCAGCCTGCCGGCCGCCATGGTGTCGGGCGCGCGCACGCTGCTGGCGGCGCTGGACTGGCCGGTGGCGCAGCTGATGACGCTGTCGCTGGCGCTGGTGGGCAACTTCGAGGACGTGGTGCTGGCCTGGAAGCAGGCCGGGGGTGCCTCGCTGCGGGCGGATGCGGGGTTCCTCGCGGCGGCCGGCCGCGCCAGCGTGCGCGGCGGCGTCGCCGACGAGGCCGAAGACTATGCCGAAGCCGGCGTCGCCAGCGGCAGTGCGCTGGTGCGCGAGCTTGGCCCGATGCCGGAGCTGCGCGAAGCGATGGGCCTGGCCTGGCGTGCGCTGGTGCTGTGGCTGGCGGTGCTGGCGCTGCTGGTCATCGCCGGCTGGGTGAGCTGAGCTGCGCGAGTCGCCGGCGCGGGTCAGGCGTGGGGGCCGCGCAGGGTGCGCACCCTGGCTTCAAGCTGCTCTGCGGTGACGGCGGGATCATGCACCGGCGCTTCGGCAGCCACGCCGATATGCGCGCGGAAGCGGCGCGGCACGCGCATGCGGCCCAGCCGTGAATCGCGCCGGCTCCACATGCTCGACCACATGCCGCGCAGCGCCATCGGCACGACCGGCACGACCTGGCCGCGCGCGGCGGCGCGCTCGAGGATCTTTTCCACGCCCGACTTGAAGGCGGCGATCTCGCCATCCTTCGTCAGTGCGCCCTCCGGGAAGATGCCGACCAGTTCGCCTTCGGCCAGCGCCGCGTCGATCGCGTCGAACGCCTGCTGCATCAACGCCGGGTTCTCGCGCGCACCGGCGATGGGGATGGCGCGGGCGGTGCGGAAGATCCAGCGCATCACCGGGATGTTGAAGATCTTCCAGTACATGACAAAGCGCACCGGCCGCGGGATCGTGGCCGCCAGGATCAGCGCGTCCATGTAGCTGACGTGGTTGCACACCAGCAGCGCGGCGCCCTCGTCGGGCACGTGCTTCTCGATGCCGTGCAGCTCCAGCCGGTACAGCCCGCGCACCATCAGCCAGCTGACGAAGCGCATGAAGAATTCCGGCACGATGCTGAAGATCCAGATCGCCACCAGCACGTTGGCGATCGCCAGCGCCAGGAACAGCTGCGGGATGGTCCAGCCGAACAAGCGCTGCAGCGCGATCCCGATCGCCGCAGCGGCGACGATGAACAGCGAGTTCTGGATGTTCATCCCGGCGATCACGCGCGCCAGCTCCGCGCGCGGCGTGCGGCTCTGGATCAGCGCGAACAGCGGCACCACGAAGAAGCCGGTGAACAGGCCGATGCCGGTCAGGTCGACGATCACGCGCCAGCTGCCGGGCGCGTCGATGAACTGGGTCATCGACATGCCCGTGGCGAGCGCGCCGGCCGGCCGCGCGAAATACAGGTCGAGCATGAACGCGCTCACGCCAAACGCGCCCAGCGGCACCAGGCCGATCTCGACGGTTCGCCCCGACAGCCTCTCGCACAACAGCGAACCCACGCCCACGCCGATCGAGAACAGCGCCAGCGCGAAGATGTACAGCGACGCCGTGCCGCCCAGGTTCACCTCCGCATACACCGGCAGCTGCGCGGTGAGCACGGTGCCGATGAACCAGAACCAGGACACGCCCAGCACCGCGTTGCGCACCGCCGGCTGGCGCCGCGTCAGCTGCCAGATGTGCCAGGACTGGCGGACGATGTTGAAGTCCACACGCAGCCCGGGCTCGCCCGCGTCAACGCGCGGGATGCGCCGCGCAACCAGGTTGCCGGCGACGGCGAGCAGCACGATCACCAGCGCCGCCACGTGGGGCCCGGCCGCGCCGGCAAGCAGGAAGATTGAGCCACCGACGATCATGCCCAGCAGGATCGAGATCGAGGTGCCCATCTCGACAAGGCCATTGCCGCCGGTGAGTTCCTCGGGCTTGAGTACCGAAGGCAGGATCGAATACTTCACCGGCCCGAACAGGGTCGACTGCAGGCCGGTGCAGAACAGCGCGACCAGCAGCAGCGGCATGTTCTGCAGCATGAAACCGATCGCCGCCAGCGACATGATCGCGATCTCCATCGCGGTGGTGATCACGATCAGGCGCTGCTTCTCCAGCTTCTCGGCGATCTGCCCGGCGGTGGCGGAAAACAGGAAGTAGGGCACGATGAAGATCGCCGGCGCGAGCTGCGTATACAGCGCGCGTGCGTCGGACGACATCGTGCCGGCCACGACCATCGCGCCGAGCAGGCCGATGATCGCCTGCCGGTAGACGTTGTCGTTGAACGCACCCAGCGCCTGCACGGTGAAGTAGGGCAGGAAGCGGCGCTGGCGCAGCAGGTCGAACTGCGAATGGCGGTTGCGGGTCTCGTGCTCGGGATCGTGCGCCATGCGCCCTCCATCGGCTGGCGGCGAGTGTAGCGGGCGAACGCCGCCTGCGGCTGGCGCCACACCGCGTGGACACGCTGTTGCTAGAGTGCCGGGCACGCACCCCGCGCCGGAGCTTCCATGCCCCCGTCACTCACGCCGGCCGCCTTCCTCGGCCACGGCAGCCCGATGAACGCGCTCGAGCGCAACCGCTACACCGAGGCCTGGCGCACGTTTGGCGCCTCGGTGCCGCGGCCGCGCGCGATCCTGGCGGTGTCGGCGCACTGGTACGTGCCGGTGCTGGCGGTGACCGCGATGCCGCGGCCGCGCACGATCCACGACTTCTTCGGCTTTCCGCAGGCGCTGTTCGACGTGCAGTATCCCGCGCCGGGGCTGCCCGAGCTGGTCGAGGAAGTGGCCGAGGTGGCGCGGCCCGACCGGGTCGGCGCCGACATCGACAGCTGGGGCATCGACCACGGGACCTGGTCGGTGCTGGTGCACGCATTTCCCGAAGCCGACATTCCGGTCGTGCAGTTGTCGATCGACACGCGCAAGCCGCTCGACTGGCACCTGGAACTCGGCGCGAAGCTGGCGGCGCTGCGCGAGCGTGGCGTGCTCGTCATCGGCAGCGGCAACGTCGTGCACAACCTGCGCGCGATCGACTGGAAGCAGCCCGACGGCGCCTTCGCCTGGTCGCAGCGCTTCGACGAGCGTGCGCGCGAGCTGATGCTCGAACGCCCGCAGGACATCCCTTCGCTGGCCTCGCATCCGGACTTCCGCATGGCGGTGCCGACCCCGGACCACTTCCTGCCGCTGCTGTACGTCGCCGGCCTGGCCGCCAGCGCCGGCAAGCCGGCCGACACGCTGATCGATGGCTACGCCTACGGATCGCTGTCGATGACCTCCTACACGCTGGAAGCGCGCTGCCCGTCGTCGTCGGAGCAGGACATGGGCGGCGCCGCGCCGCTGCAGACCAGCCTGCCCCCGGAGGCGGCCAACGTCTGATGCGCCGTGCGGCGCTTCAGCCGATGGGCGGCTGCGCGGCGAACCACGGCCGCAGCCGCCGCAGCGCTTCCTCGATCTGCGCGGTGGCCGGCGCGAAGCTGAAGCGGATGAAGCGGTGGCCGTCCACCGGATCGAAGTCCACGCCGGGCGCCAGGGCCACGCCGGTCTCTTCCAGCATGCGGGTGCAGAAGGCCAGGCTGTCGTCGGTCAGGTGGCCCACGTCGGCCCAGATGTAGAACGCGCCATCCGGGGGGGCGATGCGCTCCAACCCCAGTGCCGGCAGGGCGTCCAGCAGCAGCGCGCGGTTGCGTGCGTACACCGTGCGGTGGCCCTCCAGCTCGTCGCGGCAGTCCATCGCCACCAGCGCGGCCTGCTGGCTGGGCGAAGGCGGGGTCAGGAACAGGTTGCCGGAGTAGGCACGCGCGGTGTCGACCAGCGACGGCGGCACCAGCAGCCAGCCCAGGCGCCAGTCCACCATGCTGTAGTACTTGGAAAAGCTGTTGAGCACCAGCGCGTCGGCGGCGTACTCGAGCACCGAATGCGCCGGCTGGGTGTAGTGCAGGCCATGGTAGATCTCGTCGGAGATCAGCTCGATGCCGCGCTCGCGGCAGACCCGGGCGATGGCCTGCAGTTCCTCGCCGGGAATGATCGTGCCGGTGGGGTTGGCTGGACTGGCCAGGATCACGCCGGCCGGGGCCGGATCCAGCGCGGCGATCGCCGCGGCGGTGAGCTGGTAGCCCGTCTCCGGTCCGCAGCCGATCGCCACGGGCTGCATGTGCGAGGCCACGGTGGTGTTGCGATAGGCGATGTAGCCCGGTCGCGCGAAGGCGATGCGGTCGCCCGGACTGAACCGTGACAGCAGGGCCAGCAGCAGTGCTGGCGACGCGCCGCAGGTCAGGATGATGCGCGCCGGCTCCACCTCCACGCCGTGGCGTTCGCGGTAGTAGCGGGCGATGCGCACGCGCAGGGGCTCGCTTTCCCAGTAGCCGGGCGGATCGCGATCCAGCGCCTCGCGCACCGCCGCCAGCGCGGCGGCCGGCGCCGGCGTGGACGGCTGGCCGAACTCCATGTGCACCACGGAGCGGCCGCCGGCCTCCAGCGCACGAGCCAGCTGGCTGATGGCGATCGCGCGGAACGGTTCGACGCGACCGGGCATGCGTCAGCCGGCCTGCTCGCGCGCGATCGCGCGCCAGCCGATGTCGCGACGGTGGAACGCGCTGGTCCAGCCGATGGCATCGACGCCGGCGTGCGCGCGCCGCTGCGCCTCGGCCACGCTGTCGCCCAGCGCGGTCACGCACAGCACCCGGCCGCCGGCGCTGAGCACGCGACCCTGCACATCGAGCGCGGTGCCGGCATGGAACACCTTGGCATCGGCCGGAACCGCGTCCAGTCCGCGGATAGGCTCGCCGGTGACCGGCGTGTCGGGGTAGGGCCGTGCCGCCATCACCACGCCAAGCGCGGGGCGCGGATCCCACTGCGCCTGCACCTGGTCCAGGCGGCCGTCGATCGCGGCTTCCAGCAGGTCGACCAGGTCGGACTGCAGGCGCAGCATTACCGGCTGTGTTTCCGGATCGCCGAAACGCACGTTGAACTCGATCACCTTCGGCGCGCCTGCGGCATCGATCATCAGTCCGGCATAGAGGAATCCGGTGAACGGCACGCCATCGGCGATCATGCCCTGCACGGTGGGATCCACCACCTCGCGCATGACGCGCGCATGCACCTCGGCCGTGACCACCGGCGCCGGCGAATATGCGCCCATGCCGCCGGTATTGGGCCCGGTGTCGCCATCGCCGACGCGCTTGTGGTCCTGGCTGGTCGCCATCGGCAGCGCGGTGCGGCCATCGACGATCGAGATGAAGCTGGCTTCCTCGCCGTCGAGGAATTCCTCGATCACCACGCGCGCGCCGGCATCGCCGAACGCATTGCCCGAGAGCATGTCGCGCACTGCGGCCTCGGCCTCGTCGAGCGTCATCGCCACGATCACGCCCTTGCCGGCGGCCAGGCCGTCGGCCTTGATGACGATGGGCGCGCCCTTGTCGCGCACGTAGGCCAGCGCGGGCTCGACTTCGGTGTGGACCGCATAGAACGCGGTGGGGATGCCGTGGCGCGCGAGGAAATCCTTGGCGAAGGCCTTGCTGCCTTCCAGCTGCGCGGCCGCGGCGGTGGGGCCGAAGATGCGCAGGCCGGCGGTGCGGAAGCGGTCGACCACCCCGGCGACCAGTGGCACCTCCGGGCCAACCACGGTCAAGGCGACGCCCTCGTCCCGCGCAAGCGCCAGCAGGCCATCGAGATCGCCGACCTTCACCTCGATGTTGCGGCAGCGCGGCTCGGTGGCCGTGCCGGCATTGCCCGGCGCGACGAGTACTTCGTCCACGCGCGGCGACTGCGCCAGCTTCCACGCCAGCGCGTGCTCGCGGCCGCCCGCGCCGATGACCAGGATTTTCAAGCGTCAGTCCTCATGCGGAGGTGCGCAGTCGCGCGCAGGGAAGGTGGTTTCGAAGAACAGCTTGCCGTGGCGATCGACGAAGCGGCGCACCAGCACCGCATCGCCACCTGCCAGGCGCGCGAGCGCGGGGTGGCTGCACAAGGTGTGCATCTCGTCCTGCTCGGTCTGGCGCAGCAGCTCGAACTGCGGATGATCGCGGGTCCTGTCGGCGTCGCCCTCGGGGCTGCGCACCAGCAGCACCAGGCGCTCGCCTTCGATCGTGGCCGATTCTGTCACCAGGTCCTCGAAGTACGGCTCCGGCAGGCCGGTGGCCAGCGCATCGCGCGCGGCCTGCAATTCGCCGCTGTCGCTGTCGCTGTCGCTGTCGCTGTCGCTGTCGCTGTCGCTGCCGCAGGCGGCCAGCGCCAGCAGCAGGATCGCCGCCGGCAGGTGCGCAGACACGCGGCGCAGGCTGTGCATTCGCCCCGTCGCCAGTTCAGTGGCGGAAATGACGAACGCCGGTGAACACCATGGCGATGCCGTGCTCGTCGGCCGCGGCGATCACCTCGGCATCGCGCATCGAGCCGCCCGGCTGGATCACCGCCTGGATGCCCGCGGCCGCCGCGGCGTCGATGCCGTCGCGGAACGGGAAGAAGGCATCCGATGCCATCACCGATCCCTCGACCACCAGGCCCGCGTCGGTCGCCTTGATCCCGGCGATGCGCGCCGAGTAGACGCGGCTCATCTGCCCGGCGCCGACGCCGATCGTGCGGTGGTTCTTCGCATAGACGATGGCGTTGGACTTGACGAACTTCGCCACCTTCCAGGCAAACAGCAGGTCGGCGAACTGCGACTCGCTGGGCGCGCGCTGGGTCACCACCTTCAGCTCGTCGCGGGTGACCACGCGATCGTCGACGGTCTGCATCAGCAGGCCGGAGCCCACGCGCTTGGTGTCGATGAAGCCGGTCGATACCGGCGCCAGGGCAATGCGCAGCACGCGCACATTGGCTTTCTTCCTCGCGTAGGCGAGGGCGTCGTCGTCGTAGTCCGGTGCGATCAACACTTCGACGAACTGGCGATCGAGGATGGCTTTCGCGGTCGCCGCGTCGAGCGTGCGGTTGAAGGCGATGATGCCGCCGAACGCCGATGTCGGGTCGGTGGCATGGGCCTGCTCGTAGGCATCGCCGCAGGCCGTGCCCACGGCGACGCCGCAGGGATTGGCGTGCTTGACGATCACGCAGGCCGGCGCGTCGAACTGGCGCACGCATTCCCAGGCCGCATCGCTGTCGGCGATGTTGTTGTAGCTCAGCTCCTTGCCCTGCAGCTGGCTGAAGGTCGCCAGTGAACCGGGCGCGGGATGCAGGTCGCGGTAGAACGCGGCCTGCTGGTGCGGATTCTCGCCATAGCGCAGATCCATGAGCTTGACGAAGCTGCCGTTGGCCTGGGCGGCGAATGGCGCGCGCGCCGGCACGCCAGGCGACGCGTCGGTGACCGCCGACAGGTAGTTGCTGATTGCCGCGTCGTACTGCGCGACGCGGTTGAACGCGGCGACGGACAGCGCGAAGCGGGTGTTCGCCGACAGTGCGCCGTCGTTGCGCGCCAGTTCGTCCAGCAGGCCGGCGTACTGCTCCGGCGCGGTCGCCACCGCAACGCGCGCGAAGTTCTTCGCGGCCGAGCGCAGCATGGCCGGACCGCCGATGTCGATGTTCTCCACCGCGTCGGCCAGCGTGCAGTCGGCGCGCGCGGTCACCGTCTCGAACGGATACAGGTTGAGCACCAGCAGGTCGATCGGCGCGATGCCGTGCTGCGCCATCACCGCATCATCGGTGCCGGCGCGGCCGAGCAGGCCGCCGTGCACCATCGGATGCAGGGTCTTGACCCGGCCGTCCATCATCTCGGGAAAGCCCGTGGCCTCGCTCACGTCCTGCACCGGCAGGCCGGCGTCGCGGATCGCCTTCGCGGTGCCGCCGGTGGAGAGCAGTTCGACGCCGCGCGCGGACAGGGCGGTGGCCAGTTCGATCAGTCCGGTCTTGTCGGACACGGACAGCAGCGCCCGGCGCAGGGGCAGGAGGTCGTGGGTCATCGGGTATGCAACGCGGAGACGCGGAAAGAGGCGGAATTATAGCCACCCGCGCAGCGCGGCGTGGCTCAGGCGATGCCGTACTCGCGCAGTTTCTTGCGCAACGTTGCGCGGTGGATGCCGAGCATCGTCGCGGCGCGGCTCTGGTTGCCCTCGCAGTGTTCGAGCACTTCCAGGAACAGCGGGATCTCCAGCTCGCGCAGCGCGATCTGGTAGAGGTTGTCGGCATCGCTGCCGTTGAGGTCGCCCAGGTAGCGCCGCACCGAATTGGCGACGTGTTCGCGCAACGGTGCACGCGGCGCGCTGCGGATGGCGGGGTCGGTCTGTTCTGCGGTGTTCAATGGGGCGCTCGGTGCGGCCGGGCGATGCGGCGCACGGGGTGGCGGTCATCGCGGGGCGATCGAGTCTAGCGCCTCGTGGTCGCAGCCGACAATGCGAACGCCTGCGCCGATGGTCTAGCGCAGGTCCCAGGCGTAGGACACCGTCTCGACCGACGGCTCGCGGATGTCCAGCGCGATGTCCACCGTCTGTCCGGGTTCGACCAGCGGCGTCGCAGGCGCGCCGCCAAGGTACTGGTCGGGCGTGAACGCACGCGCGGCCACGGCGCGGCCGTCGACGTCCGAGAGCGTCAGCAGCAGCTGCGGCCACGGCTGCGGCCAGCGCGCCTCGTTGCGGAACGATGCGCGTGCGCGCAGCGCGTCGCTGCGTTGCGGATGCGGCGCCACTTCGCGCGCGAGCAGGACGAAGGCCTGCGGTTCGCGCCACGGCTGCACGCTGCAGCCGAGCACGCCACAGATGCCGCTCACCAACGGACGCCAGCGGGCGTCGGCGGCGAGGCGTTCGCGGTCGGCAAGCACGATCTGCAGGCCAAGCAGCGCCAGCAGGACCGCGATCACCACCAGCTGCCGCCACGCGCTCGGGCTGCGCTGCGGGGGCGGCGTGGGGATGCCGCCGAGGAACCCGGGCGGCGAAGGCGCGTTGACGGCTGCCGCCCCTTCACGTGCCTGCGGGGGTGGGGCGTCGGTTGGGGGGGCTTCGCTAGGGGCAGGCGATGCATCCGCCGCAGCGGCGTCCACGGTCACGGCGTCGGACGCCGGCGCGGAGGGTGCATCGGGCTGCGCCGGGACCGCGATCGCGGGGTCGCGTGGTCCGGAGTCGTCCGGGGGTGCCGGCTCCAGGGCAGGCGTCATGCTGCTGCCGGCTGGCGCCGCGGGCGCGGGTGCGGCGGTCTCGCGTTTGCCGGCGTCCGGCGACGGATCGGCACCGGCATCCGCGGCGACTTGCGCATCGGCAACCGGCGCGGGCCGGCGCAGCACGCCCGCGCAGCGCGGGCAGCGCTCGGGCGGCAGGCCGGTCGCCGGATCGGTCGCGACCAGCGTGTTGCAGTGCCGGCAGTTGATGAACATGGGGGCTATTCAACCATGCAGGCGCGGATGCCGACCGCGGCCGACGTCACCGGCGGATGCCGTCGATGCGGATCCAGTCGCCTTCCTGCGCGACGGCCAGCGCGTCGAACCACTCGCCGTAGCGCTGCAGCAGCGGTTCCTGCTGTCCATCGAGGATGCCGGACAGGGCGATGCGCCCGCCCGGCGCGGTGCGCGCAGCCAGCTCCGGCGCAAGCGTGTCGAGCGCCGATGCCAGGATGTTGGCGACCACGACCGGATACGCCTCGCGCGGCGCTTTGCCCGGTTCGAACACGTCCAGCGCCTGCGCGACCTCGTTGCGCTGCGCGTTGTCGGCGGTCGCGATGAGCGCCTGCGGGTCGTTGTCGATGCCCACCGCGCGCGCCGCGCCGAGCTTCAGCGCCGCCAGCGCAAGGATGCCGCTGCCGCAGCCGAAGTCGAGCACCGTCGCGCCGCGAAGCAGCCCGTCCGCGCCGAGCGCGTCCAGCCACTGCAGGCACAGCGAGGTGGTCGCATGGGTGCCCGAGCCGAAGGCCAGGCCCGGGTCCAGCCGCACCACGGCGGCGTCGTCACCGCGCGCATCGTCCGGCAGCTCGTGGTTCCAGGGCACGATGAAGGTGCGGCTGCCAAAGCGCAGCGGCGCGTACTGGTCCATCCATGCGCGCTCCCAGTCCTGGTCCTCGACCTTGCGGAAGCTGGCGCCGCTCCAGTCCAGGCCAGGGTCGAACGCCTCCAGCGCGGCCAGCAGCAGCAGCGCGTCGGCATCGTGCGGGAACAGCGCGCTGAGCGAGATCGCCTGCCACAGCGGCGTTTCGCCCACGCCCGGCTCCAGGATCGCGTGTTCGTCGGGCGTTTCGGCGTCGGCATCGAGCATGGTCACGGCCAGCGCGCCGACATCGTCCAGCGCATGTTCGTAGCGCGGCTGGTCGGACTCGCGGCAGCGCAGGGTCAATTCGATGAATGGCATGGCGCCAGTGTATCCGCGGCCGCCCGCATGGTTGCGGCGGAAAGCAGCATCACGGCGCCGGTCATCGAGTTTTTACCCCCGTCACGGCACAATGATCGGCCCCCCGACCCGAATGGAGATCGCCGTGGCCTTTACCCTCCCCAAGCTGCCCTATGCCTATGACGCGCTCGAGCCGCATATCGACGCGCAGACGATGGAAATCCACCACACCAAGCATCACCAGACCTACATCAACAACGCGAACGCGGCGCTCGAAGGCACCGAGTTTGCGGGCAAGAGCGCCGAGGAGATCATCGCCAACCTCGACGCGCTGCCCGAGGACAAGCGCGGCCCGCTGCGCAACAACGCCGGTGGCCACGCCAACCATTCGCTGTTCTGGACGGTGATGTCGCCCAAGGGCGGCGGCAACCCGGTGGGCGAGGTGGCCAAGCGCATCGATAGCGAGCTGGGCGGCTTCGACGCCTTCAAGGAGGCCTTCACCAAGGCAGCGCTGACCCGCTTCGGCAGCGGCTGGGCGTGGCTGTCGACCGACAAGGCCGGCAAGCTCAAGGTCGAGAGCAGCGCCAACCAGGACAATCCGCTCATGAAGGGCGTCGGCTCGGGCAACACCCCGGTGCTGGGCCTGGACGTGTGGGAGCACGCCTACTACCTGAAGTACCAGAACCGTCGCCCGGACTACATCGGCGCGTTCTACAACGTGGTCGACTGGAACGAGGTCGAGCGTCGCTACCAGGAAGCCCTGAAGGGCTGATCCTGCGCCGCAGCTGCATTCGCAACGGGCCGCGCAAGCGGCCCGTTCGCGTTGTGGCAGTTCGTCAGGCCGTTGGGCGCAGCCGCGCCAGGCGTTTGGCCACCGGGCAGTCCGGGCGGTGTGCGCCGGGCAGGTAGCCCAGGCTCATCAGGAATTCGCCGGTGATCTCGCCGCCGGTGAAGCGGAAGGTCCGCTTGAACAGCTTCACCCACGCGGCCTTGTCGCGCGGGCTGTCGTCATCGTCGTGCACATGGGCGTCCAGCCACGCGGCAAAGCCGCCGTGCGAGGCGCGCATGCCGCGCACCACGCCGGCATTGTGGATTGCGGCGGCCACCTTGAGCCGGTTGCGGATGATGCCAGGGTCGGCCAGCAGGCGCGCAACGTCGGCCTCGCCGTAGCCGGCGACGGTATCGACGTCGAAGCCCTGGTAGGCGCAGCGAAAGCCTTCGCGCTTTTTCAGGATGGTTTCCCAGCTCAGCCCGGCCTGGTTGATCTCGAGCAGCAGGCGTTCGAACAGCGCCGCTTCGTCGCGCTGCGGGAAGCCGTACTCGTGCTCGTGGTAGGGGCCGTGCACCGGATGTCCGGGCGCGACGTCGCAATAGCTCGTCATCGCCGCAGCATAGCGGCCGGCCTGCGCCGCGGGTTGCCCCGGGTTGCCCGCAGCGGTGCCTCCGCGCCACCATGCGCGCACCTCCCCGGGAAGGACGCCATGGACATCGCCGACCGCCGCATCGCCACCGTCCACTTCAGCCTGCACGACGAACAGGGCCAGACCATTACCTCCACCCACGGCCACGATCCGCTGGTGTACATGCACGGCACCGGCAGCATCATGCCGGGCCTGGAGCAGGCGCTGGCGGGCAGGGCGGCGGGCGACGCGTTCAGTGTGACGATCGCATCGGAGGCAGGCTTCGGCCCGCGCCACGAGGCGCTGGTGCAGACGCTGCCGCGCAGTCGGCTGCAGGCCGCTGGCGAGGTGGCGGTAGGCACCAAGCTGGCCGCGCAGACCGCGAAGGGGCCGCTGGACGTGGTGGTGGTGGCGGTCGAAGGCGACGCCATCACGGTCGACGGCAACCATCCGCTGGCCGGGCGCACCGTGGAGGCGCGGGTGGAAGTGCTCGAGGTGCGGCTGGCGACCCCGCATGAGCAGCAGTTCGGGCTGGGCGCGGGCGGCTAGGGGCGGTCGGCGGGGCTCGAAGAGGGCCCAGCCCGCCCCGGACCCTTCACCGCAGCCCGCCTACAATGTCCGCATGTCCACGCTGTCCTGTTCGTTCGCCAACCAGCTGCTGATCGCGCTGCCCACGCTGGCCGATCCGCATTTCGCACGCAGCGTCGCGCTGATCTGCCAGCACGATGCCGATGGCGCGATGGGCGTGGTGGTCAACCGCGCCTCGGACTACACCCTGGGCGAGGTCCTGCGGCAGATGGGGATCGAGTCCGACGACCCGGCGCTGCTGGAGCAGCGCGTGCTGGCCGGCGGTCCGGTGCATCCGGAGCGCGGCTTCGTGCTGCACGATGGCGGGCGCGCCTGGGATTCGACGCTGGCGGTGTCCGACGGACTGGCGGTGACCACCTCGCGCGACATCCTCGAGGCGATCGCGCGCGGCGACGGTCCCGAGCACGCCACGGTCGCGCTGGGCTGCGCTGGCTGGGGCGCAGGGCAGCTCGAGCATGAGCTCACCGAGAACAGCTGGCTGACCGCGCCTGCGCAGGCAGGCATCCTGTTCTCGCTGCCGCTGGACCAGCGCTGGCAGGCCGCGGCCGGGCAGATCGGCGTGGACCTGATGCGCATGGCGGGGCACGTGGGGCACGCATGAGCGGCGCGATCCGCGCCGACGGCACGGTGCTCGGTTTCGACGTGGGTGCACGCCGCATCGGCGTGGCGATCGGCAGTGCCTTCGGACACGGTGCGCGCGCGCTGGCGGTGATCGACGTCCACGGTGAGCAGGTGGACTGGGCGGCGATCGACCGGCTGCAGAAGGAATGGCGGCCCGATGGCCTGGTGGTCGGTGATCCGATGACGCTCGACGGTGGCGACCAGCCGATCCGCGTCCGCGCCCGCGCCTTTGCCGTCGAACTCAAGGCGCGATATCAGCTGCCCGTGGTGATGGTGGACGAGCGCGCCAGCTCGATCGAGGCCGCGCAGCGCTTCGCCGTGGACCGCGCCCAAGGGCGTCGCCGCCGCCGCGATGCGGTTGCGCTGGATGCGGTGGCCGCGGCAGTGATCGTCGAACGCTGGTTCGCCGCGCCCGGCGATGCGACGCCCCTGTAGGAGCGGCTTTGGTCGCGACGGGGGGCCGGGGGGTCAGAGTCACTTTCCCCTGAAGCGAACAAGCCCCGAGAGAGACAGCGGGGGAAAGTGACTCTGACCCCCGAGTCGCACTCCTGCCGCGCCCGTGATTGCGGGACAATGGCGACATGACCGAACAGACCGACGCCCAGGGCCGCCTCGTCCACCTGCTGACCCTCGAAGGCCTGCCGCGGCAGGCCCTGGTTGATCTGCTCGACCGTGCCCAGGCGTTTGCCGAAGGCCGCGACGCGCGCCAGGCCCTGGCCGGGACCGCAATCTGCACCTTGTTCTTCGAGCCCTCCACGCGCACCCGGCTCAGCTTCCATCGCGCCGCGCAGCGGCTGGGCGCGGACGTGCTCGGCTTCGACGCCGCCACCTCGTCCACGACCAAGGGCGAAACCGCGCGCGACACCCTGCAGAACATCGAGGCGATGGGGGTGCGCGGCTTCGTGGTGCGGCATTCGGGCGACGGCGCGGTCGCGGAACTGGCGGCGATGGCCGGGCCGGGCACCGCGCTGGTCAACGCCGGCGACGGTCGCAGCGCCCACCCCACCCAGGGGCTGCTCGACATGCTGACCCTGCGCCAGTCCCTCGGCGACGATTTCGGCAAGCGCCGCTTCGTCATCGTCGGCGACGTGAAGCACTCGCGCGTCGCGCGCTCCGACCTGCACGCGCTGCGCACGCTGGGTGCGGGCGAGATCCGCATCTGCGGCCCTGCCGCCCTGCTGCCGGACGACGGCACGCTCGCCGGTTGCACCGTGACGCACGATCTCGACGCGGCGCTCGATGGCGTGGATGCGGTGATGATGCTGCGCCTGCAGCGCGAGCGCATGGAAGAGGGCCTGGTCAAATCGCTCGACGACTACCACCGCGACTACGGGCTCACGTCCACGCGCCTGCGCCGGGCAGCGGCCGGCGCGGTGGTGCTGCATCCCGGGCCGCTCAACCGCGGCGTGGAGATCAGCGATGCGGTCGCCGACGGCGCGCAGTCGCTGATCCTGCGCCAGGTCGGCAACGGCGTCGCGGTGCGAATGGCGGTGCTGGAGGCGCTGCTCGGCGCACGTTGAGCGCGGCCCGCTGCGGCCCAGTCTTCGTGGCGGCGCACGAACGCGACCGCGACCCGCGTCAGCGTTGCGGGCGCTGCACGGAGCGGCGCTGTACAAACAGCCAGGTCCACAGTTCCGGAGTCGCGTAGGCGGCATCCCAGCTGTTGTGGTCGGCCTCGGGGAACTCGGTGTAGCGCGCGTCGCGCGCGCCCGCGGCCTGGAGCGCCATATCGAGCCGGCGCGAATATTCCACGGGCACCGATTCATCCCGCGCGCCGTGGAAGAGCCAGACCGGTACCTCGCGCAAACGCTGCGCCACGGCGGCATAGGGATCGGCTTCATCGTCCAGCCCGGTCACCGCCATCGACGGCCGCCGCGCGTGCAACAGGCCGCCGCAGACCGGCACCAGCGCGGCGAAGCGCTCACTCTGGCGTAGGGCCAGCTCCCAGACGCCGTAGCCGCCCATCGACAGGCCGGTGAGGCTGGTGCGGTCGGGATCGCCGTTGAACTCGAGCGTGGCCGCGTCGAGTTGCGCGAACACCACGTCGGCCAGCTGGTTCCATTCGCTGTCGGCGGGCGCCTGCGGGAACACCACGATGGCGGGGAATTCGTCTGCGTACTCGCGCAGGTGCGGGCCGAGGCCGACCGCGAGCTGGCTGCGATTGTCGTCGCCGCGCTCGCCCGAACCGTGCAGGAACACGACCACCGGCGCCTTGCCGCGGGCCACGCTGGCGGGGACGAACACCTGGTAGCGGTGGCGGCGTCCGTCGATCGTGACCTCGCGCTCGACGAAGCCGCCCCGGTCCGGGCGTGGTGGCGTGGAGCCGCAGGCGGCGAGCATTGCGGCCATCAGCAGCACCAGTGCGGGCAGGCGTGGGCGGCGCATGGGCGATGTTCCATTGTCATTTCTGCCGTCGATGTTAGCGCTGCGGATCCGGCGACGGCGCCCTCAGTGCAGCAGGATCACCGTGGCCAGGCCGAGGAAGCTGAAAAAGCCCATCACGTCGGTGACTGCGGTCACCACCACGGTGCCGGCCACGGCCGGGTCCACGCGCATGCGCTTGAGCAGCAGCGGCAGCAGCACCCCGGCCAGCGCGGCCGAACAGAAGTTGATCACCAGCGCCGCGCCGATCACCAGCGACAGCCGCCAGGAACCGAACCACAGCAGCGCCACGGTGCCGACCAACGCGCCGATCAGCAGCCCGTTGATCAGCGCCACGCGCAGTTCCTTCCACAGCAGGATGCGGGCGTTGCTCTGCCCCACCTGTCCCAGCGCGATGCCGCGGACCATCAGGGTCAGCACCTGCACGGCGGCGTTGCCGCCGATGCCGGCCACGATCGGCATCAGCACCGCCAGCGCCACGATCTGCTCGATGGTGGCGTCGAACTGGCCGATCACGGCCGCTGCCAGGAACGCGGTGAGCAGGTTGATGCCCAGCCACACCACGCGACCGCGCACCGCGCGCGGGATCGGCGAGAACAGGTCCTCGTCCTCGTCCAGGCCGGCCGCGCCCAGCGCCTGGTGCTCGGCCTGCTCGCGGATGATGTCGACCACGTCGTCGACGGTGACGCGGCCGAGCAGCACGTTGCCGTCGTCGACCACCGGCGCGGACACCCAGTCGTTGTCGCTGAACTGCCGCGCGACCTGTTCGGCCGAGGCGTCGACGTGCAGCGATTCGAGTTCGTCGTCGATCAGCTGGTTGATCGGCGTGCCCGGGTCGCGGGTCACCAGGTCCTGCAGTGCGACCCAGCCGATCAGCTGGTGGCGGCGATTGACCACGTACAGGTGGTCGGTATGGTCGGGCAGCTCGCCGCGCAGGCGCAGGAAGCGCAGCACCACGTCGACCGTGGTGTCGGCCCGCACCGTCACCACGTCCGGGTTCATCAGGCGGCCGGCGGTGTCCTCGGGGTAGGACAGCACCTGCTCGAGACGCTCGCGGTTGTCGCGGTCCATCGAGCGCAGCACCGCGTCGATCACCGTGTCGGGCAGGTCCTCGACCAGGTCGGCGAGGTCGTCGATGTCGAGATCCTCGACCGCGGCGACCAGCTCGTCCTGGTCCATGTCCGCGATCAGGCTCTCGCGCACCTCGTCGCCGACGTGCACCAGCACCTCGCCGTCGTCCTCCGGATCGACCAGGCCCCAGACCACCATCCGCTTCTCGAGCGGCAGCGATTCGAGCAGGTTGCCGATCTCGGCGGGCGCCAGCGTATGCACCATGCGCCGCACCGGGCCGAGGCGGCCGCTGTCGAGCGCGTCCGACAGCAGGCGCAGCTGGCGCGCGGTCTTGTCGTGGCGGACGGCTTCGGCCATGCGCGGCGGCTCCGGTGGTGCGAGGGCGTGCCGCGCGGAATGACGCGGCCGATCAGGTGTTCATGCGGGCATTATCGCCTGCAGGGCTGCGGACTGCATCCCCGGGCAGGATGGCATGCGCATGTTGCGGCTGGCGTGGACGCGCCTGCGGCGAGGCCTTGTCGCCTCAAGCCCGTCATTACGGCCGCGGCGAGTTCCGGTCTACGCGACGCCAGATCTCTCGCTGCGCTCGAGATGACCTCGGGATGGATGAGGTCGGGACAGCTCAACCGGCCGCCATCTTCCCCAGCCAGCGCTCGATCGCGTCGCGGTCGCGGCAGCGCAGCAGCGCGGGCGCCGCGGCGCGCAGCGCGGACAGGTCCTGCGCGCGGATCGCACGCCGTACTTCCAGCAGCGTGGACGGATGCAGGCTGAATTCCTCCAGCCCCAGCGCAAGCAACAGCGGCGCCAGCTCCGGGTCGCCCGCCATTTCGCCGCACACGGCGACCGGCTTGCCGCGCGCGCGCGCGGTGCGGATCACGCCGTGCAGCAGCTTGAGCATGGCCGGATGCAGCGGCGAATACAGGTCGCCCAGCGCGTCGTTGCCGCGGTCGGCGGCGAGCAGGTACTGGGTCAGGTCGTTGGTGCCGATCGAGATGAAGTCGACCGCGTCGATGAAGGACGACAGCGCGATCGCCGCAGACGGGACCTCGATCATCGCGCCCAGCGGCACCCGTTCGGCGATCTCGTATCCTTCGCTGCGCAGGTCGCGCGAGACGCGCCGGATCGTGCCGGCCACCGCCAGCACCTCCTCGCGGCCGCTCACCATCGGCACCAGGATCCGCAGCGGCCCGTAGCCGGAGGCACGCAGGATCGCGCGCAGCTGCGTTTCGAACACCGGCGGGCGCGCCAGCGACAGGCGCACGCCGCGCAGGCCCAGCGCCGGATTGGGCTCGTCGGTCAAGGCCAGGCCGGTGCGGTCGGCCTTGTCGGCGCCGATGTCCATGGTGCGGATGGTGACGGTGCGGCCGGTCATGGCCAGCACCGCGTCGCGGTAGGCACGCAACTGCTCGTTCTCGTCGGGCAGCTCGTTGCGCCGCAGGAACAGGAACTCGGTGCGGTACAGGCCCACCCCGGCCGCGCCGAGCGCATGCGCGCCGGTGACGTCCTCGCGCGATTCGGCGTTGGCCCAGAGCCTGATGTCGACGCCGTCGACGGTTCGCGACGGTTCGCGGCGCAGGCGGTGCAGCTGCTTGCGCTCGCGCTTCTCCTCGCGCAGCCGCGCCCGGTAGTCGCGCAGGTCCGGCGCCTTGGGCTCGACGATGACGATGCCGGTGCTGCCGTCGACCAGCAGCACGTCGCCATCATTGATCTGCTGCAGGGCCAGCGGTGCGCCGACCACCAGCGGCAGGTGCAGGCTGCGGGCGAGGATGGCGCTGTGCGACAACGCGCTTCCGCCCGCGGTCACCACCGCCATCACGCCCTGCGACTGCAGCTGGCCGAGCTCGGCCGGGGCGACGGCATCGGTGACCAGGATCTCGCCGGCCACGCCCTGCAGGTCGGCCGCGCGCTTGTGCAGCATCGCGTGGACGCGGCCGATGACGTGGTCGATGTCCTCCACGCGGCTGCGAAAGTAGGCATCGTCCATGGCCTCGAACACCGCCGCCAGCCGGTCGCGCTGCAGGCGCAGCGCGTAGTCGGCGCCATACAGGCCCTTGGCCACCAGGTCGTCCAGGCCCTGCAGCAGTTCCGGGTCGTCGAGCAGCAGGGTGTGCAGGTCGAGGAACTCGCCGACCTCGTGCGCCAGCGCGCCGTGCAGGCGGTCGCGCATGTTGCGGATCTCCACCCGCACCGCATCGATGGCGGTGTGCAGGCGACGCAGTTCGGCGTCCACCGCCGCGGGCGCGATGCGTTCTTCGGCCACCTCCAGCGCGTGCGGCAGCCGCACCCGCGCCCGCCCCAGGGCATTGCCGCGCGATGCCCCGTGGCCGGTGAACGACTGGCGCATCAGTGGCCGCCGCGGGGATGGTGCGGACGCGGGCCTTCGGGCACCGGGCTGCAGGCGGACAGGCTTGGGCGCGGGTGTGGACCCGGCGCAATGCCGGCGCACTGTCGCGCCTGTTGCAGCGTCATGGGTCGGGCCACACTGCGCATACCGCTCCCAGTTCCATTCCGTTGCGCGCCGCTCGGCACGCCGCGCCGACGTTCAGCCGGCCTCGTCGAATTTGCGTTCGAACAGCGCCGCCGCGGACTCCATCGCCTCGGCCTCGTCCTCGCCTTCCAGGCGCAGCACGACCTTGGTGCCGTGTGCGGCGGCGAGCAGCATCACGCCCATGATGCTCTTGGCGTTGACCTCGCGGCCCTTGGCGATGAGCGTGGCGTTGCTGTGGAAACCCGCAAGCACCTGCACCAGCTTCGCGGTCGCGCGCGCGTGCAGGCCGAGCTTGTTGGCGATGAGCAGTTCGCGTTCGATCATCGTCGGCCTCAGGCATCGTCCAGGACCACCCCGTTGCGCGCGCCTGCGGCAGCGACGGCGGGGAGTTCCTCCAGTGGGAGTTCAGCATAATTCATCACGCGCAGCAGCATCGGCAAGCTCAGCGCGGAAACGCGGCGTGACGGCGTCCCCAGTCTGGACAGCTGCGCGGCGAGGTTGCTTGGGCTGGCCCCGTAGAGATCGGTCAGGATCAGCACGCCCTCGCCGCCATCCACGCGCCGCATCGCCGCGCTCGCCTGCGGCAGCAGCGAATCGGGATCGGCGTCGAAGGGCACCTCGAACGCGGCCAGCCGCAGCGGCAGGTTGCCGCGCAAGATGGCCTCGACCGAAGCGACCAGCGCGCTGCCGATGCCCGAATGGGTGAGTAGGAGGATGCCGACGGCCATCGCGCCAAGTTAGCAGACGGCGAGGACCGCACGATAGCGCCGCGCGCAATCGTCGTGCCGTCTTGGTGCGAGCGCCGCAAGGACGCTCAGTCCAGCTCCCGGTGGAAGGTCGCGACCTCGGTCCAGCCGCTGTCGCGCGCATGCGCCGCAAGCGCTTCGGCCAGGTAGACCGAGCGATGCCGGCCGCCGCTGCAGCCGACCGCCACGGTCACGTAGCTGCGCGTGTTGGACTGCATGCGCGGCAGCCAGACGTCGAGGAAGCCGGCGACGTGCGCCAGGTATTCGCCCATTTCCTGCCTGGCGAGGAAGTACTCGCGCACCTCGTGGTCGCGGCCGGACAGCGGCTTGAGCCGCGGCTCCCAGTGCGGGTTGGGCAGGCTGCGCGCGTCGAACACGAAGTCGGCATCGGCCGGCAGTCCGCGCCGGTAGGCGAAGGATTCGAACAACAGCGACAGCGACGAATCCAGGGTCAGCCCCAGCTCGGTGATCACGCGGTGACGCAGCTGGTGGACGTTGAGTTCGCTGGTGTCCACCACCACGTCGGCCAGCGCGCGCAGCGGCTTGAGCGCCTGCCGCTCAAGCGAGATCGCGTCGGCCAGCGCCAGCCCGAGGTGCGTGAGCGGGTGGCGCCTGCGGGTGTCGGCGTAGCGCCGGAGCAGGGCCGACTCGGCTGCGTCGAAGAACACCAGCTGCGGTTCGAGCCCCATCGCGCCGACCGCCGACAGCCATTCGGGCAGGTTGCCCAGGTCGCCGCGGTTGCGCATGTCGATGCCCACCGCCAGCTTCTGCTCGGCGCGCTCGGGCCGGGCCGCGGCACGCACGAACTCGGGCAGCAGTTCGGCCGGAAGATTGTCGACGCAGTAGAAGCCCAGGTCCTCCAGGGTCTTGAGCGCGACCGATTTGCCGCCGCCGGACATGCCGGTGACGACCAGCAGCGCGGCGGGCATCCGCGGCGTTGCGTCCTCGTGCCTGGTGGGCTGCGCCGGTGCGCTCATGGCAGGACCGGCTCCTCGCCGCTTTCCAGGAAATGCGAGTGCCGCGCCAGGAAGGCCGCGGCCGGGTCGATGCCCTTCGCGCGCAGGATATGCGTGCGCGTCGCCGCCTCGGTCAGCACCGCGAGGTTGCGGCCCGGCATCACCGGCAGGGTGATCATCGGCACGTCCAGGTCGAGCACGCGGCGCAGGCCGAGGTCGCCGGTGAGGCGCACCATGCCGTCCTCGTGCGGCTGCGGTTCGGCGCCCGGCCGGGCCAGGTGCACGATCAGGCGCAGGTACTTGTTCCGCTTGACTGCGGTGTCGCCGAACATCTGGCGGATGTTGAGCACGCCCAGGCCACGCAGCTCCAGCAGGTCCTGCAGCAGCTCCGGGCAGGTGCCGTCGAGCACGTCCGGCGCGATCTGGGTGAACTCGGGCGCATCGTCGGCAACCAGCCGGTGGCCGCGGCTGATCAGCTCCAGCGCCAGCTCGCTCTTGCCCGATCCGGACTCGCCGGTGATCAGCACCCCGATCGAGTAGACCTCCATGAACACGCCGTGCAGGGTCACCCGCGGCGCCAGGGCGCGCGCCATGTGGTACTGCAGGTGGTTGAGCAGTTCGTGGCCGCGGCGCGGCGAAATCCACAGCGGCGTCTGCGATTCCTCGGCGGCCTCGCGCAGGTCTTCGGGGCAGGACTGGCCCTTGCCGATCACCAGCGCCAGCGGCCGGTACTGCATCACCCGTTCGATGGTTTCCCAGCGCAGGCGCGAATCCAGGCCATCCAGCCAGGACAGTTCCTCGGTGCCCAGGATCTGCACCTTGTTGGGATAGATGATGTTGAGGTAGCCGGCCAGCGAGGGCCGCCGTGCATTGGTTTCCACCGACTCCAGCAGCCGCGACTGGCCGGCCTGGCCGGCCACCCAGCGCAACCCGAGGCGCTCGTGCTGCTGGGCGAACAGTTCGCTGGCGGAGAGGCTCTGGTTCATCGGGCTCCGGCCGCGCGGTGCGCCACTGGCGGGGGCAGCAGCAGTTTGCGCAACTGCGCCACGTTGCGGGCCTCGCGCAGGCGCGCGCGGAATTCCGGGTCGGCCAGGCGCTCGGCCACGCCGGCCAGGTGCTCCAGGTGCAGCTCCGGGCGGTCGTCGCTGGCGGTCATCGCGAACACCAGGTCGACCGGCATGCCATCGCGCGCGCCGAAGTCGACCGCGCGCCCGAGCCGCAGGAACGCGCCGCGCCCGTGCAGGCTGTCGCTGCGCGCATGCGGGATGGCGACGCCGTGCCCGATCGCGGTGCTGGCCACCTGCTCGCGCCGATGCAGCGCCTCGGCCAGCTCGCGCGCCTGTTCGGGCGATCCGCCGGAGAGCAGGCGCGCGGCGGCGTCGAGCACCTGCTCACGGGTGCCGGGATCATCCAGCACCACGATGCGCCCCGCGCTGAGCAGGTCGGTCCAGGGCATGCCGGTCTCTGCCGGGGGTCAGCCGAAGCTGCCGTCGCGCGCGGCGCTGGCGCCGCGGTGGTGGTCGTTCTGCTTCTTGTGGTGCTTGAGCAGCAGTCGGTCGAGCTTGTCGGCCAGCAGGTCGATCGCGGCATACATGTCGATCGCGCTGGCGTCGGCGTGCAGGGCCTTGCCGGCCAGGATGAGGTTGGCTTCGGCCTTGTGGTTGGGCTTGTCCAGGCAGAGCTGCACGCGCACCTCGAACGGACGCTCGACGTGACGCCCGAGCCGCTCGAGCTTGGTTTCCACATATTCGCGCAGGGCCGGGGTCACTTCGACGTCGTGGCCGTAGGTCTGGATCTGCATTGGCTGCCTCCTGTCTGTGGAACCCCAGCATGGCCCAAAGCGGGTTGCCGCGGGTTGAAGACAGGTTAACGCAGCGTCCCGCGCGCGGCGACCGACAGGATCATGGACACGGTGTCGCAGAAGGGCTTCAATGGATCCTCACGCGCTCGTGCGAAGCGCCGATGTGCAGGGCTTCGCGGTACTTGGCCACGGTGCGGCGCGCCACCGGCACGCCTGCGGCCTTGAGCGACTCGGCCAGGCGCGCGTCCGACAGCGGCTTGCGCGGATCCTCGGCCTCGATCAGGACGCGGATCATCTGCTGGATGGCCACGCTCGAGGCCTCGCCGCCGCCGCCGGTCTCGATCCCCGACGCGAAAAAGTCGCGCAGCGCGATGGTGCCGCGCGGGGTGTGCACGTACTTGCGCGCCACCGCGCGCGACACCGTCGATTCGTGCATCCCGATCTCGGCGGCGACCGCGCGCAGGGTCAGCGGCCGCAGCGCGCGCGCGCCGAATTCCAGGAACCCCGACTGCTGGTGGATCAGGCAGCGCACCACCTTGAGCAGGGTCTCGCCGCGCGCCTCGAGGTTCTTGAGCAGCCAGCGCGCCTCCTGCAGGCGCCCGCGCAGGTAGCCCGCATCCTCGCCGCTGGCGTGCTTGATCATGCGCTCGTAGGCCTGGTGGATGGTCAGCCGCGGCATCGAGCCGTTGGCCAGCATCGCCAGCCAGACCCCGTTGCGACGCACGATCACGCAGTCCGGGACCACGTAGTTGTCCGCGGGCACGTCGCCGATCTGCGAGCCGGGGCGCGGGTCGAGCGAACGCAGCAGCGCCAGCGCGGTCTCGGCCTCGGCGGTGCTGCAGCCCAGTTGTTCGCACACGCCGGGGACGCCGAGCCGAGGCAGGCGGTCGATCAGGGTGGCGGCGACGCGCAGCGCCAGCGTGCGGCCGGGGGTGTCGGCAGGCAGGGTGTCGAGCTGGATGCACAGGCATTCGGACAGGTCACGGGCGCCCACGCCAACCGGGTCCATGCGCTGCACCTGGCGCAGCACGGCGAGGATCTCGTCGTCGCCGGGTGCCGGCTCGGGATGCATGGCCGCGGCGATCTCGGTGAACGGCGCACGCAGGTAGCCGTCGTCGTCGATCGCGTCGATCAGGACGGCGCCGATGCGGACATCGCGCGGGGAGAGATGGCTCAGGTGCAGCTGCCAGGCCAGGTGGCCGTGCAGGGTTTCCGATTCCGCCATGCGGCTGGCCGCATCGCCCTCGTCGTCCTCGCCACCGCGGCCGCTGCCGGCGCTGTATTCGAAGCTGCCGCTGTCGGGCCAGTCGATCGCGGACTCCTGCTCGCCCGCATCGTCGGAGGCAGCGGGAGCGGGGCCCGCCTCGCCGCTGGCGGAGGCCTCGTCCTTGTCGTCGGTGGCGGCTGGCGCGGCGTCTTCGGCCCAGTCGAGCAGGGGATTGCTCTCGACCGCGGCCGCGATTTCGGCTTCCAGCTCGATCACAGGCAGCTGCAGCAGGTGCAGCGCCTGGCGCAGCTGTGGCGTCAGGATCAGCTGTTGACCCAGCGATGTCTGGAGGCGCGGCTTCATCGTCCGTGGATCCCCTGGACGACGTGCACGGCTACAGGCGGAAGGATTCCCCGAGATAGACCCGGCGCACGTCTGGATTGGCGAGGAGCATGTCCGGAGCCCCCTGCGCGAGCACACTTCCTTCGTTGAGGATATACGCCCGGTCGCAAATGCCCAAGGTCTCGCGCACGTTGTGGTCGGTGATCAGCACGCCGATGCCGCGTTGCTTGAGATGCTCGACGATGCGCTGGATCTCGCCGACCGAGATCGGGTCGACGCCGGCGAAGGGTTCATCGAGCAGGATCAGGCGCGGACGGGCCGCCAGCGCGCGCGCGATCTCCACGCGCCGCCGCTCGCCGCCGGACAGGCTGGCGCCGATCTGGTCGGCGACATGGGTCACCTGCAGTTCGTCGAGCAGGCTGTCGAGCTCCTTCCTGCGCCCGGCGCGGTCCAGGTCCTCGCGCAGCTCCAGCACCAGCATGATGTTGTCGGCCACGCTGAGCTTGCGGAACACCGATGGTTCCTGCGGCAGGTAGCCGACGCCGCGGCGCGCGCGCAGGTGCATCGGCTCTGCGGTGATGTCGTGGCCGTCGAGCACGATCCGGCCCTCGTCGGCCGGCACCAGGCCCACGATCATGTAGAAGCAGGTCGTCTTGCCGGCGCCGTTGGGGCCGAGCAACCCCACCACCTCGCCCGCGTCCAGGGTCAGCCCGAAGTCGCTCACGACCTCGCGCTTGCCGTAGCGCTTGCGCAGCCCTTCGGCGACCAGCATCAGTCGCCTTTCCCGTCGACGGGCGTGGCGCTGGCCGGCGGGCGGTTGCGCGGCTCGAACTGCAGGGTCACGCGCCCGCCTTCGCTGCCGCCGCCGCCCTGCACCTGGCCGGTGCGCATGTTGTAGACGATGCGCTCGCCGGCGATGCTGCCGCGGCCCGGCTGCTGCACAACGGCGCCGCCGGTGAATACCACCGTGTCCTGCTGCAGGTCGTAATCGACCTGGGCGGCGGAGGCGTTCATGGTGCCGCCGTTGTCCATCGCCTGCTTCAGGCGCACCGGCGAACCGGTGAGCTTGGCGGCGCGGATCTCGCCGTCGCCCTGGCGCAGGTCGGCGCGCGCGGCGTCGATCACCAGCGAACCCTGGACGATGTGGACCGCGCCGGTCAGCACGCAGGGCCCGGTGTCGGTGACGGTGCAATCGCTCCGGTTGGCCTGCACCTGCATGGTCTGCTGGCGGTCGGTGGACTTGCCGTGTGCGGCGCCGATGCAGGCGACGGCAACCAGGCAGATGGCCAATCTAGCGGCGTGTGGGGTCATTGTTCAGGCTCACCTTGGACAGGAGCTGGATGCGCTTGCTGGCCAGGTCGGCCTCCATTCCGGTACCGCGCATTGTAGTGCCGGGGGTAGTGATGGTCACGACGGTCTCGGACGTGGCCCGGTTTTCCTCCGGGTAGACGTCCATCTGTTCGGTCCGGACCACGGTGGGCCGGGTGGCGCCCATCGGGCTGTCTGCCACGACGTCGCCGCGCAGCTGCACCAGGGTGCTCTTCTCGTTGACCCAGCCGGTCTTCGAGCGCACTTCCCAGCGGCTGCCGTGCTGGTCGGGCATCAGGAACAGCGGCGTGACCAGTTCGAGCGTGCGTGCGCCGGGGGTCTGCTGCAGTTCGGGCGCACGCAGCGAGAAGGTCTCCTGCCCGCTGCTGTCGAGCGTGACCACCTCGAAGTCGCGCAGGATGTAGTCGGAGCGGACGGTTTCCTCCGCCTCCTCCACATCGGGGCCGTCCCCGTGCCATGCGAACCAGCCGCTCAGCAGCGCGCCGGCGAGCAGGGCCAGGATGAGCCACAGCCGCCAGTTCATCCCTGGCGGTCCTCGAGCAGCGCCGCGACGCGGCCCTGGGCATGCAGGATCAGGTCGCACAGCTCGCGGGCGGCGCCTTCGCCGCCGCGCGAGGGCGTCACCCAGTGCACCTGGTCGCGGATCCAGTGGTGCACGCTGGCCGGGGCCACCGCGAAGCCGGCGATGCGCAGCACGGTGAGATCGGGCAGGTCGTCGCCCATGAAGGCGACCTCCTCGCGCGCCAGCCCCAGGCGGGTCCGGATCTCCTCGACGCAGGCGACCTTGTCGTGCACGTCCACGTGCGGTTCGGCGCCGAGTTCACGCGCGCGGTTGGCCGCCACCAGGCTGTTGCGGGCGGTGACGAAGGCCACAGTGACGCCGGCCTTGCGCAGCTGCATCAGTCCCTGGCCGTCGAGCACGTTGAAGGCCTTGGACTCGCGGCCGTCCTCGTCGAACCAAAGCCGTCCGTCGGTCAGCGTGCCGTCCACGTCGAAGCAGGCCAGCCGGATCCGGGCGGCGCGTTCAACGAGTTCGGCGGGATATTCGGGACGGTCGTGGGGCACGTCTCACCTCGGATGACAGGAAGGAACCTGGACAGGAAACAGGGTGCGAGCTTTACCGGCCGCGAACCACGCTGCAGCCGCGATCACACCACACGCGCCCGCAGCAGGTCGTGCACGTTCAGCGCACCGACCACGCGCCGCTGCGCATCGAGCACCAGCAGCGCGTTGATCTTGCGGGTTTCCATCAGCCGTGCCGCCTCGACGGCAAGCGCGTCGCTGTCGATGGTCACCGGGTCGCGGGTCATCACGTCGGCGATGGCGGTGGCGTGCACGTCGACGCTGCGGTCGCCGAGCGTGCGACGCAGGTCACCATCGGTGTAGAGGCCGAGCAGCACGCCGTCGGCATCGACCACCGCGGTCACGCCCAGCCGCTTGCGGCTCATCTCCAGCAGCGCATCGCCGAGCGAGGCATCGCCGGGTACGCGTGGCACGTCGTCGCCGGTGTGCATCACGTCGGCGATGTGCAGCAGCAGGCGCCGGCCCAGCGCGCCGGCCGGGTGCGAGCGGGCGAAGTCGTCGGCGGTGAAGCCGCGCGCCTCCAGCAAGGCGACCGCCAGCGCATCGCCCATCGCCATCGTCGCGGTGGTGCTCGCGGTCGGCGCCAGGTGCAGCGGGCAGGCCTCGTCGGGCACGCTCACGTCCAGGTGCACGTCGGCGGCCTGGGCGAGGGTGGAGCGGGGGCGTCCGGTCATCGCCAGCAGCCGGTTGCCCTGGCGCTTGAGGGTGGGCAGCAGCATCAGGATCTCGTCGGACTCGCCCGAGTAGGACACCACCAGCACGACATCGGCGTCGGTCACCATGCCCAGGTCGCCATGGCCGGCCTCGCCCGGGTGCATGTAGAACGCCGGGGTACCGGTCGAGGCCAGGGTCGCGGCGATCTTGCGCGCGACGTGGCCGGACTTGCCCATGCCGGTGCAGACCACCCGCCCCGAAGCGCCCAACACCAGCGTGCAGGCGCTGGAAAACGCGCCGTCGATGCGCGCGGCGACGGCCTCCAGGCCGCGGCCTTCGACCTCGAACACGCGACGCCCGCTGGCGGCGAAATCGGGTGCTGCGGGCGAGGGTGTGGGGTGCACTGCCATATCCGGTGGCCGGTCTTTCCGATAATCTAAGCCGTTCATTTTAGGCGCTTGCCGGCGCGAATGGTCCGCCACCTGGCTGGCGCGCGTGCCCGGCTCATGCGCGCTTCAGCAGGAATCCCCCCGTGACCCCCGATTTCATCCGCGATCTGATCCAGCAGGGCCTGCCCGGTGCCCGTGTCGAAGTGTCCGGCGACGACGGTGTCCACTTCGAGGCGCTGGTCGTCTCCGACGCCTTCGCCGGCAAGCTGCCGCTGGCCCGCCACCGCATGGTCTACGCCACCCTCGGCGAGCGCATGGGCGGCGAGATCCACGCCCTGGCGCTCAAGACCCAGACCCCGGACGAGGCGGCGCGCGGCTGATGGACAGGATCATCGTTGAAGGCGGCGTCGCGCTGAACGGGGAAGTCCGCATTTCCGGCGCCAAGAACGCGGTGCTGCCGATCCTGTGTGCGACCCTGCTGGCAGACGCGCCGGTGGAGATCGCCAACGTGCCGCACCTGCATGACGTGCGCACCACCGCGCGCCTGCTCGGCGGACTGGGCGCGGGCATCGGCCACGACATCGCCGCGGGCATCGTCCGCGTCGATCCGTCCACGGTCGACAGCCACCTCGCGCCCTACGAACTGGTCCGCACCATGCGCGCCTCGGTGCTGGTGCTCGGGCCGCTGCTGGCGCGCCATGGCGCGGCCGAGGTGTCGCTGCCGGGCGGCTGCGCGATAGGCTCCCGGCCGGTCGACCTGCACATCAAGGCGCTCGAGGCGCTGGGCGCGGAGATCGTGGTCGAACACGGCTTCATCAAGGCGCGCGCGGGGCGCCTGCGCGGCGGCCACGTCGATTTCGAAATGGTCAGCGTCGGCGCCACCGAGAACGTGCTGATGGCCGCGACCCTGGCCGACGGCACCACCACCATCGACAACGCCGCGTGCGAGCCGGAGATCGTCGACCTGGCCGACTGCCTGGTGAAGATGGGCGCGCGCATCGAGGGTGCGGGCACCTCGCGCATCACCGTGCACGGCGTCGACCGCCTGCACGGCGCGCGCCACGAGGTGATCGCCGACCGCATCGAGACCGGCACCTTCCTCGTCGCCGGCGCGATCACCGGCGGCCGCGTCACCGCCACGCATGCGCGCGCCGATACGCTTGGGGCGGTGCTGCACAAGCTGGCCGAGGCCGGCGCCGAGGTGACCGTGGTGAACGACCGCATCACGGTGGACATGCACGGCCGCAGGCCGCGGGCGGTGGACATCGTCACCGAGCCGCACCCGGGTTTCCCGACCGACATGCAGGCGCAGTTCATGGCGCTGGACTGCATCGCCGAGGGCGTCGCCACCATCGACGAGCGGATCTTCGAGAACCGCTTCATGCACGTCAACGAGCTGATGCGCCTGGGCGCGGACATCCACATCGAGGGCAACCGCGCCACGGTGACGGGCGTGCCGCGGCTGAGTGGCGCACCGGTGATGGCGACCGACCTGCGCGCCTCGGCGTCGCTGATCCTGGCCGGCCTGGTGGCCGAGGGCGAGACCACGATCGACCGCATCTACCACCTGGACCGCGGCTACGAGCACATCGAGCGCAAGCTGTCGGGGCTGGGCGCGCGGATCCGGCGGGTGTCCTGAGCATGCGCGCGCGATCCCGCAGCCGCTTCTCGCCACGCCGCAAGGCGCTGCTGGCGGCGGTGCTGTTGTTGCTTGCAACGATGTTTGCGCTGCGCCTGATGGGCATCGCCGGCTTCAACGGCACCCAGCCGCGCGAGATGGACTGGAACGACGACGGCGTGGCCACCCGCGACGAGATCCTGCAGGGCTACACCATCATCGCCATCCAGGAAACCCGCGAGGGCCTGCGCACCTGCCGGCACTACGCGCGCCTGCGCGATCGCCAAGCGCCGTTCCGGGTGGAATGCCGCGTGGAGTTCGGCAAGCAGGACGCGGAAGCCGCGGAGTAGCAGACGGCCCGCGCGAATCGTCAGCCGGAACGAAGTGCCGGCTGCACAAGCTGTCATCCCGAACGGAGTGAGGGATCTGCTCCTGCCCGGGGATCCCTCACTTCGTTCGGGATGACCAGGTTCGTTACGGGATGACCAGGTGCGATGATCAGGCCGCCGTCAGCGCACCGACTGCAGCTTCAGGTCGATGTGGTCGCGGCCACCGCGCTGCTGCAGGATTCGGGCGGGAACCGGCAGTCCATCCACGATCCATGCGGTGATGCTGCGGTCGTCGTCCGTCCAGGCCACCTTGGTGGCCTTGTGGCTCTTGCCACCGACCGTGACCTGTTCGGTGCCTGCCGGCTGGAAGACGCGACGGCGCACGCGACCGTCCTCGACCAGCCGGTAGCTCAGGTCCCTGCCGGCCTTGAAATCGCGCACCAGCGCGAGGTTGAGCAGCATGCCGTCGACGTCGCCAGCCTGGAGCTTCACCGGCCCGCGCCGGTCGTCCTTGACGTCGCCGTCCCACGTGGCCTGCCCGCTGGCCCAGTCGTAGGTCGCGTCGACCGAGCGCTTCTTCACCAGCATCGCCGCAAGGCCCGATTCGCCACCCTGGGAATCGTTGCCGGAGAGTGGACGCCACTGGTCGCCGTCCGCTTCGAACACCGTGCTCTGCGCCATGCGCGCGCCCGCGCCGCTCACTTCCAGGCTGTACTTCCAGCGGTCATTGCCTGCCGGGGCCAGGGTCATGCGACCGTTGGCCTGCATGCCCATGTAGTTGGCGCTGTAGTCGGCGCTGAACGGTTCGACTGCGGAGGCGGCCACCGGCGCGCCGGCGACGGCCAACACGAACGCGCAGGCGGCGGCCTGGAGCGGGCGCCGGAACATGGTCGTGGTCTTCATGGTCATTGTATTCCCTGGTATTCGATCAGGCGCAGGTCGACGGCATCCTCGCCGTTCTCCCGCTGGAGGATGCGCACCGGCGTTGGTACGCCGTCGGCAATCCAGAAGATGGTTTCGTCGTTGCCGCCATTGGTGCGCTCCACGCGCATGGCCTCGTAGCGCAGCTCCGAAACGGTCACCGGCTCGGTCTGGTCGGCGACGCGGTACGCATGGTCGCGTACCCGCCCGCCGTCCACGAAACGGTAGTGCAGGGCCTTGCCGGGCTCGGCGTCGCGGATCACGGCCAGATTGATCAGCAGGCCGCTCATGTCACCGTACTGGATCGCCGCCGGTTCGCGACGCTCCTTCTTGATGTCGCCGATCCACTGCGCGGTGTTGCTGCGCCAGTCGTAGGTGCCGGTGATCCTGCGGTCGAACAAAAGCGCCTTGCGCACCGTGCTCTGCGACAGCGGACGATAGATGTCGTTGGCCACGTCGAACACCGTGCTCTGCTCGAGGTTCAGCCGGACGATGCCGGCCAGGCCCCGGTTGCCGCGGATCCCGAGGTCGACGCGCCAGCGTGATGCCGGGTCATCACGCACAAGGCGCATGGTCGCGGTGCCGGCGGGCTTGCCTTCGTACCAGGCCTCGTAGCTCGCCACGAACGGCTGCAGCGCGTGATCGCCGGTCGCCGGGTCGGGCACAGGCGACTGGGCGGCCGCGCGGCCGGACACGGCGACGCAGAGCAGGGCGCTGGTGGCGAGGGCAACGATGGAGGGGTTCAGGCGCATTGGCCCGACATCATGCAAAGGCGTTATTGGACGACAGCTGAAGCGGCGCGGTCCGTTCACCCCGGATATGGACGCTGTCTTCACGCAGCATGACGTCGCGATCGGCGAACAGCCGCAGCGTGGCCAGCAGCAGCGGGTGTTCGCGCACCAGCACGCGCGCGGAAAGCGCGTCCTCGTCGTCGCCAGGCAGCACCGGCACGCGCGCCTGCGCGATCACCGGGCCGCCGTCCAGGTCGGCGGTGACGAAATGCACGCTCGCACCGTGCTCGGACACGCCGGCCGCCAGCGCCTGCCGGTGCGTGTGCAGGCCCTTGAATGCGGGCAGCAGGGACGGATGGATGTTGACGATGCGGCCGGGCCGGGGCGCGATCGCGCAGGCGTCGATGAGGCGCATGTAGCCGGCGCAGACGATCAGGTCGGGCGCGACCGCGTCCACCGCCTGGAACAGCGCCTGGTCGAATTCCGCGCGCGAGGCGAAGTCGCGCGGCGACAGCGCCTGCGCGTGCGCGCCGGCATCACGCGCGCGCTGCAGCGCGGCGGCACGGGGGCGGTCGGAGAACGCGCCCACGACCGTGGCGTTCAGCGCGCCGACGGCGATGGCGTCGAGGATCGCCTGCAGGTTGCTGCCACGGCCGGAGGCGAGTACGGCCAGGCGCAGCGGCGCGGAGCGATGGGCGGCTGGCGCAGGAACGCCCGCCGCCTGCGCAGCGCCCGTACCGGCGTCCGCGGACGCGGCGGCGCGCGGGGCCATTCCCTGCTCGTGGTTCCCCATTCCCCGCGCTCAGCCGATGCGCACGCGTCCGTCGTCGCGTGCGGCGACGACCTCGCCGATGCGCCAGTGCGCCAGCCCCAGCCGCGCCAGTTCGCCGCCCAGCGCGGCCACGGCGTCGCGATCGACCAGCAGCACGAAGCCGATGCCGCAGTTGAAGGTGCGCCACATTTCCTCGCGCGCGACGTTGCCCTCGCGCTGCAGCCACTCGAACACCGGCGGCAGGGTCCAGGACGCGGCATCGATGTCCACGCCCAGCCCGTCCGGCACCACCCGCACGATGTTCTCGGTCAGGCCGCCGCCGGTGATGTGGGCCATGGCGTGGACGGCCGGGCCGTGCGCGCCGCGCAGCAGTTCCAGGATCGGCTTGACGTACAGGCGGGTCGGCGCCATCAGCGCGTCGGCCAGGCTCACGCCGCCGACGTCGAGCGAATCCGGGCGCCCGGCGCGGTCGTAGATGCGCCGGATCAGCGAATAGCCGTTGGAGTGCGGGCCGCTGGAGGCGATCCCGACCAGCACGTCGCCTTCGCGCACCGAGGCGCCGTCGCGCAGCTCGGACTTCTCCACCGCAGCCACGCAGAAGCCGGCCAGGTCGTACTCGCCCGGGGGATACATGTCCGGCATTTCCGCCGTTTCGCCGCCGATCAGCGCGCAACCCGACAGCTCGCAGCCCCTGGCGATGCCGCCCACCACGGCGACCGTGGTGTCCACGTCGAGCTTGCCGGTGGCGAAGTAGTCGAGGAAGAACAGCGGTTCGGCGCCCTGCACCAGCACGTCGTTGACGCACATGCCGACCAGGTCGATGCCGATGGTGTCGTGGCGGCCCAGCTGCTGGGCCAGCTTGAGCTTGGTGCCCACGCCGTCGGTGCCCGAGACCAGCACCGGTTCACGGTACTTGCCCGACAGGTCGAACAGCGCGCCGAATCCGCCCAGCCCGCCCATCACCTCGGGCCGGAAGCTGCGCCTGACCAGCGGTTTGATGCGTTCGACGACTTCGTTGCCCGCGTCGATGTCGACGCCGGCGTCGCGGTAGGTCAGGCCGGGGGAGGCAGGGGGAGGGGTGGTCACGGTGCGCAGCTCGGCCGGGCGGCCCGCGATTCTAGCAGCCGGGGGCGGCTCGGCCGGCCCCGGCGGGAGGGCGGGGGCAACCGTGCAGGGGCTTTGTGGCACCATTTCGCAACGCTGGGCTGCGGTGAAGGATTGTCGGATGCGATTGGCTGTGCGGGGTGCGTGGATGATCGGGTGGGTCGGGCTGGCGCTGCTGCTGGCGGCGCCCGCGGCTGCGCAGCGCGTGGAGGGCGACCGCGCCAACGCGGAAGGCCTGTACGAGGCGGAGGTGCCGGTGCGCACCCAGGCCGAGGCCGAGCGCACGGCCGGCCAGGCGCGCGCGCTGGCGCAGGTGTTCGCCAAGCTGTCCGGCGATCGCAGCATCACCAGCCGCCCCGGCGTGGCCCAGGAACTGCGCCGCGCGGCCGACTACGTCGACGGTTTCGACTACCGCCAGGACGAGAGCATCGGCGCCAGCGGCGCGCCGAGCTTCCGCACCATGCTGGTGGTGCGCTTCGTGCCCGAGGCAATCGATGCCCTCGCCGCAGCGCTTGGCCTGCCGGTGTGGCCGCAGCCGCGGCCCAAGCCGGTGGTGTGGCTGGCGATCGATGACGGCAAGGGTCCGCGCCTGGTCGGCCTGCAGCAGAGCAACGCGGCGCGGCCGCTGCTGCAGCGGGCGATCGAGCGCGGCTACCGTCTCGGCCTGCCTACGGGCAGTGCTGCCGAACAGGCTGCGGCGGCTGCGATCTGGCGCGGCGACACGGCCGCCATCGCGCGGCTGTCATCGCGCTACAACCCGCCGATGCAGCTGGTCGGCAAGCTCTACCGGGATGGAGCGGGCTGGAAGGCGGACTGGATCTTCGTCGACAACGGCCGCGTGCTGTCGCGCTGGTCCGAGTCGGAGGGCGACGCCCGCCGGCTGATGGCCACCGGCGCCGACGGCGCGGCCGACGCACTGATCAAGCGCTACGCAAAGGCCACGGCCCCGTCCGATCCGGTGGTGCAGCGCATCGTCTTCACCGGGCTGCGCGGTGGCGGGGATTACCTGCGGCTGTCGGCCGCGCTGCAGCGCATGTCGGTGGTGCGGGCAATCCGTCCGACGCTGGCCAGCGGCGACCGCCTCGAGGTCGAGCTGGACCTGCTGACCGGCATGGCCGGCTTCCGGCGCATGGTCGACGAGGCCGTGCTGCTCGAGGTCGAGGGCGGCGACGAACTGGCCGCGCCGGTCTTCCTGCTGCGCTGACCCTACGGAGCCGCACCGATGCAAGACACTCCCGCGACCGTCGACATCGCGCGCTTCCTCAGGCGCCTGCAGTGGGGCCTGGTCGCCTTCGCGGTGCTGTGGCTGATCGCGTTGCTGGGGCCGATCCTCACTCCGTTCGTGCTGGCCGCCCTGCTGGGTTGGCTGGGCGATCCGCTGGTCGACCGGCTCGAGGAATCCGGACGCTCGCGACCGGTGGCGGTGACCCTGGTCTTCGTGCTGATGGTGATGCTGGTGGTGCTGGTGGTGCTGATCCTGGTGCCCATGATCGAGGACCAGGTGGTGACCCTGGTCAATGCGCTGCCGGAGTACCGCGACTGGTTCATGCGGACCGCGTTGCCGTGGCTGGAGGCGCGCACCGGCATCGAGATCACCACTTGGCTCGACCCGCAGCGGCTGATCGAGCTGGTGCGCTCGCATTGGGCGGAGGCCGGCGGCGTGGCGACCACGGTATTCGGCTACCTGTCCAGCTCGGGCTTCGCCTTCGTGGCCTGGATGATCAACATCGTGCTGGTGCCGATCCTGACCTTCTACTTCCTGCGCGACTGGGACCTGCTGGTCGAGCGGGTGGCCGCGGTGATCCCGCGCGACCACATCGACACGGTCTCGCGGCTGGCGCGCGAGTCCGACGAGGTGCTCGGCGCGTTCCTGCGCGGCCAGTTCATCGTGATGCTGGCCCTGGGCGCGATCTACGCGATCGGGCTGTCGGTCGTGGGGCTCAAGCTCGGCCTGCTGATCGGCATCATCGCGGGCCTGATCAGCTTCGTGCCCTATCTGGGCGCGGCCGTCGGCATCGTGCTGGCGGTGCTCGCGGCGCTGGTGCAGGCGCAGGGCTTCGACCTGCAGCTGCTGGTGCTGGTGGGCGTGGTGTTCACCGTCGGCCAGCTGATCGAGAGCTACATCCTCACCCCGCGCATCGTCGGCGACCGCATCGGCCTGCATCCGGTGGCGGTGATCTTCGCGATCATGGCTGGTGGGCAGCTGTTCGGCTTCGTCGGCATGCTGATCGCGCTGCCGGTGGCGGCGGTGGGCAACGTGCTGCTGCGCTTCGCCCACGAGCGCTACACGCAGAGCCGGCTGTATGCGGGCGACGGTCCGAAGATCGTGCTCGAAGGCCAGCGCTCGGCGGGTGGCATCGTGCTCGAGGACGACATCGGCGACGCCCCCGACGCCCCCGACGGCCGCGGCGACCGCGACGACCGCGGCGCCTGAACGGTGATGCAGGCCGCCTCGCCGCAGCTGCCGCTGGCGTTGCGCTATCCGCCCGACCAGCGCCTGGAGACCTTCCACGCGCGCGACGCCTCGCTGGTCGCGCAGCTGCGCGCCTTCGCCACCGGTACCGGTAGCGACCGCGCGCTGCTGCTGGCCGGGCCCGCCGGCACCGGCAAGAGCCATCTCGCCCTGGCGGCTTGCGCGGAAGCGGATGCCGCCGGGCAGCGCGCCGGCTACCTGCCGCTGGCCAGCGCGGCCGGGCGCCTGGACGAAGCGCTGGAGTCGCTGCACGCGCTCGACCTGGTCGCACTGGATGGCGTGGAGGCGGTGGCCGGCAACCGCGACGACGAGGTCGCGCTGTTCCACTTCCACAATCGCATGCATGACGCCGGCCGGCGCGTGCTCTACACCGCCCGCGCCACGCCCGATGCGCTGGGGCTGCTGCTGCCCGACCTGCGCTCGCGGCTGGGGCAGTGCACGCGCCTGGTGCTCGAACGGCTGGACGATGAAGGCCGTGGCGAAGTGCTGCGCCTGCGCGCGCAGCGCCGCGGCCTGCAGGTTGACGCGGCCGCGATCGACTGGCTGCTGCGCCACGCCGACCGCGACCTGTCCGGCCTGACCGCCCTGCTCGACCGTCTCGACCGCGCCTCGCTGGCCGCACAACGACGCATCACCGTGCCGTTCCTGCGCGAGGTGCTGGGCGCGTCGGGCCAGGGCTGACGCGTTTCAGGCGGCGCCGAGCGTCGCATCCAGCTGGGCCAGCCGCTGCGGGGTGCCCACGTCGGTCCACGCGCCGGGATGGTGCTCGCCGGTGGCCGTGTCGCGCCGCATCGCCGCGCGCAGCAGCGGCGCAATGCGGAACCGCGGCGGCGTGGCATCGACGCCGGGCACTTCGCCGATCACGGCGCGCCAGTCGCGCAGCAGTCGCGGACGGTAGACGCCGATGCCGGAGAAGGTGAGGCGCTGGCCGCCGTCGTCGCGCAGGTGCCCGTCGGGCTGCAGCACGAAATCGCCCTGCGGGTGGTGCGGGGGGTTGTCGACCATCACCAGGTGCACGTCGCCGGCGGGTTCGCGCGGCAGGCGCGCGAAGTCGAAGTCGGTCCAGATGTCGCCGTTGACGGCGATGAACGGTGCCTCGCCCAGCCACTCCAGCGCCCGCAACATGCCGCCGCCGGTTTCCAGCGGCACAGGGCCTTCGTCGGAATACGCGATGTGCAGGCCGAACGCCGCGCCGTCGCCGAGCGCGGCGGGAAACTGCGCCGCCAGCCACGAGGTATTGACCACCACCTCGCGCACGCCGGTCGCGGCCAGGCGCTCGAGGTGCCAGGCGATCAGCGGCTTGTCGCCAACGCGCAGCAGCGGCTTGGGCGTGGTGTCGGTCAGCGGACGCATGCGCTCGCCGAGGCCGGCGGCGAAGATCAGGGCCTTCATGCCGATGCGCCGCTCATGCGGTTGCGGCGCCGGCGCTTGCCATCGCCGCGCGCACGCGCGCGTCGATGAGCGCGGCCAGCGGCGCCAGCTGCGGGTGGCACGGCAGCACGGCGTCGAGATAGGCGATGAAGCGCGGCGCGTCGGCGATGTATTTGGGCTTGCCGTCGCGATGCTTCAGGCGCGCGAAGATGCCCAGCACCTTGAGGTGGCGATGCACGCCGATCAGGTCCAGGTCACTGCGCCACTGCGTCAGCGGCGGCACCGGCAGGCCGGCGCGCGTGGCCAGGGCGTGGTAGCGGCTGTGCCAGTTGGCCACGCGCGAGTCGGGCCAGCTGGCGAACGCGTCCTTGAACAGGCAGGCCGGGTCGTAGGCGATCGGGCCGCGCACCGCGTCCTGGAAATCGAGGACGGCGACATCGTCGCCGCAGGGCATCAGGTTGCGCGGCATGTAGTCGCGGTGCACCAGCACCTGCGGCTGGGCGAGCGCGGATTCGACCAGCACGCGGTAGACCTCGTGCAGCTGCGCGCGCCGGGCTTCGTCGAGTTCGATGCCCAGGTGCACGCCGAGGAACCACTCGTCGAACAGCCGCAGTTCGCGCAGCAGCAGGGCCTCGTCGTAGGCGGGGAAGCCGTCGGGCAGGTCGATCGACTGCAGGTCCACCAGGCGCGCCATGGCGATATCGAACAGGGCGTCGGCGTTGCCTTCGTCCATGACGTGCAGATAGGTGTGCACGCCGAGGTCCTCGAGCAGCAGGAAGCCTTGCGCCAGGTCCTGCGCGATGACCGCCGGCACCCGCAGCCCGCCGGCCTGCAGCAGGTCGCGGATCGCCAGCCAGGGACGCACGTCCATCAGCTCCGGTGGCGCATCCATCAGGATCAGGCTGGGGCTGCGCCCGGTGCTGCGCCAGTAGCTGCGGAAGTCGGCATCGAACGACGCGCGCTCCAGGCCGGTGTCCGGCTCCGACAGCGCGGTGCGTATCCAGTCAATACGTTGCTGGTCGCGATCAAGCGTGGCGGTCGTTGCGACCATGGGTTCTCCTGCAGGGCGGCTGGCGGCGGGGCAAAGGGTAAACTGCCGCGCATTCCCTAGCGAGAGATGGCATGAAACTGCAGCCGGTATTGTTGTCGGGCGGATCGGGGACGCGGCTGTGGCCGCTCTCGCGCGAGGCCTACCCGAAGCAGTTCCTGGCGCTGGCCGGCGAGCATACGATGCTGCAGGACACGTGGCGCCGGGTCGCGCCGCTGGCCGCAACCGCGCCGATCGTGGTCGCCAACGAGGAACACCGCTTCCTGGCGGCCGAGCAGCTGCGGCTGGTTGGCGTCGAGCGCGCCGACATCGTGCTCGAACCGGTCGGGCGCAACACCGCGCCGGCGATCGCCGCGGCCGCGCTGCAGGCGATGGCGGGCGGCGAGGATCCGCTGCTGCTGGTGCTGCCGTCCGACCACGTCGTGCGCGACGAGGACGGCTTCCGCGCTGCGGTGCGCGCCGCCATGCCTGCGGCCGAGGCCGGCGCGCTGGTCACCTTCGGCATCGTGCCTTCGGCGCCGGAAACCGGTTTTGGCTATATCCAAGCCGGCCCCGGCGAGGGTGTGCGCCCGGTCCTGCGGTTCGTCGAGAAGCCCGATGCAGCGACCGCGGAGGCTTATGTCCAGGCCGGCGGCTATTTCTGGAACAGCGGCATGTTCCTGTTCCGTGCCTCGCGCTACCTGGCCGAACTCGAGCGCTTCCGCCCGGACATGCTCACGGCGGTGCGCCAGGCTTTCGACGCCGCCACGCGCGACGGCAATTTCATCCGCCTCGACCGCGAAGCCTTCGCCGCCTGCCCGTCGGACTCGATCGACTACGCGGTGATGGAGAAGACCGCTGACGCGCGCGTGCTGCCGGTGGACTTCGGCTGGAACGACGTCGGCTCCTGGTCGGCGCTGTGGGACGTGAGCGAGCACGACGGCGCGGGCAACGCCCACCACGGCGACGTGATCGCGGTCGATTCGCGCAACAGCTATGCGTATGCGCGGCGCCTGGTGGCGCTGGTCGGCGTGGACGACCTGGTGGTGGTGGAAACCGACGACGCGGTGCTGGTGGCGCACAAGGACCACGTGCAGCAGGTCAAGGACGTGGTGGCGAAGCTCAAGTCCGACCAGCGCAGCCACGCGGTGCTGCATCGCGAAGTGCATCGTCCCTGGGGCAGCTACGACTCCATCGACCAGGACGAGGGCTTCCAGGTCAAGCGGATCAAGGTCAAGCCGGGCGCCCGCCTGTCGCTGCAGTCCCACAAGTGCCGCGCAGAGCACTGGATCGTCGTGCGCGGCACCGCGCGCGTGACCCGCGACAACGACGTGTTCGAACTTCACGCCAACCAGTCGACCTACATCCCGCTGGGCGCGAAGCACCGGCTGGAGAATCCCGGCACCGAGATGCTCGAACTGATCGAAGTGCAGTCGGGCAGCTACCTGGGCGAGGACGACATCGTCCGCTACGAGGACGTGTACGGCAGGTCATAGGGTCAGCGTGAGATCTGTCATTTCGACCGCAGGGAGAAATCTGCCATCCGGACGATGAAAGCAGGTTTCTCCCTGCGGTCGAAATGACAACCTGATGGTCAAGTCAGAACCCGGCGGTTGAATGACAACTGCCTGGCCGGAAAGACAGCCAGCTCGCGGATCCCGCGCGACCGCACGCCGCCCGGATCCGCCCTGCTCAAGCCGGATAGATGCGGTGCCGCTGCACGCGCACGCCGATCGCGTCGCCGGGTGCGGGCGGACGCGCGTCCGGCGAGGCCACCAGGTCGATCTCGAGATTGCGCGGCTGCCCGGCCAGCGCCAGCTCCAGGGTGATGCGGCCGGCGTGGTGCTGGACCGTCGCAACCCGCGCATCCAGGCCTTCGCCGGGCGCAGCCGGCAGCGCGTCGTGCGGCCGCAGGTGCAGCCTGGCCGGTCCGTCGGCGAGGCCGGCGGCCTCGAACGACGCGGACTGTCCGTCCACCAGGAAGCGCCCGGCCTCGACCCGGCCCTCCACCACGCTGGCGCGGCCGATGAAGTCGAACACGTAGGCCGAGGCGGGCGCGTCGTAGATCTCGCGCGGCGTGCCGGCCTGTTCGATGCGGCCGTTGCGCAGCACCACCACGCGGTCGGCCAGCTCCAGCGCCTCGTCCTGGTCGTGGGTGACGAAGACGGTGGTCTGCCCGGTCTGGTCGTGCAGGCGCCGCAGCCAGCGGCGCAGCTCGATGCGCACCTTGGCATCCAGCGCGCCGAACGGCTCGTCCAGCAGCAGCACGGTCGGGTCGATCGCCAGCGCGCGCGCCAGCGCCACGCGCTGCTTCTGCCCGCCCGACAGCTGCTCCGGATAGCGGTTGCCGTGTTCGGGCAGCTGGATCAGCGCCAGCAGCTCGTCCACGCGCCGGCGGATCGTGGCGCGGTCGGGCCGGCGGCGGCGCGGCCGGCTGCGCAGGCCGAAGGCGATGTTCTCGGCCACGGTCATGTGCCGGAACAGCGCGTACTGCTGGAACACGAAGCCGACGTTGCGCTCGCGCAGGCTGAGCTGGGTGGCGTCGGTATCACCGAAGCGCACGCGGCCGCCGTCGGCCGGCAGCAGGCCGGCGATCACGCGCAGCAGGGTGGTCTTGCCCGAGCCAGACGGGCCGAGCAGGGCGACCAGTTCGCCCGCGCCGATGTGCAGGTCGACCTTGTCGAGCGCGATGGTCGCGCCGTAGCGCTTGTCGACGCCCTCGATCCGCAGGTCCACGCCGTGGCCGTTGCTGTCCATGGCGCGATGATCGTCGATCCCCCCGCCATCCGCCCGTGAATCCGGCACTGGCGCGCCGCCGTCCGGCGAGCGCGGCAGGCGGGTCTGTGGCAGGTTTTCATCGATCAGCAGCATGCGGGTGTTTCCGGGGCAATGGATGGGGTCATCGGTGCGGGCGTGCCTGGTTCAGTGCCTGCGACGGGACTGCGCGAGTCCGTCCGCATGCCGCGCCTCCAGCCAGAACTTCAGCACCAGCGTCACCAGCGCCAGCCCGGCCAGCAGGGACGACACCGCGAACGCGCCGGTGCTGTCGAACTCGTTGTAGAGGATCTCGATGTGCAGCGGCAGGGTGTTGGTCAGGCCGCGGATGTGTCCGGACACCACCGACACCGCGCCGAACTCGCCCATCGCGCGCGCGCCGCACAGCAGCACGCCGTACAGCAGGCCCCACTTGATGTTGGGCAGGGTCACGCGGAAGAACATCGTCCAGGCGTTGGCCCCGAGCGAGCGCGCCACTACCTCCTCTTCGCTGCCCTGCTGCTGCATCAGCGGCACCAGCTCGCGCACCACGAAGGGGAAGGTGATGAACAGCGTCGCCAGCACGATGCCCGGGCGCGCGAACAGGATCCTGATCTCGTGTTCGCGCAGGAATTCGGCGAACCAGCCCTGCGAGCCGAACAGCAGCACCAGGCACAGGCCCGCGACCACCGGCGACACCGCGAACGGCAGGTCCACCAGCGCCAGCAGCACGCGCTTGCCCGCGAACTCGAAGCGGGTCAGCGACCAGGCCGCGAACACGCCGAACACGGCGTTGACCGGGATCACGATCGCGGCGGTGAGCAGGGTGAGCTTGAGCGCGGCGATCGCGTCGGGCGTGGTCAGCGCCGCCCACCAGGTGGAGAAGCCCTCGCCGAACGCCGACAGCAGCACCATCAGCAGCGGCAGCACCACCAGCAGCAGCATCGACAGCACCGCGCCGCCGATCAGCAGCCTGCGCAGCCACGGCGGCGTGTCCAGCCCCTGCGCCGAATGCACGTCAGCCATCCTGGCGGCTCCTGCGCTCGTGCCGGAACAGCAGCGGGATCAGGTTGATCGCCAGCAGGCAGGCGAACGAGGCCGCCAGCATCAGCGCCGCCAGCGCAATCGCGCCGTTGTAGTCGTATTCCTCCAAGCGGATGGTGATCAGCAGCGGCGCGATCTCGGTCTGGTAGGGCTTGTTGCCGGCGATGAAGATCACCGAGCCGTACTCGCCCAGGGCCCGCGCAAAGGCCAGCGAGAATCCGGTCAGCAGGGCCGGCAGCAGTTCGGGCAGCACCACCCGGCGCAGCGTGGTCAGGCGCGAGGCGCCGAGCGAGGCCGCGGCCTGCTCCTGGTCGTAGCCAAGCGATTCGAGGATCGGCTGCACCGTGCGCACCGCGAACGGCAGGCCGATGAAGACCATGGCGATGACGATGCCGGCCAGCTGGTAGGCGATCTGGATGCCGAGCGGCTCCAGGTAACGGCCGATCCAGCCGTTGGGCGCGTAGATCGCGGTCAGTGCGATGCCGGCCACCGCAGTGGGCAGGGCGAACGGCAGGTCGACCAGCGCATCGAGCAGGCGCCGGCCGGGGAAGCGATAGCGCACCAGCACCCAGGCCACGAGCGCGCCGACCACTAGTGCGATCAGCGCGGCGACGAAGGCGGTGCCGAAGCTCACCTTCAGCGCCGCCTGCACGCGCGGGTCCTGGATCGCGCGCAGCCAGCCGGCGCTGCCCAGGCCTGCGGCGCGGAAGGTCAGCGCCGCCAGCGGCAGCAGCACCACGACGCCCAGCCAGGACATGCCCAGGCCCAGGCTCAGTCCGAAGCCGGGGAGGGGACGTCGCCAGCGCGGACGCGGGAGGGAGGGGAGTGCGAGGGTGCTCATGGGTCCGACTGTGGGCGGTGTGGTTTGCGTGGCTGCGGATTGGCGGCCGGGAGGCGGAGGGTGGCAAGGTTCCCGGGGGAGATCTCTCACTTCGTTCGAGATGACAATTTAAGGATTGCGGGACAACCTCGGGTCGGACCGGTCGAAAGCCCTGCTGTCATCCCGAGCGCAGCGAGGGATCTGCTGTTGCCGGGGATCTCTCACTTCGTTCGAGATGACAGCTTGTGCATCACTGCGGCTGGTAGATCCGGTCGAAGAAGCCGCCGTCGCCGAAGTGCAGCTGCTGCGCCTTGGCCCATCCGCCGAACGCCTCGTCGATGGTCACCAGCGGGATCGGCCTGAAGTGGGCGATGGCGCTGGCCGGCAACAGGTCCGGCCGCGACGGGCGATAGTGGTGCTTCGCCGCGATGCGCTGGCCCTCGGCGCTGTACAGGTGCTGCAGGTAGGCCTCGGCCAGCTTCTGCGTGCCACGGCGGGCGACGTTGCCGTCAACCACCGCGACGGGGGGCTCGGCCTTGATGCTGAGGCTGGGATAGACGATCTCGAACTTCGCCGCCGTGTCGCCATCGGCCAGGGCCAGCAGCGCCTCGTTTTCCCAGGCCAGCAGCACGTCGCCCATGCCGCGCTCGACGAAGGTGGTGGTCGAGCCGCGCGCGCCGGTGTCCAGCACCGGCACGTTGGCGAACAGCTTCTTCAGGTAATCCACCACCTGGTCGCCCTTGCGGTACTCGCGCGAGGCCCAGGCCCAGGCGGCCAGGTAGTTCCAGCGCGCGCCGCCCGAGGTCTTGGGGTTGGGCGTGATCACGGCGATCCCGGGCTTGGCGAGGTCGCCCCAGTCGACGACCTGCTTCGGGTTGCCCTTGCGCACCAGGAACACGATGGTCGAGGTGTAGGGCGAGCTGTTGTTGGGCAGGCGCGCCTGCCAGTCCTTGGCCAGCAGGTCGGTGTTGTTGGCGATCGCGTCGATGTCGGCCGACAGCGCGAGCGTGACGACGTCGGCTTCCAGGCCGTCGATCACCGAGCGCGCCTGCTTGCCCGAGCCGCCGTGCGAGGCGCGCACGATCAGGGTCTGGCCGGTATCGGCCTTCCATTTGGCGGCAAAGGCGGTGTTGAACTCGGAGTAGAGCTCGCGGGTGGGGTCGTAGGACACGTTGAGCAGTTCGACATCCTGTGCGCCTGCCGACCCGGCCAGGGTGGCAAGGCCGAGGAGCACGGCACCGAGGATGCGCTTGGCGGTTGTGTGCATGGGGATCATCCGGAAAGGGGTCAGAAGGCGAGCTGGGCGCGGGTGAAGAAGGTCTTCTCGTCTTCGCGGTCGCCGCCCGCGGCGCCGCCATCGAAGTCCGCCTGCGCGTAGTTGGCCACCAGCTTGAGGTTGTTGTTGAGGTACCAGTTCAGGCCGACGGTCCAGGCCGTGGCCCGGCTGGCCGCGCTGCCGGGATCGGCATACAGCGGGAAGGCCGCATCGTCGATGTCCAGCCGCCCGTAGCGCGTGATCAGTTCGAACGCGCCCCAGCCGTCGTCACCCGGGGCGAAGGGGTGGTTGGGTTTGACCCCGCGATAGGCGGCCTTCTCGCCGGTCAGCACCCAGCTGCCGAGCAGTTGCCAGGCGCTGTGGTCGAGCGCGGCGCGCGCGCCCGTGGCAGTGTCCAGCACGTCCTGGCTGGAGCGGATGTACTCGCCCAGCAGGCCGACCGGCCCTGCGTACCAGTAGGCCTGCGGCGACCAGCGCGCGTGCGTGCCATCGGCGGCCGCGCTGGCGCGGTAGCCGAAGAAGGTCGCCTGCCCGGGCGTGCGGTAGCGCGGCAGGAAACTGTTGCCGCTGCCGTGCTTGTCGCCGCTGCTCGCGCCGATGCCCAAGCCCAGTCCCGACAGCGCACCGTCGCCGCCCTTCCAGGGCTCGAAGAACAGGCGCCCTGCGACTTCGAAGTCGTTGTCGGGGTTGGTGGTGGGACTGTCGCGGCCGTCCACCGCGCCGTTGTAGACGCCAAGCACGTAACCCAGCTTCGAGTCGGCCACGCTGCCCTGCAGATGCACGCCGATGTCGCGATTGGGCGCGATCTCAGAGGGCAGGCCGCGCTCGACGAAGCCCAGCGCGCTGCTGCTCTGCAGCCGCTCCAGGCCGACCGGCAGGGTCGACTTGCCCAGTCGCAGCGTGGCGGCCGGGCTGAACTTCAGGTCGACCCAGGCATCGACGATGCTGGCGCTGTCGCCGGCGAACTCGGGGGTGAGGCGGAAGCCGACCAGATCGCCCCAGCTGCCCTCCAGCGTCGGCCGCAGCACGCGCCAGAGGAAGGTGTCGTTGTGCGCGATCGCGTCGTCGCCGATGAAGAAGCGGCCGTCGCCCTGCGCCAGCACGCCGAGCTTGAGCTGGGCCTTGCCGTCGGCGCTGCGGATCGAGGCGCCCTTGTCGGTGGAGAGCGTGATCTCCGGGGCGGGCGGCTTCGCGGCCGGCGGCGGCGCGGCCGCCACGGCGGTGGCCTGGCGGTCGCGCTCGTCGAGCCCGGTTTCGATTGCGCGCAGGCGGCGCTCGAGTTCGGCCAGTTCAGGATGCGCGGGGCTATCGGCCGGCGCGATGCCGAGCCTGCGCTCGACGATGCGCAGGCGTTCTGCGATCTGCCCAGGCGTGGGCGCGGTTTCCTGCGCCAATACCGCGGACGAAAGCAGCGCCAGGCTCAGCGCGAGGGCGGTGCGGCGCGGCAACAGGTGTCTTGTAGGTGAGGGTGGTCTGGACAAGCGCATGGCGTTTCCTCGGGTGTCGCTGGGGAAGCGCCTCCGGTCGTCCGGTCGGCACGGTGGAAGGGAGGTGGCAGGAACAGCGGCTGCGGCATCAATCGCCGAGCCGCAGCTTCTGGCTGCGCGTGATCTGCACGATCCGCGAGGAGTGCACGACCACCTCGACCTGGCCGTAGGACAGGTCGCGGACGGCGTCGAGCACGGCGCGTTCGGCATCGCTGATCCGGTAGCCGTCGCCGCGATCGGCGGCGACGGGGGGAACCGGGTCAAGGGGTGGAGTGGGGAATCGACTCATCGTGGCGATGCCCGTGCTGGGTGGGTGTCAGGCGGCGTCGCGCGCGCCTTCGACGCCGGCCAGCCACTCGTCGTCGGAGCCTTCGTTGACCCCGGCGAACAGCGGCGTGGAGAAGTAGCGCTCACCGGTGTCGGGCAGGGTCGCCAGCAGCACCGAGCCTTCCGGCGCATTGGCAGCGACCTTGAGCGCCGCGGCCACGGTGGCGCCGGAGGAGATGCCGACGAACACGCCTTCCTCGGTGGCAAGCCGGCGCGCGGTGTCCAGCGCTTCGTCGTCGGTCACCGGCAGCAGCTCGTCGTGCACGGTGCGGCTGAGCACTTCGGGCAGGAAGTCCGGGGTCCAGCCCTGGATCTTGTGCGGCGCCCACTCCTTGCCGCCGAGCAGCGAGGCCCCGACCGGTTCGGTGGCGATGATCTTCACTTCCGGGCGCGCGACCTTGAGCACCTCGCCCACGCCCGTCAGCGTGCCGCCCGTGCCCCAGCCGCTGACGAAATAGTCCAGGCGCCGCCCGGCGAAGTCGCGCAGGATCTCGGCTGCCGTGGTCTGGCGGTGGTAGGCCGGGTTGGCCGGGTTGGTGAACTGCGAGGCAAGGAACCAGCCATGCCTGTCTGCCAGTTCCTTCGCCTTTTTCACCATGCCGGTGCCGCGCTCGGCGGCCGAGGTAAGGATCACCTTGGCGCCGTAGGCGCGCATCAGCTTGCGGCGCTCGATCGAGAACGTCTCGGTCATCACCGCCACGAAGCGGTAGCCGCGTGCTGCCGCCACCTGCGCCAGCGCCACGCCGGTGTTGCCGGAGGTCGCTTCGACGATGGTGTCGCCGGGCTTGAGCACGCCGCGCTGCTCGGCATCGAGCACGATCCCGATCGCGAGGCGATCCTTGACCGAGCCGCCGGGGTTGAACGATTCGACCTTCGCGTACAGCGTGACGTGCTTGGGCGCGATGCGGTGCAGCCTGACGATCGGGGTATCGCCGATGGTGTCGAGGATGCTGTCGTAGATGGCCATGATGTGTGCCTCGTTGTCGTGAGTGGAACGGTCAGGCAGCGTCCGCAAGCGGGACGTCGGGCGTGCCGAGCGGAGCGGCGCCGAACCAGTGCAGGGCGCCCGCCAGCCCGGCGACTTCGCCGACGATCAACAGCGCAGGCGACTGTACGGCGTGGTGCCGGGCGAGGTGTGACAAATCGGTTAGGCGGCCGTTGACCACGCGTTGCTGCGGGCGCGTGCCGTTCTCGATCAGGGCGAACGGCGTGTCCGGCGCGCGCCCGTGGGCGATCAGCTGTGCCTGCACGGTGTCGAGCCGCGACACGCCCATGTAGAAGGCCAGCGTCTGCCGCTCCTGCGCCAGCGCAGGCCAGTCGAGCGTGTCGTTCCCGTCCTTGGCGTGGGCGGTGACCAGGCGCACCGATTGCGCGTGGTCGCGGTGGGTCAGCGGGATGCCGGCGTAGGCGGCGCACGCTGCCGCGGCAGTGATGCCGGGCACCACCTCGTAGTCGATGCCGGCCGCGCGCAGCGCCTCCAGCTCCTCGCCGCCGCGGCCGAACACGAACGGGTCGCCGCCCTTGAGCCGGACCACGCGCCTGCCCGCGGACGCATGCTCGACCAGCAGTGCGTTGATACCCTCCTGCGGCACGGAGTGGTGCCCGGCGCGCTTGCCGACCTCGATGCGCTCGGCATCGCGTCGCGCCAGGCCCAGCACTTCGGCACTGACCAGGCGGTCGTAGAGGATCACGTCGGCCTCGTTGAGCAGGCGCAGCGCACGCAGCGTCAGCAGACCGGCATCGCCTGGGCCGGCGCCGACCAGCGCCACCTGTCCCCGCTGCCCCGGATCAAGCTGCCCGGACTCGGACTTCCCGCCTGCATCGGCGGCTGGCTTCAGCAACGAGTCGAGCAGCCGCTCGGCCTCGATATGCCGGCGCCTGCGCAGCAGGCCCTGCAGCGGACCCGACAGCAGGCGTTCGAAGCCGCGGCGGCGCGCGGCCAGGTCCGGCCAGCGCGCGACGATGCGCTGGCGGTGCCGCGCCAGCAGCGCGGCCAGCGTGCCGAAGGATTCGTCGAACTGGGTTTCCAGCCGCTCGCGCACCAGCCGCGCCAGCATCGGCGCGCCGCCGCCGCTGGAAATCGCGATCTGCAGCGGGCCGCGCTCCACCCGTGCCGGCAGGTGCACGCGCGCCAGCGCCGAGTCATCGACCACGTTCACCCAGATGCCACGCGCTTCGCCGGCTTCGGCGACCGCGCGATTCACCTCGGCATCGTCGGTCGCGGCGATGGCCAGCCAGGCGCCATCCAGCCAGGCTGCTTCGAACACGCCCGCAAGATGTTCGATGCGCCCGTCGAGGGCCTGCGCGGCCAGCGCCGGCTCCAGCACCGGGGCACCTACCCGCACCAGCGCGCCGGTGTCGTGCAGGGCCTCGACCTTGCGGACCGCCACTGCGCCGCCGCCCACGACCAGCACCCGGCGGCCGCGCAGGTCGGCGAACAGGGGGAACAGCCTGGCGGTGGAGGATGAGTCGGGCATCGGCACGGAAAGCGGGCTTGTGAGCTGGCGACGCTAGCGACTGCCGGGGCGCCTGAGGAAATGGCAACGGGTGCTGCGCTTATTCCGGCAGGGCATAAGCGACTGCCGGCGCGGCGTGGACAGCCCGCATGGGCGCGGCTATGATCCGACCTTCCATCTTTCCATCATGATGAAAGGATGAAGTTGCGGCGGAAACCAGCGCCGAGCGGACTCGCGCCATGACCCTTACCCAGCTGCGCTACCTGGTCGCGATCGCCGATTCAGGGCTCAACATCACGCTTGCCGCCGAACGCGTGCACGCCACCCAGCCGGGCCTGTCCAAGCAGCTCAAGCAGCTCGAGGACGAGCTGGGCTTCCAGCTGTTCGTGCGTCGCGGCCGCAGCCTGGACTCGATCGCCCCGGCCGGCGAGCGCGTGCTCGAGCACGCACGCCGGATCCTGGCCGAGGCGGGCAACATCCGCAGCTATGCCGCCAACGAGCGCGGCGAGTACAGCGGCCGCCTGCTGCTGGCCACCACCCACACCCAGGCGCGCTACGTGCTGCCGCCGGTGATCGCGGCGATCCGCCGCGAGTTCCCGCGCGTGGACGTCGACCTGCAGGCCGCCAGCGACGCCGAGGTCCTGCAGCACCTGCACGATGGCGCCGACCTGGCGCTGATCAGCACCGCGGGCGGCACCCCGCCCGGCGGGCTGCCGGTGCCGCTGTACCGCTGGCGGCGCGTGCTGCTGGTGCCGCTGGCGCACCCGCTGGCCGAGCTGCAGCGCGCGCCGACGCTGGCCGAACTCGCGCGGCATCCGCTGATCAGCTACGAATCCTCGACGCGCGGCGACTCCTCGATGCGCCGCGCCTTCACCGCCGCCGGGGTCGAGCCGCAGATCGCGATGACCGCGCGCGATGCCAACCTGATCAAGACCTACGTGCGCGCCGGCCTCGGCGCCGGCCTGCTGGCGGAAATGGCGGTGGGGCCGCGCGAGGACGACGACCTGCGCATCCTCGAGGCGCCGGCCGAGATTCCCGAGTGCATCACCTGGGCGGTGATCCCGCGCGGCCGCGTGCTGCGCGAGTACGCCCTGGCGCTGCTGCACGGCGTGGCGCCACAGCTCGACCGGCGCGACCTGCGTCGCGTGCTGGAAGGAAACCTCGATGCGGACTGGCCGCTGCCGCCGACCTGGCGGGAACTGAGCCAGGCGATCACGATCTGAGGCTGCCTGCCCGGGCAGAGCCAGGCGAAGATGCGCCAGGCCGCGCGATTGCGAGCTGGGCCGATCGCTTCGCCCCTCAGTCTTGCACCACCGAGATATAGGCACCCGTGCTGCCGACCTGGAAGGTGTCGTTGTCCACCCGCCGCACCGGCGTGCCGTCGGCGAGCGTGTAGACAATCCGCGCCGCACCATGGTCCGGATCGTCCTTGCCCTGTTCCGGACCCTCGAGGCGCTGGATCACCTTGTGCCGGTTGCCGGCTTCGTCCTGCGCGTAAAGCGTCTGCGTCATGCTTGGTCCTCCGTGGGTCGGGGCAGCATCAACGCTAACGACGCCGTCGAAGGAACGCGTGAAAAAAGCACGACCGGCGCGTTAAGTGCAGCCGCTCTGCGAATCGACAGGCTGCGCGACGCACTGGCAGCGCCTACGGTGCAGCCGTTGCCTTGCCCGCGGCGGACGCCGTAGGACTCCGGTGGTAGACGGCGTCGCGGAAGCGCTTGTGCAGGTCGGTGCCGCCGGGCGGGATGGATTGCGTGAACAGCACCGCGACGATGTCGTTCGCCGGATCCACCCAGAACAGCGTGTTGGCATAGCCGTCCCAGAAGAACTCGCCGACCGCCCCCGAAGCCTCTTCGGCATTGGCCGGGGGCGAGTGCCGCACCGCGAAATCGATGCCGAAGCCGACCTGGCCCTTGCCCGGCAGCCACGAACGGTCGCTGACCTCCGCCGGCAGCATGTCGGTGGCCATCAGCGCGACCGTGTCCGCGTCCAGCACGCGCGCGCCGTCGAAGCTGCCGCCGTCGAGCAGCATGCGGCCAAAGCGCATGTAGTCGTCGAGGGTCGAGACCAGTCCGTAGCCGCCGGGTGCGGCCAGGGTCCATTCCCGGTAGGCGTTGTCGAGCGCGGGCGAGTCGGGCAGGCGGGTGAAGCCGCCGTCGGCGTACTCGTACATCGCCGCCATGCGTCCGCGCCGATCTTCCGCGACGTGATAGCTCGTATCGCCCATGCGCAGCGGCTCAAGCACGCGCTCGCGCACCAGCTGCGCGTAGGGCTTGCCGGCCAGCACTTCGGCCAGCCGCGCCTGCACGTCGACTGAAATTCCGTACAGCCAGCGCGTGCCGGGCTGGTAGGCCAGCGGCAGCGCGGCAAGGCGCGCGGACATCTGGGCCAGGCTGATGTCGCGCGAATCCACGCCCGCATCGCGGAACAGCCGCGCCGGCGTGTTGTCCTCGAACGACGCGGCGAAACCGGCGGTATGGCGCAGGATGTCGCGCACCAGGATCGGCCGCTCCGGCGCGACCAGGATCTGCTTGCCGTTCGCATCCTCGCCGGCATGCACCTGCACCGCGGCGTACTCGGGAAGATAGGTCGACAGTGGCTCGTCCAGATCGAACAGGCCCTCCTCGTGCAGCGACATCAGCACCACGCCGGTGACCGGCTTGGTCATCGAATACACCTGCGCCAGTGTGTCGCGCGCCATCGGTCGCCCGGCCTCGCGGTCGGCCATGCCGAAGGCGCCGAAATAGACCTCGCGTCCGCGCTCGTGCACCAGCGCCGACACGCCGACGGCGCGGCCTTCCTCGACGATCTTCTGCAGTACCGCGTCGATGTGCGTGGCGTCGACGACCGGCGCGCGCTGTACGTCGGCGGATGCAACGTCCGCGGCGGGCGCGATGTCCGCATTGGGTTGGCAGGCGGCAAGCAGCAGGCCCAATACGGCCGCCAGACGGATTTTCATGCAGGATTCCCCGGAAAGATGTCGGCAAACGCCTCGCGACGATCGCCGCACGAGTATGCGGCCCGACCACGCATCGCTCCCGCTGCAGCGCAGCGTCGATGCAGATGCAACCATCGGGAGGTTGGAGCGGGCCAAGTGACGGCAGGTTGTGCATGCCGGGTCCATAGTGGACGGCCCCTTCCAACTGGAGCCGCCATGAAGGCCGTCCGCTTCATTGCCCCCGGCAGGCCCGCCGAGGTCGTCGACCTGCCCGAACCGCGTCCCGCAGCGGGCGAGATCCTGCTGAAGATCGGCGGCGCCGGCGTCTGCCATTCCGACCTGCATGTGCTCGAACAGGGCCTCGGCTTCGAGGGGCCGTTCACCCTCGGCCACGAGAACGCCGGCTGGATCGCCGCGCTCGGCAGCGGCGTGGAAGGCTGGAAGGAGGGCGACCCCGTCGCCGTGTACGGGCCGTGGGGCTGCGGGCGCTGCCGCACCTGCCAGGGTTCGGCGGAAAACTACTGCGAAAACCACGCATCGATCCCGGCCTTTGGCGGCGGCCTGGGTGCCGATGGCGGCATGGCCGACTACATGCTGGTGCCGTCGCCGCGCCTGCTGGTGCCGCTGTCCGGGCTGGACCCGGTGGACGCGGCACCGCTGAGCGATGCCGCGCTCACGCCCTACCACGCGATCAAGCAGGCGCTGCCGATGCTCACGCCCGACGTGCACGTGGTGGTGATCGGCATCGGTGGCCTCGGCCACATGGCGGTGCAGCTGCTGCAGGCCACCTGCGCGGCGGAGGTGATCGCCTGCGACCTGGACGACGACAAGCTCGCACATGCGCGCGAGATGGGCGTGCGCCATGCCATCAACACCGGCGATGCCGATGCGGCGTTCGAGCAGATCCGCGACATCACCGGGCCGCGCGGCGCGCGCGTGGTGCTGGACATCGTCGGCGCGCAGCCGACCGTGGACCTGGCCGCGCGCATCGTTGGCCGCGACAGCCGCATCAGCATCATCGGCCTGGGCGGCGGTGTGCTGCACTACGCGGCCAACCAGCCGCCGTACGGCTGCCAGGTGAGCGTGCCGTACTGGGGCACGCGCACCGAACTGATGGAGGTGATCGCACTGGCCGCGAGCGGTGCGATCCATCCGTTGATCGAACGCCACCGGCTGGAAGACGCACCCAAGGTCTACGAGCGCCTGCAGGCGGGCAAGGTCAGGGGCCGGGCCGTGCTGGTGCCCTGAGTCGACGTGCCGCCGGCGCGCTCAGGCCGGATCGGCGAGCGCGCGGGTGGGTGCCCGCGCATCGCTCGCACGCACCACGCGGTTGCGACCGCGCAGCTTGGCTTCGTACAGCGCCTGGTCGGCGCGCAGCACCAGTGGCTGTGCCTGGGTGCCGTGGTCGGGACAACCGGCCACGCCGATCGACAGCGTGGTGCACATCGACTGGCCCGCTGAAACCACCTGCAGCGACTCGAAGGTCGCGCGCAGTTCCTCCGCCATGTCCAGCGCTTCGGCCACCGGCGTGCCGGGCAGCAGCATCAAGAACTCCTCGCCGCCGTAGCGGCAGGCGATCAGGCCGTCGTCGCGCACGCGCTCGCGCAGCAGGTCGGCCAGGCGCCGGATCATCTCGTCGCCGGCCGGATGGCCGTAGGTGTCGTTGATGCGCTTGAAGCGGTCGATGTCGATCAGCACCAGGGTCAGCGGCACGCCGGACTGGGTGCAGCTGGCCAGCTCGCGCTCCAGTGCATCGTCCAGGAAACGGCGATTGTGCAGGCCGGTGAGCGGATCGCGCTCGGCCTGTTCCTGCAGCTGCGACTGCAGACTGGTGATCTCGGCCAGCTGCTTGCCGAGCTGCCAGCGGCTGTCGCGCAGCTTGATGCCGCGGCGATGGGCGTCGTTGGCGAAGAACAGCAGGTAGGCGGTGAGCAGCACGATGCACAGCAGCGAGGTGTGCAGCTCGGTGTGCGGCCGGAATTCGAGCCCGTTCACCAGCGCCACCACGGCCGCGCCGGCAACCAGCGAAGCGATGCCCTTCCACATCCCGGGCACGCCCATGAAGATCACCACGTTCAGGCACACACCGACGAAGAGCGTGAAGCTGATCCACAGCGGCAGGCCCCAGACCGCGATCCAGGCGCCCAGCAGCACGCCGTCGAGCAGCAGGTTCTGCAGCTCCGCGCGCAGCGGATCGGGCGAGCGCGCGGCGCGCCAGTACACCAGCTGCGGATAGACCAGCAGCTGCAGCGCCAGCAGCGTCCACATCAGCGGACCGGCCTGCAGGTAGGCCAGGTGGGGGCCGAGCACGAACAGGCCGAGCGCAAAGAACAAGGACCGGTTGCGCCGGTTGAGCGTGACGACCCAATGGAGCTTGCCAGCGTGCACTGCATCCCCCCCTGTCTGCCGCGAGTCTTCGATCGCTGCGGCGCATGGATGTTCCATGCGGATCAGTATTGTAACGGGGCATCGCACGTGAGCGGGACGACGAAGCCGGCGACCCCTGGCGCTGCCGGTCCGTGATTCCCGGTGCCGTCGCCGGCGTGGTCACGATGGCGCGGGGGCCGCAACCGGGGTGGGACAGATTGGGCGAAGCGCTATCACAGCCGGCCGCGAAGGTGCCGCGAAGACCGTATCGCGGCTGGCTATCATGCGGGCATGAAGAAGATCCTGATGCTGTGCGCGCTTGCGCTGCTGCTGCTCCCGTCCCCGCCGGTGCTGGCACAGGGCCAGTTCCGGGTGCTGGTGGTGGCCGCCCCCAACCGCTACCACCATGACTACACGGTGGTGGCCAAGCCGCGCCTGGAGCAGATGGCGCGCCAGCACGGCTTCGACCTGGACTGGAGCTGGAACACCACGCCCTTCGATGGGGACCTCTCCGCGTACGCCGCGGTGATGCTGCTCAACACGCCCGGCGATGAGCTGGCGAAGGGCCAGCGCGGCGCGCTCGAGGCCTACGTGCGCGCAGGCGGCGGGGTGGTGGCGGTGCATCGCGCGCTGATCTTCAACCCGCCGGGCGACTGGCCGTGGTTCGAGCGCATGATCGGGCGCGCGTTCCGTATCCATCCGATGGTGCAGACCGCGACGGTGCGGGTGGAGGATGCGTCGTTCCCGGCCACCTTCGGCCTGCCCGCGCGCTGGATCTGGAGCGACGAGTGGTACGAGTTCGACGCGCCGCTGGTCGAAGGGCTGCACACCGTGCTGTCAGTGGACGAGTCCAGCTACGACCCGACCCGCATCTGGCCGGGGCAGGTCGCGCGCGGCATGGGCAGCGAGCACCCGGTGGCCTGGTACCACGCCTACGACGGCGGCCGCGTGTTCGTCACCGCGCTGGGCCATCCGCCGGCGGCCTATGACGATGCGGCCTACCTGCAGCACCTCTACGGCGGGCTGTGGTGGGCGGCAACCGGCCGCGGCGTCAGCGCGACGGCGGACTGACCGCCTCGCCGCGCTGTTCGCGCAGCCAGCGCATCTGGTTGCGGAAGGTGTCGGTCCAGTAGAGCTCGCGGTTGTCGGCGAGGAAATCGAGCAGTTGCTCGTGCGCCTGCGCACTGATCGACAGGTGGTCGCCGCCGATGCCGTGGAAGGTGAAGTTGACCATCGTGCCGCGTCGGCCCGCCTCCTCGACCAGTGCGATCAGCGCATCGCCGCTCGCGCCCACCGGCGCGGTCACCGGCACCGCGGAGGGATCGAGGGTGCGCATGTCCGGCACGATCGCGCCGCCGACCATCTTGATGCCGAGGAAGAGGTCTCCGACTTCGGCGATGTAATCGCCGTCGCTTGCCATGCGGTCGCCGCAGGGCGCGGTGAAGGTGAACTCGCTGCTGCCGTCGATGGCGTGCAGCATGGTGTTGGCGACCTGCAGCTGGGCGCGCATCTGCGCCACCGTGGTGGCGTCGAGGTCCTGCGCCGGCTGCACCCACTCGCGCCCCGGCCCCCGCGCCGAGCACTGGTGGAACAGGCTGTGGTTGCCCAGCTCGTGGCCGTTGCGGGCAGCCGCGCGCCACGCCTCGAGCCGTTCGCGCATGGGCTCCGCAGCCAGGGTCAGGTAGAAGCTGCCCTTCAGTCCGTGCCGGTCGAGCGCCGGAATCGCCACGTCCAGTTGCGTGGGCAGCGTGTCGTCGTAGGACAGGCTCACCGCCGCGCGCTGGCCCTGTGGCCAGGCAAAGGCGCCGTCGTCCGCTGCCGCGCCGGTGCTTGCCAGCGCCAGTGCCGCGCAGGCCAGGCCGATCCGAAGTGCTGAGCGCATCATGTTCCCCCGTTGTATTCCCCGAAGCGCGCATGGTGCCGCAGATGGCCACCCGCCGCGCGCCCGCCGCCGCCGCCGCCGTCGGGCGGGCCACGGTCGTGCCGGCGGATTGCTGCATCGCATGCGCAGGCATTCCGCGCGGCGCGGCGCGCGGTTATCGTGTCCGGTTCCCCCGCACCCCGGTGTCCCCCTTGTCCCCCGATCCACGACGCGCGCAGCAGCGCGCGACCCGCGCCGCCTTCTTCATCCCCGGTTTCGTCATCGCCACCTGGGCGCCGATCGTGCCCTTCGCCAAGCTGCGCGCCGGGCTGGACGATGCGCAGCTGGGCCTGGTGCTGCTGTGCCTGGGCCTCGGCTCGCTGGGGGCGATGCCGCTGGCTGGCGCGCTGGCCGCACGCCAGGGCTGCCGCCGGGTGATGCTGGCCGCCTCGCTGCTGATGCTGGCGCTGCTGCCGCTGCTGGCGGTCGTGTCCGATGCCTGGCAGCTGGGCGGCGTGCTGCTGCTGCTCGGCGCTTCGATGGGCGCGATGGACTGCACCATGAACATCCAGGCGGTGGTCGTCGAGCGCGAAGCCGCGCGGCCGATGATGTCGGGCTTCCACGCCTTCTACAGCATCGGCAGCCTGGCCGGCGCGGTGCTGGTGACGCTGATGCTGGGCGCGGGCGCTCCGGTCATCGCGGCAACGCTGGCGGTTTCTGCGCTGGTGCTGCTGCTGGCGGGCGTGTCGTCCGGCGCCTGGCGCGGCGAACGCGCGCCGGGTGGCTCGGCGGTGTTCGCGCTGCCGCGCGGCGTGGTGCTGGGCATCGGCCTGGTGTGCTTCGTGAGCTTCCTGGCCGAAGGCGCGATGCTCGACTGGAGCGCGGTGTTCCTGCACGAGGTCAAGGGCGTCGAGCTGGAGCGCGCGGGCTGGGGCTTCGTGGTGTTCAACCTGGCCATGACCGCGACCCGGCTGGCCGGCGACGGCGTGGTGGCCCGGATCGGCCGCGTGCGCACGGTGCTGGTCGGCGGGCTGGTGGGTGCCTCGGGCCTGGCGCTGGCGATGCTGGCGCCCGATCTCGGCACCGGCCTGGCCGGCTATGCGCTGCTGGGCGTGGGCTGCGCCAACATCGTGCCGGTGATGTTCACCCTGGCGGGCGAACAGACCCGGATGCCCGGCCACCTGGCGATCCCGGCAGTCACCACCCTGGGCTACGCGGGCGTCCTGGCCGGGCCGGCCCTGATCGGCTTCGTCGCGCAGGGCGCCTCGCTCACCACGGCGCTGCTGCTGGTGGCGCTCGCACTGGCCATCGCCGCCACGCTGGGCTCGCACATCGGGCGCCGCAGCGGCTGATTCGTGCGCTGCGGCACGGTGTCACCAGACCTTCTCGAATTGGCAACGAGATATTGACGTTGCGCCGCCTACGATGCGCGACCCGCAAACGGCGGAAGCATCCACGAGAGGTGTGCCGGTGACCCACGCCAGTACCAGGATTGAAGTGAAGCCCGACATAGAAGGTGGCTGGGCGGTGACACGGGACTGCATCATCGACGGCTACTTCGTCGACATCCGTGCCGCTAACGATTACGCCAGCGCCTGTGCCCAGCGTGCACAGCGTGCGGGCATGACAGTCAGCCTGCAGGTTGCGGAGGCGCAGCTGCCGTCCATCGCGGCCGCGTAGCCTGCCAGCGGCGCGCAGGGTCCCGCATGCAGCGGAGATTTCTCCCTGCGGTCGAAATGACAGGATTCTGTGCGGCAGATCGCTCGCCTGTGTGCGGACAAGCGCGGCAACGCCCGGCCAAGGCCATCAGCGGGAGCGCCGCCTCAGTACTGGTCGAGCAGCACCGGATCCGGCGGCGCTTCGGGTTCGGGTGGCGGCGCCGGGAGGGCCGATGGCGTTCCCGGCAGGTAAAAGCCGACGCGGTCGAACAGGCGCGTATAGAACTCCTGGTTCTGCACGGTATTGCTGCCCACGCGCACCAGGTTGGCGTTGCCGCCGCCGATCGGCACCGGGACCGAGAACGAGCCGATCATGCTCACGCCCAGGCTGGCCGAGCTGGACTGACCCTGGAGCGCGTAGCGCTCCTGCACCGCGTTGATGAACACGATCGCGCCGCCGTCCACCTGCGGCACGCAGGTCGCGCGCACGTTGAGCTGGGTGTGGATGTCGGACTCGGGCTGGAAGTGCTTGGACGCCTCAAGCGCCTCGGGCGCCATCAGCTTGATGATGTAGCCCTGTCCCAGCAGCGCACGCCGCGTCGCTTCGCAGGCCACACCCGGCGCGACCGGATAGCTGCGCGCGTACGTGTCATCGGCGCCGAACACCTCGCCCAGCGGCGGCGCCTGCGAGCGCGAACCGTTCGAGCCGCAAGCCGCCAGGGCGAGCACGGCAACGGCGACGAGGGCAATGGATCGGCGTGGCGGGGAGCTGCAGCGCATCGGGACGCGGTAGGCACGGAGAGGCGGGGATTCTAGCGGGCAGGCCATGCAGGAGGCCTGAATCCCGGTCCTGGCGGGCTGCTACAGCGGGCTGACCCGGAACTTGCGGCCCTTGATCTTGCCTTCGCGCAGGGCCGACAGCGCGCGCGCCGCGTGCCTGCGGTTGATGGCGACATAGCTGCGGGTGGCGAACACGTCGATCCTGCCGATCGCATCCTTGTGCAGTCCCGCGTCGCCGGTCAGCGCGCCGACGATGTCGCCTGCGCGCAGCTTGTCGACGCGGCCGGCGTCGATGCGCAGCGTGGCCATGGCCGCGGGCTGAACATCGTGCGCCGGGCCGGTGAGGGGCTCCAGCTTTTCCCAGCGCAGCGCCTGCTGCTGCCGGTCCTCGATCATGTGCGCACGCGGCAGTTCGCGCGGCGCGCACAGGCTCAGCGCCAGGCCGTCGCGGCCCGCGCGCCCGGTGCGGCCGATGCGGTGCAGGTAGGTATCGGCATCGGTGGGCAGCTCGTAGTTCACCACCGCGCCCAGGTCTTCCACGTCCAGCCCGCGCGCGGCCACGTCGCTGGCCACCAGTACGCTGCAGCTGCGGTTGCCGAACTGCACCAGTACCTCGTCGCGATCGCGCTGCTCCATGTCGCCATGCAGGGCGAGCGCGGAAAAGCCGTAATGCGTCAGCGAGCCGACCACTTCGACGGTGTCGGCGCGGGTATTGCAGAACACCACCGCCGACTCGGGACGATGGAGCAGCAGCAGCGCTCCCAATGACTGCGGGCGGCGCGCGCGGTCGATCTCGTAGAACAGCTGCAGGATCGTCGCCGGCTGGGCGCCGCCATCGATGCTGACCTCGAGCGCATCGCGCAGCATCGTGTTGCCCAGCGTGCGGATCGCCTCGGGAAAGGTGGCCGAAAACAGCAGGCCCTGCCGCTCTTTCGGCAGGCGCTTGACGATGTCGCGGATCGCCTCCTCGAAGCCCATGTCGAGCATGCGGTCGGCCTCGTCCAGCACCAGGGTGCGCACCCCGTCCAGGTGCAGCGCCTTCTTCTTCACCAGCTCCTGGATGCGGCCGGGCGTGCCGACCACCACGTGGGGGTCGTGCGTCAGCGAGGCCAGCTGCGGGCCCAGCGGAATGCCGCCGCACAGGATCGAGAGCTTGAGGTTGGCGATGCCGGTCGCGAGCTTGCGCAGCTGCTTGCCGACCTGGTCGGCCAGTTCGCGGGTGGGGCAGAGCACCAGCGCCTGGGTCTTGATGCGCGCAGGGTCGACGCGCGACAGCAGGCCCAGGCCGAACGCCGCGGTCTTGCCGCTGCCCGTGGGCGCCTGCGCGATCACGTCGCGACCCTCTAGGATCGCGGGCAGGGACTGCGCCTGCACCGGCGTCATCGCCGAGTATCCGAGCGCATCGATGCCCTGCAGCAGGGCCGGCGGCAGGGCAAGGGTGGTGAAGGCGGGTGCTGTACTCATGCGCCATGATCGCAGGTCACGGCGGCGAGGCGGCCTGTCGCGACGTAATGCACCGGAATCTCCGGCTGCGGACCGGGTTGTGAAGGCGCGCCATGAGCCCCTAGTGCCGCGTGCGGGCCCGCCGCGGCGGTTCCGGCGCCGCAACGCTGCCCGGTCCGTGCCTTTACCAGACCACAATCCCCATCCCCCCACGACCGACTCCGCGAGGCCGCGCGATGCAAAACGAACTGACCATTGCGGTGGGTGAACTGCACCAGGGCATCGGCCACCACCACTGGCACGGCAAGACGTTCCGCCAGTTCTGGGACTGGTTCAACCATCGCTGCATCCAGCTGGTCGGCGCTGCCGGGCAGGACGAGCTGGACGAACTGGAAGCCGCGCTGCTGGAGGTGCGGGCCGCCGTCGAGGATGGCGGCTACATGGTGTCGTCCGATCGCCTGGACGAGGTCATCGAACCGCCGATGTAGGGTCGGCCCGCACTCAGTGGGGCACGGTGGGATCAATCGGCTGGTCGGGCACGGGGTCTATCGGACGGTCCGGGATCGGGTCGACCGGCTGGTCGGGCACCGGATCGATGGGCTGGTCGGGCACAGGATCGATCGGCTGATCCGGAATCGGGTCGCGGGCCGGATGCGGAGCCTGGCCGGGGATCTCACGCTGCTGGGAAGCCATGCGGTACTCCGTGGAGAGCAGGCGGAGCGGACACGCTAGCGGACGCGTGCGTGCGCAAGGGGTGAACCCCCGCCCCGCCAGCCGGGCCGAGGCGTTACGATGCTGCGCCGCCGGTCGCCCCCCAAGATTCCGTATGAAGGCTCAACTTCCCGATCTGCCTCCTGCAGCATGAGCCAAGCGTCGAGCCTGGCCGATGCCAGGGTCGAAGCCCGGATCGAACGCCTGCAACCCTGGATCGCCGCGCTCCTGAGCGCGCTGCTGCATCTGGCCTGCCTGTTGCTGGCGCTGCTGGCGCCGCCGATCACGGTGAGCGCGCCGCAGGGCGCCTCCGGCGGCAGCGTCACCCAGGTCGACTTCATCGGCGAGACGCCGCCGCAGCCCGTGCCCACGCTCGCCGCGCCCGCTTCGCCGGACCAGCCCGCGCCTGCGCCGCCGGCCGCCTCGCGCCTGCAGTCCACGCCGGTCCAGCTGGCTGACGCGCCGGTGCCGCCGGTCTCGACCGATCCCGCGCAATCGCCGCTGCCGGCCCGCGAGCGTCCCGCGCGGCCTGCCACCGTCCCGCGCCCGCAGGCCGCCGTCGCGCCGCCCGCGGTGCCGCCACCGACATCGCGACGCCCCCAGCACCGCTGGGGCCAGCCGCCGGGCATGCTTCCCCGCGACACCGCGCCGGTGCACGCCGGCCCCACCAGCGGCCCGGGCAACGACCGCAGCCGCCGTCGCGACAGGTCGTCTGCACAGCCCAGCATGGAAGCCGGCGGCTACCAGGTCTATTACGACCTGGCCAGCGAGAGCCGCCTGCGCGAATGGCGCGACCAGGGCATGACCGAGGTCTTCATCCCGCTGCCGGGCACCCGCGACTACATGATCTGCCCGCTGGAAACCGCGCTGCGACGCGAGTCCGGCCCCTGCCGCCTGCTGCCTCCGGACGCGCCCGAACTCGCCGACATCGGCGACGCACGCCAGGTGATCACCATGCACCAGGTATACCGGCGCGGCGAGCTGGTCTGGCGCGGGCCGCGGCCCTACCGCTGAGCGGATCACCGCTGCCGCGCCAGCGCTGAAGACGCATCCCTGCAAGGCGTCAGCAGCGCCGCTTGCCGCACCGCTGCGCAGCCCCGGCGCAGTGCGATGCAACTGCCCCGTCATATGTGCCCCGTAGCCTGTGCGCGTCCGGTCAAGCCGGACCGAACGGACCTCGAGACTCGGGGTCCTTTTTTTCTGCGTGCGCAGGCACGCAACGGGGACAGCAATCACATGACGCATCGCAATCCGCCATCGTGCCGCTTCAGGGTGCGGCCCACTACGCTGGGACGCGCCATCCGTCGCCTGCTCATCGCCGGCCTCGCGGCCGTCCCGCTGCAGGCGCTTGCGCAGGATGCGCCCGACGCGGTCGAACCCAAACAACTGGACGCGGTCAGCGTGACCGGCAGCTACAGCCGCAGCCTCGAGCGCGCGGTCGACCTCAAGCGCGACAACGTCGGTTTCTCCGACTCCATCGTCGCCACCGACGTGGTGGATTTCCCCGAGCAGAACCTGGCCGAGGCATTGCAGCGCATGCCGGGCGTGACCATCGAGCGCAACAAGGGCCTGGGCACGCGGGTCAACGTGCGCGGCCTGCCATCGGAGTACACCCACGTCTCGATCAACGACCTCGCCACGGCTTCCGGCAGCGGTGGTCGCGACGTCGAGTTCGACATCTTCGCCTCCGAGATCATCCAGCAGGTGACCGTGCAGAAGTCGCCCACCGCGGCCGACGAGGAGGGCGGGATCGCCGGCTCGGTGCAGATCTCCACCGCGCGGCCGTTCGACTACACCGGACGCAAGCTGGCAGTCTCGGCCGAGGGCGCGCACAACTCGATCTCCGGCGAGACCGATCCCAAGTTCTCGCTGCTGGCCAGCGACACCTGGGGCGACTGGGGCGCCCTGGTATCGTTCTCCAGCGCGCAGCGGACAAACCGCACCGATGCCAACTCGGGCATCAACTTCCGCCCGATGTCGCGCTTCCTGGGGGCCTCGGGCACCCGTGGCGAACAAGCGCAGGCGGTGCTGGAGCGCGATGCGGGCGTTGTCGTGCGCGACCGCGGCGACAGCGCCGAAACCAACCTCATCATCTTCCAGGACAAGGTTGGCGACCGCGTCTTCCTCAACGACCAGGACAAGTGGGGCGCCACCGCCTCGCTGCAGTACCGCCCAAGCCATGCCTTCAGCCTGTCCTTCGACGCGATGCTCGGCGGCTACGACACGGTCGAGGACGAGTACGATGCCGCGGCCTATTCCGCGTCCAGCCGCAGCACGCTCGAAACCATCCACGAGTACGACGCCACCACCCTGGCCGAGCACGGCATGGTGGTGCTGCGCGACGTGTCCTATACCGCCACGCAGCACGAGTTCCTGAGCAAGCAGCGCATCAGCGACAACGACTACGCACAGTACAGCCTGGCGCTGGACTGGCGCGGAGACAGCTGGAGCATCGACGCCATGGCAGGCTACTCGGGCGCGGACCGCACCGTGGACTACGCCAACCTCAAGCACGTGGCCTATGCACCTTCGCGCACCCGTTGGACAGACCGGGGCGGCGAGACCATCCCCAGCGCCAATCCGGCGACCATCGACATGTACGACGCGCCGGAGAGCTACCTGTTCGAGGCCTACGAGACCAGCCTCGAGCAGGTGAGCGACGACAAGTACGCAGCGCAGCTCAATGTGGGCAGGCAGCTGGACCTGGCCTTCCTGCCGGCGCTGCGCCAGGTGCAGTTCGGCACCCGCTATACCGACAAGTCCAAGCAGCGCCAGTACGGGCAGCGCAACATCCATGGCCCCGCGGACGGCGACAGTTCCTGGGCCAACGTACGCACCCTGGCCGACAGCGTGCTGCGCCCGGTTGCCGACATCGTCCCCGGTGGCCGCTACCGGGCCCGCGACCTGGCCTGGAGCCAGGTTGCCAACGACGACGCACGCGCCACCTTCCGCTACCCCGGCTTCGACACGCCGTTTGCCGACGGTGAGTACTACCGGGTGGACGAGGAGGTGGCCAGCCTGTACGCGATGGCGGACTTCGCCTTCGACCTGGGCCAGGTGCCGGTGACGCTCAACGCCGGCGCGCGCTACGTGGACACCTCGGTCCTGTCATTTGGCTACCACCCGGTGCAGAACCCGGACGGCACGCCGGGCTTCACCGACGATCCGGTGTCGCGCGAAGGCAACTACTCCAAGCTGCTGCCGGCACTGAACCTTACTGCGGAGCTGTCTGACGGACTGCTGCTGCGCGCCGCGGCCTCCGAAACCCTGATGCGCCCGGCGCTGACCGACCTGGCCTACAAGCGCACCGCCAGCTGGAGTTCGTTCCGTTTCACCGACGGCAATCCGGGCCTGGAACCCACCTCCGCCCAGCAGTGGGAGATCGGCCTGGAGAAATACCTGGACAACGGCGGTCTGCTGGCCGCCTCCTACTTCCGCAAGAAGATCGAGGGCGTGGTCGTCAGCGCCCTCACCGGCGTGGTCCCGAACGTGGCCGTGTACAACGCCAACGGCACGCTCAACGGCCACTACGACTTCGACGTCTACCAGCCGGTGAATGCTGCAGGGGCCTATGACGTCGACGGCGTGGAGTTGATCGGACACCTGCCGCTGGGTTCGCTGCATCCGGCACTGCAGGGGTTCGGCGTCAACGCCAACTACACGGCGCTGGAGAGTTCGCTGGCCGGCGAGTCTTCGCTCGGCATCCGCACGCCGATGCCCGGGCTGGCGGAGAAGACCTGGAACCTGACCCTGTACTACGACAACGACCGCTTCGACGCGCGCATGTCGCACAACCACAAGGGCGAGTACGTCGAGGGCCTGGGCTACAACATGTATCCGATCTACCGCGATGCCTACGGGCAGACCGATGTCTCGATCGGCTACCGGGTGGGCGACAACGTCAAGCTCAGTCTCAAGGCCATCAACGTCACCGACGAGGAGACCACCGGCTACACCATGGATCCCTCGTTCCCGACGATGTACGAGCTGTCCGGGCGCCGGGTCAGCCTGGGCGTGCGGGTCGACTTCTGATCCGGGCAGGACGGTAGCGGGCGTGAGGACATCCGGCAACGGCGCGGCGATGGTGCTGCGGGCCGCTTGCGCCCTGCTGCTGGCTGCAGCCGGTGGCGTCGTCCATGCCTCCGGCGGAGCGGCGGCGCAGGACGTGCCGCCGGCGTCCCCGCCGGCGTCGCTGCGCATCGCGTTCATGCCCGACGTGCACTTCCACGATGTCTACGCGGGCTTCGAGGCTCCTTCCCGGGCGTGCGCAATCCGCGCAACGGGCGCAACGCGACCATCCGCCCCATGCAGGCGCAGCTGGCATCGACGCGCCTGTTCAACGAGAACTACTTCGCCTTCCTGGCCGCGCTGGACGATGCCATCGCACGTGGCGCCAGGCTTGTCGTGCTGCCCGGTGACTTTTCCGATGACGGCCAGCCGGTGCACATGCGCGGGCTGGTGCGGATCCTGGATGCGTACGCGGCACGCCACGGCGTGGCGTTCTTCGCAGCGCCGGGCAACCACGACCCGGTGCGCCCGTATGACCAGGCCGGTGGCGATGATTTCCTGGGAACCGACCCGCTCACCGGCGAGATCGGCGTCGCCCAGCCGGTGCACAGTCGCGGCGGCAGCGAGGCCTGCCGCACGTCCTATGCCGGTCCCTGGGCCAGGATCGGCGCGGCCTGGTGCACCGAGGAAATCCGCAGCCTCGGTCATGCCGGCATCACCGCCATGCTCGCGCGCCACGGCTTCATGCCGCAGCCGCAGTACCTTTATTACGAAACGCCCTACAGCCACTACGCCCATGCCGATTACGACCACGCCACCGCACTGGCGCAGGCTGGCTGGGAGCGGCGCCGCCATGTGGTGTGCGGCGAAGCGGCGGCGCCCGGTGCGGCGGGTGGCCGGCGCGCGTGCAGGATGGTGGCCGACGCCAGCTACCTGGTCGAGCCGGTGTCCGGTCTGTGGCTGGTGAGCCTCGATGCCGGCATCCATGTGCCCACGGGGCGGGGGCGCGATGACTTCACCGGCTCGGGCAACCAGGGCCATGACGCCATGCTTGCGCATCGGCCGCACGTGATTGCGTGGCTTGCCGATGTGGTGGCACGCGGTGAGGCGCTGGGCAAGCAGGTGCTGGCCTTCAGCCACTTTCCGATGGCCGAGTTCTACAACGACGCCTCGGATGACATCGCTGCGCTGTTCGGCGACCGGGCCATGCAGCTGGCGCGGCGGCCGCGGCAGGACACCACTGCCGCGCTTGCCGCCACGGGCCTGAGGCTGCACGTTGGCGGCCACATGCATCTCAACAACCTGGCCGTGCATCGCGGCGGCAGCAGGGTGCTGTTCAACGTCCAGGCGCCGTCGCTGGCGGCCTATGTTCCGGCCTACACGCTGATGACGCTCGACGGCAGCGAACGCGCCGAGGTGCGGACCGTGCGCCTGGACGATGTACCGCGCTTCGACGAACTGTTCGACCTGTACCGGGCCGAACACGCACGGGGACAGGCGCAGTGGGACGTGTCCATCCTCGAAGCCACCAGCTACCGCGATTTCACCCGTCGCTACCTGGATGAGCTGGTGCGCCTGCGGTTGCTGGACGAGGACTGGCCCTGCGAGATGCGCGAACTGGTCAGGAGTCCGCTGTCGGGGGCCGACCTGCTGGTGTGGTCGCAGCTGCGGACCACGGTGACGCTCGGGCAACTGGCCGCTGCCGGCACGCGCGGCGGCCTGACGCCAGCGTTCTTCGACTGTCTGTACGACGCGGGCGACCAAGGCGCACCAGCCGCCGACTTCGCGGCAGACCTCGCCATGGCCACGTTGCAGGCACGTGCGCTGGCTGCGGCGGAGGGCATGCGGCTGGAGCACTTCGCCCAGTGGACCGCGCTTGAGCTGGCCACTGATTTCTTCCGCCTGGCCAAGGCCGGGGATCTGGCTTTCGCCGACATTCCAGCCGCGCGCGCGGCGCAGTATCGGCTGCTGGCCCGGGTGCTCGCGCCGAGCAGCGTGCAGCTGCGGATGGAAGCGGGGCGGCCCAGCAATGCCAACACCCCCGACGAACTGTTCCAGGCGCGCTTCCGGCCGCTGATGGCGCTCCTGCTCACGCTCGCGGCCGGCGAGCGTACTGCGCATGTGCGCCTGGACCTTGCCAGTGGCGAGGTGACCGACCTGTCGGGACAGCCTGCGCCCTTGTGATGCGTTGATGGCGGGCATGCTGAATCGACAATGCTGCGCACGCACGTTCCCGATTGCTGCAGTGCACATGACAGCGCTGGTCCACACGTGCACGCAGACCAATTCGAATGCGACTGCATCACAGTGTTGGCGCATATCGGCTGCGCCCGGCGCACGGTGCGCAGAAACGCGAACCAGTTCGCGTTTCCGGCCGCGCCTACCTGCTACTAATCCGCGCGCTGAATGGTAGCGCTACCATTCAGCTTGGACGCAAGCAGAGCATTACGCACTCGCAGTACCCAGGGAGGGGCTGTCGTGTTGAAGCAATCGATTCCACGCACTCGTGCGTGGCGCCATCGCGTTTCGCCGTCGACGTCGCGGCAGGCACGGTCACAAAGGTGGCGCGGCATTGCCCCCGGTCCTGCATCCGCAGGGCATCCATCATCCATGCAATCCCTTCAACGGACCCACGGACCGCGGCACGCCGAGGCCACACGGGCACCACTGCATTTGGAGACTCAAGATGATGAAGTTCAACACACACGGCAGTCTTGCCACCACCGTCCTGGCCTGCGCCATCGGCGTAATGGCCGGCAGCGCACACGCGCAGACCCTGACCAGCAATTCCACCGGCACGCATGACGGCTACTACTACACCTTCTGGAAAGACTCGGGCAACGCCTCGATGACGCTGCACCCGGGCGGCCGCTACCAGTCGCAGTGGAGCAGCAACACCAACAACTGGGTCGGCGGCAAGGGCTGGAATCCGGGTGGCCCGCGCGTGGTCAACTACTCGGGCTACTACGGCGTCAACAACAGCCAGAACTCCTACCTGGCGCTGTACGGCTGGACCCGCAGTCCGCTGATCGAGTACTACGTCATCGAGAGCTACGGCTCCTACAACCCGGCCAGCTGCTCGGGCGGCGTCGACTACGGCAGCTTCCAGAGCGACGGCGCGACCTACAACGTACGTCGCTGCCAGCGCGTCAATGCGCCCTCGATCGAGGGCAACAGCAGCACGTTCTACCAGTATTTCAGCGTGCGCAATCCGAAGAAGGGCTTCGGCAACATCTCCGGCACCATCACCGTGGCCAACCACTTCAACTACTGGGCCAGTCGCGGGCTCAACCTGGGCAACCACGATTACATGGTGTTTGCCACCGAGGGCTACCAGAGCCAGGGCAGCAGCGACATCACCATCAGTTCCGGCACGGGCGGCGGCGGTGGCGGTGGCAACACCGGCAACAAGACCATCGTGGTGCGCGCGCGCGGCACCGCCGGCGGCGAGAACATCTCGCTCAAGGTCAACAACGCCACCGTCGCCAGCTGGACGCTGACCACCAGCATGTCGAACTACACGGCGACCACGTCGGCGTCGGGCGGCTCGCTGGTGGAGTTCACCAACGACGGCGGCAACCGCGACGTGCAGGTGGATTACATCAGCGTCAACGGTGCGGTCCGACAGTCCGAGGCGCAGAGCTACAACACCGGCGTGTACCAGAACGGCCAGTGCGGCGGCGGCAGCGGTGGCAGCGAGTGGCTGCACTGCAATGGCGCCATCGGCTACGGCAACCTCTGACCGGAGGCGCGGCCATGGCCATGTTCCGCGCATCCCTGCCTGCCCTGGCGATCACGGCAGCGCTGGGTCTGGGAACCGGCGCCCTGGCCGTCGTGCTGGCGGGCGGCAACGCCCGCCAGTGCGGATCCGGCGACGACAGTGCGCTCGCGGCACGCGTCGCGGAACTGGAAGCCGAACTTGCCCGCAGGCCGACGGCGTCCACGTCGGCCGTTGCCACCGCGGGGAGCCGCGCAGGGCAGGGCGCGATACGTGCAGCGGGTGGCCGGCAACAGCATGCCGGCCCCCTTGCGGTCGCGTCCCCTCCGGACGTGGACCAGCAGCTCAAGGACCTGCTGACCCTGGCCTGGAACGATCACCGCGGCATGCGCGAGAAACTCGACGACTTCATCGCCGCGCATCCGGGCAGCGAGGGCATCGCCATCGCCAGCAAGGGCGTGTTCGAGCTGGTCGACAACCGCGACGTGCTGCCCGACACCGCCCTGGCCGAGCTCTACCTCGAGCAGCAGGACCCCGCCTTCAAGCGCGTGCTGGCCCAGGTCGCCTCCACGCGCGGCGACAACAGCCTGATCGAACTGCACATCGCCGAAGCCGCTGCCGGACTGCACGGCGCCACGCCTGCCGAACGCCAGCAGGCGCTGGTGGAACTGGCCCGCAGCCGCCATGTCGCCGCCGCCGATCGCGCAGCGCCACTGCTGCGCGACCGCGACACCGGCGTGGTGCTCGATGCGCTGTTGGCGCTGCGCGCCACCGGCAACCAGCGCCACGTGCGCATGGTGGAAGGCCTGCTCGACCACCCCGACGAATCCGTGCGCTGGCTGGCCGCGGATGTCGGCCGCGACCTGCGCATGCTCAGCAACGAGGCCCGCACCCGCATCGACGAGGGCGAACTGGCGGCGGAACTCCCGCCGCTGCCGCTGGCCGACGCAAATGGCGTCCAGCGCTGCGGGCCCGCGACGGGCTGAGAACAGCCGCCCGGGCTTCGTCGCCACAGTTGTACCCAACTGTGGAGCGCCAGATGGCTGCGAGGTCCAGAGCGCACCTTCTTCGTCCGGCATACAAGCATCAGGACGGGACGCCGTCAGTCGCTGCAGACGCATGTCGAACCCGTGGGCCAAGCGCGCACCGGGCAGACAGTCACTCGTACCGCGAGCGCGAGCAGATACACAGTTGCACCGCGCCCAGGCCGACTGCGCGAAGCATCGTCAACGCGCGAACTCGTCGCACAACCGGCGGCTTGCATCAAGGGGAACGTTGCGTGGGGCAACAGCCTTGGAGGCTGATTGTGTAAAGGAGCTGTCATCGCAGCTGCCCATCATTGCGGGCTCGCGTCACGCGTTGGATCGGGGAGCGGTCCATTGATTCGTGTGACGTTCGCATGCGCTGGCCGCCAATGGCGGAGCGGATGCGTGTGCAGGAGGCACTCCCCGTAGTTTGGTGCGTTCCGCATGGAAGTGGCGTCCGCTGCGAAAGCCCATTCCCATGTAATCGAGAACGAGTTCCCCATGCCAGCTTTGATGAAGACCGCGCTGTCCAGCGCGGTGATGGTCGCCTTGTGCCTCGCGCCGCAGGCAAACGCAAACGCAAACGCAAACGAACCCGCGCCCTCGCAGTCTCCAGCAGGCGCGATCGACTCGACCGGGACCGGCTCGATCCTCGGCCGTGTCTACGATCCGGCCACCGGCGGCTACCTGCGCAATGCGCGCATCAAGATCGATGGCCGCCAGGTGGCGACATCCACCGACCGCGGCGAGTTCCGGATCAACGGCGTGGCGGCGGGCAGCCATCTGGTGACGGTGGAGTACACCGGCTTCGGCACCGTGCAGCAGGAAGTGGCGGTGCGCCCCGGCCAGGCCAGCGAGCCTGTCTTCGAGATGTACAGCTCGCAGGCCGACACCACCGGGGCAGTGTCACTGGACGTGGTGCAGGTGGTCGGCGCCCGCGAGGGCGATGCGCGCGCGATCATGGAGCAGCGCGCCTCGATGAACATCACCAACACCCTGTCGGCGGACAGCTTCGGCGAAATCGCAGACGCCAACCCCGGCGAGTTCCTCAAATACATGCCGGGCGTGGACTTCGACGTGGTTGCGGACGATGCGCCGCGCAACATCTCGCTGCGCGGCCTGCCGGCCAAGTACACCGGCGTGACCCTCAACGGCATCAGCCTGCCGGGCATCGACGCCAACTCGTCGAGCTCGCGCACCTTCAGCTTCGAGCAATCGGCGCTGGCCGGCGTGGATTCGATCAACATCTACAAGACCACCAGCGCCGACATGGACGCGAACGCGCCCGCCGGCACCATCGATATCCGCACCAAGCGCGCCTTCGATGCCAAGGGACGCCGCATCACCGTGTCGGTGGGCGGCAATACCCATGACGGCCTGTGGGACAGCAAGAACACCGGCTGGATGGAAGGCGGATACGACAGGAAGTTCCTGCCCTCGACCACGATCAACTATTCGGACGTGTTCATGGACGGCAGGCTCGGTGTCGCCGCCGGCATCAGCAGCGTCACCAGCCTGGTCGAGCACGCCCAGATCAACTCCGGCCGCAATTACGTTGCCACCGCGGCCAGTCCCTATCCCTATGCGGTGACCTCGATCGCCGGCGCCGGCTACGACCGCGAGTACAACCGCCGCGTGGCGCAGCTGGGCGTGGACTTCAAGGCCACCGACGAGCTGATCCTGTCGCTGGCGGCCAGCGTCAGCCGGGGCGACATCGATCCGAACACGATCACGCCGACGTTCTCCAACTCCCGCGCCTCCAGCGGCGACCCGTCGCTGGACTGGACCACCCGCTACGCCGCCGGCGCCACGACGCTCAACACCAACAACGCCTACACCTACAAGCTGGGCTACTCGCGCAACTTCATGCCCGGCTTCGTCTGGCAGAACGAGCGCTTCAAGATCGACGGCACCTTGTTCTCCGCCCGTTCCGAGAGCCGCTACGACTCGGGCAAGAAAGGCCAGGTGTCCGACGTGCTGAACGACGTCACCACGAGCGGCAACTACAGCGCATCGCGCAGCAGCTGGATGCACCAGGACTGGCAGATCCAGCAGCTGGACGGGCCGGACTGGGCGCTGCCGGAAAGCTACAGCTTCGGCACCTATGCCGGCGCACTGGGCAACTCGACCCGGCCCTCGGTGCGCACTACCACCGGCAGCCGCGCCGACCTCGACTATGGCGGCGGCGCGATCAACTTCGAGTTCTACAACGACATCGGCGAGGTGCCGGTCACATGGAAGACGGGACTGAAGTCGACCCAGGCAGACTATGCGTTCGGCAACACATCCGACGCCAACATCTGGACCTACAACGGGCCGCTGGGCAATACCGAGTTCCTGCAGGCGGTGCAGAGCGAAAACGTCTGGCACAGCAGTTCTTCCGGCATGGATGTCCGCACCCTGGGCGGCGGCGACCTCTACATCTACAGCCTGAGCAAGATCTACGGCCTCATGCAGGCCAACCCGGAACAGTGGTTGCACGCCATCACGCCGGCGCGCTGGTACAACGCCAACATCGCCAACGACAACAGGATGGACGAGAACATCAACTCCGCCTACTTCATGGGCACGGCGGAGTTGACCGGCAAGCTCAAGGTGCAGGCTGGCCTGCGCTGGGAGCAGACCCGCACCACCGGTTACGACTTCGACCCCCTGAGCCGGAGCCAGGTGGTGGCGGCAGGCCACGCGGTCAACGCTTCCACCGGCCGTGCAACCACGATCGAGGGCCTGGAGTACCAGTACTTCACCAATCCACGCCGCCGCAGCGAGTCCAGCTACAACGACTTCTTCCCCAGCGGCTCGATGAAGTACAGCTTCAGCGACGGCCTCGACCTGCAGGTGGGCTACAGCCGCACCATCCTGCGGCCGGAAGTGGGCGACCTGGCCGGCGTGTGGTCGATCAATTACGGCACTGAGGACGGCAACGTGCTCAGCGCGCCCAACGTCAACCTGCTGCCCGAGTATTCGGACAACCTGTCGGTGCGGGTGGTGAAGTATTTCGAGCCGGTGGGCCTGGTCGGCTTCGGCCTGTTCCACAACAGGATCAAGGATCTGATCAACGACGTGAACATGACGCCGGAAGAGTTCGGATACACCGGCGACGAGCCCATCGACCTGGTCGCCACCCGGGCCAACCTCGAAGACGACATCAGCATCAACGGCTACGAGTTCGAGTTCAACCACGCGATGGATTACCTGCCCGGCGCACTCGGCGGGCTGACCGTGCGCGGCTCCTACACGCACACCAATCCTTCGGTGGTCATGTCGCGCGTGGCCCAGCAGGTGGCCAACCTCGGCCTGGGCTGGCGTCACGGGCCAGTGCGCCTGAGCCTCAACACCGTGTGGAGTGACGAGAAGGATCGCGGCCCCACCGGCAACGTCACCAATGCCCACGGCATCGTGATCAACCAGAAGCAGCCGTTCGACGACTACCTGGAAGTCAACATGTCCGGCAGCTACACGCTGGTGCCGCGGACCAGGGACGGCTGGCTCAGCCTCGACGCCTTCTTCAGCGTCAACAACCTGTTCGACCAGAACCGCCATACCGTTTACTCCAACGGCGAAACCGGCCTGGGCGACAGCGGTCACCACAGCCAGATCTACATCACCAGCGGCCGTCGCGCCTCGGTGGGCCTGCGCGCCCGCTTCTGAACCCGCACCCCGGCGGCGGGCGCCCCCCGCGGCGCGTCCGCCGCCGCATGACTGGAATCGACAACCCTCATGACATCCCCCTATTTCAACCGCAGGAAGTTCCTGCTCGGCGCCAGCGCGATGGCGGTTTTTGCGGGGCTCGGCCCGGCCGGCACGCTGCTCGCCGCGCCACGCTTCGCCCACAACCCGTTCGCGCTGGGCGTGGCCTCCGGTGATCCGCTGCCCGATGGCTGCGTTCTCTGGACCCGACTCGCGCCCGAGCCCCTCGCCGAGCACGCAGGCATGCCGATGGTCGCGGTGCCGGTGCGCTGGGAGGTGGCGGAGGACGACCGCTTCGATCGCATCGTGCAGCAGGGCCAGGCGCTGGCCCGACCCGAGCTGGGCCACAGCGTGCACGTGGAGGTCGAGGGCCTGCGTCCGCATCGCCGCTACTGGTATCGCTTCCACGCAGGAACCGAGACCAGCAGCCCGGTGGGCACGGTGCGCACCGCACCCGAGGCCGGTGCGCGCGTCGATCGCCTGCGCATCGGCGTGGCCGGCTGCCAGCACTGGGAGGCCGGCTACTTCACCGCCTATCGCCATCTGGGCGAGGAGCACGATCTCGACGCCGTGTTCCACTACGGCGACTACATCTATGAAGGTGCGGGCAAGGCACCGACGGAGGCCGACGGCGCGCGCATCACCCGCCGGCACGCGGGCGGCGAAATCTACAGCCTCGACGACTACCGCCGCCGCTACGCCCAGTACAAGACCGATCCCGACCTGCAGGCCGCACATGCGGCTGCTGCCTTCCTCAGCAGCTGGGACGACCACGAGATCGACAACAACTGGACCGCGGCGCTGGACCAGGACGGGGTGCCGTCCGAGGTGTTTCTGCTGCGACGCCACGCCGCGATGCAGGCCTGGTACGAGAACATGCCGGTGCGCCGCGCGCAGTTCCCGCGGCCCGACGGCCTCACCATGCACCGCCGTCTCGACTACGGCGGGCTGCTGCGCGTGCATGTGCTCGATACCCGCCAGTACCGCAGCAAGCAGCGCTGCGATGCCACCCTGCTGGCGAGGCAGCGTCCCTGCCGCACGGGCGACGAGAGCGGCGCCGGGCAGGTGATCGGACAGGCCCAGGAGCGCTGGCTGTCCGAGGGCCTGGGGGCTGACGCGCGCTGGCACCTGCTGGCGCAGCAGGTGATGATGATGCCGTTCGTGTATCCGGAATCGCGGCCGGCCGGTCCGCTCAATACCGATTCCTGGAGCGGTTATCCGCAGGCACGCCAGCGCCTCATCGACCAGATCGCGCAGCGACGGATGGGCAATGTGATCGTCGCCACCGGCGACGTGCACAAGCACCACGCCGGGGTGGTGCCGTCCAACCCGGATGACCTGGCGAGCGCGCCGGTGGCCACCGAGTACGTCACCACCTCGATCGCATCCGGTGGCGACGGCAACGACATCCCGGAGAGCTGGGAAAACGTGTCGTCTCAGAATCCGCACTCCGCGCTGCTCAACAACCGCCGCGGCTACCAGCTGTTCGAGATCGATGCGAAGCAGTGGCGGACCGACGTGGTGGCCGTCGACCAGGTGTCCGAGCCCGGCGGCAGCAAGCGGGTGGTGGCGAAGCTGGTGACCGAACACGGTCGTCCCGGCGTGATGCGGGCATGAGCGGGCAGGGGGCGCGGACGCGTGCTGCATGGCCCGGGATACTTGCGGCGCTGATGCTGGCGTCGCTGGCAGGCGCAGTGCAGGCCTCGCCGGTGCTCCCGGCAGGTCCGGGCATGGACGGCGAGGCCATGATCGGCAAGCCGCTGCCAGCCTGGTCGGAGGGCGAGCTCGACATCCACCACATCAATACCGGGCGCGGTGACGCGCTGCTCTTCGTCTTCCCCGACGGCACCAGCCTGCTCGAGGACGCCAGCGGCAAGACCGTGGAGCGGGCGCCGTTTTCGTTCCCCTCCCGCCCCGCTGCCTCGCGCGCGCCCGGCGAGTGGGTGGCGCGCCACGTGCAGCGCGCCCTGCCGCAGGGCGCGCGTGGCCTCGATTACGCGCTGCTCTCGCATTTCCACGGCGACCATATGGGCGCCATCGACGCGCAGTCACCAGTCAGCCGACTGGGCGGCGACTACCGGCTCAGCGGCATCACCCAGGTGGCCGAGCTGCTGCCGATCGCACGGCTCATCGATCGCGGCTGGCCTGGATACGACACGCCCAGCCCCATCAACACGCCGACCATGGACAACTACCGGCGCTTCGTCGACTGGCAGGTGCGCCACCGTGGCCTGGTGATGGAACGCTTCCAGCCCGGCCGCAACGACCAGATCCGGCTGCTGCGCAAGCCCGCGGCCTACCCGCAGTTCGAAGTGCGCAACCTCTACGCCAACGGCGAACTCTGGACCGGCGCGGACAGCGGAGTACGAAGCCTTGCTCCGCCGGGCCATGACGCTGCGTCAGGGCCGCAGCTCGGCGAGAACAAGCTCAGCATCGCCTTCCGCCTGCGCTACGGCCGCTTCGACTACTTCAGCGGCGGCGACCTGTCCTCCATCGACGAGGAGACGACGGCCCTCCCGCCCGCCTGGCTGGACGTGGAAACGCCCGTCGCGCAGGCGAGCGGCCCGGTCGATGTGCTCAAGGCCAACCACCACGCCAGCTGGGATGCCAACAGCGTGCCCTTCCTCGCCGCCCTGCAGCCGCGGGTGATCGTGATCACCGCGCGCGCCGACGGCCATCCGGCCGTCAACACGTACCGGCGCATGACTTCGCAGAAGATCTGGCCCGGCGCGCGCGACATCTTCATCACCCATCTCTCGGTTGCAACCGCCACCACCACCTACGGCAGCGCCGAGGCGGCCGGCACGCAGGGCCACGTGGTGGTGCGCGTCGCGCCCGGCGGAGACGCCTACCGCGTCTTCATGCTCGACGACCGGGACGAATCGATGAGGGTCAAGTCCGTGCACGGTCCGTACGCATCACGATAGGCGTGCGCGGGCACGATCAGGCGCGGGCAGGAGACTCCCGCACCTCGCCGGGAATGACAGGGCCTCGGTTCATCCGGCAACCTGCGGGACACTACAGCCGCTGCCGCGCTGACCGACCCGAGCCCCCACATGTACGACCTGCTGCTGCCCAAGCACGTGCCTTCGCTGGAGCTGGGCGACTACGACTGGCGCGACGGGCTGGCGCTGCACCGCCTGCCGGCCGCGCCCATCGAGGCCAGCTGCCAGTTGGTGGCGCCGCCCCTGCTGCTGGGCGCGTCGACGCCGCTGTTCCACCGCAGCGTCCTGGACTTCCTGCGCGAATGCGGCGCCGGCAACCTGCAGTCGGTGCAGGTCGCGCTGCGTACGCCTGCCGCCGTGCTCGACGACTGGCACGCGGTGAACGTCGTGGGCACGATCCCGCTGGCCAGCTTCGTGCTCGAGCTGCCGCCGGTCGAGGTCTTCGCGCATCGGCGCCAGGCCGGCGCGCGTGCGGCGATGGCGCATTCGGCCGCCTCTGCCGCAGCTATCGCCCGGGCGCCGCCGCTGCCGCGCCCCACCGCGCTGATCACGCGCCTGGCCGAGGGCAACCATCCGCTGCTGATCCGCAGTGACGTGATGGCCCAGCTCGACGCACGCTTCAACCGCGAGGCGGGCGGCGCGATCGTGCACCGGGTGCGCTTCGACGACCTGCGCTTCTGCGATCTGTACAGCGACGCCCGCTTCGAAGCGCTGATGGCCGAGGCCGCCACAGCGCTGCGGACATAGCCGGGGACACTCGATGGCGGCGCGGGCGGCCCTGATGCAGCGGCGTTCACGGTGCCGCAACCGGTGCCGGGGTTAGGTTCCAGCGTCCCCCTCGCTGGAACCTCCCATGTCCGATCCCGCCGAACTCGAAAACAAGCTCTGGAAGACCCTCAAGTCCGACATGACCCTGATGCTCGGCGTCGACGGACTCGAAGACGGCCACACCCGGCCAATGACCGCGCAGCTCGAACACGAGGGGCGCGGCCCGATCTGGTTCTTCACCTCCACCGACAACGCGCTGGTGCACCACGTCGGCACGCCGCACCGCGCCGTCGCGGCTTTCGCCGCCAAGAACCACTCTCTGTTCGCCAGCATCGGCGGCAGCCTCACCGTCGACACCGATCCCGCGGTGGTCGAACGGCTCTGGAATCCCTTCGTCGCCGCCTGGTACACCGGCAAGGACGATCCCAAGCTGGCCCTGCTGCGCCTGGACCCCGACCAGGGCGAGGTCTGGCTGAACGAAAACAACCTGTTCGCGGGAGTGAAGATGCTGGTGGGCATCGATCCGAAGCAGGACTACAAGGACAAGGTGGCCAAGGTCGACCTGGGCTGAGCGCGCCCTGCAGGGGCGGCGGCACGTCCATGACAACCCCCGCAGCGCCAACCAGGAGGCCCCGCAGCGCGGGGCCTTTGCGTGCTCCCAGGTGCAGAAGGGCGATGCCGGGGCCGTTGCGCCCAAGGCCGCGCCACCCCCGGGGCGGGTGCCTTTTCCGGATGATCGATCCCTATCGGCCCCAACCGCCGGTCGCGCAGGTAGTAGCGTTTGCCCAGAAGTGCTGTATGGTACGCCCACTGTTCAAAGCGGGATCACGGTACATCGTGGCTCCGATGCGGTAGATCACAGGTTCCAAGGTCGGTGACGGCCTCTCCAGACGATCCGCTACATCGCTTCGCGTTACCCCTTGCTCGATACAGTCCGGCACCGCACACCGCGGGCCGTGCATCCTCAAACTGATCCAAGGAGTAACACCATGTCTGAACGTCAAACCGGCACCGTCAAGTGGTTCAACGACGCCAAGGGCTTCGGCTTCATCACCCCGCAGAGCGGCGACGACCTGTTCGTCCACTTCCGTTCCATCCAGGGCAGCGGCTTCAAGTCGCTCCAGGAAGGCCAGAAGGTGTCGTTCAAGGTTGCGCAGGGCCAGAAGGGCCTGCAGGCTGAAGAAGTCCAGGCCGAGTAAGTTCTACTCGCGTCTGCACCGCGCAAGCGGTACCAGGGACCCCGGGCGGCAACGCCCGGGGTCTTTTGTTTTGGGTGGTGTCACGCCCCAGGCGCCCATGACAGGGGCAGGAAGATCCGCGCCACGTCGCGGTCAGCGCGCCTGCAAGCCGAACAGCGCCTGCGCATTCCCCCACCTGATCTTCGCCTTCTCCTCGTCCGTCAGGTCGAGCCGCGCCAGCGCGTCCACGGCCGCGGCCAGGCCCATCTGCGGATAGTCCGAGCCCAGCAGCACGTGGTCGATGCCGACGTTGCGCAGGGTCCACACGAACTCCGCTTCCAGCGGCGAGTCCGCCAGCAGCACCGCCCCGGAGATGTCGAAGTACAGGTTGTCCATCGCGAAGCCGTCGGCGGTGCGCACCAGCATCAGGATGTTCCAGAACCGGAAGTTCATCCCGCCGATGTGCGCGAGGATGAACTTGGTGCCGGGCACCCGCGCGGCCAGGTTGAACAGCTTCTCGCTGTCGCCGGGCAGGATGTTGGCGTTGTCCGTCAGCACCACCAGGCCCAATTCGCCCGCCCTGCGCACCAGGGTTTCGACCCGCGGGTCGTCGACATCGAAGCGCTGCGTGTGCGCGTGCAGCTTGAGCACCCGCACCCCCGCCGCCGCCACGCGGGCGAGCTCTTCCAGCGCGGCGTCGCCGTCGTAGGGATGGACGGTGGCAATCGGCAGCACCGACGGATGCGTCCGTCCCAGCGCGATGATGCCGTCGTTGCCCGCCCGGATCGCGTCGATGTCTCCCGCGCGCGCCTGCTGTGGCCCGCCGAACCACATTGCGCCGACGCCGCCCAGCTCGATGCCCGCCTCGCGCGCCTCGGCCTGGTAAGCGCGCAGCGAAGTTTCGCCTTCGCGCAGGTGGACGTGCATGTCGAACACCGGCCCGCTCGCGGTGGCGGCCGCGGAGACCAGCAGCAGCGCCATGGCCAGCAAGCCGCCGGGCAGCTTCGCGCCGGGAATGCGTAGATCCCGCGGGGCCGGCTGCGCGACGGTGGGTCGGGCCTGGCGTCGAAAACGGTTCATAGGATTCTCCGGGGATGGTGCCAGTCGAGCGTTGCTGAAGGTGCGCGTGACCGCGTCAGGCGACGAGGGCAACCCGGCAAAAATACCAGTTGCGCGGCCCGGACCAGGCCGCAGGGGCACCGGAGGGCTCGCGGGCCTCGCCTCCCGGTGCACGCTTCACTTGCCGGGCCGCACTGCAGCGCAGCAACGCGCGCGCCCTAAAGGATCCCCCCGGCCGGCCGCTATCACGGACAGGCCCCACGCGGGCCCCATCTCGACGGGGGAGACATCGATGACCGCACGACCGACCGTGCTCCTGTGTGACGACTCGCGCGCGCTGCGCATGCTCGCGGCCGGGCAGCTGGACGAGGCCGGGTTCCAGGTGGTGGGCGAGGCCGGCAACGGGCTGGAAGCAGTGAAGCAGTACCAGGCGCTGCGTCCGGACCTGGTGCTTCTGGACCTGGTGATGCCCGAGTGCGACGGCCGCCGTGCGCTGGCCCGCATCCTCGAGCTGGACCCGCAGGCACGGGTGGTGATCCTCAGCTCGCTCGGTGCGCAGAGCGACATCGAGGAATGCCTGCGCCTGGGCGCCCGCTCCTACCTGCAAAAGCCCATCGACCCCGAGGCGATGGATCGCGTGCTCCACCAGGTGCTCGCCTGACAGGCGCGCCGTCCGACCTTTTCCGTAGAGGGCACGAGATGTCAGCGAAATTCCTGGGCCAGTTCCTGTTGGAGCGCGGCGTCATCGCTGCGCCGCAGCTGCTGGCGGCGATCGACGCGCAACGCGCATCCAACCCGCTGCTGGGCGAACTGGCGGTGCGCCAGGGGCTGCTGGACGAGGCCCAGGCGCGGCGCATCAACCAGCGCCAGCGCGTGGAGGACCGCCGCTTCGGCGACATCGCGCTCGAGATGGGCGTGCTGGACCAGGCGCAGCTCGATGCGCTGCTGGACACACAGAAGGCCGGGCGCAAGCTGATCGGCCAGGTGCTGGTGGACCAGGGCGTGATCGACGCCGGACGCCTGGAGGCGGAACTGGCCCTGCACCGCTCCGGCCAGGACCAGGCCCGCAACGCGCTGGACCGCGTCGTCGCCAGCCATCCGCTGGGCGGCCTGGCCACCAGTGTGATCGACCTGTGCGGGCGGCTGTTCCCGCGCATGCTGGGCAGCCAGTGCCAGGCCGCCACGGTGCTCTCCCCGCAGCAGCTGGACATGTGGCCCTGCGTGGCCCATGTGCGCGTCGAAGGCGACCATCCGTTCGAGATCGGCCTGGCCTGCGACCTTGCCACGGCGCGTGCGCTTGGCTGCGCCCTGCTCGGCATCGCGCCGGACAGGTGCGACGACGAACTGGCCGTGGACGCGCTGGGCGAAATGGTCAACGTGTTGATGGGCTACGCCGTGAGCGAGGTGCTGCCGGACGAGGACGCCTCCTATCGCGCGCTGCCGCCGGACACCTCGGTGCCGGCCGCAACCCTGGCCGCCGATCGCGAGCGCAGCATCGCCGTCCTGATGGGATCGCAGCTGGGCGACTTCGTGCTGCTGCTGGGACGTCCGGCGTAACGCCTGACAGGGCTGCAGTGTGCGTCCTCGCTGCTGACGCAGCGGGTTCCCAATGCGTTCCCTTTTCCGCGCCGCGCGGACCACGCAATCAGGCCGAAGCGGCGATCCGCTGCACCAGCCGCGCCTGCAGCTTCTCCAGCTCGCCGCGGTCGGCTTCCTGCGCGGCGTGGATGCCCACGCCTTGCCCGGCATAGCGCGGCACGATGTGCATGTGGATGTGGAATACCGTCTGCCCCGCCGCAGCGCCGTTGAACTGCGCCACCTGCACGCCGTCCGGCTGCAGCTCGTCGACGATCGCGCGCGTCAGCCGCTGCGCCACCGTCATCACCTGGCACAGCGCCCCGGTATCGACGTCGAGCAGGTTGACCGCAGCCGAACGCTTGGGAATCACCAGGGTATGGCCGGGCGATTGCGGATACAGATCGAGGAAGGCGAGCACGTTCTCGTCCTCGTAGACCTTGTAGCAGGGCGCGTCGCCGCGAATGATCCTGGCGAAGATGTTCTGCGGATCGTAGGGCGTGTCCAGGCTCATCGAAGGCTCCTTGGGTGAGGTAGGCCGCGCCCGGTGCGGGCGGGCTGGTTCCATGTGGACGCCGGGCGGGCGCCGAGGCGTGACCGGGTCACTCGAGTATCGCGATCGGACTGACGATGGTCGAACGCCGGCCCGCGCGCCCCCGTCTCTCCAGCCCAGGGGCTTCCGACACAAGGCGACCCTGACTGGCGCTTCCTCAGGCGTCGTCCTGCGCCAATACGTGCACCCCGATCCCCTCATCGGGATCCACGTCCAGCACGACCGTGATCGGCCGGCAGCAGACGTGGCAGTCCTCGATGTACCGCTGCGATCCTGCGCTGGTGTCCAGCGCCAGGCTGATGACTTCACCGCAGTAGGGGCATGCAATGTCGTGGAGATCGAGCATGGTCGCCTCAGCCCAGCAGCTCGACCTCGAACTTGAGCGTGGCATTGGGCGGAATCACCCCGCCCGCGCCGCGTGCGCCATAGCCGAGGCTGGCCGGGATGATCAGGACGCGCTGGCCGCCGACCTTCATGCCCTGCACGCCTTCGTCCCAGCCCTTGATCACCATGCCGCCGCCCAGCGGGAAGATGAAGGGCTCGTCCCGGTCCTTGCTGGAATCGAACTTCGCGCCCTGCTCGCCGTCCTGGTAGAGCCAGCCGGTGTAATGGACGGTGACGTTGCTGCCAGGCACGGCGTCGGCGCCGTCGCCCACGATGGTGTCTTCGAACTGCAGGCCGGAGGCCGTGGTGGTGAATGCCATGGGGGTTCTTCGTAGGTGCGTGGAGATCCACGGGGCCGCGTAGTTTAGTGCCCCCGTGCCACCGGGGGGCCGTCGCCGCCTTTGGTCGTGGCATGATCCGCACGAGCACGCGGCTGCGCTGCGCGCCGATCGGAGGATGACGATGCCGACAACCGTCAAGGCGCGCCCCTTGCCCTGGCTGCCTGCTCGATGGCCACGGGTGCTGCGCTGGTGCATGGGCGTGGCGCTGTCGCTGGTGGTCGCGTGGGAGGCGCTGTCGGTCGCCTACGCGCCGCTGCCGGCGCCGACGCTGCGGCTGGTCGCGGCGATCGCGTTCGCGGGCTTCGGGCTGTGGGCGCTGTGGCGCTCGCCGGCACGCTGGCCGATGGCGCTGGTCGCGGCGCTGATCGCGGGCTGGGTGCTGGTCTGGGTCTCGATCAAACCTTCGCAGGATCGTGACTGGCGGCCGGATGTGGCGGTGATGTCGCGCGTCGCGATCGACGGCGACCGCGTGCGCATCAGCGGCTACCGCGACTTCGAGTACCGCACGGCCGACGACTTCGACGAGCATTGGCGCGAGCGCGAGATCGCGCTGTCGAAGATCAGCGGCATGGACTTCTACGTCTCGTACTGGCGCGAGGGGCCGGTGGCGCACACCTTCCTGAGCTTCGAGATCGAAGGCGAGGACCCGGTTGTGGTCTCGATCGAGACCCGGCCGGAGAAGGGCGAGGGTTTCGAGCCGATCGCCTCGCTGTTCAAGAATTTCGAGCTGGTCTACGTGGTCGGCGACGAGCGTGACATCGTCAAGGTGCGCAGCAACCACCGCGACGAGCAGGTGTTCATGTATCACACCAACCTCAGCGCGAACGCGGCGCGCAACCTGTTCCTGGTCTACGCCAGGCGCATCAACGAACTGGCCGACGCACCCGAGTTCTACCACCTGCTCAGCAACAGCTGCACGATCAACATCGTGCGCTACGCAAACCTGGTCGGCCGCAACGGGCGCCTGGATATCGGCCACGTGCTCAACGGCTGGAGCGACCGCTACCTGTACCGCAGCGGCGTGGTCGACACCTCGCTGCCCTTCGACACTCTGCGCGCACGGTCGGCAATCAACGAAGCCGCACAGGCCGCAGCCGACGCGCCTGATTTCTCCGCGCGGATCCGCGAAGGCCGGCCGATGCCGGAGGGCCGCGCGCGCTGATTGTCGAGGGAGCTATGCCCGGTGCTGCTGCTTCCGGCCGCCGGGCAGCCCCGGCGTTCAACCGCTCGCTGCGTCATCCGGAATCAGGCCGGCCTCGGCCAGCATCGCGTGGACGCGCTCTTCGACATAGGCCTCGTATTCGGGCGCCACCTGTTCGGTCAAGGGGCGCGCTTCGCGGGAGAACGCTTCGAGTACCTGCCCGGGCGGCAGCTCGCTGCACAGCGCCTGCATGCGGGCGGACAGGCGGGTCAGGGCGGCGTCGATCTCGGCCTTGGTCTTCATGGCCTGCATCCTGTGCGGCAGCGTGTCACGACGTTGTGTAATCGACATGTTGCGGCGTTTTGCCCCCCGGCCGCGCCCATCGCCATGGAGCCGCGAAATTGGTCCATCGCGTCCCCGACAGAGCCGCTACGTGCTCAGCTCGCCCGACACGTATTCGCTTAGCTCTCTGGTGTTTCGGACAAACTCCGCCTCCAGATCGATGCCGCATTTGTTTGCAAGCACGATGATCGACCACAGGCAGTCCGACAGTTCGTGGCCAAGTTTCGCCTTGCAGTCGTCGATATCCCGGATGCCGGCGTCCGCCTGGATCAGCTTGGCCAGATCGCCTACGTCTCCCACGAAGCCAAGCGCAAGTTCCGCCGTGGTCCAGACGCGCCCGTATTTCTTGATCTCCAGTTGCTCGTAGAGATCGTTCAGCCGTAGCGCCGACTTCCCCAGCTCACTGAACTTCATGTTGATTGCATACCCCTATGCGCTGCCGGACGAAGACGCCTGCCTGATGACTTCGCCAGATCGCCGGCGGGACTACCAAGTCGTCGCCGTCGATTGAAGCAGATAACGGGCGGGGGAATCCAGCCATGCACGTCGAACTCGTCCCCCGCACCTGTTCCGCGAAATTGTGTAATGTCCGGACTCTTGCCCACTCAATGAGCCTTGCCATGCACCTCCGAGCTTCCGCTTTCCTGCTGGTCTTGCTCGGCATGTGCACAGGCAGCGTCTACGCCCACTTCAGCGTGGACATGAGCGATACGCACAAGTCACGCTATGGCCCCGGCGAGATCAAGAGTGCGCCTTGTGGACGCCCCGACGGCGATCCGGGCAAGAATGTCTACACGTATTCGCCGGGCGAGACGATCAACGTGTCGTGGGTCGAGTACGTCGGGCATCCGGGTTATTACCGAATCGCCTTCGACAACGACGGAGACGACGGCTTCAAGAATCCCGCGAGCATCAAACCGGCGGGTCGCGCCTGCACTGCAGGGGAGCCCAACTGCGGGAAAGGCGACTTCTACAACAACGACACCGTCCTGATCGACGACTTCGGCCGGCACGACGATTCTCCGCACGGCAAGCGCTATTCGGTCGACGTCAAACTGCCCGCCGTGGAGTGCAAGAACTGCACCTTGCAGATCATCCAGGTCATGACCGAACTCGCCAAAGCACCTTACGACCCGTCCGCGGAGGACGCCGATGATCTCTACTACCAATGCGTCGACCTGAGGCTGCAGGGCGAGCGATAAAGGGGTCGCTCCACCCGGACACCTTTCTCTGAAGCGCCTCTAGCGTCTCTAAGAAGTCGACTCTGACCCCCGTTTGCAAGGCCTTGATTGATGAGCCGACATATCGCTCTACTTGTTCTGATCCTGACGAGTGGCTGTAGCGATGACAAACTCCACATCAACGCACAGACCTTCTCTGATCAACACAGTTGCAACAGGGTTGCCCAATGTGGAGCTCTTGTAGAGCTGAGCTGCCATCCAGAAACCGATGGCCCGGTTGTCTACTTCAACAATACAAGTGGCGAGGTGGTCATGAGATGTGGTGGCGCTTGCGATGTCGCGCCTGGATCAGCGGATGACCCAAAACTCTGTACTGCATGTCCACCTCCAGAATGGCGTGCATGCAGCAGATCCAGGGAAACGAATCAGGGGTCGGATTAGTGCTTCCGCATTCCGCAGAGAAAGCCGACTCCGACCCCTGTTTCGGCGTCGGCCAAAGGCCAGACGCAAGAAAGGCGGGCCGAAGCCCGCCTTCCTGTGCCACCTCAGCGGATGGGCTTGCGTTTACTCGTTGGCTGCGGCACCGACGGTCAGGCCGCTGGCGTCCACGTTGGACACGCCCTTGATCTCGCGTGCGATCCGCGTCGCGGTATCGATCTGCGCCTGGCTCTCGACCTGCCCGCGCAGCGTCACCACGCCGTTGAGCGTATCGACGTTGATGTCGAGGCCGGACACCTCCGACTCGGCAAGCAGCGACGACTTCACCTTGGTGGTGATCCAGGTGTCATCGACCGGCTGGTCGGAATCCAGTCCATCGCCCGGGCCGGCATCGGCAGTGGCGCCCATGGCCGGGTCGGTTGTGGTCGCGTCGGCGGTGATCGGAGCGACGGGGGGCGCGGTGGTCTGGTCGGCCGGCGTCGTGGCCGGGGTGATGTCAGCGTTGCCGTCGGCCGCAGCCTGGTTGTCACGGTCGGCCGCGCAGCCGACGGCGAGCGCCAGCGCGGACGACAGGGCGATGGCGAGGGGAATGCGGGAAGTCTTCATCGGGATGCTCTGCATGTGGGGACCCCCGGAGTGTGGGTACGGCCCTGTCCACGACGCGTGACCGCGAATCCGCTGGCGTTAAGCCGCCGTAAGCAAAGCGGGGCGGATGAGTGAAATCTCGTGCGGCGCCGGGCCACTGGCCTCTGGCGGCGAGGCTGGGCAACCAAGGCGCTGGTCGCGCGCCTTGCCCCTTTGAAGACGAAGTTGGCCGGCTCCAGGTCGCCCAGGGGCTCATCCGAGTACGGTTTCTCCCGCCCGCGAGAAAGTCGACTCTGACCCCTGTTTCTGTTGGACGGCAACATGTACCGGGCCCCCTTTTCTTTTGCCGTCCCGCCTGCTTTGACCCAGGTCAGGGCGCGGGCGGGCGAGGCCCGCCAAAGTTGGCGGACGCACCGGAACCGGCGAGGCGTCGGACTTCCGGGACATTTGGCACATACACGCGAGGACAAGGCAGCACAATGAACATGGATCGATACCACCGCGACCACGCGACGATCCTGCGACAGATCCACACCCTGCGATCCCTGTCGCAGGCCGGCATCGACGAGAACGCCGACCGCATCAGCGCGGCCATCGTCGACACGGCCAGCCTGATCAAGTTCCACCTGGCCGCCGAGGAGCAGGTGCTGTACCCGCGGCTGGCCAGATCCGGCGTGCCCGAGGTGGAGGCCCTCAGCACCCGGTACCGAGCGGAGATGCGCAGCCTGGCCGGAGCCTTCGCCAGGTTCGTCGACCAGTGGCGGGTACCGGCGCGGCTGCAGCGCGACCCGGAGGGGTTCCGTGACGACGCCAATACCGTCCTCAAGGCCCTCTACGAGCGCCTGCGTCGCGAGGACCGGGAGTTGTATCCCGCCGCCGGGCAGATCTGAACCGAAGCCCGCGCTTGCGGGCGCGCGCGGCCTGCTCACCGCATGGCGGCGGGGAAGCGTACCCGACACTGCGGCCCCGCATCGGGCGCAAGCCACGGAGCGCCTGCCACGGGGAGAATCAGGTTGCGCGCAAGCCCTTTCCGGTCGCGCGCAAGCGAAATTGGCTTGCGCGCAAGCCAGTGGCTGCTGCGCGCGGGCGACATCGGCTCGTGACCGGGCAGAATCCGGTCGTGGACGACACGCCCTCCGCCCGATCGCATGCCGCGATGGGTTGCGCGCAAGCGGAATTTTCTCGCGCGCCAGCGAAACCCGCTTGCGCGCGAGTCGCGTTTGCCTGCCGCCGAGGGAAATCCGCTTGCGGCGCGTGCCGCACCGCCATCTCCCGCTCGCCGCCGGCCGGCGCTACTGTGCGCCCAGCGCTGGCCGAGCGGTTGCCCGAGCTCGCCGAATACGTCCCCGTCCAACCCGAGAGGTGTCCCATGCGCAAATGGATGTCCATCGCACTGCTGTCGCTGTCGTCGGTCGCCGTCTTCGCAGGCACCCCGCTGCCGGATGCACCGCACGTGCTCGTACACGGGGAAGGGAAGGTGAGCGTGGCGCCGGACTCGGCGATCGTGACCATGGTGGTGGCGCACCGGTCGGCGGACGCTGCCGAGGCCAAGCGCGTGGTCGACCGCGCGGTGAATGCCCTGCTGGAAGCCGCGCCGCGCTTCGAGGTGAAGCCAGACGAAATGTCTGCCTCCGACCTCGCGCTGCGCGAAGATGAGGACTACGACCAGCACGACCGCCGGCTGCCCACCACGCACGTCGCCACGCGCGAGGTCAAAGTGCGGCTGGACGACCTCGACCGCCTCGGCCCGTGGACGGACGCGGCGCTGGCGGCTGGCTTCACCGGCATCTCCGACATCAGCTTCGAGTCCACCCGCGAGACCAGCCTGCGGGAGGACGCGCGTGCGCGCGCCGTCGCCGACGCGAGGGAGAAGGCAGGCGGGCTGGCGTCGGCCTTCGGGGGAAGGTTGGGCCCCGTGTACAGCATCAACAGCCTGGGCACGATGCAGTCGGACGGCTATGGCAACACGTCGCTCGACCGCGTCGTGGTGACGGGCTCGCGCATGGACACCGGCCGCTACCTACAGCCGAAGATCGACGTGACCGAGCGCGTGTCGGCGGTGTTCGAGATCGTGCGCTGATGCGACAGGCGTGAGTACGCCTGATCTTCGATCAAGCAGAAAATGTCCCTGACACTGAGGTTTGTCCCTGACATCATTTCCGCTGCTTTCCTCGGCGCAGAGCGCTGGGGCATCGACGACATCGCCCTATACTCGTGGACCCGCAGGCTATCAACCGAAGGACCCCGATCATGACCGATCGCAGCCGCCGAGATGTCATCTTCGCCGCCACCGCCCTGGCTGTCGGCGTGACCGCCACCGGCTCCCGCGCGGCCGCTTCCACACCTGCCAGCAAGGCATCGTTCCCGCCGATCGTGCACCACGTGTTCTTCTGGCTGAAGAATCCGGATTCCAGGGAGGATCTCGCCAAGATGCTCGCCGGATTGCGAACGTTGGCGGGCATCGACACCGTGCGAGGCATCCACATCGGCGTGCCGGCGGATACCGAGCAGCGCGGCGTCGTCGACGGCAGCTATAGCGCCTCGGAAATCCTGTTCTTCGATGATGTGGCCGGGCAGGACGCGTATCAGGTCCATCCCATTCACAAGCAGTTCGTCGCCGACTGCGAGCACCTGTGGCAGCGCGTGGTCGTGTATGACGTCAAGGCCGTCGCGCCGTAACTCGTTCGCTCCCGGAAAGTGGCAGGTGCATCTTGTACGTCGCGTCGCGGCACGCATCCAGCGACTCGGCCCGGGTCGGGTCGGCGACCATGCGTTCGATGTCGATCTGGCTGACGACGACCCCATGAATTTCCACGTGGAGCGTGAATGGCGAAAGCTGGCGGGGTTGCCGCTGCATCTGCCACTGCGAAAAATCATCGCTCCGGTGCAATACCACGCTCAGATTCGCGTCGAGTTTCCAGCTCTGGCACACCTATCCTATCGGTCGCCTCCCGCTGCCTAGTTGGTGAGATGAAACAGAGCAGGCCACGACAGATTAATTCCCTCCGTCCCCTTTGTTCTGGGTTCACGCACCTGCCGTTCGACGCCGGCCGAACAGGTACCAGCACAGCCACAGGCCGCCGGGCAGCACGATCAGGGCCAGGATCGCCGGCCACGGCTTGTCCACCGAACTGCGCGAGCCCGAGAACGCGGCGATGGCGGCGTACGGCACGGTGCCGATGCAGAAGCCGGCAATGAACCGGCGCAACGGCATGCGCGTGGCGCCGGCCAGACAGCAGCTGACCTCGGGCAGGATCGGCAGCGCTCGGCAGACCAGCAGCACGAACATGCCGCGCTCGGCGAACACCGCCCGGATCGCGTCCAGCCGCGCCGGGTCGCGGTAGATGCGCGACAAGATCGCCGTGCCGTGCCGGCGGCCGAGCGCGTAGCCGCATATTCCAGCCGACAGCATCCCCACCGAAGCTGCAGCGGCTCCGAGCGGCGCGCCGAGGAAGTAGCCGGCCAGGATGGCAAGGGTCAGCGTCGGCATGGCCACGAACAGGTCCGCGAACAGCAGTGCCACCACCACGCCGGCCACGTACAGGGGCTCGACCGCGTGCGCCTGCGCAAGCCATCGCCGGATGTCGTCCAGGGTCAGCAGGCCGCTCCACCGCAGCACGACGAACCCCATGGCGAAAGCCGCCGCGAGCGCCAGACCGATCCGCAGCAGGTCGCGCGCGCCGGGGTTCATGCGCGCCTCAGGATCGCGGCCGGGATCGCCGGGGAGATGCGCGTCAGCAGCGGCAACCAGCGGGCCTTGCCCACGTACACCTCGTCGCGGCCGCGGACGATGCCGTCCACGATCTGCGCGGCGGCGCGGTCGGCGCCCAGTTTTCCGCGACCGCGCCCGGTGGTCATCGGCGTATCCACCAGCGGCAGGATCGCTTCGACCACCGCCACCGGCGTGCCTGCCAGCTGGTAACGCAAGCCGCGCGAAAGCGCATGCAGCGCGGCCTTGGTCGCGCAGTACACCGCCGAATCGCGCTTGGGATGCAGGGCCAGCCCCGATCCGATGTTGACGATGCATGAGGGCCGTCCGTGTGCGCGGAACAGCCCCAGTGCGTGATGGGTGAGCCGGGCCGGGGCCACGAAGTTCACCGCGGTCTCGCGCGCAATGCCGGCCGGTTCGAAATCGGGATCGACGAAGCGTGGCGTGAGTTGGATGGCGGCGTTGTTGACCAGCACCGACAGTCCGGGGTGCTCTGCGGCGATGCGCGCCCAGCACGCGTCCAGCTGCTGCGCATCGGCCAGGTCGCAGGCATAGGCGTGGCTGCCCGGCAACGCGTGGCGGGCCTGCTCCAGACGCTCGGACGAGCGCGCCAGCAGCGCCAGCCGGTGACCCATCGCGTGCAGCCTGCGCGCCAGCGCCAGGCCCACGCCGCTGCTGGCGCCGGTGATGAGGACGGTGGCGGGTTCGGATAGCATCACAGTCAGTCCGCGGTTTGCAGGCGCGCACTGTGCCGCCGGCACGGCGAGGTCCGCATTAACCCGGGTTTATGCCCGTCCCGGAGTGCACCCATGTCGGCCGAGCGTCCTGATCCCGCCGGGTTTGCCGAATGGCTGCAGGCGCATCCGCCGCTGCGGCCGCACCTGCGCCGCCTGCAGGTGGCCGCCGGCGAGCCTGTGTTCCGCCAGGGCGATCGTTGCAGCGATGTCTTCGTGCTGCGCTCGGGCCTGGTGAAGATCGCCTACGTCACCTACCACGGCAGGGAGCGGGTGAAGAGCTTCATCGCCGACACCGGCCTGTTCGGGTCGCGCAGCGCGCAACTTGAGGGTGGAGGCAGCCCGTTCGCAGCCACGTGCCTGGAGGATTCCTCGCTGGCCGTGGTTCCGTATCCGGTGTTCCGGGCGGCGGCGCTGGCCGATCCCGCGCTGATGCGCACCATGTTCGCCTTCAACGAATGGCTGGCGATGAAGAAGGAGCGCCGCGAGTACGACCTGCTGTGCCGTTCGGCCGAAGAGCGCTACCGCGTCTTCCTGGCGCAGGAATCTGCGCTGGCAGATCGCCTCACCCAGGGCGACATCGCCCGGTACCTCGGCATCACCGCGATCGCACTCAGCCGCATCCGGCGACGCCTGGCGATGACGACTGCGTAGCGCGTCTCATTCCGTCGCACCGCCGAGGTCCATCGAGAAGTACTTCGCTTCCCACGCCATGCCCTCGCGCTCGTAGAAGTGGTGCGCATCGGTGCGTCGCAGGCCCGAGACCAGGCGCACCTGGCGGCAACCCTGCGCGCGGGCATGGTCCGCGATCCAGGCCAACAGGGCGCGGCCGTGGCCGCGCGAGCGGTCGGCTTCGGCCGTGACCAGCTCCTCGACCTCCAGATAGCGGCCGGTGTGCAGCCACTCCCCGATCCGGATGCCCGCGAGTGCGCGCAGGCCTCCGTCCTCCAGCCCCACCAGCCGGTAGCCGCTGCCGGCCATCAACCGGGACACCGTGGCCACGTAGTCCTCACGCTGAAGGTGCGGGCGCAGCACGGACATCAGCTCGCGCTGCGCTTGCCCGGGCTACGCTGGCTTTGGCCTGGGGTGGTCGAACAATGCATTCAACGTGGCGCCCGGCGTCGCATCTTCCAGCCCGGCGAAGCTTCCCTGTTCCTGCAGCAGCCGGGTGGCTTGCATGAAGCCGCCCCAAGCGGCGCGCGCCAGTGCACCGCCCAGGCTGACCCGGCGCACACCCATCGCGGCGATGTCCTGCAGGGTGAATGCACTGGTACCACCCACCAGCAGGTTGACCGGCTTCGGTGCCACCGCGGCCACCACTGCCTCGATGTGTGCACGCTGCACGATACCCGGCGCGTACAGGCAGTCCGCGCCCGCATCGGCGTAAGCGCGCAGGCGCATCAGGGTGTCATCGATATCGGGCTGGCCGATGAAGAAGTTCTCGGCGCGTCCGATCAGCATCACATCCGCACCCGAACGGTCAATCGCCGCGCGCGCGGCACGCAGGCGGACCAGCGCCTCGTCCAATGGTCTGAGCGGCTGCAAAGGATCCGGATTGCTGTCTTCCATCGACAGCCCGGCCACGCCGGTGTCGATCGCGCGCAGGACGGCCTGTTCGACGTCGGCCGGGGTCTTGCCGAAGCCATCACCAAAATCCGCGTTCAACGGCAGGGCAGTGGCCTCGGACATCTCACGCAGATGCGCCAGCACCTGTTCCAGGTCCTCAGCCCCATCGGCCTTGCCCTGGCTCCACGCATGGCCCGCACTGGTCGATGCCAACGCCTTGAAGCCGGCGCTCTGCAGATAGCGCGCGCTGCCGGGATCCCAGGGGTTGGGCAGGATGAAGCAGCCGCCTTGGTGCAATGCGCGGAACTGGCGACGGCGTTCGCAGGGATCAGGCATGGACATACGGGGAATCTCCGGGGATGGCCGATGCGGCGGTGCCAGGTCTGCGGAGCGAGGCAGTGCACCGCGTCCGCGACAGGCGTCGCGCCTATAGTCAGCGAGTAGCCCTGATTAATGACAGCGGGCGCGCCGCCTCACGCTTGAACTCGGCCGTGAACTGTTCTCTCTTGCCCATCGAACACCTCCGGGACCATTGTCCTCGTTGCTAGGTGTCCGAAGTGCCGGGGCACTCCAGGGTAGCGTTCTGGCCAGGACTGGTGAGAAAGTCGACTCTGACCCCTGTTTCGCGTTGTTCGCCGTTCTTGATCTGCAACGCCTCGTCAAGGAGAAACTCGTACAGCTGTAGACGCCGTCGGAACTCCGCCGCGAACCACCCGATGATCCAGAGCATGACCGCCATCAGCGCCAGTATTGCCAGCCAAAAAGGCACAGCCAGAAGGTCTTGCCAATTGCGCAACAGCACCAGTATGGACAGCATCAATGGCAGCAAGCCGAGGCGCTCGACGCCCCCGAGCATCATCACCAGCCGGGAGTTCAACCGCGTCTGGCCCATCACGGCATAGCGCCGCTGACGCTCGAGCACACCGCGTGGATACGCGGCCAGTCGGCCAGCCAGCGCGAGAAGCTGCGCTGCATCGTTATCGAACTGCTCAATGAAGCCGCGCCGTTGGTGGCGGAACTGATTGAACAGCACCCAGAGATTTCGCGCGAATCCGGGGGCAAACCCGATGAGGGCTGTGATCACTCCAAGACGCGCCAGCGTCACCATCCAGAAGGCGGGCTCCAACCATTGGAGCAGCAGCGAGGGCAGCAAGCCCAGGAACGTTCCCACCGTGCCCACGGCCGTCAAGGGCTTCGCCCATTGCGGAGAACTCAGGACCGACACCGGGCCTGCCGGCATGGCTTCGATCAGCGCATCCAGTGACTTGAAGGTCAACTCAGGCTTGCGTTCGCTCTGGGTCATCGTGTTCTTCTGCTGGGAGAACGGGGCGGGCTGAACTTTGGGCAAGCGGTCACCACAGAAATGAACCTGGAGTGGCCCGGGTAATTCGGACACCTGATAACGGGGACAATGGTCCCGGAGGTGTTCGATGGTCAAGCGGCAACAGTTCACAGCCGAGTTCAAGCGTGAGGCCGTGCGGCAGATGCGGGCGGGTCACAAGCCGATCGCGCAGCTGTCGCGGGAATTGGGCATACCACGCAACCGCCTATACAAGTGGAACCAGGCGGTCCAGGCGCATGGCGAGGGGGAGGCGTTCCCGGGATCCGGCCGGCGCTCGGTTGAACAGACCGAGGTGATGCGATTGCGCCGGGCGCTGGCGCGAGCCGAGCAGGAGCTTGAGATCCTAAAAAAAGCCGAGGCGTACTTCGCGAGCGCACCGACGCGCGGTACGCCTGGATCCAAGCGCAGCAAGCGACCTATCCGGTGAGCGCTTTGTGCCGCGCATTGGGCGTGTCGCGAAGCGGCTTCCATGCCTGGCAGACACGCTTGCCTAGTGCCCGGCAGCAGGCCGATACGCGGCTGGCGACGGTGATCCAGGCCACGCACATGGAACATCGGCAGGCCTACGGCACACGCCGCCTGTGGCGCGTGCTGGTCGCTCGTGGAGAAGACTGTGGCCGGCATCGGGTCGCGCGCCTGCGGCGCCGGCATGGCATCGTCACCCTGCGACGGCGGCGCTTCGTACGCGCTCGTGCGCCATACCACCGCACGCTAGCCGCCCCTAACCGCCTTGCCTGGCCGTTTACCAGCCCCGTCCCCAACCGGGTGTGGGTCGGCGATATCACCCATATCCCCACGCGCGAAGGCTGGTTGTACCTGGCCGCCGTGCTGGACGTGTGCAGCCGG
>NZ_JBSVRP010000005.1:0-111206 GCF_054072715.1 Luteimonas sp. A611
GCCGCCCGCCCGCCCGCCCGCCCGCCCGCCCGCCGCCCGCCGCCCGCCGCCCGCCGCCCCGCCGCCCCGCCGCCCCGCCGCCCCGCCGCCCTGTGTCGTGGGTCCCGTGTCCGGCAGAGGGCTTTACGTGGCCACGATTGTTGTTATAGTTCATAACAACAATGATCGGGCGGACGGATGTGTCCGGCGACGTGGACGTAGCAGGAGAGGTAGATGGCTGACTATCAGGGGCGCTGGAGCTGCGTCGAGGTGCAGGTGGAAGATGGCGTTGCATGGGTGACGCTGAACCGTCCGTCCAAGCGCAACGCGATGAGCCCGACGCTGAACCGGGAAATGCTCGAGGTGCTCGATGCGGTCGAGCTGGACCGCGATGCGCAGGTGCTGGTGCTCACCGGCGCGGGCGAATCGTGGTCGGCGGGCATGGACCTGAAGGAATACTTCCGCGAGACCGACGGTCATGACGAGATCGCGCAGGAGCGGATCCGGCGCGAGTGCTCGGCCTGGCAGTGGCAGCGGCTGCGGTTCTACACCAAGGCCACGATCGCGGCGGTCAATGGCTGGTGCTTCGGCGGCGCGTTCTCGCCGCTGGTGGCGTGCGACCTGGCGATCGCGGCAGACGAGGCGGTGTTCGGGCTGTCGGAAATCAACTGGGGCATTCCGCCCGGGAACCTGGTGAGCAAGGCCGTGGCCGACACGATGGGCCACCGCCAGGCGCTGTACTACATCATGACCGGCAAGACCTTCACCGGCCAGGAAGCGGCGGCGATGGGCCTGGTGAATGCGTCGGTGCCGCGAGCGCGACTGCGCGAAGAGGTCAAGGCGCTGGCGGCCACGCTGCTGGAGAAGAATCCGGTGGTACTGCGTTTTGCCCGGCACGGATTCAAGCGCTGCCGCGAGCTGACCTGGGAGCAGAGCGAGGACTACCTGTACGCGAAGGTGGACCAGTCCAACCACCGCGACCCGGAGTGCGGTCGCGCCCAGGGCCTGAAGCAGTTCCTCGACGACAAGACCATCAAGCCGGGGCTGCAGACCTACCGGCGCGACGTGCCCGATCCGGCGGCGCCTGGCCAGGAGAAATAGACGTGCATGCGATGGAACTTCTGATCGGCGGTGCCCGTCGCGGCGCCGCCAAGGGCGCCACGTTCGAGCGCCTCGACCCCGTGACCGGCACGGTCGCGAGTCGCGCGCCGGCGGCCACCCTCGAGGACGCCACCGCCGCGGTGGACGCCGCCGCCGGTGCGTTCCCCGCCTGGTCGGCAACCTCGCCCGGCGAGCGTCGTGCGAAGCTGCTCAAGGCGGCCGACCTGATGGATGCGCGCGCGCCCGATTTCATCCGCGTCGGCGTGGCCGAAACCGGAGGCACCGCCGGCTGGTACGGCTTCAACGTGATGCTGGCGGCCAACATGCTGCGTGAAGCGGCGGCGATGACCACCCAGATCACCGGCGAACTCATTCCCTCCAATGTGCCCGGCAGCCTGGCCATGGCCGTGCGCCAGCCGGCCGGCGTGGTGCTGGGCATCGCGCCGTGGAACGCCCCGGTGATCCTCGCCACCCGTGCCATGGCGCTGCCGCTGGCCTGCGGCAATACCGTCGTGCTCAAGGCATCCGAGGCTTGCCCGGGCGTGCACGTCATGATCGGCGAAGTGTTGGTCGAGGCGGGGCTGGGCGAAGGCATCGTCAACGTCATCACCAACGCCCCGGCCGACGCGCCGGATCTGGTGGCCGCGCTGATCCGCGACCCGCGCGTGCGTCGGGTCAACTTCACCGGTTCCACCCGCGTGGGCCGCATCGTCGGCCGCCTGGCGGCGGAGTATCTGAAGCCGGCGGTACTGGAGCTGGGCGGCAAGGCGCCGTTCCTGGTACTCGACGATGCCGACCTGGAAGCGGCGCGCGACGGCGCGGTATTCGGCGCCTTCATGAACCAGGGCCAGATCTGCATGTCGACCGAACGTTTGGTCGTGGACAAAACCATCGCCGATCGCTTCGTGTCGATGGTCGCCGACAAGGCGTCCACGCTCAAGGCCGGCAACCCGGCCGAGAACAACACGCCGCTGGGCGCGCTGTTCTCGCCCGAGTCCGCCGCGCACTGCCGCGAGCTGATCGACGACGCGGTCTCGAAGGGTGCGCGCATCGCCTGCGGCGGCCAGATCGAAGGCACCATCATGCAGCCCACCGTGATCGACGGGGTGACGCGGGAGATGCGCCTGTATGGCGAGGAGTCGTTCGGCAACCTGGTATCGGTGATCCGCGTGGACGGCGAGGAGCAGGCCATCGCGGTGGCCAACGACACCGGCTACGGCCTGTCCGCGGCGGTGTTCAGCCGCGACGTGTCGCGCGCCTGGCGCGTGGCCGCGCGGATCGAGTCGGGCATCTGCCACATCAACGGCCCGACCGTGCATGACGAGGCGCAGATGCCCTTCGGCGGCGTCAAGGACAGTGGCTACGGCCGCTTTGGTGGCAAGGCCGGCATCGCCGAATTCACCGAGCTGCGCTGGATCACGATCCAGAACGAGCCGCGCCACTACCCGTTCTGAGTAGGCGCGATGGCCCTCGAGTGGCAACCCCCGCTGGATGACGCCGGCTTCCTGCTCGGCCCCTGGCTGCGGGCCGAGCAGGACTGGGTGCGCATGCCGCGCCTGGCCGGCATCGACCTGGACACCGCGCAGGCGGTGCTGGCCGAAGCCGGTCGCTTCTGCGCCGTTGTGCTGGCCCCGCTCAATGCCACCGGCGATGCCCAGGGCTGCCGCGTGGTGGACGACCAGGTGCGCACGCCCGACGGGTACGTCGCCGCGTACCGCCAGTTCGTCGACGACGGCTGGCCGGCGCTGGCGCGCGATCCCGAGTGGGGAGGGCAGGGCCTGCCCGGCCTGCTGGATCTGGCCTTCTCCGAGATGCAGGTGGGCGCCAACCACGCCTGGGCGATGTATCCGGGCCTGCTGGGCGGCGCGGTGGCCTGCCTGCAGGCGCATGCCACGCCGGAGCTGCAGGCGCGGTTCCTGCCACCGCTGGTGAGCGGCCAGTGGCTGGCCACCATGTGCCTGACCGAACCGCAGGCCGGCAGCGATCTGGCCCTGCTGCGCACGCGCGCCGAACCGGACGCTGACGACAGTGTGCGCATCAGCGGAGCGAAGCTGTTCATTTCCGGCGGTAGCCAGGACCTCACCGACAACATTGTCCACCTGGTGCTCGCGCGGCTGCCGGACGCGCCGGAGGGTACGCGCGGCATTTCACTGTTCCTGGTGCCGGACGTGCTGGAGGACGGCAGCCGCAACGGCGTGCACTGCGACGGCATCGAACACAAGATGGGGCTGCACGGCAGCGCCACCACCAGCCTGCGCTTCGAAGGCGCGTTGGGGTGGCGGGTGGGCGAGCCCCATCGTGGCCTGTCCGCGATGTTCGTGATGATGAATGCCGCACGCCTGCACGCGGCCATGCAGGGCGTGGCGCACGCCGCCCGCGCCAGCGCGCTGGCGCGGGACTACGCGCAGCAGCGCCGGCAGATGCGCGTGCAGCCGCGCGTGGACCCGGAGCAGCCGGCCGATCCGATCGCCGCCCACCCGCCGATCCGGCACCTGTTGCGCACGCTGCAGGGGTGGAGCGAGGGCATGCGCGCGGCCGCCTACTGGCTGGGGCATCAGATCGACCTGTCCGGGCACGCGCAGGACGAACAGACGCGCACCCATGCACGCATGCTGGTGGAGCTGCTCACGCCGGTGGCCAAGGCCCACTTCACCGAATGCGGCCACCTGCTGGCCAACCGCGCCCTGCAGGTGTTCGGTGGCTACGGCTACGTGCGCGAGTACGGCATCGAGCAGGTGGTGCGCGACAGCCGCATCGCATTGATCTACGAGGGCAGCAACGAAATCCAGGCGCTGGACCTGGTGCAGCGCAAGCTGCTGGCCGATGGCGGGGCGCGGCTGGCGGTGTTCACCGCCGTCTGCGCGGACATCGCCATGCGCGCCGAGGCCGCGGGCCTGGCGGGCCCGGCGCGGGTCCTGCGCAGGATGTGCCGGCGGCTGGATTCTGCGCTGCGGCGGCTGCGCGACGGCGCGGTCCTGGACCCGGAATTGCCGGCGCGCGTGGCCGATGCCTTCCTGCGCGCCACCGGACAGGTGCTGCTGGCCTACGTGTGCGTGCGCACCGCGCAGGTGGTGGCGGACAACCCCGCACCGCCGGCGCGGGCCCGCGGTGAACGCGCCACGTGGATGCTTGGCGAGCTGCGGCTGGAGTTCAACGCGCAGCTGGCGCGCGTGCGCGCCAGCTGACAGCGGCCGGTCAGGCGCCGTTGAGCGCGCCGGTTTCGGCCGCGCCATTCTCGAAGATTCGCACCGAGGCGCGTGTCGCCAGCGAGCGTGCCTGCGGCAGCGACACGCCGAGTGAGCGCAGCATCGCCTGGGCCATGTCGCGGCCGATCTGAGCCGGGGGCGTGGCCAGGCGCTCTTCCAGCACATGGCGCACCGTGATCACGGTCAACCCCATGATCACGAGGATCCCGCATTCCAGATCGATCCCGCGAAACCGGCCGGATGCCAGCCCGCGCGCCATTACCTCGCCCATGTTCCGATTGATCGGGGCCTGGGTCATGGTCGAACCGTCATTGAGCTTGTACAGCACGCGAGCTGCATCGCGCGAGCGGGTGGCGAACCGGGCGAACACGCACAGCGCCAGCGCCACGTGCAGCGCCGCATCATCCACGTCGGCAGTCACTGCGCTGATCTGCGCTTCGACCTTGCGGCGCACCTCCGCGCCGATCTCGCGCGCGAACGCGTCCTTGTCCTGGAAGTGGTTGTAGAAGCTGCCCTTGGCCACATCGGCAAGGTTCACGATCTCGTCGATGCTGACTGCGTCCACGTCACGCTGCGCGAACAGGGTGCGGCCGGCGCGCAACAGCGCGTCGCGTGTGCGGTCGCGGCGCCGGTCGGGGCGCCGGTCGGGGCGGCTCGCGGACGTGGCGGAAGTGGGGTTGGCGGACATGGGTCTCTCCCTGGCGACTTCCGAAAGGTAGCCAAAAACGGACGATCAGAGAATGGTTGACTGGTTCGAACAATTATGACCAAATGGTCATAAGGCGTCCGGCAGATAGATCCGGCAAGCCGAATCCATGGCCGATCCCGCCACCGCGGGCAAGGCCATCCGGACCATGCCGCGGCAGTCGACCGCAGGCATGGCACCCGCGAAACGGAAGAGCGGTAGCGAATGCACGACCTGCAGCACCAGGCGCACGTTCGGCAGGAAATCCGTCCAGGGGCTCACGTGGGCATGGCAGCGACGCTGCGCGTGAACGCGTGTGGTGGAGCCGGCTCGCCCGGCGTCGCGATCCTCTTGCGAAGCGACTTCCCCATGCCGGCACCCCGTGCCTGGGCAGCGCGTTGAGCACGCCACCGACAGCCCGAAAACAAGGCAATGAAAGGTTCGCGCGGGCGCCAGTCGCTCGCACTGAACAGTCCCGCAGCGCCACTCCGGCGGTCGGGGCATCGACACGTACAACTCATCGATTCGTCTCTTGGAGGGTTTGCCGCATGTCCTGTGCCAAGCTTAGTCGTTCCATGTTGTTCATCGCGATGACCGCGTGCCTGGCTGGCGCCGTGCATGCGCAGGAAGAGGGCGACGCATCCCCCAGCGAAGCACTCACCCTGGATTCGGTGGTGGTCACCGGCTCCAGCATCCGCGGCGTCGCTCCGGTGGGATCGGCCGCGCTCGGATTCAACCGCGAGCAGATCGAGTCCACCGGCCTGACCAACACCACCGACATCCTGCGCACGATCCCGCAGGTGATGAACTTCGGCGCGGACTCTTCGCTGCGTGGCGGTGGCGCGGTGCAGAACTCCACCCAGAACATCACCTACGGGCGCGGCATCAACCTGCGCGCGGTGGGAACCTCCTCGACGCTGGTGCTGCTGGACGGCAAGCGCCTTGCACCAGGCAGCGTCGCGGCGCAGCTGACCGACGTGTCCGCCATTCCGGAAGCCGCGCTTGGCCGGATCGAGGTGGTGGCCGACGGCGCCTCGGCGATCTACGGTTCCGATGCGGTCGCCGGCGTGGTCAACCTGATCCTGCGCAGACCCTTCGACGGCGCCGAAACAAGGATGGGATATGGTCTTGGCGACGATGCTTCGAGCTGGAACTTCAGCCAGCTCTTCGGCAAGACCTGGGGCGGCGGTGGCGGCTATGTCGCCTACCAGCGCCAGCAGACCGACCTGACCCTGTCGACCACGCGGCCGCACCTGTACGACGCCAACTTCACCCCATACGGACGCGCGGATGGGCGCAGCCTCTATGCGGTTCCGGGCAACATCCTGTTCTCCGCTGCGCAGGTTCCCGCCGGTGCGCCGACGCTCTACGCGCTGCCCCAGCATGTCGGCGGCGCGCTGGATCTCTCAGGCCTCTCCAGCGCCGATCCACACAGGCTCAACACCTGGGAAAACACGGCGATCATCCCGGACTCGGAGAATGATTCGTTCCTGTGGAACGTCAGGCACCTGTTCGAGAGCGGCGTGCAGCTGAGCTTTACCGGTTTGTACTCTGATCGCTCGTTCCGCGAACCCTACGCCTACGCCACCGCCACCCAGTCCACCCTGCTGGTGCCCGCCAGCAACCCATACAGCCCCTGCGCCACGACCAACTACGTCGCCAATCCGCTCGGCATCGATTGCGCCGACCAGGACATGCGCGTGTACTACCGCTCGATCGGCGATCTGGGCGTGGCCGAGCGATTCGGTTACGCCAAGCAATACTTCACCAATGTGGGTGCGGACATGCCGCTGGGCGAGGCCTGGATGATCAAGGGATCGGTCGGCTACTCCGGCGCCCGCGATCATCGCGGTCTGAGCAACCAGATCAACAACGCCGCCCTGGCGATGTCCGTGGGCAACTCGGTGAGCGGCACCACCGGTGCTGTCGTGGCACCAGGCACGCCCGGCAGCGTCTCGTTGCCCGCGGCCATCCCGGTGCTCAACCCGTTCTGCACCGGCTGCAACGACCCGGCGACGGCCGACTTCATCCGCGGCGCACAGTACATCGGCAGCCAGTACGACATGGTCGACGTGCAGGTGGGGGCCGATGGCCCGCTGTTCGAGATCGGCGGAGGCGAGGTGCGCATGGCCGCCGGCATCGCCTATCGCAGCGATCGTATGTCCGGCTACAACGACACCCAGACCGGCCTCGTCTACACCTCGCCGAGGAACATCTCGTTCCAGACCGCGGACTGGAGCGGAAGCCGCGACGTGAAGTCGGCCTACGCCGAGTTCTACGTGCCGCTGGTGGGCGAACACCAGGAGCTGGCCTGGGCGCGTTCGCTGGAACTGAGCATCGCCGGCCGCTACGACCGCTACTCCGATTTCGGCTCGACCACCAATCCCAAGGTGGGCCTGACCTGGAAGACCGGCGACAGCCTCACCCTGCGCTCGTCCTACGGCGAGTCCTTCCGCGCCCCCACCCTGGCCGACGCCTCGCCGATGGCGACGGCGAACGTGGCCGCGGGTCGTCCCGGCGGCGGCGTGCACAGCGCCGCGGAACTGGGCGTCACCTCGGTGCCGGCCGACCAGCAGCTGTACGTCATCGGCACGCAGGGCGGGCGGCTCGGGCTCCAGCCGGAGACGGCCAAGACCTGGACCGCGGGCTTCGATCTGCATCCGGCCGGCCTGCCCGGCTTCGAAGCTTCGGTGAGCTACTACAACATCGACTATCGCAACCGCATCGGCACCCCGTCCTCGGACATGGGATCGGTCGGCGCGATCACCCACGTCGAGCGTCTGTACGATCCCTTCCTGGCATTGAACCCGCTGTACTTCCCGGAGCGTGCCGCCAGCAACGGCAACTTCAACGGTTTCGACACCAGCAGCCAGGCCGGCTACGACGCCTACGTCTCTTCACTGATCAACGGATCGACTCCGGCGTTCACCGGGGCGATCGGCCCGGTCAACCAGGTGGCGGCGGTCAACGACGCACGCCGCTCCAACTCCGGCCGCCTGCTGACCGACGGTTTCGACATCAGCGTCTACCAGCGGCTGCAGAACGACTGGGGCAACTGGCTGCTCGGCCTGACGGCCAACTACGCGCTGAGCTGGGAAAACTCGCCGGTGGCCACGGGCGAGCTTCGCGACACGCTCAACGAGATCTACAGCCCGTTGCGCCTGAGCGGCCGCGTGCAGGTGGGACTGAGCCGCGATGCATGGTCGGCGCACCTGTTCTACAACTACCGCAACAGCTACACCAACACGCTCAACGTGCCGGTGGAATACCGCGATATCGATGCCTACAACACCTTCGACGCCAGCTTCAGCTACACCCCGGCGCTGGAGGGATTGCTGGGCGGCGCCACCCTGAACCTCAGCATGCAGAACCTGTTGGATGAGGATCCGCCGTTCGCGCTCAACAGCAACATCCTGTTCGACCCGCAGGTCGCCAGCGCCCTTGGTCGCTACGTGACCCTGCAGGTGAGCAAGAAGTGGTGACCGTCGTCCCGGGACGTGGCCGACCAGGCCGTCCCGGGTACCGCCACCGGTCCGGGAATCAGAGCTCCGGTGCGCACTCCCCGGCTCGGGGGCGGACACGACCGTGCGTCCCCGACCCCAACCGATCGAAGCCAAGCGAGGAAACACAGTGACAACGAAGACTACGCGTACCGTCGCAGCGGCCGTCGCACTCGTGCTCGCTGCGGGCGCGGCCACGGCATGGGCCGCCCAGCCGCGACGTGAGAGTGCCGCCGAGCGCAGCCAGCGCTGGTCCGAGCTGCAGCACCGCATCGAGCGCCTGGAAGCGGTCAAGGCGGTCGAACGCCTGCAGTACATCTCGGGCTACTACCAGGACCGCATGCTCTTCAAGGAGCTGCCGACGCTGTTCACCGACGACGGCAAGGTGCAGTGGATCCATGAGGTGTGGGAGGGCAAGGAGGCGATCAACCGCATGTGGGTCGACTACTTCGGCGCCACCTTCAGCAACGGCACCTTCGGCCCCGTGCCCGGTCGCCTGTTCGAACTGCCGCAGTGGCAGGAGATCGTCACCGTGTCGGAGGACAACCTCAGCGCCAGGTCGCGCTACCGGACCCTGGCCAAGATGGCGTACTACCGCGAGAAGGAGCTGTGGATCGCCGGCGTGTTCGAGAACGAATACGTGAAGGAGGACGGCGTGTGGAAGATCAGCAGCATGAAGTTCTGCAGCCCCTGGTCGGCCGGCTATACCGAAGGCTGGCAGGACGTCAGGTGGAGCGCGAACCCGGAGTGGATGCCCGCCAAGCCGGCCGGCATCGCGCCTTCGCGCCAGGCCTCCGCGGCGGAGGAGTGCAAGGACCGCTATCCCGACGTGGGGACCGAGGACTTCCACTTCCAACATCCGGTGGGAGGATCGTGATGCGCAGCCACCACAACCACAACCACAACGCCGCCCGGGGCGGAACCAGCCGCATTTCCACGCCGGCACTTCGCGCCACGGTCCTGGCGATCGCGGCGGTGCTGGCCTGCACCGCCGCCCACGCGCAGGAGATGACCTACGAGCAGGCGCTCAACCGCATCGGCAAGGTCAACGTGGAGGACGAGATCGTCCGCTTCCACCACGTCTACGGTTTCCAGCAGGACCATCTGCTGAAGTCGGCGCAGTCCGAACTGGCCCATCCCGACGGTACGTTCCTCTACAAGTACGGCGCATGGAAGGGGCTGGACGGCGCGCAACGGCTCTGGGTCGGCCACTGGGGCGCGTTCACCGGCTATGCCGACTGGCCGGTCCAGGGCGCTTTCATCGACCACAAGATGGCGCAGCCGGTGCTGACCGTGTCTGACGACCTCAACCACGTCAAGGCCTACATCCGCACGTCCGCCGACCGCTTCTTCTCGCACCGGCCCCGCAGCATTCCGTTCTCGAGCCTGAGCAAGGAAGGATCGGATCATTCGATCTGGTACGACATCGAGTACACCAGGCACGAAGGCTTGTGGAAGATGAGCCATTTCCAGGTGTGCATCGTCGCCGAAGGCGCCATCGCCACCGGCATGGCCAACCTGCCCAAGGCCGGTGTGCTTGGTGCGCCGGAGGACATGCCAGAAGACTGGTGGAAGAGTCAGGAGCGCCTGGTCGAGGACTACGCCTCGACCGTCGAGCCGCGTCCGGAAAACTGGCGTGGTCCCGACTACGCGTTCGAGCCTGACGACTTCGGCTGCTACTTCGCCAAGAACCAGGTGATGATCCATTCCGTCCTGCTTCCGTTCAACTTCCCCAACCCGGTGACGGGCGAGGAAGTGCTCTGGAAAAACTATTGAACCCGACCGGGAGGCACTGTTCCATGGGTATCAAGACCATCTGCACGGTCGCGGCAATCGTCCTGGCTTCGGCCGCTGCCACGGCCACCGCATCCGTACCGACCACCGGACAACTGGACAAGCTCGAGCACGAGGTCGTGCGGGCCGAGGACGTGGCGGCCATCAAGCGCCTGACCTACGCCTTCGGCTACTACCGCGACAAGTTCCTTGATGACCAGACGCTGCGCGTGTTCACCGATGATGCCGAGTACCACATCTTCAACGGCCGCTACCGGGGCAGGGATTCCATCGGGCGGCTGCTTGCCAGCGCACGCTACCGGCCCGAAGGCGCGCCGCCCCGGGTGCAGGGCCCGCAGCATGGCGTGCTCAACGACCGCATCCTGCTCCAGCACACGATCACCGTGGCCGATGACGGCCAGTCGGCGAAGATCCGTTTCAAGGACTGGACCCAGCAGGCGGTGCACGGCGTCAACCAGACCTACTCGCTGGGCGCCTATGAAGGCCAGCTGGTGAAGGTCGACGGGCAGTGGCTGTACCGGCGCCTGGTCGAGTGCACGCGCTACAGCGTGCCCTACCTGACCAGCTACCTGGACATGCCCCTGCCCGAACCGGGCCCGGTGCCGGAGTTCTACCCCGGCGATCCGGACGGCCCGGACTGGTACACCAACGAAGGCTGTCACCAGTTCCCCAACTACGGCCTCAGCCCGAAGCCGCACTTCGTGCACCCGGTCACCGGCGAGCCGTACCACAAGCCCTGACCAGGGCGTGCCACCCCCGCGCCGCGTCCGGCGCGGGGAGCGGGCGGCAAGCAGTCCGCCCGAATCCGGGCGATTGCCCGGCATACGCCCGGGCGGTGATCGGTGGGCGCTTGAGACCGCGTCGCGGCCAGCGCATTTCTCGGACAGCGCCGACTCTGCGTTTCGATGTGAGCCCGCTGTCCCATCAGGTACGACGGGGTGGCGAAGCCGCGCCGGGTCGCCTTGCGCGCTTTCGCGGCGCACAGGCCGCCAGACACGAACAGCCCAACATGAACAGCCCGACGTCCGCGTCGAGGCGGCGACATCTTCCTGTCGTTCGCGCCGCCGTTTTCATGTCCGCGCCGTGTGCCGGCCCCCCTCCGATGTCGCAGAACAGCCGCGCTGGCCGCCCACTTGATGGTGCGATGCAGCTTGCGAATCGGAATTCTTGTATGCAAGTATTCATGTGCATCGGGACACATGCAGCGCATGAAGGATTGGACCCCGGCCAGGGCCGGAACCTCAAGTGCCGTTCGGGATGAATCCGCCCCCGCGGTCTCCGGGCGGAGCGGGCAGCCGGCCGCACGCGGCAGCCCCGCGCACTGCATGGGACGACGGGAAGCTGCACGCCAAGGGACGGGGACAAATCGCCAACACGCCTGACGCCATGGGTACGAAGCCGATCTTCGGGCAGGCAACCAGAAACAAGAGATTCAAAACAACCTATTGGGAGGACTTCGACCTATGCGCACGGCCTGCGACATCAGAACGAATACATTGTCGATATCGATCGGCAGATGCCTGCTGCTTGGCGTGATTGCGGCAGCTGCATCGAGCGCGGCCTACGCCCAGGAGCAGGGCGCCGGAGATGACCCGGTTTCGCTGGACACGGTGTCCGTGACCGGTTCGAGGATCCGCGGTGCCGAAACCGTCGGGTCCCACGTCATCGGTTTTGACCGGGAACAGATCGAGATGTCCTCGTCGGTGACGACCACGGACATCCTGCGTGAGATCCCGCAGGTCATCAATCTGGGCACGGACGAATCGCACAAGGGCAGCCAGAACGCGCAGCTCAACAGCACCAATGCCAGCGGGATCAACCTGCGCGGCATCGGCGGAAGCACGACGCTGCCGCTGATCAACGGGCGCCGCGTGGTGCCCAGCGGCACGCAGGGCCAGTACATGGACCCGTCGATCATCCCCACGCTTGCGTTGGAGCGCATCGAGGTCCTGGCCGACGGCGCGTCGGCGCTGTATGGGTCGGACGCCATCGCCGGCGTGGTCAACCTCATCACACGCGAGCAGTTCGAGGGGCACGAGACCCGGATCCGCTATGGCGCGGGCGACGGCCTGGACCGCTTCCAGTTCGGGCACGTGTCCGGCTTTTCCTGGGATTCGGGAAATGTGATGGTCGCGTTCGAGCACACGGAGCGCAGCGAGCTGGAAGCGTCCGACCGGTCGTTCTACCGCCAGGACCTGACCCCCTTCGGCGGAATGGACTACCGCGCCAACCAGTGCAACCCGGGAACGCTCGTGGTTGGCGGGCAAACCTATGCGTTGCCGCCGGGCAACGGCGTCGGCATCGATCCTGCGTCCCTCGTCGCCGGCACCGGCACCGGCACCGGCAACCTGTGCGATTCGCTCGAATCCGCCTGGCTGCTTCCGCGGCAGGAACGCCACAGCATCTACATCAAGGCCTCGCAGGACCTGGGCGAGCGGCTCAGGCTCAGGGTCGAGAACCTGTACTCGAAGCGTGAGTTCAAGCAGGTCTCGGGCGGAAGGACCGCCTCGATCGCGCTCCGCAACACCAACCCCTACTTCATCAGCCCGGTCCCCGGCGCGAGCTCGGTCAGCGTCAACTACATGATGCCGGCCGAGGAGTTCGGGCTCGCGCAGTCCCAGGGACAGGCGCGCGTGCGGCAGTGGACCGTCGGCCTCGATGCACAGCTCTGGGGCGACTGGAACGGCGCGTTCAACTACGTCTACGGCAACTCGCTGGACGTCAACGACGCGCGCAACATCGTCAACGCCGCCAATCTCGCGGTCGCGACATCCACAACCGACCCATCGCTTGCGCTCAATCCGTTCGGGTCTGGCGCCAACAGCCCGCAGTCGGTGTATGACTTCCTGCGTGGCAGTACCTACCAGCCGCCCTCTTCGACGATGCGCATGTTCGAGGCCCAGGCCGACGGAAGCCTGTTCGAAATGTGGGGCGGCAATGCACGGATCGCCGTGGGCGTCGAGCACAGGGAGGACGAGCTGTACACGGCGACGCTGACCTTCCGGCCGGGTAGCCCCGAGGAGCTGCGCGAGGCGACCGTCGGGCGCGACGTGAGCAGCGCCTACGCGGAGGCCTATCTGCCATTCGTGGGCGCGCAGAACGAGCGCGCGGGTATCCACCGCCTCGACCTGTCGCTGGCCATGCGCTACGACCGTTACAGCGACTTCGGATCCACCACGAACCCGAAGGTCGGCATCACCTACGCGCCGACCAGGGCGGTCGCCCTGCGGGCCACCTACGGTGAATCGTTCCGCGCGCCGAGCCTGTCGGAGCTGGATGCGTCCAACAACGTGCTCTACCAGCGCACCCGGATCGATCCCACCGCGCCTTCCGGCCAGTCGCTGGGCGTCATCCTCGCCGGTGGAAACCCCGGTCTCGGTCCGGAAATGGCGAAGACCTGGACGGCCGGCATCGACTGGAAACCCGAATCCATTCCGGGCCTTTTCCTCAACGCAACCTACTGGTCGGTGGACTACTCGGGGCAGGTGGTCGATCTGTTCACGGTGAACGACGTCCTGATCCGGGAGCCGGTGTACGCGGACCACATCATCCGCAACCCGACGCTTGACCAGGTCAACAGCCTGATGGCTGCCTACCGGTTGTCGGGAGCAATCAACCCGGCGACCACGGAGTTCATCCTCGACGCGAGAAGGCAGAACCTGGCCATCACCCGGGCGAGCGGCATCGATCTGTCGGCCGGCCACGTGTTCGAACTCGGCCGCGGCAACCTGCGCCTGAATGCGAACGCCACCTACTACAACGAGTATGAAACGCTGGTCGCTGCTGGCGCGGATGCGACCGACGTACTCAATACGATCAACTACCCCGTCGACCTGTCCTTCCGCGGCAACATCGGCTGGTTCGACCAGAACTGGAACACGCGGCTGTCGTTCACCCACATCGGCGGCTATCGCAATACCACTTCCAGCCGCCAGGACAAGGTTGGCTCGTGGAGTACCGCTGACTTCTACCTCGGCTACCAGTTCGATTACGGAAAGGGTTGGGTCACCGATGGGCTGACCCTCAGCCTGGACGTGCAGAACCTGCTCGACCGCTCGCCCAACTTCGTCGACACGCCCGGTGGCTACGACGGCGAGAAGGCAAGTGCGCTGGGGCGGATCTTCACGATCGGCGTGGCGAAGAACTGGTAGTCGCTTCGCCGCGCCTTGCAAGGCTGGTGGTGCACGGCAGCCAGGTCGACCGCTTCAACGCAGTCGCCTGGTTGCCGTGTTTTGTTTCGGGGCGCGAGTTCCCGGATCCGCGCGAATGGGGAAACAGTCGTGAAGAGGAGAGGGTGATGGCCTGGTTGGATGCAATCGATTGGCGCCGTGCGGTCCTGGGTTGCGGTGCGATGGTGCTGCTTGCCTCCGCTGCGCTCCACGCACGGGCGGAGGACAATCCCCATCGCGCCATCGCGATGCGGATCGCCGGGAACGAGTTCGCCGAGTCGGCGATGAAGTTCTGTTACCGGCGCAAGTACACCCCGCCGCCGAGCCCGGTGGAATACGCCGACTCGCGGATATTCGACAATCTGGTTTTCCTCGGTTTCGGGACCAACCCGAACAAGTGGAACGCGTGGGCGCTGCTGACCAGCGACGGGATCGTCATCTTCGATCCGCTGGCGAGCGACGATGAAGCCGAGCGGTACATCGTCCGGGGCCTCAGGTCACAGGGCCTGGATCCCCTGCAGATCAGGAAGATCGTCATCATGCATGGCCACGCCGACCACTATGGCGGTGCTCCGTATCTCCAGGAACTCTCGGGCGCGGACATCTACATGTCGAAGCTCGACTACCAGCACATGCAGGAACTGGTCGTGCCGCCCGAGCTCGCCGCGGCGCGGAAGCCGGAGCGGGTGCTGTTCCTGGACGATGGGCAGACCCTGAGCCTGGGAGACACCACCATCAGCTTCCACCTGACCCCGGGCCATACGCCAGGCACCCTGTCGGCCACCTTCCCGCTCAGGGATGGGGAAGCGGAGCATGTCGCCTTCTATCGCGGCGGATCCGGTGCGATGGGGGGGCTGGCGCGGATGGAGGAATTCCTGCAGTCCACGCTGAAGATGCGCACGATCGGGCTCGATGCGCGTGCGGACGTGTTCCTCAGCAACCATCCGGCCAATGATCTGACCAGTGTGCGGCTGCCCCGGCTTGCGACAAGGCGCAGCGATGCGCCGCACCCGTTCGTGATCGGTGTGCAGGGCGTTGACCGGGTGTTGGCCGTGGCCCAGGAATGCCTGATCGCATCGATCGAAGACGCGATGAAGGAACAGTAGCCGGCGGTTGGCGGAGACCGCGCTGCCGTGGCGGCGCGGCGAGGATGGCAGGCGGCTGCCGGCGCATGATCGAGCGGCGCCGGCGCACCTGGCTCCGGAGAGTCGCCGTGCCTACTCGACGCCGACGACCGGCAGCAGGACGACCGAGGGATGTTGCGCGGTACGCAGTATCCGCACCGTGCCAGGCTCCTGCGGATGGGAGTGGGGCCGGGCAAAGCTCAGGTTCATGCGCATGCGGTGCCCGGCGCGGAACACGTAGGACATCGGCAGCAGCTCGAACACCAGTTCCATCGGTTGGCCGGGCTCGACCTGCAGCACGTCGCCGCTGCGGTGCGATTGGTATGGACGGCTGCCGGTGTCGTATGGCGCCTGTGCAAGGGCGCGGTGCGTGGCGCGCAGCTGCCCGAGCATGTAGTGCGATGCGCTGGCCACGGTCCCGTCCGGGGCGATGTCGTCGAGTCGCGCAAGCACGTCGACGTCTTCGAGTTCGGTGGCCAGCCACAGGCGCATCACCGGGTGCCCGCTCAGCTCGACGTCGCCTTCCAGCTGCGGGCCGAGATAGCTGATGCCGGCGTTGGCCGGATGCACCTGTGTGGTGACCGAGTTGGTGCTCGGCCGCGGCCCGGTCAGCACGACATCTTCGCCGGGCGTTCCGAAGTCCGGCTGCAGGCTGCCGCTGCCGACGTGGAAGGCGGTATTCACGCTGCCGGCCGGTGGCCAGCTGCGGGACTGGCGCCAGCCATCGCCGGGGGCGTGATAGGTGTAGTAGGTGAAGCCGGGCTCGTCCATCACCCCGTTGTCGATGCCCTTGAGCCAGTGGTCGAAGAACCGCAGTTCCTCGACGACGATGTCGAAGCCCGATGCCTGCTTCACATCATCCCAGCGGCAGTGGGCACCGAAGGTGGCGATGGCCTTGACGTTGGGGACGTTGTTGAACAGGTCGAAGCCGCCGCGTCGGGCGCCGGCCTCTTCCCAGGCGTTGCTGACGTAGATGCCGATGCCTGATGCGCGCAGGGCGTCCAGGTAGGACACCGGGCTGCCCTGCAGCCACCATTGCACGCCCAGGGTGGGCGATACGCTGTCGCGGAACGGCACGTCGCCAACCGAGAGGATGTTGTGGCGGTGCTCGCTCAGGGCCTGAGCCAGCAGCGCGTCGCCGTTGGCGCCGTCCACCGGCGCCGGATTCACGTCCAGGTCGGGCGTCTGCCCCGGCTGCGGCAACTGCACCGGGTCGACGATTCCGCCCAGCGGCATCGAGTCGAACTCGATGCTGAGCGGCATGATGGCCTTGAGCGAAGGCGGCCGGGTGGTCGCGGCCTGCAGTTGGCTCGTGCCGGTGGCCGAACAGCCCCACATGCCGATGCGGCCAGTGCTCCATGGCTGGCGCGCGAGCCATTCGGTGACGTCGTAGGCGTCCCAGCGCGCATGCTCAAGCCACTGCCCGCGGGTGCGTGCGTGATTCTGGCCGAACGAGGCGTTGACGCCGCGGTAGTCGACCACCGCGACGTTGTAGCCGTAGGGCAGCAGCTGCGCGGCGTAGCCGGTGTAATGGTCGATGGTCGGCCCCCGGCGGTAGTTGCGGCGGTTGTACGGCGTGTGCATCCAGATCACGGGCAGGGGCTCGGCACTCGCGCGGCCGTCGCGGGTGGGACGGAACAGGTCCACCGCCAAGCGGGTTCCATCACGCACCTGGATATGGAACGAGCTGCGCTCGGAGCCGTCAAACACCGGCTCGGAATAGCCCTGGTAGCGACCAGGCGCGGACACCCGTCGCGGCGTTGCGTCATCGGCCTGCGTCGGCGTGGCCGTCGGCGTTGCGGCCAGCGCGGGACCGCCCTGGCCCGCAAAGGCGGTCGCGGCCAGGCCAGCGGCCACGACAAGCAGCCAGGAGGGGTGGGGGGCAGTCATGCGTGCAAGCTCCTTGATGGGGACCGGACCGGACCGGACCGGCCGGATACGGCGCCGGTGCAGCCCTGGATGGAATGGCGTCGGTACGCGCGGGGTATGCGCGTCCGCGCGACAACGCAGCGGCGGCGCAGCTGTCCGGGCCGGGTACGCCGCCCGCCTATGGGCTGGCGGGTGATACCTGGATGACCGCCCGACGATCGGTCGGCCGGTCGCCCACCACGGGCGCGGACGGGAGGACCTCGATGAGTTGTGCGGGAACACCGAGCCCGTGCAGGGTTTGGACCAGGTAGCGCGCGCGCCGCTGGGCGATGTCGGCACGTTCGAACAGGTCGCTGCCGTCGCTCAGGCGCACCCGCGCGCGGTGCCCGGTGATGCGCACGCGCGCAGCATCGCCCAACGCCAGCGCATGGCGTGCGGCGGCCTGGATCGGGCGCACGCCGGTGTGGGACGGATTGCCGATGAAGGCTTCCTCCACGTCGAAGGTGAACTGGACCTGGTAATCGCGTTCGACGAATGGCTGCGGCAGATCCTCGATCGGAGGACGCCGACGCAGGCGCGTGTTGTCGCGGTGGGTCGGTGCCGGGCCTCGCTCGACGGTCGGAGGATCGGGGTGGTCGTCGGCGGGCAGGATGGTGTTGCAGCGATCATCCACCTCGGGCAGCACCGAGGCGGTGACGTCCTCCAGCACGCGTCCGCCGCAGATGCGCGGCGCATCGGTCAGGCGACCTTCCACCAGTGCGCGGTGGCGCAGCTGGGGGGCGATGAAGGGCGAGGAGGAGCCGCCCTGCGGGCCGAGGTAGTACAGCTCGCCCTGGTACTCGGCCAGCCAGCATGGATGCGCGGTGTCGCGCACGATGGGGCAGGCGACGAAGGCCAGGTGCTCTCCGGGCCCCGGCTGCGCGGCCGGGGCCGCACCGGCAAGCAGCAGTGCGGCAAGTGCAATCGAGGGGAGCGTGCGCGTCATGGCCGGGACCTCACAGGGTGCGCAGGAAGTTGGCCATGTCCTCGACATCGGCTTCGCTCAGGCCGATCTCGAAGCGCCGGTCATAGAAGCGCACCACGTCCTCGACGGTGCGCGCCGAGCCGTTGGAAAAGTACGGCGCGCGTGCGGCCAGTCCTCGCATCTGCTGGATGTTGATCGAACCGATGTCCACGCAGCGACCGGTCACCAGGGCGCGCCCGGGGTCGCTGGTCAGCACGCTGCGACCCAGGTAGGGGTGCGGATTGGCGTCGGCGCGGCAGGTCAGGCGGAACAGCGGCAGATCGTCGTTGGGATCGGCCCAGGGCTGGTTGGCCACGCCGATGTCCATCCAGCCCGGCGCCAGGTCCATCCCGGTCATGGTGTGGTTGTGGCAGGTCGTGCAGGTGCGCTTGACCGGATTGCCCAAGCCGATGCTGTTGAGATAGGTCACGTCCCGGATCCAGAACGGGCGCAGCATGAAGAGTTCGTGTCCGCGCGCCACGGAGGCGCGATGCGCGTCGTCGCCCCACTGCTCCAGCGGACCGAACACCGGGCGGTCGAGGTTGTCGCCCAGCACGCCGACCTGGGCGTCGGCCATGGCGCGGGCGCCGAAAATGGGCGAGCTGCCACCGGCGGTGAGGTCGCCGGCGACATGGTCCTCAGCCTGCGCGACATGGACCCGGGCCAGGAAGTCCAGGATCTGTTCCAGGGCCTCCCCGGCGGGCGCGTGCGGGCTCTGGTGGTGGGTCAGCGATGCGTCGATGGCCTGCAGCTTCACCGTCGGATGCCGCGCGTCCGCCATCAGGTTCATGGTGACCGGGAGGCCGGTGTCCGGGTCGGTGTCCATGGCATGGCCGTTCTTGAGGTTGATCGGCGAACCCGGGCGGGTGATGTAGCGCAAGTTGGCCGCCACCCGCGGGCGGCGGAACACCGAAACGGTCGGTGTCGGCGAATGCAGGCCGTAGATGGGGTCCAGGTTGCAGCCGGCGGGATCGTGCACCACCTCGATGTCGAACTCGGGCTCGATCTGGCGACCGTCGCGCGCGCGCGGTGGCCACGGCATGGGGGTGCGGAACAGACCGCGCTCCAGCAGCAGGCTGTGCGACGCGCGCTGGCCCGGACTGGCCGAAGGGCAGTTGGCGCCGTCGAATACGGCGAACAGGGGATCGGTACCGCGGGTGGCTTCCCAGCGCGCACGCGCACTGTCCGCCGACAGGCTCATCGCGTCGGTGGGCTGATGGCAGGTCACACAGGCACGGCCGTTACCGGGACCGGGGACGAAGAACGGATGCTGGCCAGCGTCGATACCGCCGCCCTGCAGATACATCTCGTGGGCGCCGGCCGGGTTGGTCCAGCGGGTGTCCTCGGCCAGGTGCCAGGCTTGGCCCGGTGCGCGCCACTGCGCCACGTCCGTCGGCGCATCGGATGCCTGCGGCGGCGCCGCACATCCGCCGTGCACGAGGCACAGGGCCAGCAGCCCGATCACGGTCAGGCCGGGGCGATGACTTCCGTTCCGCGCTTGGTGCGACATCGGTTCCGTGCTCCGGTGAGCCAGGTGCCAACCGGGTCCGCCGTCGCGGGCCGGTAGCCGGTTCATGCGATGAGGAATGTTGCTATGGATACTTGCATACATCAATCCGACCGGCAAGTGACTGCCCGGTCAATATAGATGCTCAGACCGCGCCTTCCTCCTTGAGCAGCTCCAACTCCTGCGCGGAGAGCCCCAGGCGCCCGCAGTACAGGGCCTCGTTGTCGGCGCCGATGCCACGCCCGGTCCAGCGCACTTCGCCGGGAGTGCGGCTCAGTCGGGGAGCGGCGGCCTGGATCCTGATGTTGCGCCCCAGATCCTCCGCGATCGCTTCGGTCATCAGGCCGCGGGCCTGCATATGCGGATCCTCGACCACATCCTTGATGTTGTAGATCGGCGCGACCGGAACCCCGTGTTCGTTGAAGATGCGCACGGCGTCGCGGCTGTCGTGGCGAGCGATCCATTCGCCGACAAGGGCGTCGATCTCGTTGATCTGTCCGGTCCGGCTGGCGTGCGAGGCATAGCGCGGATCGGTGGTCATGTCCTCGCGACCGATTGCACGGAACGCGCGGAACGCGATCTCGTCGGTGGCGCAGGAGATCGAGACCCAGGTTCCGTCCGCGGCCAGGTACACGTTGCGCGGCACGGCGGCCGGGGAGCGTCCGCCCAGCGGCTGGGGGATGTGTCCGAGTTCATGGTAGGCCGTGCCCCAGGGCCCGAGCATGCCGAAGATGGACTCCATCAGGGTCACGTCCAGCACCTGGCCGCGGCGTTCCGGATCCCGGTCGCGCTGGTAGAGGGCCATCAGCACCGAGAACGCCCCCATCTGCCCGGCAGCGGCGTCGGCCAGCGGCACGCCGGGAAGGATGGGCTTGCCGCCCGGTTCGCCGTTGGAATAGGCGAGGCCGCTCAGCGCTTCTGCCTGGGAACCGAATGCCGGGAGGTCGCGATACGGACCGTCCTGACCCCAGCCGGAGACGCGCAGCACCACCAGGCCCGGGTTGGTGGTGTGCAGTTCCTTCGGGCACAGGCCGACCTTCTCAAGCTTGCCAGGCCGCATGTTGTCGACCAGCACGTCGGCCTGGTCGACCAGGCGCCGGACCAGCGCCTGACCGCGTGGATCCTTGAGGTTGGCGGTGACGGCGTGCTTGTTGCGGCCCAGGTGGCGCCACCACACCGAGGTGCCCTCCACGTTGTAGCCGGCGCGGCGGGAGGCGTCTCCGTGCGGAGGCTCGACCTTGATGACGGTGGCGCCGAAATCGGCGAGCAGCATCGCGGCATAGGGCGCGGCGAGCATTTGCGAGATGTCGATGACGATCACGCCTGCCAGCGGGCCCTGGGCGAAGGGGTCGACGAGGGAGTGGGTCATGGATCGATCCTGGTCATGTGGGCCGTCGCGCAGAGCAGCGCCGGCGGTGGGAAGGGGATGACTCATCGGGCCTTGGGCGCCACGCGGCGCTCGAGGAAATCCAGCATCTGCGCGTCGATGCTGCGGTCGTCCCAGCTCGCGGGATCCACCATGTCCGCCCACAGCATCAGCGTCGGAATGCCTGCGCTTTCGAGTGCGTGGGCGATGAACAGCGAGCCGGTGGAAGAGGGGCGCGAGTTGGTCGGCACCAGCACCACGGCGCCGTGAATGCGGTTGCGGCGCGCCTCCTCCGCGTACCAGGCGCCGGCCCAGGGCGGGTCGTGCAGCCATTCGCGGATCGCGACATAGCGCGAGGCCAGCGCCCGGACCGGATCCTCCAGCCCGTAGCGCAGGTAGGCATCGGCGCCGAAGGCCGGGTACTCGGCCCAGGTGAAGACCGCGCCGTGCGATTGTTCCCAGCGCTGGTAGAAGCCGCCCTTGTGCCAGAGGCCGGCACCCACCCACATCAGGCGCAGCCGCTCGTCCGGGCAGGCGGCAATGCCACGCTGCACCCGATCGGCCACTTCATCGCGGAAGGCGCGGGCATGATCCACCGCCCATGCGGTGCCGCGATGCCACTGCGCCAGCATCGATGTGCCCTGCGCTTCCATGATCCGGATCGGGCTTTGCGGCGCGGTGGCCACCAGGGTGCGGATCTGGTCGTAGTACTCCTGCTGCGCGTTGGTCAGCTCCAGCACGCTGCGCAGGCGGCCGGTGTCGAACGCGCGGCCCGTGGCTTCCTCGCCCAGCGCGATCATGTCGTGCAACTGGGCGGTCATGTGGTCGAGCCGGTGGGTCTGGTGGAAGGACTCCCAGTTGGCGCGGCAGTCGCTCCACCAGCGCAGCTGGAAGTCGCTGGCGCCGGTGGAATCGAACAGGAACAGGGGCGCGTCGAAGGCCTTGGCCCACAGCGAGAACACCCGCTGCATGCAGTCGCAGGCCAGGCGCGTGACCAGCATCGCCGGGCGCGGCAGGCCGCCCCATGGCGCACGGTCGCCGGCGTCGACCAGGGTGGACGCCAGGCCGGTGGAACAGTAGCGGCACAGCTTGCCCTCGTAGCCCAGCGCCTTGAGGCCGTCGAAGTAGAAGTCGGCCATGCCGCGCGAGGCGACGACCGCCGACCACCACTGGTTGGGCACCACCGGCACGTCCATCGACTGGAACACGTCGGCGGGCGTATCGACGTTGGCGATCACGTAGGGCGCGCCGTCCTCGAACACGTCCTGCCTGAGCTGCGCGAACCACTGCTTCTGGTGCGCGGCCGCCGCGCGGCTGGCGTCGAGCTGCTTGTCGATCGGCTTGGCTGGCTCAGTCATGGCCTAATCCCTGGACGAATACTGCGATCTGGCTGCTGCCCTTGTCGGTGATCCGCTCCGCGTCGCCCCTGAGCACAGTGGCCGGCACGCCCAGTTCACGGGCCACGGCCAGGTCGCCCGGGACGTCCCAGCCGGCCAGGTCATCGAAGTCGGGCGCATAGACGATCACGCCGTCGATGTCGCCGGTGGCCAGGCGCTGTGTGTACCACTGGCGGCGCAGGCTGTCGGGATGTACCCGCGCGCTGGGTTCGTCGCGGAAGTACTTGTCGAAGATGGCAAGCAGCGCATCGCCGTCCTGGTCGATCGGATGGCCGGTGCTGCGCGAACCCCAGGGATCATCCTCGGCCACGACCACGCCGCCGGCCGCTTCCACCGCCGCGTGCAGCCCCGTGTGATTGAGCGGGAAGCCCCGGACCAGCAGGCGCGGGCCAGGGCATTCCCGGCCGCCGTCGGCGAGCGCGTCGAGCAGGCGCGCGCTGTAGTGGTCGGGCAGCATGAAACGACCCGCGCCCAGCAGCATCAGCGCATCGGTGCCCGACTCGAGCGCCGGGGAATTCCCGCGCCGCGCCAGCAGCGCGCCGCGGGCGACGTGGCGACGGTTGGATTCGACAATGGCTTGCCCCAGGTCGTCGTCGGTGATCGGGCGTCCGGCGCACTGCGCCAGTCGCGCCAGCAGTTCGCGCGTGCGCTCGATGCCGTAGCTGCGACTGCGCTGGGTGCGGGTGTGCAGGAGGTCGTACAGGTGCAGCGGCGGCACCTGCGCGCCGTGGCCGATGCGCTGCACTTCGGTCAGGTACAGGAACAGTTTGAAGTACTGGTCGGAGGTGCGCGGGATCACGCACAGGGCCAGCGGCCCGAAGCGCCCGGTCAGCAGCCCGTCGAACACCGCGCGCACTTCCGGCTCGAAGAACGGCTCCATCCAGCGGTCACCTTCGGGCGTGGGACCCGCGCGCCCGGTCAGCGTGAGCGGGAAGCCGCCGGCGGCGCGAATCAGTTCGACCGGCACCGTATTGCCCAGCACGCCCACCACCGGCAGCCCGCTGGAGTGAGCCTGCGCAGCCGCGACGTCCAGGCGCGAGTAGAGGTCGCGCAGCTGGCTGCGCGCTGTGCTGGCGTCAGGTGCTGGGCCTGGAGCGGCCACATCGGGGAATTGGGCAGGCATGGAAGTCCTTGGCGAAAACCAGTGGACGCGGCCCGTCGTCACGACTCACCGGGCAAGTGAATACTTGCATACAATGAGTCATGGATGCAATTCCCCGGCCACCCGCCCATGCCGGTGACGCCAGCGGTCCTTGCGGCGCGCCATTGGTCCGGCCGCGGGGCGGCAGCGATGCCGTCGCCAGGCGGCGACCGGTCAACAGGTTGGAGACCCGTGCACCGCGATGCGAACCGGACGGCGTGCAGCGTGCTGCGAGCAAGCGTGCAGGCCGCGCGCGATGTGCGGCCGGATGGGTCCGGCGGCCGCGTGCCGCCGGGATGTGGCCGTTACTTCCTGGCTTTTGTCTTCGTACGGGCGCTGGCTTTCGCGGGGGCGACGAGGACCGCGTCGCTTTCGTGATGGACATGCGCCAGCGCGTGGGTTGCGGCGGCGTCGGCATCGCCGTCCTCGATCGCCTTCCAGATCCGGCGATGGTCGGCCAGGGTCGAAGGCGCATGGGCAGGGTCCGGCCCCTCGCCCCGGTTGGACGAAATCGAATATTCCAGCAGTTCGCCCAGCAGGTCCGCCAGCCGGGTATTGCCGCTGGATTCCTGCAGGATTGCGTGGAACTTGATGAACTCGTCGCGCAGTTCCTGCCAGCGCTCGCGTTCGAGCAGGAATTCGCACAACTCGATGTTGTCGCGCAACTGGCGCCGGAATGCCGGATCCGGGTTGAGCGCGGCGCGCCGGGCGACGATGGCTTCCAGCGGCGCGCGAATCTCGTAGATCTCCTGGAAATCCTGCGGCCCCAGCCCGCGCACGATGATGCCCCGGCGGTCGGAGATCGACACCAGCCCGCCGGACTGCAGCAGGCGGAAGGCCTCGCGCAGCGGCGTGCGGCTGATGTCCAGCGCGCTCGCCAGCTCCACTTCGGTGATCCGGTCGCCGCCGATGAGATCGCGCGTCAGGATTGCGGCGCGCAGCGCGCGATAGACGCGCTCACGCAACGGGCCTTCCGTTTCACGATCGAAATGCGCGCGAACCAGGGCCAGGCGAGCGTTGGCTGCCAACATGCGTCCCCTCGAGGTTGTCTCTGTATGCAGGAAGTCCCCGCCGGGCCGGCGGCCACGGCAGCCGCCCATTCTACTGATGTCGCACAGGGTGTATACCCGCACACACTTGCGCATGCTTGCGGGCGAATGCATTCTTGTGCTCAAGTATACAATTCAGCGTGAGCACAACGATGAGTGGCTCCACTGCCCCTAGCGCGACGTCCGATGCAGGCGCCCCGCGCATCCCGTTCGCCGCCTGGTATGCGGTCGCGATCTGCATGCTGATTTCGTCGATCGCCGTGCTGGACCGCCAGATCCTGTCGCTGCTGGTGGATCCTATCAAAAGCGATCTGGCCATCACCGACATCCAATTCAGCCTCCTGACGGGGCTGGCCTTCTCCTTCTTCTATGCCATTGCCGGGTTGCCCATCGGCGCCCGGGTGGACCGCGGATCGCGCGTGGTGATCCTCGCCAGCGGGCTGCTGGTGTGGAGCCTTGCCACCACCGTCAGCAGCCTGTCGCGCAGCTTTGCGTTCCTGTTCGTGTGCCGCTCGGTGGTCGGTGCCGGCGAGGCGGTGCTGCAGCCGGCCACCAAGTCGCTGATCACCGACCTGTTCTACGGCCGCCATCTGGGCAAGGCCATCGCGATGGTCGCGCTGGGTTCGTCCATCGGCAGTGCGGCTGCCCTGCTGATCGGTGGCGCGTTGCTGGCGCAGGTGGGGTCTGCGCAGTACGTCGACGTGCCTGTGCTGGGCCAGCTGCGCCCCTGGCAATTCGTGCTGGCATGCGTGGGCCTACCGGGCATCGTGCTCGCGCCGCTGTGCCTGCTCACCCTCAAAGAGCCGGTGCGACAGCGCGTGCTGGTCACCAGCGAAGGCAAGGACGCAGAGTCGTCCTACCGCCAGCTGTGGCATTTCTGCCGCGAATACCGGCGCGCCACGCTGTGCGTGATCCTGGGCTATGCGATCTACTCGATGGCCTTCCAGAGCGTCCTGGCCTGGGGGCCCACGTTCCTGATCCGCCAGCACGGGATGAGTCCTTCCGACGTGGGCGCATGGCTGGGCAAGGCGACGCTGGTGACCAATGTGCTGATGACGCTGGCCAGCGGCTGGTTCGTGGACTTCGCCGTGCGTCGTGGCATGGTCGATGGCGCGCTGCGATGGTCGCTGGGTGCGGCCTGTCTGGGCGTGCTGCCCACCCTGGCGCTGCCCTGGGTGGCCGATGCCGGCGTCGCCTCGATCTTGCTGGTGCTCACGACGGTTGGCACCAGTGGCTATGTCATCGGCGCGATCCCGCTGATGCAGCTGATGCCCAGCCAACTGCGCGGCAAGGCCATGGTCAGCTTTCTGCTGCTCAACAACATCGTGTCGGGCATCTGCGGTCCGTTCATGGTCGCCTTCTTCACCGACCGGGTGTTCCAGGATCCTGCCAAGGTGGGCTATTCGCTGGCGATCGTGGCCGGCGCCTCGTTGCTGATCACCATCGCCCTGATGATCTGGGGCCGCGGCGCCTATCGCGCCGCGATCCACGCCGTCAGCCGGCAGACGCGCTGAGCCGCCGTCGACCGGGCCGGATCGGGCAGGGTTGAGATCCCCCCCCTGAGCGCGTCGCGGGAGTGGCGCGCGAATGTGCAGTGCGCGCCGAGCGTGGCAACCGCTTGCGCCGATGCCGCGCGGAGCGCGCTGCGTATGCCGACGGATCATGGCCCGGCGTGGAGGCCAGGGTTCAGGACGGTGCCGACGTCCGGGCACCGCTCCGGTGCCGGTAGTCGCGTGGGGAACATCCCATGGCACGGCTGAAGAAGCGGCTGAAATAGGCCGGATCGCTGAAGCCAAGTTCGTCGGCGATCACCTGCACCGGCTTGTCGGTATAGGCCAGGTGGCGGCTGGCCTCCAGCACCAGCCGCTGGTGCAGCAGCGACTGTGCGCTGTCACCGGCCAGGTCGCGGCAGGTGCGATTGAGGCTGGCGGTGCTGGTGCCCAGGTGCCGGGCGAAGTACGCAAGCGGCAGGTGCTTGCGGTAGTGCTGTTCCACCAGTGCGCGGAAGCGGTCCAGCTGCCGCTCGCGTACCGGTCGCGGGCCGGACGGCAGGCGCGCATCGCTGGACTGGTGGCGCAGCATGCGCACCAGGATCTGCAGACACAGGGCATGCATCATCGGCTCGCGGGCCGGGGCCTCATGCAGGTATTCGCGGTGCAGCTGCGCGAATGCAGTGGCCAATGTCGCGTCCGTTTCGCCCGCGACCATGCGCATGGGATGTCGCAGCCGGTCGCCTGCACCCAGTTCGTCGCCCAGGCGCGCCAGCAGCGGTGCGGCGAGCGTGACCACGTGACCCTGCACGTCGTCGCTGAAGACGAAGCCGTGCACGCACAGCGGCGGCACGTACTGCAGCACCGGACCCTGCGCCCTGTGCTGTTGCCCGTCCAGCTGGATGCGTACCTGTCCGCCCGTCAGCCACAGCAACTGCGCCAGTCCCGAATGCCGGTGCGGCGCGATGACCCAGCCGTGCACGCGGCTGCGCGCAGCAATGGTTTCGCAATGCAGCAGGTCCGGCAGCGGCCATGGCGCGCTATCGCCATACAGCGGGAACAGCGGGATCGACGTGCCGTCGCAGGTGCGGGGGCTGGCATCGGCCACTCGGGTCCTCCGTGGTTGGCCCGGGAAAGACGTTATGTAGTATAACTACAATCGTGGCGGCGTTCCGGCCCGCCACGCCCGCCCCGTGCTCCAGGATGTCCGGCCTTGCTGCGCGGAAAGTCCCTGCAAATGTGCGCCTGCGTGCATTCCGCATCGTCGCGCGCCCGCCAAGAATCGGTCAGGGCGCGACGTGCGCCGGATCCGTTGGAGTTCAGATGAAGACCCAGGTCGTGGTGATCGGCGCCGGCCCCTCGGGGCTGCTGCTGTCGCAGCTGTTGGCGCATTCGGGGGTCGAGGTGGTGGTGCTGGAGCGGAAGACCCCCGACTACGTGCTGGGGCGCATCCGCGCCGGCGTGCTGGAGCAGGGCACCGTCGACCTGCTGCGCCTGGCCGGCGCCGGTGAGCGCATGGATCGCGAAGGCATCCCGCACGAGGGCTTTCACATCGGCGTGGACGGCGAGCTGCACCACATCGACCTCAAGGGCCTCACCGGCAGGCAGGTCATGGTCTACGGCCAGACCGAACTCACCCGCGACCTGATGGAGTTGCGCCAGGCACAGGGCGGGGTGATCCACTACGGCGTCGCGGACGTGGCGCTGCACGACATCGATGGCGCCCGCCCGGCGGTGAGCTTCACCCATGAAGGCCGCCAGCAGCGCATCGAGTGCGATTACATCGCCGGCTGCGACGGCTTCCACGGCATCAGCCGTCGCAGCATCCCGGCCGGGGTCATCACGGAACACGAACGCGTGTATCCGTTCGGCTGGCTGGGCCTGCTGGCCGATACGCCGCCGGTCGACGAGGAGCTGATCTACGCACGCCATGCGCGCGGGTTTTCGCTGTCGAGCATGCGCAGCCGCAGCCGCAGCCGCTACTACCTGCAGGTGCCGCTCACCGAAAAGGTCGAGGACTGGTCGGACCAACGCTTCTGGGACGAGCTTCGCCGCCGCCTGCCGCCGGCGCACGCCGCGCGCCTGGTCACCGGCGCCTCGCTGGAGAAAAGCATCGCTCCGCTGCGCAGTTTCGTGGTCGAGCCGATGCAGTACGGCCGCATGCTGCTGGTGGGCGATGCGGCGCACATCGTGCCGCCCACCGGCGCCAAGGGCCTGAACCTGGCCGCCTCGGACGTGTTCGCGGCCTGGAAGGTGCTCGAACGCGCGCTGTGCGCCGGAGACCCGGCGGTCATCGCGCGCTACTCGCCGCTGTGCCTGGACCGGATCTGGAAGTCGCAGCGGTTCTCGTGGTGGATGACCAGCCTGCTGCACGACTTCCCCGACACGCCGACATTCGACGGCCGCATCCGCGAGGCCGAACTGTCCTACCTGCTGGGCAGCGAGGCGGGCCGCAGGACCATCGCCGAGAACTACGTGGGCCTGCCGTTTCCCGAGCTGGACTAGGCAGGCGCGGGACAATTGCAGTGGTGGCTGCGTCCGGTACGGGGGCGCGGATGTGGCGTGCCTTCGCTGTTCGCCACTGAAGCCCTTCCAGGGCGAATCTTCAGCGGCGTCACAGCCAGAAGGTCGGCGCACCGTCGCGATCGTCGCGCGCCGGATCCAGCGCCGCCGGCAGGCCCGAGCGCAACAGCGTGATCATCGATTGCTGCGCCTGGGTGGTCGGCCGCTGCGCGCTGGTGGCAAGCAGGATGCGCGCGCTCAGCGTCGGCGAGACGATGGGGCGGGCCAGGAAGCGCCCGGGCTCGGCGGCGGTACGTACCGCGTTGGCGCTGAGCAACGCATGGCCCACGCCGTCGGCCACCAGCCCGAGGATGGCATCGACGCCGTCGACCTCGATCGCGATGGTCGGCGCCAGCCCGTGCCGGGCGAGTGCGCTCTCGACCAGCATGCGCAGGGTGTTGGGCCGGCGTGGAATCACCAGCGGCCGCCTGGCCACCTCGCTCAGCGCAATCGGGTCGGGTTGCGCACCGGCGCTGGCGCGCGACACCAGCAGCAGCGCTTCCTCGTACACCGGCTCGCTGGCGATGCCAGGCCAGGACACCGGTTCGTAGACCAGGGCCACGTCCAGAGAGCCGCTGCCGAGCGCTTCGAGGGTGGCGGAGCTGAGGCCCTCGCTGATCGATAGCGTGACCCCCGGCAGGTGGCGCGCGGCTGCGCGTACCAGCGGCACCGTCAGCACCTTGGACAGCGTCGGCGGCATGCCCAGCGCGACCCGCCCGCGGGTGCCTTCGCCCAGCCGCGCCAGTTCGTCGCGCAGGTTGTCGACCTGGTGCAGCAGGCCGCGGCCGCGCTCCAGCAGCAGGCGCCCGGCCTCGGTGGGCGTCACCCCGCGGCCGGTGCGCAACAGCAGCGGTTGGCCGAGTTCGACCTCCAGCAGCCGCACCTGGCGGCTGAGCGCTGGCTGCGCCACGTCCAGCACCAGCGAGGCACGGGTGAAGCTGCCCAGCTCGGCTACCTGGACGAAATACGTGATCTGGCGCAGATCCATCCGCTTTCTCCTTGCACAGGCGGCGACAGAGGCATTGCCGCATTGCTCGTGGCGCTGGTCAACCGTCCAGATCCAGGACCAGCCGCGGCGACAGCGCGCGCGAACAGCAGGGGGTGAACAGCGCGTTGGAGGCGCGTTCGTCCGGGGTGAGATAGCTGTCGCGGTGATCGGGAATACCGCCGCGCAACGGTGTGACGCAGGTGCCACAGATGCCCTGCTCGCACGACAGCGGCACGAACACGCCATGCGCCTCCAGGCACTGCGCCACGGTCTGCCCGGCGGCCACCTGCAGCACGCGACCGCCGTTGAGTTCAACCTCGAACGGCAGGTCCGCAGCGTCGGCGCCCGCAGTCGGGGAAAACGACTCGGAGTGGAGCCGGTCCTCGCCCAGGCCCGCGGCGGCACTGGCGCGGCGCGCGGCCTCGATGAAGCCGGTCGGCCCGCAGACGTAGACGTGGGTGTCCGGCGGCGCCCGCCCGACGATATCGTCCAGGCAGTGGCCGGGCCCGCCATCGCCATCGATGTGGATCTGCACCCGCGAGGCCCATGGGCCGTCGCGCAGCCGGTCCCGGAACGGCAGCCGGGCGGCGCTGCGCGCGCAGGCGTGGAGGCTGAAGTGCCGGCCATCGCGGTGCAGTGCGGCGGCCATGCCCAGCAGCGGGGTGATGCCGATTCCGCCGGCAAGCAGCAGATGGTGGCTCGCGGCGGCAGCCAGCGGAAACGAATTGCGCGGTACGCCGATGCGCAACACGTCGCCTTCGCGCAGCTCGTGCGCCGCGCGTGAGCCGCCGCGCGATTGCGCATCCAGCAGCACGCCCAGTTCGTACCAGGGTTCGCCCGCAAGGTTGCACAGCGAGTACTGGCGCACCAGGCCCGGGCCCAGGTGAAGGTCCACGTGCGCACCGGGCTCGAACGCCGGCAGCGCCTCGCCGCCCGTCGCGGCCAGGCGCAGCGAGACCACGTCCTCGGCCTCGGGCGCGCGGCCCAGCACGCGCGCCTGCAGGGTCGCGGTCACGACACGGTACCGGGGCCCTCGGCGGCGATCATGCGCTCGATCATGCGCCGGGCCTGTACGCCGCCTGCGTCGATGTTGAGCTTGAGCAACTCCCGTCCCGGGTGCGCGAGCAGGTTGCGCTGCTGCGACTGCAGCATCTCCATGTCCTCGGCGAAGATGTGTCCCTGGCCCTCGCGGATGCTGGCGGTGAGCGCGTCGTCGTGCACCTGGAAGCGACGCGCCATGCCCCAGAAATACCAGTGGCTGGTCTCCGTCTCCGGAGTGAGGAAGTCGACAACGACGCTGGCGGCCTTGACCGCATCCGGCGCGGCATGGCCGCCGTGGCCGGCCAGCGCCACGCCGACCTCGATCATGATGTGGCTGGGCGGGGTGAAGCGGCAGATCTGCCAGCGGTCCACCAAGTGGTCGTCCGGCAGCCCGTTGCCGCGCAGCGCCATGCGCCAGAAGGGTGGCGCGGTGATGTTCTCCATGAAGCGGCTGGTCACCACTTCCGGGCCAACCATGCGGGTGGACACCGGGGCCTCGTCGATCTCCTTCTGGCCGATGCTGGTGGCGTGGACGTAGGTCTCGTGGGTGAGGTCCATGAGGTTGTCGACCATCAGCCGGTAGTCGGCCTGCACGTGGTACAGGCCGCCGCCGTACGCCCACTCCGGGCTCTCGGCCCATTCGAAGTGGGGCAGTGCGTCGACGCTGGCGTGCGCCGGGTCGCCCGGCCACACCCAGACGAAGCCGTAGCGTTCGATCACCGGATAGCTGCGGATGCGCGGGAAGCCACCTACGCGCTGGCCGGGCATCGACACGGTGCAGCCGTCGCGGCCCATCACCAGACCGTGGTAGCCACACACCAGATGGCCCTCGCACACCGAACCCAGCGACAGCGCCGCGCCGCGATGCGGGCAGAAGTCCTCCACCGCCGCCGCCTGGCCCTGGCCGTCGCGATACAGGCACATGGCCAGCCCGCAGATGCGGCGGCCCAGTGGCTTGTCTTCGATCTCGTCCGGGGTGCAGGCCACGTACCACGCATTCAGGGCGAACATGCAACTGCTCCTGGACAGGTGCGGCGGCGGGCATGTTCAAGGCGCCCGCCGGACAGGCCGCTCCGGATCAATGGTTCTTCCACACCACCTCCTTGCCGGTGACCGGGTTGGGGAAGTTGAACGGCAGGCTGACCGAGCGGACCATCACCTGGTTCTTGGCGAAGTAGCAGCCGAACTCGTCGATCGGGATGGTCCGGTCGGGCCCGCGCCAGTTTTCCGGGTACAGCGTGGTGGTCTGCGCCGAGGCATCCTCGTCCAGCCGCTCCTGGCCTTTCCACCAGTCCTGCGGCATGTCAGCCGGCGCGCCTAATACGCCGGCCACGGGCAGGTTGGCCATGCCGGTGGCGATGGCGCCTTCGGCGACGATGCACACTTGGAAAAAACTCATCTTCCACACGCCCTCGTGCCTGCGGTAGCCGGTGCGGTACCACACCGAGTGCTCGGCGCCTTCGCGGCTGAGGCTGTTGAAGTTGTTGCGTGGACGGTGCGAGAAGAAGCGGTCGGACGAGGTGCGGAAATACGCGCTGGCGTGCTCAAGGTCGTCGGAGACGGTGATCACCGGTTGCGCCATCTTGTGGTCGATGAACGCCCCGTAGATGGGCCAGTCCACATAGCCGGTATAGGTGCCCCAGTAGCCGACCCAGAGCCGATGCGCGCCATCCAGGCCGTTCCAGGCGCCGTACTTGTAGAGGAACGTCCCGTCCGGATGCGCAAGCCCGGCCTGTGCCGACTTCAGCAGGTGGTCCTGCTGGAAGCCGTAGATATGGTGGAAGCGCACGATCTCGTCGGCCGCGCCCACCTTGCCGATGCGGGTCAGCGCCTCGTCGTAGTCCATGGCGCCGGCCGCGGCGGCCGGCAGCAGGCACGCAAGCAGCGCGATTGCGGCGGCGCGGCGCGCGCGGCGGGGCCGCGCCCGCTGCAGGGGGTTGTTGTCCATCGACGTCTCCCACGTTGCGGTCGCCGCAGGGGCGCGGCGTGGCCCGCAGCGGCGCGAAGCGCGGGCTGGCGGGCGTTAATGACCATTCGGTCATATAGTGACCAATGAGTCAAGTTCGGTGCATCGCGATGCGCGGCCGCGTGATCAAGGCGGCCGGGGCGTGGTGGTGGACGCATGGCGCAAAGCCGGTTGGCGCGCGGCGCCGCAGGTGGAAGATGGGGCTGCGCCGGAAGAAAGAAGTTATTGACAATAACTATCTGCTGTGGCTTTCTCGACCGCTGGCGCCACGTTGCGGTGGCTGATGACGGCAGGCAACTGGGGACTGGAATGACGCAGGGTGGTCGCGGGGCGACGCACAGGACGGCATGGTTGACGTTGGCGCTGTGCTGCGCGGTGTCCGTGTTCGAAGGTTTCGATCTGCAGGCCGCAGGCGTGGTCGCGCCGCGGCTGGCGGGCGTGTTCGAGCTGGGGCCGGAGCAGTTGGGATGGTTCTTCAGCGCCGCCACGTTCGGCCTGATGATCGGCGCGGCCATCGGCGGGCGCCTGTCCGACCGCCTGGGTCGCAAGAACGTGCTGGTGGCTTCGGTGCTGGTGTTCGGCACGATGTCGGCGGTCACCGCCTTCAGCTGGGACGCCAACAGCCTGCTGGTCACGCGTTTCCTCACTGGCGTGGGCCTCGGTGGCGCATTGCCCACGCTGCTGGCGCTGGTGACCGAGAACGCGCCGCCGAACCGGCGCAACTTCGTGGTAGGCGCCCTGTACGCGGGGCTGCCCACCGGCGGCGCGCTGGCGGCGCTGACCAACACCTTCGGCGTGGAGCCGGAAAGCTGGAAGAACGTGTTCCTGGTTGGCGGCCTGGCACCGATCCTGCTGGTCGTGCCGCTGATGCTGTTCCTGCCCGATTCGCGCGAGCAAAGTCGCCTGGAGACACGCGTGCGCGTCGGCGTCGGCCGCGCGCTGTTCGGCGAGGGCCGTGGCGTGTCCACGGTGGCGCTGTGGGCGGCGTTCTTCCTCGCCCTGCTGGCCATGTACCTCCTGCTCAACTGGCTGCCCTCGCTGCTGGTGGGACGCGGGCTGAGCGTCAAGGACGCTTCCTGGGTGCAGATGCTGTTCAACATCGGCGGTGCGGTGGCCAGCATCGCCACCGGCCGGGTGATGGACGGGCGCTGGCGCAACGTCGGCGTGCCGGTCGCCTTCCTGGCGACCATCGCCGCGCTGGTGGGCATGGCGGTGTCACCGGCCGCGCCGCTGGTGGCGATGCTGTGCGGCTTCGCGATCGGTGCCACCGTTTCCTCCACCCAGACCATCCTCTACTCGCTGGCGCCGAACATGTACCCCACCGCGGTGCGTGGCACCGGGGTCGGCGCGGCCGTGTCGGTCGGGCGCCTGGGTTCGGCCGCCGGCCCGCTGTTGGCGGCGATGCTGATCGGCGGTGGCGGCAGCGCCAACCAGGTGCTGCTGGCACTGGTGCCGGTGCTGTTGGTGGCCGGCGCATTGACCTGGTGGATCACCCGGCGCACGTGGCGGGCCCCTGCGGCCCCTGCGGCCCCTGCGGCCCCTGCGGCCCCACGTCCCGGGCATGAGGGCAAGTCGGCCATGCCCGAATTCGATAACAGCTAGTGCGCAGGCGGGGTGGTCGGGACCGCCCCCGATCAAAACAATGTCCATCATGCAGTGCGCCATCCCCAGCCTGATCATGCGCGGCGGTACTTCGCGCGGACCCTTCTTCCTGGAATCGGACCTCCCGGCAGACACGGGCGTGCGCGACCGGGTGTTGCTCGCCGCGCTGGGATCGCCGCACCAGCGCCAGATCGACGGCCTCGGAGGCGGCCATCCGCTGACCAGCAAGATCGGCATCGTGCGCGCCGGCACTGCGCCCGGGATCGACGTGGAGTTCCTGTTCGCACAGTTGCAGCCGGATGCGGACACCGTCGATACACGCCCCAACTGCGGCAACATGCTGGCGGCAGTGGTCCCGTTCGCGCTCGAAACCGGGCTGTGCGCGGCGCAGGGCGACACCACCACCCTGCGCGTGCTCACCCGCAACACCGGCATGGTCTGCGAAATCACCGTGTGCACGCCCGGCGGGCGGGTCAGCTACGAGGGCGATACCCGCATCGACGGCGTCCCGGGCACCGGCGCGCCGGTGCGCATCGACTTCCTGGACGTGGCCGGTTCGGTCTGTCCCTCGCTGCTGCCCACCGGCAACGTGCGCGATCGCATCCAGGTCGAAGGCCCGGGGGTGGAGCCGTTCGAGGTGGAGTACACCGGCATCGACAACGGCATGCCGCTGGTCATCGTGCGCGCTGCGGACTTCGGCATCGACGGGCATGAAACACCGCAGCAGCTCAACGCCGACGTTGCGCTGAAGGCGCGTCTTGAGGCGCTGCGCCTGGCGGTGTCCCCAGGCCTGGGCCTGGGCGACGTGAGCGCGCGCAACTACCCGAAGATGACCCTGGTGTCCGCGCCCACCGCCGGCGGTTCGATCAGCACGCGCAGCTTCATCCCGCACGTGTGCCATGACGCGGTCGGCGTACTCGCGGCCGTCACCGTGGCCACCGCGGCGGTGCTGGAAGGCTCGATCGCCCACGAGGTGGCGCGGGTCGGCGAAGGCCGCCTGCGCCAGGTGGAGGTGGAACACCCCAGCGGCCGGTTCGCGGTCGAACTCGGCCTGGACGCCGAGCGTGGCGGCAACGTGGTGCGCGCGGGCCTGCTGCGCACCGCGCGGCTGATCATGCGCGGCGAACTCATGATCCCGGCTTCAGCATGGAGTGAACACACGCAATGATCATCGACTGTCACGGTCACTACACCACCGCGCCGCCGGCGCTGGAAGCCTGGCGCAAGCGCCAGGTGGCGGCCATCGGCAACCCGTCCGCGATGCCGCGCGCCTCGGAACTGCAGATCTCCGATGACGAGATCCGCGAGAGCATCGAGACCAACCAGCTGCGGCTGATGCGCGAACGCGGCGCGGACCTGACCATCTTCTCGCCGCGCGCCAGCTTCATGGCGCACCACATCGGCGATTTCCAGGTGTCCTCGGCCTGGGCGACGCTGTGCAACGACATGTGCCACCGCGTCAGCCAGCTGTTCCCGCGGCACTTCATCCCCGCGGCGATGCTGCCGCAGAGCCCCGGCGTGGATCCGGCCACCTGCATCCCCGAGCTGGTGCGCAGCGTGGAGCAACTGGGCGCGGTGGCGGTGAACCTCAACCCGGATCCGTCCGGCGGCTACTGGACGGCCCCGCCGTTGACCGACCGCTCCTGGTATCCGATCTACGAGAAGCTGGTCGAGTACGACATCCCGGCCATGGTGCACGTGAGCACCAGCTGCAACGCCTGTTTCCACACCACCGGCGCCCATTACATCAATGCCGACACCACCGCGGTGATGCAGCTGATCCAGGGCGACCTGTTCCGCGACTTCCCGCAGCTGCGCATGATCGTCCCGCACGGCGGCGGCGCGGCGCCGTACCACTGGGGCCGCTACCGCGGGCTGGCGCAGGAGCTGGGCAAGCCGCTGCTGGCCCAGCACCTGCTGCGCAACGTGTACTTCGACACCTGTGTCTACCACCAGCCGGGCATCGATCTGCTGGCGCAGGTCATTCCCGTCGACAACATCCTGTTCGCCAGCGAAATGATCGGCGCGGTGCGCGGCATCGACCCGGAGACCGGGCACTACTACGACGACACCCTTCGCTACATCGAGGCCAGCCCCGGCCTGACCGCGCAGGACCGGCAGAAGATCTACGAGGGCAACGCGCGGCGGGTGTTCCCGCGCCTGGATGCGGCGCTCAAGAAGCAGGGCAGGTAAGTCATGTACGAACTTGGAGTGGTCTACCGCAACATCGAGCGCGCCGAGCCGGCGGTGGCCGAGGCCATGGCCGCGCTGGGCTCGGCGACCGTGCACGAAGCCATGGGCCGGGTCGGCCTGCTCAAGCCGTGCATGCGCCCGATCCACGCCGGCGCCCAGGTCTCCGGCACCGCGCTGACCGTCCTGCTGCAGCCGGGCGACAACTGGATGATGCACGTGGCCGCCGAACAGATCCGTCCCGGCGACATCGTGGTGGCCGCGGTCACCTCCGAATGCAGCGACGGCTACTTCGGCGACCTGCTGGCCACCAGCTTCCAGGCGCGCGGCGCGCGCGCGCTGGTGATCGATGCCGGCGTGCGCGATGTCAGGACGCTCGGCGAGATGGGCTTCCCGGTATGGAGCCGCGCCATCAGTTCCAGGGGCACCATCAAGGCGACCCCGGGCTCGGTCAACATCCCGGTGGTGTGCGCGGGCATGTGGGTCAGCCCGGGCGACGTGATCGTGGCCGACGACGATGGCGTGGTCTGCGTGCCGCGCGCGATGGCCGCCGCCACGCTCGAGGCGGCGCGCGTTCGCGAGGCCGGCGAGGAGGCCAAGCGCAGGCGCCTGGCGGCCGGGGAACTGGGCCTGGACATGTACGCCATGCGCGAGCCGCTGGCGCGCGCCGGGCTGAGGTACATCGACTGATGCGCAGGATCGCGCTGATCGGCTATGGCGAGGTCGGCAAGATCCTGGCCGAAGACCTGCGCGCCCGCGACCTGGAGGTGCATGCCTGGGACCGTGACCTCGATGCGCCGCGCGGCGACGCCATGCGCAGCCACGCCGCGCTGCACGGGGTGGCGCTGGGCGCTTCGGCAGCCGCGGCGGTGTCAGGCGCGGACCTGGTGGTCAGCGTGGTCACCGCCAGCCAGACGGTCAACGCGGCGGCGGACTGCGCGCCCGGACTGCGGGCCGACGCCTTCTTCCTCGACCTCAACAGTGCCTCGCCCGCCGCGCGCCATTACGGCGTGGAGGATGCGGTGCTGGTGTCGCCGCGCGAAACCTTTCCTGGCATCCATTGGGAAAGCCAGGCCAGCTACTTCTTCCAGCGCACGATTGAGCATGGTCGCCGCCGCAGCGAGGAGATGCGCGAGGCGGCGCGCAGCGTGACGGGAGCCGGACTGGAACCGTTGTCGGCCTCTGCCGCGGCCGAGCGCCAGGGCTGGATGGCCGACCTGGCCGACGCCGGGTGTTTCGGTGCGCGCGAGGACGTCGGCTACGCCCGCAGCGCCGACTGGCGCGTGGAGGCCGATCGCATTCTCGGCCGCACGCCGGGGACACGCTGATGGCATTCGAGAAAACCCCCGGCTGGCTGGACTGGCATCCGGCGCCCAGCCACCCCGCATTCCGCCTGCCGCCAGGCGCGGTGGACGCGCACTGCCACGTGTTTGGGCCCGGACACCTGTTCCCCTATGCGCCCGAACGCAAGTACACGCCCTGCGACGCCAGCCGCGAGCAGCTGTTCACCCTGCGCGGCCAGCTGGGTTTCGCGCGCAGCGTGATTGTCCAGGCCACCTGCCACGGCGCCGACAACCGGGCCATGATCGATGCGCTCCGACACGCCGGCGGCACCGCGCGCGGCGTGGCCACCGTGCGCGCAACGGTCACCGATGCGCAACTGCAGGCGCTGCACGAGGCCGGCGTGCGCGGTGTGCGCTTCAACTTCGTCAGGCGGCTGGTCGACGCCGCCCCGTGCGAGGAATTGGCCGCCATCGCCGGTCGCATCGCGCACCTGGGCTGGCACGTGGTGGTCTATTTCGAGGCGGCCGACCTGGCCAGCTACCGGGACTTCTTCGCCTCGCTGCCGACGCCGGTGGTGGTCGACCACATGGGGCGCCCGGACGTCAGCCAGCCGGCCGACGGCCCGGAGTTCGACCGCTTCGTGCGTTTCATGGCCGACAACCCGGCGGTGTGGTGCAAGGTCACCTGCCCGGAGCGGTTGAGCGTGTCCGGCCCGCCCGCTCTCGACGGCGAGCGACACGCCTACCGCGACGTGGTGCCGTTCGCGCGGCGCATCGTCGAGACCTTTCCCGACCGGGTGCTGTGGGGCACCGACTGGCCCCATCCCAATCTCACCACGCACATGCCCGACGACGGGCTGCTGGTCGACTTCATCCCCCACATCGCGCCCACCGCCGACCTGCAGCGCAGGTTGCTGGTGGACAACCCGATGCGGCTTTACTGGAGCTGAGCCATGGCACTGGAAAAACCCTACCTGGACATCCCCGGCACGACCATTTTCGACGCCGATCAGTCGCGCAAGGGGTATTGGATCAACCAGTTCTGCATGTCGCTGATCAAGGCCGAGAACCGCGAGCGGTTCAAGGCCAACGAACGCGCCTACCTGGACGAATGGCAATTGAGCGTGGAGCAGAAGCAGGCGCTGCTGGACCGCGACCTCAACCGCTGCCTGGCGCTGGGCGGAAACATCTACTTCCTGGCCAAGCTCGGCGCCACCGACGGCAAGTCATTCCAGCAGATGGCCGGAAGCATGACCGGCATGACCGAAGAGGAGTACCGCGAAATGATGATCAAGGGTGGACGTTCGGCCGAGGGCAATCGCCGCCTCGGCGAGACGGGTGACGCGCAGCCGCACGGTGACGCTACCAGCGCCCGGGGAGAGAACGACTGATGGCCCGCATCAGCGCATCGGTGTACACCTCGCACGTGCCGGCCATCGGCGCGGCCCTGGACCTGGGCAAGGCTGGCGAGGACTACTGGAAGCCGGTGTTCGCCGGCTACGACTTCTCGCGACAGTGGCTGCAGGACAACCCGCCGGATGTGGTGTTCCTGGTCTACAACGACCACGCCACCGCCTTCAGCCTGGAGCTTATCCCGACCTTCGCGATCGGCACCGGCGCCGAATACGCGCCGGCTGACGAGGGCTGGGGGCCGCGTCCGGTGCCCACCGTGCACGGCCACCCGGAACTGGCTGCGCACATCGCCCAGAGCGTGATCCAGGACGAGTTCGACCTGACCATCGTCAATCGCATGGACGTGGACCACGGCCTGACCGTGCCGCTGTCGCTGATGTGCGGACAGCCGCAGGCCTGGCCGTTCAAGATCATCCCGTTCGCGGTCAACGTGGTGCAGTACCCGGCACCCTCCGGACGCCGCTGCTACAACCTGGGCAGAGCCATCCGTCGCGCGGTGGACAGTTTCGACCAGGACCTCAACGTACAGATCTGGGGCACGGGCGGCATGAGCCACCAGCTGCAGGGACCGCGTGCGGGCCTGATCAACCGCGAGTGGGACAACGCGTGGCTGGACCAGCTGATCGCGGACCCGGGCGCGGTGTCGGAGATTCCGCACATCGACTACGTGCGCGAGGCCGGTTCGGAGGGCATCGAGCTGGTGATGTGGCTGATCGCGCGCGGCGCGATGGCCGACGCGGCCGGCGGCGCGGCGCCGCGACTGGCGCACCGTTTCTATCATGTCCCCGCCTCGAACACGGCGGTGGGACATCTGATCCTGGAGGAAAGCTGAGATGAGCAGCATCAAGGTGGCGCTGGCAGGCGCCGGTGCATTCGGCATCAAGCACCTGGACGCGATCGCCGGGATTGATGGCGTGGAGGTGGTGTCGCTGGTCAGCCGCGACCTGGACAAGACCCGTGCGGTCGCAGACCGCTACGGTATCGCACACGTCAGCACCGACCTGGACGAGGCGCTGGCGCTGCCGCAGGTGGACGCGGTGATCCTGTGCACGCCCACCCAGATGCACGCCGCCCAGGCCATGGCCGCCATGCGCGCCGGCAAGCATGTGCAGGTGGAGATCCCGCTTGCCGACAGCCTGGCCGATGCCGAGGCGGTGGTCGCGCTGCAGCGGCAGAGCGGGCTGGTCGCGATGTGCGGGCATACCCGCCGCTTCAACCCCAGCCACCAGTACGTGCGCAGGCGCATCGAGAATGGCGAGTTCAACATCCAGCAGATGGATGTGCAGACCTACTTCTTCCGCCGCAGCAACATCAATGCCCTCGGCGATCCGCGCAGCTGGACCGACCACCTGCTGTGGCACCACGCCGCGCACACTGTGGACCTGTTCGCGCACCAGACCGGCGGGGAGATCCTGCAGGCCCACGCCATCCGGGGCCCGATCCATCCCGAGCTTGGCATCGCCATGGACATGTCGATCCAGCTCGCGTGCAGCACCGGCGCGATCTGCACCCTGTCGCTGAGCTTCAACAACGACGGCCCGCTGGGCACGTTCTTCCGATACATCGGCGACACCGCCACCTACATTGCCCGCTACGACGAACTGGTCCAGTCCAGCGGCAAGGGCGGCGAGGTGCCGGTGGACGTGAGCAAGGTCGATGTGAGCATGAACGGCATCGAGCTGCAGGATCGCGAATTCTTCGCCGCGATCCGCGGCAACCGCGAGCCGCAGGCCAGCGTCGCTTCCGTGCTGCCCTGCTACCGGGTGCTCGACCGGCTTGAACGGATGCTGGGCGGGTAGGCAGACAGCGCCGGCTGGTCCGTTCCGGCGCGCACCGCGGTGGATACCGGCGGTGGCTGGATGGCGCTGCCGGCGAAGGTTGTGCCGAAGGTGGTCGCGGCTGAAGCCGCTCCTGCAGCGGGTTCGCGCGTCGAGCGTTCCCCTCCCGGCGCCGGCCGCGAATCGCGGTCTGCAGGAGCGCCTTCAGCCGCGATGGGCGGTGAGGCCACGATCCCCTGCATGAACCCTTGCCCGGACGGCAGCACGCCACGCCGGGATGCCGATCTCGCCGGAACTGTTCAGAGATTCCCTAGGGAATCTCTGAACAGTTCGCCCTGACGCTGTAATTTCGGTCTTCTGCTGCGTCAGCAACCTTGAGCAAGCCTGATTCGCGCCGCTTTCGGCGTGTTCGTGCGGGTTTCCCCGCATTTCAGGCACAACTATCTCACCGCACGCAACAACTGCCGGCGCGCCATCCACAGATTCGACAGCGCGAACAGCGTCAGCATCTGCGATGTGTTTTTCGCCAATCCGCGGTAGCCCACTTTGACGAAGCGGAACTGACACTTCACCACCCGGAACGGGTGCTCCACCTTCGAGCGGATGCTGGCCTTGTGCCGCTCCCAACGCTTTGCATAGTGACGCTCGCGTTTGCTCTTGATCGTCCGCAGCTTCGATGGCTTCGCAGCGATCAGAAAACCCGCCTTCACCGCCTGCCGTTCCTCACGCTTGTCCGCGCCGGTATAGCCGCTGTCGCCATACACCGTCTCTTCCTCGCCGTGCAGCAGCTTGTGTACCGGGTCATTACGTCGCGGAAGACATCCGGAGCACCGGTAGTCGGTCCGGATCTCTTCCACACTCGACAGGTCCGGGTCCGGTGGCGGCAGGCGGCCCTGAGCACGCACGCCTGCCATGACGCCCACCAGCAGCAACGCCGCCGACGATCCAACGCGACATGTCCACCCCCCCCCCCCCCACGGATCCCGGGTGTCGCGCGGCACTGCCCCCACTGCAAGTATCCAGTTCGTCCGCCCCCGGCCCGTCGGAGGGGCCGGTCCGACCTGGCGCGCCGAAGCCGGTCTGGATATGCGAAGGACCTCAGCGCTGCACGGAAGGCGCAGCCATCATTCGGTGGAAGTCCCCACCTCGACGGTGATGGTCACCCGGCGTCGCGTGTGGTCGTCGATGCCGTTGCCCGGCAAGGGCTGCGTCGACCAGTGCACGTCGAGCAGGGACTCCGAGACGCCGAGGTCGACCAGCGTCCTCCTGACTCGCGTGGCGCGCCGTTCCGCGATGTCGGCGGGCTCGACCAGGTTCTCGCCATTGTTCAGTCGCGAGACGCCACGGGTCGCCTCGATCCGAACCGCGTGCGGCTTGCTCAGCTCGATGAAGCGCACCAACTCCTCGAGCTTGCGCGTGTTGCGTCGGGCCAGGAACTCGCTGTCGAACTGGAGTTCGAGCACGTACTGGCGGCTCACATAGGGTGGCTCGGGATCGACCCGCGGCGTCGGCGGGTGCGGCCGCACGGCGGGGCCCGGGCCGCGCTGGTACGGCGGAGGCTCGAAGCCATCCGTCGGCAGGATCGTCTGGCAGGACGGATCGATCTCGTGCATCACGGAGACCTGGACGGCCTCGAGCGGAATGCCACCGCAGATGCGCGCGCCGCCCGCCACCTTCGCCTCGATCAGGGCCTTGTGCTTGAACTGCGGCGAGTAGAAGCTCGACGCACTGTCGCCCTGCAGGCCCAGGAAGTACAGCTCGTCCTCGTACTCCGCCAGCCAGCAGGGAAGCTCCGTATCGCGGATGATCGGGCAAGCGACGAAACTCAGATGACGCCCTGCTTCGGGGAGCGTCCCGGCAGCCGCGATGGTCGAGCACACCACCGCCAGGAAGATCCACCACGCGCGTCTTCGCATCACAGCGTACTCATGAAGTTGACCAGGTCCTGCTTCTCCTGCTCGCCGAGCTCCATCTCGAAGCGGCGATCATAGAAATCGACGACCTCCATCAGGTCCGCCGCCACACCGTTCGCGAAGTACGGCGCACGTTCTGCAAGTCCGCGCATCTGCTGCAGATTCACGGCGCCCACGTCGACGCACTTGCCGGTGATCAGCGCGCGGCCCGGGTCCGTCGTCAGGATGGTCCGTCCGAGGTACGGATGCGGGCGCGTCGTCGGGGCGCAGGTCACCTTGAACAGCGGCAGGTCGTCCGTCTTCTCCGCGAACGGCAGGGTGTTGGTCCCGAGGTCCATCCACCCGGGCGCGCCGTCGATGCCGACGTGCTGCATGTTGTGGCATGTGGCGCAGGTGCGCTTGATCGGGTTGCCCATGCCGATGATCGTGTTCAGGTGCGTCACGTCCCGGATGTAGAACGGCCGCATCATGAAGATCTCCTCGCCACGCGCGACGGACTCCCGGAACGCGCGCTGCTCCGCCGTCACGTCGCCACCCGCCGGCGTCTTCCAGGCCTCGAAGTATGGGAAGACGCGACGCTCGACGTAGTCGCCCAACAACGGCTTGCCTTCCACCACCGAGGCGGCACCGGCGGTCGCGCCGCCTGCATCGAGGCGACCGCCCACGTGGTGGTTCACGGCGGCCATGTAGACGCCGCTCAGGAACCGGTCCAGCTCCAGGATGTCCGCTTCGCTGAGCGGCTCGCTCCGTTGGAGATGCGTCTTCGCCGCGTCGCGCGACTGCATCCGGAGCGTGAGGAACCTCGCATCGGACAGGAGGTTCATGTTCTGGCGCTCGCCCGTCTCCGGGTCCCGCATCACGGGAACGCCGGTCTTGATGTTGAACAGGTTCGGCACCGTGAGGATGTAGCGGAGGTTCGCGGTGGGTCGCGGCCGGCGATAGACGGAGATGGTCGGCGTCGCGCTGGCCAGGCCGTACTCCGGGCTTGGATTGCAGCCGGTCGGGTCGCGCACGACTTCGATCGAGAACTCCAGCGCCTCGCCCTCCGGTAGCTTCGGCGGCCACGGCAGGCCGATACGTATCAGGCCGCGCTCGAGCAACAGCGAGTGCGACTCGCGCTCGCCCGGCGTGCCGTTGGGGCAGTTCGCCCCGTCGACCATCGCGAACAGCGGGTCCTTGCCTCCCGACAGCGCCCACATCTCGCGGATGGTCGCCGTGGACAAGCTCATGCCGTCCGAGGGTTGGTGGCAGGTGACGCAAGCCCGGCCGTTCGCCCCGATCGGCGCGAAGAACGGGTGGTCCGCCGCATCGACCGGCAAGTCCGGCCCGATGGTCTCGATATCGACGCTCCGCCCCTCGAACCGCATGTGCGGATGCCAATGGCGCTTCTCGCCCGGACGCCACCACCTCCGCTCGCCAGGGACGACCTCGACGTGCCCGTCGCCTTGCGCGGACGCGGCGCCCCCGGGCGCGCCATCCACGGCTTTCGGGCTGAAGAAGAACGCCAGCGCAACTGCGCCTGCGGCAAAACCAAATTTGAGGTAGGTACGGTTCATATGCCTGTCAACAATGCTCCCACGTCGCCCATTTCATCCAAGGATGCCACGGACGACGCAAGCTGTTCGATCCGGTCACGCTGCGGACGCGACGCGCTCAGCAGTCCGCACTCGATGAACTTCGCGTGCAGTTCCTGATGCGTCAGCGGATCCTCGACGGATCCGCGCAGGTGCTGGACATCGCGTGCATTTCGGGACCCATCGGCCATGACGAGCTCGACCACGGCGCCGCCGCCGGCGCTGGCGGGGCGCGCGCGTTGCGCGTCGTGTACTGCGCGCACCCGGGCGGCGAGCGCCAGCGTCGCGGGATCCCCCAGTGCTGCGTCGCTGAACGAGGCCAGCGTCACCTGGCCGGTGCGCAGCGCCGTAGCCACGCAGAATGGAATGCTGAACTTGGCGTCGATCGCGCTGACCGGTCGCTGCTTCTCCGGCGCACACAGCTCCGCATTGCGCGGATGGATCGTGCACACGATCTCTTCCGGGTCGGTCAATCCCTGCCGATGGAGGTCGATCGCGGCCTGCACGTAAAGGTGCGTGCCGCGACAGGACGGCCATGCCTTGAACGCCACGTCCGCGTTGTGGAAGCGCGTCCCGAGCCCGTCGACCACCATCTCGGGCCGATACAGGCCGCGCGCGAACATCTCGTAGAAGCCGGCCTGGCCCTCGAACGGACGCTCGAACCCGACGACCCCGCTCCGGGCCAGCTGCGCGGAGACGAGGCCGGCCTGCGCGGCCAGGCCGTCGCGCACGGCGCGGATGTCCGCCGACGGGCTGTACAGGATCTCGGCGCTGCACGAGGACTGGCACAACGTCATGGAGAAGGCGGCCAGGGTTTGCTGCACGTCGAGGCGCAGCAGGTTGGCGGCCGCGGCAGCGGCGCCGAACGCGCCCACGATGGGCGGGATGTACCACCCGTGGCGCGTCCAGTCGTCCGTGCGCGCCAGCGCCAGCCGGATGGCGACCTCGCTGCCGGCCGCGACGGCCGCGATGAGCCGCTTGCCGTCGACCTGGCCGAGCTCCTCGGCCAGGGCCATCGCGGCGGCGATGGTCGCGGCGTTGGGATGGGTCGACGAGGCCTCGTGCACGTCCTCGTAGTCGAGGGCGTGCGCCAGGGCACCGTTCGCCAGCGCCGCATACGACGCGGGCGCGGTGAACCCGAAGCCCAGGACATGCGCACGCCCCTGCCCGGCGAGCGCGCGCGCGTGCTCGACGAAGGGCGTGCATACGGGCTCCAGCCCCGAGGCCGCCAGGCCCACACCGAGCGCATCCAGGATCGAGCGGCGCACGCACGAGACGACCGGCTCGGGCAACTCCTCGTAACGCAGACTCGACGCGAACTCGGCGAGACGCGCGGACAAGCCCGCAACCGCGTCGGGATCGGCCACGTCACCCGTGCGCGGCGGCGGGGAAACCGCCCCGGCAAGCGCCGCACCCGCGCCGAGCGCGGGTGCGGCCAGCGAGCTGGCGAGAAGCTGTCGTCTGGTGAGCTTCACGACGGACGCGTTACCACTGCTTTCGGATCCCGAACATGATCTGGCGCTGGATGAGGCTGGCGACCTGCGGGTCGAAGGCGAGATTGCCGTTGATCACGACCGGTGGCTCCTCGTTGAACAGGTTGTTCACGCCCAGCGAGAAGCTCACGTCGCGGAGCAGGGAACTGTCGGTTGCGGGGACGTAATTCAGGGCGAGGTCGACGGTCGTGTGGGAGTCCACGGAGGCCACCGGCGTCACCGACGTGTTGTCGTAGCTGCCGGTGTAGTTCAGGTAAGCCGCGACGGACAGGGGCCCGCGCTCCCAGCGCACGCGCCCGCGCCCGGACCACCCGAGCGGGTAGTTGATCGTGTTCGCGAAGTCGACCATCGGTGTCGACGGGATCAGCGATTGCTCGTAGCCACGCACGTGCTGCAGGTCCAGACCGATGGTCCAGTCGTCCGTATCGCTCCACCAGCCATAGCTCGCGCTCAGCTCCACGCCATCGGTCCTGACCCGCCCGATGTTGCGTGGACGGCCGTCAACGAAGGCCACGATCGTCGCCGGATTCTGCGGCAGGCCCGTGTAGCTGGGCATCGACAGATAGTAATCGACCAGGTCCGCCGGCGGATTGCGCATGATGAAGTCGGCGAGGATGTCCTCCTTCGTCAGCGGAGAGTTGTCGTTGCCCGGCGCCGCGATCCGGTCGGTGTAGTCGACGTTGAAGTAGTTGAGCGACAGGTTGAGGCCCGGCAGGGACGGCGGGCTCAGGTCGGCGCCGAGCGACCAGATGGTCGCGGTCTCGGGACGCAGGCCCTCGACGCCGCTGCGCACCCACAGCGTGCGGGCGATTCCGCCCGCCGCGGTCGGATCGACGAAGTCCATCACGGAGATGACCAGGCCCTTGTCTGCGCCGGGGCCGGCAGGCGCCTTGAACGACTTGCCATAGCTGCCGCGGAACTGCACGCCCTGCGTCGGCACCCAGCTGACGCCGAGCTTCGGGTTCGTCGTGGTGCCGACGTCGCTGTAATCGTCGTGACGGGCCGCGAGCGAGAAAGACAGGCGCTGGATGCCGGGCCTGGCGTTTTCGCGCCCGATCACCGGCACCAGCAGTTCGGCGTAGGCGGAGTTCAGGCGACGCACGCCGCTGACGTCGTTGATCGCGTAGAGGCTCGTGTCCGCCGTACCTGTATTGCGCCGCTCGAAGGTGCCCAGCTCGCTGCGCAGATGCTCGACGCCTACGGCCAGCTTGACCTTGCCACCCGGCAGCTCGAACAGATCGCCGCTGCCGCCGACGCCGAAGTGGAGCATCTCGTAGCTCCAGTCGATCTCGTTGGTCGCGCGGATGCTCGCGAGCGTCTGCGGATTGGTCAGGCCGCCACCGCCGAAGGGATTGAAGGCGTTCGCCGGATTGCTGTCGGCGAGCGCCGCCGCCATGGCCCGACTGTTGATCTCGTTCCGGGTGGTTTCCTGGTGGTTGTACCCGTAGCTGCCGAACACCTCCGCGGTCCATGAGCTGCCCACGTCGAACTCCAGGCTCGTCGTCAGGAATGCGACGCGCTCGGATGCCTCACGCACCTGGTTGCCGAAATCCGCCTGCAGGTTGTACGCCACCGACGCGGACGTCGCCGCCGGGTTGGTCGGGTGCACGAAGAACGGATTCGTGCCCGGCACGGTGAGCGTCTGGAGGAAGTTGCCGGGTCCTGAGCTGCGCTCCGACTCGCGCACGGCGTACAGCCCCTGCGCCTTGAAGCGCACCGACTCGGTGAACTCCTGCTCGAGGTTCAGCGCGACCGAGCGCCGCTCCTGCCTGGGAAGGGCGTCGGCGCGCGTGTGGGCGCTCTGCCGGTTCGGCGCACCCACGATGAGGTCGGCGGGCGTCAGCGCGGTGCCATCCTGGCCGGCCGGGATCGCGTAACGCACTCCGCCGACCACGATGTTGCCGGGCGTCGCGCTGTACGAGCGGCCGTCCGGGCCACCGTAGGGACGCAGGTCATCAGTGAAGTAGCTGCGGTCGGCCGCCGCCAGGTTGTCGCGCTCCTGCCACTGGGCGGCGATCATCAGGCCACCGGAGCTCCAGGTCCTGCCGACCGCGGCGTCGACGGAGTTGGTGTCGAAGCCATCGGCCCAGCCGTGCCGCATGCCGACCTCCGCGCCATCGAACGGACTGCGCAGCAGGATGTTCACCACGCCGCCCACGGCGTCGGCGCCGTAAAGGGCCGAACCACCGTCGGCCATGACCTCGACGCGCTCGACCGCCGACGTCGGCAGGAGCGAAACGTCGAACGCACCCGTGCCCGCGGTGGTGCCGAGCGTTGGGGAGATCGGCACGCGGCGGCCGCCGATCAGGCTGAGCGTCGCATCGGGACCGAACCCGCGCAGGTTGATCGCAGAGCCGGCGGTCAGGTTGCCGTTCGCACCCTGGACCGCGTTGAAGCGGCTGTCGTCCGCGCCGAGGTTCGCGACCTGGGGCACGTTCCGCAGCACGTCGGTGAGGGTGGTCACGCCCGCGGACCGGATCTGCTCCTGACCGAGGGACAGCACCGGGGCGCCGACCGGAGCCGCGCCGCGGATGCGCGTACCCGTGACGACCACGCTCTCGAGCGTGGTCTCCGCCTCACCATCGTCGGTGCTGGGAACCTCCTGCGCGAGTGCCGAAGCACACGCGACCGCCAGCGACAGCAGGCTGATCCCAGGAATGGGTCTGAGTACAAACTTCTTCACTATTGGTTCCCCCAAGAGATGGCGTCGGGCGACCGACCTGGAATGGATGTGGCGCGATCCGAGCGACCGGGTAGCGAATGGATCGGCGTTTTCTTTGTGTTTTCGATCATAGGCGCTGTTCCCCCCGGGTCGGCATGCACGAGGGTGATTCCGGATATTCCGAACGGCGATGCGCGCGCCGACACCGCCAGGCGCGCGAACGCCTCGGTCCCACGCCACGCCCTTTTGGATCCAGATGTCCTAGGCGGCCGAAAGATTCTTTCGCAGGTCGCGACCCGCCAGGAAGAAATGCACAGCCGCCCATGCGGCCAGGCTGAGCACGCACAACATCGCGTAGCGCAGCGAGTGCTCTCCCAGCGCCGGTGCAAGCAGATCGCTGATCGCGCCCACCAGAATCGGGCCAATTCCGTAGCCGACCAGATTGGACAGCACGAACAGCAAGGCGGCCACCGTGGAGCGCATGCGCGGTGCGACCAGGCTCTGGCTTAGCGCCGCGACGGTCGGAAACCAGAACAAGACCGCGGCGGCGAAAACCACAACGCCCGCAAGCGCCGCATTCGGGTTGGTGGTGAGAACGGACCAGGTGCCGATTCCCAGGGTGGCGATCGCGGCGAACCCGATCAGGCGCGTGCGGTTTCGCTCGTCTCGGGCGCCCAGGAAGTCCGACAGGGTGCCGGAGATCAGGTTGGACGCCATCCCCAGCACCGCGATGCCGATGCCGATTATCGGTCCCACCTCGTGGAGTTTGAGATCGTGGCTGCGCACGAGGAAGGAGAAGTGCCAGGACCCCATGCCGGCCACGACCACGTAGCAAAGCGTGGCGCCGATCAACAGATGGCGCAGCGATCGTTGTCGCCAGATGTGGGCAAGCGTTTCCCGCAGCGGCGGCGCTTCGTCCGCGCTCTGCCTGCGGTCGGCGAGGCCCCTGACCGGCTCGTGCGCCGTCAGCAGCAACAGCGCCAGCGCGAACCCGGGGAGCGCCGCGGCCACGAGGGTCATGCGCCACCCGTAGGTGTGCGCGATCTGGGTCGCGAACGTGAGATTGATGAGCGCCGCCAGTTGCGTTCCCGTCGCGAACACGGCCATCGCCGTCGCGCGACGGCGCGGCTCGAAGCTGTCCGCGATCATCGATAGCGCAGTGGGCCCCCCGCCGGCTTCGCCGACCCCGACGCCAATCCTGGCGAGAAGCAGGTGCCACATGTTCTGTGCCGCCGCGCAGGCGAGCGTCATGGCCGACCAGGCGGAAACACAGATGGCGGCGAGATTGCGACGGTTCATGCGGTCCGCAAGCATGCCAAGCGGCAGGCCGGCCGCGCCCATGAAGATGGCGTAGACCAGCCCCATCAATGCGCCAAGCTGGCCATCCGACAGGCCGAACTCCGCACGGATGGGCTCGATCAGGATGCTGAGTACGATCTTGTCAAGGACTAGCAGCAGGTTGAGGAGCGTCAAGAGCGCGAGCAGGTAATAGCGCCGCGCCGCCGACACTTCTGCGATCGCTGCGTTGGAACTGTCGGCAGCTGCAGAGTTCTGACTGGGCATGCTGTGAAGGATTCCTGATGGACGTCGGCGGTGCGACGGGCATCGCCGCCGTTTCGGCAATCAGATAGGAGCAGGGGACGCCAAGTCAATTTCGCGCATCGATTTCGACTATGCGGGCCGCGAATATCCCCTCAAGGGCGGTCCCCGACTGCCTGCCGCGCCGCCTCGGAGATCATCGCCCGCAGCCACCGGTGCCCGGGTTCGTCGTGCACGCGCGGGTGCCATGCCATCGACACCGCAAAGGGCGGGAACTCGAGTGGCGACTCGTGGATGCGCAGCCCCGGCAGTTGGGCATAGCGCGACGCGAGTGCCGCAGGGACCATCGCGATCAGGGGAGACTCGAGCACGACGAACGGGGTCGCCGAGAAGTTGGACACGAGGGCGCCGATATTGCGTTGCAACCCGTGCGCGGCGAGCGTCATCTCCGCCATGTTCTGCGCGGTACGCTCGTCCGGCGAAAGCACGACATGCTTGAGCGAGAGGAACGTCTCGACGTCCAACTCATCGCCGATCGCCTTGTTGTCCGCGCCGCTGATCACGACCAGGCGCTCCTCGAAGAGCTTCCTGAGGTGCCAGTCCGCGGGGAGCGCCTGGAACCACCCGACCAGCAGGTCGAACCGGGTGGCCTCCAGATGGTTCATGTCCAGGCGGCGGCTGTGCACCGACAGCACCTTCAAGGTGGCGCGCGGCGCGGCCTCGGCGAACAGGCGCTGCAGGGGGGGGAGCAGCACAACGGCCGCGTGGTCGGTGCACGCCAGGCGGAACGTGGCATCACTGTCGCCCGGCACGAACTGGTTTGCACGCCCCAGCACCTCGATCTGCGGCACAAGGTGGGTGACGTGCGCCAGCAACCTATGGCCATACTCGGTCAACACGAACCCGTCGCGACCGCGCACGAGCAGGTCGTCGCCGAACGTCTTCCTGAGGCGCGCGAGCATGTGGCTCATCGCAGGTTGGCTCAACCCAATGCGCTGCGCCGCCTTGCTGACACTGCGGTCACGCAGCAGTGCCTCCAGAGCGAACAGGGCCCGCAGCTCAAGCTTCGCGATATTCGAGTTGTGCATACCCAGTATGACCGTGCCGGTGTATCGGCACTTGCGCAGCAAGAAATAGTATAGCTGGCTCATTATCCCCATGCGCAACGGCAGCGAGGCTTCGGACAGCGTGACACCCAGAATACAGCGGCTCATGAGATCATTGGACAACGTGCGCGACTGCCGTTTCGACGTCAGCATCGCGAAGGGCGTCCTGGTGACGGAAGCATTCCGCGCCAGCGAAGGCGAGCCGCAGGTCGTTCGCTGCGGTCGTGCGCTTGCGCGCGTCCTCGACGAGATCCCGATCCACATCGACGCGGATGATCTCCTGCTGGGCAACCTCGCCAGCCGCCCCGCGGCGGTGGAACTCAGCTGCCTGTGGGCCACTTGGCCGGACGAGGAACTGGACGCATTGTGCGCAGGTGGCTTCGCCGTCGCCGATGCCGACCGGCCGCGCATCCGCGAGATGAACGGCTACTGGCGCTCACGCTGCATGACGGCGCGCATGACCTCGCTCTACGACGAGGAGCATCTGTGGCCGTACGCGCAGCTCGGCGTGGTGCTCCCTCCGTTCCGCAGCAAGGAGGAAGGCTGGGGCCCGGGTGGCATGATCGGCTGTGGATGGGGGATCCACCACGAGATCAGCCAGATCATCGGTGTGTTCCAGTTCGAAAAGGTGATCCAGTCCGGCCTGGACGGGCTGATCGGGGAGGCCAGGCGCGAGCTCGCCCAGACACGGATCTTCAGTGCCGAGGCAGTGGCAAAGATCGACCAGCTGCGCGCCATCCTGATCGCCCTCGAGGCGGTGAAGCACTATGCATCCCGGTTCGTGGACTTGGCGGAGCAGACCGCGCAGGCAGAGCGCGACCCCGCGCGGCGCGAGGAGCTGCTCGAGCTCGCGCGCATCTGCCGCCACGTGCCGGCCAACCCGGCGCGCACCTTCCGCGAGGCGTTGCAATCATTGTGGTTCATGATCCTCATGGTGCTGCCGTCCGGCGTGCTGTCGTTCGGCCGCTTTGACCAGTATCTCCATCCGTACTATCAGGCCGACCTCGAAGCCGGGCGCATCACCGAGTCAGAAGCGCTCGAGCTGATCCAGTGGCTGCGCATCAAGGATTCGCAGATCGTGATCACGGCCGGGCGCACGCACCGCTCGAAGTACGGCGGTCTTGCCAAGTGGCACAACTGCGTGATCGGCGGGCAGACGCCCGAGGGGAAGGACGCAACCACTCCACTGTCCCATCTCGTGCTGCGCGCCGCGCGCGAGTGCCCCACCCCCCATCCGACCGTGACGATGCGCGTGCACGCGGCCACGCCGGACGCGTTGCTTGCCGAGGCGCTCGACCTCATCGCGACAGGCATCGGCGTGCCGGCGCTGATCAGCGATGAATCGACGATCCCGTATCTGGTATCGCAGGGCGTGTCGCTCGAGGACGCCCGCAACTACGCCGTCGCCGGCTCGCTCGGCGTCAACGTCCCCGGGCAGTCGCGGACGATCGCTTGGCCGATGTTCACGGCGCCGCGCGTACTCGAGTTCGCCATACACGGCGGCAAGGATCCGCGCACCGGAGCGCAGGTAGGGCCCGAGACCCGGCCGCTCTCCCAGTGCAACTCCTACGAGGAGTTCGTGTCCGGCCTCAAGACGCAGCTCTCGCACTTCATCGCCCTGCAGGGCGAGTTCAACAACGTCACGATGCAGGCCTACGCCGAGAGCTTTCCGCAGACGATCGAGACGGCCCTCACCGAGGGCGGCCTGCAGTCACACAAGAACATCCTCGGGCGGACGTTGCCCTTCGAGAACGGCTCGGCCATCAATCCAATCGGCATGATCAACGTCGTGGATTCGCTGGCGGCCATCAAGAAGCTCGTGTTCGAGGACGGCGGCGTGAGCGCCGCGCAGTTCCACGAAGCACTGGAGAGCGACTGGCAGAACGAAGGTGGCGCGGGGCTGCGCGAGCGCGCGCTGGCCGCCCCGAAGTACGGCAATGACGACGACTACGCCGACGCGATCGCGGCCGACCTCTACGCCTTCTGGGCGGACCAGGTGTCCTCGCTCACGACCGTGTACGGCGGCCGGTTCATCCCGGCGGCGATCACGATCGGAACGGCGAATTGGCCCGGCGGCGCCCTGACCGGCGCGACGCCGGACGGGCGCCGCGCGGGGGAGAACCTGGCGGCCGAGTCGCTCACGCCCATGAGCGGCCGCGAGCGGCATGGCCCGGGCGCGGTGCTCCGCAGCGCCGAGAAGATCGACCAGCAGCGCTGGCAGTCGATGTCGCTTGAGCTGTTCCTGCAGCCCGATGCGTTCTCCACTCCGGAGAAGCGAGATGCAGTCGCGGGCGCCGTGCGCCAGCACTTCGCACGCGGCGGGAAGCACCTCCAGTTCAACGTGATCGATCCGGATACGCTGTCCGCGGCGCGCGCCACGCCCGCAGAGTACCGCGACCTGATCGTCCGCATCGGCGGTTGCAGCGCCTATTTCACGCAGTTGCCCGAACCCGTGCAGCTGGAGCTGATCGAACGGGCCGCGCTTGCAGGCACGTTCGACAGGACGCAAGCGGTGCCGGAACGCGGCGTCGGCCACGGCTGAGCACAAGTGCAGACATCCGGCAGCGCCACTCTGGCCGACAAAGTGGCCGTCGTGACCGGCGGTGCGAAGGGCATCGGTGAGGCTATCGTGCGCGAGCTCGCCCGAGAGGGCGCGCGCGTGGTGATCGTCGATGTCGACATCAAGTGTGCCGCCCGGCTCGCCAGCGAGGTGGATGGTGTCGCCCATGCGGCTGACGCCACCGATCCGCAAGCGCTCGCCAGCGTGTTCAGGCGGATCGACGCACAAGAGCCCGGCGTCGACATCCTGGTCAACAACGTGGGCGGCGGGGCGCGGCGCACGCTGGAACAGATGACCCTCGCGGACTGGCAAGACACGCTGACCCTGAACCTCACCTCGGCCTACGTCGCGACCCGCGGCGTGCTCGACGCCATGCGCCGCCGCGGCGGAGGCTCCATCGTCAACGTCGCCTCCATCGCGGCGCATTCGATCTCGCCGCTCGGGGGCGCAGCGTACGCGGCCAGCAAGGCCGGGCTTCTATCGTTGACGCGCCAGACCGCCCACGAATGGGCGAAGTACCGGATCCGCGCCAATGCGGTGTGTCCCGGACCGACGCGGACGGAGCTGACCCGGACCTCCCGGCGCCAGGACGCCGACTTTCCCCTGGGCACCTGGGTCCAGCCCGGCGACATCGCAAGCGCCGTGCGCTTCCTCGCCTCGTTCGAGGCTGCGATGTGCACCGGCGCGGTACTCGACGTCGACGGCGGCGTGGGTGTGGCGTAGGCCCGCCACCCCGGGCCAAGGTCGCTCGCCCCCGCCGGCGCGCACGCACCAGCCGCCGCGAAATGCGCACTTGACCGGCCGCGACGCGGGGAGTGAACTGGCTGTGTCCATCCCGGGCGCCGGCCGGCGGAAGCGATCGTGGACCGCGGCTGCGACACGAGCAGCGGGAATCGAAGTAGTGGCGCGACGCGCGGCTCAGCGCTGGGGGCGGGGTATGAAGACACCAGCTGAGGCGTATGCGTTGGCGGCCTGACCTGACAGCGCGAACAGCGGCAACATCTGTGACGTGTTTTTCGCCAATCCGCGGTAGCGCACTTTGACGAGGCGGAACTGACACTTCACCACCCGGAACGGTGCTCCACCTTCGAGCGGATGCTGGCCTTGTGCCGCTCCCAACGCTTTGCATAGTGACGCTCGCGTTTGCTCTTGATCGTCCGCAGTTTCGATGGCTTCGCAGCGATCAGAAAACCCGCCTTCACCGCCTGCAGTTCCTCACGCTTGTCCGCTCCGGTATAGCCGTTGTCGCCAATACACCCTCTCTTCCTCGCCGTGCAGCAGCTTGTGTACCTGGGTCACGTCGGCCACGTTCGCTGCCGTGCATTCCCCGTGGTGCACCAGGCCGGACTCCTCATCCACGCCGATGTGCGACTTCATCCCGAAGTGCTACTGGTTGGACTTCTTCGTCTGGTGCATCTCCGGATCACGCTGGCCGTCGGCGTTCTTCGTCGAGCTCGGCGCCGCAATGATCGTCGCGTCCACGATCGTGCCCGCACGCAGGCTCTGACCCTTGCGCGAGAGATGCGCGTTGACCCGTTCGAAGATCTTCGCGGCCAAGCCATGCGTCTCCAGCAACCGGCGAAAGTTGAGGATCGTCGTCTCGTCGGGAATCGCATCCAGGCCGCTCAGCTGCGCGAAGCGCCGCAGCGTCGGGATCTCGGACAACGCCTCTTCCATGCCCGGATCGCTCAGGGCGTACCACTGCTGCAGGAAGTGGACGCGCAGCATCGTCGCCAGCGGATACGGCTGCCGGCGAGGGCGGCCCATCTTCGGATAGTGCGGTTCGATCAGCGCTAGCAGCGCCTTCCACGGGACGACCTGGTCCACCTCCGCCAGAAAGATCTCCGGCGCGTCCGCTTGCGCTTGCGCAGGCCTTCGGCATCACCGAACGTCAGCTGCATTGATCGTCATCCGCATCAGGTCGCGCTATTGTCGCGCGGAACAGGTGAGTTGTTCAGACCTTCCCTAGAGCGGGCCATCGGCCGCCAGTCAGGTCCCGGTGCGGCGGCGCGACGGTGTCTGGCCCCGTGCACGCACCTGCGCGCGGCAGGCGTTGCGCCAGCGCGCCGGCGACATGCCGAAACGGCCCTGGAAGGCGCGCTGGAACTGGCGCTCCGATTCGAACCCCAGGTCGTACAGCAGGAACGTGATCGTGCAGTCCGGCTCCTCGCGCAGGCGCCTGTGCGCGAGCAGCAGCCGCCGTTCCCGGATGTAGCGCGCGACGCCGCCAAGCGGGCGGAACATGCGGTACAGCGTGGGCCGCGAGACGAAGAATCGGCGCTGCAGGGCATCGCCGCCCAGCGCCGGGTCGCACAGTTCCTCCTCGATGCAGCGCAGGATCCGCGGCAGTCGCGGATGCGCCGCTGGCCCCGGCGGTGCGGCGGGCCGGGCAAGGCCAGGCGGCATGGCTGCAGCCGGCAAGGGCTGGCCGGTACCCCCGCTGGCGGCGTCGTTGGGGCGGTCCATGTGCATTGCGCAAGGTCTCCAGGGCGGGCGGTCGTGTGCCCGTTACCTGTCCATTGCGCAAAAGGGCGGCAAAACCCTTCACCGGCATCCGGCCGGCCCGCACGGCGCGCGCCTGAGACGAAATGTCGGGTTTGCCCGAAGGCGCGTTCCTAAAGTCGATGCGCTGGCCGGGCCTGCATCAGGCCGGCCGTACGCGGGGCAGGGAGCCGGCACACACCGACGCGACACGAATCGGATGGGGCGGATCGTTGCCAAGCGGGGCCCGTCGGCCGGTTGCCACCAGGGTGGCGACGGCGACGGACAGATGCGTATCCCGGGCCTGCCGCAAGGCGGCCTGCCGTGCCGGTGACAGGCGCGGCCGGGCGGGGCCTGCACCAACATCGCCGACGGAGGCCACAGCCATGGCAAACAGCCAGAAGTTCATCGCGCGGAACCGGGCACCGCGCGTCCAGATCGAGTACGACGTCGAGGTCTACGGCGCGCAGAAGAAGGTGCAGATCCCGTTCGTGATGGGCGTGCTGTCGGATCTGTCCGGCGCCAATGCCGCGGACCTGCCGCCAGTGGAGGAGCGCAAGGCGCTGGAGATCGACGTCGACAACTTCGACAGCCGCCTGCAGTCGATGAAGCCGCGGGTCGTGGCCAAGGTGCCCAACACGCTGACCGGCGAGGGCGAGATTGCGGTCGACATGACCTTCGAGAGCATGGACGACTTTTCGCCGGCCGCAGTCGCGCGCAAGGTCGAGCCGCTGGCCAAGCTGCTCGAGGCGCGCACCCAGCTGGCCAACCTCGACACCTACATGGACGGCAAGGCCGGCGCCGAGAACCTGATCGCGCAGGCGATCCGCGATCCGGCGCTGCTGCAGGCGCTGACGTCCGCAGCCAAGCCCGCCGACGGCGACAACGGGGAGTAATCGACATGGCCACCGAACAGCTTGCCGAAACCGGCGCAACCGCCGAAGCCAAGAGCCTCGATGCGGGCGACTTCGCCTCGCTGCTGAGCAAGGAATTCAAGCCCAAGAGCGAGCGCGCCAAGGAAGAAGTCGAAACCGCCGTGCGCACGCTCGCCGAGCAGGTGCTCGGCCGCGGCGACGTGGTGTCCGACGACGTCTCGCAGACGATCAAGGCCTACATCGCCGAGATCGACCGCAAGCTCAGCGAACAGCTCAACCTGGTGATGCACAGCGCCGAGTTCCAGCAGCTGGAGAGCGCCTGGCGCGGCCTGCACTACCTGGTCAACAACACCGAGACCGACACCCAGCTCAAGCTGCGCGTGCTGAACATCTCCAAGAAGGACCTGGGCAAGGTGCTCAAGCGCTACAAGGGCACCGCCTGGGACCAGAGCCCGGTGTTCAAGAAGATCTACGAGGAAGAGTACGGCCAGCTCGGCGGCGAGCCCTATGGCTGCCTGGTGGGCGACTACCAGTTCGACCACAGTCCGCCGGACGTGGAGCTGCTGCGCGGTATCGCGCAGGTCTCGGCGGCCTCGCACGCACCGTTCATCTCCGCCGCCGCGCCGACCCTGATGGGCATGGAGGGCTGGAACGAGCTGTCCAACCCGCGTGACCTGGCCAAGATCTTCACCACGCCCGATTACGCCGCTTGGCGTTCGCTGCGCGAATCGGACGATTCGCGCTACCTCGCGCTGGCGATGCCGCGCACGCTGGCGCGCCTGCCGTATGGCGCCAAGACCGACCCGGTCGAGGAGTTCGACTTCGAGGAGGACACCGCTGGCGCCGATTCGAGCAAGTACACCTGGCAGAACGCCGCGTACGCGATGGCGGTCAACGTCAATCGCTCGTTCAAGGAATACGGCTGGTGCTCGCGGATCCGTGGCGTGGAGTCGGGCGGCGCGGTGCAGAACCTGCCCACGCACACCTTCCCGACCGACGACGGCGGCGTGGACATGAAGTGCCCGACCGAGATCGCGATCACCGACCGCCGTTCGGCCGAGCTCGACCGGATGGGGCTGATGCCGCTGGTCCACCGCAAGAACTCGGACATGGCGGCCTTCATCAGCGCGCAGTCGCTGAACCGGCCCGAGGAGTTCGACGACCCCGACGCCACCGCCAACGCGGCGCTGGCGGCGCGGCTGCCGTACATGTTCGCCTGCTGCCGGTTCGCGCACTACCTCAAGTGCATCGTGCGCGACAAGATCGGTTCGTTCAGCAGTCGCGACCAGATCCAGAGCTGGCTGCAGAACTGGATCCTCAACTACGTCGACGGCGACCCGGCCAACTCCAGCGAGGAGGCCAAGGCGCGCAAGCCGCTTGCGGCGGCCGAGGTGGTGGTCGAGGAAGTCGAGGGCGCGCCGGGCTACTACAGCTCGAAGTTCTACCTCAAGCCGCACTACCAGCTGGAGGGCTTGACCGTCTCCCTGCGGCTGGTCTCGCGCCTGCCGTCCGAAGCCGCGGCCTGACAGACCGCGCACGCCGTCCCGCGCGCGGCGCCGATGCGCCGCGCGCACCACACCACGATGCGGGCGAAGCCCGCGACACACNCGCCAAAAGCTGCGCCCGGAAAACCCGCCCCCTCTTCCCTGCACGTCCCCCCGCGTCCCCCCCCCCACCACACCACGATGCGGGCGACGCCCGCGACACACAGAAGGGAGCATCGCCATGGCGTTCGACATGCACATCAAGTTCGGCAAGGGCAAGGTTTCGATCGAGGGCGCGTCCGACCACGGCAAGCACAAGGGCGAGGTACCGATCCTGGCCTGGTCCTGGGGCCTGTCCAATACCGCCGACCTGCATTCGGCCAGCACCGGCGCGGGCGGCAAGGCGCACGTGCAGGACATCTCGTTGACCAAGTTCGTCGACTCGTCCTCGCACGCGCTGCTGCAGGCAGCGTCGACCGGCGCGCGGATCGAGGAAGCCTGGCTGTACGTCACCAACGCCACCGGCGAGCAGACCGACTACGTCGAGCTGCACCTGAGCAACGGCGTCATGGTGACCTCGGTCTCGACCGGTGGCTCCGGCGGCGAGGATCGCCTCACCGAGAACGTCACCCTGCACTTCGGCAAGTTCAAGTACGGGTTCCAGCCGCAGAAGCCGGATGGTTCGAAGGACGGCGCGGCCAAGGAATTCACCTACGACATCCAGGCCACGGCCGCGGCCTGACCGATCGCGATGTCCACCACCGTGCAGACCAGCTTCCGCGCGCAGCCCTCGCCGGCCGAGGCGCTGCTGCGCGAGGGACGCCCGGACGAGGCGCTGCAGGCCCTGACCGCGCAGGTGCGCGCGGCGCCGGCGGATGCGGCGGCGCGCGTGTTCCTGTTCCAGCTGCTCGCGGTCTGCGGGCAGTGGGCGCGGGCGCGCACGCAGCTCGAGGCGGCGGTGCGGCTGGATGCGGCCAACGCGATGCCGGGCGCCGCATGGGCGGCGCTGCTGGACGCGGAGGACGTGCGCCTGGCGGTGTTCGCCGGCGAGCGGCTGCCGGTGGTGATCGGCGAACCGGCGCCCTGGCTGCCGCCGCTACTCGAGGCGGTGCGCCAGGATGCGCGTGGTGCGCATGCGGCGGCCGCTGAACTGCGCGTGCAAGCCTTCGATGCGGCGCCAGCAACGCCGGGCCGCATCGACGGCGTTGCGTTCGCGTGGATCGCCGATGCCGACACCCGCTTCGGGCCGTGCCTGGAGCTGGTGCTGCAGGGCGGCTATGGCTGGGCGCCGTTCGAGCGCATCGCCGCGCTGCAGTTCGAGCCGCCGGCCAGCCTGTCCGACACGCTGTGGGCGCCGGTGCTGGTGACCTGGCGCAACGGCGGCGAAGCGCACGGCTACGTGCCGGTGCGCTATCCGCACAGCGAGAGCCACAGCGACGTGGCGCTGCGCCTGGGCCGCGCCAGCGACTGGTCGAAGCTGGGCGAGGACACCTGGATCGGGCACGGCCAGCGGATGCTGGCGAGCGAGGGCGGGGAACACCCGCTGCTCGAGTTGCGCTCGATCGAGTTCGACTGCGACGACGGCTGACGACGGCGATGGCCGAGCTCACCGCCCAGGAGCGGCTGCAGCCCTCGCTGCTCGACCGCCTCACCGACGATGAGCCGGCGCGCCGAGAGGAGGGTCGCGACGCGCGCGTGATCAGCGCGCAGCGCCTGCGCGAATGCGTGATCCGCGACCTGTCGTGGCTGCTCAACTGCACCCACGCCGAAGCGACACGGCCGCTCGACGATGCGCCGCACGTCGCGACATCGGTGCTGAACTACGGGATTCCCGACCTCGCCGGCGTCGCCGCCAGCGGCCTGGACCTGGCGCGCGTCGAGCGTCGCCTGCGCGAGACGATCCTGGCCTTCGAACCACGGCTGATCGCCGACACGCTGCAGGTCCGCGTGCACCGCGACGCGGTGCGCATGGACCGGCGCTCGCTGGTGTTCGAGATCGAGTCTGAGATGTGGGCGCAGCCGCTGCCGCTCAACCTGTACCTGAAGACCGAGGTCGACCTGGAAACCGGGCGCATGGACCTGGCCGAGGCCTGGGGCTGAGCCATGGACCCGCGCCTGATCCCGCACTACAACCGCGAGCTGCAGTTCGTGCGCGAGATGGGCGCCGAGTTCTCGCGTGAGTACCCGAAGATCGCCGGCCGCCTCGGCCTGGACGGCTTCGAGTGCGCCGATCCCTACGTCGAGCGCCTGCTCGAGGGCTTCGCCTTCCTCACCGCGCGCGTGCAGCTCAAGCTCGATGCGCAATACCCGGTGTTCACCCAGCACCTGCTGGAGATGCTCTACCCGCACTACCTGCGGCCGGTCCCGTCGATGGCGGTGGTGCAGTTCCACCCGGACCCGGCGGCGGCCGAGCTGGCGGGTGGGCACCCGGTGCCGCGGCAGACGCCGCTGCGCGGCCTCCCCGGCGTCGACGAGCGCACCGCCTGCGAGTTCCGCACCGCGCACGCGCTGACGCTGTGGCCGCTGGAACTGGCCGATGCGAGCTACCTCGACACGCCCGCGGCGCTGGCCGCCGCCGGGGTCGAACCGCCGCCCGGAGGGCGGGTGCGCGCCGGCCTGCGGCTGGCGTTCCGCACCACCGGCGGCATCGACGCCGGCACGCTTGCGCTCGACGCGCTGCCGGTGTTCCTGGCCGGTGCCGACGAGCTGCCCAAGCGGCTTTACGAGCAGTTGCTGTCGGAGGCCGAAGGCTTCCTGGTACGCGGTGAGGGCGCGCATGGGCAGGTGTCCGTGTTCCGCCGTGGCGATGCGATCCGCGCGCGCGGCTTCGACGACGAGGATGCGCTGCTGCCGGTCGATGGCCGCTCGTTCAGCGGCTATCGGCTGCTGCAGGAATACTTCGCCTGTCCGGAGCGGTTCCTGTTCGCCGAGTTCACCGGCCTGCGCGAGGCGCTGCAGCGCCTGCGCGGCCAGTCGTTCGAGATCGTGGTGCTGCTGCGGCGCAGCCTCGGCGCCGCGGCGCGCGGCGTTGGCGCCGGCAACTTCCGCCTGTTCTGCACCCCGGCGATCAATCTGTTCCCGCGCGCGGGCGACCGCATCCACCTGCGCCAGGAGCAGGTGGAATACCACGTGGTGCCCGATCGCGTGCGGCCGATGGACTTCGAGGTGGTTGGCCTGGAGCGCGTGGAAGGCTTCGGCGACCGCCAGGAACCGGAGCTGCGCTTCCAGCCCTTCTACGGCGGCGACGCGCGCACCTGGCACGAGCGCCACGGCGCCTACTACACCCTGCGCCGCGAGCCGCGCCTGCTCTCGGGCCGCCAGCGCCGGCGCGGCGCGCGCTCGAGCTACGTCGGCAGCGAGGTGTTCATCGCCCTGGTCGACGCAGGCGAGCGGCCGCTGGCCACGCCGCTGCGGCAGCTGGGCATGCGCCTGTCGTGCAGCAACCGCGACCTGCCGCTGCACATGCCGGTGGGCAAGTCGAAGACCGACTTCCATGTCGATGCCGGCCTGCCGGTGCAGCAGGTCCGCTGCGTGGCCGGCCCGACGCGCCCGCGGCCGGCGGTCGCCGGCGGCGAAACCGCGTGGCGGCTGCTGAGCCACCTGCAGTTCGACTACCTGTCGCTGTTCGAAGGCGATCCTGCCCAGGGCGCCGCTGCGCTGCGCGAAATGCTGTCGCTGTACTGCGACCACAACGACGCTGCCGCGCTGCGCCAGATCGAGGGTGTCAAATCGGTGTCCTCGGCGCAGATCGTGCGCCGCCTGCCGGTGCCGGGGCCGATCACCTTCGGTCGCGGCCTGGAGATCGCGCTGACCTGCGACGACAGCGCCTTCGAGGGGACCGGCGCCTACCTGATCGGCGCGGTGCTGCAGCACTTCTTCGCGCGCTACGCCTCGGTGAACGCATTCACCGAGACCGTGCTGCGCACCCTGGAACGCAACGAGGTGGCGCGATGGCCGGCGCGGCTGGGCACGCGACAGGTCGCCTGACGCCGGTCGCGCTGGCGACGCCCGCGCCGGCCGCGGACGATGCCGCGCTGCGCGCGCGCCCGCACGGCTTCGAGCTGTTCGCCGCGCTGCGCCTGCTCGAGCGCGTGCATCGCGAGCGCCCGCGGCTGGGCCGGTCCACGAAACCTTCCGAGGATGCGGTGCGCCTGCGGCAGCCGCCTTCGCTGGCGTTCGCGCCCGGCGATATCGCCGCCTATGCACCCGCCAGCGGCGCGGGTCCGGCCACGCTCGACACGCACGTGCTCGGACTGTTCGGCCCCAACGGGCCGCTGCCGCTGCACCTGACCGAGTACGCGATCGAGCGCGCGCAGAACGCACGCGACCACACCCTGCGCGCCTTCGCCGACGTGTTCCACCATCGCATTCTGGCGCTGTTCTACCGCGCCTGGGCCGATGCGCAGCCGGTGGTGCAGGGCGACCGTCCGGAAGAGGACCGCTTTCGCTTCCATGTCGGCGCGCTGATCGGCATGGGGCCGTGCACCGGCGACGCGGTGGTGTCCACCGGCGCGCGCCATTACGCCGGGCGGATGCTCTCGCACGCGCGCAACGCCGAAGGGCTGCGCTGCCTGCTGCGGCGGGCGTTCGCGGTGGCGGTCGACGTGCAGGAATTCGTTGGCGAATGGATGCCGCTGCCGGACGAGGCCTGGCTGCGGCTGGGCGGCGCGCCGGCGGTGTCCACCCTGGGCGCGACCGCCGTCCTGGGCGCACACGTGCGCGGCGCGCAGCATCGCTTCCGCCTGCGGCTCGGGCCGCTGGACGGCGCCGCCTTCCGCGCCTTCCTGCCCGGTGGTCGCACGCTGGACGAACTCGCGGCGCTGGTGCGCGCCTACATCGGCGACGAACAGGCCTGGGACGTACAGCTGGTGCTGCGCGCCGGCGACGTGCCGACCTCGCGGCTGGGGCAGGCCGGCCGGCTCGGCCTCGACACCTGGCTCGGCCGCCGCAGCTGGGACCTGGACGACGCCCGCGACGTCGTCGTGCGGCCCGCCGCGCGCGCAAAGACACGACACTGAGGAGATACAGCCATGGCGGAAATCACCCGCAACGCCCTGTTCGGCAAGCTCAACCCCACCACCTACCGCGCGATCGAAAGCGCCACGGTGTTCTGCAAGCTGCGCGGCAATCCCTACGTGGAGCTGGTGCACTGGCTGCACCAGTTGCTGCAGCTGGAAGACTCCGACCTGCACCGCATCGTGCGCCATTTCGCGCTCGATCCCTCGAAGCTCGCGCGCGACGTCACCGCCGCGCTGGACCGCCTGCCGCGCGGCGCGACTGCGATCTCCGATCTGTCCTCGGCCATCGAGGAGGCGGTCGAGCGCGCCTGGGTGTTCGCGACCCTCATGTTCGGCGAGGCCCAGGTGCGCAGCGGCTATCTGGTGGTCGGCGCACTGCGCACCTCGCAGCTGCGCAACGCGCTGCAGGCGATCTCGCCTGAGTTCGCCAAGCTCAAGCCCGAAGCGCTGACCGACGGTTTCGACGCGATCGTCGGCGACTCGCCCGAGAACGGCATGCGCGCCAGCGACGGCTTCGACCTCGGCGGCGCCGCGCCGGGCGAGGCCAGCGGCGCGATCGCGCCGGCGGCGATGGGCAAGCAGGAGGCGCTGAAGAAGTTCACCACCGACCTCACCGCGCAGGCGCGCGAAGGCACGCTCGACCCGATCATCGGCCGCGACGACGAGATCCGCCAGGTGGTCGACATCCTGATGCGCCGGCGCCAGAACAACCCGATCCTGGTCGGCGAGGCCGGGGTGGGCAAGACCGCGGTGGTCGAAGGCTTCGCCCAGCGCATCGTGCGCGGCGACGTGCCGCCGGCGCTGCGCGATGTCGAACTGCGCGCGCTCGATGTCGGCCTGCTGCAGGCCGGCGCCAGCATGAAGGGCGAGTTCGAGCAGCGCCTGCGCGCGGTGATCGACGAAGTCCAGGCCAGCCCCACGCCGATCATCCTGTTCGTCGACGAGACCCACACCCTGGTCGGCGCCGGCGGCGCGGCCGGCACCGGCGATGCCGCCAACCTGCTCAAGCCCGCGCTCGCGCGCGGCGTGCTGCGCACCATCGGCGCCACCACCTGGGCCGAGTACAAGAAGCACATCGAGAAGGACCCCGCGCTGACCCGCCGGTTCCAGACCGTTCAGGTGGAAGAGCCCGACGAGATCAAGGGCGTGCTGATGATGCGCGGCGTGGCCAGCACCATGGAGAGGCACCACAAGGTGCAGATCCTGGACGAGGCGCTGGAGGCCGCGGTCAAGCTCAGCCACCGCTACATCCCCGCGCGCCAGCTGCCCGACAAGTCGGTGAGCCTGCTCGACACCGCCTGCGCGCGCGTGGCGGTCAGCCTGCACGCCACCCCGGCCGAGGTCGACGACAGCCGCCGCCGGATCGAATCGCTGGAAATCGAACTGGCGATCATCGCCCGCGAACAGGCGATCGGCATTCCCGTGGTCGAGCGCGAGGCAGAGTGCCGCGCCGCACTGGTATCCGAGTGCGCGCGCCGCGACGGCCTGGAGCAGCGCTGGGAATCGGAGCGAACCCTGGTCGACGAACTGCTGCTGCTGCGCGGCAAGCTGCGCGAAGGCCTGGCGCCGGTGGAAGGCACCGGCAGCCCGCTGGAGGCCGCGGCCGAAGCCGAAGCCGACGCGGTGGCTGACGCGGCCGACGTGCCCGCCGCCGTGGAAGGCGACGACCGCGACGCGCTGCTGGCGCGGCTGCGCATCGTGCAGGCGGAGCTGGCCGAACTGCAGGGCGAATCGCCGCTGATCCTGCCCACCGTCGACTACCAGGCGGTCGCCTCGGTGGTCGCCGACTGGACCGGCATTCCGGTCGGGCGCATGGCGCGCAACGAGATCGAGACCGTGCTGCGCCTGCCCGAACTGCTCGGCCTTCGCGTGATCGGCCAGGACCACGCCATGGAGATGATCGCCAGGCGCATCCAGACCAGTCGCGCCGGCATCGACAACCCCTCCAAACCGATCGGCGTGTTCATGCTCGCCGGCACCTCGGGCGTGGGCAAGACCGAAACCGCACTGGCCCTGGCCGAGGCCCTGTACGGCGGCGAGCAGAACCTGATCACCATCAACATGAGCGAGTACCAGGAAGCGCATACCGTCTCCTCGCTCAAGGGCGCGCCGCCCGGCTACGTCGGCTACGGCGAAGGCGGCGTGCTGACCGAAGCCGTGCGCCGCCGGCCGTACTCCGTCGTGCTGCTGGACGAGGTCGAAAAGGCCCACAGCGACGTGCACGAACTGTTTTTCCAGGTCTTCGACAAGGGCTGGATGGAGGACGGCGAGGGCCGCAAGATCGACTTCCGCAACACCCTGATCCTGCTGACCACCAACGCGGGCACCGACCTGATCGGCAGCCTTTGCGCCGACCCCGAACTCATGCCCGAACCCGAGGGGATGGCCAAGGCCCTGCGCGATCCGCTGCTGAAGATCTTCCCCCCGGCGCTGCTGGGACGGCTCGTCACCATTCCCTACTACCCGCTCAGCGACGAGATGCTCGGCCAGATCGTGCGCCTGCAGCTCAACCGCATCAAGAAGCGCGTCGAGGCGCGCTACCGCATCCCCTTCGACTACGACGACGAGGTGGTGAAGCTGGTGGTCTCGCGCTGCACCGAGAGCGAATCGGGCGGCCGCATGATCGACGCGATCCTGACCAACACAATGCTTCCGGACGTCTCGCGCGAATTCCTCAACCGCATGATCGGGGCCATGGCGGTGACCGGTGTGCAGGTGGGCGTGAAGGATGGCGGGTTCTCGTACGCGTTTGGCTGAGGTGTGCGAGAAGTAAACCTGACCCCGCTAGTTTTTGAACTCGGGTGAGATGCCGCGGACGTTGCTGCACCTGCGGCTATTTTTGGTGAGGAGATTCAGGAATGTTGAAGCTTCGCATAGGAAATGTGGCTGCCACAGAGAAGGTGTACCAGACGGCCGACGAGGCCTACAAGGATATTGGCGACGGCCTGGCGGCCTCCACGAATATTGTCAATGCAGAAACGTCCGTCATGGCCGTAAAGTGGCATGCTAAATGGATCAAACACAGTGAAATCATTCGCCAGGTGCTGCAGGATTGGGTGGCATCGAGCGACTATTTTCTTATCCGGCTCTTATCGGGTCAGGCGTGCGAATCAAAGACGTACACCAGTTATCTTGGCGTCGCCAAGGCGGTGGTGGGCGAGGCGAAGTCGAGGCCCAACCTCCTCAAGGAGCGTGACCTCGCGCTTGACGCCAAATCCAATGGTTCCATTGACCGCGACCTGTGCGGATTGATCAAGAAGATCCACCAGAAAGTCGCCAATCCCGTCGGCTGGCGGTCGCCGTGCCCGAATCTGGCCTGGCATCGGGGCGCTTACTGGTCCATCGGATACAAGAGCTACAACTTTGAAACCCTGCTCGCCAATCCTACTGCGGATGGCAACGTCACCCTGAAGGTGGCCGTTCTGCACGACATCATGGACGTGCTCAAGGATCACGGGCCCTTGGCTGCCACCGTGGTCCCGGGGGGCAAGGACATGTGCAGCATCCTGGTGCCAAATCATGTCGGCGGACACACATATTACAACGTTCAGCAAAACAATCTCGGCCCCACGCTCGGCTTCCGGCGTGGCGACGACGGCACGCTGCTCGAAGAAAGTGGTGTCATTTCGTCCGCCCGAAAGAAGAAAATGCCGCTGTCCTGCGGTCCGTCCTACACAACGGGAAGGTTGATGCAGATGTCTTCTTGGGCAGGCGGTACAGTTGACGAAACAACGGCGATGGCGTGGGGTATCTTTGCCTTCTGGAACCAGGACTATTTCACCAGTTTTTCAGGCGTTCACCGATTTCACGAGGTCATGGACATGGCCAAGAACTACAGGGTCGCCTACAAGCCATTTTCCTACCCAGATGCCTCGCCGACGGATGAGGCGATGGACGTGGGCTGGCTGTTTGACCAGTGACGGTGCCGGAGTGCGATTGTTGGTAACGGGGTGGTAACGGGGTCAGGTTTACTTAAGGGGCGGGTCGGGAGTGCGCAGCTGGATGTTGGAAGTGCCCGGGCCCGGCGCTGCGTTTCCAGGTGGCCGTTTCGGACTGCGCCCCAGGTTTTGACTACGTATTCGACCTTGCCGAGCGCTGGGCGGCACGCCTCAGACGCGTGGGTCCAGCAGTCGATGAGCCAGCGCTTCCTATACGAGATCCACGAATGATCAGCTACTACCAGCTTGGCGGGAACAAGAAGCTCAACGAGATCGTGTTCGCTGGGAGTCACGACGCGGCGATCACGCAGGGCGGCGGGAATGCGAAGACGCAGGACCTGGACATCCATGGCCAGGCCAGCGCGGGCGTGCGGCTGTTCGACATCCGGATTACGGGCTCCATCCTCAAGAAGGGTGAGTCCGACAAGGTGCTCGCGCTGCGGGCCTACCATGGCACCGGCAGCAAGAAGGTGCAGACGGGGCTCGATCTCCGCACCGGCAACCGCACCGACCTGAGCGTCAAATCCATGAGCGGCGGCACTTATGGGCTCACGCTGAGCAAGATCCTGACGGATGCCGCCAAGTTCGTGAAGGAGAACGACACCGAGTTCCTGATCCTCAAGTTCGACAAGTGCGACAACTGGGGAGCGATCGCCGAGGCCTGCGTCGATCTTCTGGGAGACACGATCTTCCGCACGCGGGGCAATGTGAACCTCAGGACCTTGCGCGAACTGCGCGGCAAGGTCGTTGTGCTGTTCTCGAAGGCAGGGCAGGCGGCGACAGGTCTGGACAACCCCGTGAGGCACGGGATCCTGGTCTTCCAGAACCTCAAGGGCGGCGGTGGGTTCGACCAGGACTTCGATGGACTGCAGTACTTCGGCAAGGGGGGAACCAGCATCCTGAAGCCGTTCTCCAAGATCTCGCAGAACGTGAAAAAGCAGAGCAGCCTGATGCGCAAGGGCATCGGCTGCGGCCCCGAGGTCATGGGGATGATGTACTGGACCACGACCGGCGTGTTCGAGAGCATCCGCCAGCGCAACGACACGATGTGGACCAAGGTCAAGCGGGAATCGCTGAAGAAGATGTGGACGAACGGACTCTACGAGTCGATCCAGGAGCGGATGAGCTCCGCGATGAACGGCCGGGTCCATTCGAACGGTCCCGTGCTGAAGGCCTTCATGCCCAACATCGTGATGATCGACTTCGCCGACGAAGGAAAGTGCAAGACGATCTACGAACTGAATGTCGTGGCATCAGTCGACCTGACGGACGTCGCGACCGTGCTCGAACCTTTCCTGTTGACGGCCTGATCCGCGCGCGCGCCGGTTGCGGACGGCGGCAGACTCCGGACTTTTGGTCCGGGCCCGCGGCGACCGCCGCTGCGGGCGCGCCCGCATGTTGATGGGCGCAGTTCCGCGAGCACAAGCAGAGCGGTGAGCAGGTCCGTTCCCTCGAGCGGATCTGGTGTGGATGGGTGGTGCGGATGCGAGCAGCGCATCCGGAGCGGCGCCTGTGTCGATCCAGCAATCCCGCAACGGGCACCACTACATGCGCCGCCGCATGGTGACGGGAGTGGCCGATCCGCCGACCAGCGTCACCGGTTGGCAGCGCAACCGCAGCTGCATGCGCATATGATTGGGATCCGCCGCGGTGCCCGTTCGCGACACGGGACTGGCGGCCGGGGTGCCCGGTACGTGGCCGGCCAGGATCGACAGGGGCGGTGGGGCGTGGCTTTCGATGTCTTCGCCTGGGCGGGGACAGGGACGCAGGGGAAAGTGACATGAACGCCCGGCATACCTGCTATCTGCGGGCCAAAAGCATTGTGGAAATGGCCGACGAACTTCCGACGGAAGAGCGTGCGGATTTCGTCGCGCGCGAATGCGCGGGGGATGGGGCGCTGCTGGCCGAGATCGCGTGGATGCGCAAGGCCGCGGCCTCGGAAACGACACTGCATGCACTGCGCTGGGAGATGGCGGAGCCGCCCGAGCTGGCGGGCGAGCAACTCTGTGCCGATGCCGCGCGCGACTATCGCGTGCTGCGGCGGATCGGCCATGGCGGGATGGGCGTGGTCTATCTCGCAGAGCGACAGCAGGACGGTTTCGTGCAGCGGGTGGCGCTGAAACTGCTGCGGCGGGCGAGCGGCGACAGCAGGGTGGCGCTGGAGCGCTTCCAGCGCGAACGCGCGCTGCTCGCGCGCCTGGAGCATCCGGGCATCGCGCGCCTGGTCGACGGTGGGCTGCTGTCGGACGGGCAGCCTTTCCTGGCGATCGAGTACGTCGAGGGTGAGCACATCGACGCCTGGTGCCGCGAGCATTCGCCGGACCTGCGCCGGCGCCTGGAGTTGTTCCTGCAGGTCTGCGCGGCGGTCGAGTTCGCGCACAGCCACCTGGTGATCCATCGCGACCTCAAGCCGGGCAACATCCTGGTGACCGCGCAAGGCCACACCAAGCTGCTGGATTTCGGTATTGCACGCCTGCTCGAGGCGGCCGATGGCGCGCCGGCCGACGCCACCGAGTTCGGCCAGCAGGCGCTGACGATCGCCTACGCCAGCCCCGAGCAGATCAAGCAGACGCCGCTGTCGGTGGCGACGGACATCTATTCGCTGGGCGTGGTGCTGTACCAGCTGGTCTGCGGGCGGCAGCCGTTCGCCCACCACGTCTCTTCGTTCGACGTCACCCGCGCGATCGTGGCAGGCGAGGTGGTCCCGCCAAGCCGACAGCCGGCAGGCGGCGGTGGGATGGAGCGGATCCCGGCCGATATCGACGCAGTTGTGCTCAAGTCGATGCGGCCGGTGGCGGGCGAGCGTTACACCACGGTGGCGGCGCTGGCCGCCGACGTGCGGCGGTTCATGGCCAAGCGGCCGGTCGAGGCGCGGCGCAGCCGCATGGGCTATCGCGCCCGCCGTTTCGTCCAGCGCAACCGCTGGCCGATCATGGCCGGCACCGCGATCGTCGCAACGCTCACCGTCGGCATCGCCGTGTCGCTGTCGTCGCTGGGCCAGGCGCGCGTGCAGCAGCGGCTGGCCGAGCAGCGGCAGGGCCAGCTCGAACGCATCACCGCGTTCCAGCGCGGGGTGCTGGAAAGCGTCGACATCGACGCGATGGGCTATGCGCTTGCCGAGGCGCAGCGCGTGGCGGTGCAAGCCGCGCTGCGCGATGCGCCCGAGCAGGACGATCCTGCGGCCCGTCTCGATGCGGCGTTCGCCCTGGTGCCGGCGACCGACATCGCCCGCGAGGCGCTCGACCGCTACGTGGTCTCGCATGCGCTCGAGCGGGTGCAGCACGATTTCGCCGATGCGCCGCTGCTGGCGGCCGACCTGCGCCAATCGATGGCGCGCGTGCTGATGGGGATCGGCCAGTACGGTTCGGCCGTGGCCGAGCTGCAGCAGGTGCTCAGGAAACGGCGCGAATCGCTGCCCGACGCCGATCCGCGGATCGCCGCGGTCCTGGTCGACCTCGGACAGGCCCACTACCGTCGTGGCGACATGGATGCCGCGGCGCGCAGCTACGCCGAGGCGATGACCCGGCGCGACCGGCTCCTGCTCGACGACCCGCTGCGGCTGGCGATCGAGAGCGGCAACGCCCGACTGCTGGCCGCGCGCGGCCAGCAAGGCGAGGCGCTCGCAGCCCAACGGGCGCTGCTCGAACGCTGGTCCGGCGCGCTGCCCGCGGAGGACCCGGCTCTGCTCGAGCTGCGCCGCGACGAGGTCCACACGTTGATGCAGCTGGGTCGCCGGCCCGAGGCGCGAACCCGGATGCAGGCGCTGCTGCCGGTTTACGAACGGAGCTTCGGCGAGAACGCGCCGGCCACCCTGGCGGCGCGGCTGACCTTCGCCAACCTCACCAACATGCTCAACGACTACGAGGTGTCGCTGCGCGAAGCCCGGGCGGTCGCGGGCGAGCGCGAGCGTTCGCTCGGGCATGATCATCCGGACACGCTGCAGGCGCTGGCGCTGGTGGGCGCGAACCGCGTGCGCCTGGCGCAGGCGGAGCCCGCGTTCGCCGAGGTCGAGATCGTGATGCGCGACCTGCTGCAGCGGCAGCAGCGGATCCTGGGCCGCGACCATCCCCAACGGCTGGCGAGCATGTCCGAGCTGGTGCGCCTGCTTGCCAAGCAGGACCAGCCGGCGAAGGTCGGGCAGGCGATCGCGCTGCAGCGACAGGTGATGCTGGCGCGCCAGCGCACGCTGGGCGAGTCGCACCTGGACTCGATCGTCGCACTGGGCGGCCTGGCCAGCCTGCAGGCAAACGCCGGCGGCATGCGCGACGAGGCGGTCCGCAATGCGCGGCTGGCGCTGCAGCGCTACGAGCGCGTCGTACCCGGGCATCGCTGGATTTCGGCGACCTGGGACGTGATCGGCCGCGCGGAGTTCGGTGCCGGCAACCTGCAGGCGGCGCGCGACGCGCACCACCAGGCGCTCGCGCTGCGCACCGAGCAAGGCGGGCTGTTGGATGCGCACACGGTCGAGAGCGCGTCGCGGCTGTACGTGGCGCTGTTCGAGCTCGATGACCGCAAGTCGATGGAGGATCTCCGGACCCGCTACCTGGAGCCGGTGATCGCGCTGGAGCCGTCGACGCTCAATGCCGCCATGCTCAGCATCCGCGACTCCGCCCTGCTGGCGATCGAGGGGCTCCCGGACTAGCACGCGGGAAGAGTGCGCAACACGGCGGACGAATGCGGCCGCCGATACGAAAGGGAGGGCGACACAGATGAAGGTCCGGGAGGCACCGCATCCATGGCAGGCGGGCATGCCCGATGCCGGCGAGGTGACCGTCTGGCTCAAGGATGCGCTGGCCGGCGAGGCCGGGGCGATGGACCGGGTGATGCGGCAGATGTACGCGGCCCTGCGGCAGATCGCGCGCCAGCAGCTGGCAGGCGAATACCAGCAGCGCACGCTCGGCGCCACCGAGCTGGTCAACGAGAGCTTCCTGCGCCTGTTCGGCGGCGACGCGATGCCACGCGTCGAGGACCGTCGCCACCTGCTCGGCATGGCGGCCAAGGCGATGCGGCAGGTGCTGATCGACGCCGCACGCCGGCGCAGTGCGGCCAAGCGCCCGGCCGCCGAGGACCGCATCGCGCTGACCGAAATCGTCGATTCGCTGGCCGGCGGCGCCGAACCCGAGGCCCTGGGCCAGGCGATCGACGACCTCGAAGCGATCGACCCGCGCCAGGCGCGGATCGTGGAGATGCGCTTCTTCATCGGCCTGACCGAGGAGGAGATCGCATCGGTGCTGGGGCTGTCGGTGTCGACGGTGCAGCGCGAATGGCGGATCGCGCGGGCCTGGCTGCGGCGCGAGCTGGCCTGAGCACGCCCGCGGTCGCGCGCGGCTGAGACGAATCGTCGGGGCCGGCGTGGCGCGGCGCGCGATGATCGCGGCGAACCCTTGGGACCTGCGAATCATGAGGCCTGCCGCGCGCCTGACCGACATGCATGCCTGTCCGATGGTGACGGGCGTGGTGCCGCATGTCGGCGGCCCGATCGGCCCGCCCTGCGCGCCCACGGTGCTGATCTGCAGCCTGCCGGCCGCGCGCCTGGGCGACATGGCGGTGTGCGTGGGGCCGCCGGACACGATCGTGACCGGCGCGCCCACGGTCCTGATCAAGGGCCAGCCCGCGGCCCGGATCGGCGACACCAGCGCGCACGGCGGCGCCATCGTCATGGGCGCCTTCACCGTGCTGATCGCCTGATGGACGCGGCAACGGCAGGCGCGGCGTCCACGCATGTGCGGGACGACAGCATCGGCGCACTGCTCCAACGCGCGGTGGCCCGCCACGCCGATGGCGCGCTGGACGCGGCCCAGGCGCTGTACGGCCAGGTGCTCGCGCGCGCGCCGGAGCAGCCCGACGCGCTGCACTTCCTCGGCGTCCTGCGCCATCAGCAGGGCGACAGCGAGGCGGCGATCGCGCTGATCGAACGTGCGCTCGAGCAGTTGCCACGGCACGCCGACATCCACAACAACCTCGGCAACGTCCACAAGGAACGCGGCTGCCCGGTCGCCGCCGAGGCCTGCTACCGGCATGCGATCGCGCTGAAACCGGCGCACATCGACGCCATCGGCAACCTGGCCGTGGTGCTGGAAGTGCAGGGCCGGCTGGACGATGCCTTCAACGCCTACGGCCTGCTGCTGCGCGCCGCGCCCGGGTATGCGCGCGGCTACTACCTGCTCGGCCTGTTCCTGTGCAACCACGCCGCCGAGGCCGTGCACCTGCGCCAGTCGGTGGCCTGCCTGCGCAAGGCATGGAAGATCGACCCGCGCAACATGCGCGCGCTGCGCTTGCTTGGCGTCGTGCTGTACTCGATGGGCGAGAGCGAGGCCGCGATCCAGGTCTACCGCGACTGGCTGCAGCGGGTGCCCGACGATCCGCTGGCGCTGCACATGCTGGCCGCCTGCGGCGGCGCGCGGGCGCCGGAGCGGGCCGGCGATACTTATGTCCGCGAACTGTTCGACGGCTTTGCATCCAGCTTCGACGAGCAACTTCTGCACAACCTCGACTACCGGGCGCCGCAGCTGCTGGCCGATGCGCTGCAGCCGGTGCTGGACGGGCGCGGGCACCTCGACATCCTCGACGCCGGCTGCGGCACCGGCCTGTGCGCGCCGCTGCTGCGGCGCTGGGCGCGGCGCCTGGAAGGCGTGGACCTGTCGCCGGCGATGCTGGTGCGCGCGCGCCAGCGCGGCGGCTACGACGCGCTGGTCGAAGCCGAACTCACCGCGCACATGGACGCGCGGTCGAAGGCCTTCGACGTGGTGGCCTCCGCCGACACGTTGGTGTATTTCGGCGACCTGCACCGCGTGGTGGCGGCGGCTGCGCATGCGCTGCGGCCCGGCGGCTGGCTGGTCTTCTCGGTCGAGGCGATCGAGGGGGCGGACGCGTCCGGCGATGGCGTCGAGCTCGGTCCGAGCGGGCGTTACCGGCATGCGCGCGAACACGTGGAGTCGGCGCTCGGCCGCGCCGGGTTCGGACAGGTCCAGGTCCAGGCGCGGGAACTGCGCAAGGAAGTCGGGCGCCCGGTGCACGGCTGGGTGGTGATGGGGCGCCTGGGACAAACGGCCTGACCGCACTGCCGCTTGCGGGTGGCGCGCAAGCCGGCCCATGAGACGAATTGTCGCGCCGCCCGCGGGCCTGCATGTGAGCATCGAGTGCGAGCCCGAAGGGGTGCAGGGCCGCAGCGGCATGCCTGCGCGGAACCCGCCCCCGGCTGCGGCAGGCCCGACGCACAGGAGCACCATGTCGCGCAACCAGCGCAACTTCACCCTGCAATCCGACCTCGGCGACGCGCTGCGTTTCGCCGGCATGGACGGCAGCGAACGGCTGGGCGGACTGTTCGAATTCCGCATCCGCGCGGTGTCGCAGGACCCGAAGCTGGACCTGGTCGCGATGCTGGGCAAGCCGATGGCCGTGCACATGCGCATGCCCGATGGCTTCGAGCGCTGGTTCCACGGCATCGCCATCGAGGCTGCGCAAACCGGCTTCCAGGTGGTCGACGACCTGCGGCACGCGGTCTACGCGATCACGCTCGCGCCGATGCCGTGGCTGCTGACCCAGCGCCGGCACAGCCGCGTGTTCGCCAATCGCGACGTGGCATCGATCGTGCGCGAGGTGCTGGCCGGCGTCGGCTACACCGACGTGCGCCTGCAGCTGTCGGCAAGCTATCCGGTGCGCGAGACCTGCGTGCAGTATCGCGAGGACGACTTCAGTTTCATCAGCCGGCTGATGGAGCAGGAAGGCGTGTACTACTACTTCGTCCACCAGGACCGCCGCCACCTGATGGTGCTGGCCGACGGCATCGGCGCGCACGAGATGGCGCCCGGCGCCGCGCAGCTGCCGTGGCTGTCCGTCGGCGACCACCGCGCGCGCGCGACCGTCGGCGTTGGCGACTGGCGGCCTTCCAGCGCCGTGCATACCACCATCGCGCGGCTCACCGACTACGATCCGCTCAAGCCGCGGGCTTCGCTCGAAGGCAAGGGCGACGCCGGCCAGGGCGCGCCGCTGCACGGCGTCGACGGACTGGAGGCGTTCGACTTTCCCGGCGGCGAAACCAGCGCCGACCAACACAGTCGCCGCGCACAGGTGCTGGTCGAGGCCTGCAACGCGACGCGCGCCGGCTTCTCCGGCAACACCGGGGCCTACGGCCTGGCGGCGGGCGCGCTGTTCAAGCTGGATGGCTCGCCGGGCGGGCAATGGGATCGCGAATACCTGGTGAGCGGCTGCGAGCTGATGCTGCGCGAGGCCGGGCTGGCCTCGAGCGAGGCCGGCGATGTGGACGAGCAGCCGTGGCGCTGCCGCTTCGAGGCCATCGACAGCCGCCTGCCGTATCGCAGCCGGCCTACCGCGCCGCGTCCGCTGATCGCGGGGCTGCAGACCGCCACCGTCTGCGATGCGAGCGGCGGTGGCGACGACGAGGAGATCGCGGTCGACCAACACGGCCGCGTGCACGTGCTGTTCCACTGGTCGTCCAGCGCGCAGGGGCGGGACCAGTCCCACTCCTGCCCGGTGCGCGTGGCCACGCCCTGGGCCGGCAAGCAATGGGGCATGGTGCATATCCCGCGGGTCGGGCAGGAGGTCGTGGTCAGCTTCCTCGAGGGCGATCCCGACCGGCCGCTGATCGTCGGCAGCGTCTACAACGGCAACCACGCCACGCCGTATCCGCTGCCGGCCGAGAAGACCCGCAGCGGGATCCGCAGCCGCAGCGACGGCGGCGGCGCGGAGGACTTCAACGAGATCCGCTTCGAGGACAAGAAGGGCAGCGAGGAGCTGTTCGTGCACGCGCAGAAGGACCTGCGCGAAGAGGTGGAGAACGACCACCACCTGCTGGTCGAGCATGACGAGATCAGCGAGGTGAAGAACGACCAGGCCGGCAAGGTCGGCAACGACCGCAGCCACGAGGTCGGCAACGACGACACGCTGGACGTGAAAGCGAACGGCACCACCACCATCGGCCGCAAGTTCAAGCTCGACGCCGGCACCGAGATCGAACTGGTGACCGGGCAGTCGAGCATCGTCATGAAGAGTTCGGGCGAGATCCAGATCAAGGGGCTCAACATCACGATCAAGGGCCAGCAGTCGGTCAAGATCGAGGGCGGGGTGCAGGTCGGCGTGAAGGCAGGCGCGACGATGGACGTCAAGGCCGGCGCGACCATGACGGTCAAGTCCGACGCCATGCTGACGGTCGAGGGGGGCGCGATGGCGACGGTCAAGGCACCGATGCTGACGCTGCAGGGACAGGGGCTGGCGAAGATGTCGGCACCGTTGATCCTGATCGGGTGAGGCGGCGATGACCGACGTGGTGCTGGACGCTTGTACGCAGATGGGCATCGAGGCGGAGTCGCGCACGCTGCTGCCGCGCGGCGCGCTGCCGCAGGACGCGGTGCGGACGCTGCTGGACGCCGGCCGCGTGCAGTCGGCGCTGCAGCTGCTGGCCGCGCTGCTGCCCAAGCGCTACGTCGTCGCCTGGCTGTGCCAGTGCGCGCGCGGCGAAGCGCTTGGCGACGAGGACCGCGCCGGCGCCGTCCTTGCCGAGCAGTGGGTGCGCGATCCGGCCGAGCACAATCGCCGCACCGCCTACGAGTTCGCCACTGCGGATGGCTACCAGACGCTCGGGGGCTGGATCGCGGCGGCGGCGGGCTGGTCCGGCGGCAGCCTGGCGCCGGCCAGCCAGGACACGCCGGTGCCGCCGCCCGCGCTGCTGACCGCACGCGCGGCCACCGCCGCCATCAACCTGCTTGCGGCGATCGAACCCGATCGCTTCGACCAGCGCCGCACTGCGTTCGCGATGCGCGCGCTGACGCTGCTGTCGGAGGCGCCGCGTGCCGCCGCCACCATCGAACAATCCAGGAGGATGCCGCAGTGAGCGGAGCACACACCCTGACCCTGACCGTGCTCGGCACGCGGCTGCCGCCCGGCCTGCGCAGCAGCTACGAGTTCCACCAGTGCGGCGGCAGCATCGGCCGCTCCGACGACAGCGACTGGATGCTGGCCGCGCCGGGTATCTCGCGCACGCATGCGGTGGTGCGCTACGTGCACGGCCTGTACTTCCTCGAAGACCGCAGCACCAACGGGATGCTGCGCAACGGCGCGCCGCTGTCCCGCGGCGAGCCGGTGACACTGGACGATGGCGATCGCCTGCAGATGGACACGTTCGAGGTGGCGGTGGCGCTGGCACGCACGGCCGAAGCGGCAGCCGCGACGCCGGCGGCCGATCCGCTCGACAGCGACGCGACCATCGCGGTGCCGGCCAGGCCGCGGGCACCGCAACCGGCCGCGCCGTCCCCGGAACCGGCATTGGCGCCCGCGCCGTCCCCGCACGCGGGCGGCGCCGATCCCTGGGACCTGCTGCTGCCGCCCATGCCGGCGTCACGCGTCGTGCCCGATGGCGCCGACGCCGATCCGCTGGCGGGGCTGGGCGTGGCCGCCGAACTCGATCCGCTGCGCCTGTTCGATGCGCCGCCGCCGCCCCGGCCGCCGGCTGCCACCGGCGACTGGAACCACAGCCCCGGCAGCGCCGATCATTTCCGGCCCCCGCAGGCCGCGGCGCACAAGCCGCTGCTGCCCGAGGAGTGGGACCTCACCCGCGGCGACTTCGCCTCTGCGGCGGCGCCGGCCACGCAGCCCGGACCGGCGCCGGCGATGGTTGCGCCGGTCGCGCCAGCGCTTGCTGCAGCGCCGGCGGCTGCACCCGTGCCGCCAGACACCGAGGCGATCCTCGGCATCGTCGTCGACGGCGTGATGGAGGTGCTGCGCGCGCGCGCCGAGATCAAGAACACCTTCCGCCTGCCGGTCACCATCATCCAGCGCAGCGAGAACAACCCGCTCAAGTTCGCGGCCACGCCCGACGAGGCGATGCGCCGCCTGCTGCAGCCCGATGGCGCCTTCCTCAGCGGCGCCACCGCCTTCGAGGATGCGTTCGACGACATCCGCTGCCACCAGATGGCGATGCTCGCGGGCATGCGCGCAGCGTTCGAATCGCTGCTCGCGCACTTCAACCCGGACCGACTGGAGCGCGAGGTCGACAGCGGTGGACGCCGCGCGTTCTCCGGCAAGGGCCGCTACTGGGAACGCTACCGGGACGACTTCGAGCGCACCGCGCGCGACCCCGACGAGTGCTTCCGCACGCTGTTTGGCGACGAGTTCGCGCGCGCCTACGAGGCGCAGCTGGCGCGGCTCAAGTCGGCCCGGCGCCGCGATCCGCGCTGAGACGAATTGTCGGGCTGCGCCCGCGCCCGATCGCGAGAATCCAAGCGGCAAGGCGTGCCGTCGGCGCGCCACGATCTCACCGCAGCGGTCCGCCCTGGGGACGTCCGTCCGTCCGGCATGTGCGCGGCCGACGCGACGGGCGGGCAGCGGATGACGCAGAACAACAAGATCGTCTGGAGCGAGGGGCTGTTCCTGCGGCCGCAGCACATGCAGCAGCAGGAGCGCTACCTCGAGCGCCGCATCGAGCTGCGTGCCGGCAGCCTGCGCGCCCAGTCGTGGGGGTTCACCGAGCTGGAGCTGGAACCGGACCTGCTCGCCGTCGGCCGCTTCGGCCTGCGCCGCGCGCGCGGCGTGTTTCCCGACGGCACCCCGTTCTCGATGCCCGACGACGATCCGCTGCCGATGGCGCTGGAGGTCGAGCCGGGCTGCCGCAACGAGATCGTCTACCTGACCCTGCCGCTGCGTTCGCCGGCGCAGCCGGACAGCGCATGGCCCGACGCACCGGCCGAGCGCCTGGTCCGCTACCGCGTGCGCGAAACCGAGGCCGTCGACGCGTCGGGCAGCGTGGAGGGCGGCGTGCTGCTGGAAGTCGGCGGGCTCGCCACCCGGCTGCTGCCCGGGTCGCGGTCGCCCGAAGGCCTGGCCAGGATTCCGCTGGCGCGGGTGGTGGAGTGCCGCGCCGACAACCGCGTGGTGCTGGACGAGGGCTTCATCCCGACCGCGCTGGACTGTCGCGCCGCGCCGCGGCTGGCGACCTTCCTGACCGAACTGCTCGGCCTGCTGCACCAGCGCGGCGAAGCGCTGGCCGGGCGGGTGGCGCTGACAGACCGCGGCGGCGCGGCGGAGATTGCCGACTTCCTGCTGCTGCAGGCGGTCAACCGCTGGCAGCCGCTGGTCGCGCACTGGGCCGACGCCTCCACCCCGCATCCCGAAGCGCTGTACGCCGCGCTGGTGGCGATGGCCGGCGAACTGGCCACCTTCACCGCGCCCGGCAAGCGGCCGCCCGCGCTGCCGCCGTATCGCCACGAGACGCTGCAAGCCAGCTTCGAGCCCGTCGTCGCAGCGCTGCGCGGCAGCCTCAGCGCGGTGCTGGAGCAGAACGCGCTGGCGATCCCCGTGCAGCAGCGCAAGTACGGCGTCTGGGTCGCGGTGGCGGCCGATCCATCGCTGTTCGACAACGCCGCGTTCGTGCTGGCCGCGCGCGCCGACCAGCCATCGGAAGAACTGCGCCGGCAGTTGCCGGCGCTGGCCAAGATCGGGCCGGTCGAGAAGATCCGCGACCTGGTCAACCTGCAGCTTCCCGGCGTCGGGCTGTCGCCGATGCCGGTGGCGCCGCGGCAGATCCCGTACCACGCCGGATTCGTCTATTTCGAACTCGATCGCCAGGCCGCGATGTGGCGCGAGCTGAAGACTGCGGGCGGCATCGCCCTGCACTTCGGCAACGACTACCCCGGCCTGGACCTGCAGCTGTGGGCGATCAGGGGATGAGCGCATGAGCACGCATGGCTACGATCCGCTGGACGACGCGACCATCGTCCGCCCCCGGCAGCCGGCCGGCGCCAGCGCCGCGGCGCCGCCGGCAGCCTCCGCGGTGCCAGCGCCGGCGGGGGAGGAGATCAGCGCCTTCCTCGGCCGCGGGCTCAACCCGATGGTGCAGGCGGCCAGTCCGCTGCTGCTGCTGGCCGTGCAGCTGCGGCACAGCACCGCCGCCGGCGACCCCGAGGCGCTGCGTGCGCAGGTGGAGGCGCAGGTGCGCAGGTTCGAGGGCCGCCTGACCGAGCTGGGCGTCGGCACGCAGGCGGCGACGGCCGCGCGCTACGTGATCTGCGCGATGGTCGACGAGGCGGTGCTGAACTCGCCGTGGGGCGAGCACAGCGGCTGGTCGAGCCGCACCCTGCTGGTCACCTTCCACGGCGAGTCCTACGGCGGCGCCAAGTTCTTCCAGCTGCTCGAGCGCCTGCTGCAGGACGTGCCGCGCCACATCGAACTGCTGGAGCTGATGTACGCCTGCCTGGCGCTGGGGTTTTCCGGGCGCTACCAGATCGAGGCCGGCGGTCGCGCGCGGCTGGCCGATATCCAGGACGACCTGTACCGGCGCATCCGCGCCCATCGCGGACAACCCGACGAGGCGCTGTCGCCGCAGTGGCGCGGCATCGTGGCGCGCCGCAGCCGGCTGCTGCATCGCTTCGTGCCGTGGATCGCGGGCGGCGTGGCGGCCTGCGCGCTGCTGGCGGCGTTCACCTGGTTCCATTCCCGTTTGAACGAGCAGGCCGCGCCGATCGGCGCGGAGGCCGCGCGCATCGGGCTGGCCACGGTGCCGCCGCCGGGCGATCTGCCGCGCACGGTGCCGCGCCTGGGCCTGGCGCAGTTGCTGTCGAACGAATCGCAGGCCGGCCTGCTCGAGGTCGAGGAACGCGACGATGGCCAGGCCCGCGTGCGCCTGGCGGCCGCCACGATGTTCGCCTCGGGCGGCGACGCCCTGGGCGATGACGCGCGCGTGCTGGTGGCGCGCGTCGCCAAAGCGCTGGAGCAACTGCCGGGGCGTGTCCTCGTGGTTGGCCATACCGACGACCAGCCGCTGCGCTCGCTGCGCTTCAAGGACAACTACGAGCTGTCCACCGCACGTGCGCGCGCCGTGGCCGACGTGCTGACCGCGTCGCTCAGCGACGCGGGCCGCATCGACGTGGTCGGCGCGGGCGCTTCGCAGCCGCTGGCCACGCCGGTCGCGCTGGCGGAAAACCGGGCGCGCAACCGTCGCGTCGAGATCCTGTACCAGCCGGGGGACTGAGCCATGCGCAGGGTGTTGGAGGTGTTGAAGTCGGGCTGGTGCCTGTCGCTGCTCGCGGTGCTGGTGCTGTGCGCACTGGTGTGGGTCGCGGCGCCGTGGATTGCGGTCGCCGGCCATGTGCCGCTGGCGACGGCCACCGCGCGACTGGCGACGATGCTCGGCCTGCTGCTGGCCTGGGCGGTGGTGGTGCTGGTGCTGGCCCTGCGCCAACGCGCCCGCGCGCGGCGCATGGGGCAGGCACTGGACGCCGCCGCCAGGCCGGCCATCGGCGACGATCGCGACGCGGCATCCGAGGCCGAGCGGGCGCAGCTCGAATCGCGCTTCCGCGATGCGGTGAAGCTGCTGCGCCGGCGCGGTGGCCGCCGCAGCCTCTACGCGTTGCCCTGGTACGTCGTCATCGGCCCGCCGGGTTCGGGCAAGAGCACCCTGGTCCGCAACTCGGGCCTGGAGTTCCCGCTGGCCGGCCAGTTCGGCAAGGAGGCCCTGCGCGGCGTCGGCGGCACCCGCAACTGCGACTGGTGGTTCACCGGCGAGGCGGTGTTCCTCGACACCGCCGGCCGCTACACCACCCAGGATTCCGACGCCCGCGCCGACGCCGAGGGCTGGGGCGGCTTCCTGCGCCTGCTGCGCAGGTTCCGCCGCGAGCGTCCGATCGACGGCGTGCTGGTGACGATGAGCATGTCCGACCTGCTGCTGCTCGACGAGCGCGAGCGCGACGCGCACGTGCAGGCGGTGCGCCAGCGCCTGGACGAACTGGCCGAACACCTCAAGGTGCAGGTGCCGGTGTACCTGGTGTTCACCAAATGCGACCTGGTGGCCGGCTTCAGTGAGTTCTTCGACGACCTCAACCCGGAGCAGCGTGCGCAGGTCTGGGGCGTGACCTTCCCGGTGGCCAGGACCGTCGACGGCAGCGCCGCCCGCGGCTTCGCGGCCGGTTTCAACGAACTGCTCGACCGCCTCAACGCACGCCTGGTCGATCGCCTGCACCACGAGCGCGACCGCAACCGGCGCGCGGCCATCCTGTCGTTCCCGCAACAGTTCGCCTCCTTCGGCGACACCGCGCGCGAGTTCGTCGAGAGCGTGTTCGCCGGGCACGCCTATGGCCCTGCGCCGCTGCTGCGCGGCGTCTACATGACCTCGGGAACCCAGGAAGGCACGCCGATCGACCGCATGATGAGCGCGGTCGCGCGCACCTTCGGCGTCGACGCCGCGCGCGTGCAGGCGCCCGGCGTGCAGCGACGGACGTTCTTCGTCGAACGGTTGCTGCGCCAGGTCGTGTTCGCCGAGGCGGGGTTCGTGGGCAGCAATCCCGCGGGCGACCGCCGCCGCCGGCTGGCGATGGCCGCGGTGGTGGCCTGCATTGGATTGGGCAGCATCGCGATGCTGGCGGCGATGGCCACCAGCTACACGCGCAACGTGCGCTACCTGGCCGACGTGCGCGCCGCGCTCGACGCGCGTCCCGAGGTCGCCGCGCTGGAGTCGGCGGCCACGCCGCAGCAGTACTTCGCACTCACCCTACAGAGGCTGGAGGCGCTGCGGCCGGTGGTCGAGGTTGCCGATCGCCATCGCGGCGACGTGCCGTGGACGATGCGCGCCGGCCTCTACCAGGGCGCCGCGGCCGGCGGCCAGCTGCGCGATGCCTACCTGCGCGAACTCAACGCCAGCCTGGTTCCGGCGCTGGGGGCGCAGTTCCGGCGCGGCCTGGCCGGCAATGCCGGCGACCTGCAGGCGCTGTACTACTACCTCAAGGCCTATCTGATGCTGGGCCAGCCGCGCCACGCCGACGCCGAAGAGCTGTCGGCGTTGGCCGCGATCGAATGGCGCGGGCTGTTCCCGCGCGATCCGGTGCTGCAGGCGGCGCTGGCCTCGCACCTGCAGGCGCTGCTGGCGGAACCCGACGCACTGCGCGCGCTGCCGATCGACCAGGAGCGCGTCGAGCAGGCGCGCAACACGCTGGGTTCGGCCGACCTGTCCAGCCTGGTCTACAGCAGCCTGCGGCTGTCGCTGCAGGACCAGGTGGCGGACGAGGCGCGGCTGGACAAGGCCCTGGGCCTGCTCGGCGACGTGTTCCTGCGCGACAGCGGCAAGCCGCTGTCCGAGCCCTGGCCGGCGATCTACACCCAGCCGGTGTTCGCCGCGCAGGTCAGCGGTGGCATCGAGGCCGAGGTCGAGCGCTTCCTGGCCGACGACCGGGTGCTGGGCGCCTCGCGGCGCGATGCGCTGGGCCGTGCGCGCACCGTGCAGCAGGTGCAGGCCCTGTACGAACAGGACTACATCCGCGCCTGGGACGGGCTGCTGGCCGACCTGCGCCTGCAGCCGGCCGCCGACCTGCAGCAGGCCAGCCTGGTGGCGGCCAAGGTCTCGGGCCCGGGCTCGCCGCTGCGGCTGCTGCTGCAGCTGCTGCGCAGCCACACCACGCAGATGCGGCAGCTGCCCGAGGCCGATGGCGCGGCGGCAGCGCTGAGCGCACAGGCCGCCGCCGCGGCCACGGCCGCAGCCGGGCAGGCAGCCGCCCGCAACCAGGCGCTGCAGGCCGTGCTGGGCAGCGCGGAGCCGCCACCGGCCGAACCCGGGCAGTCGATCGAGGCGCATTTCGCAGCGCTCAACCAACTTACCGAGGGCGCGGCCGGAGCGACGCCGCTGGACCGCACCCTGGCCGCGGTCGACGAACTGGGCAAGGCGCTGCTGACCATGACCGGCTTCGATGCCGGCCAGCCCAACCCGCAGCTGCTGTCGGCCCGGCAGATGGTCTCGCAGCTGCCGCAGCCGGTCGCCGGCTGGCTGGCAGCGCTGACCGGCGACAGCGAGTCGCTGGTGGCCAGCGGTGCGCGCGATGCTCTGGCCGAGCAGGCGCGCGAGGCGATCGGCAGTGACTGCGCCGACTACGTGCGCGGCCGCTACCCGTTCGATCCGGCGGCGGAGGCCGAGATCCCGCTGCAGGACTTCGGCGAACTGTTCGCCCAGGGCGGGCGCTTCGACCGTCTGCACCGCGAATCGCTGGCGCGCCTGATCGACAGCAGCCGCGACCCCTGGCGCTGGCGCGAGGGGCCGGGCATGACCGGCGGGCCGGCCGGGCTGCCGGCGCGGATGCAGGCCGCCGACCGCATCCGGCGCGCCTACTTCCGCGCCGGGCCGCTGCCGGAAGTGCGCTTCACCCTGCGCCCCGCGATCATGTCCGCGCCGATCGCGCGGGTGCTGGTCGACATCGACGGCCAGGCCTTCGATACCGCGCAGGGCAGCGAGCGCGTCGCACCGATGCAGTGGCCCGGCCCGACGCCAGGCCAGGCCTCGCTCACCGCGTTCAACGCAGAAGGCGTGCAGATTGGCCGGATCGTCCACCAGGGCGAGTGGGCGATGTTCCGGCTGCTGGGCGCGCAGGCGCTGTCGCGCGTGTCCGATGTCGATTTCGTGGCCCGCTTCACCATTGCCGGGGGCACCGTCGCGCTGCCGCTGCAGGCCGGCAGCCTGCGCAATCCGTTCCTCGATGACGCGCTGCAGGCGTTTCGCTGCGGGGCGCGCGCATGAGCGCGTCGCCGGGCTATTTCGGCAAGCTGCCCGGGGCCGGGGATTTCGTGCAGCGCCGCCTGCCGCCGGACTTCATCGATGCCTGGGACCGCGCGTTCTCGCATGCCGTGGCCGGCGCTCGCGACCGCCTCGGCGCGCGCTGGAGCGAGGCCTACCGCGCCGCTCCTGCGTGGCGCTTCCTGCTCTCGCCGGGCATTGCAGGCCGCGATGCGTGGTGCGGCGTGTTGCTGCCGGCCAGCGACCGCGTCGGCCGCTGTTTCCCGATGGTGGTTGCCGCGCGCCTGGCCGGCGGCCTTGCGCAGCCGGGCGTGCTGGCCGACGGCGGGCGCTGGTATGACGCGGTCTCGGCGGTGGCATGGGCGGCGCAGGCCGATCCGGCCATCGATGCCGCGCGCTTCGACGCCGCGATCGCCGCGCTCGGCCTGCCCGAGATCGAAGACGAGCCGACCCTGCCGGCACTGCCCGCTGGCATCGATCGCCGCCGGCGCGACTACTGGCTGCCGTGGCCCGAGGGCGCAGCGCGCCTGCCGGCGGCGCTGTGGGGGCATCTGGGCGCGAACGGCTGCTCGCTGTGGTGGCATCCGGGCGACTTCGGCGGCAGCGGCGCCCTGCGCGTGGGCAGCGGGCTGCCCGATGCCAGCACCCTCGTCGGTTTGCTGCACGCCGGTGCGCAGGCGGAGGTGGCCTGATGCGCGCGACGCTCGCCCGCTCCTGCGGCCGCACCGACACCGGCAAGGTGCGGCGCTGCAACGAGGACGCGATCCTGGTTCGCGACGAGGCCGGCATCTGGGCGGTGGCCGATGGCCTTGGCGGCCACACCGCTGGCGACCTGGCCAGCAGCCTGATCGTCGAGCGACTGGCGGCGCTGGACCGGCCTGACGACCTTTGCGATTTCATCGACGCGATCGAAGACACGCTCGAAGCGGTCAACGCCGAACTGATCCGCATCGCCGGGCAGCGCGGCTTCGACCTGATCGGATCGACCGTGGTGGTGCTGGTGCACGATCGCGACGTAGCGTTGTGCGGCTGGGTCGGCGACAGCCGCGGCTACTGCTTCGACCGGCGGCGCCTGCGCCAGATCACCGTCGACCACGTGCACGGGCAGAGGGAGGACGTCACCCGCTTCGGCGGCGTGGCCCCGGTCGACCAGCCGCCACCGGGTGCGCTGACCCGCGCGGTCGGCGCCCAGCCGGAGCTGTTCGTCGACTGGACCATCGCCGCCAGCGGCCGCGATACCACCTTCGTGCTGTGTTCGGACGGCATCAACAAGGAGGTCGGCGACGAGGAACTCGATCTCGAATGCGGCCGCGCACGCGATCCGGAAGGACTGGTGCGGCGGCTGTTCGAACTCGCGCTCGAGCGCGCCGCGCGCGACAACGTGTCGGCGATCGCGGTGTGCTTCGAGGAGACCGGGCAATGAGCAGGAGCGAAGCGGACGTGGTGGAACTGGTGACCGCGCTGAGCCGCGGAGAGATCGACCTGGGCGGGGTGCTGGATGCGCTGTCCGCGCGCGGGGTGCTACCGGAGGCCGAGTACAGCGCCGGCGTGGTGACGCTGCTGCGCTTTCGCGCCGAGCTCGACGAGGACACGATGACCACGCTGCGCACGCGGATGGAGGCGCTGCGCGCCGCCGCCAGCGACGATGCCACCGTGGTGATGCCGGTGGCCGGGCGCGCGCCTGCAGCCGCCGTCGAGGACGAGGCCACCCGGGTCTTGCCGCGCGCACCGCTGCCGCCGCCGCGCGAACCTGGCACCGGGCGCACCGGCGCCGACACCGGGGCCAGCACGTCCGCCAGCGTCGCCAGCGCCGAGTGGGCACGCATCGCCGATGCCGCGGCGGGCGAGGTTGCCGGCGTCGGCATGCTGCTCAAGGGCAGGTTCCTGCTCGAGCGCGAACTCGGCCGCGGCGGGATGGGCGTGGTGTACCTGGCCCGCGACGAGCGCAAGGTCGAGGCCCACGACCGCGATCCCTACCTCGCGGTGAAGGTGCTCAACGACGAGTTTCGCCGCCATCCCGATTCGCTGGTGGCGCTGCAGCGCGAGTCGCGGCGTTCGCAGCAGCTCGCGCACGACAACATCGTGCGCGTCTACGACTTCGACAAGGCCGGGACCATCGTCTTCATGACGATGGAGTACATCGACGGTTCCGACCTGCGCACCCTGATCCGCGAGCGTGCCTTCAACGGCATGCCGCTGGCGCAGGCGCACCCGCTGATCGAGGGCATGGGGCGCGCACTCGCGCGCGCGCATGCAGCCGGCATCGTCCATTCCGACTTCAAGCCCGGCAACGTGATGGTCACGGCCGACGGCCTGGTCAAGGTCTTCGACTTCGGCATCGCCCGGGCCGGCAAGCACGGCGCCGGCGGCAGCGGCGAGGTCACGGTCTTCGATGCCTCGACCCTGGGCGCGCTGACCCCGGCCTACGCCAGCCTGGAGATGATCGAAGGCGCCGATCCCTCGCCGTCCGACGACGTCTACGCGCTCGGTTGCGTCTGCCACGAACTGCTGACCGGCCGGCATCCCTTCGACAAGGTCAGTGCGGAGGTGGCGTTGCGCGAGGGACGCCTGCCGCCGAAGGTCAAGGGCGTGACGCGGCGCCAGGCGCGCGCGCTGCGGCAGGCCGTCGCGCTGCGCGCCAGCGATCGGCTGTCCTCGGTGGCCGAACTGCTCGAAGGCCTGCGCCACGTGCCCGCGCGCGAACGGCTGCTGCCGCTGGTCGGCTACGGGACGGCGCTGGTGCTGGCCGCCGGCGGCGCCGGCTGGGGCGTCTCGCACTGGCTGCACCAGCGCCAGCTGGCGGCGGTGGTCGCGGGCTTCACTGCCGACGGGGCGGGCGGTTTCCCCGACGAAGGCGCGGCCATGGCGGCGCTGTCGGCGCTGTCGCCGGAGGATCGCGATGCGCTGGTGCTGGGCGAGAACCAGCGCATCGAATCGTTCCTGCTGCGCCGGCTGGACGCGCTGTGGAACCCGGCGCAGGGCCGCTACAACTACGTGCTGGCGCAGGGGGTGTTCGCGCTGCGCAACCACCTGCGGCTGTTCTCGCCGACGCTCGACACGCGCGCGCAGCGCATGGCCGCGGAGATGCCCGACGTGCTCAACGCACTGGACAGCGAACTCACCGCGCAGATCGAATCGGGCGCGATCTTCGACGTCGCCGGCGATGACGATGCCGCCGACACGCTGGCCGACATCCGCGCGATCGATCCCGACAGCGTGCTGCTGCGCCATCCCGGGCTGGAGCTGGCGCTCGCCGATGCGGTCGCAGGCGCCACCGCCGGCGGCAGGCTCGAGCTGGCATCGACGCGCCTGCAGGAAGCGCGGACGCATTTCCCGCAGTCGTTGCGCCTGGAACTGGCCGCCGCCGACCTCGAAGCCGCCGTCGCGCAGGAGGCGAGCCGCAGCCGGCCCGCCGACGCCGCGCCGCGCGATGCCGAATCGGCGCGGACCCTGCTGGCGGCGCGGATCGCGCAGCCGTCCGGCGAGCCGGCATGGCGCACCGATGTCGCCGCGGCGCTGGCGGCACTGCGTGGGCTTGGCCTGGAGACGGAAGACCAGGCGCTGCTCGATGCGCTGGCGCGGGCAATCGCCCACCAGGCCGCGGGCGCACGCGAGCCCCTGCAGCTGGCGTCTGCATCGGCCCTGGTTGCGTTTGGCCTGGAACAGGTACCGCAGGCGCCCGCGCTGCTAGTCGAGCAGGACAGGTTGGCCAACCTGCGGGCAGCGCTGGACGCGCGACTGGCCGGGGAAGCCACCAGCGCCGAGGTGCAGGCGCGCGCCGCTTCGCTGCGCCATGCCAGCGCGGCCGGCGACCTCGACAAGATCCGCGACTCCCTGCTGCGCCTGCGCGCGCTCGCGCCCGACGATGCGTTCACCACCACGGGAGCGCCACAGCTTGCCGCCGACGCCTGGCTCGGCGCAGCGTCCGGCGCCGCAGCGGCAGGCGACATGGGCCGGGCCTTGGCACTGCTTGGCGAAGCCAGCACCCTGCTCGGCGACCGCGAGGGCCTGCGCCGTGCCCAGGCCCGCTATGCTCTGGTCATGGCGATAGGGGTCGCAGGGGAGTCGCCACCCGGTGTTCGCGAACATGCGGCGCTGGTGGCGCAACTGGACGAAGTCGTACGCAGCGATCGCGCCGGGCTCGAAATGCTCGAGGCGCAGCTGCGCGAACGCGGCCGCCTGCCGGAGGGCAGCCTGCGCGCCAGGCTGCGCGCGCTGGCGCCTGCGGCGGCGACCGATGGGGCAGGCGAGGCCGCGACACCGGGCCGTCGTCGAGCCGATCGACCTGCCGGCGTGCCGCCTTCGACCCAGGCGGCGACCGCCGCGGCGATTGACCCGGACGATGTGCTGCCACCGGTCCCCGACGGGCCGGATCCCTGCGGTCGCCCAGGCCTCGAGGGCCGCGGCCGCTTCTGCTACGACGCGATCGGCGAAGGTCGCGGGCCGACCTTCGTCGTGGTGCCGGGTGTTTCGGGCGGCAAGCCCTATGCGCTCGCTCGCGCCGAGGTGACGGTCGGCGAGTTCAACGTGTACTGCACCACCACCGGGCGCTGCCGGCCGCTGGCGGCCGCCAGCGGTGCCGCCGCCACCTTGCCGGCGACCGGTGTCCCCGTGGAGCAGGCGCGCGGCTATGCGCGCTGGCTGGTGCATGCCACCGGTGGCTGGCGCCATCGCCTGCCCACCGAGGCCGAATGGCGGCACGCCGCGCAGGCCGCCGCCGGCTGGCGGCAGGCGCCCGACAGCAACTGCGTGCCGCCGACCGCCGACGCCGGCAGCGGCGGCGCGCCGGTGTCCGCGCGTGGGCGCGCGGCCAATCCCTGGGGGCTGATCAACATGAGCGGCAACGTCTGGGAGTGGACCGACAGCAGGGGCAGCCTCGCGGTGCAGGGCGGCAGCTACGCCAGCCTGTGGTCGGAGTGCACCGTCGAAGCGCGTCGCGTGGATTCGGGCGCGGCGCAGGCCGATGTCGGCTTCCGTGTCCTGCGGGAGCTGAAATGAGCAGCTGGGAACACGATGCGAACGCGGCGCTGCGCGCCCTGGGCGACAGCTACCAGCAGGGCGGCATCAGCCGCGCCACCTACCGCGAACGTCGCCGCCGGGTGCTTGCCGCCATGCGCGAGCGCCTGGACGTCACCGAACGCAAGCCGATCCATGCCGGTCGGCGCGACGCGCCCGCTTTCGACCGCGCCAACCTGCATGGGGAGCCGGTGCCGCGACGCTGGCTGGCGTTGCTGATTGCCGTCGCCGTGGGGGTGGCCATCGCAGGCGCTGCCGCGGCGCACTGGATTCTGAAGATGAAGACGGAGTTGGGTGATGTCTGAAGTCGTTGCGATCGTCGGGTGCCGGGGGGGACGCATGCCGCGGTCGCTGCTGGCCATCGCCTGTGCATGCGCGCTGGCCGCGTTGGCCCCCGCATGGGCGCAGCAGGACCCGCCGCCGGCCGCCGGCTGGCAGCCGGCCGATCCGCAGCAGGCGCTGCGTGAAACCGAGGCCCCGCCTACGCTCGATGCGCCCGCGGTGGAAGTGCCGGCGCTGCGCGATCGCGCCACGGCCACGCAGGCCACCGTGCCCACGCGCGGCTTCCGCATCAGCGGCGTCGGCGCGCATCCGCGGCGCGGAATCACGCCCGCCTCGATGCAGGCCCTGCTCGATGAGAGGTTCAGGACGCTGGCCGGCGGCGCGGCGGAGATCACGCTGGACTTCGACCAGCTGCAGGACGTGGCGACGGAAGTCACCGCCGCCTACCGCAAGGCCGGGTTCGTTGTCGCGACCGCGTACATCCCGGTGCAGACCGTCGGCGCCGATGGCGTGGTCGCGCTGGACGTGCTGGAAGGCCGCCTGGGCCGGGTGCTGGTCGAGGGCAACCGGCGCGTGCGCAGCAGCGCGATCGCCGCGCCCGCGCGGCGCCTGGAAGGGCGCAGCCTGCACCGCGACGAGGTCGACACCGCGCTGCTGACCATGCGCGACCTGCCCGGCGTCGGCACCTCGGCGGTGCTGCAGCCGGGCCTGGCGCAGGGCGAGACCGACATGGTGATCACCGCGACCGAGGAGGCGCGGCCGTACTCGGTCACGCTCGGCGCCAGCAACCATGGCACCGAACTCACCGGCCGCTACCGCGGCCAGGTCGGCCTGACCTACCGCAACGCGCTGGGCCTGGGCGATGTCATCAGCGCCGGCTATGTGCACGGCTTCTCGCCCGAACAGAGCACCTCCGCCTACCTGGGCTGGACGGTGCCGGTCCACGCGGTCGATGGCCTCTCGCTGGCGGCCTCGTATTCGCGCAGCGAGATGGAGGTCGCCAGCGGCCCGTTCGCCGCGCTCGGACTGACCGGCCCCACCACCAACGCCCAGCTGGGCGTGGACTGGAAGTTCCACAACCGGCCATTGCTGCAGATGCACGGAACGCTGCGCCTGGTGCGCGAGCATTCGCAGCTGCAGGCACTGGGCTTCACCCTGTCCGACCAGGAGTTCGATGTACTCGACGCCGGCTTCGTGCTGCGCCACGTCGCCCGCCGCAGCCGCGGCGTCAACCTGGTGCAGGCCAACGTCCGCCACGCACTGGCAGACCGCTCGCTCGATCCCGACCTGGTCACGCCCGCGCGCGACAGCGACTGGACCCTGCTGCGCGTGTCGCTGGCGCGGATGCAGTACCTGACCCCGTCGCAGCGGCTGTTCGGCCGTCTGTACGGGCAGTACACCAGCGACGTGCTGGTGCCGATGGAGCAGATCGCGCTTGGCGGCCCGGACAGCATCCGCTCGCTGCCGGTGTCCGATGCGCTCGGCGACCTGGGCTACCAGGCCACGCTTGAATACCAGGTCGACGCGCCCGGTTTCGGCGACGTCGCCTCGCCCTTCGGCGGGCGCCCCTGGCGCGAGCTGCTGCAGTTCGAAGTGTTCGTCGACCATGGCCGCGTCATGGCCTCGGACGGCGGGCTGTCGCCGGCGCAGGCGCGCAGCTACCACGGTGCGGGCGCGGGGCTGCAGTTCCGCCTGCCGCATTTCCACGGCCTCGAGCTGCGGCTCGCGGCCGCAGTGCCGGTGGGCGGCACCGACGCCTCCGATGGCGACGACTTCCGCACCTGGCTCCGGCTCGGCATGACGTTCTGAGGACCCTGACATGAACCACATCTATCGCATTGTGTTCAATCGCGCGCTGGGACTGGTGCAGGTGGCCTCGGAGCTTGCATCGGGTCGTGGCGCCGGCGGCGCATCCCGCTGCGGGTCGCGCGCGGGGCGGCGGACCCTGCTGGCGATCGCGCTGGTCCTCGCTTCCGGCGGCGCGCTGGCGCAGGTCGCCCCGGGGCAGCTGCCGACTGGCTGGGACGCAGTGGGCGGCATCGGCAACATCACTCCGGACGACACCACCCTGAGCATCACCCAGATCGACGACCGGGCCCTGATCCGCTGGGACACCTTCGACATCGGCACCATGGCGCTGGTGGAGTTCGAGCAGGTCGCGGGCCAGGTGGCGCTCAACCAGATCCTGGACGTGAACGCCAGCCAGATCCTGGGCAACCTCAGCGCCGACGGCACGATCTTCCTGATCAATCCGAACGGCATCGTGTTCGGCGAGGACGCGACGATCAGCGTCGGCGGACTGGTGGCTTCGACCCTGATGCCCGACGACCCCGATGAGTTCCTCGACATGGGCGTCGACAGCTTCGTCTGGCGCGAAGGCGGCACTGCGGGGACGGTGATCAACCGCGGCACCATCACCATCACCGCCGCCGATGGCAGCGTGGTCCTGCTCGGGGGCGCAGCGCAGAACATGGCGGGCGCCAGCATCGACGTGGGCACCGGCCTGGCGGCGCTGCTGGGGGGCGGACAGGCGCAGGTCGAGCTGGTGCCGGGGGGGACGGTCGTGCAGATCACCGGCCCGGTCGCCGGTTTGCCTGTGGGCATGAGCGCAAGCGTGCTGAACGCGGGGACGATCTCCGCGCACGGTGGAGCGATCCGGCTGCAAGGCGAGCTCGCGCCCGGTCTGTCGACGGCCGTGATGAACACCGGCACCCTCGCCGCCGGCAGCATCGGACTCGGCCCCGACGGCACCATCTCGCTGCTGGCCGGCGGCGCCAGCGGAGACCTGACGGTGGGCGGCAACATCGATGCCGGTGCGGGCCAGGTCGACCTGCAGGCGTCGGGCAATATCAATCTCTCTGCTGCGCTCACTACCGGCGCGTTCGATGTCTCCGCGGCGAGGCTGCTGCAGACGGGTGGTCAAGTACACGCATCCGGCGCGAGCAGCGTGGTCACCTCGGGAACGGCGCAGCTGAACCGCGCGGCCAACGATTTCGAAGGAACACTGGACCTTAGCGCTTCCTCGGGCGTCGTGCGCGATGCGAACGCGCTGCGCCTGGGAACGCTCGATGTAGGCTACCTGGAGGCGGTCAGTGCCGGCGCGCTGTCGCTGGGCACTGGCGTGATCAGCGGGGGTCTCGACGCAATCAGCACCGGCGGCAACATCACCCAGAGCGGCGGGTTGTCGGTGGACGGGTGGGTCTTGATCAATGCCGACACCGGCAATATCACACTGGACCACGTCGCCAACGACTTCACCGGGTCCGTGGAGTTCAGCGGTGGCGTGGTCAACCTGCGCGATGCGAACGCATTGACGCTCTACCTTGTCAGCGCTGACAGCCTGGACGTGGCCAGCACCGGTTCCCTGAACCTGGGGACTGGCGTCATCGCCGGAGATCTCACCGCAACCAGCTCCGGCGGGCAGATCGTCCAGACCAACGTGCTGGCGGTGGGCGGGAATGCCACCATCGATGCCGGCACCGGCGGCATCAACCTGATGGCCTTCGCCAACGAGTTCGAAGGAACAGTCAGCCTCAGCGGTGGCCCGGTCAGCGTGCGCGATGCGAACGCGCTGCGCCTGGGCACGCTCGACGCCAGCAGCCTGCAGGTGACCAGCGCCGGCGCGCTGTCGCTGGGCGAGGGCGTGATCGGCGGGAGCCTCATTGCAAACAGCAACGGTGGCAGCATCACCCAGGCCGGTGCACTGCGCGTGGACGGCGTCAGCACCATCAACGCGGGCAGCGGCGCGATCACGCTGTCCAATGCAGGCAACGACTTCCGCAACCTGGTGAACCTCGCCGGCGGCGTGGCCGTGCTGCGCGATATGAACGCACTGGGTCTGGGCGCGCTCAACGTGACCAGCCTGGCCGTGACCAGTGGCGGCGCGCTCTCGCTGGGTAGTGGCGCGATCGGCGGGAATCTCACCGCCACCACCACCAGCGGCGGCATCACCCAGACCGGCGCGCTCCTGGTCGCGGGCGCAAGCTCGATCGACGCGGGCGCCAGCGCCGTGACCCTGGCCAATGCCGGCAACGACTTCGCCGGCACGGTGAACCTGCGCGGCGGCGCAGTGGCGATCACCGATGCCAACGCACTGACGCTGGGCCAGGTCGATGCGGCGAGCCTGACCGCGGACGCGAACACGATCCGCCTGTCCGGCGACGTGACCACCAGTGGCAACCAGGACTACGACGGCGCGGTAGTGCTCGCCGCAAACGCGGCCCTGGCCGCCGGCGGCAACGTGGATTTTGCGTCGACACTCGATGGCGCGCATCGCCTGTCGGTGGATGCCGATGGCGCGGTCGCGTTCGGCGGCGCCGTCGGCGGCGTCACGACGCTGGCCGGGCTGGACGTGGATGCCGGCAGCTTCAGCACGGACTCGATGATCAGGGTGACCGGCGACCTGTCGATCGCGGTGCAGACGGGTGGCATCACGCAGTCGGTCGCGTTGTGGGGCGAATTCAGCGTTGGCGGCGATGCCATTTTCGATGTCGGTACGGGCAACATCACCTTGACCAACATCAACAACGACTTCGTCGGAGCAGTGAGCCTCCGCGGTGGCCCGGTCAGCGTGCGCGATGCAAACTCACTGAGCCTGGGTACCCTCGACGTCAGCAGCCTGCAGGCGGTCACTACCGGCGCGCTGTCGTTGGGGGAGGGTGCTGTCGCCGGTAACCTCACCGCAATCAGCCAGGGTGGCCACATCACCCAGACCGGCGCACTGTCGGTGGGTGCGGTGACCACGATCCTTGCCGGTGCGGGCGACATCACCCTGGACAATGGCGACAACGATTTCACCGGGAACGTGAGTTTCCAGGGTGCTGCGGTCAGCGTGCACGATGCGAACGTGTTGGGTCTGGGCAGCGTCAACGCTGCCAGCCTGACCGCGGGCAGTGTCGGTGCACTGTCGCTGGGGATCGGCACGATTACCGGGAATCTCGTCGCGACCAGCGGCGGCGGCGGGATCAGCCAGAGCGGCGCGCTGAGGGTGGGTGGGACGAGCACGATCGATGCCGGCGCGGGCGGCATCAACCTGGCCAATAGTGGCAACGATTTCACCGGTGCGGTGCAGCTGCGTGGCGGGACCGTGGCCATCCGTGACGCCAACCTCCTGCAGTTGGATGAGGTGGACGCCAACAGCCTGCAGGCGATGGCGACGACGATCGGCCTCGGCGGCGACGTGACGACCAGTGGCGACCAGGCCTACGCCGGCGCGGTGCTGCTCGGCGCGGACGCTGTCCTGGCCGCCGGCGGCCACGTGTTCTTCGGCTCGACGCTCAATGGCGCGCATCGGCTGCGGGTGGACGCCGATGGCGAGGTGATGTTCGTAGGCGCGGTGGGTGGCGGTACCGCGCTCGCCGGGCTGGACGTGGACGCCGGCAGCTTCAGCGCGGCTTCGACGATCAACGTGGGTGACCTGTCGATCGCGGTACAGACGGGCGACATCCTGCAGTCGGCGGTGTTCCAGGTGGGGGGCAGCGCCAGCTTCGATGCGGGCACGGGCAACATCACCCTGACCAACATAGGCAACGACTTCGTCGGACCAGTGGATCTCCGCGGCGCCATGGTCCTCGTGAACGATACGAACGCGTTGAGCCTGGGCACGCTCGACGTCGGCAGCCTGGATGTGGGCAGTGCCGGCGCGCTGTCGCTGGGGGCTGGTGCAGTCGCCGGTACCCTCGACGCCAACAGTGGCGGCGGCAACATCACCCAGACCGGCGCACTGCACGTGGGCGGCGACAGCATTATCTTCGCAAGTACCGGCTCGATCACGCTGTCCAATGCCGGCAACGACTTCGTCGGCACGACCAATCTCATGGGTGGCGCGATCAGCGTGCGTGATGCGAACACGTTGCGCCTGGGGTTCATCGACGCTGACAGCCTGACTGCGGCCAGTGCCGGCGAATTGTCGCTGGGCTACGGCGGGATTTCCGGAAATCTCGTCGCGACCAGCGGCGGCGGCAACATCAGCCAGCTCATCGAGCTGGCGGTGGGCGGGACGAGCACGATCGATGCGGGCGCGGGCGACATCACCCTGACCGACGCCCGCAATGATTTCGTCGGCGCGGTGGACCTGCGCGGCGGTGCGGTGGCGATCACTGATGCCAACGTGCTGACGCTGGGCCAGGTCGATGCGACGAGCCTGCACGCGACTGCAGTCACGATCGGCCTGTCCGGCGACGTGAGCACCAGCGGCGACCAGCAGTACGACGGCGCGCTGGGCCTGGGTGCGGACCTGGCCTTGACCTCCGGCGGCAACGTGGGCTTCGGCTCGACGATCGACGGCGCGCACCGCCTGTCGGTGGACGCCGATGGCGCAGTCGCGTTCGGGGCCGCGGTTGGTGGCGGTACGGCGCTGGTGGCACTGGACGTGGACGCCGGCAGCTTCAGCGCGGCCTCGACGATCGACGTGGGCGGGGACTTGTCGATCGCGGTGCAGACGGGTGGCATCGCGCAGTCGGGCGCGTTCACGGTTGGCGGCAGCGTCAGCTTCGATGCGGGCGCGGGCAACATCAGCCTGACCAACGCCGGCAATGATTTCATCGGTGCGGTGGACCTGCGCGGTGGTGCGGTCGCGATCGCCGATGCCAACGCGCTGACGCTGGGCCAGGTCGACGTGGCGAGCCTGCACGCGACTGCAGCGACGATCGGCCTGTCCGGCGACGTGACCACCAGCGGCGGCCAGCAGTACGACGGCGCGCTGCGCCTGGGTGCGGACGTGGCCTTGACTTCCGGCGGCAACCTGGGCTTCGGCTCGACGATCGACGGCGCGCACCGCCTGTCGGTGGACGCCGCTGGCGCGGTCGCGTTCGGCGCCGCGGTCGGCAGCGGAACGGCGCTGGCGGCACTGGACGTGGACGCCGGCAGCTTCAGCGCGGCTTCGACGATTGAGGTGGACGGCGATCTGTCGATCGCGGTGCAGACGGGCGGCATCGCGCAGTCGGGCGCGTTCACGGTTGGCGGGCTGTCGAACTTCGACGCAGGCACCGGTGCCATCACGCTGGACAATTCGGGCAACGACTTCACCGGCGCCGTCTCGCTGACCGGTGGCGCGGTGGCGATCACCGACGCCAACGCGCTGACGCTGGGCCAGATCAACGTGGCGAGCCTGCATGCGACTGCAGCGACGATCGGCCTGTCCGGCGACGTGACCACCAGCGGCGACCAGCAGTACGACGGCACGTTGGACCTGGCTGCGGACCTGGCCTTGACCGCCGGTGGCGATGTGGGCTTCGGCTCGACGCTCGACGGCGCGCATCGCCTGTTGGTGGATGCCGACGGCGCGGTCACGTTTGGGGCCGCGGTCGGCGGCGACACGGCGCTGGCGGCACTGGACGTCGACGCCGGCAGCTTCAGCGCGGTCGCAACGATCGCCGTGGACGGCGACCTGTCGATCGCGGTGCAGGCGGGTGGCATCGCGCAGTCGGGCGCGTTCACGGTTGGCGGCAGCGCAAGCTTCGATGCGGGCGCGGGCAACATCAGCCTGACCAATGCCGGCAATGACTTCGCCGGTGCGGTGGACCTGAGCGGCGGCGACGCCGCGATCCGGGACAGCAATGCGCTGACCCTGGGCGCGCTTGCCGTCGATACCCTGTCCGCGAACAGCCGGGACGCGCTTGGCCTGGGCCAGGGCGTGGTCGGCGGCAACCTGTCTGCCAGCAGCCAAGGTGGCGGGGTCACGCAGTCGGGCGTCCTGCATGTGGGAGGCGCAAGCACGATCGATGCGGGCGGCGGAGCCATCACGCTGGCCGATGCCGGCAACGACTTCGTCGGCGCCGTGAGCCTGACCGGTGGAGTGGCCGCGATCCGCGACGGCAACGCACTGGTCCTGGGCGCGCTGGACGTCGAGGCCCTGTCGGCAAGCAGCCTGGGCGCACTCGGCCTGGGCAGCGGCACGATTGCCGGCGACCTGGTCGCCGACAGCCACGGCGGCGCGATCACCCAAGCGGGTGCGCTGCGCGTGAATGGCGCAAGTACGATCGATGCGGGCGCGGGTGCGATCACCCTGGCCAACGGCGGCAACGATTTTGCAGGGACGGTGTCGCTGACCGGCGGCGCAGTGGCGATCAGTGACGTCAACGAACTGGCGCTGGGCACGCTGGATGTCGGCGCGCTGAGTGCGGGCAGCAACGGCGCGCTGGGCCTCGGCACCGGCACGATCGCCGGCCCGCTGGTGGCCAGCAGCCAGGGCGGCGCGATCACGCAGTCGGGGGCCCTGCAGGTGGCAGGCGCCAGCACGATCAATGCCGGCAGCGGTGCGATCACGCTCGACCATGCCGGCAACGATTTCGTGGGGGCCGTGGCCTTGAGCGGTGGCGCGGCCACGATCCGCGACAGCAACGCGCTGGTCCTGTCCGCGCTGGATGTCGACGCCTTGTCGGCAAGCAGCCAGGGCGCGCTCGGCCTCGGCAACGGGACGATTTCCGGCGATCTGTCTGCCGAAAGCCATGGCGGCGCAGTCACGCAATCGGGGGCGCTGCACATCGGTGGTGCAAGTACGATCGATGCGGGCGCGGGGGCAATCATCCTGGCCAACGCCGGCAATGATTTCGCTGGCGAGGTGTCGCTGAGTGGCGCTGCCGCGTCGATCCGCGACCGCAATGCCTTGACCCTGGCGACGCTCGACGTCGACTCGCTGACGGCCACCAACCAGGGCGCCCTCGGCCTGGGCAGCGGCGGCATTGCCGGTGCGCTCACCGCGGGCAGCGGTGGCGGTGCGATCACGCAGTCCGGCGCGCTGACGGTGGGCGCACCGGCCACGCTCGACGCGGAGCGCGGATCGATCACCCTGATCAACGCCGGCAACGATTTCGTCGGCGAGGTCTCGCTGGGCGGCGGCGCAGTGTTGATCAACGACGCCAACGCGCTGACGCTGGGCGCGCTCGATATCGGCTCGCTGGCGGCCACCAGCCACGGCGCGCTCGACCTCGGCGCCGGCACGATCGCGGGCAATCTGGCCGCGAGCAGCGATGGCGGTGCGATCACGCAATCCGGGGCCTTGCACGTCGATGGCACCAGCGCGCTGAATGCAGGCAATGGTGCGATCGTGCTGGCCAACGCCGGCAACGACTTCGTCGGCGAGGTCTCGCTGGTCGGCGGTGCGGTCTCGATCCATGATCGCAACACGCTGTCCCTGGGCGCGGTGGATGCGGCCAGCCTGCAGGCGTCGGCGAATGCCATCGTCCTGCGGCAGAACATCGCCACCGCCGGTAACCAGGTCTACGACGGCGCGCTCGCACTGGCCAACGACGTGGCGCTGGACGCAGGTGGCAACGTCGCGTTCGGCTCGACGGTTGGCGGCGCGCATGCCCTGTCGGTCGACGCGGACAGACACGTCGGCTTTGCCGACACGGTCGCGGTGGGCGCACTGGCGGTGGATGCGGGCAGCTTCACTGCGGCCTCGACGCTGGACGTGGGCGGGGACCTGTCGCTCGTGGTGCGCAGCGGCGGGATCGCGCAGTCGGGCGCATTCCAGGTTGGCGGCAGCGCACACTTCGATGCCGGAAGCGGCGACATCGCACTGGACAACGCCAGCAACGATTTTGGCGGTCCGGTCGGCTTGGCCGGCGGCGCCATCACGTTGCGCGACCGCAACGACCTGACGCTGTCGCATCTGCGCTCGGGCCAGGACGTCAACGTGCAGGTGGTGGCCGCCGGTGCGCTGACCCTGCCGGTACAGGCCATCGACACCGGAACCGGAAACCTGCATCTGGCGGCCCAGGGCGGCACGCTGACCACGCGCGCCGCATTGGGCGGTGGTGATATCACGCTGCAGGGCGCGACCGGCGTGATGCTCAACAATGACGTCCTGGCAAGCGGCAGCCTGCATCTGGAAAGTGGCGGTGACCTGGTGCAGAGCAGCGGTCGAGTCGGTGCCGCCCTGCTGACCGGCAGCGCAGCGGGCGAGGCCAGGCTGGCCGGAGCCAACCGCATCGAACAGTTGGGCGCGTTCTCGGCCAGCCGGATCCACCTCGCCAATGCCGGCCCGCTCGCCGTCACCGGCCCGGTGGATGCGCGCACCGGCGCGCTGCTGGTGACGCTGTCCGAAGGCGACCTCGCGATCGACGGCCGCATGTCCGCGGCCGACATCCGGCTCGAGGTCGCCGGCGGCATCGCCCAGGGCGCGGACGGCCAACTGCTTGCGCGCACCCTCAGCGGCCGCGCCGGTGGCGCGGTGAATCTCGGCGACGCGACGCGCTTTGTCGACAACCAGGTCGAACGGATCGGCGACTTCACCGCGCGCAGCGGTTTCAGCATGACCAACGGCCGTTCGCTCACCCTGGCCTCGCTCAACGGCAGCAACTTCACCATCGATGCCGGCACCGCGGACTTCCACATCGAAGTCGACGGCGACCTGCACCAGGACGGTACCGACTGGCTCTACAACGGGCGCGGCACCTGGCTGGCGAGCGGCGGCATCGGCCTGCCGGCGTCGCCGATCTACGTCATGGGGCTGGAGTCGCAGGTCGCGACCCTGGGCGCGCCGCCCGCGTATTTCTATGCGGTGCGGCCCGATGGCTCGCTGCTGCCGATCGTCGGCGATGCAGTCAACGTGCCGACCTCGGTGTGGGCAGGGCGCGCGCAGACCTCCAGCAACCGCCAGGTGGCCTACGTGGACGTGGGCGCGGATGCCTCCAACTACCGGGGTTACGGCCTGGTCGAGCCGGGCGTGCGCCTGCCCGCCGACCAGCAGCCCGAATGCGACCCCGATTTCCCGAGCCCGGAATGCGAGGCACTGCAATGAGCATCATCGACAGGCACGTGCGACGGGGGATCACGGCATGAGCACGGGAGTAGACATCATGGCGCTGGCCGCGCCGCTCGAGGGCGATGCGCCGTCCGGTCCCGACCTGGAGTACGACGCCGGTTTCATGGCCCTGGAGCGGGCGGTTGCGCCGCGTGGAGAGCGTGTGGTCGGGGGCGACGATGGCGAAGCCGACGAACCCGACTGGGACCGCTTGGCTGCATCGGCGCTGGCCCTGCTCGAGCGCACCCGCGACCTGCGCGTGGCGGTGATCCTCGCCACCGCATGGCTGCGCATGCACGGCCTGCCCGGTTGGCGCGATGGCCTGGCGCTGGTGCTGGCGCTGCTGGAGCAGCACTGGGACGGCGTGCACCCGCAGCTGGATGCGGAGGACGACAACGACCCCACCGCGCGCGTCAATGCGCTGATGCCGCTGGCTGATCCGCAGGGCCCGCTGGGCTACCTGCGCAACACCCCGTTCGTGCAGTCGGCGCGGCTGGGCGCATTCGCCCTGCGCGACCTGCGCATCGCCAGCGGCAGCCTCAAGCCGGCCGCCGGTGACAGCGACGCTCAGGCTTCGACCACCGAAATCGAAGCCTGCTGCCTGGACTGCCCCGAAGACCTGCTTGGCCGCAACGCCGAAGCGGTGCATGCGGCGCTGGCGCACGCCCGCGCCATCGACGCGCTGCTGACCGAACGGCTTTCGACCAGCGCGCCGGAGTTCAAGCCGCTGCTGTCGGACCTGTACGAACTCGACCGCTTCCTGCAGGCGCAATGGTCCGCCCGCACCGGCACGGTGGGCGCGAGCGAGGAAGCCGGCGAGGCGGTGGCCGGCGACGAGGGTGCGGGCGCGCCCGCTGCCGGCGCGCCGGGCAGGATCGCGGGCCCGTCGGACGTGGTCCGGCGCATCGACGAAATCTGCGACTACTACGCGCGCCAGGAGCCCTCCAGTCCTGTCCCGATCCTGCTGCGTCGCGCGCAGCGCCTGGTCGGCCTCGGCTTCGAGGACCTGCTGCGCAACCTCGCTCCGGCAGGGCTGGGCGAACTGCAGAACGTGGCGGGGGCGGCGCAGGAATAAGGGTCTTCCCCGATCGAGGGAAACGACATGACGTCTGCAGGAGCGGCTTCAGCCGCGATCGAGACCGACCCACGACCAACGCCCGCCGACAGCAACGGCTGCCGCGAAGTTCGCAGCAAGGAAGGCTGCACGACACGTCCGGATCCAAGCCCGCTCCGCCTTCGCAAAGACGGGCCTTCCCCGGCTTGGGCACCCGTCCGAAACGAGCCCCTGGCCGTGTGCCACGGCACCACGGCGCCCCCCGGCGTGCGGCCCTACAGCATCCGCCGCAGCACGCCATCCTTCCTGATGAAGTGATGGACCAGCGCCATCCCCGCGTGGCCGACGACCATCAAGATCAGTAGCCATGCCAACGGCGAATGCAGGGTGCCGCCAAACGCGGCGAGCCAGGGGATCTTCGCGCCCTTGGCGACCAGCTCGATGCCGAACACGCTCAGACCGTAGCCGTTGCCGAGCATGATGCTGAGGCCCGTCACCGGCATCAGCACCAGCGCGGCGTACAGCGCCACGTGCCCCGCCTTGGCCAGCAAGCCAAGTGCCGCCGGCGGCGGTGCGGGCGGGCGGTTGCCATGGTTGCGCAGCGCCCAGAAAATCCGCGGCACCACCAGCACGAGCACCAGCACGCCGACCGAGATGTGCCACGGCACCAGGGTCTGGCCGATCCAGTGTTCGCCGTCGTCGATGCGGTCGAAGATCTTCAGCGCCTGCCACGCGACCAGCAGGGCCACGGCCCAGTGGAAGAAGCGGGAGACAGTTCCGTAGCGTTCCAGGGTGTCACGGCTCATGGTTGGCTCCTTGTTTCGTGGATTGCCCGTCGCCACGCACATGGCTGTCGCAGCCGACCATACGCGACGCCGGGCAATCGCGCGGCTCAGGCGTGCGGCCTGCTGGCGCGGTCGAGCACCTCCAGTGCGGACGCAGGCAATACCAGTGCGGCCGCGCCCATGATGTCGTCCAGCTGCGCGAGGCTGGTGGCACTGGCGATCGGCGTGACCTGCGGCCGCGCCATCAGCCAGGCCAGCGCGACCTGCGCCGGGGTGGCCGACAGATCGGCGGCGACCGCGCGCAGCACGTCGAGCAGCTTCATGCCGCGCGCGTCGAAGTAGCCCTTCAGGAACGCCTCGCGCGCCGTGCCTTCGAGATCGCTGGCGTTGTTGTACTTGCCGGTCAGGAAGCCGCCGGCGAGCGAGAAATAGCTCACCACCCCAAGATCGTGCTCTGCAGCCACGCCAGCCAGATCGGACTCATAGCCGGCGCGGTCATGCAGGTTGTAGCCGGGCTGCACCACCCCGTAGCGCGGCAGCCCGCGCTCGGCCGATAGCGCCAGCGCTTCGCGCAGGCGCGCGGCACTGTAGTTGGAGGCGCCGATCGCGCGCACCTTGCCGGCTTCGACCAGTTTCGAAAACGCAGTCAGCGTTTCCTCCAGCGGCACCTGGTCGTCGTCCTCGTGGGCGAAGTAGACGTCGATGTGGTCGGTGCGCAGGCGCCGCAGCGAGTCCGCGGCCGCCGCCTCGATGTTCGCCGCCGACAGGCCCTTGCGCGGCGCCCACTTGGCGACCTTGGTCATCAGCACCACGTCGTCGCGACGGCCGCGCCTGGTCAGCCAGTTGCCGATCACGGTTTCTGATTCGCCGCCCGACAGCCCGGGCGCCCACGCGGAGTAGGCGTCCGCGGTGTCGATGGCGTTGAAGCCACGCTCGAAAAAGCGGTCGAGCAGCGCGAACGAGCGCGCCTGGTCGGCGGTCCAGCCGAAGACGTTGCCGCCAAACACGAGCGGGGCGATCTGGAGGCCGGAACGGCCAAGTTCTCGCATCTGCATCCTGGTTCTCCTGTGGTTTTCTGTGTTTCATCTTCCCCCGCCTGCGGGGAAAGTACCCGCGAAGCGGGGGATGGGCCAAGCCGACTCCCTGGCCTCAGGCAATGCTTTCCACGATGCCGCCTTCCACCCGCAGCGCCGCACCCGTCGTCGCGCTCGCCTGCGGCGATGCGATATACACGCACATGGCGGCGACCTCTTCCGGATCGGCAAAGCGACGCAACAGCGTCGACGGCCGGTTCTCGGCCAGGAACCGCGCCTCCATCTGCGAGGCATCCTCGCTGGACACGAACTGGATCCGCCCCCAGCCGCGCGCGCGCATGCCCTTCGCGTAATGGCGGCCCAGGCGCACGCCGCTCATGACGTTGACCTGCCAGAACTCGTCCCGGAGCGCGTCGTCGATGTCGAAAAACCCGTGCGCGCCATGGATGCCGAGGTTGTTGACCGTCGCGCCGATGATGGGCTGGATCGATCTCCATACAATTTCCTTTGCGGTCAATGACTTCACGATGTGGAGGCGGCACGTGTAGCAAAGAAGCTGCACTGGAGGTAGGCCGCACTGTTGCGGAACAAGCCCCGTACCGACGATCGGAAGGCAGAAGCTGGCGCTGGTATAGGTAGCCGCCTTTAACCCCATGCGCCGTGGGCGTGCGTTCTCGATGGGGCCTCCAAAACTTGGAACCCGAATGCCACGTCTTGATCAGAACTCGCCCGCGCCCTTTTTCCTTATAGCTCTTGCTTCGGTATCCCTGTTGGCCGCCTGCGGGCCACAGGGCATCGCAGACAGCAGCAGCGACACAACCCTCGTTGCCGTATCCGCCAGCGCGGAGATCAAACGCACTCCTGACCTGGCAGTACTCACGACGGGTGTCGTGAGTCGAGGGGCGGATGCCAAGGCGGCGATCGCACTGAACAGCAAGGAGATGGCCTCTGTCGTCAACGCCGTCACGGCAGCCGGAATCGAGTTGAAAGACATACAGACTAGTGGCGTGAGCATCAATCCGGACTATGCCTATGTCGCCAACCGCCCCCCTCGCATCAATGGCTACTACGCCTCCAATACGGTGAACATCACCGTCCGCGAGATCTCCGCACTCGGTACGATCCTCGATGCGCTGATCGCTGTCGGGGCAAACCAGGTCAATGGCCCGATGTTCGACATCGCCGACAAGGACGCAGTGCTGGATGAGGCACGCGGCATGGCGCTGGTCAAGGCACGCAAGCGTGCGGACCTCTATGCGGAACATCTTGGACTACGCGTGACGCGTGTCGTCAGCGTGGATGAGACCCGCGGGCGCGCTCCCATCGGAGTCGCATACGCGCGTGGCACGGTCGTCGAGCAGGCGGCGACTGATGCGAGTGCGAACGTCCCTATCGCTCCCGGCGAAAACACCTTGAGCCTGGCATTGGATGTGGTGTACGAGCTGGCGGAATAGCACCAACCCGACGTCGCCGGGACTGCTGCACATGCTGAGCTGTGCGGTGGTCTATCTTCTGGTAGACCATGGTCGCGCTCTGGAGTGATGTGACGGCGCCCGATGGAATCGACCGCTCGGCGGATCTGCATCTCCAGCTCTGGTGGAATTGAACAATGGACAGCCCAATGAAAACAGCCTCATCCCGCGTCTGGCCGACGTATGTGGCCGCCGTGCCGGTCTTGCTGTTCGGCCTGTTCATGGCCGTCGGCGGCGGCATTCTCGCGAGCGCCGGCGGCAGCTGGTACTTCCTGCTTGCAGGCCTCGGCATGACCGCTTCGGCGGCGTTGATGTTCATGGGACGGCGGACGGGCGCCTGGCTGTATGCGGCGGTCTTGCTGGCCACGGTGCCCTGGGCGCTGCGGGAGGTGGGGCTCGAAGCCTGGCCGCTGATCTCGCGGCTGTTCGCACTCGGCGTGATCGGCCTGCTGGTCGCCCTGGCGTATCCGTCGCTGGCGCGGCGCGATGGCCATCCTGGCCGGCATCGCGGCGCGTGGGGTGTTGCAGTGGCGCTTGGCGCCTGCCTGGCCGTGGGCGTGGTGGCGATGTTCACGCCGCAGGTGCTGGTGGAGGCCGATGGCGCCGGCGCCGCGGTGACACCCGTCGTCGCGGGCGAACGCCAGAGCGAGTGGCGGCATTGGGGACAGGACACCGCGGGCACCCGCTTCGCCGCACTCGACCAGATCGACCGCGACAACGTCGGCGCGCTGGAAGTGGCCTGGACCGCCCGCACCGGCGACATTCCCGAGAGCACCGGCTCCGGCGCGGAAGACCAGAACACGCCGCTGCAGATCGGCACCGACCTGTTTGTCTGCACCGCCTACGGCACCGTGCTGGCGCTCGATGTCGACACCGGCGAAGAGAAGTGGCGCTTCGATCCGCAGGCCACCGCGCCCAACTGGCAGCGTTGCCGCGGGCTCGGCTACCACGAGCAGGGCGGCGCCGGGCTGCCGGTCGGGTCGCAACACACGGCCGACCCCGGCGCTCCGGCGCAGCCGCCGGCCAGGACGGCGGATCCCCGCAGCGCGGACGGCGGCACCATGAGCCGCGACCCGACGAGCCGCAACGCCACGCCTCCCGTCGCAGCCATCGACGATGACGCGGCGACGGAGCAGGCCGCCGAGGCAGGCCCCGAAGTCGAACCCCGGGCCGCCTCCGAAGCCGCCGAGGGCGTCAACGTCAACGCCATGCCCACGTCGCGCGGCTGCCGCCGCCGACTGTTCCTGCCGACCCTCGACGCCCGCCTGATCGCGCTCGACGCCGACACCGGTCTGCCCTGCGCCGGGTTTGGCGACGGCGGCACGGTCGACCTGGGCGTCGGCATGGGCGAGATCCTGCCCGGCTACTACCAGCAGACCTCGACCCCGCTGGTGGCCGGCAACGTGGTGGTGGTCGGCGGCCGCGTGGCCGACAACTTCTCGGTCGACGAACCGCCGGGCGTGGTCCGCGCCTTCGATGCGATCAGCGGCGAACTCGCCTGGGCCTGGGATCCGGGCAATCCGGCCATCACCGGCTTGCCGCCGGAGGGTGAAACCTACACCCGCGGCACCCCCAACATCTGGGCCGCGATGTCCTACGACGCAGCGCTCGGGCTGATCTACGCGCCCACCGGCAACGCCACGCCCGATTTCTGGTCCGGCCATCGCAGCGAGCTGGACGAGCGCTATTCCTCGGCCGTGGTCGCGCTGGACGTGGCCACCGGCCGCCCGCGCTGGCACTACCAGATGACCCACCGAGACCTGTGGGACTTCGACATCCCGGCCCAGCCGCTGCTGTACGACCTGCCCGACGGCAACGGCGGCAGCGTGCCGGCGCTGGTGCAGATCACCAAACAGGGCGAGATCTTCGTGCTCGACCGCCGCACCGGCGCACCGATCACCGAAGTGGTCGAAAAGCCCGTGCCGCAGGGCGACCTGCCCGGCGAGCGCTACGCGCCGACCCAGCCGTACTCGGTCGGCATGCCGTCGATCGGCAACCAGACCCTGGTCGAGTCCGACATGTGGGGCGCCACGCCGGTGGACCAGCTGCTGTGCCGGATCCAGTTCAAGTCCATGCGCCACGAAGGCGTCTACACCCCGCCGGGGCTGGACCGCTCGCTGCAGATGCCGGGCTCGCTGGGCGGGATGAACTGGGGCGGCGCCGCGGTCGACCCGACCACCCACACCCTGTACGTCAACGACATGCGTCTGGGCCTGGCCAACTACATGGTCAGGCGCGAGGACGTGCCCACCGATGCCAGCGGCATCGAGATGGGCATCGTGCCGATGGACGGAACGCCCTACGGCGCCATGCGCGAGCGCTTCCTGTCCCAGCTCGGGATCCCGTGCCAGAAGCCGCCGTTCGGCACCATGACCGCGATCGACCTGGCCAACCGCCGGATCCTCTGGCAGGTGCCACTGGGCACCGTGCAGGACACAGGCCCACTCGGAATCAAGATGCTGCTGCCGATCCCGATCGGCATGCCGACGTTGGGCGGGCCACTGTCGACACAGTCGGGGCTGGTGTTCTTCGCCGGTACCCAGGACTACTACCTGCGCGCGCTCGACGGCCGCACCGGCGAGACTTTGTGGAAGGGCCGCCTGCCGGTCGGCAGCCAGGCCGGCCCGATGACCTATGTCTCGCCGCGCACCGGCCGCCAGTACGTGGTGGTCACCGCCGGCGGCGCGCGCGTGTCGCCCGACCGCGGCGATTACGTCATCGCCTATGCGCTGCCGCAGGATCGGACCGGTGGGGCGCCCAACTGACGGTGGCTTGCCGTGGGGATGGAAGCCGCCGCTCCTGGGACCATGCCGCAGGTCTTCGTGGTCATTGCGAGATCCCTGTGTGGGGATTTTCGGATGCGGGAATTCAAGGCTTCAGGCTGGGGTCTTGTCGGCGCGTGACGCGAGCAACGCCAGCAATGCAGCGGCCACCAACACGGCGGCGCTCACCACGAACGTGGTCGCATAGCCACTCGTGTCGAACAGCACGCCGCCGACCGTCGAGCCCAGCGCGATGGACAACTGGATGACCGCCACCATCAGCCCGCCGCCGGCCTCGGCGTCGTCCGGCAGTGTCCTGGCCACCCACGACCACCAGCCCACGGGCGCGGCCGTGGCCAGCAGGCCCCAGAGACCGAACAGCACCGCCACGCCGGCAAGCCAGCCACCGAACGCGACCAGCGCCACCGCGACCACCGCCATCAACACCGGGATCGCGACCAGCGTGCGGTAGAAATCCATCTTCAGGGCGGTGCCGATGACCGCAGTGCCGATGAGGCCGGCGACGCCGATGATCAGCAGGATGAAGGACAGCGTTGCCACGTCCACCAGCGTCACCATTTCGAGGAACGGCCGCACGTAGGTGAACAGCACGAACTGCCCCATGAAGAAGGCGCCGACCGCCAGCATCCCGAGCGTCACCACGCGGCGTTTGAACAGGCGAAAGACGTTGCCGGAGCCCGCCGTGCGCGGGCCGGCCGGCATCGACGGCAGGCTGATCCATTGCCAGACAAGCGCGATCAGCGCGACCGGCACCAGGCACAGGAATGCACCGCGCCAACCGATGACGCCGCCAAGCCACGCACCCAGTGGCGCGGCCACCACCACCGCCAGCGCGTTGCCGCCATTGAAGATGGCCAGCGCCCTGGGCACCTGATCGGTCGGCACCAGCCGCATCGCCACCGCCGCCGACAGCGACCAGAACCCGCCCACGACCACGCCGATCAGCGCACGGCCGATCATGTAGGTCAGATAGTCGGGCGCCAGCCCGACGATGAGGCCCGACGCGCACATGAGCCCGGTCATCGCCAGCAGCAGGGTCTTGCGGTTCATCGTGCCGGCGAGGGTCGAGATGGACAGGCTGGTCAGCACCGCGAAGGCGCCCGAGATGGCGATCCCGTAACCCGCCCAGCCTTCGCTGATCCGCAGATCCGTGGCGATGGGCGTCAGCAGGCTGACGGGCATGAACTCCGAGGCGATGAGCGCGAACACGCACATCGTCATCGCGAACACGCCGCTCCAGTAAGCGGGTTGCGCCCCGGCCTGCTGGACGGCAGGCGTGTCGCTTGTGGCGGTGCGGGGATCCGGAGATGTCATGGCGTGCGTCCTCGTGCCGGAGCGGTCGCGGGTGCGGGATGCGTGCCTGCGGTCGCATCATGATTGGTGGTGGACGTCCACCACGATGTGAACACCTGCAGTCGGTCGTCGAAGTGCACCGGCTGGCCGATCGTCGGTGTCCACAGAGCGTAGTCGCGTCCCTTGCTGGCCTCGACAAGACGTTCGAACGGGTCGTTCCAGTCGTGCGGCGCGAGGGTGAAACGGCCCACGTGTTGCGGTGTCAGCGCCCGCGCCCCGAGATCCGCCGCGGCCTGGGTCGCCTGTTCCGGATTCATGTGCAGGTTCGCCCAGCGCGGGTCGTACTGGCCGGTGTCGAGCGCCACCCAGTCGAACGGTCCGTGGCGCTCTCCGATCGCGGCGAAATGGTCGCCATAGCCGGAATCACCACTGAAGAATATCCGCCGCTGCGACGTTTCCATCGCGAAGCCGACCCACAGCGATTTGTTGCGGGTGAACGTGCGCCCGGAGTAATGGCGCGCCGGCGTGGCATGAAGCGCCAAGTCTTCCGTGAGCGCAAGCGTGTCGTTCCAGTCGAGCTCATCGATTCGCGTGGCGTCGTAACCCCACGACTCGAAATGCGCGCCGACGCCGAGCCCGGTGACCACCCGATCGACCACGGGCTCGATCGCAAGAATGGTCGGATAGTCCAGATGATCGAGATGATCGTGCGTGATCAGCAGGACATCGATCCGCGGCATGTCGTCCGCCGAGTAGATGCTGGTGCCGGCGAACGCCTCGATGAAGCCCGGCAGCGGCGCCGCGTTGGCGCTGAACACTGGGTCGATCAGGATGCGCTGGCCCGCCAGCTGCACGTACCAGGAGGAATGGCCCAGCCACACCACCAGGTCCTCGTTGACGTCCAGCGACTTCAGGTCGGTCTTCTGCGCGGGAATGTCATGCGGCGGCCGCGGATTGCCCTTCTCGGCGCGCAGGTCCTCGATCTGGATCGACAGCTGGGTGGCGCCCGCGGTCAGGAACGGCGTGTCGACCAGGTTCTGGAACGCGCCGTCGACATGGTTGGGGGACCGCTCGATGATGCTGAGCCGCTCGCCCTGCGGCATCTGCCCGAACACGGGTTTGCGCAGGTAGAGCAGCGCCGCGACAACGGCGATCGCGGCGATGGCGGCCAGCACCATCAGGGAACGGAACCAGGTGATCTTCATGCCTTGCGCAGCTCAGTTCGCGGCCAGGTGTTGGGCGCGGAAATCGCGACGCTGTTGGCGACAGGAACGGGGTCAGGTTGGAGTGACCCGGGTTCTTCGGACAGTGGACCTAGGGCACATACCCCAGGCGATTGAACCGCTCTTCGTATTGGGCGGGCGATTGGTAGTCTAGAGCCGAGTGCATGC
>NZ_JBSVRP010000006.1:0-59658 GCF_054072715.1 Luteimonas sp. A611
ATTACGGTGGTCTGACACCGAGGCGTTATCGGGCGCGCACGTCGGGCTCTCGGCGCCTACGGTAGGGGAAACTCAAGACATAAGGCGTTAGGCCCTACACCAAATGGCGAGGCAAGACAGATGATTAGAAGCGGCGCCTTGTCACTCATCACGCTAGTGCTCTTCATGAGTGCGGCTCAGACGCTAGCCACACCACCGCCGGAAAATAGGCCGCAGTACTGTGCAAGCAGCTTCTGCGTGGAAGTTATCGCTTACAGTTCCGTTGAGGGCGCGGTCATCGACCGAAGCAACAACGCAGAGCGCATTAGCATTCGCCTTCAAGATGGAACGCGCATTGCGTTTGCTGCGAGGCCCGTTCGCGAGAACGAGAATGCTTATGGGGGCGCTTCAGATTGGGCCTGGCACTCTCCATCAATGGCGACTTCCAGACGATGCATGGGTTGCGATGACCCCGAAGTGCCCTCGCTCATCGTGGGGGTTGCTGTAGCTGGAGACCCAGAACTTGTGACTAAGCATCTACACGGTAGTCTGTGTGGCTGGTCAGCGAGGTACCGCTGGAGAGGTGATGAAGCACAGCCTAGACGGATCGAGCTCGGTGAGCAGGAGTGCTTTCGGCACCTACGATGGTAGCGGCCTAACAATGCGTTCAAGCCGAAGCCGCTTCGTTCCGCAAAGTACATGGCAGGTACAGCTTGCCATGTGCTTTGCTCCACTACGCGTCTCGGCTTAACTTAGGCGTTAGGCCTCATGCTCAAGATATTCTCACTCATTTTGCTTTTAATGCTCACTGCCTGTGACTTCGGAAGGTCGGCATCTCGCATTGCTTATTGGCAGAGCGAAACGGAGAAATATTTGCCAGTAGGCATTAGCAAGGGCGACGCGGAGAAGTTCTTCCATGATCGCGGGCTCACGCTTAGATGCTGCATGTCTGGCCCGAACATAGAGAGCGCGCATGCCGCACGAGAGAGAAATATTGGCCGTCACTTCTTCATGGAATACGAAGCAAACATCATTGTCGATTTCAAGGACGACAAGGTGGATCGGGTACGCGTCATGCGCTTTGGGGTCGGGCTATGAGGCCAAACAGTTCGTTCAAGCCGAACGCGTTTCGCTACACCAACAACATGGCAGAACAGCTTGCCATGTTGTTGGCTCCGCTACGCAGGCCGGCTTAACTCAGGCGTTAGACAGCACAGGAGTTCTATGAACCGCCATCTGTTTTTAATAGCCGCTCTCGCGGCCACGTCAGGTTGTGCTTCGACAGCCCCGCAGCCCGAACGAACCTGTTTCCACTCTATGGAGCAGCTGGAGCAGGAAATAGGCTTCTGCCAAGCAGTCCGTAGCGGAAACACGCTCCATGTCTCTGGTATTTCGGCAGGCGGAACTATGGATTCTGCAGTTCGCTCTGTATACGCGCGACTTGACGAAGTTCTGGAGGCAAACGGGCTGTCCTCTGCAAACGTCGTGCGCGAAACTGTGTTTGCCACTGACTTGGATGCATTCATTGAAAACAAGTCGATTCGCCGCGAATTTTATGGCGCATCACTCCCCGCCGCGAGTTGGGTGCAGGTCCAGCGCCTCTATCTTCCTTCATACGTTGTGGAAGTTGAGCTAACCGCGGAGTATGCAAAGTGAGGGTGCTGGGTGAATCAACACCCCGAGTGCAACACCCCTGAGAGATGCTGGATTCGTTGTGCGGGTGTCTCGTAGTCATATCGCTTCCTGGGCCTGGGAAGCCTGTTCCCGAACCAGTTCGCGTCACAGTCAGCCCCGAGCCGTGTCAGGCCTTCCTGGAACCGCATGCGGGCGGGGCGCATGGGACCCGAGGGTTCAAAGACTGCAGGTCCCCGCCCTTGGCCGATCTAGTCCTCGCGCTTCCGGAACGGCAGCACCACGCCACGCTCCTCGTCCTGCCCGTCGCGCTGCCATAGCACCGGCACGTCGCGCGGTGAGCCGGGTTCGAAGGTGTCGCGTTCGGCCTGTGCGGCGCGTTCGGCTTCTTCTTCCTCGATCTCCCAGCTGTAGCGGCGGCGCGGGGGCAGCGGGTCGCTGCTTCGCAGCAGCCAGGCGGCGAGTGCGCCGCCCAGGGCGCCGCCGAGGTGCGACTGCCAGGACACGCCGGGCTCGTGCGGCAGCACGGTCAGCAGCATGCCGCCGTAGAAGAAGAACGCGATCATGCCGGCGGCGATCGAGGGGCGGTCGCGGCGCAGCAGGCCGAGCACGAACACCAGGAACATCAATCCGTGGGTGAGGCCGCTGGCGCCGAGGTGGAACGAGCCCGGGTCGCCCAGTGCCCATGCGCCGATGCCGGAGCCGAGCCACATCAGCGGCAGGCCGCGCACGGTGGCGCGCGGGTAGGTGGTCAGGGACAGGGTGCCGAGGATCAGCAGCGCGGAGGCGTTGGCGATCAGGTGTTCGGGCGATCCGTGCAGCAGGGGGGCGGTGAGGATGCCGATCAGGCCCTGCGCCGTGCCCGCGCCAACCGCGAACAGGCGGTAGTCGCCCAGGCCCTGCAGGCCGAACACGATGACCAGCAGCAGGACGAAGGCGATGGCGCCCTTGAAGGCGTTGCCCAGGCGGCGCCGGTCGGCCGCGCGTTGGGTGTCGGGGTCGTGCGGGTCGTCGGGGGTGGGCAGGTACATTCGGCAAGGGTGGCGGCGGAATGGGGGGATGCAAGGGTTTGGGGCGACCGCAGCCGCGTAAACTTGCACGCATGACCGATGCCATTCCCACTGTCCACCTCAAGAACGCCTGGCGCTCCAACCATCCCTGGATCTTCCAGAAGCTGGTCGAGAAGCCGACCCCGCGGCCCAAGCCCGGCACCATCGTCGACATCGTTGGCGTGGACGGGGTCTGGATTGGCCGCGGCTTCTACAACGGCCATTCGCGCATCGCCCTGCGCATCCTGGAAACCGATCCGGACGTTGCGGTGGATGCCGCCTGGTTCGCCGCCAAGATCGCCGAGGCGGTGCTGCTGCGCCGCGAGGTGCTTCAGCTGGACGAGACCACCAACGCGTGGCGCGTGGTGCACAGCGAGGGCGACGGGCTGAGTGGGCTGGTGGTGGACCGCTACGATGATCTGATCGTGGTGCAGTACTTCAGCGCCGGCATGTACCGCCACCGCGAGTGGATCCACGCCGCGCTGCGCGAGCAGTTTCCCGGCTGCCGCTTCCACGGCTTCGCCGACGAGCATGTGCAGAAGCAGGAGTCGTTCGACTTCCGCGAGACCGCCGGCACCGAAGCTGCGCTCATCACCGAGAACGGCATCCGCTTCCGCGCCGACCCGGCCGGCGCGCACAAGACCGGTTTCTTCGCCGACCAGCGCGACAATCGCGAGTGGCTGTCGCACCGCTGCACGGGCAAGCGCGTGCTCGACCTGTGCTGCAACACCGGCGGCTTCGGCGTGTACGCGGCGGTGCGCGGCGCCAGTGAAGTGGTCGGCATCGACATCGATGAGGACGTACTGGAGATTGCCAACGGCAACGCGAAACTCAACGGCGTGCGCCCGCGCTTCGTGCAGGCCGACATCTTTCCGTGGCTGCGCGATGCGGCCAATGCCGGCGACCAGTACGACGTGGTGATCCTCGACCCGGCCAAGATGACGCGCGATCGCGAGCAGGTGATTCCTGCGCTCAAGAAGTACCTGGACATGAACAAGCTGGCGCTGGGCGTGGTCAAGCCCGGTGGCCTGCTGGCCACGTTCTCGTGCACCGGCCTTGTGAGCGAGGAGCAGTTCCTCGACATGATGCGCCGCGCCGCGTTCTACGCCGGGCGCACGGTGCAGGTGCTGAAGGTCTCCGGCGCCGGCGCCGACCATCCGTTCATGGCCCACGTGCAGGAGTCGCGCTACCTCAAGGCGGTGTTCTGCCGCGTCCTGGATTGAACCGGCGCACCGGCCGCGCCCGGCCGGGGCTGCGGCGCGCGCTGCTGGCGGTTGCGTCGCTCACCGCGCTGGCGCTGGCGGCGACCTTCCTGTGGCAGCCCTTGCGCGACTGGTGGCGTGGCCCGCCGCCAACACTGGCCGCGACGAGCTTCGACTGGCAGCCCCGCATCGCGCCGCTCGCCGGCGACGGCCAACGCGGCCTGCGCGATGGCCACCTGCTGCAGGCACGCTTCGACGAACCCTGGGGCCTGGTGCGCGGCGTCGACGGCAGCCTGTTCGTCGCCGATGGCGGCGAGGCCAACCGCATTCGCCGCATCGCGCCCGATGGCCGCGTCACCACGTTCGCCGGATCAAGCGAAGGCTTCGCCGACGGCATCGGCACGGCGGCGAAGTTCCATACGCCGTCCTCGCTCGCCATCGACCGCCTCGGCAACCTCTATGTCGCCGACACCGGCAACCACGCCATCCGCAAGGTCTCGCCCAGCGGCAAGGTGACCACGCTGGCCGGCACCGGCGTGCCGGGCTTTCGCGATGGCGAAGGTGCGCTGGCGCAGTTCCGCGCGCCGATGGGCGTGGCGGTGGACGACGGCGGGCGCGTGTACGTGGCCGACACCTGGAACGACCGCATCCGCGTGATCGATCGCAACGGCCGCGTGCGCACGCTCGCGGGTGGCGCGGAGCCTGCCTTTGTCGACGGCCAGGCGCCGCTGACGCGCTTCCACACGCCGACCGCGGTCGCCGTGGCTGGCGACGGTCGGCTGTGGATCGCCGACACCGGCAACCGCGCGCTGCGCTGGATCGGGACCGATGGTGCGGTGCACACCTGGCGGGCGACCGGCTGGGACGCACCCGAACCGGTGCGCCCGCTCGCGCTCGCGGCCACGCACGATGGCGCGCTGTATGTCGCCGAGCTCTCGCCCGGGCGCGTGCTGCAGGTTTCCGCCGACGGCCGCTCACGCGTGCTGGCGGGCGGCGGTGCCGGCCCTTGGTTCGCGCGTCCTTCGGCGCTGTGGCTGGAAGCCGACGGCAGCTTGCTGCTGGCCGATGCGGCCGGCCATCGCTTGCACCGGATCGTGCCGCGCGGTGTCGATGCGCCGGCGGATGGGCCCGTGGGTCCTTCGCCTGCGCGCGCGCTGCCGCAGACCGCGCAGCGCTGGCCGTTTGCGCCGCAGGATGGCTGGCACGAAGTGGTCGGCACGCTGGGCGAGGTGCGCGGCAACTTCAGCGGCGAAAGCCGCAGCCACCTGCACAACGGCCTGGACGTGCGCGCCGATGTCGGGACGCCGGTGCTGTCGATCGGCGGCGGCAAGATCAGCAGTCCGCTGGCGGCCTTCAGCTTCGGCGGCCAGGCCGAAGGCGTCAGCGTCGACGAGCTGACCTACCTGCACATGCGCGTGGGCCGCACCGCGCAGGGGCGCAACCTGGATCCCGCACGTTTCCTGATCGATCGCGACGAGGGCGGCCGCGCGGCTTCGGTGCGAATCATGCGCGGCACGCGCTTCGTGCCCGGCGACGCGCTGGGCACGGTCAACGCGCAGGCGCATACGCATTTGATCGTCGGGCCGTACGGCCACCAGCACAACGCGATCCGCCTCGGCTTCCGCAACTACAGCGACACGGTGCAGCCGCGCATCGACCACGTCAGCCTGCTCGATGGTGCAGGCCAGCCGCTGTCGGCGCGCGGGGACGGGCGGGTGCTGGTGCCGCGCGCTGCCGACGTGCAGATAGTGGTCGAGGCCTGGGACCAGGTGGACGGCAACCTGCCGCGACGGCGACTCGGGCTGCATCGCGTCGGCTACCAGGTGCTGCACGCGGACGGCCGGCCGGTGGCGGGTTTCGAAACACCGGCGATGAACCTCGACTTCTCGCGCATGCCGGCGCATCCCGAGGCGGTCAAGGTGGCCTACGCTGCCGACAGCGGCATCACCGTGCATGGCGCGTCGCGCACGCGCTTCCTGTACGTGGCGACCAACCGGGTGCGTGGTGACGAGGTGGCGCAGGGCTACTGGCAGCCGGCGTCGCTGCCCGCCGGCGACTACATCGTGCGTGCGCTGGGCGAGGATGCGGCCGGTAACCGCGCACGTGGGGCAACCGACCTGCCGGTGCGCGTGCTGGCGTATTGAGCGCGGCGCACCGCCGTCGGGCGACGCCCAGCCGTTGTGCTCCGGGACCGCGCCGCCGCTTCGCCTTCCGTCGCAAGCGGGAAGCTCGGCACGTCTGCTGCGGGGTCTGTGCTCTTCGCGCTCGTGGATGACGGTTCGGGGCGGAGTCAACACAGCGACACGCTCGGACGCGCGCCTGCGGCGTGCTGCGGTGCGCCGATGGTCATGGTGACTATCCGGTCATGCGGGTGCTGCCGGGAACGGGTGTGATGGCGCCGTCCCGTTCCGGAGTCGAGCCGATGCGTCGTCCGTTACTGTCCGTCCTGCTGTTTGCCGCCAGCCCGCTCTGCGCGCTCGCCGCGCCCGCGGGCACGGCCTCCGCGCAGCAGGCTTTCGCCGGTCCGCCCACCCGAGTGCTCGTGCTGGGCACCGTGCATCTGGCGCAGGACGATGCCGGCGAAGTGGTGGCAAGCGCGATAGAGCCACTGCTGCGGCGGCTGGCGGAGTTCGATCCGCAGATCATCACCGTCGAAGCCATGCCCGGCGAAACCTGCGACCTGATGGCGCGGCATCCCGCGGTCTACGACCCGGAAGGCGGCGCCAGCTACTGCCCCGACACCGCTCCAGCGCGTGCGGCCACCGGCCTGGACGTGCCGGCGGCGATCGCTTCGGTCGACGCGCAGCTTGCCGCCTGGCCCGATGCACCCACGCCGGCGCAGCGTCGTCGCCTGGCCGCGACCTTTCTCGCCGCCGGCGATCCCACCTCGGCCCTGGTGCAGTGGCTGCGCCTGGAGTCCGGCGAGCGGCGGGCCGGCGACGGGCTGGACGAGGCGCTGGTGCAGGCGCTGCGCAAGCGCGAGGCATCGAGCAACGAGAACACCGTCATCGCTGCCGCGCTCGCAGTGCGCCTGGGCCTGGAGCGCGTGCATCCGGTGGACGACCACACCGGCGACAACCTGCGCATCGACGACATGGACGGCTTCGCGACCGCGATCCGTGGTGCCTGGGACAGTGCGCCGCCGGAATGCGCCGCGCTGCGCGCTCGCGACAGCGCGCTGCGCCAGGCGCCGGACCTGCTGGAGCTGTACCGCCACACCAACAGCGCCGACTACCAGCCCATGCCGATGCGCTGCGACTTCGCGCTCGCGCTGGCCGAAGATTCGCAGCAGCGCTTCGGCCGCCAGTACGTCACAGGTTGGGACCTGCGCAACCTGCGCATGGTCGCCAACATCGGCAGCACCTTCCGCGAACGACCGGGCGCGCGCGTGCTGTCGATCGTCGGTGCCTCGCACAAGGCCTGGTTCGACCGTCTGCTGGGGCCGCTGCAGGGCGTGGAGGTGGTGGACGTGGAGGCGTTCCTCGCGGACTGAGCGGATGCTGTGGGTCTGCCGTGCGATGCAGCATCTCCCGTGCCCGATGCCTGTCATTTCGACCGCAGGGAGGAATCCCTGCCTGCGCATCGGGGAGCAGATTTCTCCCTGCGGTCAAATGACAGTGGTTAGGGGTCGCAATGACAGCCGTTAGGAGTCGCAATGACAGTGGTTGCGGGCGGAGTGCAACGGTCGCGGGCGAGATGACAACGATCGGGCGCCGGCGCTAACGCTCCAGCAGCCAGTCGCGCAGCACCAGCGCCTGGTTGTGCTCCTCATCGCGCGCGCCATACACCAGGGTCACGCGACCCTTGCGCAGCCACGGCTGCAGCTGCACAACGGCGTCGGGGTTCGCCTCCAGCTCGAGGTGGTAGCGCCGGGTGAATTCCGCGAAGCGCTCCGCCCGGTGATCGAACCACTTGCGCAGCTGCGCGCTGGGTGCGATGTCCTTCAGCCAGAGATCCAGCGCCAGCGCCTCCTTGCGCAGGCCGCGCGGCCACACCCGGTCGACGAGGATGCGCGCGCCGTCGTTGTGGGCAGGCGCCTCGTAGGCGCGCTTGATCCGGATGTCCATTGGTCGGACGCCGTGGAAGGGGCGAAGCTGGACTGTCCTACACGTCCGCGGTCAGGTCCACCCCGGCGGCAGCCCAGCGCCGATCGGTACGGCGAAAGCCGGATCCATCGGGTAGAGCACAGTCAAAATGGATCCCGGCTTGAGCGGCCTTCGGCCGTTGTAACGCACTTCGCCGGGATGACGTTGGTCGGAAGCCCGATTGGAGCCAGTCGGCGCGTCACTGCCCCTGCGCGCGCAGCGTCTCGTGCACCTGCTCGTGCTGCTGCTGCACCGCCGGTGACGGCGCCCGGCCGAGCAGGCTGACCACCACGATCGCGAGCGTGGCCATGGCGAAACCCGGCACGAGCTCGTACAGCGCGCTGCCGGTCTGCTTCCACAGCAGCACGGTCGCCGCGCCGGCCAGCATGCCGGCGATGGCGCCGTTGCGGGTCATGCGCTTCCACAGCAGCGACAGCACCACCACCGGGCCGAACGCGGCGCCAAAACCGGCCCAGGCATAGGCCACCAGGCCCAGCACGCGGCTGTCGGGATCGCGCGCGATCCAGATCGCCAGCAGCGCCACGCCCAGCACCATCGCGCGGCCCACCCACACCAGCTCGCCATGTCCGGCCCTGGGGCGCAGGAAGCCGCGGTACAGATCCTCGGTGAGCGCGCTCGAGCACACCAGCAGCTGCGCCGACAGCGTGCTCATGATCGCCGCCAGGATCGCCGACAGCAGCACGCCGGCGATCCACGGGTTGAACAGCACTTCCGAGAGCACGATGAACACGCGCTCGGGATTGGCGTCCACCGGGCCGGCGAACTCCGGATGGGCCGCGAACCAGGCGATGCCGAAGAAGCCGGTGGCGACCGCGCCAGCCATGCACAGGAGCATCCAGGTCATGCCGATGCGGCGCGCGCGCGGGATCGTCGCCAGGCTGTCGGCGGCCATGAACCGGGCGAGGATGTGCGGCTGGCCGAAATAGCCCAGCCCCCAGGCCAGCGCCGAAACCACGGCGATCACGCCGCCGGTGCCGATCCAGTCCAGCCGTGTCGGGTCGACCTGCTCCACCAGCGCCAGCGCCTGCGCCGGGCCGCCCACGCCGAGGATCGCGACGACAGGCACCAGCAGCAGGGCGAAGATCATCAGCGAGGCCTGGATGGTGTCGGTCCAGCTCACCGCGAGGAAGCCGCCGACGAAGGTGTAGAGGATCGTCACCGCCGCGCCCCAGAGCATTGCCTGTCCGTACGGCAGCCCGAACACGCTTTCGAACATGCGCGCGCCGGCGACGATGCCTGAGGCGCAGTAGATGGCGAAGAACACCAGGATCACCAGCGCCGCGAGGATGCGCAGCACGCGGCTGTGGTCCTCGAAGCGATGGGTGAAGTAGTCCGGCAGGGTCAGCGCGTTGCGGGTGCGCTCGGTGTACACGCGCAGCGGCCCGGCCACGTACTTCCAGTTCGCCCACGCGCCCAGCAGCAGGCCGACCGCGATCCAGGCCTCGGACGCGCCGCTCAGGTACAGCGCACCGGGCAGGCCCATCATCAGCCAGCCGCTCATGTCCGAGGCGCCGGCTGCGAGCGCGGTCACGAAGCTGCCCAGCGAACGGCCCCCGAGGATGTAGTCGTCGAAGGTGCGCGTGCGGCGCCAGGCGACGAAACCAAGTCCGAGCATCAGCAGCAGGTAGGCGGCAAACGTGATGAACAGCGGCGAGGTGAAGGACATGCGGCATGCACCGGTCGGCGGGACAGGGCGCCGAGTGTGGACGAAGCGGGGCGGCGAGCGCCAATGGCGGCCAGCGCCGATGGAGAACGGCAGATGTCTGCAGGTCCGGCTTGATTGCGGCACCGCGTCGCGGCGGATGCCGGATAGGTTGCGCAGACGGCGTTCGCCCGGTCTCGACGGCGGCTGGTCCAGTCTGCGGCTGACCACCGACCACACGCACCGGCACCCGACCATGTCCGTCCCATCCGCGACCCAGGCCGACCGCAGCGCGCGGCGCGACGGCCCTTCCGGGCTCGGGCCATGAGCGCGACCCGCGACCTGGTCGAGCTGCGCCCGGAAGGCCTGTACTGCCCGGCCGGCGATTTCCATATCGACCCCTGGCGGCCGGTGCCGCGCGCGGTGATCACCCACGGCCACGGCGACCACGCCCGCAGCGGCATGGGCGAATACCACTGCGTGCGCGAGAGCCTGCCGATCCTGGAGTGGCGACTTGGCGCGCAGCGCTACCACGTGGTGGACTACGGCGAAGCGTTCGACCTGGGCGGTACCCGCGTCTCGCTGCATCCGGCCGGGCATGTGCTGGGCTCGGCGCAGGTGCGGATCGAGGCCGGTGATCGTGTCTGGGTGGCCTCGGGCGACTACAAGCGCCAGCACGATCCGACCTGTGCGCCGTTCGAAGTCGTGCCCTGCGACACCTTCATCACCGAGGCCACCTTCGGCCTGCCGATCTACCGCTGGCCGGACACCGCCGACGTCGCGCGCGACATCGCCGACTGGCGCGCCGCCTGCGAGCAGGAGGGCACGGCAGCGGTGCTGTTCTGCTACGCGCTGGGCAAGGCGCAGCGGGTGTTGGCCGAGCTTGCGCCGTTCCTCGACGCGCGGGTGCTGCTGCATGGCGCGATCGCCACCGGCGTGGACGTGTACCGTGCCTGCGGCGTCGCCCTGCCGCCTACCGAGCCGGTCTCGGAGCAGGCGCGCGGCGTCGATTTCGCCGGCCGCCTGGTGCTGGCACCGCCCTCGGCCGCGGGCAGCGCCTGGATGCGCCGCTTCCGCCGCGCGCAGACCGGCTTCGCCTCGGGCTGGATGCGCATCCGCGGCAACCGCCGCCGCCGCAACTACGACCGCGGTTTCGTGGTGTCCGACCACGCCGACTGGCCCGACCTGATCCGCACCGTGCGCGAAACCGGCGCCAGCCGCGTGATCGCCACCCACGGCAACACCGACGCGATCGTCCGCAAGCTGTGCGAGGACGGCATTGATGCGGGCGCGTTCCGGACAGGTTATGGAGAGGAGGATTGAGCGTGCAGGCGTCCCTCCTCCCGGCCCGCGGCTTGTACTCCCTCCCCCGCTCGCGGGGGAAGGAGCCAGCAGCAGGTGCGACACCAGCCTTCCGGAGGCCGACTCCCTCCCCCGCAGACGGGGGAAGGAGCAAAACGCGGGTGGTCGAAGTGACCGGACCTGACTGACATGCGCCGCTTCGCCGCCCTCTACCGCGAGCTCGACCGCAGTACCGCCACGCTCGACAAGCGCGCGGCGCTGGTGCGCTATTTCCGCGAGGCCCCGCCGCGCGATGCGGCCTGGGCGCTGCACCTGCTCGCCGGCGGCAAGATCGCCGGCGCAAAACAGCGCATCGCCAACACACGCGAGCTGCGCGAATGGATTGCCACGGAAGCGCAACTGCCGGACTGGCTGGTGGACGACAGCTACGACCAGGTCGGCGACCTGGGCGAAACCCTGGCCCTGCTGCTCGACGATCCCGACAGCCCCGGCGCGGACATCGCGCTCGCCGAATGGATCGAACGTCGCCTGCTGCCGGTCGCCAACCGCGACGTGGAAGCGCGTCGCGCCGTGGTGATCGGCGCCTGGCGGACGCTGTGCTTCGACGAGCGCCTGCTGTTCAACAAGCTGCTCACCGGCGCGCTGCGCGTGGGCGTGTCGCAGCGCATGGTGCAGCAGGCGCTGGCCGAGATGAGCGGCATCGACATCGCCCGCATCGCCCAGCGCATGCTCGGCAGCTGGCAGCCCACGCCGCAGTTCCTGGCCACGCTGCTCTCGCACGAAGAACTCGAGAGCGATCGCCAGCAGCCCTATCCCTTCTTCCTGGCCTCGCCGCTGGAAACGGTGCTGCGCGCGCCCAAAAGCGATGCGACTGCGCCGGCAGACGCGCCCGAGGAGGCGACCGATGCCGACGACGCGGCTGGCGCGGACCTTGCCGCGCCGTCCGCCCTCGCCAACGATCCCGAAGCGATCGAGCGCGCCCTCGGCCCGGTCGGCGACTGGCTGCTGGAGTGGAAATGGGACGGCATCCGCCTGCAGCTGATCCGCCGCGGCGGCGAGGTGGCGCTGTGGTCGCGCGGCGAAGAGCGACTGGACGGGCGCTTCCCCGAGATCGAGCACGCCGCCCTTTCGCTGCCGCGCGACTGCGTGATCGATGGCGAGCTGCTGGCCTGGCGAGCGGGCGATGAAGAACCGCTGCCGTTCACCGCGCTGCAGACGCGCATCCAGCGGCGCAAGCCCGGCGCCAAGACCCTGGCCGATACGCCCGCGCGCGTACAGGCCTACGATCTGCTCGAACTCGATGGCGAAGACTGGCGCGAGCGCCCGCAGCACGAGCGCCGCGCCGCGCTGGAAGCGCTGCTGGCCGCGCACGGCGATCCGCGCATCGTCGCCTCGCCGCTGGTCGAAACATCGGACTGGCGTGCCGCCGCCAGCCTGCGCGAACAGGCGCGCGAACGCGGCGTCGAGGGCCTGATGCTCAAGCGTCGCGATGCGGCCTACCAGTCCGGGCGGCGCCGCGGCGACTGGTGGAAGTGGAAGATCGACCCGCTCACCATCGATGCGGTGCTGATCTACGCGCAGTCCGGCCACGGCCGCCGCAGCACGCTCTACACCGACTACACCTTCGGCCTGTGGGATGGCGATGCGCTGGTGCCGGTGGCCAAGGCCTACAGCGGCCTGGATGATGTGGAGATTCTCAAGCTCGACCGCTGGATCCGCGCCAACACGCTCGAACGCTTCGGCCCCGTGCGCTCGGTGCCGGGCGTGCACGTGTTCGAGCTTGGCTTCGAGGCGGTGAACCGCTCCAGCCGGCACAAGTCGGGCATCGCGGTGCGCTTCCCGCGCATCCTGCGCTGGCGCCACGACAAGCCGCCCGCCGAGGCCGACCGGCTCGAGACATTGCGGGCGCTGGCGCGATGAAGTCGGACGCGCGCATGCGCTTCCACGCGCCGCTCGCGGACTGGTTCGCCGCCCAGGGCTGGAAGCCGGCGCCCTTCCAGCGCGAGGCCTGGCGACGCTGGCGCCGCGGCGAATCGGGACTGCTGGTGACGCCCACCGGCAGCGGCAAGACCCTGGCCGCGCTGGGCGGGCCGCTGCTGGACGCGCTGGCAGAGGCGGCGCGTGCGAAGACTGCGAAACCGCGCTCGACACGCGCCTCGACCGCACAGACAGCGACAGCCTCGCGCCCCTACCAACCTGTCATTCCGAGCGAAGCGAGGAATCTCGTTCCTTCAGCGGCAGAGATTTCCCGCTCCGCTCGAAATGACAAGAGCGCACGCACACGCCTGCTCTGGATCACCCCGCTGCGCGCGCTGGCCAACGACACCGCCCGTGCAATCCGCACGCCACTCGAGGCGCTCGGCCTGGACTGGACGGTGGCCATGCGCACCGGCGATGCCACCTCGCGCGACAAGCGCCTGGCACGCCAGGGCCGCGCCGACGCGCTGGTGATCACGCCCGAATCGCTGGCCCTGCTGCTCACCTACCCCGACACGGCCGCGCAGCTGTCCGGCCTGCGCGGCATCGTGGTCGACGAATGGCACGAGCTGCTCGGCAACAAGCGCGGCGTGCTGCTGCAGCTGTGCCTGGCCAGGCTGCGCGCCTGGGCACCGCAGGTGCGAACCTGGGGCTTGTCGGCCACGCTCGGCAACCTCGCGCAGGCGCGCGACGTGCTGCTGCCGCATGCGCCGGACGCGGCAATCCTGCAGGCAGCCAGGCCACGCAGCCTCACCCTGGACACCCTGCTGCCCGAGGCAGGCGAGCGCTTCCCCTGGGCCGGACACATCGGCCTGTCGCAGGTGCAGCGCGTGGCCGTACGCCTGCAGGCCGCCGACACCACGCTGCTGTTTGCAAACACGCGCGCGCAGGCCGAACTGTGGCACCGCGCGCTGGCGGCCACCTGGCTGGAAGCGCCCGAGACGCTCGCGCTGCACCATGGCTCGCTCGACCCGAAGCTGCGCGCATCGGTCGAACAGGGCCTGCGCGAGGGGCGGGTGCGCTGCGTGGTCGCCACCTCCAGCCTCGACCTGGGCGTGGATTTCCCCACCGTCGACCAGGTGATCCAGATCGGCAGCCCCAAGGGCATGGCGCGCCTGCTGCAGCGCGCCGGTCGTGCCCGCCATCGCCCGGGCGAAGCCGGGCACATCGTCTGCGCGCCCACCCATGCGCTGGAGCTGGCCGAATACGCCGCTGCGCGCGCAGCATTGGCCGATGGCGAGATCGAATCGCGGCCACCGCCCATGCTCTCGCTCGACGTGCTTGCGCAGCACTGCGTCACCCTCGCACTCGGCGGCGGCTTCCAACCCGATGCGCTGCTGGCCGAAGTGCGCGGCGTGCATGCCTTCGCCGCACTCACCGACGCGCAGTGGCAGGCGGTGCTGGCCTTCATCGTGCAGGGCGGACAGGCACTGCAGCACTACCCCGAGTACACGCGCGTGGTGGTGGACGAAGACGGCGTGTATCGCGTCAGCGACCGCCGCATCGCCCAGCGCCATCGCCTCTCGATCGGCACCATCACCAGCGATGGTGCGCTGCAGGTGAAGCTGATGCGCGGCGGCAGCCTCGGCAGCGTCGAGGAGAGCTTCCTCTCGCGCCTGCGTCCGCGCGACCGCTTCCAGTTCGCCGGCCGCACGCTGGAGCTGGTGCGGCTGCAGGACATGACCGCCTGGGTGCGCATCGCGAAGAAGGGCGAGGGCATCGTGCCGCGCTGGCAGGGCGGGCGCATGCCGATGTCGAGCGAGCTCGGTGCACGCGTGGCGCAGGTGCTGGCCGGCCCGCGCGACAGCCCGGAGCTGCGCGCACTGGCGCCGCTGCTGGACCTGCAGGCGCGGATCTCCGCGCTGCCGTCGCCAGGCACGCTGCTCGCGGAGTTCGCCAAGACGCGCGAGGGCTGGCATCTGTTCGTCTATCCCTTCGCCGGCCGCGGCGTGCACGAGGGCCTCGCCGCGCTGCTGGCGCTGCGCTGGTCGCGCTTGGCGCCCAACACATTCGGCTTCGCGGTCAACGACTACGGCCTGGCGCTCACCGCGCAGGCGCCCACCGCGATCGACAACGACACTTTGCGCGCACTGCTCACGCCCGATGGCCTGATCGAAGACCTGCGCGACGGCGCCAACCTCGGCGAACTGGCGCGCCGCCAGTTCCGCGAGATCGCGCGCGTGGCCGGCCTGCTGCCGCCCTCGCTGCCCGGCCGTGCGCTGCGCAGCCTGCGCCAGCTGCAGGCCTCCAGCGGGCTGCTGTTCGACGTGCTGCAGCGCCACGACCCCGGCCACCTGCTGCTGGAGCAGGCCGAGCGCGAAGTGTTCGAAGCCCAGCTTGAAGTACGCGCGCTGCAGGCGGCCCTGGCGCGCTGCCACGCCGCGCGCATCGAGCTGCGCAAGCCGAAGACGCTTACGCCGCTGTCGTTCCCGCTCTGGGCCGAAGGCATGCGCGGCTCCCACAGCAGCGAAGACTGGCGCACCCGCGTGCAGCGCGCCGCCGAGCGCCTGGAAAAGCGCCATGGCTGAAGCGCTGGATCTGGAACTGGCCGGCGAACCGGTGCGCCTGCTTGCAGACCGCGCCCTCTACTGGCCCGCACGCGATCGCCTGCTGATCGCCGACCTGCACCTGGGCAAGGGCGACACCTTCCGCGCCGCCGGCATCGCCGTGCCGACCGGCGGCACCGCGCACGACCTCGGCCGTCTCGCCGCACTGCTTGCGCGCACCGGCGCGCGTTCGCTGTGGATCCTCGGCGACTTCCTGCATGCGCGCCGCAACGTCGCGGTGGATGCCGCCTGGCGTGACTTCCGCGATGCCCATGGCGAGGTAGACGTCGCCGTCATTCCCGGCAACCACGACCGTGCCTTCGACGCGCCTGCCGCTGGCGTCGAGCGCCTGCCCGAAAGCGTGGTCGATGGACCGTTCGAACTCCGCCACGCACCGCCAGCGCAGGACGGCCCCCAGCACGTGCTGTGCGGGCATCTGCATCCGGTGCTGCGCCTGCCCGGCGCGCTTGGGCGCCATCCGCTGTTCTGGCTGCGTCCGGCGTGCACCGTGCTGCCGGCCTTCTCCGCGTTCACCGGCGGGCACCCGATCCCGCGCAGCGACAGCCGCGGCAGCGTGCTGTGCGATGGCCGGCAGTTGGTGCGGCTGCCCTGAGCGGGCGGCCGGTCCCGGCCGCAGGGGTGGCCTGACCGGAGTTCGATCGCTGGATCCGCGTCCAGAACCCTGGCTGTCGGCTCGACACATCGCTCCATCCAGACGCGCATTCGTCGAACTGCACGATTGGCCTTCATTTCGGGATAAAGAATCCAGAATCGAGGCCTTTAGTGCCTCCAGTGGAACGCCCATCTCCTGAGCACGCCGCAGCAGCCGGTGCCTCACGCATCGGCCGGCGGCGGAGCAATCCGCTCATCCCCCACCCCAGGAGACACCCATGCGTTCCCAACTGCTCACCACGGCTCTCGCCGCCCTACTGCTCGGCGGCGCCTCGCTTGCGGCACAGGCCCAGGACACCGGCTTCTACGCCGGCGTCGGCGCCGGCCAGGCCCTGGTCGACGAACGCGGCTACGACGACGAGGACACCGCGTTCTCGGCCTTCGGCGGCTACCAGTTCCACCGCAACTTCGCGCTGGAAGCCGGCTATACCGACTTCGGCAAGCTCGAGCCCCGCGGCACCGGCACCGACCTCGAACTCAGCTCGGCCTATCTCACCGCGGTCGGCATCCTGCCCTTCACCGAGAAGTTCTCGGGCTATGCCAAGGCCGGCTTCCAGCGCTGGGACCTCGACCGCGCGATCCCCGGGCTGACCGGCACCGCCAAGGACGACGGCACCGACCCGATCTACGGCGTCGGCCTGCAGTACCGCTTCAACGAGCTCGTCGCGCTGCGCGGCGAGTACACCCGCAGCGAGGTCGAGGACCTCGACGTGGATACCGCGCAAGTGCAGGTGCGGTTCGACTTCTGATCGGACGCGGAGCCTGCTGGTCCGCGCCGGCGGCACGCAGCGCGGCCCGGTTCGTACAACGTGCCGGGCCGCGCTTGCGCGGGGCATGGCTCGAAAGTCGTCCCGACGTATGCGCGGCCGCCGTCAAAGAACAAGGTGGTGCGCCTGGAGGGATTCGAACCCCCGACCAATGGCTTCGGAAGCCACTACTCTATCCGGCTGAGCTACAGGCGCGTTGTCAGTCACTTCCGGGAACGCAACTGTCGTTCCGGTGGGCTTCGGCGTCTCTTGGCGAGGCGTCGGCGCCGCGTCCGGCGATGGGCGGCCGGCCGGGGATTATGTCACCCAACCGGGACGGGCGGCCAGCCGAGCGATACACGCGTTGGCCGGCCCGACTGAAGTGCAACAATCGCCGCGCCATCGCTGCCACGCCGGGATCGGGCCATGCCGTTGCACTGCGTACTGCGGATCGGGCTGGTCGTGATCCTCGCGTGTCCCATGGCGGGCATTGCAACGCCGCATCCGCTCGATGGCCTCGACCTCGACGAACACCGCAGGGCCATCGCGCTGCTGGACGCGGCCGGGGGCCTGGACGGGGAGACCGTGGTGGCCGGCATGCACCTGATCGAGCCACCCAAGGCCGAGGTCATGGCTGCCGCGCCGGGCGCGCTGCACGGCCGCCGGGCGCTGGTGGTATTGCGCCGGGCGGGGCGGGTCTTCGAGGCGACCGTCGACCTGGTGGGCGGCGAGATCCGGCTGGACGAGGTGCCCGGCGCGCAATCGCAGTTCACCGACCGCGACTACACGATCGCGGCCGAAACCGCACTGGCATCGGCCCAGGTGCGGGCGTTGCTGGCCGCGCACGGTGTGGCCGATCCTGCCACGGTCGACTGTTTCGCCGCCGGCAGCGCGATTGCGGTGCCGGCAGCGGCGCGGACGATGCGGGTGCGCTGCGCCGAGCGCCGCGGCGCGCGCTCGGTGGCGGCGCGGGTGCTGGAGGGCATCGACGTGCTGGTCGATGTCGACGCCGCGCGGGTGCTGCACGCGCGCGATGCCGGACCTTCGGCGCGCACGGACGCGGTGGCCGACCTGGATGCGGCGGCGGTCGGTCCCGACCGCGCGCCGCTGCCGCAGGGCACGGCCCGGCCACGTGAGATCCACGGCTTCACGATCGACGGGGGCTTGGTGCACTGGGGCGAGTGGCGCTTCCACCTGCGGATGGATCCGCGCGTGGGCGTGGTGCTGTCGACGGTGAGCATTGATGACGGCGCGCGTCGGCGGTCGGTGCTCTACCAGGCGCACCTGTCGGAGATCTTCGTGCCCTACATGGATCCGGCGCCGGGCTGGTACGACCGCGCCGTGCTCGATGCCGGCGAGTATGCCTACGACGGGCTGGCCGAATCGCTGGCCCCGGGCATCGACTGCCCGGCGGATGCGGCCTTCATCGAAGGGGTGAGTACCGACGAACGCGGTGTATCGCGGCCGCGGCCGCGGGTCGCCTGCCTGTTCGAGCGCGACACCGGCCTGGTCGCGTGGCGCAAGGGCATCGAGGGCAGCGAGGCGGTGCAGGGCCGGCCCGCGCGCGAGCTGGTGGTGCGCATGGTGGCGACCATCGGCAACTACGACTACCTGTTCGACTGGAGCTTCCAGCGCGACGGCACGCTGCGGGTGGCGGTCGGGGCCAGCGGGCAGCTGGCGGTCAAGGTCGCGGACGATGCGCGCCACGGGCACCGCGTCGCCGACGGCGTGGTGGCGGTCAACCACGACCATCATTTCGCCTTCCGCCTCGACCTGGACGTCGACGGGCCGGTCAACTCGCTGGTCGGGACCCGGCTGCAGGCGGTGCGACTGCCGGAGTCGAATCCGCGCGGTGCGATCTGGGTGCCCCGTGAACGCACCATCCGCTCGGAGCGCGAGCTGCTGCAGGGGCACGTTAGCGAGCATGCGGTGCAATGGCGCGTGGTCAATCCCGACGCGCGCAACGCCGCGGACCATCCGACCGGTTACGAACTGCGCGCGGGCCACGCGGCGACGCCCGCCGCGCTCATCGCCGATCTGGATCCGGTGCATCGCCGCGCCGGGTTCGTGCGGCATGCGCTTTGGGTGACGCCCCATGACGCGGCAGAGCGCCACGCCGCGGGCGACTATCCGCTGCTGGCGTCCACGCCCGCGGGGCTGCCGGCGTGGACCGCGCGCGACCGCCCGGTCGAGCGCACCGACCTGGTGCTGTGGCACGTGGTCGGCATGCACCACCTGCCGCGGACCGAGGACTGGCCGGTGATGCCGGTGCTGTGGCATGCCTTCGAACTGCGGCCGTTCGACTTCTTCGACCGCAACCCGGCCCTGGACCTGCCGCGCCAGCCGTAACCGCGTGGCAGTCGCCGCCGCCATTGCGCGGATGGGAAGTGGAGGGCGGATCGCCGCCCGCCCGAGGAGATCCGCATGAAACGACTGCTGCTTGCCGTGGCCACCGCCCTGCTTGTCGTCCCCGCCAGTGCGCCGTTGCAGGCTACGTCGGGGGCGGTCGCGCCCGACATGCAGGTGGCCGGCGCCCTGGTCCTGCGCGTGCGCGCCAGCCTCGCCGAGCACTTCGGCCCCAAGCGCGCGGCCAGGGTCGCGATCAGCGCGCGCGACGGCGCCGTGCGCGTGGAGGCGCCGGAGCTGTCGCTGCGCGATCGCGAGCGGGTCGAGAAGATCGTGCGCGAGGTCCCGGGCGTGACCGAAGTCATCGCGGTCGTCGGCACGGTGCTGCGTCCGCCCACGGCCGCCATCGTGGGCGAGAAGGGGCGCCTGCCGGCGACGGGGACCGCGGGTGTGGTCGGTGAGAAGGGTCGTTTGCCGGCAACGCGGGCCGCGGGCGTCGTCGGCGAGAGGAGGCGTCTGCCGCCCGCCGGCTCGGCGATCGTGGGCGAGAAGGGACGCCTGCCGACGACGGGCACCGCAGGTGTCGTTGGCGAAAAAGGTCGTCTTCCGGCCATGCGCGCCACCGGCATCGTCGGCGAGAAAGGGCGAGTGTCGAGGACGCGTGTCGGGAACATCGACCCGCAGCCCGCTGCAGGCGCCAGGGTCCAGGCTGGCACCGCCGCCGCCAGCCCGCGCCTGGACGATGCGACCCTGGCCAGGATGGCCCGCGAACGCCTCTTCCAGCGCCTGGGTGAACGCGATGCGGCGCGGGTGCGGGTCCAGGCGCGCGACGGCGTGGTCGTCGTGGAGCCAGTCCAGCACGCCGTGCCGGATGCCAAGCGCGTCGCCGAAGCACTGTCCGGCCTCGCGGGCATGCGGCGACTCGACAACCGCCTGCAGCCGTAGCGCCCTGCAGGGGACGGCGAGCCGGCGCTGGTACCCTTTGCGCCATGTCGCATGAACATCCCGTGCCGCCAACGGCCTCGCAACCGGACTGGCGCGGACGCCTGTCGCTGTACTGGACGCTGGTGCGCGGCGACCGCCCGATCGGCTGGCTGCTGCTGCTGTGGCCGACCTGGTGGGGGCTGTGGATCGCCGCCGACGGCGTGCCGCCGCTGTGGATCCTGTTCGTGTTCAGCGCCGGGGTGTGGCTGACGCGCTCCGGCGGCTGCGTGATCAACGATTACGCCGACCGCTGGCTCGACGGCTCGGTCGAGCGCACCAAAGAGCGGCCGCTGGCCACCGGCGCGGTGTCGGGGCGCGAGGCGCTGATGGTGTTCGCCGTGCTGATGCTGGCGGCGTTCGCGCTGGTGCTCACGCTCAACCGGCTGGCGGTGCTGATGAGCGTGGTCGGCGTGCTGCTGGCGGCCAGCTATCCCTACCTCAAGCGCTACACCTACCTGCCGCAGGTCTACCTGGGCATGGCGTTCGGCTGGGGCATCCCGATGGGCTTTGCCGCGGTGCAGGGTGAAGTACCGCCCGTCGCCTGGGTGCTGTACGTGGCCAACATCTTCTGGGCCACGGCCTACGACACCTGGTATGCGATGGTCGATCGCGACGACGACATCCGCATGGGCTCGAAGTCGACGGCGATCCTGTTCGGCGAACTCGACCTGGTGGCGCAGGGCGTGCTGTATGCGATGACGTTCACGGCGCTGGCGCTGGTGGGGCGGCAGGCCGGGCTGGGCGTGTATTACTGGGCCGGTCTCGGGGTTGCGGCGCTGCTGGTGGGCTGGGAATTCATGCTCGCCCGCTATCGCGACCGCGCCGCCTGCTTCCGCGCGTTCCTGCACAACCACTGGGTGGGGCTGGCGGTGTTTGCCGGCATCGCGGCCGACTACGCACTCTGACGCGCCGTTTACCGGGTCGCGCGCGTGCGGACCCGGTGAACGACGCATCGACGCCGGTCACACCGGCTGCGGCCGCTGCAGCTTGCGCAGGCGGATCGCGACGCCCACCTGCAGCGCGCCGTAGACCAGCGCGCCGATCGCGATCCAGAACGCGACCGCCAGCATGCCGAGGCCAGGGCGGGCGAAGAACAGGATGCCCAGGGCCAGCGCGAGCACGCCGCTCATCAACAGCAGCCATTCGCCGCGCACCAGCTTGCGCACCTGCACCGCGAATACGACTCGCGCCAGGCCGGCGATCACCAGCCACAGCGCCAGCAGCCACAGCAGGGCCCCGGCCATCTGCGCCGGCTGCAGCACCGCAAGCAGGCCGAAGCCGATCGAGATTGCCGCATACAGCAGCAGCAGCCAGTTGGGCAGGGCGATATCCCGCCGGAAGATGCTGAGCAGGCTGACCAGTCCGTCGGCCAGCGACAGCACGCCGAAGGTCAGCACCAGGGCCAGCACCGAGCGGTCGGGCCAGAACAGGGACGCGAGGCCGAAGGCGATCGCGATCACGCCGTAGAACAGGAACAGCCACCAGCTGCGGCTGACGTCAACAAAAGGACCGGCCATTGCGCGCTCCATTCGCACCGGCGGCGGCCGGCCCGGGGCCACTGTACGCCTCTCGCACGCGGCAAACGTGACGCCGGTCACGGTACCCGCGCGCAGACCCAGGCGTCGACCCGGGCGACCCCGGCGCGGTGCAGCGCGACGGCCGCCGCGTGCAGGGTGGCCCCGGTGGTCATCACGTCGTCGACCAGCACGACATGCGCGGGCAGCGCGACGCGGCGGTCGACGCCGAACGCGCCGCGCAGGTTGCGTCGCCGGGTCGCGGCGTCCAGCTCCGACTGCGGCGCGGTGGCGCGGTGGCGGACCAAGGCCCCGGGCAGCAGCGGCAGGCCCAGCGCCCGTGCCAGCGGCCTGGCCAACTCCAGCGCCTGGTCGTAGCCACGACGGCGCAGCCGGCCCTGGTGCAGCGGCACCGGCAGCAGCGCGTCCGGGCGCAGCAGCGCGGCAAAGCGCAGCGCCATCGCATCGGCCAGCAGCCGCCCCGCAGCCAGGTCGCGGTGGAACTTGAACCGCGGCAGCAGCCGGTCCACCGGCGCGGCGTAGCGGAACGCGGCATGCACGGCCTGCAGTGGCGGCGGGTGCTGCAGGCAGGCGCCGCAGGACGCCGCGGCCACCGGCAGGGGCAGGGCGCAGCGCCCGCAGGCGGCATCGTTCCAAGGCAGTGCGGTCGCGCAGGCGGGGCACAGGTCGGCGCCCATCAGCGCGGCTTCGCCGCAGGCCAGGCAGCGCGCCGGACACAGGCGCACGCCCAGCCGGCGCCACCAGCCGTCAACCGGCGTGCCCTGGATTCGGTTGACAGGCCCCGGCATGCTTTCCAGACTGCCGGCCCGCCTCCGCCGTGTCTGTCAGGGAAAGCCGATGCCTGCCGTCAGTCCGTTCCGTTCCGCCGCCGCCCCGGGCGCTGCGCCGATCCGCCACGATTGGACGACCGACGAGGTCGCGGCCCTGCTGGACCTGCCGTTCACCGAGCTCCTGTTCCGCGCTGCGCAAGTGCATCGCCAGCATTTCGACCCGACCGAGGTCCAGATCAGCACCCTGCTGTCGGTCAAGACCGGCGGCTGCCCCGAGGATTGCGCCTACTGCCCGCAGGCGCAGCGCTACCACACGGGAGTCGAGGCCACCAAGCTGATGTCGACCGAGGCGGTGCTGGAGAAGGCGCGCGCGGCGAAGGACGCAGGCGCCTCGCGCTTCTGCATGGGCGCGGCCTGGCGCTCGCCCAAGGACCGCGACATCCCGAAGGTCGCGGCGATGATCCGCGAGGTGAAGGCGCTGGGGCTGGAAACCTGCGCCACCCTGGGCATGCTCAGCGGCACCCAGGCGCAGGCGCTCAAGGGCGCGGGCCTGGACTACTACAACCACAACATCGACACCGATCCGGAGTTCTACGACGCGGTGGTCCGCACCCGCGAGATCCAGGACCGGTTCGACACCCTGGAACACGTGCGCGACGCGGGCATGAAAACCTGCTGCGGCGGCATCGTCGGCATGGGCGAGACGCGCCGCCAGCGCGCCGGCTTCCTGCGCACCCTGGCCAACCTGCCGGCGCACCCGGACTCGGTGCCGATCAACCGCCTGGTGCAGGTCGAAGGCACGCCGCTGCACGGCACCGCCGAGCTCGATCCGTTCGAGTTCGTGCGCACCATCGCGGCCGCGCGCCTGCTGATGCCGGCTTCGATGGTGCGGCTGTCGGCCGGGCGCGAGCAGATGTCCGACGAGCTGCAGGCGCTGTGCTTTGCCGCCGGCGCCAATTCGATCTTCCACGGCGAGAAGCTGCTGACCACCGGCAACCCGGACGTGGCCCACGACCAGGCCCTGTTCGAGCGTCTCGGCCTGCGCGCGATGCAGGTCAGCGTGGACGCGCCGGACCACGACCATGGTGGTACCGTGCATGCGGACATCTCGGCCGGGTGCGACGCAGGCATTGTCGACCCCGCCCCGGGATACCGCGCGGCAGGGGGCCGCGTCTGACAGGGAACGCCGTCATGTCGACCGAACGCCCGGATCTGCACGCCCGCGTGGTGGCATCGCGCGAACAGCGCAGCGCCGGATCGGCGCGCCGCGTGCGCCGCGAGGTGCTGCGCCGCGACGGTGTCCGCTGCGAGGTGGCCGATGGCCACGGCGGCACCCGCAGCCTGCTCAACTTCTGCAGCAACGATTACCTGGGCCTGTCCCAGCATTTCGCCGTGGTCGGCGCGATGCAGGACGCGGCCGCGCGTGATGGCGCCGGCGGCGTCGCCTCGCACCAGGTCTGCGGCCACCACGCCATCCACGGCGCGCTCGAGCGCGAACTTGCCGACTGGCTGCAGGTGCCGCGCGCGCTGCTGTTCGGCAGTGGCTTTGCCGCCAACCTCGCGGTGCTGCAGTCGCTGCTGGGCGACGAGGACGTCTGCGTCCAGGACCGGCTCAACCACGCCAGCCTGATCGACGGTGCGCGCCTGGCCGGCTGCCGCCTGCGCCGCTATCCGCACGTCGACGTGGAGGGTGCGCTGCGGCAGCTGCGCGGCGCGCCCGACGGTGCGGCGATGCTGGCGACCGACGGCGTGTTCAGCATGGACGGCGACATCGCGCCGCTGCGCGAGTTGGCGATCGCCGCGCGCGTGCAGCGTGCGCTGCTGTATGTCGACGATGCGCACGGCATTGGCGTGCTGGGGCCCGATGGTCGCGGTTCGGTCGCCGCCGCGGGGCTCGATGCCGCGGCCGTGCCGCTGCGCCTGGTCACGCTCGGCAAGGCGCTGGGCAGCGCGGGCGCGGTGGTGGCGGGCGATGCCGACCTGGTCGAGCACCTGGCCGAAACCGCGCGTCCCTATCTTTACACCACGGCGCTGCCGCCGGCGCAGGCCGCGGCAGCGCTGGCGGCGGTCAAGCTTGCGCGCCGCGAGCACTGGCGCCGCGAGCGCCTGCAGGAGCTGGTGCAGCGCTTCCGCGCGCGTGCCACGCAGCATGGCCTGCAGCTGCTGCCGTCCGAAACCCCGATCCAGCCGCTGCTATGCGGCGACAACGCGCGCGCCATGGCCATGTCCGAATCGCTGCAGCACGCCGGCTACTGGGTCGCCGCGATCCGTCCGCCGACCGTGCCCGAAGGCCAGGCGCGGCTGCGCGTCGCCTTCAGCGCCGCGCACGAGCCCGCCCAGGCCGAAGCCCTGGCCGACGCGATGGCCCTGGCCCGCGACCGCGCCGACGTCGCCGCCAGCCGCAGCGCATGACCCGCTCCGATGTCCATGGCCGCGTCGCACTTGCGGCGATCGGCCTGGCGCTGCTGTCGGCGCTGTTCTTCACCATGACCTACGTGCTCAACCGCGCCAGCGCCAGCGGCGGCGGGCACTGGGCGTGGCTGGCCTGCCTGCGCTACCTGATCACCCTGCCGCTGATGTTGCCGCTGATGCGCATGCAGGGCGGGATGGCGCCGGTGCTGCGCGCGATCGCCGCGCATCCCTGGGCCTGGCTGCGCTGCGCGGGCATCGGCTTCGTGCTGTTCTACGTGATGCTCTCCTACGCCGCCGCCAGCGGGCCGTCGTGGCTGGTCGCCGGCTCGTTCCAGTTCACCGTGATCGCGGGAATGCTGTGCGCGCCGCTGCTGTACCGCGACGCGCGCCGCCGCATCCCGCCGGCGGGCCTGGCGGTGGCGGGGCTGATCCTGGCGGGCGTGCTGCTGATGCAGTTCGGCCACGCCAGCGGTGCGCTCGATCGCGCCGCCTGGATCGCGCTGGGCTGCGTGCTGGTCTCGGCGGTGGCCTATCCGCTCGGCAACCGCCTGCTGCTGCTGCACCTGGAGCGCAGCGGCGAGCCGCTCAACGCCACCCAGCGCGTGTTCGGCATGACCCTGGCCAGCCAGCCGCTGTGGCTGCTGGTGGCTGCGTATGCGGCGCTGCAGGCGGGCCCGCCCACGCTGGCCCAGGTCTGGCTGTCGGCGGGCGTGGCGCTGTCGGCGGGCGTGATCGCGACCATCCTGTTCTTCCAGGCCACCGGCATGGTCCGCAACCAGCCGCTGGCGCTGGGCGCGGTGGAGGCGATGCAGGGCGCCGAAGTGGTGTTCGCGGTGCTGCTGGGCGTGCTGCTGCTCGGCGAGCCCTTGCCTACCGGGATGTCGCTGCTGGGCGCGGCGGTGGTGGTCGCCGGCATCATCGCGTTCGCATGGGCGGTGGCGCGGCCGGCCGCGGGCCGGGGTGAGACGCGCGTGCTGCGCACGGACAAGGGTGCATGAACGACACACTTCAGATCGAAACGACCGGCCACGGGCCGGACCTGGTGCTGCTGCACGGCTGGGCGATGCACTCGGGCGTGTTCGCGGCGCTGGCCGAACGGCTGTCGACGCGCTTCACCCTGCACCTCGCCGACCTGCCCGGCCACGGCGGCAGCCGCGACAGCGCGTTGCCGCTCGCGCTCGAGCCGGTGGTCGAGGCCTTGGTCGCGCGCGTGCCGCGGGCGCTGTGGGCGGGCTGGTCGCTGGGCGGGCTGTTCGCGCTGCACGCCGCGGCCACGCGCCCGGCGCAGGTGCGCGGCCTGGCCATGGTCTGCGCCAGCCCGCGCTTCGTGCGCGGCGACGACTGGCCGCTGGGCATGTCGCCGGAGATCTTCCGCGGCTTCGCGCTGGGCCTGCGCGCCGACTACCGCGCCACGCTGGAGCGCTTCATCGCGCTGGAAGCGTTCGGTTCGGACGATGCGCGCCACGAGATGCGGGTGCTGCGCAACGAGGTGTTCGCACGCGGCGAGCCGGCCGCCCACGTGCTGGCCGATGGCCTGGCGCTGCTGGAAACGGCCGACCTGCGCGGCGTGCTGCCGACGCTGGCGATGCCGAGCCTGTGGCTGGCCGGGCGCCGCGACCGCCTGGTCGATCCGCGCGTGATGCAGGCCGCCGCCGCGCAGCTGCCGCAGTCCGAGGTAGTGGTGGTCGAACACGCCGGGCACGCGCCATTCCTGACCCACGCGGACGAAGTGGCAACCGCGATCGCCGCACTGGCTGATCGCATCGAAGGCGATGCGCGATGAGCCGCACGCCTGATCCGCTGTTCGACGCACGCCAGGTGCGGCGCGCGTTCTCGCGCGCTTCCGCCGGATACGCGTCCGCTTCGACGCTGCAGCGTGAGGTCGAGGTGCGGCTGCTGGAATCGCTCGACCTGCTGGCCTTGGACTCTGAGCGCGAGCGCGATTGGCAGCCAGGTCTGGTGCTGGATGTCGGCAGCGGTCCGGGTCACGCCGCGCAGGCGATGCGCCAGCGCTGGCCCAAGGCGCGCATCGTCGCCCTCGACCTGGCCCTGCCGATGCTGCGCACGATGCCGGCGCGCGCCGGCTGGAACCCGCTGCGGCGCCCGGTCGATCGCGTCTGCGCGGACCTGCGTGCGCTGCCGCTGGCCGATGGCAGCGTCGACGTGCTGTTTTCCAACCTGTGCCTGCAGTGGGTCGCCGACCTGCCGGCCGCATTCGCCGGCTTCCGCCGCGTGCTTCGCCCCGGCGGCGTGCTGCTGTGCTCGACCTTCGGTCCGGACACGTTGTGGGAGCTGCGCGAGGCCTTCGCCCGCGCCGACGATGCGGTGCCGCACGTGAGCCCGTTCGCCACCATCGCCCAGTTCGGCGATGCGCTGATGCACGCGGGGTTCCGCGACCCGGTGCTCGATCGCGACCTGTTCGTGCGCGGCCACCCCGACCTGCCCGACCTGATGCGCGAGCTGCGCGCCATCGGCGCCACCAACGCGCTGCACGCGCGCCGCCACACCCTGACCGGGCGCGCCCGCTTCGCCGCGGCCGCCGACGCGTACGAGCCACTGCGCGGCCCCGACGGCCTGCTGCCGGCGAGCTGGGAAGTGATCACCGCGATGGCCTGGGCACCGCAGCCGGGCGCACCGATCCGCGAGGGCGGCAACGAGATTGCGAGTTTTCCGGCAAACCGGATTCCGGTGCGGCGACGGGGTTGAGCGCGGGGCGCATCCCGCCACCGCGGGCCCCCACCCAACCCTCCCCCGCAAGCGGAGGAGGGCTTTACCGCATCGCTGTTTTGCTCCCTCCTCCGCTTGCGGGGGAGGGCTGGGGTGGGGGCGCTCCCGCCGCGACGGCGCCGATTCACACCGCCCGCCCTAGACTCGCCCCGATCCTTCCCCCGGACCAGCCATGAAATCGCTGCTTGCCGCCCTGTGCCTCTCGCTCGTCCCCGCGTTGGCCACGCACGCCCAGTCCCCGAGCATCGACCTGTCCGGCATCGATCCGATGCAGGTCATCGCCGGCGCCAACGATGTGCTGCTGCGCGCCCCCGACACCGACATCGACCGGCTGTTCAAGGCCGTCCACGCGGCCTCGCGCGACGAGCGCGAGGCGCGCGGCCTGTGCGCGCTGTTCGAACCCGATGCCGACCGCAGCCTGCTGGGCCTGCAGCGCGCAGCCAACGCCCTCGGCGAACAAAGCCGCATCCGCTTCATCGACGCGGTCACCGCGGTCGCGGTCAGCGGCCTGCAGGGGCCGCCGGCCGCCTATGACCCGGCCACCGGCGAGCAGGCGCTGAAGGCCGCGACCGTGACCGGGATGATGCTTCACGACGGCTTCCTGCTCGGACTGTCGAGCACCGGCCGCGACCACGCCAGTCGCGACGCGCGCTGCACCGCGTTCCGGCAGATGGTCGACGTGCTCGATGGATTCAGCCCCGGCGAACGCGTCGCGGCAACCCGCTACCTGCTCAGCGAAGGCCTGTCGCGCTACGGCGCCGACCTCTGATCCAACGCCATCACGGCGCGACCGCACCGCAACCAACCCGCGCGACCGTCTGCTGCAGGAGCGGCTTCAGCCGCGATCGTCGCGTGCAGATGGCACCGGACATCCGGTCGCGCCTGAAGGCGCTCCTGCAGGGAAGCGATGCTACATCGCAGCAACCCCGTCGACGCTGATCTGCTTTCCGCAGGAGCGGCTTCAGCCGCGATCGTCGCGCGACAGATGGCGCTGGACATCGTTCGCGCCTGAAGACGCTCCTACGGCAGCGCCGACCGTGGACGTTCCGATCGCGCCGCTTCGCGCGGCTTCATCGGAGCCGCAGGCACGACCATCGGCTTCGCGCCCTGCATTTGCACAGCCGGCCGTACACTCGTCCGCGGCGGCGGCGCCAGCGGCTGGCTGCCGCTGCGGCGCCGGCGTTCGACGTTCTGGTGCACGCGTACCCAATCCACGTACATGCGCTGCGGGAAGGTGCTGCCCGTATCCGGGCTGCCCGGCCAGCTGCCGCCAACGGCGACGTTGAGCAGCAGGAAGAAGGGCTGGTCGAACACCCAGGGCCCGCGCGCCTCCACCTGCGCGCGCGTGACCGCGTAGAACTGCACGTCGTCGACGAACCAGCGGATGCCGGTCGCATCCCACTCGACCGCATACACGCGGTAGCCCGCGTCGGCGCGCTGGCCCAGGTCGTGGGTGCCGGCGAGTGGCGTATTCCCCGAATAGCCCGGCCCGTGCAGCGCGCCGTGGGTGAGCGTGGGCTCGGAGCCGACGTGCTCCATGATGTCGATCTCGCCGCTGTGCGGCCAGCCGACCTGGTCGAAGTTGGCGCCCAGCATCCAGAACGCCGGCCAGATGCCCTGCGTCTGCGGCAGGCGGATGCGCGCCTCCATGCGGCCGTGGCGGAACTCCTGCTTGGCGCGCGTGACCATGCGGCTGGAGCTGTACTGGCAGGCGCCGTACCAGCAGGTGGCGCCGGCGGGGGCGCCGCGACGTGCCTCGATCACCAGCACCCGGCTGCCGGCCATCGAGTCGTACTGGATGAAGGCGTTGCGGCCGTCGGTGTAATGCTGCAGCTCCTGGTTGCCCCAGCCGTGGCCGCCGGTTTCGAAGCTCCAGTTGCCGGCATCGATGGTCTCGAACTCGTCCGACCAGACCAGGCTGGTGGATGCTGGCGCGGCATCGATGCCGACCTGCCGCGGCGCGCTGCCCGAGGCGCAGGCCGCGGACATCGACGTCGCGGCCAGCGCCGCGGTCGCCAGCATCAGGCGCCACGAATACGTCGAACCTGTCATGCGTCGTTCCCCTGGTGTGCTGTCACGATCCGTTCTGGCGAACCTGCGCCTGCCAGTCGGCGAGGTTGTAGTAGTTGCTCACCCGCGCGATGCGGCCATCGCGGACCTCGAAGAACGCGCCGCCGGGCAGCACATAGCGCTGCCCGTTGGCCGGCGGCAGTCCTTCGTCATCGGCCAGGTATTCGCCGTGCACCACGTACTCGGCGGCGAGCCGCGCACCGTCGGCGGTCGCCATCACCACGATGTCGTGCAGCTGTTCGCGATAGCAGCGGTCCATGCGCGCCATGAACGCGGCAAAGGCCTCGCGACCGGTCTGGCGCGGCCCTTCGTTGAGGTCGTGCACGACGTCGTCGGCGAGCAGGGCCAGCATCGCCTCGCGGTCGCCGCGGTTGAAGGCGGCGTAGTAGGCCAGCACCAGTTCGGTGCCGCGATCATGGAGGCGGTTGCCGTCGATGTGCATCAGCAGGACCCCGCAGGCGCGTGGATCCGCGCCTGGCGATGATAGCGTGGCGGCTAGCGCGGGCGGACGAACAGGTCGCGATGGAAGAAGTAGACCTCGCGCGCGAGGAATTCCCAGCGCGTGCGGAACGAACGGAAGCGCGTGCTCGGCGTCGGCGATCCGAGCGCATCGATGCCCAGGCCACGACACAGGCGCAGCGCGCGCGCCATGTGCAGCGGATCGCTGACCACGATCGCGCGCTCGAGGCCGTTTTCCTGCATCAGCCGGCGCGCCTCGAACAGGTTCTGGAAGGTGGTCTGCGAGGTCGATTCGATCAGGATCGCCTCATCGGGCACGCCGGCGCGAATCGCGTAGCGGCGCGCCACCTGCGATTCGGCGAAGCGCGCGCCGCCGCCGCCATAGCCGCCGGTGAAGATCAGCTTCTGCGTCAGTCCGCTGCGGAACAGGTCCAGGCCGTGCTCGATCCGCGCCTTGAACACCGGCGAGGGCACCGCGTCGTACGCGGCCGCGCCCAGCACGATGACCACATCGGCCGGCGCAGCCTGGTCGCGCTCGCCAACCCAGTGGATCCAGCCTGCCACGCCACCCAGCCACAGCACGCACAGCAGGATCAGCCGCAGCAGCCAGCGCGGGAATCGTCTGCGGCGCGGCGCCGTGCGCTTCATGCCGCCACCCACGGCAGCCGATCGGGATCGGCGTTGCCGCCGGTCAGCACGATGCCGACGCGACGCCCGGCAAAGCGCGCCGGATACGCCAGTACCGCCGCCAACGCCACCGCCGAGGACGGCTCGACCAGCAGCTTGAGCTCGACCAGCAGGCGCCGCATCGCCGCAATCGTGTCTGCGTCCTCGACCGCCAGCACCTGCGCGCCGTGCGCGTGCAGGATGCGAAAATTCAACTCGCCCACGAGCGTGCGCAGGCCGTCGCAGATGGTGTCCGGGACGAAACCGGTGCAGCGTTCCCCGCGCTGCAGTGATTCGAGCGTGTCGGCGGCGCCGGCGGGTTCGGCAAGCACCAGCTCGACCCCGGTCGCCATTCCGGCCAGGGCGATCGCGCTGCCGCTGGCCAGCCCGCCGCCGCCGACCGGCACCACCACCACGTCCAGGTCGGGCACTGCGTGCAGCAGCTCCAGCACGGCCGTGCCCTGGCCGGCAATCACCCGCGGATCGGCGTAGGGGTGGACCAGGGTGGCGTCGCTCGCCGCCTGCACCCTGGCGCACATCGCCTCGCGCGCCTCGATGGTCGCAGCGCATCGATGCAGTACCGCGCCCTGCTCGGCGATCCGCGCGAGCTTGGCGCCGACCGCGCCGTCGGGCACCACCACGTGGCAGGGAATCCCGCGCAGCCGCGCGGCCAGCGCCAGTGCGCCGCCGTGGTTTCCGGAGGAGTGGGTGACCACGCCACGTGCGGCCTCGCCGTCGGAAAGCGAAAACACCGCATTGCAGGCGCCGCGGAACTTGAACGCGTTGCCGCGCTGCAGGCATTCGGCCTTGAACGCCAGGCGGCAGCCCGCCAGCGTATCGAATGCCGTGGCGCGCAGGACCGGAGTCACCCGCGCATGGCGCGCGATCCGTGCCGCCGCGTCCAGCACGTCGTCGAACTGCGGAAGCGGCGGGACGGCAGACATCGAGCACAGACTAGCCGATCGCCGGGAGCCGTGTTCAGGTACCGCAACGTGATACCGGCAGGATTAAGCACGGATTCAATGGGTCCGGTCGATGCTGCAGGTTCGCAGAACGGGGGGTAGGCCATGATCCACAAGCTGTTGGTCCCGCTGATCGCCGCAGCGGCGTTGTCGGGCTGTGCCAGCGACTACTACCATCGCGGCAGCGGCGGTGGCGACTATTACTACGGCAGTCCCGCCTATTCGACCTACTACGGCGCGCCCTACAGCTCGCTGGGCTACGGCGCGGGCGGCTGGTATGGCGGCGTGGGCTATGGATACGACCGCTACTCGCCCTACCGGCGCCATTACGGTTACGGCGGCTGGGGTGGCGATGCCTACTACGGTGGCCAAGGCTATTACGGCTACTCGCGCTGGCCGTACGGCTACTACCCGTACCATCCCCGTCCGCGGCCGCGGCCCGATGACGAGCGGCCGCCGACGGTCGAGCGCGTCACCGGCGGCAACCAGCCGCCGCGGCGCATGATGGCGCCGCAGCCGCAGCAGTCGTCACCCGCCCTCCAGCGGATGCGTCGTTCGGGGGACGCGCCGATGATGCGTCCTGCGCCCAGGCCGGGCATGTCCATGCCCGCACCGCAGCAGCCGCGCATGCAGCAGCGCCGCAGCTCGCAGCCGCTGTCGCCGGCGATGCGGCCTGCCCCCGCCAGTGCCCCACGGATGGCCCAACCGGCACCGCGTCCGCAGACAGCAGCCCCGCGGGCGACATCGCGGCCCGCACCTCGGTCCGAGCGGTCGGGATCGCGGGTATATGACGATCGTTCCGAACCGTAGGTCGCAAACCACTTGCACCCGGCGCAAGGCGGGTGCAAGCTGCCCCTCACTGACCGGTTGCGTCGGATTACGACGTAATCCGGTCCAGAGCGACAAAATAGTTCGCTAGTCGACGCCCGGCGGGGGATACCGGATCCCCCCTGTTCCGCTCCCGCCGGGCGTCGGCGCCTCCTTCGCGAGGCGCCGGGCGCCGCACCAGAAGCCCCACAAGGGCTGCGGAGTCCACAAAAGAATGGGGCCGGATGTCCCCCGACATCCGGCCCCTTTGCTTCCCCGGGTTGTGCATGGCCAGCCCTGTTCCAATCTCCGGCCGCGCCCCCCAAGACGCTTGCCAACCCGGGTGCGGGAGTAAGGGTCGCAGGAAGCGTGCCAACTCATCCGGATCTGCCGGCTACCGGCCCCATCGCGCCTGACCGTGCCGCTTGCCGCAGTTGCAGCCGTGGACGCCGGACCGGAACATGCCGCAGCTTTCGCGCCCCCGCGGCGCCATCGACTTCCATGACCCCAGACTTCCATCGCTACGACGTGATCGTGATTGGCGGCGGCCACGCCGGCACCGAGGCCGCGCTCGCGTCCGCGCGCGCAGGTGCGCGCACCCTGCTGCTCACCCACAACATTGAGACCGTGGGTGCGATGAGCTGCAACCCGGCCATTGGCGGCATCGGCAAGGGCCACCTGGTGCGCGAGATCGACGCGCTGGGCGGCATCATGGCGAAGGCCGCCGACGCCGCCGGCATCCAGTGGCGCCGGCTCAACGCTTCCAAGGGGCCGGCGGTTCGGGCGACCCGCGCCCAGGCCGACCGCGCGCTGTATCGCGCCTTCATTCGCCGCGCGGTGGAGCATCAGCCGGGCCTCACCGTATTCCAGGCCGCAGTCGACGATCTGGTGATCGAAGGTGACGCGGTGCGCGGCGCGATCACCAACACCGGCCTGCGCTTCGACGCACCGGCGGTGGTCCTCACCGCCGGCACCTTCCTCGCCGGCAAGGTGCATATCGGCGAGACCCAGTACGCGGCCGGGCGCATGGGCGATCCGCCTGCGGTGACGTTGGCCGCGCGCCTGCGCGAGCGCCCGTTCAAGGTCGACCGGCTCAAGACCGGCACGCCGCCGCGCATCGATGGACGCACGCTCGACTATTCGGTGATGGTCGAGCAGCCCGGCGACGATCCGCGCCCGGTGTTCTCGTTCATGGGTTCGCACGCCGACCATCCGCGCCAGGTGTCGTGCTGGATCGCCCAGACCAGCGAGCGCACCCACGAGATCATCCGCAATGCGCTGCATCGTTCGCCGCTGTACTCGGGGCAGATCGAGGGCATCGGCCCGCGTTATTGCCCGAGCATCGAGGACAAGGTGGTGCGTTTTGCCGAGAAGGCGAGCCACCAGATCTTCGTCGAACCCGAGGGGCTGGACGGCGTGGAGATCTACCCCAACGGCATCTCCACCTCGCTGCCGTTCGACGTGCAGCTGGCGCTGGTGCGCTCGATCGCCGGCTTCGAGCAGGCGCACATCACGCGTCCGGGCTATGCGATCGAGTACGACTTCTTCGATCCGCGCGGGCTGAAGACCTCGCTCGAGACCAAGGCCATCGCCGGGCTGTTTTTCGCCGGCCAGATCAACGGCACCACCGGCTACGAAGAGGCTGCGGCGCAGGGCCTGCTGGCCGGGGTCAACGCCGCGCGCTGCGTGCGCGGGCTGGCGCCGTGGTCGCCGCGGCGCGACCAGGCCTACCTCGGTGTGCTGGTCGACGACCTGATCACCCACGGCACGTCCGAGCCGTATCGCATGTTCACCTCGCGCGCCGAGTACCGCCTGCAGCTGCGCGAGGACAATGCCGACCTGCGGCTGACGCCGGTGGGCCGGGAGCTTGGCCTGGTCGACGACGCGCGCTGGTCGCGCTTCGAGGCCAGGCGCGAGGCGATCGCGCGCGAGACGCAGCGCCTGGGCGGCTTGCGCGCCTCGCCGCACAACGCCGCCGGTCGCGAAGCGACGCAGCTGCTGGGGATCGAGCTGAGCCGCGAAAACAGCGCGCTCGACCTGCTGCGGCGGCCGGAGCTGGACTACGCCAGGCTGGTATCGCTGCCGGCGTTCGCGCCGGATGCGGCGGTGGCGCCGGACGTGGCCGAGCAGGTCGAGATCGAGACCAAATACGCCGGCTACCTGCAGCGCCAGCGCGACGAGATCGCGCGCCAGCAGCGCAACGAGGGCACGTCGATCCCTGATCGGCTCGACTACGCGCAGGTGCGCGGCCTGTCGGCCGAGGCCCGCCAGAAGCTCGAGCGCGTGCGCCCGCAGACCATCGGCCAGGCGCAGCGCATTCCCGGCATGACGCCTGCGGCGGTGTCGGTGCTGCTGGTGCACCTGGCCCGGCAAAAACCGGGCGCAGCCGCTGCAGGCGCGCCGCGCACGGCGGCGGGGTGATCATTCGACGGGTGATGACGAGGGGCCTGTTCTGATGCCTGTCATTTCGACCGCAGGGAGAAATCTCCGCAGACGCCGCGGCCCTGGATTTATCCCTGCGGTCGAAATGACAGGCGTTCTGTCCTGTCAGGCATGCGGCTCCCAGCGTCTCAGAGAGAAATCCAGGGTCGGGATGCTGCGATGCCGCGGCCGGCCAGATTTCTCCCTACGGTCGAAATGACAGGATTGCCGGCGGGCAAGCGTCGCTTGCCCGCCGGCAGCGCTGTTGCCCGGAGCAGGTGGACGGCGCAGCGGTCTCAGAACTTCCAGGTCGCGCGCACGTACAGGTCGTCGTCCCGGCGCGGGCCCGCGGCGCTGGCGGGCAGGTCGATTTCCTCGCGGCGGCGGACGCGCGCGTCGAGCTGCCAGGCTTCCGCGGCCTGCCAGACCCAGCGCGCCTCGAGCATCTCGTCGTTGGGGCGGAAGTCGCTCGACAACAGCCAGCCGTCGGCGACGCGGCCATAGACGATGCCGAAGTCGTGGTCGGGCAGGACGTCCATGAAGCTGAAGGAGGCCTGCCAGGACAGCGCGTCGGCGTCGCCGATGCCGGAGTTCACCGCTTCGCGGCGCGGCGTCCCGGGCGCCCAGCCGATCTCGCCGCCGAGCCGGAACTTCGTGCCGCCCTGGCCCAGCGGCCATTCGGCGGCGGCCTTGGCGGTCACCGCCAGATAGTCCTCCAGCGCCGGATCGGCGAGGCCGTTGGAGCGCAGCGCGGACGGCAGCCAGGTCATCGTGACCATGCGCTGCACCACGGGGCCGATCGCGGTTTTGGATTCGGCCGCCACGAACAGGCTGGCGCGCGAGCCGCTATCGGCGAAGTCCAGCGGCGGGCGCAGCGCCCCAGTGGGGCCGCGACGATCGTTGTGGCGCGCGATCACGTGCGTAGTCCAATCGCTGCCGCGCCACTGCCACCAGATGCCGTCGGTCCAGCTGATGTCGAAGTTGGTGCTGTCGTTCTGGTCCAGCGACTTCTTCATGATGTCGTCGATGCCGAACGCAGCCTGGAAGCGGCCCAGTCGCAGGCTCCAGGGCGATTGTGTCGGGCGGTATTCGAGGTAGGCCTCGTCGATGGTGGCCTGGCCGTCCTCGAGTCCCCCCGGCCCGGGCGCGTAGGTCCGCAGCCAGAACTCGTCATTGCCCTGTTCCGTGTCCAGGCGCGCGGCCACACGGCCGCTGGCGTGCCAGCCACCGCCGAGGTCGCCGCGCACGCGCAAGCGCGCGCGGGCGCGGACGCTGTCGGCGTCGGTGGTGGCGCCGCTGCGGGCGCGGGTTTCAGAGCTGACGTAGCCGAAGCGGACGTCGCCGCTGGTCTGCCAGGTATCGTCGGCCTGCGCGCCGGCGGTGGTCAGCGCGAGTGCGAGCAGGAGGGGGGCGGGACCGCGCAAGACGGGCGTGGACCTGTGGCGGGACGGGTCGGGATGCGGGGGCATGGGGGATCACCTGACGATAGGCCCGGTGAAGATGCCGGACGGCGCGAGTATGCCCGCCGGCCGCGGTCGCGACCTTGACGCGGATCAGGCAGCCACCCGTGACGCGTAGGCAAGAACGCTCAGTCCGTCGTGCCGGCAACTGCGCGGCCCGCGGCCCCGGCGGGTCAATGAAATGGCTTCAGGTCGGCGCCTGGCCCGGATGGCGCTCCAGCCACTTCGCCAGCCGCTGGCGGTAGTCCTGCAGCTCCTCGGCGTAGCTGTCGTTGACGCAGGGATCGCAGCCGCTGTCGCAGCAGTCGCTGGGCAGCGGCGGCTCGGGCGGGATCGGGCGCGGATCGTGGTCGGGGTGGAGGAGGGTGTTCAAGCTCGGTGGCCGGAGCGGCGGTATGGCGTTGTCCACAAGATGGGGACGGGAGCCGCAGGGTTCAAACCCGACGAGGCCGCGCGCGGTGTGGCGCCGGCGTGAACCGGAATCCCCGCGCCTGCGCTAGCCTGATGGCGCCGCACATTCGCCGGCATGGAGGTCGTGGTGCCCGTCGACGAAGGCTCTGGCTGGCGCCTGCGCGCCGATACGGAACTGGGGGTGCTGCGCATCTCGGTGACGGTAATCGTGCTGTTCGCAGGGCTGGGCATCACGATGGGCCTGCTGTCGGGGTCGTTCGCGATCGTCTTCGACGGCGTGTACTCACTGATCGATGCCTGCATGACCACGGTCGGGCTGCTGGTGGCGCGACTGATCGCGGCATCGAACGCCGGTGGCCTGCGCGACCGCCGACTGGTCGAACGCTTCACCATGGGCTTCTGGCACCTGGAGCCGATCGTGCTCGGTGTCGACGCGCTGCTGCTGACCGGGGCCGGGATCTACGCGCTGATCCACGCCGTCGACGCCTTCCTGACCGGTGGCCGCGAGCTGCAGTTCGGCATGGCCGTGGCCTATGCGGCGGTGGCCACGGCGGTGTGCGTGACCATGTGGCGGTTCCAGCTGCGCGCCAACCGGCGCATCCGTTCGGCCTTCGTCGCACTCGACGCCAAGGGCTGGCTGATGTCGGCGCTGATCGCGGCGGCGCTGCTGGTCGCCTTTGCCGCCGGCTGGTTCGTGGAAGGCACGGCGCTGGACTGGATCACGCCCTACATCGACCCGGCGGTGCTGGCGCTGGTGTGCCTGGTGATCATCCCGATGCCGCTGGGTACGATCCGCCAGGCGCTGGCGGACATCCTGATGGTCACGCCGCCGGACCTGAAGCGGCATGTCGACACGGTGGCGCGCGACATCGTGCTGCGCCACGGCTTCATCGACTACCGCGCCTACGTGGCGCGGGTCGGCCGCGGCCGCCAGATCGAGCTGGCTTTCATCGTTCCGCGCGGATGGCCGGCGCAGACGGTGGAGGAATGGGACCTGCTGCGCGACGAGATCAGCGAGGCGATCGGCGAGGACACCCCCAACCGCTGGCTGACGATCGAGTTCACCGCGGATCCGGAGTGGGCCTGAGCCCGGGCGCGGTCACACCGCCTGCAGGCCACCGCCGTCTGGGCGCGCCGTAGAATGGCGGCAGACGTGAACAGGGGCGCGTACTCGGCATGCCACCGGCAGGTGCATCCACTTTCGGCATGCGCGCATGGCGGCTTGGCAGCGGCGTGCTTGCCGCCGCGTGGCTGGCAGTCGCCGGGCCGGCTTGTGCGCTGGATCCGGCCATCCCCGCCGATCGCTACACGATCGCGCGCTGGAGCGCGGACGACGGCCTGCCGCACAGCCAGATCCACGACATCGGCCAGAGTCCGGACGGCTTCCTGTGGGTCACCACCTGGGAGGGCACCGCGCGCTTCGACGGTCTGACGTTCGCCGAGGTCGGCCGCCTGCAGGAGGCATCCGGCGCGCGGCCTGCCTCGCGCGTGCTGTGGCGCGACGCCGACGGCAGCATGCTGGTCGGGGTCGATGGGCCGGGCCTGCTGCGGGTGCCGGCGCAGGGCCCGGCGCGCCCGGCCTGCGCGGAGATTGCGGCGCTGCAGGTCTCGCAGCTGGCCGATGGCGGCCAGGACGGGCCCTGGATGGCCACGCACGAAGGGCTGTCCCGGCTGCAGCCCGATGGCCACTGCGTCCGCGTCGCAGGTGGCGAATCGCTGGCCGGGCGCACGGTCAATGCGCTGTTGCCACAGGACGACGGCAGCGTGTGGCTGGGCCTGCGCCGCGGCCTGTACCGCTGGCACGAAGGGCGGATCGAGCCGCTGGGAGAGCACCTGGGCCTGCCGGCCGGCGAGGTGCGCGCGCTGGCCACGGGCCGCGACGGCGAGACCTGGATTGCCGGCGAACAGGGCGTGTGGCGCCACCACGGCAGCCGCCTGCAGCGCATGCGCAGCGAGCGCGCCGAGGGCCTGCTGTCCGACCGTGCGGGTGCGCTGTGGGTCACCGCCACCGACAGCGCCGTGCTGCGCTACTGGCGCGGCCGGTGGCACCGGCTGGACGAAGACGACGGCGTGGTCGGCTATGCCACCGGCGCGCTGTTCGAGGACCGCGAAGGGCTGGTCTGGTTCGGGACCACGCACGGGCTGTTCCGCATCGCCGACGGCCCGGTGCGCGGCATCGGGGAGCAGCCGGGGCTGCCGTCCGAGTACATTCGCAGCGTGCTGCAGACGCGCGACGGCGCGGTCTGGATCGGACATTCGGCCGGCCTGAGCGTGCTGCGCGACGGGCAGGCGCAGCTGGTGTTCCCGGTCGCGGGTGAACGGCCCAGCAGCGTGCTGGCGCTGGCCCCGGCCGCCGACGGCGGCGTCTGGGCCGGCACCTACAACCGCGGCGTGCTGCGGGTCACGTCCGCGGGCAAGGTGAGTGCGCTCACGCCTGCGGCGCATCTCCTGGCCACCGAGCAGGTGCGCGCGCTGCTGGAGGATCCGGACGGCAGCCTGTGGATCGGCACCGAACGCGGCCTGGTCGCCTGGCGCGATGGCAAGTTCGACCCCAGGCCGCTGCCGGGCCTGCCGGACCTCCCGGTGCGCGCGCTGCACCGCGACGGCGGCAAGCTGTGGATCGGCCAACTGGGCGGGCTGGCCTGGCGCGAACCCGACGGCCACCTGGTGGTGCAGCGCCCCGGCCGCGACTTCCCGGCGCTGTCGGCCTTCGACTTCCTGCCCGATCCCGACGGCGGGACCTGGGTCGCCAGCGACCGCGGCCTGCTGCGCCACCACCACGGCGCCTGGCGCCTGTACGGTGCCGCACAGGGCCTGCGCAGCAGCACGGTGTTCCGGGTGCTCGCCGACGACTTCGACAACCTGTGGATGAGCGGCAACCACGGCGTGTTCCGAGTGCCACGCGCCTCGTTCGAGGCGGTCGACCAGGGCCTGCGCGAGCGCCTGGACATGCAGGTTTTCGACCGCGACGACGGCATGCCCAGCCGCCAGGCCAACGGCGGCAGCGCACCGGCTGGCTGGCGCATGGACAACGGCGAGCTGTGGCTGCCCACCGCCGCCGGCATCGCGGTGTTCGATCCGGGCCCGTTGATGGACCGCGGGCACGACGGCGTACCGCTGGTGATCGACTCGCTGCTGGTCAATGGCGAGGTGCGCACGCCCGAATCGGCGGGTGTGCTGCAGCCGGGCACGCGCGTGCAGATCCGCTACGCAGGGCTGAGCCTGCGCCAGCCCAACGCGTTGCGCTATCGCTACCGGCTGCAGGGCGTCGACGCGGACTGGATCGAGGCCGGCACGGTGCGCGAGGTCACCTACCCCAGGCTGCCCTCGGGCGCGCTGCGCTTCGAGGTGCAGGTGGCGCGCGCGCCGGCCGACTGGACCCGGCCCGCCAACGCGACTGGCTTCGACCTGGAGGTGGCCACGCCGTGGTGGCTGCGCCCCTGGGTGCTCGTGGCCGCAGGCGCGGCGCTGCTGGCCGTCTTCGTGCTCGTCCATTACTGGCTTGCGCGGCGCCAGCATCGGCGTGCGCGCCGGCTGGAGGCCGAGGTTGTGCAGCGCACCGCGCAGCTGCGCGACAAGAATCGCGAACTGGAGGCCGCCTCGCGCCAGCGCGAGTTGCTGGTGGAGCAGCTGGCCCACCAGGCCAGCCACGACAGCCTCACCGGCCTGCCCAACCGCCGTGCCGGCGACCAGCAGCTGGCCGCGGCGCTGCAGCAGGCCGACGCCGGCCACGCGCCGCTGAGCGTGGCAATCGCCGACGTCGACCGTTTCAAGCACATCAACGACCGCTACGGCCACCAGATCGGCGACCGCGTGCTCGCCAACGTGGCCCTGCAGCTGCAGGCCTCGCTGCGACAGCCGTCGCTGTTCGTGGCGCGGCTGGGCGGCGAGGAATTCCTGGTGGTGCTGCGCGACACCACGCTGCCCGAAGCGGTCGGCGTGCTCGAACAGGCGCGTCGCGAAGTGGCCGCGCTGCGCGCCGCGCCTGGCGACGACGCTTCGCTCAGCTGCACCATCAGCATCGGCGTGGTCGAGCGCCTCGGCCAGGAAGGCGCCGACGCCCTGCTGCAGCGCGCCGACACGGCGCTGTACGAGGCCAAACGCCAGGGCCGCGATCGCGTGGTCGTTGGCTGAGGGAGCGTATAGCGCGACCACTGGGATTGGCCGTCCCGCGCCTCCGCTCTGCTCCCTCCCCCGCCTGCGGGGGAGGGTTGGGGTGGGGGCAGGCCGGTCGCTGTGTCACTTGCCGCGCGCAAGGGAGGCTGGCGTCAGCTCCGCTTTGCGCGTGCGAACGCGTCGGCCAGCGCGTTGTTGGCCGGGGCCGCGGCCGGTTTGGCGGCACCGCCGCCAGCGCGCCCGCCGCGCGGAGCTTCGCCCTGGCGCCTGGCTGGTTCGCGCGCCGCACCGCTGCCGCGTGCCTCGTTGCGCTCCTGTCGCGGTGCGGGCGCATCGTCCAGCCGCCGGGTCAGCGCGATGCGCTTGCGGGCGACGTCGACCTCGAGCACCTTGACCTTGACGATGTCGCCGGCCTTGACGACCTCGCGTGGATCCTTGATGTAGCGGTCCGACAGCGCGGAGATGTGGACCAGCCCGTCCTGGTGCACGCCGACGTCGACGAAGGCGCCGAACGCGGCGACGTTGCTAACCACGCCTTCGAGGATCATGCCCACGCGCAGGTCCTTGATGTCCTCCACGCCGTCGGCGAACACCGCGGCCTTGAACTCCGGGCGCGGATCGCGGCCGGGCTTCTCGAGTTCGGCGAGGATGTCGCGCACGGTCGGTTCGCCGAAGCGTTCATCGGTGAACTCGCGCGCCTTGAGCGTACGCACGAAGCCGGCATCGCCGACCAGCGCGCGGATCGGCCTGCCGGTCGCGGCGACGATGCGTTCGACCACCGGATAGGCCTCCGGATGCACGGCCGAGGCGTCCAGCGGCTCGTCGCCATCGGCGATGCGCAGGAAGCCGGCGCACTGCTCGAAGGTCTTCTCGCCCAGGCGCGGCACCTTGAGCAGGTCCTTGCGGCGCTTGAACGGGCCGTTGGCGTCGCGGTGCACCACGATGTTGCCGGCCACCGTCGACGACAGTCCGGACACGCGCGCCAGCAGCGGCGCAGACGCGGTGTTGACGTCCACGCCAACCGCGTTCACGCAGTCCTCGACGCGCGCATCGAGCGCGCGCGCCAGCTTGTACTGGTCGACGTCGTGCTGGTACTGGCCCACGCCGATCGCCTTGGGGTCGATCTTCACCAGCTCGGCCAGCGGATCCTGCAGGCGCCGCGCGATCGACACCGCGCCGCGCAGCGACACATCCAGGCCGGGGAACTCATTGGCGGCCAGTTCGGAGGCCGAGTACACCGAGGCGCCGGCCTCGCTCACCACGATCTTCTGCATCTTCAGCTCGGGCGCGAGCTTGAGCAGGTCGCCGGCCAGCTTGTCGGTCTCGCGCGAGGCCGTGCCGTTGCCGATCGCGACCAGCTGCACGCCGTGCGCGATGCACAGCTTGCGCAGCGCCGCCAGCGACTGGTCCCACTGCCGGCGTGGCTCGTGCGGAAAGATGGTGTCGGTGGCGACCAGCTTGCCGGTGGCATCGACCACCGCGACCTTGACCCCGGTGCGCAACCCGGGATCCAGGCCCAGCACCGTTTTTGGACCGGCCGGCGCGGCCAGCAGCAGGTCCTTGAGGTTGTCGCCAAACACCGCGATCGCGTCGGCCTCGGACCGCTCGCGCGCCTGCGCGAACAGGTCGATCAGCAGGTGCAGGTGCAGCTTGGCCTTCCACGCCAGGCGGCAGGCGCTGCGCAGCCAGGCATCGGCGGCGCGGCCCTGGTCGCTGATGCCGGCGCGCAGGGCGACGCGGCCTTGGGCGTACAGGTGGCCGGCCTCGGCATCGCTGCCGGGCTCAAGGTCGAGGCCGAGGAACTCCTCGCGACGTCCGCGCAGCAGCGCCAGCATGCGGTGCGAGGGGATCTTCGCCAGCGGCTCGGCGTGGTCGAAATAGTCGCGGAACTTCTCGCCGGCCGCTTCCTTGCCATCGGCCACCTTCGCGCGGATCACGCCGACCTCGTGCAGCCAGGCGCGCAGTTCGCCGACCAGGGCGGCGTCCTCGCCCCAGCGCTCGATCAGGATCGCGCGCGCGCCTTCCAGCGCGGCTTTCGCGTCGGCCACGCCCTTGTCGGCATCGACGAAAGCGGCGGCGAATTCCTCCGGTACGCGCGTCGGGTCCTCGAGCAGGCCATCGGCCAGCGGCTCCAGGCCGGCTTCGCGCGCGATCTGCGCGCGGGTGCGGCGCTTCTGCTTGTAGGGCAGGTACAGGTCTTCCAGCCGCGCCTTGCTGTCGGCGGCTTCGATGTCGGCGCGCAGTTCGTCGGTCAGCTTGCCCTGCTCATCGATGCTGGACAGGATCGCGGCACGACGCTCCTCCAGCTCGCGCAGGTAGACCAGGCGCACCTCGAGGTTGCGCAGCTGGGTGTCGTCCAGCCCGCCGGTGACTTCCTTGCGGTAGCGCGCGATGAACGGCACGGTCGCGCCCTCGTCGAGCAGGGCGATGGCGGCGATGGCCTGTGCGGGCTGAGCGCCGATCTCGTCGGCGATGGTGGCGGCGATCTTGCGCGCGAGCGCGGGGGAAATTTCGGGCATGTCGTCGTGCTGCGGGCGGGCGCGATGCCGCGGAACGCCGATTGTGGCAACCGCAGGCGCAGGCAGGAAGCGGTTGACAGCAGCGACGGGCTTGCGGTCCGTGGTGCTGCGGGCCCCCACCCCGGCCCTCCCCCGCAAGCGGAGGAGGGAGTGGATCCGGCAACCGGATTGCAGGCGAAATTCTCCCCCACGTGCCGTTGTCCCTCCTCCGTCTGCGGGGGAGGGCCGGGGTGGGGACAATGACGCGCGTCGATCCCGATCCTCAGGCGTCGCGAACCATCGCATTGCCCGCATTGCGCCGCCGCCACGGCAGCGGGATGTTCAGCAGCACCAGCGCCAGCCATGCGAGTCGGCTGGAGGCCGATTCGCGATCGGGCGCGTGCAGCTGTGCGTCGGCCGGCTCGGCGTCATCGTCGATCGCGTACTCGCCAGCCTCCATCGCGCGCAGGATCGCATCGGCACGTTCGGCGTCAGCCTCCGCCACGCGCACCCGGGATCCGCCGATTGCCAGACGCCATTCCCAGTTCGCGACCGACAGATGCTCGTCGCCCACGTGCGCGTCGATGCCTTCGGCTGCCAGCAGGCCGCGCGCAATCTGCGCCTGGATCGGATCGAGGTAGCTGGCGACGGTGGTGAACATGCGGCACGCGGATGCTTATGGCCTGCCCGGCAGGCTACGCTAACGTGGTTGCGGGCGCGTCAAACCCGCTGCCATCCTTCAACCGCCGCATGACGGTCAGGCGCGGATGCATCCGCCGCGCGCGCCGGCCGGCCTTGCGACAGCCGGCGACGCCAGCCCGGGACCACCATTCGCGATGCCGAGGACCCACCGATGATCAAGCGCACGCTCCCCGCCATCCTGCTCGCGACGGCGCTCGCGCTGGCCGGGTGCGGCGGATCCAGCGACGAGGCTGCGCCCGCTCCTGCCGCCGCGATCGACCTCGGCGCACCCAGTCGCGTCGAGGAATGGCCGCTGCCCGCCTCCTTGCCCGGTTCGGCTTCGCCGAGCCTGGCGACCACGCCCGACGGCAAGCTGCTGCTGGGCTGGATCAATTCGCAGAAGGGCCGTCGCCACATCTTCCAGTTCAGCACCTTCGCGCCGGACTGGGGCCGCTGGATGCACGCCATGAGCACGGTCGCGGTCGGCAACAGCATGTTCGTCAACTGGGCCGACGTGCCGCACCTTGCGGCCACGCCCGATGGCGCCCTGTGGGCGCACTGGCTGCAGAAGAGCAGCGATGCGCCCTACGCCTACGACGTGGTGCTGAGCCGCTCGCGCGACGGCGGCGCGAACTGGGTGGCGCCGGTGATGACGCACGACGACGGCACCCGCACCGAGCACGGCTTCGTGTCGATGTGGGCGCATGGCGACAGCAGCCTGGGCATCGCCTGGCTGGACGGGCGCAACACCGGCGGCGGTGGCCACGACGCGCATACGCAAGACCACGCTGGCGCGATGACCCTGCGCGCCGCGGTGTTCGACGCCAGCCTGCAGCGCAGCGATGATGGCGAGATCGATGCGCGCGTCTGCGATTGCTGCCAGACCGCGGTTGCGATGACGTCCAGCGGGCCGTTGCTGGTGTATCGCGGCCGCAGCCAGGACGAGGTGCGCGACATCCTCGCCACGCGCCTGGATGACGGCAGCTGGCGCAAGCCCGCACCCGTGCACGCCGACGGTTGGGTGATGCCGGCCTGCCCGGTCAACGGGCCGGACGTCGCCGCCCACGGCGACGCCGCGGTGGTGGCCTGGTACACCGAAGCATCCGGCACGCCGGAGCTGCGGATCGCGGCCAGCAGCAATGCCGGCGACAGCTTCGCCGCGCCGGTCACGCTCGACAGCGGCGCAGCGGTGCTGGGACGCGTCGCTGTGGCGCTCGACGCGCAGCAGGCCTGGATCCTGTGGCAGCGCGAGGACGCGCGGCAGCAGTCGCTGTGGCTGTCGCGTCGCAGCCCCGACCTTGCCAGCGAGCACGAGCGCATCGAACTCGCCAGGCCGCAGGGCAAAGGCCGGGCGACGGGTTTCCCGCAGCTGGCGGTGGTCGCTGGCGTGGCCCACGTGGTCTGGACCGATGTCGCCGGCGGCGTGCCCAACCTCAAGGGCGTGCGCGTCGTGCGCGGCGAGTGAGCGTTTGATGTTTCGCCGCCTGACCCATCCCGCACATGATTGAAGTCCTGCACGCCGAGGCCAGCCTGGCGGTGGTCAACAAGCCGGCCGGCCTGATGGTCCACGACAGCGCCCTGGCGCGCGGCGAAAGCGACTTCCTCGCCGATCGCCTGCGCGAACAGTTCGGCCGGCAGGTGTTCCTGGTGCACCGACTGGACCGCGCCACCAGCGGCTGCCTGCTGCTGGCCTTCGACCGCGATACCGCAAGCGCGCTTGGCCGCACGCTGATGGCGGGCGACGTGGACAAGCACTACCTGGCCGTCTGCCGCGGCTGGCCGGAGCCTGCCTTCACGATCGACCATGCGCTCGATGGCGGTCCGGGCAAGCCGTTGAAGAAGCCGGCCATCACCCGCTTCGAGCGGCTGGCGACCTGCGAACTCGACCTGCCTTCCGTCGGCTTCGCCACCTCACGCTATGCACTGCTGCGCGCAATGCCGCAGACCGGCCGCTTCCGCCAGATCCGCCGACACCTCAAGCACGCCTCGCATCACCTGATCGGCGATACCAGCCACGGTGACGGACGCCACAATCGCAGCTTCCGCATGCTCGGCATCCATCGCATGCTGCTGCACGCCTCGCGGCTGGGGTTCCCGCATCCGGCCAGCGGCGAGCACGTGGCGTTCGAGGCGCCGCCCGATGCGGAGTTCGCGAAGGCGCTGGCGCTGTTTGCCGGGGCCGAGGATGCGACGGCAGAGTTGCCGCCAGCGTCCTGAGCGCTGCGTGTCACGCCAAGCTGGCACTGCTCCTTCGGAAGTCGCGTTGTCGGGAAGCTTCCGAAGGCATGGACTCCCCAGTCGCCACGCCGCGGTGACACGCGGTGCGCCATCGCCCCGGGGGGCACTGCGGCCCGATCGAAGCCCGCGCACCCCCGGCGTCAGGTCCGGGCGCGACGTGCGATTACTCGACGGCGGAAACCTCGGCGGCGAGGTCGCGCTCCATCTGCTGCAGCATCGGCACGATCAGGCGCTGCATCGCCGTCATCGTGTTCTGCATCAGCGCCGGCATCTTCTCCAGCATGCGCTGGCCGGCCGGGCTCTCGTAGAAGGCGATGATCGCGTCGATATCGTCGCCGGTGAAGGTCTGGCGGTAGATGTCGCGATAGACGGGCGCGAGGTTCTCCCAGGACAGCGCCTTGCGCACCGCAGACGAACTGCTGGCCAGCAGGCTGTCGATACGCTGTTGTTGCGCCGCATCCAGCTCGCGTCCGGCGGTCATCTGCGCCAGCATCTGCCGCTGCGAGGCCTCGATCTGCGGCAGCGTCGCGTCGAGCATCTCGCGCGCACGGGTCACCTCGAGCAGGCGGTCGATGCGGGCATCGTCGGCGGGTGCCTGCGCCTGCTGCGCCTGGGCCGGGAACACCGAGATCGCGATCAACAGCAGCGCGGTGATGAAAATTCTGTGCAACATTGCGGCATCCTTGTCAGTAGAGGCCCCGCATTCTAAGCGGGCGCGCAAGGCGTGGCCCAGCGGCATGAGCATCCCGATCCCGGAACACGAACTCGTCGAACGCTTCGTCCGCGCCAGCGGACCCGGCGGGCAGAACGTCAACAAGGTCTCGACCGCGGTCGAGCTGCGCTTCGACGTCGCCAACTCGCCCTCGCTGCCCGAGCCGGTGCGCGAGCGCCTGCTGGCGCGTCGCGACCGCCGGGTCACCACCGGGGGCGTGCTGGTGATCAGTGCCCAGCGCTTCCGCACCCAGGAGCGCAACCGTCAGGATGCGCGCGAGCGCCTGCAGGCGTTCGTGGACGCGGGCTTCGTCGCGCCAGTGCCGCGCGTGGCGACACGACCCACGCGCGCGTCCAAGCGGCGCCGGCTGGATGCCAAGCGCGAGCGTAGTACGATCAAGCAGTCGCGCGGCCGCCCCGACTGGGACTGAACGCCACTGTCACAGCGCACTGCGCGGAACCGCATGACCGACACGACCCACGCCGTGGTGCCGCCACTCCCGCCGAACGCACCGCGCGTCAAACCCAATGCCTTCACCCGCTGGTTCGGCCGCAGCCTGCTGCGCCTGGGCGGTTGGCGCGTGGTCGGCACGCTGCCCGACGTGCCGCGGCTGGTGCTGATCGCGGCGCCGCACTCGTCCAACTGGGACGGCATCTGGGGCTTCGCGGCGAAGCTGGCGATTGGCTTCGAGGTGCGCGTGCTGGGCAAGGCGCAGCTGTTCCGGTGGCCGCTGGGACTGCTGCTGCGGCGGCTGGGCGCGATCCCGGTCGACCGCGCCGCGCCGCAGGGCACGGTCGGCCAGGCGGTGGAGATGATCCGCCGCAGCGAGCGGATCTGGTTCGCGATCGCCCCGGAAGGCACGCGCAGGCGCGTGGAGCGCTGGAAGACCGGCTTCTGGAAGATCGCGCACCAGGCGCAGGTGCCGATCCTGCCGGTCTATTTCCACTATCCCGAACGACACATCGGCTTCGGCCCGCTGTTCACCACCAGCGGCGACATGGAGGCCGACATCGCGGCGTTGCGCGAGTGGTACCTGCCCTGGATGGGCAGGAACCGCGGCACGGTCTGAGGCGACCGTTGCGCCGATTGCGGGATCAGGAGAAGAATCCCTTCCCTGCATCCGGCGTCACGGCGGCCGCGACTACAGCGCCGAGCCGCCCAGCTTCCAGGTGACCTGGACGAAGTAGCTGCGTCCCAGCGAGTCGAACCACGAGGTGTCGTAGTAGGGATAGTTCGCCCAGGTCGCGTCCTGCGGCGGCATCTTGTCGAACAGGTTGTTGACCGTCAGCGCGATACGCAGGTGGTCGTGGATGCGATAGGCCGCGCCCGCATTGAAGCGCCAAGTGGACGACGTCCAGGCATCATTGTCGTAGCTGGCCACGCGCCCGAGGTAGCTGCCGAACAGGCTGCCGCCCCAGGCGCCGCGCTCCCAGGCCGCGCCGAGGTTGCCCTTGCTGCGCGGCAGGGTGGTGGCGCTGAAGCCCACGTCCAGCATGTCCTCGCGCGGATCGCCCGGGTACAGCTGGCGGCTGTGGCGATGGGTCCAGTTGTAGTTGGCGCTGAAGCGGAAGTCGCCAGCCACGTCCGTCCTCATCCGGTAGTTGGCGGCCAGGTCCAGGCCCGAGGTTTCCTCGTTGGCGATGTTGATCGGGCTGAAGTGCACGCTGGTGATGACGCCGTCGGTATCGCGGATCACGCGCGCGAGCGCGTCGCGGCAGGTGGGCGATGCCGGGTCCACGCTGGCGCCGCTGTCGGTCACGCCGAGGCGGCAGTCGGCCTCGGTCATGCGCAGCAACTCGCGGTCCTGGGTCTGCACCTGGTTGGACACGCGGATCTTGTAGTAGTCCAGCGCCACGTCGAAGTCGGCCGAGGGCGACCACACCACGCCCATGGACGTGGACTTGCTGGTCTCCACGTCCAGCTGCATGTTGCCGGTGTAGACGTCGAAGGTGCTGACGTCGTAGCTGCCGTCGTCGTAGCAATAGCCGTTGCCCACGCCGGGCTCGGCGCTGCGGCAGTCGTAGTAGTCGGTGGCGAAGCGCGTGCGGTAGTAGTCCTCGCTGGCGAACAGGTAATGCATGTCCGGGGCGCGGAAGCCGGTGCCGTAGGAGCCGCGCAGCAGCAGCGTGTCGAGCGGACGCCACTCCAGGCCGGCGCTGTAGGTGAACTTGCCCGGATCCTTGTCGGCGTAGCTGTAGCGGTCGTAGCGGCCGGCCAGGCTGGCCTGCAGCGAAGACAGCAGGGGCAGGCGCAGTTCGCCCGCCGCGCTCCAGCGGTCGCGGTCGCCGCTGCCATCGCCGTAGCGGGGGCCGTAGTACGCGTCTTCGGTCAGGGCCAGCGGATCGGGGTTGATCTCGTAGGACTGGCGGCCGTACTCCAGCGCGCCAGCGAAGCCGGCATCGCCGGCGGGCAGGGTGAACAGCGCGGGGCTGGTAGCGGTGAAGCTGACGTTGTCGTTCTTCGCTTCGGGATGCCAGGTGGACATCGCCCCGATCGAGTCGAACTCCTGCGGCGTCAGCGGGCGGAACATCCGCTCTGGATCCGGGTTGTAGATCGCGTAGCCGTCCTCGTCGTAGCCGAGCCGTTCGCCGAGGAACAGGCTGTTGGCGGCTGCGGCCCGGATGCGCGGCATCTGCACTTCGGCGCGGTAGCGCGAATGGTTGTACGCCGCTTCCCAGTCCCAGCTGTCCGACAGCGTGCCGGCCAGACCGGTGGTGATGGCCAGCGTCTTCTGGGTGGTGGTGTTCATCCGGTTGCGAAGCCCGCCCATCTCCTCGGGCGTGAACTGCCGCGACCAGATCTGGTAGGTGCCGGTGCCGGCGTTGTAGAACATCTTGTTGCGATAGTTGCCGGCCGAATCCGGGTCGTGGAATTCCCAGCCCATGTGGTCGCTGGCCACTTCGTTGCCGTTGGTCCCGGTGAGCAGATTCACCTCCTGGCGGCCGAGCTGCGCGTCGGCGAACCAGCGCAGCGCGTCGGAGAAGCGGTACTCGAACGAGCCGTAGGCGTTGTAGCCGCTGCGCTGGTTGGTGATCGTCCGGTACGCGATCGCACGATCGCTGCCGCAGTAGGGTTCGCCGAAGCGATCCTCGGCCAGCACCGTGGTGCCTTCGTTGAGTCCGCCCAGCGTTGCGCAGCCATCGGCCGGCGCGATGTTGACGTCCTCGTCCCAGTCGTAGACCTGGGCGATCAGCCGCGGCAGCTGGCGCCGCGAGGTGGGCGCATCCAGCGTCGAGTCCTGGATGTCGCGCTCATAGCCCCACAGCGGGCGCTTGTCGATGAATTCAACGCCGACGATGCCGGTGAAATCGCCGCGCTCGAAGCCCGAAGTGAGCGTCAGCGAATGCGATTCGCCGCCGCCGCGCTCGGTGTCGCCATGGCGGTAGTCGATCGTGGTGCCGTCGGTGGACTTCTTGAGGATGAAGTTGATCACGCCGGCCATCGCGTCGGAGCCGTACACGGCCGATGCGCTGCCGGTGAGCACCTCGATGCGGTCGATCATGCCCAGCGGGATATTGCCGATGTCGGTGAAGTTGCTGCGGCCGTTGAGCGGCAGCGGAAAGTCGGCGATGCGGCGACCGTTGACCAGCACCAGGGTGTGGTTGGGGCCGAGGCCGCGCAGGTCGACCGCCTGTGCGCCGGGCGTGGACTGCGCGCCGGTGGTGTTCTGCTGTCCCTGCACGCTGCCGCTGGCCTGGCTGAGCGAACGCAGCACGTCCGGCACGCTGGTCAGGCCGGCGGCCTGGATCTGCTCGGCGGTGACCACCGTGATCGGCGCCGGGCCTTCGATCTGCGCGCGGGCGATGCGCGAACCGGTGACCTGGACCGTCCTGAGTTCGGAGACTTCCGGCTCGGGAGCGGGGGCCGCTGGCGGCCGCAGCGCGGCCGGCGGCGCCGCGACAGCACCGACCTGCGCCAGCAGCGGCTGCTGCACGATCAGCACCGCGCCCGAGGCATCCTCGCGCGCGCTGAAGCCGCTGCCGCGAAGCAGGGTCTGCAGCGCCTGTGCGGGCGGCAGGCCGCGTGCGCCTGCGGTGTGCACGCCGCGCATCTGGTCGGCGCGATAGACCAGCTCGACGCCGGACTGCCGGGCGTAGGCATCGAGCGCGGCCGCGAGTTCGCCCGCGGGCACGTCCACCGGCACACCCGCGGGGGCCTGCGCGTGCGCGGCCAGGATGGCGGAACAGGCCAGGGAAAGGAGCAGGACGCGGAGCGGGCGTGACGGTTTCAAGCGGGTTCCCCGGTGGCGCGCGGACCGCGCCTTCTGTCAGTCAGGACGAACGAGGCCTGCAAATCCCCCCGTGCCTCAGGGCGAGTGCAGGACGATCCGATCGCTGCGGTATTCGGCCCGCACCGGGAAGCCCTGTTCGAGCAGGCGGACGAAGCCCTCGGCATTGGCCCAGCGGAAGCTGCCGCCGATGCGCAGGTCGCCCACGCGTGCATCGCCGATCACGATCTTGCGTGCGTTGTAGCGGTTGAACTCGCTGGCGGCGTCGGCCAGGGTCGTGTCGCGGAACACCAGCAGGCCGCTGCGCCAGTCGACCAGGCGCGCGGCCTCGTCCAGCGGCATCGAACGCACCAGCACGCTGTCGCGATGGACGATGGCGACGCTGCCTGCCGGCAGCAGGGTGTCGGCCTGCGTGCCGGCGTCGCCCGCCTCCAGCCGCACCAGGCCCTCGGTGACCACCACGCGCAGGTCGGCGGCATCGCGCCGCACCGAGAAGCGGGTGCCCACCGCCACCACCCGCCGGGTTCCAGCCTCGACCACGAACGGCCGCGCCGGATCCTTGGCTACCTCGAAATAGGCCTCGCCCTGCTCAAGGGCGATGTGCCGCGCACTGCGCGACAGCCGCAGCGCGATCCGGCTGTCGCTGGCCAGGGTGGCCTGGCTGCCGTCGGCCAGATCGAGACTGCGCACGTCGCCCAGCGCGGTGGCGTAGTGCACGGGCGCGACCGTGGCCAGCTCGCGCCAGCCCCAGCCCAGCGCCAGCGCACAAACGGCCACGGCCGCGACCGCTGCGATCCCGCCCCGCGGGCGGACCCTCGCCAGCGGCCCGCGCGCGGAAAACACATGCCCCTGCAGCTGCGCCACCGGGTCCGGCGATGCCGGGGCGAGGGCCGCATCGGCCCCCCGGGCAGTCCAGGTGCCGCGTGGCGGCACCGCCGCGTCGTGCAATCCCGCGCCCAGCGCCTGCAGCCGGCCGGCCTCGGCCCAGGCCGACTGCAGCCGCAGCAGCGCCACCCGGTGCAGGGTGTCCTGCGCCAGCCACGCCTCAAGCCTGGCCCCGTCCGCCTGCGACCAGTGCGGACCATCGCGCCGGGCCAGCCAGTCCGCGGCGGCGGCTTCAATCGTCGCAGCCGGCGTCACGGCTCGTCCGCCTGGCGCAGCGCGTCGAGCACCGTCGCCATGTCCGCGGTCGCGGCCGTGTCCACGGCGTCGCCGCCGTAGAAATACAGGGCGATCAGGCGCATTCCCTTGGCGATGTGCTTTTCCACTGTCTTCTCGCTGATCCCGAGCCGTTGGGCCGCCTCGCGCTGCGACAGCTGCTCGACCCGACGCAGCCAGACCACCTCGCGGCAGCGGTCGGGAAGCCGGTCGAACGCAGCCGCCAGCCGTGCCAGGCGCTGCCGCCCGCCGCACCAGCGTTCCGGCGACACCTCATCCACAAGGACGGACGAGGGCTCGAAATCACCCATCGGCTCGATCGATACCACCTTGCTGCGGCGCACCCGGTCGGCGACCAGATGCCGCGCGGTGGCGAAGAGGAAGGCTTTGGGCTGGCGCGGCAGCTCGCGCGCGGCGGCCTCGTACACCCGCGCGTAGACCTCCTGGCGCAGGTCGGCGACCTCGTCGCGGCGCGGCCAGCAGCGGCCGAGGAAACGCACCAGCGGCGCCTCGTGGACGAGGATCTCGCGTACGAACCAGTCGTCCAGCGGCGGCGTCGGCATGGCCGGCACGATATCCGATCACGGCGCGGCCGCGATTGCCCGCAGGGGGAAATCGCGCCAAGGTTCGTCTCCATTGCGCAGGGGCCGGATGCGGCCGACAGGACAGCTCCATGACGATACGACGTGCGATCGCACCGATGCTGCTGGCGACGGCGCTGGCCCTGCTGACGATGCCGGCGCTGGCCGCGGGCTACCGGCATCACCTGGCCGGCGACCCCGCGCTGCCGACCCCCGGCAAGCCCGCGCCCGGCCTGCTGCTGATGGGCGGCGGCGACCGCAACATCGAGGCGCTGCGCTGGTTCCTGGAGAAGGCCGGCAACGGCCATGTGGTGGTGCTGCGCGCCTCGCTCGGCGGCGAGATCGGCGAGGAGTTCCACGACGAGGTCGGCGGCGTGGCCTCGGTCGAGACCTTCGTGTTCGAGGACCGCGAGGCCGCGAGCGACCGCCGGCTGCTCGCGCGCCTGCGCAAGGCAGACGGCATCTTCATCGCCGGCGGCGACCAGTCGCGCTACATCCGCTACTGGAAGGGCACGCCAGTCGAACAGGCGCTGGAGGCACACGTGCGCGCCGGCAAGCCGCTGGGCGGCACCAGCGCGGGCCTGGCGATCCTGGGCGAATTTGTCTACGGCGCGATGGACGGCGGCAGCCAGACCAGCCCGCGCGCGCTGGCCGATCCGCTGGGCGACGGCAACACGATCGAGACCGGCTTCCTCGACATCGCCGCCCTGCGCGGCGTGATCACCGACACCCACTTCCGCGAGCGCAACCGGCTTGGGCGCCTGCTGGCCTTTGTCGCCAAGGCCGAGACGCTGTCGGGCGGCCGGCCGGTGCTGGGCCTGGGCGTGGACGAGGATGCGGCGCTGGCGGTCGAAGCAGATGGCCGCGCACGCGTGTTCGCCACCGCGCCGGGCGCGGGCGCAACGGTCGTGCGTGGCGGCTTCGCGCCGCAGGAAGAGGACCGGGCGCTGCGACTGGAGCGGGTCGACACGGTCGGCGTCGGCGTGGACTCGGTGCTGCAGCTGCCCTCCGGCGAAGTCGAACGGCCAATGTGGCGCCACGCCTACGCTGTGCGCGACGGCGTGCTGGTGGTGCAGGACGCACCGCGCCTGGTGATCCACGGCGGCGCCGGGGTCGAGCCCGGCGACCTCACCCCGGAAGAAGAAGCGGCCGCGCGCGCGGCGCTGGCCCAGGCGTTGCGGGCGGGGCAGGCGGCACTGGCCGCGGGCCGGCCGGCGCTGGACGCGGTGACCGCCGCGATCAACGTGCTCGAGGACGCACCGATGTTCAACGCGGGTCGCGGCGCGGTGTTCACCCACGACGGCACCAACGAGCTCGACACCTCGATCATGGACGGCGCCACCGGCAAGGCCGGCGCGGCCGCCGGCCTGCGCCGCGTGCGCAACCCGATCACCCTGGCGCGCGCGATCATGGAGCGCTCGCGCCACGTGATGATGGTAGGCGAGGGCGCAGAGCGCTTCGCCAAGGAGCAAGGGATCGCCCTGGTTGAACCGGCGTACTTCCGCACCGAGAAACGCTGGCAGCAGCTGCAGAAGGCGTTGCGCGACGACAGCAAGCCGCATGCGCTGCATCCTGCATCGCCGGCCAGCGCCTACTTCGGCACGGTCGGCGCGGTCGCGCTGGATGCGCAGGGGAATCTCGCCGCAGGCACTTCGACCGGCGGCATGACCAACAAGCGCTACGGCCGCGTCGGCGACGCGCCGATCATCGGCGCCGGTACCTGGGCCGACGACCGCTGCGCGGTCTCGGGCACCGGCTGGGGCGAGTTCTACATCCGCACTGCCGCCGCGCACGAGATCTGCGCGCGCGTGCGCCTGTCCGGCGACAGCATCGCGCGCGCCGGCGACGCGGTGATCAATCACGTGATCCCCGACGCCGGCGGCGACGGCGGCGCGATCGTGCTCGGCGCCGACGGCAGCCTGTCATTCCCGTTCAACACCGGCGGGATGTACCGCGGCTGGATCGACGCCGACGGCGAGCCGCAGGTGGCGATCTGGCGCGACGAGGTGCTGCCGGCGCCCTGAGTCAGGTCACCCCGAGGCGCAGGCGGGCGGGAATTCTGGCGGCACGGGACAAACGGACAGCTCGCAGCGGTGCGGAGGCATCACCTGTGTCATCCCGAGCCGCAGGCGAGGGATCTTGGCGACGTGACCTGGCGCAACGAGAGTCCTCACCCGCTGTGCGGGTTCGGAATGACAGATGGGGACTTCCTCCTCAACGCTCCGAATGCCCGCCCTCGTAGTAGTCGCGGCGCAGGAACAGGTCGGGCTGGATCAGGTCCATGAACGCCCGCGCCTGCGGTGACGGCAGCCTGCCCTTGCGCATCACCACGCCGTAGCTGCGCGCGGGGAAGAAGCGGTCGAGCGGGCGGGTGACCAAGCGTCCGCGGTCGGCCTCGGTCAGGCAGATCGAGGACAGGATGCTGATGCCCATGCCCATCGCCACGTACTGCTTGATCACCTCCCAGCCGCCGACCTCCAGCGCCACCGTGTAGGGCACGCGGTTCTGCTGGAACACCAGGTCCACCAGACGCCAGGTGATCTGCCGCATCGGCGGCAGGATCAGGCCGTACTGGCCGATGTCGGCCAGGCTCAGCTCCGCCTTCTCCGCCAGCGGGTGCCCCGGCGGCATCACCAGCCGCTGCTCGAAGCGGTGCAGCGGCTCGTACACCAGGTCGCCGGGCACGTCATGCATCGAGCCGACCACCAGGTCGACCGAATCGGCGCGCAGCAGGTCGGTGCCGTCGGCGCTGACGGTGTTGTGCAGGCTCAGGCGCACGTCGGGGTGGTGTTCGCGGAAGCGGCCCACGATCCGCGGCAGCAGGTAGAGGATGGTGGAGCTGTTGGCGGCGATGTTGAGCGCGCCCGCGTCCATGCCCTTGAGCGCGTCGCGGAAGGCGGCCGGCAGGGCGTCGATGCCGTCGACCAGCGGGCGCGCCAGCTCGTACAGGGCCTCGCCGGCGCGGGTCGGCACCAGGCGCCGGCCGCTGCGCTCGAACAGCTTCTGCCCCAGCTCCCGCTCCAGCGCCTGCAGCTGCAGGGTGATCGCCGGCTGGCTGACGTACAGCGCCTCGGCCGCCCGCGATACCGATCCCAGCCGCGTGGTCTGGCAGAAAGCCCGCAGCGGCTTCAGCCGGTCGGCCTTGTAGGGGAATCGGGGGGTCGAATTGCCGCTCGAGGGCATTGATTCGACTCATGTATTTAAGGAATTTATGAATTACATTGGAAGAACTCAGTTGTCAAATAATGAGTCGGGGCGGAGGGTGGCGTTGCACCGCAACATCCTCTGGAGCCCGCCATGTCCGCCGTCCTGAAGCCGTCCCCGATCGCCTCCGGCATTGAATTGCCGGACCACGCCGCCGTCGCCGACCTGATCGACGAGGCTGCGCAGGACTTCCTCGCCGGACTGCACCGGCGTTTCGAACCGGCCCGGCAGGCGCGGCTCGCGGCGCGCCGCCAGCGCCAGGCGGCGTTCGACGCCGGCGGCCTGCCCGACTTCCGCGCCGACACCCGCGCGATCCGCGAGGGCGACTGGCGGGTCGCCGCGATCCCGGACGCCCTGCTCGACCGCCGGGTCGAGATCACCGGCCCGGTCGATCCGAAGATGGTCATCAACGCGCTCAACTCGGGCGCCAGCTGCTACATGGCCGACTTCGAGGACTCGACCGCGCCGACCTGGGACAACCTGGTCGGCGGCCAGCGCGCGCTGCGCGATGCGATTGCCGGCACGCTGAACTTCGAGGGCAACGGCAAGCGCTACGCGCTGCGCCCGGAAGCCGAGCGCGCGGTGCTGATCGTGCGCCCGCGCGGCTGGCACCTGGACGAGAAGCACGTGCTGGTCGGCGGCGAGCGCATGTCCGCCTCGCTGTTCGACCTGGGGCTGTTCGCCTGGCACAACGCCCGCGCGCTGGCGGCCAAGGACCGCGGCCCCTATTTCTACATTCCCAAGCTGCAGTCGATGGAGGAGGCTGCGCTGTGGAACGAGGTGCTCTCGCACATCGAGCGCGAGCTGGGCCTGACCAATGGCCAGATCAAGGTCACGGTGCTGATCGAGACCCTGCCGGCGGCGTTCGAGATGGACGAGATCCTGCACGCGCTCAAGGACCGCATCGTCGGCCTGAACTGCGGCCGCTGGGACTACATCTTTTCCTACATCAAGACCTTGCGCGCGCACCGCGACCGGGTGCTGCCCGAGCGCGGCCAGGTCACGATGACCCAGCCGTTCCTCAAGGCGTACTCGGAGCTGCTGATCCAGACCTGCCATCGCCGCGGCGCGCACGCGATGGGCGGCATGGCCGCGCAGATCCCGATCAACAACGACGAGGACGCCAACGAGCGCGCGCTGGCGCGGGTGCGCGCCGACAAGCTGCGCGAGGTCAGCGCCGGCCATGACGGCACCTGGGTCGCGCATCCGGCGCTGATCCCGTTGGCGCGGCAGGTCTTCGACGAGCGCATGCCGACACCGCACCAGCAGCAGCTGGGCCGCGAAGAGGTGATCGTCACCGCACGCGACCTGCTGGCGCCGCCGCTGGGCACCATCACCCGCATCGGTTTCGAGAACAACGTCGAGGTCTGCGTGCGCTACCTCGCCGCCTGGCTCGACGGCAGCGGCTGCGTGCCGATCCACTGGCTGATGGAAGACGCGGCCACCGCCGAGATCGCGCGCGCGCAGCTGTGGCAGTGGCTGCATGCCACCGACGGCGGCGGCACGCCCCTGCACCTGCACGACGGCACCGTGATCGACGAGGCGCTGTTCGACCGCGCGCTGCTCAACCTGCCCTCGCGCCTGGCCGGGCAGGCGATCCCGGGCGCGTCGCGCGTGCAGGAGGCGATCGCCCTGCTCGAGGCGCTGAGCCACCAACCCACGCTCGAGGAGTTCCTGACCCTGCCGGCCTACGAACGCCTCGACTGAGCCGCCATCGCGCGCCGCCGCGCGCTGCCAGAACGCCAGCAGGCGCCAGACCACGCGCCTGCAAACCCGCATACCCGACATCGGAGCCACCATGAGCAACCGCAAGCAACAGATCGACGCCCTGCAGCAGCAGTGGGACAACGACCCGCGCTGGACCGGCATCCAGCGCCCGTACTCGGCCGCCGACGTGGTGCGCTTGCGCGGCAGCGTGCAGCCCGAGCACACCCTCGCGCGCCGCGGCGCCGAGAAGCTGTGGACCCTGGTCAACGGCGGCGCGAAGAAGGGCTATGTCAACGCCTTCGGCGCGATCAGCGCCGGCCAGGCGATGCAGCAGGCCAAGGCCGGGCTCGAGGCGGTGTACCTGTCGGGCTGGCAGGTTGCGGCCGATGGCAACAGCTCCGAGAACATGTATCCCGACCAGTCGCTGTACGCCTACGACTCGGTGCCGACCATGGTGCGGCGGATCAACAACACCTTCCAGCGCGCCGACGAGATCCAGTGGAAGAACATCTGCGACGGCAAGATGGACCAGGCCGATGCGATCGACTTCTTCCTGCCCATCGTCGCCGACGGCGAGGCCGGCTTCGGCGGCGTGCTCAACGCCTACGAGCTGATGAAGAACATGATCATCGCCGGCGCCGCGGCGGTGCATTTCGAGGACCAGCTGGCCGCGGTCAAGAAGTGCGGACACATGGGCGGCAAGGTGCTGGTGCCCACGCGCGAGGCGATCCAGAAGCTGGTTGCCGCGCGCCTGGCCGCGGACGTGCTGGGCGTGCCGACCGTGGTGCTGGCGCGCACCGATGCCGAAGCGGCGAACCTGCTGACCTCGGATTTCGACGACAACGACAGGCCCTTCGTCACCGGCAGCCGCACGGCCGAAGGCTTCTACAAGGTCAACAATGGCCTGGAGCAGGCGATCAGCCGCGGCGTGGCCTACGCGCCCTACGCCGACCTGGTGTGGTGCGAGACCGGCACGCCCGACCTCGGCTTCGCGCGCGAGTTCGCGCAGGCCGTGCACGCGGCACATCCGGGCAAGCTGCTCAGCTACAACTGCTCACCGAGCTTCAACTGGAAGAAGAACCTCGACGACGCGACCATCGCCAGGTTCCAGGAAGAGCTGGCGGCGATGGGCTACAAGTACCAGTTCATCACCCTGGCCGGCATCCACATCAACTGGTTCAACACCTTCAAGTTCGCGCACGACTATGCGCGCGGCGAGGGCATGCGCCACTACGTGGAGCAGGTGCAGGAGCCGGAGTTCGCCGCGCGCGAGCAGGGCTACACCTTCGTGTCGCATCAGCAGGAGGTGGGCGCGGGCTACTTCGACGACGTGACCACGGTGATCCAGGGCGGCAGCTCGAGCGTCACTGCGCTCACCGGTTCGACCGAGGAGGAGCAGTTCGAGCGTTCGCACGCGGTCGCGGCCTGAGCCCGCCGCGCGACAGGTGTGGGAGGGAAGAAACGGCCGGGCTCGATGCCCGGCCGTTTTCTTTTGTTTCTTCTCGGGGAGGAAGGTAGACCCGATTGCTGGAAGTCCCGCGCGACTTCGACTGGACGTCGCGCCCTGTCGACCGGGGATCGCTTTTCGCTCGGTCAGGGCCGCTACGCGGTCCGGCCCGGCACAGCATGCCGGGCGCTCGCGTGGATGCGCG
>NZ_JBSVRP010000007.1:0-48523 GCF_054072715.1 Luteimonas sp. A611
GCGTGAAGCGCGTCACCGACATCATCGCCGACATCTCGGCCGCCTCGCAGGAGCAGAGCGCGGGCATCGAGCAGGTCAACCAGGCGATCACCCAGATGGACGAAAGCACGCAGCAGAACGCCGCGCTGGTCGAGGAAGCCACGGCCGCTGCGCGCAGCATGGAGCAGCAGGCCGGGCAACTGGTGCACACGGTGGCGGTGTTCTCGACCCAGGGCGCAGTGCATGCGCCGGCGGCAGGCGCGCCCGCTGCGGCGGCCGTCGCCGCGGGCGACGTACGGGGCGCTCGCCGCACGGCCGCCGCCGCGCCGGCGAAGACCGTCGAAGTCCCCGCCTGACACCCGCCCACGACCTCCTCTCCGTCCTTCGCCCCACGTCCGGATCGAACGCCCATGCTTTCCCTCCCAGCAGACCGCGCCACCGCACACCCGTGGGCGCCTGCCGCTCCCGTGCCGCGGTCCGGAAAGCCTTCCACACTGTCGGACACCGAGCCGCATGACGCCGAGCGCGATGCGGGTTTCACCGCGGTCCTGGAGGTGGCGGCGGACCTGCTCGACTGCCCGAGCACGATGCTGTGGGTGATGGAGGACGGCCAACTGCGCCTGGCCGCCGTGCGGGGCCTGGCGCCGACCGCCGCATTCGCCGGTAGCCGGCTATGCACGATCGTGGACGCCGCGAACCCCCTGGCCGTGATCGCCGACGCCAGCGACGATCCGCGCCTGGCCGACGATGTCCTGGTGGCCGGTCCCGCCGGCATCCGCCACTTCATCGCGACCGTGCTGTTCGGCCCCACCGGTGAACTGCTCGGTGTGCTCGGTGCGGGCAGCCCGCACCGGCGCGAGGTCTGCGCCGCGACGGTGGCGGCCCGGATCGGATCGCTGGCCACGCTGGCCACGCGCGTGTTCGGCGGCAACGTGCTGGCACGCTGCCGGCAGGTGGCCGAAGCCGGCTTCAGCGCGGTGATCATGGCCGACGCGCACGGCGCGACGATCTTCGCCAACGCGGCCGCACGCGATCTGCTGGGGCCAGTCGCGACCCCGGGGCAGGCGCTCGACCTGCTGGTGCCCGCCGAGCTGCAGCTCGACCCCGCTGCGGTGGCCAGCTGGCTGCGTGCTCCGTCCGGCAGCCGCGACAACGCGCGCAGCCTGCGTGAACTGCGGATCCGCGACGCGTTCGGCGAGCTGCGCACGGTGCAGGCCGCACGCTGCGCCTGGCACGATGGCAACGCCCGGGGCATTGTGCTGGTCCTGCGCGACTCCAACGATGCCGTCCCGCGGCGCGAACCGCGTTCGGGGCGGCTCGATGCGCTGACCGGACTGCCCAACCGCGAGGCCCTGTTCGCCACCGTCGACTCGCTGCGCGGCCGCGGCGCACGCCTGGGCGTGGCGCTGCTGGGACTCGACAATTTCCGGGCCGTCAACGAGGCCCTTGGCCACGTCATCGGCGACACCGTGCTGCAGGTCGTGGCTTCGCGCCTGATGGCGTGGCTGCCGGTCGACGCACATCTGGCGCGCTTTGGCAGCGACGAGTTCGTGATCCTGTTCCCGGCTCCGGACGACATCGACGGACTCGAGCCACGCCTGCAGGCGCTGCTGCGCGAGGTCGCGCGCCCCTGCGAGATCGAACACCAGCGCGTCCACGTCGAGGCCTGCATCGGCCTGGCGTTCGACGACGCCGGCAATCCCGACCTGGCCGCATACGACGACTGTGGCAGCAGCGGGCTGCTCGCGCTCGCCGCGCTGGCCCTGCGCCACGCCAAGCGCGGCGGCAGCATGCAGCTGCGCCGGTTCTCGTCATCGATGCGCGAAGAGGCGGTGGACCGCAGGCAGCTCGACCTGGAGCTGCGGCGCGCATTCCGCGACGGCGAGTTCGAGCTGCACTACCAGCCGCAGATCGATCTCGCCAGCGGGCTGCCCTCGGGTGCCGAGGCGCTGCTGCGCTGGCGCCATCCCGTGCGCGGCCTGCTGATGCCCGGCGCCTTCATCGATGCGCTGTCGCGCAGCGCCATCGCCACCCACGTCGGCACCTGGATCCTGCATCAGGCCTGCCGCGACGCCGTACGCTGGCCGCTCGTGCGCGGCCGCGGGCTGACGGTGGGCGTCAACCTGTTCCCGGCGCAGTTCAACGACGACGCCCTGGTCGACAAGATCGACCTCGCGCTCGCCGCCAGCGGCCTGCCGGCGGCGCAGCTGGAGATCGAGCTGACCGAGACGATCGCACTGCGCGACGACGGCGTCGCCGAACGCACCCTGCTGCAGCTGCGCAAGCGCGGCATCCGCGTGTCCTATGACGACTTCGGTACCGGCCACGCTTCGCTGTCGATGCTGCACCGGCTGCCGGTCGACCGGGTCAAGATCGACCGCTCCTTCGTCCGCGACCTGGTCGGCAGCCGCGGCGACAAGGCCATCGTCCGCTCGATCACGCTGATCGCGAGGAACTTCGACATGGCGGTGATCGCCGAGGGCGTGGAAACCGTCGGCCAGGCGGCGCTGCTGCGTGAGTTCGGCTGCCAGGAGGTGCAGGGCTTCCTGTATTCGCAGGCGCTGGCGCAGCCGGTGTTCGAACACTGGCTCGGGGCCCGGCTGGCGGCACCCGAGTTGGCCATGGCGCTGGCGCAGGGGGAGCTCGACCGTGCCTGAGCCGGTCCGCGACAGCCACGCACAGACCGTCGAGGACCGCACGTTCGTCTTCGATGACCGCGACTTCCGACGCGTGTGCCGCATGATCCATGACCGCGCCGGCATCAACCTGGGCGCGCACAAGCGCGACATGGTCTACAGCCGCCTGGTCCGGCGCCTGCGCGCATGCGGCTTCGACCGCTTCAGCGACTACCTGGACCTGGTCGAGGACGACGCCGACGACGAAGAGCAGAATTTCGTCAACGCACTGACCACCAACCTGACCTCGTTCTTCCGCGAGGCGCACCACTTCCCGCTGCTGGCCAGCCAGCTGCAGGCGGCGCATCGCGGCGGCCCACCGCTGCAGGTCTGGTGCTGCGCGGCCTCGACCGGCGAGGAGCCCTGGTCGATCGCGATGACCGCCTGCGAGGCATTCGACACGCTGACCCCGCCGGTGCGCATCCTGGCGACCGACATCGACACCAACGTGCTGCAGGCGGCCGCGCGCGGGGTGTACCCGCTCGAGCGCATCGATGCGATCGAGACGCCCCGCAAGCGCCGCTTCTTCCAGCGCGGCGCCGGCGCCAACGCCGGCCTGTGCCGGGTGCGGCCCGAGCTGCGTGCGCTGGTCGAGTTCCGCGCGCTGAACCTGCTCGATGCCGACTACGGCCTGAAGCACGGCGCCTGGACCGCCGTGTTCTGCCGCAACGTCATGATCTATTTCGACAAGCCCACCCAGTACGGGGTGCTGCAGCGCATCGCCCCGCTGCTGACGGCCGAGGGCCGGCTGTACACCGGCCACTCCGAAAGCTTCAACCACGCGGCCGACCTGGTGTCGCCCTGCGGTCGCACCGTCTACCGGGCTGCAGCGAGGGCGGGCACCGGATGAGCAGCGCAGTGGCGACGTCGCCCGCCGGCGGCTACTTCGACTCCGCGCTGCAGACCCAGGCGATCCGCCTGCTGCCGGCGGACTACCTGGCGACCGACCAGCCGGTGGCGCTGGTGACGCTGCTGGGCTCGTGCGTGGCCGCCTGCCTGTACGACCCCCTGCTTGGCCTGGGCGGCATGAACCATTTCATGCTGCCGGGCGGCGACATCAACGCCACGTCGGCGCGCTATGGCGTCAACGCCATGGAGCTGCTGATCAACGACCTGCTCAAGCGCGGCGCGCGGCGCCAGCGCCTGCAGGCCAAGGTGTTTGGCGGCGGCAACGTGCTGAGCGGCTTCCACAGCCATCCCATCGGCACGCGCAATGCCGACTTCGTGCTCGACTACCTGGCCGCAGAGAAGATCCCGGTGATCGCCAAGGACCTGGGCGAGAACCAGGCGCGCAAGGTCGCCTTCTTCGTGCAGTCCGGGCGCAGCCTGGTCAGGCGCCTGCCGGCGACCCGCAAGGAAGTCGTCGACGCCGAGCGCGCGCTGTACGGGCGCCTCGCCCGCGCCCCTGCCGCCGGCAGCGTGGAGCTGTTCTGACATGGCCAGGCGTCCGGTCCGGGTGCTCATCGTGGACGATTCGGCGCTGGTGCGCGCCCTGATGTCGGAGCTGCTTGGCGCAGACCCGGGCATCGAGGTGGTCGGCACCGCGTCGGACCCCTACATCGCGCGGGACAAGATCAAGCAGCTCGCGCCGGACGTACTGACCCTGGACGTCGAGATGCCGCGCATGGACGGGCTGACGTTCCTGCGCAACCTGATGCGGCTGCGGCCGATGCCGGTGCTGATGGTGTCGTCGCTGACCGAGGCCGGCGCCTCGGTGACGCTTGATGCGCTGGCGCTGGGCGCGGTGGATTTCATCGCCAAGCCCAGGATCGACATCGCCCGCGGCCTGGTCGAATACGGCGCCGTGCTGGTGGACAAGGTGAAGCAGGCCGCGATGGCGCGCGTCGCGCGCATCTCGCCGGCGCCGGCCGCGCGCTGCGAAGGACCCATCGGCTATCGCACCACCGAGCGCCTGCTGGCGATCGGCGCATCGACCGGCGGCACCGAAGCCATCCGCGAAGTGCTGGCGCAGATGCCGGCCGACGCACCGGCCACGCTCATCGTCCAGCACATCCCGGCCGCGTTCAGCGGGCCCTTCGCCGAACGGCTCGACCGCCACAGCCGCATGACCGTGATGGAGGCGGCCGACAACCAGCCGCTGCTGGCCGGCCACGCCTATGTCGCGCCTGGCGGCCGCCACCTGCGCGTGTTGCGCAGCGGCGCGCGCTGGGTGTGCCGGCTGGGCGAGGACGACCCGGTGCGCCGGCACCGGCCCAGTGTCGACGTGCTGTTCCAGTCGGTGGCCGCGCACGCCGGGCGCAACGCCAGCGCGGCGCTACTCACCGGCATGGGCGACGACGGCGCGGCCGGCCTGCTGGCCCTGCGCAAGGCCGGCGCGCGCACCCTGGCACAGGACGAAGCCAGCAGCGTGATCTGGGGCATGCCCGGCGCCGCGGTGGCCAATGGCGCGGCCGAGGAAGTCGTGCCGCTGCCGCAGGTGGCGCAGCGTTTGCTCGCGGCCTCGCGCGACGGCTAAAGCAAGACCCGTTACTGCCGTTACCTAGGGCAGACCGTTTCGACCAACCACGGAACCGATGATGGATTCGCGCGTACTGCTCCGCTTGGCACCGCCGCTGGTGCTCACCCTGGTCCTGATCGTGGCCCAGGCGCTCGACCTGCCTCCGCCGGTGCGCTGGGGCGCGCTCGCGGCCATGACCCTGGCCTGGCTCGGCTTTGCATGGACGGTGCTGCGCCCGTCGGCCGGCGACTCCGCCCGGCTCGGCGAACAGGGTCGTCTGCTCGAGGACCTGCGCAACTTCATCGGCGCCGAGGTGCAGGGTTCGCGCGGCGAGATCGAGCGCACCCGCGAACTGATCCGCGAATCGGTCGCCAAGCTGGGCGGCAGCTTCGACGCGGTCAACCGCCGCTCGCGCCAGCAGAGCGAAGTGGCCTCGCGCATCATCGATCGCCGCAACGACGGCGACGGCAACGGCAACGGCAACGGCTCGGACGTGCACCGATTCGCGCTGCAGGCCAGCCAGCAGATGGAACAGCTGGTCGAGGCGCTGGAAGCGGTCAGCGGCCAGAGCGGCGCCACCGTGACCCACATCGACGCCATGGCCGAGCACCTGGACGGCATCTTCTCGCTGCTCGAGGACGTCAAGTCGATCGCCGACCAGACCAACCTGCTGGCCCTCAACGCCGCGATCGAGGCGGCGCGTGCCGGCGAGGCCGGGCGCGGCTTTGCGGTGGTCGCCGACGAGGTGCGCAACCTGTCCGAGCGCTCGACCGCGTTCAACGAACAGATCCGCAAGCTCGCGCACAGCTCCAAGGATTCGATCGCGCGGGTCCGCGACACCGTCAGCACGATGGCATCGCGCGACCTCGACCGCAGCCGCCTGGCGCGGATCGAGGCAGCCGCAATGCTCGAGCGCGTCGACGGCATCAACCGCAACCTCGGCAACGGCATGCGCGAGATCGCCGAATGCGCCAAGTCCATCGATGGCTCGGTCGCCGAGGCCGTGCGCTCGCTGCAGTTCGAGGACATCGCCACCCAGGCGCTGACCGCCGCCAACGTGCACCTGGACCGGCTCGGCGCGATCAACCGCGAAGCCACGGTGCTGCAGGACCTGCTGCATCGCAGCGGCGGGCACGCCGACGCCGAACTGCAACGCGCGCTCACCCAGATCGGCCAGCGCATCGCGCAGATGCGCGGTGAATGGGAGCGGCCACCGCACAAGCCGGTGACCCAGCAGTCGATGGATGCGGGCAGCGTCGAGCTGTTCTGAGGGTCATCGCCGTGGCCCGGGCTTGCAGCCACGCGGTCCCGGCCGGTAGCGTGGCCGCCATGACCGACGCAACAGAATCCGCGGCACGCCCAGGTCGCACGCTGCTGGGCGAGTTCACCGGACTGGTGTTGCTGGCGGTGTTTCTGCCCGTACTGGTGCTGGCCGGGGTGCTGCTCTGGCAGGCGTCGATGTCGGTGCGGGCGCAAAGCGCGACCCGCCTGGCGGCCACCGCCACCTCCAGCGCGCGCGAGCTGGAAGGCTTCCTGCAGATCCACCTGGCGGCGATGCAGGTACTCGCCGACCGCCGCAACAGCGACGGCGACATCGCCGATATCGGCCGCTGGCAGAGCGACCTGGCGCGCGTCAATCGCCACTATCCCGCGTTCGCCCGCCTGGTGGTCACCGATGCGGAAGGCAGCGTGTCGACCAGCGTGCCTCTCATGCCGGACAGCGGTACGCCCGCCTCGGTCGCCGACCGCGAATATTTCCAGGTTCCGCGCCAGACCGGCCGGGGACATATCTCCAACGCGTTCCTGGGCCGTGGCCCGGGAAACGCGACGCTGGTCGCGGTATCGGTGCCGCTGCTGGCCGACGGCCGGTTTGCCGGCGTGGTCGAAGGCTCGGTCCTGGTGGAGTCGCTGTTCCCGAAACGCGGCGCGGATGAACAGGGGTTCGAGCTGCTTCTGCTGGATCGCGCGTACACCGTCGTGCATGCGAGCGAAGGCGTAACGAAGGGTCCACTCGACGTCATGGGCAGTTCGGCGACCGACCGCGCGCTCGTCCGTCTGGCGCGCACGCTGGGCGGCGTGCAGTCTCTGGATGGCGTGCTTGACGGCGGCGGCGACGCGTTCGCGATCGCGGTGCGGCTCGACAACGGCTGGCGACTGGTGCTGCTGCAGCCGCGCGGCTCGATCGAAGCCGAGCTGCGGCGCACGGCGCTGGCGGTTCTGGCGCTGCTGGCGCTCGTGCTCGCCGGCGTGCTCGCCGTGGTGGTCATCAAGATGCGTCGCCTTGGCCGCAGCGTCCGCCAGCTGCTCAAGCGCATGCGCCAGTTCGCGCTCGACAGCGATGCCGCTCCGCTGGTCCCGGACAACCTCCCGCGCGAACTGCTGCCGCTGGCCGACGCCATGAACGGGCTGGCGGCGCGTGCGCAAGCCTCGTTCCACGAGGTCAACCTGAGCCTGCAGGAGCAGAGCCGGCTGCGCGAGGAGCTGCAGTCGGTCGCGCAGCGCCTGCTGACCGTGCAGGAGGACGAGCGCCGCACGCTGTCGCGCGAACTGCACGACGACATCGGCCAGTCGATCACCGCGATCAAGCTCGCCGCGACCTCACTCACCGACGACACGCTTGCCGCGGACCCGCTGATGCGTCGCGAGATCCTCGACGAGATCATCGCGATCGCCGACCAGACCGTGCTCAAACTGCGCAACCTGTCGTTGCTGCTGCGTCCGCCGCAGCTCGATTCGCTGGGACTGGAGGCCGCATTGCGCGGCCAGGTGACCCTGCTCGCACGCAACACGGCGCTCGACATCCGCCTGGAGGTCGCGCCGATCGACGGGCGCCTGCCGGCCGCGGTCGAACTGGCGTGCTTCCGCATCGCGCAGGAAGCGCTGACCAACATCGCACGCCACGCCGGCGCGACACGGGCGGAGGTGGAGGTCGAGCTCGAAGATGACGCGGAAGGTGCGCGACTGCTGCTGCGCGTTTCCGATGACGGCCGCGGTTTCGATGCGAGCCGCGCGGGTGGACTCGGCCTGGTGACCATGCGCGAACGCGCGACCCAGCTCGGCGGAAGCGTCACGATCTCGGCACGGCCGGGCGGCGGAACGGTGCTGCGCGCGATCCTGCCGATGTCGATGGATGGATAGCGGGAAGCTGTGCACGCCGCACGCCCGCGAACTGTGCGCAAGGTGGAAGAACGTGCAGCGCAGGCTACGACCGCCCGTCGCGGCGCGGTATCTTCCGTATCCAGTGCAATCAAAGGGGAAACTGTCGTGCAGATCGTGGTTGTAGGGGGCGACGCCGGTCATGTCGCGGGCGTCCGGCGCGAACTGCTGGATCACGACCCGGACTGGCACCTGGAACACGTGGCGAGCGCGGCGGACGTGCCTGCGGGCGATGGCGGCCGCGCGCCGGACGTCCTGGTCTGCGCCTCGCGGGTGGGCAGCAGCAGCGGGCTGGCCGTGCTCGCGGGCCTGCGCCCGCGCCATCCCGGCGCGGTGCGCATCCTGCTGCTTGAGCCCGATGCCGCCCACGACCTGCTCGATGCGCTCGGCACCAGCCACCGGATCCTCAACGAGCCGCTCGACTCGCTGGCGCTCATCGATGCCATCGAGAGCGTGGTCGAACTGCGCGAACTGCTCGACGACCCGGCGCTCAAGCATGCGATCGAACGCGTCGGCACGCTGCCGGCGGCGCCGCGCCAGTACCTGGCGCTGACCGCGCTGCTGCGCGACCCCGACAGCAACGCGGCGAAGGTCGCCGAGGTGGTCGCACAGGATCCCACCGTCGCGGCGCGGGTGCTGCGCCTGTCGAACTCCGCCTATTACTCCGGCGGCCGCGAGATCACCGACCTGCGTTCGGCGGTGACCCGCCTGGGCCACAACACGCTGCGCCAGCTGGTGCTCGCCAGCGAGGTGTTCTCCGCGGGCGCCGAAGCCGACGAGCTGCGCGATCGCTCGCTGCGCATTTCGCAGCTAGCGGGCAAGCTGCTGGCCGGGCCCAGCGCGGACCTCGCGTCCACCGCCGGCCTGCTGGCCGAGGTCGGCCTGCTGCTGCCACGTTCGGCCGGCATCGATACGACCACCACGCCCTACAGCACCACCGGCGCCTACCTGCTGGGGCTGTGGGGCCTGCCCGGCCCGATCGTCGAAGCCGTCGCGTTCCACGACCGCCCGGCACGCGTGCGCGGCAGCTTCTGGGTGACCGGCGCGGTGCATGTCGCTGCGGCCCTGGTCAACGGCCGCGATGTCGACCAGGCCTACCTGGCCTCGGTCGGCCAGCTCGACCGCCTGCCGCGCTGGCGCGCCATGGCCGAAACCGCCACCGAAAGCTGAGGCTCCGCCACCGCGGCGACGCGCCCCCGGGTTTTGCCGCTTGCACAAGGCCACGACACCGCCCGGGGCAGGCTGTCGGTCCGTTTCCACCTGCGAGCGATGGCATGGCCCGACCGATCTGGACCGGCAACCTCAGCTTCGGACTGCTCAACGTGCCCGTCTCGCTGATGTCGGGCGCGCGCAGCAACGACCTGTCGTTCCGCATGCTCGATGCGCGCGACCGCAAGCCGATCCGCTTCGAGCGGGTCAACGCCGACACCGGCGAGGAAGTGCCGTGGAAGGAGATCATCAAGGCCTTCGAGTACGACAAGGGCAGCTATGTGGTGATCGACAAGTCCGACATCGCCGCGGCCTCGCCCGAGACGCACGAGTCGGTCGAGATCGAGGCCTTCGTCGACGCCGAGGCGATCGACATCCGCTACTTCGAGAAGCCCTACGTGCTGGTGCCGGGCAAGAAGGCCGAGAAGGGTTACGTGCTGCTGCGCGAAACCCTGCGCAAGGCCGGCAAGATCGGCGTAGCGCGGGTGGTGATCCGCACCCGCGAATATCTTTCTGCGGTGATGCCGCTGGGCGATGCGCTGGTGCTGATGATGATGCGCTACCCGCAGGAGCTGGTGGACCCGGCCGAATACAAGCTGCCCGAGGGCAACACCGGCGACTACCGGATCAGCCCGAAGGAGCTGGAGATGGCCACGCAGCTGGTCGATTCCATGGCCACGGAATGGCAGCCGGACGCGTACCGCAACGAGTTCCGCGAGCGCCTGTCCGAGATCATCCGCAAGCGCATCAAGGACAAGGGCGCGACCACCCAGGTGCTGGAAGAGCCAGCCACCAGCGAGGACGCGACCACCAACGTGGTCGACTTCGTGGCCCTGCTGCAAAAGAGCCTGGGCGACAACAAGCGCACGCCGGCGAAGAAGGCGACGAAAAAGGTCGCGACAAAGAAAAAGCCGGCGAAGAAGCCGGCCAAGTCGGGCGGCCGGGCGAGCAAGGCAGGTTGAGTGGGACACCGCTGCGCCGTGTTTTTGCGTCGCAGTGATTCCGCCCGCAGGCCGATGACGGCCGGTGACGAGACTGCGCTTGAACTCGGCTGCGATCTGCGGGGATCCTGGCTGCAGGGCAGCCGGCAACACGGATACCGGGTGTCCCGGCGCACCGGCGCTTCGATCGGGGTTACGGAGCGCCGGCGTCCGTGGATGACACCGGCGAGCGCCACCAGGTCAGCGCATGCAGGATGCGCAGGTCCTCATCGTCCAGCGCCTTGCCGTTGTCGCCACGAAAACGCATGCGATAGGAGTGGATTGCCGCCTCGGGCCTGTCGACCGGGTAGCCGATCAGCCGCAGCGCGTTGATCGGATCGAACCCGGGCGGCGGCGACGGCGCGTCGGCATCGGGCCAGATGCCGAAGCCGGCCTGGTGCAGCCGCTGCCATGGAAACAGCGGACCCGGATCGATCTTGCGCCCCGGCGCCAGGTCCGAGTGGCCGATCACCGCGGCCTTCGGAATGCGGTGACGCGTGGTGAGGTCCTCGAGCAGGCGCACCACCGCCGCGACCTGCGGCTCGCTGAAGGGCTCCACGCCGTCGTTGTCGATCTCGATGCCGATCGAGGCCGAGTTGAGTTCGTGGATCGCGCCCCAGCTGCCGGCACCCGCATGCCAGGCGCGGTGTTCGTCCGACACCAGCTGGTAGATGCGGCCATCATCGCCGACCAGGTAGTGCGCACTCACCCGGCCACCGCTGTTGGCGGTCCGCAGCGTGTGCAGGCTGCGCTCGACCGAATCCTGCTCGGTGTAATGCAGCACGATCACCTGCGCGCGGCGGACATCGAAGTTCGGCGACGGCACCCATGTCGCCATCGGATTTCGCGGCGCCCCATGCTGGCAGGCGGAGAGGGCCATGAGGCAGGCCGTGGCCGCGGCGAGGCGGAGGAATGCATGCATGGGGCCATTGCAGCCCCTGCCTGCCGCGATTGCAAGCCATGGGAAAACCGGGAAGGCCGGAGGGAGCAGGCGCACGCCCTCCGGCCCCCCGTCCCCTGGAGCGTTTATTGCCGCGCGACGAGCGTCAGCCCGGCGTAAACCCCAGTCAGGCGTACGTAGTACGTGCCGGCCTGCGGCGCGGTGAAGCGGATCGTCTCGGTGTTGCCCGCTCGGGTCGACTTCGCGTCGAACGTCGCTTCGGTGGGCACCACGCCGCGGCTGGCGAAGATCGACACGTTGCCGCTGCCGGCCATGGTCAGGAAGCTCAGCGTCTGGCCGGCCGCGGCCTCGAAGCTGTACACGCCATCGTTGCTGGTGTTGGACAGGCCGCGCACCTCGGCCTTGTTGACCAGCGCGATCGCGTCCGGGGCGCAGTCCACCTCGCACGGGACCTCCAGCGCCTTGTCCAGCGCCGCCTTGACGTTGAGGATGCCGACGCCGATTGGCGTGCTGGCCGGGATCGCGACCGGGAACACGCGCGCGGTCTGCTTGAACAGCGCCTCCATGCCGGCATGGTCCAGCGGGTCGCGGCCGGCGCCGACCAGCGCACCCTGCACCAGGGCTGCGGCTCCGGCGACGTGCGGCGCGGCCATCGACGTGCCGATCATGCCGACGTAGTCGTAGTTCCCTTGGTCGGTTTCCGGGTCCAGCGACCCGCTCTGCACGATGTAGCCGTCCCAGCCGCTGTTGCCCGGATCCTCCCAGGCGCCGCCGCCGGGCGCCGAGATGTCGACCGAGGTGCCATGGTTGGAGTAGAACGCGATGCCGCCGTTGTAGCGGTTGGCGCCGACGTTGATGACGTTGGCACAGCTGGCCGGACGGAAGTCGCTGGCGTTTTCGGCCGAGTTGCCCGCCGCGACCACCACCACGCTGCCGTTGCCCACGGCGATGTCGATGGCGTCCTGGTAGGTCGGGCCGCAGCTGCCGTAGCCACCCAGGCTCATGTTGATCACCTCGGCCGGATTCTCGTTCGCGGGCACACCAGCCACGCCGCCACCCGAGGCCCAGACGATGGCGTCGGAAATGTCCGACAGCTGGCCACCGCAGCGGCCGAGCACCCGCACCGGGAGCACGCGAGCGTCGAACGCCACGCCGGCTACGCCTTCGGCATTGTCGGTCAGCTGCGCGATCGTGCCGGACACATGGGTGCCGTGCCAGGAACTGGGTGCAGGCTCCGAGCCCGCGTAGCACTCGTCGTACTCAACGGTCCAGTCGCCCAGGTCCAAGCCACCGGGGACGCGGTCCGCGGTCGCCCGGCGTGACATGAACGGGTTGGTGATGAAGTCGTAGCCTTCAAGCAGGTTCGCTCCGAGGTCCGGGTGCGCGGGCAGCACGCCCGTATCGAGCACCGCGACCACCACGCCCTCGCCGGTCGACAGATCCCAGGCCGGGGGCAGGTTGATCCCGCCGGCGGTGTCCTGCAGGTGCCACTGGTGACTGGCGTAGTGGGGATCGTTGGGCGTGCGCAGCGGGTACATCCGTGCGTCGATCTCGGCGTACTCGACCGCGGGGTCCGCCGACAGCTCGCGCACCAGATGGTCGAGTTCGTTGCGCCCAAGCTTGCGCGAGAGCCTGATGACGTCCGAGCCGACCGCCATCGCCCGCACGTGGTTGGCCGAGACCGGTGCGATGCTGGCGCCGATGCCCGCGCGCGCCGTCGCGACCAGGGCGCGCGCAGCTGCCCTGTTCACCGTTGCCAGCTTGCCCCCCAGGCTGCGCGCCGCGGCCGCGCCTGCCCGGTACTTGACGATGAGGCGGTCGCCGCCGGCGCTCGTGACCGGAACCGTGCGCAGTGCCGCCACCTGCGGCGGCTTCGGCCCGACCGCCGCTTCGTTCGGGCCCACCGCAGCCGTTGCCAGGACGATGCCGGCAACTGCCAGGCCGAGCGTATTCTTCTTCAACATCAACCGATCTCCGCTGAGTAGGTGCGCCTGCGCGCAACGTGGTGTGCGTCGCCGGCGCAGCGCCGGCGACGCGGATGGGGCGCTGCCCTAGAGGTCGAGGCCGAAGCCGACGCCCGCCGATCTGTCGTCGCCGCTGAACGCGCCGCCGACGCTGAACGAGCCGCGGTCGCCGATCCTGCGCCCGTAGCCGATCGAGAGCGCCGCCTCGCTGCCCTGGAAGCCGGCACCGACCGCGATCCGGCCGCGCTCGGTCCGTGCGCCCGCCGCGTTGGTCGCCATGTTCAGCATCGCCGCGCTCATCGCGCCCTGGCGGTCCACGCGGCGCTCGATGTCGCCGAAGCGGTGCTCGATGTCGTTGCGCATCGTGTTGAAGCTGTCGTTCCAGGCCGCGAACTTCTGGTCGGTGTACTCGTTGGCCTGCGCCAGCGTGCGGGTGGCCGAGGTGTCGAGCTGGGCCACGTTCACCGCGTCGGTGTCCTCGGTGCCCGCTGCGACGTTGGTGACCTGGCGTTCGCCGCCGGCGCTGCCGACCGAGACGGTGTTCGCGCGGTCGGCCACCGAGCCCTGGCCCAGGGCCACGGCACCTTCGGCGGTCACGCTCGCGCCCTGGCCGATCGCCGTGCCCGAGGCCGCGGTGACACCCGCGCCCTCGCCCAGCGCCACCGAATCGGTGGCCGCCGCGCCGATGCTTGCGTTGGCCCCCACCGCGACGCTGCCGTCGGCACCCACGCGGGCATTGCCGCCGATCGCCACGTCATCCGGACCTTCGGCATGGGCACCACCACCGACCGCCACGCCGTTCTCGCCATTCGCCGTGGCGCCATCGCCGATCGCGACCGCGTTGGTGTCCTCGCCGATCCGCGCCGGGGTCTCCCCGCCCACCGCGACGCGGTCGTTCCCTGCGCCGGTCGCAACCTGCCCCTCGACTCCGGTGAGGCGCTGCCCGAGCAGGCTGACCTGCGCGTCCAGCGCGCCCAGCGCGTCGCCGACGCTGAAGTAGTTGGCGCCCTGGATCATGAAGGTGGGCGCCGACAGCGTGCCCAGTGCGGTCACCGCCGTACCGCCGCCGATGAGCTGCGCGGCGCTGTCGAGCGCTTCGTACAGCTGGCCGCCGTTGATCGCCTGTCCGCTGCCGGCCGAGACTGCACCGGACGCGAGGTTGTCGATGAGGGTGCCATCGTCGCCACCCAGCGTGACCGTTGCCCGCCTGGCGTCGTCGTAGGCCACCGCGTTGGCGGCTACGCCCTCGATGTCGCCGATGCGGCCGTCGAGCTCGTCGACCCGGCCCTCGACCACGCCCACGCGCTCGTTGGTCTCGAACAGCTGGCTGCCGTTGACCGCGTCGATGCTGTCTTCGGCCAGGGCGCCGGCGGCGACGTTGGTGATCACCGTGCCGGTTGCACCAGCCAGGGTGACCGTCCCGCGCGACGCGTCGTCATAGCTCACCACGCCATCGGCCAGCGCACCCACCCCGTCGGACACCTCGCGCAGCTGCGCGAGGTTGACCGCATCGGTGTCCTCGGTGCCGGCGGCGACGTTGGCGATCTGGCGATCGAAGGCGGCGATCGTGATGCCATCGGGCAGGCCGTCCCCATCGCCGTCGTACGAGGGCGACCAGTCGACCGCAGCGCCCACCGAGATCGTATTGGGGCGATCGGCCAGCGAGCCGTGGCCCAGGGCCACGCTGTTGCCTGCCGAGCCCAGCACCCACGCGTTGGCACCCAGCGAGGTCGCCTGGTCGGCAGCGGCGAAGCTGTTGTAGCCGAAGCCGGCCGCGTGCATGCCGATCGCCCAGGCCTCGTTGCCGACCGCCGTGGTGTGGTCGCCCACCAGCGGGGAATCCCAGTACGTGCCAGCCAGGGTGTTGAAGCCGATCGCGATGCTGTCGGCGCCGGTGGCATTGCTGTAGGTGCCCAGGGCAACGGCATTGAGCCCCGTCGCATTGGCGCTGGTGCCGATCGCGGTGCCGCCGAGCGACTCGTAGTACGACGTGCCCGAAACCTCGTCGAACACCCAGTGCCCGGTCTGCGCGTACCCGCCAATGGCGATCGAGAACGCACCGGCAGTGGCGCCTGAACCCAGCGCGGTACCCGCGTAGTACGCGGTCGCGCCGGTGCCTATCGCGGTGGCGTCCCATTCGACCGCCCAGGCCGTGGCGCCGACGGCGGTGGAGAACGGTCCCCCGGCCACGGCGTAGGTGCCGACCGCGGCGGACATGAACCCGGCCGATTCGGTCCCCATGCCGATCGAGATTCCGCCGGTGCCTTCGGCGATGGCGTTGCTGCCCAGCGCGATGCTGGCGCCGCCGAGCGCCTGCGCGCCATGGCCGCCGGCAAAGGCCTCTTCGGCCTCGGCGAACGCACCGCTGCCCAGCGCGGTGGCATTGAGGCCGAACACGGTCGCGCCCTGGCCGATCGCGGTCGCGCCGTCGGCATAGGCCAGCGCGCCGCCGCCAAAGGCCGAGGCGCCGTCGCCGATCGCGTTCGCCGCTTCGCCCGCGGCCGTGGCCTCGTCGCCTTCGGCCCAGGCGCCAGCGTCGCTGTTCTCGCTGCCGGTCGCATGGAAATACTTGTTGCCTTCCTCGATGTCGGCGACGGCTTCGTTGAGCTGGCCGACGTTGACCGCATCGGTGGCTTCCGTGCCCGCGGCCACGTTGGTGACCTGGCGATCGATCGCGCCGTGGACCACGCCGGACGCGTCGGTCCAGTCACCAGCCGCACCCACGGACACCGTGTCGGCGCGGTCGGCCAGCGAGCCGGCGCCCAGCGAGACGCTGTTGTGCGCGTCCTTGGTGGTCCAGGCATTCGAACCCAGCACCACCGAGTCCAGCGCCTGCGCGTAGCTGTTGTAGCCGACTACCGTCGCGCCGTCCTCGGTCGCCCAGGCTTCCCCGCCCACGGCTACGGTGTTGATCGCATCGGTCACCGAGTCGAAGTCACGGCCCGCCAGCGAGTTCGAGCCCACCGCAGTGCCGAACTGCGCGGTGGTGGCGCTGTTGCCGATCGAGACTCCCCCTTGGCCGGCGGATGCCTGCACGCCCACGCCGGTACCGGCCGCGGCGGCGATCGTGCCCTGGCCGATCGCGGTCGCGACCTCCGCCGCGTTGCTCAGCGCGCCGATCGCGGTGCCGAAGAACCCCGCCTGCGATCCGGCGCCCAGCGCCGACGCGTACCACTGGCTTGCGGTTGCGGCAGAGCCGACCGCGGTCGACTCGCGGCCGGTCGCCCAGGCGGTCGGGCCGATCGCCGTGGCGGCGAGACCGGTCGCTTCCGCCAGTCCGCCGACCGCAATCGAAAACATGCCCGAAGAGAGGCTGTGCGCCCCGATCGCCATCGAGGACGGCCCTTCGGCATTGGCCTGTAGGCCAAGCGCCACGGTATTTGCGCCAGCGGCGCTGCTGGCGTTGCCGATGGCCACGCCGTTCACGTCCTGCGCATTGGCGGTGGTGCCCATCGCAATCGAGTCGGCCCCCAGCGCAGTCGCGCCCTGGCCGATCGCGGTCGCGCCGTCGGCATAGGCCAGCGCGCCGCCGCCAAAGGCCGAGGCGCCGTCGCCGATCGCGTTCGCCGCTTCGCCCGCGGCCGTGGCCTCGTCGCCTTCGGCCCAGGCGCCAGCGTCGCTGTTCTCGCTGCCGGTCGCATGGAAATACTTGTTGCCTTCCTCGATGTCGGCGACGGCTTCGTTGAGCTGGCCGACGTTGACCGCATCGGTGGCTTCCGTGCCCGCGGCCACGTTGGTGACCTGGCGATCGATCGCGCCGTGGACCACGCCGGACGCGTCGGTCCAGTCACCAGCCGCACCCACGGACACCGTGTCGGCGCGGTCGGCCAGCGAGCCGGCGCCCAGCGAGACGCTGTTGTGCGCGTCCTTGGTGGTCCAGGCATTCGAACCCAGCACCACCGAGTCCAGCGCCTGCGCGTAGCTGTTGTAGCCGACTACCGTCGCGCCGTCCTCGGTCGCCCAGGCTTCGGTGCCCACGGCGGTGGTGTCGATCGCGGCGGTGAGGCTGGCGGTATCGGGGCCGGCGAGCGTGTTGGTGCCGATGGCGGTGCCATTGCCGGCGGTGGCGCGTGCGTTGTGCCCGAACGCCGATGCGTAGGCACCCGAGGCGTTGGCGCCACCGGCGAAGATGCCTGCGCCACCAACCGCGGTCGCGGACTGGCCGCTGGCCAGGCTGCCGTTGCCGACTGCGGTGGTGTAGGCGAACGTGGCGCGCGCGCCATAGCCGACCGCGGTGGCGTATCCGGCTGTCGCCTGGGCCCCGCCGCCGAACGCGGCGGCATTCATGGCGGTCGCGCGGGCGGCGGGGCCGAAGGCCGCCGAAGCGACGCCGGTCGCGGCGGAGGCGAAGCCGACCGTGGCAGCAAACGCGGCGGTGGCCTGGCTGCTGACGCCAAGTGCGATCGTATTGGTGCCTTGACTCGCGGCTGCACCGCCGATTGCCAGCGCATTCGGGCCGGAGGCCGCGCTCATGAAGCCGATCGCCACCGCATTGCCGCCGCTGGCCGTGCTGGCCGAGCCGATCGCGGTCGCATACGCGGCGCTGGCCGTGCTGCCGTTGCCCAGCGCGGTCGCGTGGGCGACGGTCGCAGCGCTTTGGCTGCCGATCGCGGTGGCGTTGGCATCGAGCGCGGACGCACTGTGGCCGATCGCGGTGGTGCCGTCGGCATAGGCCAGCGCCCCGCCGCCGAAAGCCGAGGCGCCGCTGCCGATCGCGTTCGCCGCTTCACCCGCGGCCGTGGCCTCGTCGCCTTCGGCCCAGGCGCCGGCGTCACTGGCCTCGCTGCCGGTGGCCTGGAAGTACCGGTCCGCCGCGGTCACCGCATCGGTCGCTTCGATGCCGGCGCGATCAGCCAGCGCGCCCTCGCCGCAGGTCACCCCGCTCCCGCTGCCAGGGGTCCCGCCCACAGGCGCGTCAGCGACTGGATCGATGCAGATCGCGTCCGCCGCAAGGGCCTGTCCGGCCAAGCCCGTCGCCAAACCGCCGACGCAGGCCAACGCCAGCAGCGACCGCCGCCGACTGGGTCTGGTACCGCCCGACGACACCGGACCCCCACGCGTGGAACCCGCCAGCTCCGAAGCCACGACCAGCATCGACAACGACTTGCTCCACACCTTGCGGTAGATCCTGTTCAAAATCGGATTCCTCGATCGGGACAATTGCCGGGCGGTTGGCGGAGCCTGCACCGGCTGCGGCAGGACGCGCTGCCGGCGCTACCAGCGACGGCCGTTCCCGCCGGGAACACGGCACCGCAACCGCCAACTCCCGGTACGATGGGTGATGACGACTGCGCGCGTCATCCACGAAACCTTGCAAAAAATGCGGCTTGCCTACGCATAATTGCGCTTTCTTTCGTCGGTCCGGGACGCTGGTCCGGCCGCTGGCCGCAGGTGCCGCCCACATGCTCGATGCGCTTGTCCGCTGGCTGCACGACGTGCCGATCGACGACCCGGTCGACCGGCGCAACGCCCCGGCGATGCAGATCCTGCTGCTGTTCCTGCTGGTGGCACTGCCGACCATGTGGGGCTACCACCTGGCCAAGCTCGGCGTACCGCGCGGCGGCCAGGTCAACATCGCGCTGGCGGCGCTGATGGTGATCGCGGCGGGCGTGAGCCTGGCGTGGATCCGCAGGGGCCTGTTCCGCCCAGCCGTGGTCCTCTACCTGGCGACGCTGGTGGCCACGACCTGGGTCAACCACTTCACGTCCGGCTTCCAGCTGATGATGATCGGGCAGTCGGACCAGTTCCTGTCGCTGATCGTGGGCGGCCTGGTGCTGGGCCGGCGCGCGCTGTGGCTGATCTTCTGCGCGCTGCTCGCGATCGTGGCCACCGGCTGCCTGGTCGACTACGCCGAGCTGGGTCCGCGCGCGTTCCAGAACGCGCCGTCGATCGCGTCCTCGTACTTCATCGTCGCGATCATGCTCGACCGCACGGTGGCGGCGCTGCGCGAGGCGCTCCACGAATCCGACGTCCGCCAGGGCGAACTGGAACAGGAGATGAGCGCCCGCGAGCGCGCGCAGGCCCAGTTGATCCATGCGAAGAAGGTCGAGGCCACCGGCCAGCTCGCCAGCGGCGTCGCCCATGATTTCAACAACGTGCTCAGCGTGATCCTGGGCTACGCGCAACGGCGCGAGCGGCTGGCCGACCGCGGCAAGCCGGGGCTGGTCGACGCGCTCGCCGGGGTCGAAGTGGAGGCGCGTCGCGCACTGGAGATCAATCGCAAGCTGCTCGACTTCAGTCGTCAGGAGATCCTGCGGCCCGAGGTGTTCGACCTGCGCGAGGCGCTGGCGGAACTGCGACCGATGCTGCGGCAGCTGTTCCCCACGGGCATCCGCGTGCGCATCCACGCCGGCGACGAACCGCTGCCGGTGCGGCTGGACCGCGCGAGCTTCATCCTCATGCTCCTCAACATCGCCGGCAACGCACGCGACGCGATGCCCGACGGTGGCGAGTTCACGGTCAGCGCGGGCGACGCGCGAGGGGCCGACGGCCAGCGCGTCAGACTCGACCTGGAGGACACCGGACAGGGCATTCCCGAAGCCCTTCGCGCGCGGATCTTCGAGCCGTTCTACACCACCAAGCCGGCCGGCAGCGGGACCGGACTGGGCCTGGCGCTGGTGCGCGACATGATCCGGAGCGCACGCGGCGAGATCGGCGTCGAGAGCGAGCCTGGCCGCGGCACCCGGTTCCGGATCGAATTACCGCGTGCCGGGGCCGGTGCAGACCCTCAGCCGGCGAACAGGTAGCCGACGCCGCGCGCGGCCAGCAGCGGGAACTGTGCGGCGCTGCCGACCGTCCCGGCCACCTTGCGGCGCAGCCGGTGGACCAGCATGTCCAGCCGCCGCGGATCGAAGTCGTGCACATCGCCTCCCCGCGCAAGCGCCTGGACAAGCTGATCGCGAGACACCGCCTCGCCACGCGCGTCCAGCAGCCGCCGCATCAGTTCGCGCTCGAGCACCGTCAGCGCGAGCAGCGTGCCGGTCGGCGCGGCCAGGCACCAGCCGTCCGACTCCAGGCGCCAGGGGCTGGACCCGCCATGCTCCGTCGGCTCGCGCCCGTGGGCCGATGGCGCCCGCAGCCGCCTGGCCAGGCAGTGCAGCGTCGCCATCAGGATGTCGATGTCGACCGGCTTGGGCAGGAACGCGTCGGCGCCATTGACCAGCGCCTGCAGGTGGCTGGCGCGTTGCTGGTTGCCGGTCAGCATCACGATGCCGATGTCGGGCAGCAGTTCGCGCAGGTGGCCGGCGACGCTGACGCCATCCTCGTCTGGCAACCCGATGTCGAGCAGCGCCAGGTCGAACCGATGCTGCAGCAGGTTCCGGTACAACTCCGCGGCCGAGGCGGCGCCCACCGGCGCGAAGCCGTGTTCGCGCAGCTCGGGCAGCAGCAGGTTGTCGCGCAGGCTGGCATCGTCCTCGAGGACGGCGACGCGCAGGGTGGAAGCGGGACGGGACATCGGCGGGAACGGCTCGGGCGCCTGGAGACCCATGATAGACGGCGCCGTCGGAATCCTGCATCGCCCGTGTGCGCAACGGGCGGGAACTGGTTTCGCCGGCATCGGCAAGCGATCCTGATCCAGCCGGCCGCCAGGCGCAGCGGTCACAATGCAGCCGCAGCCGCCCCGCACACCCAAAAGAAAAAGCGGGCAGCCTGCGCTGCCCGCCTGCACCTCGTGGGGGAGGTGTATCACTGCATGATCAGCTCTCGTAGGCGGACTCGCCGTGGTTGCTGATGTCGAGGCCGTTGCGCTCGGCTTCCTCGCTCACGCGCAGGCCGAACACCAGCTTGGCCACCAGGAAACCGATGACGGAAACGATGCCGATCCAGGCGATGGTCAGCGCCACGCCCAGCGCCTGCGTGCCCACCTGCGCCGCCATGTTGAAGTCGTCGCCGCCCTGCCCGCCGAGGGCGGGTGCGTAGAACACGCCGGTCAGGATCGCGCCGACGATGCCGCCAATCGCGTGCACGCCGAACACGTCGGCAGTGTCGTCGACCTTGAGCAGCTTCTTCAGCCCGGTCACGCCCCAGACGCAGGTCACGCCCGCGGCAACGCCGATCGCCATCGCGCCCAGCGGACCGACCAGGCCCGCCGCCGGAGTGATGCCGACCAGGCCTGCGACGGCACCGGAGGCCACGCCCAGCGCCGAGGCCTTGCCCTTGGTCAGCTTCTCGGTCAGCGCCCACGCCAGCACCGCCGCGGCCGTGGCCACCAGGGTGTTGATGAAGGCCAGCGCCGCGCCGGCGGTGGCTTCCAGGTTGGAGCCGGCATTGAAGCCGAACCAGCCCACCCACAGCAGCGACGCACCGACGAAGGTCATAGTGACGTTGTGCGGCTTGAGCGCCTCGCGGCCGTAGCCCACGCGCTTGCCGACGAAGTACGCGCCCACCAGGCCGGCAATACCCGCGTTGATGTGCACCACGGTGCCGCCCGCGAAGTCCAGCGCGCCGCGCTCGAACAGGAATCCGCCGGTCGCCCAGACCATGTGCGCGATCGGCAGGTAGCCGAGCGTGAACCAGATCACCGAGAACAGCAGCACCGCCGAGAACTTCACCCGCTCTGCGAACGCACCGACGATCAGCGCGCCGGTGATGCCGGCGAACGTCGACTGGAACGCGACGAACACGTACTCCGGCAGGCTGACGCCGTCGGTGAACGTGGCCACGAGCGTGTCGATCGTCACCCCCTTGAGGAACAGCTTGTCGAGGTTGCCGATCCACGCGCCTTCGCCGGAGAACGCCAGCGAGTAGCCGTAGACGATCCACAGCACCACCAGCAGCGAGAACACCGAGATCACGTGGATCAACACCGACAGCACGTTCTTCGACCGCACCATGCCGCCGTAGAACAGCGCCAGGCCCGGTACCACCATCAGCAGCACCAGCATGGTCGAGGTCAGCATCCAGGCGACGTCGCCCTTGTCGACGGTCGGCGCGGCGGCGGCTTCGGCAACCGCCTCGGCCACAGGCGCCGTCGCATCCTGCGCGAGTGCATCGAACGTGCCGGTCAGCCCGGCCACGCCCACCAGCAGGGCCAGTCCCAGCACCTGCATACGGGTCTTCCACCCGGAGAACGAAAGAAATTTCATGGAATGAGCCTCCACAGGTGGGTTAGAGCGCATCGGCGCCGATCTCGCCGGTGCGGATGCGGATGACCTGGTCAAGCGCGACGACGAACACCTTGCCGTCGCCGACCTTGCCGGTGCCCGCGGAGCGGCTGATCGCCTCCAGCGCCGCTTCGAAAGCCTCGTTGGAAACGGCGGCCTCGACCTTGAGCTTGGGCAGGAAATCAACCACGTACTCCGCGCCGCGATAGAGCTCGGTGTGGCCCTTCTGGCGGCCGAAGCCCTTGACCTCGGTGACGGTCAGGCCGTTGACGCCGGCCTCGGCCAGCGCCTCGCGCACTTCGTCGAGCTTGAACGGCCGGATGATGGCAATGATCAGTTTCATGGGTCGCCTCTCTTGGTGTGCGCGCTCAGAACGATTTGGACAGCGACACCAGTACGGTGTCGTCCAGTCCGGCGAGATCGGTGTCGTGCCATTCCACGCCAATGGCGAAGCCGTTCTCGAAGCTCTTGCCGCCGGTGAGCTTCCAGTAGTCGTAGTCGAGCTCGCCGCTGTAGCCGCTTACCCATTGGCGGCCATAGCCCGCGCCGATGCTCCAGCCGCCGTCGAACTCCCAGCCCGCACCCAGATCGAGTGCCGCGCTGCCGTCGGAGTCGGGGATGCCGAACAGATCGGTGGTGGCGTAGGAGTACTTCGCCTTCAGCACGTTCCAGCTCAGGCCGAAGTACAGCTCGAGCGTGTCGACGTCGGTGAAGCCGGCCGGGTAGTCGCCCGGATACCAGTAGTAGTTGGCGCCGACGTCGTAGCCCACGCCGCTGTCGCCGAAATCGGCGGCGTAGCCGACGAAGCCGTCGAGTTCGACCTGGCTGGAGACATCGGGATCGGAATCGGACAGCCAGCTGATGCTGCTGCCCCAGGCACCGGCGTAGAAGCCGCTGTCGTGGTTCCAGGTGACGCCGCCCTGCAGGGCGGGATTTTCGTTGGTCTGGGTGATGCCGCGGAACACGTAGTCACTGACCACCGTGACGGAACCCGACACCTCGGCAGAGGCATTGCCGGCGAGCATCAGCCCGGCGGACAGGAGTGTGGCAACTGCGATCTTGCGAGACGACATGACAGGCTCCTTAGTGAGTGGAAAGCCCTCCCCGGTCTTGCGTACTGCGCGTTCCACCCGGCCCGGCATCCCCATGCCCGACGTGGGTGCCGACGGGCACTCTGTGGCGCCTCGACCGGTCATCACCTTTCCTGTCCGTGCTGTCGATTGCTTCGGCGTTGCGTGTTCCTCGCCCTGGAAAAGTCCGCGGCCCGCGTGGGGGAGGGCCGCACGCCCGGCTCGCCGCCGGGCGCTGGATCAATGGATGGATGTTCATTGCGGGAACGCTCGGCGCCGCGCGCCTTGCCCCCATCCCGGCCTTCCCCCGCACGCGGGGGAAGGGGTCAAACCTGCATCAGAGGCCGTAGTACATCTGGTATTCGAGCGGGTGGGTCGCCGCGCGGAAGCGCGTGACTTCCTGCATCTTCAGGTCGATGTAGGCGTCGATGAAGTCGTCGCTCATCACCCCGCCGGCCTTGAGGAAGTCGCGGTCGGCGTCCAGCGCTTCCAGCGCCTGGTCGAGGCTGGAACACACCTGCGGGATCTTCTTCTCTTCTTCCGGCGGCAGGTCGTACAGATCCTTGTCGCTGGGGCCGCCCGGGTCGATCTGGTTCTTGATGCCGTCCAGGCCGGCCATCATCAGCGCGGTGAAGGTCAGGTAGCCCGACTGCAGCGGATCGGGGAAGCGCACCTCGATGCGGCGCGACTTGGGGTTGGACACCCACGGAATGCGGCAGCTTGCCGAGCGGTTGCGCGCCGAGTAGGCCAGCATCACCGGCGCCTCGAAGCCCGGCACCAGGCGCTTGTAGCTGTTGGTGCCGGAGTTGGCGAAGGCGTTGATCGCGCGCGCGTGCTTGAACACGCCGCCGATGTACCACAGCGCCATCTGCGACAGGCCACCGTAGCCGTCGCCGGAGAACAGGTTCTGCCCGCCCTTGGCCAGCGACATGTGCACGTGCATGCCGCTGCCGTTGTCGCCGACGATCGGCTTAGGCATGAAGGTCGCGGTCTTGCCGTTGCGGAACGCCACGTTGCGGATCACGTACTTGGTCGCCATCAACTCGTCGGCCTTCTTGACCATCGAGTTGAACTTGGTGCCGATCTCGCACTGGCCGGCGGTCGCGACCTCGTGGTGGTGCACTTCGGTTTCGATGCCGATCTGCTCGAGCGTCTTGACCATCTCCGCGCGCAGGTCGTGCAGCGAGTCGGTCGGCGGGACCGGGAAGTAGCCGCCCTTGACGCCAGGACGGTAGCCGCTGTTGCCGCCTTCGTATTCCTTGCCCGTGTTCCAGGCCGCTTCCTCGGACTCGACGTGGAAGAAGGTGTGGCCCATCTCGTTGGCGAAGCGGACCGAGTCGAAGATGAAGTATTCGGGCTCGGGGCCGAAGAAGGCCTGGTCGGCGATGCCGGTGGACTTGAGGTAGGCCTCGGCACGACGCGCGATGCCGCGCGGATCGCGCGAGTAGTCCTGCATCGTCGCCGGATCGAGGATGTCGCAGGTCAGGTTGAGCGTGGGATCGGCGTAGAACGGATCCAGGTAGGCGGTGGAGGCGTCGGGCAGCAGGATCATGTCCGACTCGGCGATGCCCTTCCAGCCGGAGATCGACGAGCCGTCGAACATCTTGCCGTCCTCGAACAGCGCCGGTTCGACGATGTTTGCCGGGAAGGTGACGTGCTGCTGCACGCCGCGCATGTCCACGAAGCGCAGGTCGATGAATTCGACCTTGTGGTCCTTGATCAGCTTTTCCACGTTCTCGAGCGACATCGGATGGGAGCCTCTGGTGTGCGAATGATGCAGGTTGATACGCAAAGGCCGTGCCAACCTCCAAGTTGTTGATATCAGACGGATACGAACCATCCCTCGGGAAATCACGCCTCATTCTGGTGAAGGTTTCGTTGGGTTTGCACCATCGGGGGGATCGGCAACCCGCCCTGCTGTCGGATCCTGCCGGGTCACCGACGCCACTGCGCACGACCATGCGCGCACGCCGGTTGCTGCAGGGGTTTCCGTTATCCTGCCCGACTCCGCCAGAAGCGACCCCATGTCCGATCCGCTGTCCGCCCTGCTGCTGGGCATCCTCGAAGGGCTGACCGAATTCCTGCCGGTGTCGAGCACCGGCCATCTGCTGATCGCCCAGTATTGGCTGGGCGCGCGCTCGGACTTCTTCAACATCGTGATCCAGGCTGGCGCGATCCTGGCAATCACCCTGGTGTTCCGCCAGCGCATCTGGCAGCTGGCGACCGGCCTTGGCGAACGCGAGCACCGCGACTACGCGATGAAGCTGGCGGTGGCGTTCCTGGTCACCGCCGTGGTCGGCCTACCGGTGCGGCTGGCCGGCTGGGAACTGCCCGACACGGTGACGCCGATCGCCTGGGCGCTGATCCTGGGCGGGGTGTGGATGATCTTCGCCGAGCGCATGGCCGAGCGCCGCGGCGACGCGGTCCACGTGACCTGGACGGTGGCGGTGCTGGTGGGCCTGGCGCAGGTGGTGGCAGGCGTGTTCCCCGGCACCTCGCGCTCGGCCGCGGCGATCTTCATGGCGATGCTGGCGGGGCTGGGGCGACGTTCGGCGGCGACCGAATTCGTGTTCCTGGTGGGGATCCCGACGATGTTCGCGGCCAGCGCGTATGCGTTCCTGGAGCTGTGGAAGGATGGCGGCCTCGGCGGCGAAGCCTGGGGCGATGTCGCCTTGGCCTTCGCGGCGGCCACCGTGACCGGCTTCGTGGTGGTGAAGTGGCTGCTGGGCTACATCAAGCAGCACCGTTTTACCGGTTTTGCGGTGTACCGCATCGCGCTGGGCGCCGCGCTGCTGCTGTGGCTGCCGGCGGGCGACTGAGCGAAACGCGCCTTTTACCGCGCAGGCTCCGGTCCGCATGCCTGCAGCGCGCGTGGCCGGCGCATCCGCTGCACCGGCGCGAGCTGTGCGGCGCCGATGCCGTGGCCACGTTCCGCCGCGACGACTTCGGCATGGACGCAGGCAAGGACTACGGTTTCGACATGACCGTGTCGCTGCGCATCCAGGCGGAGGCGGTGGCCGTCATCCCTTGATGCCGCCGGCGTGCTCAGCCTCGGGCCGCGGCGTCGGCGCGCGCCAGCAGCAGCGCGCGCTCGCGTGCGTTGCGGGTCAGGGCGGCGGCGCGCTCGAACTCCGCGCGCGCTTCGCCGGCACGGCCAAGCCTGTGCAGCAGGTCGCCGCGCACCGCCGGCAGCAGGTGGTAGTCGCGCAACGCGGGTTCGGCCATCAGTGCATCGACCAGCGGCAGCGCCTGCGCGGGCCCGGAACGCATCGACACGGCCATTGCACGGTTGAGCTTCACCACCGGTGACGGCGCCAGCGCCACCAGCGCGTCGTACAGCGCGACGATGCGCGTCCAGTCGGTGTCATCGATGCGCGCGGCATGGGCATGGCAGGCGGCGATCGCGGCCTGCAGCGTGTAGGCCCCGTGCGCCCTGGACAGACGTTCCGCCTGTGCCAGCGCTGCCAGGCCGCGTTCGATCGCGGCGCGGTCCCAGTGGGCGCGGTCCTGGTCCTGCAGCAGGATCGGCTCTCCCGACGGCCCGACCCGTGCGGCCGCGCGCGAGGACTGCAGTTCCATCAGCGCAAGCAGGCCGCAGGCTTCCGCCTCGCCGGGCGCGAGCCCGGCCAGCAGGCGCCCCAGCCGCAGCGCCTCTGCGCACAACGCCGGCCGCATCAGGTCGTCGCCTGTGGTCGCGGCGTAGCCTTCGTTGAACACCAGGTAGACCACGCCCAGCACCGCCGACATCCGCTCCGGCAGTTCGTCGCGGCGCGGCACCTCGAACGGCACGTCGGCCTCGCCGAGCGTGCGCTTGGCGCGCACGATGCGCTGCGCGACCGTCGCCTCGGGCACCAGGAACGCGCGCGCGATCTCGTCGGTGGTCAGCCCGCACAGCAGCCGCAGGGTCAGCGCCACCCGCGCTTCGATCGACAGCATGGGATGGCAGGCGACGAAGATCAGGCGCAGCAGGTCGTCGCCGATGTCGTCGTCGAGCGCGGCCTCGCGCGCGGCATGCAGCTCGTCGTGCAGGCCGTCGAGCTCGTGCGCGATCTGCGCGTGCTTGCGCGTGAGCATGCGGTCGCGGCGCAGATGGTCCAGCGCGCGGTTCTTGGCGGCGGCCATGAGCCATGCGCCCGGGTTGTCAGGCACGCCACCGCCGGGCCAGCGCTCCAGCGCGGCGACCAGCGCGTCCTGCGCCAGTTCCTCGGCCAGGTCGATGTCGCGGACCATGCGCATCAGCGCCCCGATCACCTTCGGTGATTCGGCGCGCCAGACGGCGTCGATGCTGCGGCGTGGGTCCGGGACGACCATCGACCCGGATCAGAACATCGCACGCGACCGGCATGCAAGCCGCGGAAGTCATGTCGCCGGCGCCGGCTCGATGCGCGGCGGCGGATCGTTGCATGGCGCATCGCCGGCCGCTGGTCCGGGGCGCGAGTCGCGCGCGTGCGGCAGCGACGCCGCGAGCGGCAGCATCACGAAGATGTCGTCGGACACGACCATGCAGGTCGCGTTCGCGTCGGTGAACTCCGGGTTGAAGTCGAAGCCGAGCGCGGTGAAGAACCGCACCGGAACATCGAGGTCCCTGACCGGGAAATTGACGAAGCCCCGGCGGGACATGGGATCTCCTTGTGCGTGCGACGTTTCCGATCGCGCCGCCGCAGCGACCGCGTCTTGCATCGACGACGAACGCCCGTCGCGCGGATCGACATCCCGGGACTTTGCCTCCGGGCGGCAGGCGCGTAGGCTGGGGCCGTCCCGCCCGAAGGAGACTGCGATGCGTCCTGTCCTGCCGCTGCTGCTGACCGTCGCCCTGGCGGCCTGCGCCCCGTCCAAGCCGCCGGCGGACACGCCCCCGCCACCCGCGGCCGCCACCGCCCCCGCCCCGGCGCTGGACGCCGCGGCCCTGGCCGCCTCGCACTGGCGCCTGACCGATGCGGCGGATGCCGCGGGCCAGCGCATCGACGCGCTGCTCCCGGATCCGGCCAAGCCCCTGCAGCTCGATTTCGCCGATGGCCGGGTCTCGATCAGCGGCGGCTGCAACCAGATGAACGGGGGCTACACGCTATCGGGCGACCGGTTCGAGGTCGGTGCGCTGGCGCAGACCAAAATGTTCTGCGGCGGTGGCGCGCTGATGGCCACCGACGAGGCGATCGGCGCACGCCTGGCCGGCGCCGGCACGCTGGTGGCCGGCGAAAACGACACGCTGGTGCTGACCACCGCCGGCGGCGACCGGCTGGTGTTCACCGGCGAGCCGACGGCGGCCTCGCGGCACGGCGGCGAAGGCGAACGCGTGTTCCTGGAGGTCGCGCCGCAGCGCGTGGCCTGCCACCACCCGCTGATGCCCGACCATCGCTGCCTGCATGTGCGCGAGGTCACGTTCGACGCCAACGGCCTGCGCCAGGAAGCTGGCGAGTGGGAGTTCTTCTACCAGGAGATCGAGGGCTACACCCACGAGCCGGGCATCCGCAACGTGCTGCGGCTCGACCGCTTCAACCTCGCCAACCCGCCGGCCGACGGTTCGTCGACCGCCTACGTGCTCGACATGGTGGTGGAATCGGAGGCGGTGGCGCCCTGAACCGTGTCGCCGGCGGCCACAGGCCTACGGCGGGGATCGTCCGGGGTCAGGCCCCGGCCCGCACGTTGAGCGAGTAGGTCCCGTGGATCGCCGCCTCGGCGAGCACGTGTCCCTGCATCGCGCGCAGCACGTCGGCGGCGGCGAACTTCACCGGCACCTCGAGCCGTGGCACGTCGAGCGCGAACAGGCGGAAGAAGTAGCGGTGCACGCGCAGGTCGTTGGCCGGCGGGTAGGGGCCGTCGTAACCCAGGTAGTCGCCGCCCATGTCGGCATCGCCGGCAAACCAGCCGGTGTAGTCGTTCAGGCCCTGGCGCGCACCGGCCGGCCCCGCTGGATCGACCTTGCCGCGCTTGTCGATGCCGTCGCTGCAGCTGCCCGCGGCGATCTGGCGCACGTCGGCGGGGATGTCGACCATCACCCAGTGCACGAAGTCGCCGCGCAGATGGTCCACCGGGATCTCCACGCCCTCCTTGCCGGCCAGCGTCGGATCGGTCGGCGCGTCGGTATCGATGCACAGCAGCGCGAACGAACGCGTGCCGTCCGGCGCATCGTCCCAGGCGAGGTGCGGATTGCGGTTGCCGCCGAAGCCGTCGGCCGCGCCCATCGCGAATTCCGCGGGAATCACGCCGCGGTGTTCGAAGCTGTCGCTGCGGATCTGCATCACGGACCTCCGGGAGGGATCAGTTTTCAGGATAGCCCAGCGCCTTGGCGACCGGCGTCAGCAGCGCGAACGGTTCGGCCAGGACGTCGGCATAGCGGCGCCAATGGCCGGACGGAAAGCGGGTGGGCCCCAACGCCTGCAACGGGACCAGGGTCGTGCCAACAAGCGCGCCTGCCTGGGTCGCCAGCGCTACGGCGTTGTCGGCAGTCTCATCGACGCGCAGTACCCGGACAGAGACTGGATTGTCCGCGATGACGGCCGCCATTTGCCGGAGTACGCCGGCCAGCCAGTCCGCCATCGCCAAGTGCGATTGCACCTTGTAGCGTCGGTAAGTGCCGCCTCTCTGCAGCCAGTCCAGCAGCATGTCGCGCGGGTCGGCCAGTACCAGCCACAAGGACGCATCCGCAATGGCGTCACCCAGGACCGGCAACAGTGCCTGGTCCCACCAGGGCAGCCAGTCGATGACCGTCGCGGCCGCAGCCTTGCGTGCGGGCAGCGCTACCCGCCATGTGGCCGCCACGGCCTGGGCGCTGAGCTCGCCGGCGGCGATGCGCCGCGCGGTGTCCTGCGCCTGCAGCAGATCGTCGGGCGGCGTCGCGTCCATCCGATCCATTCGCGTCCGTTGCGGCAGCGCCTGGTACAGCGTGCCGACCACGCGCTCGACGCCGGATCCGGGCGGGCCGTATAGGAAAACCGGGCCCTGGTCCGAAGACCGCTCCGCCATCGTCGCCGACATGCTCTCTGCACCGCTGCCGACAGGAAGATCGATCGCCAGCGGATCGGCGATGGCGGTGATCCGCGCCCACGTCCCCACCGCATCGGCAGGCCACCCTGCCCGGTCCTGCGCGCGTCCGAGCCAGCCGAGCATCATCCGCAAGGTGCGCTCGTCGCTGACCTGCGGCAGCAGCGTTTCGATGTGCGCCACCGCGGCAGGCGGATCATCGAGGAACAGGGAGTGGATGATCTGGACGTGCGCTTCAAAATGGCCGGGGTCCAGGGCCACGATGCGGTCCGCGTAACCCTTGGCCACTTGGCGGTCGCCAGCGCGGTCGGCCAGCCACATCTGCAGCTGCATGGCAGGCAGCGAGCCAGGTATTGCCAGCTCCCAGCGCTCGGCGATTCCGGCCAGGTCTCCGTCGCCGGGTTCGAACGAGAGCCGGGCAGACCAGAGTCCATCGATATCCGGAGCGGAAGCCAGGGCAGTTTCCAGCGTCTGCCGGGCATCCGCCGCGTCGCCCTGGCGGCGGAGGGCCTCGATCAGCGCATCGAGCAGCCGGCGGTCCTCCGGCGCGGCCGCGGCACCGCGCTTGAGCAAGGCCAGCGCACGCGCGTCCTGGCCGGCTGCAAGGCGGAGTTCACCGGCAAGGCGAAGCATGTCCGCGGGCGGAGCATGTCCGGAGGCGAACCCCGCCTCGACGACGTCGGCAGCATCGGCGGGCCGATCCTGCTGTCGGATGGCCTCGGCAAGCAGGAGGCGTACCGCGTGCATGCCGGGAATCCGTTCCAGCACACGGGCAAACGCCTGTTCGGCGAACGCGGCGTGTCCTTCCGCGAGGAAGGCCAAGCCAAGGGTGTATCGCGTCTGCGGATTCTCCGGCGCCTGGCTCACGGCCTGGACCAGCAGCGCTGAGGCCTCCTTTGGACGCCCCTGCTCGAGCAATACCAGCCCACGCAGTGTCAATACGCCTGGATGATCGGGCTGGACCTTCGCGGCGAGTCGCAACTGCTGCTCGGCCCGCGCGACATCGCGATCCCACAGCGCCAGCTGTGCCTGCAGCAGGTACGCGCGCAGTTCGTTGGAATCGAGTGCAACGCTCTGCGCGAGCTCGGAGCGTGCATCGTCCGCCCGACGTTCCCCCACCAGCAGGGTCGCCCGCTGATAGTGCAGACCTGCGTCGTCGGGCGCCAGCGCGAAGGCGCGGTCGAGACTGGCGTGCGCCGCGGCGAGGTCGCCGCTGGCGGCCTGCGCGGCGGCCAGCAGCCGGTGGGCCTCCGGATCGTCAGGCGCAGCCGTCGCGTGGCTGTCCGCCAGTGCCAGAGCCTCGGCCACACGCCCGTTGCGCAGGGCTGCGATTACGTCATCAAGCATGTCGCCATGTCCGTCAGGGTTGAGCCGGTGGGCTCGATCCGCCAATTCTAGGTCGTCTGCGTCAAGCTGACCTGAGCAGCGCCGGTCAACAACGGGTCGCGCCCGCCAGCCGCGCGGCCGTCCAGCGCTCGGCGTAGCCGCTGCAGCGCAGGTCCTCGAGGAAGCCGCAGTGGCCGCCCCAGGGCTGGATCTCCACGCGCGCGGCCTCGGGCAGCGACAGCGCATGGAACTCGTCGATCGGGACCACCGGGTCGTCGGCCGCCATCAGCACGTGGGCCGGCACCTGCAGGCCGCGCAGGCGATCACCTGCGATCGAGTAGCCGTCGAAGTAGGCTTCGATCGATCCCAGCGAGGTATGCCGCCGCACCAGCCAGTCGGTGAGCTCGCGCATGCCCAGGCGCAGGGTGGCGTCGTCGACGTCGACCCGCTCGGGGAACAGCGCGCGCTTGCGCAGCAGGGAGCCGCGCCACTTGCGCTCGAAGTAGCGCATGTACAGCCACAGCCCGTTTTCCATCTGCAGCATGGTGCGGGCCGGGTCGATCACCGGGCACACCGCGGCCACGCCCGCCAGCGGCAGGCCGGCAGCCGGTGCGCGCAGCGCCAGGCGCAGGGCGAAATTGCCGCCGAGCGAGTAGCCGGCGGCGACCATCGGCCGCGCCGGGAACAGGCGCGCGACGTCGCAGGCCGCATGCACCACTTCCTCAATCCGGCAGGAGTGGAAGATGTCGGGATTGAGGTGGTGGGTGTCGCCGTGGTCGCGGAAGTTGAGGCGGAACACCTCGAAGCCGCGCGTCAGCAGCTGCGCCGCGGTCAGGCGCATGTAGCTCGATTCGGCGCTGCCCTCCCAGCCGTGCAGCAGCAGGGCCAGGCCGCGCGACTGCACGCCGGGCACGGCGCTGTGCAGGCCGAGCAGGCGCACGCCTTCGCCGCCGTCGACGACATGCGGCCGCGTCACCGCGCCGGTCGCGCCCAGTGCCTGCGCGCCGCGATTGCGACGCCAGGCGCTGGTGGCGAGGATGGTCTGCAGGTGCGGGCTGCGCAGCCAGCGCGGCGGCGCGAAGGCCGCCATGCCGTCGCCACCGTCGCCAGCGGCCGGGTTCATGTGCGCATGGCCGCGATGATCCGCTCGCGCGCGGTGTCGGCGATGCGGCGGCGGCCTTCGGCATCACCTGGCGCCACCGGTTCGAGGAACACCACTTCGACCGGGCGCACCGGCTCGCCGAGCAGGCGCATGAAGTTGCCGAAGAAGCTCTCGCCGGGCGCGAACGCCACCACCGGCTGCGCACTGGCACGTTCGCCATAGCGCAGTGCCACCGGCTGCACCGGCGCGCCGGCCTCGACCGCGGCCAGGAAGATACGCGCATGGAACGGCCCGACCGAGCGCCCGTCGCGGGTACGCCCTTCCGGGAACACGCCCACCGCGCGCCCGTCGCGCAGCCGCGCCAGCATCTCGTGCAGCACGCCGCCCAGCGATTCCTGGCTGCCGCGCTGGTGGAAGATCGTCTCGCCGCGCGAGGCCACCCAGCCCACCACCGGCCAGCCGGCGATCTCGCGCTTGGCCACGAAGCCCATCATCCGCTGGCTGTGCAGGGCGACGATGTCGATCCAGCTGACGTGGTTGGCCACGAACATCACTGCGCCCGGCATCGGCTCGCCGACGCGGCGCACGCGCATGCCGAACACGCGCATCAGCCCACCCGACCACCAGCGCAGCACGCGGTGGTCGAGCCAGTCACCCGCCACCCGCAGCCGGCCGAGCGGCGGCGTCATCAACAGCAGCGTCAACGGCAGGTGTACCAGCACGTGCCACAGCAGGAAGGGGATGCGAAAGGTGTAACGAAGGACGCGCACGAAGGAGGGCAGCCAGCAGGACCGGGGGAGTCCGAAGCCGCCCACGATACCGAATGCGTGCCATGGCGGGCCAGCGAGGGCAGACGGGCGTGCAGGGCCGGTTCCCGGAGGGCAGCCGTCGCGGACTGCCTTCGCCGCGATGCCGTCACCGGGCAGTCGTCGTCGGACTCGCCTCCGTCCCATCTGCAGGAGCGACTTCAGCCGCGATGGACGCCCCGGGCATGGCAGCTTGCGCGGAGGCCGAAGACCACGATCGCGGCTGAAGCCGCTCCTGCAGAAGAAGGGAGGCGCAGTGGAAGCAGTGCGGCGCTGCCCGGCCGCCCGACACCACCGCGTGTAGGAGCGGCTTCAGCCGCGAACGAAGACGGCGCGGTGCCAAGGTTTCGATGCGGTAGCGCGATGTCAGGCGCGCGAGACGACCGCGAGCGTCAGCCGGGAGACACAGACCGGACGCCCGGCCTCGTCCTCGATGCGGATCTCCCAGACCTGGGTGCTGCGTCCCACGTGCAGCGGGCGCGCGGTGCCGGTCACGATGCCGCTGCGCACGCCGCGCAGGTGGTTGGCGTTGATCTCGATGCCGACCACGCCGCAGCCCTCCGGCGCGCACAGCCCGCCGGCGCTGCTGCCCAGGGTCTCGGCCAGCAGCACCGAGGCGCCGCCATGCAGCAGGCCATGGGGCTGGTGGGTGCGCGCGTCGACCGGCATCGTGGCGCACAGCCAGTCCGGGCCGATGCCGGTGAACACGATGCCCAGCGCCTGGATCGCGGTGTCCCGCGACATGGCGTTGAGTTCGTCCAGTCCGGTGTCGGTGCGGAACATCCGCGCCGTGCTCACTTGAAGCGGAACAGGCTCGGACGCCAGGCGCGCGAGTACGCCGGGCGGCCATAGCCGCTGCTGCCGCCGTAGCCCATGCCGAATTCGCTGTCGCCGCTGCGCTCGCGGCGCGCGTGCATGCGTTCGACCAGCTCGTCGCGGCGGCTGTCGAGCCAGTCGGTGCGGCCGACCGCGGACGGTTCGATGCCGCGCCTGCTGGCCTCGCGCTCGCGGTATTCGCAGAAGTCGTCGTACGCGTCCAGCTCATGCCTGAGCTCGCGCACGCACAGCTCGATCATGATTGCGTCGTCGAGGTAGCCCAGCACCTGCACGTGGTCGGGGATCACGTCCTTGGGGTCGGCGAAGTACACCAGCGCCGACAGCACGTGCTGGAGGTCGCCCTCGTCGAGGTGCCAGCCCGCGTCGCGGGCCATCGCGATCATGTCGTCCAGCCGCTCCAGCCGCTCGCGGATGAAGTCGGGCATCTTGACCTGCTGCGCGCCTTCCAGCAGCGCCGCCGCGGCCTGCACGATGTCTTCGGGACTCTTGTCGGCCGCGGCCTTGCGCGCGGCCTTGAGCGCACTGGCGAAGTGCTCCAGGTCCTGGTCATTGAGATCGATGGTCAACGAAAGCGACATGACGGGTCCCGGGGGGCGTAAAGATGCGCAGCCTAGGGCCGGCGGCGCGCGTGCGTCAATCGTCCACGCCAGGCGCGCAGGTGCGCGCGCACAGCGGCAGGATCAGGCGAAGCGGAAGCGTGCGGTGGCGGTCGCCGGGGTATAGCGCTTGCCGCTGGCGTAGCCGCTGCTGTTGCCGTAGCCGATGCCGAAGTCGCGCTCGCGGCGCTCGAACGCCGGAAGTGGGCGCTGGACGATCTGGGCGACCTTCACATTGCGGCTGGTGACGGAGGTGGTGGTGAGCTGGTTCATGGCGTCCTCGGGGGAAGTGTGTTTCGGTGTGTTGGTAGAGTAGTACACCAGCCAAGCGCTGACATGGGCCGGAAGTCACGGTCCTCGCGAATGCCCGCGAATCGGCCGGAACCTGTTGATTTGATGGAGTCAGGCGGCGACGGGTTGCAGCCGCGCAGGCATGACTGACGACACCCCGCCCGCTCGCGGCCCGGCCGTAGCCGGTGTGCGGCCGCGGAGGCCGGTCAGAGGATGGGTGCCAGCCCTGCGCCGAAGGCGGTGAAGATGCGCGTCAGCAGCGACCGGAAACCGAGGTTGACCTCGGGGAAGTCGCCGACCGGCTCGTAGCAGGCGCGAAAGCCGGCGTCGAAGGCCGGCAGCGGCTCGGGGCAGTCGGGACCGGGCTGGAATTCGTAGCTGGTCGCGTAGCGCACCGGCCACAGGTCGAACACCGGCAGGTGTTCGGACACCTTGCTCAGCGAGTACTCGAGGCCGGACAACACCGGCGGGCGGTCGCGGCGCGCGATGGCCCAGGAGTTCTCCGGCGCCATGTCGCGGCGGATGCTGTCGCCCAGCGCGCGTGCAAACGCCGGGTCGTCGATGATCACCGCGCTCTCGGTGTTGTAGTCGTCGCCGCGCGGATCGAAGTTGTGGGTACCGACCACGCCGATGCGCTCGTCGATCACCAGTGATTTCGCGTGCAGCCCGAAGCGCACGCCGGCGCGCTTGAGCGGCACGCGCTGGTGCACGCCGATGCCGGCGTAGCGCAGCGCGGCGTACTCGCGCGCCAGCGGTGGCGTGCGGCGCTCGTCGTCATCGTCGTCATCGTCGTCGGCATCGTCCGTGTCGGCCGGCGCGGCGTCGCCGACGTTGGCGCTGCCGTCGGCATTCCAGGAAATATCGACCGCGCCGGTCGCATCCAGATCGATCGGCGCATCCTCGGGGAACGGCTTGAACTCGTGGATCTCGAAGCCGAAGTCGCGCAGGTGGCGGCGCTTGTACTTGTACGACAGCGCGTAGGTGATGAACGAGTCGGTCGCGGCCAGGCTGTTGGTCGAGACGATCACGCGCGGCGGCGAGGGCCGCGCGCGCATGCGCCGGAACATGTCCTGCGCATACGGCGAGAGCACCAGGTACGGCGTCTGCAGCAGCACTTCGGTGCGCGCCGATTCAATCAGCTCGTTGAGCAGTGGCGACGCGTGGACCGCGCTGGCCGCCAGTTCGCGGTCGCGCCGGTGCTTTTGCGGCAGGTCGGCGATGAACACCACGTCGCCCACCGGGATCGCGGCATCGGCCAGGCGCTCGCGCACCAGCGCCGGGTCGTCGGCCGCGCGCAAGACCGCCTCCACCCGCGCCGGACGCTGGTAGGGCCAGTCTGGCAGCGGCGGCGCGCCCTTGCGCAGCAGGTGTCGGCCGACGTCGTCGAGCCGCGCCACCGGCACGCTCAGGCGCGCGTTCCAGAACGCCTCGAAATTCTCCGCCATGTCGGCCGTGACCGGCCCGCTGACCAGCACGTCGCGGTCGCGGAAGTTGTACTCGGCGCTCCAGTCGTAATAGTCGTTCTGGTAGTTGCGCCCGCCGGTGATGCCGACCAGGCCGTCGACCAGCAGCAGCTTGCTGTGCATGCGCTGGTTGAGCCGGCGCCAGCAGCAGGCGGCCGCCCAGGCGTAGAGGGGATAGGTGATACGGGCGCGGTCGAGCACCGGGTTGTAGATGCGGATCTCGAAGTTGACGTGGGCCGAGGCCAGCGCGGCGAGCGTATCGACCTGCCTGAGCGCGGACAGCTGGTCGACCAGCATGCGCACGCGCACGCCGCGCTGCACCGCCGCCATCAGCTCGTCGAGCACCAGATGCCCGGCATCGTCCTCGTCGAAGATGTAGGTCTGCAGGTCGATGCTGCGCTGCGCGCCGCGGATCAGGTCCAGGCGCGACACCAGCGCGTCCTGGCCGTAATCGAGCAGCAGCGCGTAGTGGCGCGGCTGCTGCGGCGTGCTGTCGGCCATCGCGCGCTCGCCCAGCTCGCGCAGCGGCGAGGGCCGGGCGCAGGCGTCGGCCGCATCGCAGCTGACCAGGGTCGAGCGGGCCTGCGCGGCGATCGCCGCAGCCTGGTCGCGCTGCAGCGCGGACAGGCTGCCGCAGCCGCTGCCGACCAGGACCAGCAGCGCGAACAACGCCCGCATCGCTCTCATGGCGTCGCGGCGGGCCGCGTGCGGATGTGCAGGTTGAACACCACCCGGTCGGACAGGGCGAGGCCCCAGCGGTCCATCGCGTAGTCGCTGCGGTAGACCACGCCGCTGGCGACCACGGCGCAGTCGATGGTGGGGCGAGCGCAGGTCGCGGGCTCGAGCGTGAACACCTCGCGCCGGCGCACGCCGCGGATGGTCAGCGCGCCGCCCAGCAGCCCGCCCTCGCGCAGCAGTTCGTCCGTGTACGGGTCGGACACGAACTCCACCCACGGGTGCCGGTCCGCGTCGAAGAAACCGCGCCCGCGGGTGACCCGGGAATATTGCGGATGATCGAGGATCTCCACATCGCCCGTGGGCAGGCGCAGGCGCACCTGCCTGCGCGCATCGGACACCGCCACGATCTCGCCGTGCCAGTCCGGGAACGTGCCGTCCAGCGTCTGTCCCCAGCGCGTCTTCAGGGTGAAACCGATGCGGGACAGTGCCGTGTCGATTTCCACCGCGGGCGCGGACAGGGCGATCCCGGCCGCCAGTAGCACCAGCCACCGCAGCCGTCGACAGACATTGCGCATCCCATCCGCCCTCAGGGCCACCAGAAGGCGGAGACGGAGGCGATTCCCGGTTCGATCTGTGCGTCTTCAGGCAGGTGCAGCACGGCCACCGCCGCGGGTGGCATGCCACGGTAGTCGCCGGACTGGCCGCTGTGCAGCAGCGCCAGCAGCCGCTCCAGCCCGGGGTTGTGGCCGACCACCAGCAGGCGGTCGGCGTGGCGATGGCTGTCGACCAGGCCGGCGAGGGTGCCGGCCGTGGCTTCGTAGATCGACGGCTCCAGGCGCTTGTCCAGTTCGCCGACCACCTGGGTCACCGCGTCGAGGGTCTCGCGGGCGCGCCGCGCGGGCGAGCACAGCACCAGGTCGGGCAGCAGCGACTTCTCGCGCAGCCAGGCGGCTACCGCATCGGCCTCGGCCAGGCCCTCGTCCGAGAGCGGGCGGTCGAAGTCCGCCTGGCCGGTGCGCGGCAGCTCGGCATGGGCATGCCGCAACAGGATCAATTCACGCATGGCGGTCGTACTCCGAAGGTCTCGCTCAGGCGCGCCTGAGCCATTTGAGCAGCGGCTGCCAGTCGGCCTGGTGGTCGCGTACCTGGGCCGAGTTGTAGTCGAACAGGCTCTTGCCGAAGCCGACCAGCATCACGTAGGCCTGGCTGTCACGCAGCTGTGCCACCAGCGGGTATGGCCACTGGCCGAGCAGCTCCATCGCCTGCTGCGAGGCATTGGTCCAGGGCCGCAGGCGGTTGCCGACCAGGCCCACCGGCAGCGCGCCGCTGCGCACCCGCGGGTGTTTGGCCAGGGCGTTGAGGAAGGGCACGGTGGCGTCGATGTCGAGCGCCGAGGGCAGCACCGGCACCACCAGCGCGTCGGCGTGCTCGAGGTAGACCTCCAGCGCATCGGCGTGGGCCCCGGCCGGGGCATCGACCACCACCCGCTCGGTGCCTTCGGGGATCGACTTCCATGCGGTCTTGTGGCGGCTGCTGCCGTTGATCGGCAGGACCGCGCTTTCCAGCACGGCACGGCGTTCGGCCCAGCGCGTGGAAGAGCCCTGCGGATCGGCATCGATGATGACCGTGCTGCGCCCCGCCACGGCCGACTCCGCCGCCAGATGGGTCGCGATCGTGGTCTTGCCGACACCGCCCTTGGAACTGGCCACCAGCACTGTCTTCATGCATCGCCTCCGCCTGGGAACGTGCCGCGAGCGTACACCGGCGGCGTGGCCGTAGCGACCACCGGACCACGTTACTTGGGCGACCCCTCCACGCTCTTGACGCAACCTTTACATGATGAGCGAGCGTCCCTCCCCCCTGGCCACGTTGCCTGACTGCGGCGCGGCCACGGCCGGCGTGGTGGACGCAAGGCTCGCCGTCGCGGCGACCGCAACGCACGGCGTCCGCCTGCACGAGCTGGACGCGATGCGCAGCGTGCTGATGCTGCTGGGCGTGGTGCTGCACGCGATCAATCCCTACGGCCTGGACGGCGACTGGCTGGTCGCCGACGCCAGCCGCAGCCCGCTGCTCGAAGCGCTCGCGGTCGCGATCCACGCGTTCCGGATGCCGGCGTTCTTCGTGGTCGCGGGCTACTTCTCGATGCTGCTGCTGGGGCGGCAGGCGCCGCCGGTGTTCCTGCGCGAGCGCCTGCGCCGCACGCTGCTGCCGGCGCTGGCAGTGCTGCTGACCTTCAACCTGGTGCAGGTCTGGTTCCTGGCGCCCGCAGCGCCCGCGGACGGGTTCTGGCGCGGCGCGCTGCTGCCCGCCCTGTTGCGCGGGGACTGGCTCGGGCACCTTTGGTTCCTGGTCGACCTGGCGCTGTACTGCATCGCCCTGGCCGCGCTGCGACCCTGGCTGGATGCCCGTGCCGGCGGGCAGGGGCGCACGCTGCTGGCGCAACCGCATGCACTGCCCGTGCTGCTGGCGGCGGCCGCCCTGGTGCCGCTGGCCAGCGCGATGGCGGCGCACCTGGCGCCGATGCTGGCCCGGCAGCTGGCCGGCCTGGTCAATCCCCAGGAACTGCTGGACCACGCCCCGTTCTTCGCGATCGGCTGCCTGCTGCAGGTGCAGCCCGCACTCCTGCGGCGGTTCTCATGCGCCGGCGCGGGTGTGTGGATCGGCGCCGGCATTACCTGGGCCGCCCTGCGGCACCTGCCCGAAGGGGGCGGGCCTGCTGCGGCGGCGGTGACGATCCTGGCGCGCACCGGGCTGGCCTGGTGCCTGGTGCGGATGCTGTTCGCGGGGTTCTCGCGCTGGGCCGGCGCGCCCAGCCCCGTGTTCCGCTACCTGTCCGACGCCAGCTACTCGATCTACCTGTTCCACCACCTGTGCGTGGTGGCCACCGCCAGCGTGCTGCTGTCGATGCCCTGGGCGGCACCGGCCAAGTTCGGCGTGGTGCTGGCCGTGGCCGCGCTGGTGCCCTTGGCGATGCACCACTGGCTGGTGCGCCCACACCCGACGATGCGCTGGCTGTTCAATGGCCGGCCGCGCGCTTCCGCCCTGCCACGCGACTGACCGGCGGACAGCCCGTCGCGTCTGCTATCGTCGCCCGGCCCCGCAACCACCCCGTGTACATGAGCGACCTGCAGGACCTCGTGGCGCTGATTCGCGCCGACACGCCGCTGATCGTGATCGAGACACCCGACGAGATGCGGGTGGTGGAACTGTTCCGGCAGTCATTGACCCACGTCTGGCGCTCGCTGTACCGCTGGTCGATCACCGAGGGCCTGCGCCGCATGGACCTGGACGGCGAGGATCCGGCCCAGCTGCCCGCCGACGCCGGCACCACCCTGGGCGCGATCCGCAACGCGGACCAACGTGGCGTCTACGTGTTGCTCGATTTCCACCCCTACCTGGGCTATGCCGGCACCCAGCGGCAGCTGCGCGACATCCTGCAGCGGCGCGACTGCCTGGCGCATACCGTGGTCCTGGTCGGGCACAGGATCGAGCTGCCAAGCGAGCTCGATGCCAGGGCCGCGCGCCTGCGCCTGCGTCTGCCCGACGGCAATGCCCTGCTCAAGCTGGTCCGCGAGGAGATCGCCGCCTGGCAGCGCGAGCACGAAGGCCGCCGGGTCGAGGCCGACGAAGCGGTGGTGCGCAGGATCGTGCGCAACCTGCAGGGCCTGGACGTGATGCACGCGCGCCGTATCGCGCGCCACCTGATCCACGACGACGGCGCGCTGGGCCCGGGCGACCTGCCCGAGCTGATGCGGCTGAAGTTCGAGCTGCTCAACAAGAGCGGCCACCTGCACTACGAATACGACACCGCCCGCTTTGCCGACGTGGCCGGCGCCCGTCGCCTCAAGCGCTGGGTCGAGCAGCGCCGGCACGTGTTCACCGGCGGCGACGCGCCACCGGGCCTGGATCCGCCCAAGGGCATGCTGCTGCTGGGCGTGCAGGGCTGCGGCAAGTCGCTGTTAGCCAAGGCGGTGGCCGGTGGCTTCGGCGTGCCGCTGGTGCGGCTGGATTTCGGCACGCTCTACGCCAAGTACCACGGCGAAACCGAGTCCAACCTGCGCGCGGCGCTGGCGCAGGCCGAACAGCTCGCGCCCTGCGTGCTGTGGATCGACGAGATCGAGAAGGGCCTGGCTGCCGGCAGCGCCGACGGCGACGGCGGCGTCTCACGGCGCGTGCTGGGCTACCTGTTGACCTGGATGGCCGAGCGCAAGTCAAACGTGTTCCTGGTCGCCACCGCCAACCAGGTGCAGGAGCTGCCGGCCGAACTGCTGCGCAAGGGCCGCTTCGACGAGATCTTCTTCGTCGACCTGCCCGACGCCGACACCCGCGCGCACGTGTTCGAACTGCACCTGCGGCGGCGCCAGCTGGGCCCCGAGCGCTTCGACCTGCCTGCGCTGGCGCAGGTGGCCGAAGGGTTCTCCGGCGCGGAGATCGAGCAGGCCATCGTCGCCGCGCTGTACTCGGCCCACGCCGACGGCCGCGGCGTCGACAACGCGCTGCTGCAGGAGGAGCTGCGCGCCACGCGGCCACTGTCGGTGGTGATGCGCGAACAGGTCGACGCGCTGCGCGCCTGGGCCGGCAGCCGGACGGTGCCCGCGGACTGAGGCTCGCCGCGTTCGCCATTCGCGGCGGCGTGCATCACCGTCGCGGCGGCGCCCAGCCGGGCGGCGGGTCGGCTGACACGCCGCCTTCGGCCAGCACGCGCTCCACCAGCTGCTGCTCGGTCGTGATCGTCGAATCGGCCAGCAGGCGCGCGAACTGTTCCGCGCCGTAGCGCGGCTGCTGTTGTCCCAGTCGACCCCACTCCAGCATGCGCCAGTCCATGCGCCGCAGGCGCGCCTGCAGTTCGCTGCGCTCGGCCGGGGTCGATGCCAGCGCGCCCAGCATCGCAAGGCCGGCGTGTTCGTCGGCAATGTTGGTGGAACGGTCGGCCAGCAGGCTCGCCACGTGCGCGCAGTCGCCGCGCCGCGCCGGCATCGCCCGCAGCATCTGCTGGCTGCAGCCCTCGACCAGGGCGTCGTAACCGGGGTCGGCGCTCGCAGCCCACAGCGCCATGGCCGAGACCGCCGCGGCCTCGTCGCCGTGGAAGGGCTGGCCGCGGCTCATCGCCGCCTGCTCGGCGGCGTTCGGCGGATGCCGCTGCCAGGCCGAGGCAATCCAGCGCACGCTTGGGTACATGCCCGCATCGGCACGCGAAGCATTGCGCGCCTGCGCCAGCAGCGCATCGACGGTGAGGCCCGCATGCAGCAGCGGCATCAGGTTGTCCGGCTCGGCCGCCTGCCAGCGGCGGGCGGCTTCCAGGCGCACCGCGCCATCATCGGCACCCGCCGCCAGCACGAGCAGGCGGTTGGCGACGAGGTCGTCGCCCGCCTTGGCGGCAGCCGCACGCAGCCAGGCCTCGGCCTGGGCATCGCGCGGCGGCGGCGGCGGGGGCGCCGTAGGGTCGTCGGGCGCCTGCGCCTGCGGAGCGCTGGCGTGGCGCAGCAGCGCTGCCAGCGCCAGATCGCGGGCGCCACCGTCGCGGGCGAGCGCGGTGACCAGGCGCTGCATGTAGGCCTGGTGCGCATCGGCTTGGGCCATCTGCGCCGTATCGGCGTCACGGGGGACCTGCGCCTGGGCGACGGGCAGGAGCAGCAGCGCGGCGACCAGCAGCAGGCGTGGGCTCATGGTGCGGAATCCGTGGAGGTTCGCCACAGGATACCGGCGGCCCGTCGCGGCCGGATCAGTAGCCGGCCGCCTGCCCGTCCTTCCGCGATTCGCTGGCGCCGGTCCAGCCGCCGTGCGGATTGGCCATGATCGCCTGGTAGCCGCCGAACGGGCCGTCGGCGAAGCGCACGCTGTGGCCCTTGCGCATCAGCGCGCGCACGGTCTCGTAGGGGAAGCCGGTTTCCAGCTCGACGCGGCCGCCATCGGCCATCGCCACGGCCTGGCCCGCCGGCTCGGTGGAACCATCGTGCTGGATGCGCGGCGCATCACCGGCCTCCTGCAGGTTCATGCCGAAGTCGATCATGTTGAGCAGGATCTGCACGTGGCCCTGCGGCTGCATCGCCCCACCCATCAGGCCGAAGCTCAGCCAGGGCTTGCCGTCCTTGGTCACGAAGGCGGGAATGATGGTGTGGAACGGCCGCTTGCCCGGCGCGAACGAGTTCGGGTGCCCGGCCTTGAGTACGAACTGCTCGCCGCGGTCCTGCAGGATGAAGCCCAGCCCCGGCGGCGCCATGCCGCTGCCCATGCCGCGGTAGTTGGACTGGATCAGCGAGACCATCATGCCGCTGGCATCGGCGGTAGTGAGGTAGATGGTGTCGCCTTCGTTGAGCTGCGGGATCACGCCCGGTTCGGCGGCCTGCATCGCACGGTCCATGGAAATCAGCCCGTCGCGTTCGCGCGCGTAGTCCTTCGAGATCAGCCGCTCGACCGGGGTCGCGTAGAAGTCCGGATCGGCATAGGAGGCGGCGCGGTCGGCGAAGGCCAGCTTCTTGGCTTCGACGAACAGGTGCACGTGCTCGGGGCTGCCGAATCCGTAGGACTTCAGGTCGTAGGGCTCGAGCAGGTTGAGGATCTGCAGCGCAGCGATGCCCTGGCCGCTGGGCGGCAGCTCCCAGAGGTCGAAGCCGCGGTAGCTGGTGGAGACCGGTTCGATCCATTCGCCGCGATGCGCGGCCAGGTCATCAAAGGACAGGAAGCCGTCGTTGGCCTTGAAGTAGGCGTCGATGGTGCGCGCGATCGCACCCTTGTAGAACGCGTCGCGGCCGCCGTCGGCGATCTGCTGCAGCGTGTTGGCCAGATGCGGGTTCTTCCAGGTCTCGCCGTTGCGCGGCGCGCGGCCGTCGATGGTGAACTGCTCGACAAAGCCCGGCCACTTCGACAGCCGCGGCACCGATCGATCCCAGTAGTAGGCAATGACCTCGTGCACCGGATGTCCGTCGCGCGCGTAGCTGATCGCCGGCGCCAGGTTCTGCGCCATCGTGCGCTTGCCGAAGCGCTCGTGCAGTGCGAACCAGCCGTCGACCGCGCCCGGCACCGTGACCGGCAGCGGCCCGTGCGAGGGGATCTCGGTCAGCCCGCGGCGCTCGAATTCGGCCAGGGTCAGCGATTTCGGCGAGCGGCCCGAACCGCTGTAGCCGTGCAGCCTGCGCGTGGCCGGATCCCACACGATCGCGAACAGGTCGCCGCCGATGCCGTTGCCGGTCGGCTCCATCAGCCCGAGCGCGGCGTTGGCGGCGATGGCGGCATCGACCGCGCTGCCGCCGCCCTTCATCACGTCCAGCGCGATCTGGGTGGCCAGCGGGTGGGACGTGGCCGCCATCGCCTGCGGCGCATGTACTTCGCTGCGGGTGGCGAAGGGCTTGCCGGTGATGCGGTCGGCGGCAGATGCCGGCGGCGCCAGCGCCGCGGCGGCGGCGAGCGCAATGATCAGGACGGTTTGGCGCACCGGTTCACCGTTTGGGTGGGAGTCGATGCGCGGCACCTTAGCGCGGAAGCCGCGGCGCGTGCAGGCGGGCGCTCACGGCCAGGCCGGCGGATTCTGGCTCCAGGCCGCGAGCACTTCGACCAGGGTGGCGCGGTCGTCGTCGCTCCAGTCGGGCAGCAGGCCGGGCAGCGCGCCGGCGTTGGTCCAGCGATCGGGGTAGGTGCGGACAGCTGCGGCATACCAGGCCACGGCTTCTTCGCGCCGACCCAGCTTCCACAAGGCCAGCGCCAACGTCGGCGGCACCCAGGACGGCTTCACCACGCGGTTACTGGACGCCTGCAGCCACAGCGGCAGCGCGGCCTCGACATCGCCGGCGCGGTACAGGTCCCAGGCCTGGTTCCACTGCAGCGAGCGGTGGCGCTGGCTGCCTTCCGAACTCGAGGCCAGCCCCTGCGCATACAGCGCCATGCCGGTCTCGGTGCGGCCCGCCGCCATCGACAGGTGCGCAAGCTGCGGGACGGCCTGCTCGGCATTGCGGCCGCCGCGCTCCATCATGCGCACCAGCTGCGCCACGGTGGCCTCGTCGTTTCCTTCGATGGCGACGATCGGACGCGCGCTGCTGTCCTCGTCGAAATAGAACTCGGCAGGCCGCGGCAGCGACTGTGCGCCGGCGCCCGCGCACAGCCCCGCGAGCAGGACGAAGAGATACAGCCGGCGAGCGTGCGACCACACGCGTGGCATCGATTCCATTGCGAAGTCCCCCTGTAGAACTGCAGCGATTGCTGCGCTCGATTCTAACCCGACGCATGTTGCGCCGCAGCAGGCAGGCCCGGAAGCGCGACCGGGTCGGCAGGTTTCTACCTGTGTTGTCCGATCAACACGTGCCCTGGTAGACGCCCTAGCTGTCAACGGCGTGCCGCCGCGCTAGCGTGGCCGTACCAGCTGGTACGGAGACCGTCATGGTCAGCGGGATTTCACCGGTCATCGATTCAGGCACGCGCACGCAGCTGCCGCCTGCGGCGCAGTCGACCGCCGATCGCGCGGCGCTGCCGGCCGCCTTCGCCGGTGGCTATCGCCCGGAAGCCAGCTACCACCCCCAGCTGCAGCCGCCGGTCACCTCCCCCGCCGGCGGCGTGCAGCCTTCACAGGCAGGCGGCCCGCACGGAATCCCGCCGGGCCAGACCCTCGCCGACGTGGCCAGCGGCACGCAGGCGCAGCCGTTCGACGTGACCCTGTCGCAGCTGGCCACCGCGGTGTACGGCACGCGGGGCGCGCCGCCGGAAGGCTGGAGCGCGGTGACCGACCAGCAGCTGCGCGATCTGGGCGTGCAGGATCCGCAGGCGTGGCGCCTGCAGTTCCTTGGCGCCAACGACGCGGTGGGCAGCAATGCGCAGGAGTTTCGCGCCGAGATCTACAGCGACGGCAGCGGCAACTACGTGCTGTCCTACCGCGGCACGGCCGAAGGTGGCGCGGACTGGGACAACAATTTCCACCAGGGCGCCGGCTTCGAGACACCCGACGGCGACAAGTTCAGCGTCACCGCGGTCAACACCGCGGTCGAGTTCGCGCGCGTGTTCGGCGACAACCCGGGCGGCGTGTCGACCAACCTCGCCATCACCGGCCATTCCCAGGGCGGTGGACTGGCTTCGGTTGGCGCGCTCGCCAGCGGCGTGCCGGCGGTGACCTTCGATGCCTCGGGCATCCATCCCAATACCCTCGACCGGATCGGAATCGATCCACAGCGCGCGCGCGATCTCGCCGGGGGCGGGCAGATCCGCGCCTATTCCCTGGAAGCCGATGCATTGACCAACCTGCAGGACAGCTGGATCACCGGTGTGCTCGCACCGGACGCGCTGGGCACGCAGATCGTGGTGAAGCCGGCCGCTGCGGACGCGCACGACATGTTCAACCAGTACGGGCCGATGGAGCTCGAGGGGATGACCCCCGAGCAGTTGGCCCTGCTCAATGCCGGCGTCGAGACCGCACGACACACGCCATTCGTGGCGCTCAATCCGGTCACCGGCGTCATCACCGGCAGCACGAACCTGGCGGGCAATCTCGCCTACAGCGCGATCAGCCACAGCCCCAACGCGCTGACCGCGGGCATGGTCGAACACCAGCCCTGGCAGGCGGGGTACGAGAACCCGTCCAACCTCGGCCGCGACCTGCAGAACCTGCTGCCGGACGCAGCCAAGGACGACTACGCGCGCAACGTGCATGACTTCGCCAGCGACATCGAGGCGGTGGTGGGCAACGAGTTCGCCAACGGCCGTTACGTGCAGGGCGGAGCGAGCCTGGTCGGCGACTTCGCCGAAGGGGCCTGGAATTCGGCCGGCGACACCGTGGACGGCTATGCCGACACGCTGGCGGCGGAGATCGACGCGCGCGTCGATGGCTGGGCCGGCAATCTGCTGTCGGGCGCGGTCGATGGCGGCGGCGACGCGGTCGAGTTCGTGGCCGACGCCGGCGGACAGGCAGTCGAATCCCTCGCCGATGGCGCAGGCTGGGTCGCGCAGGGCGCAGCCGATGCCGGCAGGGACTTCGCCGGTTTCGTCGGCGGGCTGTTTGGCCGATAGCCACATGCACCGGTCGGCCGCTTGCGCGGCGCTATGATCGCGTTTCCAATGCCGCGCATGCGCCGCTCTTCCGCGATCGCGTCCGCGCTCTTCCTATGCCTTGCCGCAGGGTGCGCCCGGCCGTCCATGAGCAACGATGCCTTCTCCAGTTCCGAACTGAGCCCGCTGGCCGATGCCGTCGACCGCGGTGACGCCGCCGAGATCCGCCGCCAGCTCGAACGCATCGACGCCGACGCGCCGGGCAGCGACGGCAGCACCCTGCTGATGTCGGCAATCCGGCAGGGCCGCACAGCCAGCGTGGAAGCGCTGCTTGCGGGCGGCGCGGACCCCAATCGCGTCGATCCGCGCGGCGAGACGCCCGTTCACGCGGCGGCGTTCTCGGGCAAAGCCGAACTGCTGCAGCTGGTGCTCGATCACGGCGGCGACGCCAACGCGCGCAATCCAAACACCGGCGCCACACCGCTGGTGCAGGCGCTGCTGTCCCCCGATGCCGGTCAGTATCGTGTCCTGCTTGAAGCGGGCGCCGATCCCGACATCGCCGACCGCAACGGCGACACGCCGCTGCACGTGGCCGCGCGCACCAACAACGGCGGCGCGATCCTGGCGCTGCTCGCCAAGGGCGCCTCCCCGCTTGCCGCGAACTCGGGCGGCACCACGTTCCAGCCGTACTACTTCGGCTACAACCGCGCCATCCTCAATGATCGCGCCCTGGCCGAGCGCAAGGCCGTGGTCGAGTGGCTGAAGGCCAACGGCGTGCCGCTGGAGGCGGCAGTGGGCGAGGCGGACCAGAAGTAGACGGGCTGGGCGATCCGGGCTCCGGCCATCGAAGAAGCGGGTTGGATTCGTGCCTGTGGTGGCGGTCATTGCGAGCCGGGGGTTGCTCCTCGGCTCGGTCAGCCATCCATGGCTGACTCGCCGCCGCAGCGCATCCATGCGCTGCTTTCCGCAACCCCCGCCCCG
>NZ_JBSVRP010000008.1:0-36135 GCF_054072715.1 Luteimonas sp. A611
GGCGGCGGCGGCGGCGGCGGCGGCGGCCGGGCGGCCGGGCGGCCGGGCGGCCGGGCGGCGAGGCGGCGAGGCGGCGAGGCGGCGAGGCGGCGCCCGGCGCGCGATGGCGGGGCGGCAGCGCGATGACGGGGCGGACGCCAGGCCCCGCCAGCGTCGCGCGCCGGCGGGAGTGGCCGGCGGGATGGCGGCGATGCGGACGCTCAGTCGGTGGACAGCTCGGTGCGGATCCTGTCCAGGGCCTGGCAGAAGCGCCGCAGATCGTTGCCCAGCAGGGTCCGCAAGCGCGCCTCGTGGACCTCGTGCGCGGCGTCCGCCGACTCGACCAGGGCCTCGCCCTTGGCCGTCAGATGCAGCGCATAGGAGCGCTTGTCGATACGGCTGCGACGGCGCTCAAGCCATCCGCGCTTCTTCAGCTCGGCCACCAGCAGCACGAGGTTGGGTCGCTTGATCTCCAGCGTTTCGCCCAGTCGCTGCTGCCGCATGCCCGGATTGGTCGCCACCAGCTTCAAGGCCGAATAGTGCCCCGGCCGCAGGTCGAACGGGCGGAATGCCTGGACGAAGTTGCGGAACACGGCCACCTGGGCCATCCGCAGCTTGAATCCGATGTGCGCCTGGACCGGTCCGACATCCACAACGTCGAGCAGCCCCGTGTCCGCGACTTCCTTCCTTCCGCCCTGCTTCTTGGCCGCCACGTATTCCTCCGGGGTGTTTGTTATATGATATATCGATATTGCGGTACACCGATCCGTGGAGAGACTATGCAAGCATCCGTCGCGGCACGCCAGATCGCGCAGGTGAACCCCGCCCTGCATGCGCCGCCGACGCTGGCCGCGATGCTGGCCGATTCGGTCGCCCGCGCGCCCGAGCGCACCGCTCTGGTCATCGGCGGGCGCGAGATGAGCTACCGCGAACTGGGACAGCGCGCGGTGCGGCTCGCCGCGCAGCTGCAGCAGCGCCTGCCGCGCGGCGCGATCGTGGCCGCACCGCTGTCCAACAGTGCCGAGTGCCTGGTGTGTTCGTTCGCCGCGTTCATCGCGGGGATGCGCTACACGCCCCTCAATCCCTTCTATGGCCGTAGCGAGCTCGCCACGCTGTTCGCCACGCAGGCCCCCGACATCATCGTGCACAACGCCGCCAGCGCGGCGGTGGCAGCCGACCTGGCCGCCGATACCGCCGGCGCGACGCTGTTTCTCCTGGATGCAGCAGAAGCCCTCGACGATGCGCACGCCGATCCGGCGGCGGCGATCCTCGCCGCGTGCTCGGACCTGTCCGGCGAGGACCCGGCCCTGCTGATCTTCACCGGCGGCAGCACCGGTCTGTCCAAGGCGGTGGAGCACAGCCATGCCGGACTGCTGTTCTCGATCCGCGCGCATTGCACCGGCTGGGAGCTGCGCTACGACGTCGAACGCGTGCTCGACGTGGCCCCGCTGTTCCACATCTGGGGCCTGGGCTTTGCGATGCTCGCGCCGATCTACCTGCGCTCGACCCTGATCCTGCTGCCGCGCTACCAGCCCGAGCAGGTGCTGCAGGAACTCTCGCGCCAGCGTGCCACGGTGTTCGCAGGCGGGCCGGCGCCGATCTACGCCGGCCTCCTGGCCTCGCCCGAATTCGCCTCGGCCGACCTGGGCCACCTGACCCTGGCGCTCACCGGCGGCGCGCCCTGCCCGCAGCCGCTGCGCGAGGCGTGGATGGACCGGGTCGGCACTCCGCTGCTCGAAGGCTGGGGCATGTCCGAAGGTGCACCGTTGGTGTTCAACTGGCGCGCCCGCGCGCAGCGTCCGCTGTCGGTGGGTCATCCGGCGCCGGGGATCGAACTCAAGCTGGTCGACATCCTCGATCCTGCGCGCACGGTCGCTAGTGGCGAAACGGGCGAGGCCTGTGTGCGCGGGCCGCAGGTCATGCGCGGCTACCGCCTGCAGGAAAACGCCGCCGAGAGCGGCCTGGATCCGGACGGCTGGCTGCATACCGGCGACATCGGTTACACCGATGAAGACGGCTACCTGTACCTAGTCGATCGCAGGAAGGAGATGATCCTCGTCGGTGGCTACAACGTGTATCCCCGACAGGTGGAGGACCACATGCGCCAGCATCCGCAGGTGCGCGATGTCGCCGTGGTCGCGATCGCCGATGATCGCCTGGGCGAGAGCCCGTATGCGTTCGTGGTCACGCACGAAGGACAGAGGATCGACGTCGACGCGCTGCTGGCGTGGTGCGAACAGTCGCTGGTCAAGTACAAGCGTCCGGTCGGCATCCAGGTCCTGGACGAGTTGCCGCGCACCGGCGCGAACAAGCTCGACAAGCGCGGCCTGCGCGCCTTGCTCCAGCTCCCGCGCCCCTGACCGGCCGACAGGGCCGGACCGGCGGGTCCAGGATCAAGCCGGCTTGGGTCGCAAGCACTGGCCGACGATCGCGGTGATCAGGATGCAGGTGTTGGTGACGATGAACACCCAGTTGCCCAGCATCACGCTGTAGGCGATGAAGCCGATCGAGGCCAGGATCTGGCCGATGAACAGCCAGCGCGAGACGCCGGCGCCGCCGTCGGCGACCTGCTTGCGGATCTGGCGGATGAGGGTGGCAAGCAGGATCGCAGACGCGACCCAGCCGATGATGTCCGGGTTCATGCGACTGCCGCCGCACGCGGGACGGGCGGAAGTTCGCCGTGCGCGTGGGTGGCGGCCGCAGCGGCCTGGCCGACCGCCACCGAGATCTGGTTGAGTCCGCCGACGATGTCGCCGATGGCGTACAGGCCCGGCGTATCGGTCTGCTGGTGGCAGTCGACGATGATCTCGCCCGTGGGTGTGCGGGTGATCGCGAGCCCGCCCGCCGGTACCGAGGTGGTGAAGCCGAGGAAGGAATACACCGTGTCGAACTCGACCGCGCCCGCGTCGCTGCGATAGCGGCAACGCGCACCGTCGAACTCGAGTTCGCCGCCGCCCAGCCAGCGCACGCCGGCCGCGCGCGCAGCCGCGCCGTCCTCGCCGCCATCGCCGCCGTCGCGCGGCAACGCCGAGACGTTGGCCGAGAACGTGCGCAGGAACTTTGCGTGCGCGCCGATGTCGGCGCTGTCGCCGAACACGCCGATGTGGCGGTCGTTGACCTCGAACGCATCGCAGATCGGGCACAACCGCAGCGCGCCGCAGGCCAGCGCCTGTTCGGCCCATTCTCCGGGCAGGCGGTCGCGCAGGCCGGTGGCGATCATGACCATGCGTGCGGTCCAGGTGCGTTCGCCCGAGTACAGGGTGAAGCCGCCCCCGTCGCCCGGCTCACGTGTGATCTTCTCCACGTGCATCGGCTCGAACGGCACCTCCGCGTCATTGGCCTGCTTGTGCAGCCGCCGCAGCAGTTCGTCACCGGAGATGCCGCCCGGGAAGCCCGGGCAGTTGTTGCTTTCGGGTATCCAGCGCGCGCGGCTTTGGCCTGCATCGAACACCAGGCACGATCGGTGGAAACGCTGCAGGTAGACGGCGGCGGTGAGCCCTGCGGGGCCGCCGCCCACGATGGCCACGTCGATCATGCGCTGCATCCGTCCGTCGCATCCAGGGGCGGACACCTTAGGCAGCGCAGGCGTCAAGGGCGCGAGAAGCCTGGCGGTCGAAGCGCACGCCGACCACCTCATGCCCGTGCCGGGTCGCGCGGCGGATCAGGTGATCCCGAGGGAGGGGGCAGCCGTGCGATTGGTGTTTTCGCGATGCTTCATCGATGTCCAGCCGGGCATGCCGTGGAAAACCAGCACGTAGTCGGCGGCATATTCGAAGCGCGCGATGGCCTCGGGCGTCATGCCGCGCTCGATCGTGCGGATGCCCTGCTCAAGGTAATCCCAGAAGCGCACGTCGTCTTCGATCGAGAGGCAACGGTGCAGCAGGTCGCGGAAGAGTTCGAGCGAAACGGGGTCTTCGTGTTCGTAGGCAATCGGGAAGCCGCCGGTGTCCCCGCCGTCTTGCGAAAAAGTATGCGTGTCCATGTGGGCCTGGGTCTTGAAGTTCTGTCGGCCGGCGAGATCGGCCCGCTTGTTCTACGCCGCGCAAGGTGCAGGCGTCGTCAAGGGGAAATGCGCCGCTGAACGTGCGGCTGGGCCGTTCATTTTCCGTCGCCCGCTCCCGCAACCCGCCGCCAGTTCATTGATCGGGCGCGCGGAGGCCGTTACGCAGTTCTCGATCATCCGCTGCGCAATCACCGCGGCCGCGTCGCTGTTCGCCCCTGTAGGAGCGGCTTCAGCCGCGACATGCCGATCAGGTAGACACGCCGCTACGGCCACGCATTCGCCCTGCAAGCCCAGCCTCAAAGCTTCGCACTGAAGCCGCCCTGCAAGCGCCCGCAGGTCCGGTCAGTCGATCGGACGTGCCCAGCGCCTGTAGCTTGCGCCGATATCCTCGCGGATTCGCGGATGCAGCTTGGTACCGAGCTCGAGCTCGAGCTGCTCGGCCACGCTTTCCCAGCCGGCGCCGGCAGCGTCGAGCCAGGCATCGACCAGGGTACGGCAGGCGCGTCCGCTGGCGCGTGCGAGCGCGCAGGCGTAATAGACATCGCCCGGGCGCATGCCGCCCGCGGTCAGCGCCTCGTCCAGCAGCGGGCGCGGCGCTTCGAGGTAGCGCACGATCTCGTCGATGAAGGCATCGCGATGACGCGCCGCGTAGGCATCCATGTCGCGCAGCCGCGCGTCGATCCAGTCGTCGCCGGTACCCGCTTCCAGCGCCTCGTCGGAAGACTCCTGCGCGGAACCTGCGCCCTCCTGCGCGACGGCCACGCCTGAGGCCAGCGCGCAGGCCAGGGTCGCAGCGAGGACGAGTCGGATCGTTTGCACGCGGCGCGCCATGTCAGCCCGCGAGTGCCGTCGGCGCCGCGGACGCAATGAGCTCGCGCAGCGCCTGCGGCAGTTGCGCGGCGCTGGCCACCTGGCGCAGGCGCGGGTGGCCGGAGACGTCGTCGGCTTCGTTCTCGTGCGCCCAGGTCAGGTGGTAGGGCACGTGCACGCCCCAGCCGCCAAGGCGCAGCACCGGCACGATGTCCGATCGCAGCGAATTGCCCACCATCACGAAACGGTCGGCGGGAATCCCGAATTCATCGAGCAGGCGCGCGTAGGTGTCCACGTCCTTCTCGCTGACGATCTCGATGCGGCGGAACAGCGCGGCCAGGCCGCTGTCGCGCACCTTCGCCTCCTGGTGGAACAGGTCGCCCTTGGTGATCAGCACCACGGCGTGCTCGGCCGCGACCGCCTCCACAGCTTCGCGCACGCCCGGCAGCAGCTCCACGGGGTGGCGCAGCATGTCCTTGGCGATCTGCACGATGCGGTGTAGGTCGCGCGCGGGGATGCGGCCATCGGTGATGTCGACCGCGGCCTCGACCATGGACAGCGCCATGCCCTTCACGCCATAGCCGAACACCGCGATGTTGCCCTTCTCCACCGCATACAGGCGATCGCGCAGGCTGCTGTCGCCGAGGTCGACGTGACGCCCGACGATGCGTTCGAATTCTTCCTGCGCGGCGTGGAAGTAGTCCTCGCTGCGCCACAGGGTGTCGTCGGCGTCGAAGCCGACCATGTCGATCACTGTCATGGCGGCAGTATATGTCCGCGCAAAAGACATCGGCGGCCCGGAGGACGCCGATGCAGGTCCGTCAATGCGGACGGAATGGCCGATGCGTCAGTCGGTGCCGCCCGACGCCTCCGGCTGTGCCGCGTTGTTGCGGGCGACGAAGGCCTTGTACTCGTCCGGCGTCAGTTCACCGTTGGCGTCGGAATCGGCGTCGCCGAACACCTGCGAGAGCGACTGCAGGCCGCCGGCCTCGGTCTGGCTGAGGGTGCCGTTACCGTCGACGTCGAGGTCGGCCCAGGTCAGCGGCTTCTGCTCGGCGGCGGGCGCGGTGGACTGGGTCGGATCGGTCGGCGGCGCCTGCGTGGTCGGTGCCGTCGCGTCCTGGGCAAAGGCGGCCGGGATGGCGAGGGCGGCGCCCAGCGCGATCAGCGCGGACAGGGGTTTGCGTGCATTCTTCATTCGCTATATCTCCGTGGGGGAATCGAAGTGTGGCGCGGGGCTGCACGTCGATGACGACCGCTTCCGCACGGGGCACACCTTGCCCGCGCGCCATGAAGACCGATGCATGGACGGAGTTAAGAGGACGTTTGCCGCGGGCAGGCGTTCAGGTCGATCAGCCGCGCGCAGGACATGCCGTCCAGCGCAGGCCTTGGCCGCACGGGCGCTATCATGCCCCGACCCGAATTCACGGCCAGGAGCCTCCGATGCATCGACCCGCATTGACCACCACCCTGCTCTCCATGGCGCTGCTCGCCGCCTGCGGTGCCGGCAACGGCAACGCACCTGCAACATCGGTCGAGGCCACGGCGGGCGCGGCACAGGTGGCGGATGCCGCCCCCCGCGAGTCCCGCGAGATCGGGCCGTTCACCGCCCAGACCATCGCCTCGTTCAACGAACCCTGGGCGCTGTCCTTCCTGCCCGACGGTCGCCTGCTGGTCAGCGAACGGCCCGGCGCGTTGAAGCTGGTGGACGTGGCCAGCGGCCGCGCCGGCGACATCGGCGGCGTGCCCGAGGTGGTCTACGGCGGCCAGGGCGGCTTCGGCGACGTGGTGCCGCATCCGCAGTTCGCCGACAACGGCCTGGTCTACGTCAGCTACGCCGAGAAGGGCGACGGCGACACCGCCGGCGCCGCGGTCGCGCGTGCGCGGCTGGTGACCGACGAGGCCGGCGGCGGCAGCCTCGAAGGCCTCGAGGTGATCTGGCGCCAGGTGCCCAAGGTCACCGGCGGCGGACACTACGCGCACCGCATCGTGTTCCACGACGGCAAGCTGTGGATCTCCTCGGGCGACCGGCAGAAGTTCGATCCTGCGCAGGACATGCAGTCCAGCATGGGCAAGGTGCTGCGCCTGGAGGACGACGGCAGCGCGCCATCCGACAATCCCTTCGCCGGACAGGGCGAGGTTGCCGCGCAGGTGTGGTCGCTGGGCCACCGCAACCCGCTGGGTCTGGCCTTCGACGCCAGCGGCCAGCCCTGGGACATCGAGATGGGCCCGAAGGGCGGCGACGAGCTCAACCGGGTCGAGCGCGGCGCCAACTACGGCTACCCGATTGTCTCCAACGGCGACCACTATGACGGCCGCCCGATCCCCGACCACGACACGCGCCCGGAATTCAACGCGCCCGCGATCACCTGGACGCCGGTGATCTCGCCTTCGAGCCTGGTGTTCTATTCGGGCGAGCTGTTCCCTTCGTTTCAGGGCAATGCATTCGCCGGTGGGCTGTCGTCGCAGTCGCTGGTGCGCATCGAGTTCGACGGAGAGGCTGCGCGCGAGGCCGAGCGCTATGCCATGGGTGCGCGCATCCGCGGCGTGCGCCAGGGCCCGGACGGCGCGCTGTGGGTGATCGAGGACGGCAAGGACGGACGCCTGCTGCGGCTGACGCCGAAGGGCTGAGGGTTTTTGATCGCGTTTGCGGCCGGCTATTGCGCCGGCCGCTGCGGACGGATGCCCATCGCCTCGCGATAGCGTGCGTGCAGGGCCTGGACCTTGACGATGTAGGACTGCGTTTCCGCATACGGCGGCACGCCACCGTGGCGCTGCACCGCGCCGATGCCGGCGTTGTAGGCGGCAAGCACGAGCGTGCGGTCGTCGCGATAGCGGCGCATCAGGCTGCGCAGGTGGCGCGCGCCGGCGCGGATCGACTGCGCGGCATCGAAGGGATCGGCCACGCCATATTCGGCCGCGGTTTCGGGCATCAGCTGCATCACGCCCTGCGCGCCCTTGGGCGAAAGCGCCTCGGCATCGAATCCACTCTCGGCATGCGCCACCGCGCGCAGCCACGCATCCTCCACGCCGGTGGCCTTGGCGGCGGCCTTGAACTCGACGGCGAACGGCGCCAGCTGCGGCTCGCCGACGCGGCCGAGGCCTTCATGCGCGGGCTCGCCCGGCGGCGTGACAGCGGTGAATCGCAGGTAGACGCGTGAGCCGGGCAGGTTGCGCGTGCTGTAGACGAGCTTGCCGTCCTGCTCGCGCTCGTACAGCGTGCCGCTGAACACGCCCATCGAACCCCACAGGTTGGGCGTCTGCACTGCGTTGTCGTCGATCTGCCGGGCCTCGCATTTGGAGCCCGGCTCGGGCGCCGTGGCGAGGCTGACGGTGCCCTCGCGCACACAGCGGTAGACGGTGCGCGCCTCGGCCTGGGGCATGGCCAGCGCCAAGGCAAGGAGTGCGGGGATCGCGCGCGCCAGGATCCATCGCGACCGGCCCGCCCCCATCCCTGCCCTTCCCCCGCGGGCGGGGGAAGGGTTCAACGCGGGGCGGGATGCGTCCATATTGTGCGGCGCGTGCCGCGCCACAACTCAGGACGCGATTTCGATGCCGTCGGCGGTGATGCGGTATTCCACCGGATCGACGGCGACGCCGCTGGCGCTGTCGGCGCCCAGGTGTTCGACCTGCTCGGGCGTGAGCTGCTTGCGGGTCAGCACGCCGTGCACCACGGCCGTGCCGGTGGTGTCCCCGGGGATGTGGAAATCGTGCTGGCCGAACATCACGCGGGCGGCCTTGCCGTCATCCTCGAGCATCATCCAGCAGCCCTTGGCCTGGCAGACCTCGGTGATGCGCCCGCTGAAGTGCTGCGGGCGCTCGGCGTGGGCGTCGAAGGCGTTGATCGCCTGCGAGACTGGCACGGCGTCGCCAGCCGGGAGCGCCTTGCCGTAGGACGTGGATGTGGGCGTGGCCGCGCCAGCGGCAGCGGCGGACAGCAGCAGGAGCAGGGTCGGCAGCAGGCGCATGGCGCGCTCCTTCGGATCAAGGGCGGCCACGATAGCGCGAAGGCTGCGGCACTGGCGTTAGCATGCGGGTCCACCTGTTGCAGGAACGCGAACGTGTCTGACTGGTCCCACCTGATCCGCGACGTGCCCGACTTCCCCAAGCCCGGCATCACGTTCAGGGACATCACCCCGGTGCTGGCCGATGCGCGCGCGTTCGCCGCGGCGGTGGCGGCGATGGCGGCGCCCTGGCGCAACGCGCCGCCCGATGCGGTGGCGGGCATCGAATCACGCGGCTTCATCCTCGGCGCGGCGCTGGCGCTTGAACTCGGCTGCGGCTTCGTGCCGGTGCGCAAGCCGGGCAAGCTGCCCGGGCGGACGCTGTCGGAAGGCTATCGTCTGGAATACGGCAGCGACCGGCTCGAGGTCCACGTCGACGCGGTGCCGCCGGGTACGCGCGTACTGGTGGTCGACGACGTGCTTGCCACCGGCGGTACCCTGCGCGCGGCCACCGCACTGCTGCGCCGGCAGGGCGCGCAGGTGATCGGTGCGGACGTGCTGGTCGAACTGGTGCCGCTGCGCGGTCGCGACCAGTGGGACGATGCGGTGACGCTGCGGGCTGCGCTGGTGATGTGAGGCGGCGCTGGGGGTTCATGCAGCCCTGCACCCGCTGCCACCGCGCAGCATCACCACAGGCACCGTGTTCCATCGCCGGAACGGCGTCGCGCCGTAGAATGCCCATCCGCCGCATGCACGCGGCACCCCACTCTCCCCCCGGTTCCCGATGCGCGCTTCCCCTGCACCGGCCGGCCCCGCGTCCGCGTCACCGCTCGCCATCGTCCTGGCGCTTTCGGCGGTGTACCTGGTCTGGGGTTCGACCTATCTCGCCATCCGTTTTGCGCTGGAAGGCGGCTGGCCGCCGCTGTTGATGGGCGGCGTGCGCTTCGTGATCGCGGGTTCGTTCCTGTACACGGTGCTGCGCCTGCGCGGCATGCCCGCACCAACCCGCATGCAGTGGCGCAACGCGGCCTTCGTCGGCGTGCTGCTGCTTGCGGTGGGCAATGGCCTGGTGTGCGTGGCCGAGCAGACCGTGTCCTCAGGCCTGGCCGCGGTGGCGGTCGCCTCGATGCCGCTGTGGATGGCGCTGTTCGCGGCGCTGCGCGGCGAGCGGCCCCGGCGGGTGGAATGGCTGGGCCTGGCGATCGGCTTTGCCGGCGTGGCCTGGCTCAATGCCGGCAGCAGCCTGAGCGCCACGCCCGGCGGGCTGGTGGCGCTGCTGGTGGCGGCGGTGGCCTGGGCCTACGGCTCGGTCTGGAGCCGCGGGCGCGACCTGCCCAGCCCGTTCATGGGCGCGGCCGCGCAGATGCTGTGCGGCGGCGTGGTGATGCTGGTGGTCGGGTTGGCGCTGGGTGAGCGCTTTGACGGCTGGCCTGACGCGCGCGGCCTGCTTTCGGTCGGCTACCTGGCCAGCATCGGTTCGCTGGTCGGCTTCAGCGCCTACATCTGGCTGCTGCACCACGTGCGCCCGGCGCTGGCCGGCAGCTATGCCTACGTCAATCCGGTGATCGCGGTACTGCTGGGCGCGTGGCTGGCCGGCGAGCGCTTCGGCGCGCAGGACATCGGCGCGATGGGCGTCGTGCTGCTGGGCGTGGTCGCGATCACGCTGGCGAGGTCGCGCAGGCCGGCTCCCACCGTGCCGCCCGCAGGCGCGAAGGCATGAGTCCGGCTGTGCTGGACCGCCGCGGCCTGTGGATCGCGGTGGCCGCCTTCGTGATCTGGGGGCTGATGCCGCTGTACTGGCACCTGCTGCGCGAGGTGCCGTCGCTGCAGATCGTGCTGCACCGCGCGGTGTGGTGCGCGGTGCTGGTCGCTGCGTGGCTGACGTTGCGCGAGGGCCGAGGCTGGCTGCGCGCGGTGATCGTGCAGCCGCGGCTGGCGGGCATGCTGGCGCTGTCGGGCACGCTGATCGCGTTCAACTGGGGCCTGTACGTGTGGGCGGTCAACAGCGGGCACGTGATCGAGGCCAGCCTGGGCTACTTCATCAATCCGCTGCTCAACGTGCTGATCGGCGTGGTGTTCCTGCGCGAGCGGCTGTCGCGCGCGCAGTGGATCGCGGTGGCGCTGGCCGGCGGCGGGGTGGCCTGGCTGACCGCAGGCTACGGCCGCTTTCCGTGGATCGCGCTGTGCCTGGCAGGCTCGTTCGCGCTGTATGGCGTGATCCGCAAGTTCGCCGCGGTCGAGGCGGTGCGCGGGCTCGGGGTCGAGAACATGTTCGTGTTCGTGCCGGCGCTGGCGCTGCTGGCCTGGATCGAACTCGGCGGCAACGGCGGTTTCTTCTCGCTGCGCTGGGGCGGCTGGACCGACGTGCTGCTGGTGCTGGGCGGCGCGCTGACCGCGATCCCGCTGATCTTCTTCGCCTATGCGGTGCGGCGCGTGCCGCTGAGCGTGGTCGGCCTGCTGCAGTACCTGGGGCCGACGATTCAGCTGCTGCTGGGCGTGTTCTTCTTCGGCGAGGCGTTTGGCATCGATCGTGCCGCAGGCTTCGCCTTCATCTGGGCCGGGCTTGCGATCTTCGCCATCGACGGCGTGCGCTCCGCGCGCCGGCGGATCGTCGCGCAGCAGGCGTAGGCGCCCGGTCTACGTCCGGGCCTTTGCGTCAGGACGCATGTGCGAACGCCGGCCCGGCGAGCGCCAGTGGCGGCGGGCAGAAGCGATGCGGGCTGGCGTTGTCGAGCCAGTCGATCACCGTCGGCGCCAGCAGGTCCAGGCGCATCGGCAGGCTGATGTGGTCCTCGCCGGGCACCTCGATGTAGTGCGCGCGCGGCGCGGCCTCGGCCAGCGCACGGCCATGCGCGACCGGCACGTGGGCATCGTCGCTGCCATGCAGCAGCAGCACGCAGGCCGGCACGGCGGCCAGCGCAGCGCCGACATCGACGCGATCCAGCGACAGCTCCAGGGTCTGCCCGGCGCTGTCGATCGCACGCTCCAGCGCCGCGTCGTCCAGCTGCCAGCGCAGCCAGCGATGGCTGAACTGCTGGGCGAACGTCTCCGGCGCCTTGTGCAGCATGTGCGGCACCATGTCGCGGATCGCACCGGCCGCGTTGTCGAACGATTCCAGCGCCACCACGGTCGCGACCTGCGCGCCCAGCTCGCGCGCGCCGAAGATCGCAGTCGCCGCGCCATACGACACGCCCATCAGGTGCAGCGGGCCGACGATCTCGCCGCGCGCGCGCAGCGCCGCCACTACGTCGGCCACGTCGCGCGCCTCGCGCAGGCCGTAGCCCGAGGGGGCGGTGCCGGAGCGACCGTGGTTGCGCAGGTCCAGGCTGATCGTGCGATAGCCGGCCTGCGCCAGCTGCAGCGACCAGGGCAGCAGCGAGCCGCCGTCCATCATCCAGCCGTGCAGCAGCAGCACGGTGCCGCGTGGCGCGGTCGCGGCCTGCGGCGTGGAGAAATCCAGCTCGAAATCCATGTGCTGGGTGTCGCCGGCGCTGTAGGCGTAATCGAGCCGGTAATCGCCCGGATCGAGCGCGCGCCAGAACAGCGGCACGCCATCTGCGTTGCGCACGAAACCTTCGCGATGCGGCAGCCGCGCCAGCGCCTCGTCGATGCGCTGCACCGGCAGCAGCGGCGACGTCGCGCCGGGCGCCACCAGCTGCGCGCCCAGTGCACGAGCGCCGTCGGGCGAAGCAAAGCCGACAAGCAGCAGGACGCAGCCACACAGGCAGAGCAGGAACAGGCGGCGCATCGCGACTCCTTCGCAGGGAAACGGTTGCAAAGGTTAGGGTCGCCGCGCGCCGCCATCTACCGCGCCCGTATGACAGGGTGATGACAGCGCGGCCTGCGTTCAGCATTAGAATCGCCGGTTCACCCCACGCAGCGCTCAGGCCCATGACTCCCTCGCACGTCCTTCCCCGCGGCAGCATCGTCGCGCTCGTCACGCCCATGCACGACGACGGCAGCGTCGACTACGACGCGCTGCGCGCGCTGGTCGACTGGCATGTCGAACAGGGCACCGACTGCATCGGCGTGGTCGGCACCACCGGCGAATCGCCGACGGTCGACGTGGACGAGCACTGCGAGATCATCCGCGTGACCGTCGAGCAGGCGGCCGGCCGCGTGCCGGTGATGGCCGGCTGCGGCGGCAACTCCACGCGCGAGGCGATCGCGCTGGCGCAGTTCGCGCGCGCGGTCGGCGCCGACAGCCAGCTGCAGGTGGTGCCCTACTACAACAAGCCCGGGCAGGAAGGCATGTACCTGCACTTCCGCGCCATCGCCGAGGCCACCGGCGAGCTGCCGATCGTGCTCTACAACGTGCCCGGCCGCTCCGCCGCAGACATGCAGCACGAGACGGTGCTGCGCCTTGCGCAGGTGCCGGGCATCGCCGGCATCAAGGAAGCCACCGGCAACATCGAGCGCGCGCAATGGCTGGTGCGTGACCGGCCCGAGGGCTTCCGCGTGTATTCGGGCGATGACGCCACCGCGGTCGCGCTGATGCTGTGCGGCGGCGACGGCAACGTCAGCGTCACCGCCAACGTCGCGCCGGGCCTGATGCACGAACTGTGCGTCGCCGCGCTGGCCGGCGACGTGGCACGCGCGATGCAGATCCAGCTGCGCCTGCTGCCGCTGCACCGGCAGCTGTTCATCGAGGCCAATCCGATCCCGGTGAAGTGGGCGCTGTCGCGCCTGGGCCGCTGCGGCGGCGCGCTGCGCCTGCCGATGACCGAACTCGATGCAGCGAACCGGCCGGCGGTGGAAACCGCGCTGCGAGAGGCGGGTGTGCTGGGCTAGTCCGGCGCCGATCCCGCTTTGGCTCCCTCCCCCGCCTGCGGGGGAGGGAGCAAAGCAGCCCTACATCGCCCGCAGCGCGTCCGTCACCGGAAGCGTGGCCGCGCGCAGCGCCGGGAACAGGCCGCCGACGAAGCCAATCGCAAGCGCCCACTTCAGACCCTCCCACAGCAGCCCGGCCGACACCCGGAACTCGAAGCTCAGGGTGGCCACGCCGCCTGCGATGGTCGACGCGGTATAGCCGTTGAACACCAGCCAGGCCAGCACGCCGCCGAGCAGGCCGCCAAGCAGGGCCAGCAGCATGGTCTCCAGCAGCACCGCCACCACCACCGGCATGCCGCGGAAGCCGATCGCGCGCAGGGTCGCGATCTCCCGCGCGCGCGATGCCACGGTGGCGAACATGGTATTGAGCGCACCGAACACCGCGCCGATCGCCATGATCGAACCGACCACGATACCGATGATGCGCAGCACCTTGGTCAGTCCTTCGGACTGCTTGGCGAAGTAGGCGGCGGTGGTGTCGGCCTCCACCTGCAGGCGCGGATCCGCCGCCAGGGTGGCCTTGAAAGCGTTGAAGGCGCCGGGGTCGGTCAGCTTGGCGAAGACCGAGGCGCGACTGCTGCCTCGGCGATAGGTCGACGCCACCACTTCGGCGTCGGCCCACATTTCCGAGGACATCGCGTCGCCGGATTCGAATACGCCAACCACGGTCCAGGCCTGGTTGCCGAGCTGCACCTGGCTGCCCGGATCGAGCCCCGCGAACTGGCGCTGCGCACCGGTGCCGACCACCAGCTCGCGACGTCCGGTCTCGAACCTGCGGCCCTCCACCAGCCGCAGGTTGGGCCGTACCGCGAAGGCCATCGCGCCGACGCCGCGCAGCGTCACACTGCCGTCCTCGCCGTCCCGGCGCGGCACGTTGGCCGAGACCACGAGCTCGGGCGAGGCCAGCGGGCGGCCCTCGGCGTCGCGCGCGATTTCCGGCGCGCGCTCGATGGCGCTGATCGCGTCGCGCGAGATCACCGACATCAACTCCGCCGACGAGCCGCCGCGCAGCACGATCGCGGTGTCCTCGCTGCCGCTGCTGTTGACCGTGTGCCGGTAGCCCTCGGCCATCGCCAGCAGCGCGACCAGCACCCCGACCACGCCGGCGATGCCGACCACGACCACCGACGATGCGCCCAGCCGCTGGCGCAGGGTGGCGACGCCCACCCAGGTGACCGACGCGGCCTGGCGGCCGGTTCGGGTGAAGGCCATCCACAGCGCAAACAGCACCGCAGCGCCGAGCAGCGCCTGCCAGGGCAGCAGGATCCAGGCGGCGAGGAAGATCGCGAGCAGGCCGAAGACCAGGCTGCCGCGCAGGAAGGATCGGATGAATGACATGGTCTGTCTCCTCTCAGCGGCCGGCCAGTGCATCGACGATGTTCAGGCGCATCGCCCGCAGCGCAGGCAGCGCACCCACCAGCAGGCCGATCACCACCATCAGCCCCAGTCCCAGCATCCAGCTTTCCCAGCCGATCGGCGGCAGGTTGATGGCGCCCTTGCTGGCCGCGCCCACGACCGGACCCAGCACCGCGGCGAGGCCGAGCCCGAGCGTGCCGCCGATCAGCACCAGCAGCACCGACTCGGCCAGCACCATGCCCAGCACGCTGGAACTGCTGAAACCGATGGTCTTGAGCACCGCCAGCTCGGAGGTGCGTTCGCGCACCGCCTGGGCCATGGTGTTGCCGGTCAGCAGCAGCAGGGTGAAGAACACCGCGCCCATGATCGAACCCACGATCAGGCCGATGTCCGCCATCTGCTTGAGCTGGGCCGCGAACGCGGCCTGCTCGTTCATGGTCTTGGTTTCGTGCGGCGAGTTGGCCGACAGCGCGTCGATGGCCTTGGCCGCCGCGTCGCTCCGGTTCACGTCGGACACGCGGCTGATGTACCAGCCCACGTTGTCGTCGACGTAGGGCGTGGCCTCCTCGAAGTACCCGTAGTGCATCAGGATCAGCGCCTCGGTGAAGCCGGCGCTCTTCTCGTCGCGCGCCTTGAGCACGCCGGCGATCTCGAACGCCCAGTTGAGGGTGCCGTCACTGTTGGGGAAGATCGTCGACTGCAGCGGGATGGTCTGCCCGACTTCCCAGCCGAAGCGCGTCATCATCTGCCGCCCGACCAGGATGCCGTTGCGCGTGGCCTTCCACTTCTCCAGCTGCGCAGGCTCGACCTCGGTCTCGGGATAGAGGTCGAGGTAATTGGGCGCCACCGCGAAGGTGAACAGCTGGTTGCGCGGGTTCTGGTACGCCCCGCCGAACCAGTTGGCCCAGGTCACCGCCTCGATGTTGTCGACCTGGCGGATGCGCGACTCCAGCGACAACGGCAGGGTTTCGACGATCGACAGCTTCGATGCCGTCTGCAGCCGCTGCGCGCCGTCCGCGTTCTGGCCCAGCTGGGCGAACGTGGAGCGGATGCCGTCGAGCATGCCGAACAGCAGGAACGCGGCGAGGATCGAGGCCAGCGTCAGGAAGGTGCGGCCCTTGCGCCGGAACAGCGCGGCCCAGATCAGGTGGAAGTATTTCATCGCTCGACTCCCTTTCCACATGTCGTCCCGAGCAAAGCGAGGGACCTTCTTTCCCCCGCCGTCGGAAAGGCAGAAGCAGATCCCTCGCGGAGCCTGTCCTGAGCGCAGCCGAAGAGCTCGGGATGACGGAAGTTCATGCCGCGTGTGCCTGGCTTTCGACCAGGCTGCCCTTGTCCAGATGCAGGGTGTGGCTGGCGTATTCGGCCGCCTTCGGATCGTGGGTGACCATCACGATGGTCTTGCCGTGCTCGCGGTTGAGCGTCTGCAGCAGGCCGAGGATGTCTTCGGCCGACTGGCGGTCGAGATCGCCGGTGGGCTCGTCGCAGATCAGCAGCTTGGGGTCGGACACGATCGCGCGCGCGATCGCCACGCGCTGCTGTTGCCCGCCCGAGAGCTCGCCTGGCTTGTGCGAGACCCGGTCGGACAGGCCCACCAGCTGCAGCGCGATCTGCGCATTGCGCTTGCGCTGCGCGCCGCCGAGACTGGTCAGCAGCAGCGGCAGTTCGACGTTTTTCTGCGCGCTCAGCGCCGGCATCAGGTTGTAGAACTGGAAGACGTAGCCGACGTTCTGGCTGCGCCAGTGCGAGAGCTTGCCACCGCCAAGCTGGTCGATGCGCTGGCCGTCGACCTCGATGCTGCCCGCGCTGGGCGAATCCAGCCCGCCAATGAGGTTCAGCAGGGTGGTCTTGCCGGAGCCGGACGGGCCCATCAGCGCAACGAAGTCGCCCTGTTCGATGTCCAGGTCGATGCCGTGCAGCACCTCCACCTTTTCCGGGCCACGCTGGTAGGTCTTGGTCAGGCTGCGGATCGATACCAGGGATGCCATGGCTTGCCTCGCTGTGGTGTCGTGGCCGGGATGCCCCGGCGAAGGTCATGCGATGCAGAGTGGTTCGCCGCATCGCGCGGGTTTGTCACGTGGAGCAACCGCAGGATCGAAAGTCGTTTTTGTCATCTCTCGCTGCGCTCGAGATGACAACAGAAACTCAAGTGACAACAGGAACGCGAAACAACAACAGAAGCCCGAACTGGCAGCGGACGCCAAGAGTTACGTTTGGCGTTGCCGTGCTTCATTCCTTACCCGTCGAAACCGCCGCGCCATCGGCCAGCTCCGCCGGTGGATCGACCACCACCGTCTCGCCCGGGGCCAGGCCCGAGACGACCTCGCGGTCCTCGCCCGCCTTGCCACCCGCCTCGACCTTGCGCAGCTCGACGATGTTGTCCGCGCCCACCACGAACACCGCGGCCGCGCCATTGCGCTGCACCACCGCCGCATCCGGCACGCGCACGCCGCGCCTGGGCTCGCTGCCGGCCTCGGCCTCCTTTTCCAGGAAGCTCACGGTCACGCCCATGTCCGGCACGATCCGCGCATCCTTTTCCTTCAGCGCCACGCGCACCTTGACCGTGGCCTTGCCGCGATCGGCGGTGGGGATGATGGCGATGACCTCGGCCGGGATCTTCCAGTCCGGATAGGAGCTGAGCGTGGCCTCGACCGGCATCTTCGGCTGCACCCGGCCGATGTAGGCCTCGCCCACATCGACTTCGATCTCCAGCGAATCCATGTCGACGATGGTGCCGATGCCGGTGCGGGTGAAGCCGCCGCCGGCCGACAGCGGTGACACGATCTCGCCCGGCTGCGCGGCCTTGGCGATCACCACGCCCGAGAACGGCGCGCGCACCACGGTGTTGTCCACGCCGATCTCGGCGATGCGCAGGCCGTCAGCGGCGACATTCGCGTTGCGGCGCGCACTGTCCAGCTGCGCACGCAGCGCGTCGCGATCGGCGACGGCCTGGTCGTGCTGCGCCTTCGATACCAGCTGCTCGCCGACCAGTGCATCCAGGCGGCGCGCATTGGCCTCCGCTTCGGCCAGCTGCGCCTGCACCCGCGCGATGTCGCTGCGCGCCGCGCCCAGCTGCGAGGCGGACAGCGCGCGCTGCGCATCGGCATCGATGGGATCAAGCGTGGCCATCACCTGCCCTTCCTCGACCTGCATGCCCTCCTCGATCCGCACCTCGCGCACGCGTCCGGTGATCTTGGACGACACCGTGGCCATGCGCCTGGCCACCACGTAGCCCGAGGCATCGAGCACCGAAGCAGGTGCACTGCCCGCGGCGAGCGACACCGCCGTCGCGGTCTGCACCGGCAGCGCGCGCTCGCGGGCGAACAACCACCAGCCGGCGAGGGCGAGCAGGGCAATGACGACGACCGAAGCCACCGCGATCCACAGCCCCTTGCGCGAGGGCGGCGGGCCGGGCGAGCGGTCGATGCGGAGCTGGTTGAGCAGGTCGGCGTTGGTATTCATCGAAGGACAGGACGGAGGCCAGCGGCCATTGTGACCCAGTGATCGCGAGCAACGGCGGCCAGACTACCTGCCGCGGCCGGCGGCGGCTGCTGACAGCTGTCACATGCTTCGGCTGACGGCAGGCGATGTCACACCCGGGGCCGGGCCGACAGACTCCACTCCGGCCCCATGTCCCGAGAGTGCGCCCATGGCAACTGCAACACCACTCGCCGCACTGCGCGGCGCCAGCAAACGCTACGGCGACCAGATCGCGCTCGACGGACTCGACCTGTCGCTGCATGCCGGCCAGGTCACCTCGCTGCTCGGTGCAAATGGGGCCGGCAAGAGCACGGCGGTCGGCCTGCTGCTGGGCCTGCTCAAGGCCGATGCCGGCGAGGTGCGCGTGCTCGGCGACATGCCGGGCACGGCTGCGGTTCGACGCCAATGCGGCACGATGCTGCAGTCGGCCGGCATTCCCGAACGCCTGCGCGTCGGCGAGGTGCTGGCTCTGGTGCGCAGCGGCTACCCGCAGCCGCGCAGCGTGGACGAGTGCGTGGCCTTCGCAGGGCTGGAGGGGCTGCTCGGCCGGCGCTATGGCGCACTGTCGGGCGGCCAGCAGCGCCGCCTGCAGTTCGCCCTGGCCATCTGCGGACGGCCGCGACTGCTGTTCCTCGACGAGCCCACCACCGGCCTGGACATCGGCGCGCGCCAGGCGCTGTGGGCCTCCGTGCGGCAGCAGGTCGACGAGGGCTGCGCGGTGCTGCTGACCACGCATTATCTGGAGGAAGCCGAGGCGTTGTCGGACCGCGTGGCGGTCATCGACGCCGGCCGCCTGCTTGCCGAAGGCAGCGTGGACGAGATCCGCGCGCGGGTGTCGCTGCGCCGCATCCACTGCGTGTCCACGCTCGCGCCGTCCCGGGTGGCGCAATGGCCGGGCGTGCGCCAGGCGCTGCGCGAAGGCGGGGCACTCCGCATCGTGGCCGAGCCGGCCGAACCGGTGGTGCGCCAGCTGCTGGAGGCCGACCCCGGGCTGCGCGATCTCGAGATCCGCCGCGCCGGCCTGGCCGACGCCTTCCTCGCCCTGACCAGGCCCGACCAGGCGGAGGCCGCATGAACGCCATCTCCCACCCGCGCACGCAGGCGCCGTGGCGCCCCTACCTGTTCGAGATCCGATGCGAACTGCTGCGGATGCTGCGCGAGCCCGCGTACTGCGTGCCCGTCATCGTGTTTCCGGCGCTGTTCTACGTGCTGTTCGGCGTGCTGCTCAACCGCGGCAACCAGGCGGCCGCCGAGTATCTGCTGGCCAGCTATGGCGTGTTCGGGGTGATCGGCGCGGCGATGTTCGGGTTCGGCGTCACCATCGCCATGGACCGCGAACGCGGCTACCTGCGACTGCGCCGCGCCCTGCCCACACCGCCGGGCGCGCTGCTGCTGGCCAGGATGGTGATGGCGGCGCTGTTCGCGGTGATCATCAGCATCGTGCTGGCGCTGCTGGCGGTGACGCTGGCCGGTGTTTCGCTCGCGCCTGCGCAGTGGGCAGGCCTGCTCGCGGTGAACGTGCTGGGCGTGCTGCCTTTTGCCGCGATCGGCCTGTGGATCGGGACCCTGGTCGGCGGCAATGCGGCACCGGTCCTGCTCAATGCGCTGTACCTGCCGATGGCTTTCCTCGCCGGACTGTGGCTGCCGCTGTCGATGTTGCCGGAATGGATTGCGCGGATGGCGCCGGTCTGGCCGGCCTGGCACCTGGCCCAGCTGGCGCAGAAGGTGGTCGGCCACGACAGCGGCGGCGCTGCCTGGCTGCATGTGCTGGCGCTGGCGGCCGTGACCGGCGCATGCTTCGTGCTGGCGCAGCGTCGGCTGTCGGCGGCCGAATGAGCCGGGCGCCGTACGGCAGGGACCTCGACTGCGGGGCGGGGGTTTCAATCGAGCACCGATGCAGATGAGCGGGTTCCACCTTCCACGTCGCGTTGTCCTGCCCGGCTGGCTGCAGCCGCAGCCCGGCTCGCTTGCTGCGCTCGACCAGCGCATGGGCCGGTCGCCGTGGCTGGCGCTGGTGCACATGGTGTGGTCGGTGTGGGTGTTCCTCACGCCCGCCTTCGCCGGCGGAAGCTTTGGCTACAGCACGCAGTGGGCGTGGCTGACGCTGTTGTCGTATCCGCTGTTCGTGCTGCTCTACGTCCTGACGGTGGTGCAATCGCCACGCAGGGCCTACGCCTGCGCGCTTGGCCTGGTGGCGCTGTGCTTCGCGCTGCTGCCCTGGTACCCGTCGGGGCTGAGCTACTTCGTGTTCGGCTGCGTGATGCTGCAACCGCGGCGCGGCGGCCCGCTGGCAGGTTACCTAGTGGTACTGCTGGCGCTCAATGCGCTGCTGATGGCCTATGCGCTGCACATCGGCTACCCGTGGCAGGCGCTGGTGTGGATGCCCACGGTGACCGCGATCGTCGGCGTGCTGGTGGTGGTGGATCGCATGGGCATGGAGCGCGACGCCGCGCTGCGCCTGTCGCATGACGAAGTGCGGCGCCTGGCGTCGCTGGCGGAGCGCGAGCGCATCGGCCGCGACCTGCACGACCTGCTCGGGCATACCCTGTCGATGGTGGCGCTCAAGTCCGACCTCGCCGGCCGGCTGCTGGAACGCGATCCGGTCGCGGCGCGGCTGGAGATCGACGAGGTCAGCCGCGTGGCGCGCGATGCGCTGTCGCAGGTGCGGCGGGCGGTGAGCGGCATCCGCGCCGCGGGCATCGCCGCGGAACTGGCTTCGGCCAGGCTGCTGCTGGAAACCGACGGCATCGCCTTCGACTACCGCTTCGACGACGGCTTCACCGGCCATGCGTTGCCGGCCGGGGTCGAGTCCGCGCTGGCGATGACCGTGCGCGAGGCCGCCACCAACATCCAGCGCCACGCCCGCGCGCAGCGCGCGCAAGCCAGCTTCGGCATGGAGGCGGGCGAGGCGGTGCTGCGCATCGTCGACGACGGCCGCGGCGGCGCGATCGTGCCGGGCAATGGACTGTCGGGCATGCGCGAACGCATCAAGGGCGTGCGCGGCCGGCTGCAGATCGGCGCAGGCGAACATGGCGGTACCGCTATCGAAGCGCGCGTACCGCTGGCGGCGAATGACGACGTGGCCACCCCGCCGCAAGATCCCTCCGTGCCCCTGTAGGAGCGGCTTCAGCCGCGAACGGAAGTGACGCGACATCCGCACGTCCAATCGCGGCTGAAGCCGCTCCCACAGGACATCGAGGCAACGGGAACTGCTAACGTTCCGGCATGCCGCTGCCCTGCCCTATCCAGTGATCCGCATCCTGCTCGCCGAAGACCAGGCGATGCTGCGCGGTGCGCTGGCGGCGCTGCTGGGCATGGAAGCCGACATCGAGGTGGTCGGCGATGCCGGCGATGGCGAAGCCGCATGGCGCGAGCTGCAGCGGCTCTCGCCCGACATCCTGGTCACCGACATCGAGATGCCCGGCCTCACCGGCCTGGAGCTCGCGCAGCGCATCCAGCGCCACGGGCTGCCGGTCAAGGTGGTGATCGTCACCACCTTCGCCCGCGGCGGCTTCCTGCGGCGCGCGCTGGATGCGGGCGTGGCGGGCTACCTGCTCAAGGACGCGCCCGCCGAGCACCTGGCCGATGCGCTGCGCAAGGTGCACCGTGGTGGCCGCGCGATCGACCCGCAGCTCGCGCTTGAAGCCTGGGGCGAAGCCGATCCGCTGAGCGACCGCGAGCGCCAGGCGCTGCGCCTGGCCGGCGAAGGCCTGGCGGCCGGCGAGATCGCCACGCGCCTGAACCTCTCGCACGGCACCGTGCGCAACTACCTGTCCGAGGCCATCGGCAAGCTCGGCGTCGGCAACCGCATCGAGGCCTACCGCCTGGCGCGCGAAAAGGGCTGGCTGTAGCGCGGGCAGACCGGTGCGTTCCACTGCGCCGGCTCGCTTGAAGCCTTTGGGCCACGGATCAACGCGGATCAACGCGGATGACGCAAGTAGATATTCCGGGCACGCCTGCAGGGCGGCAGTACGTACCGGCCGTCCGCTGCCCGTGCTTGCGGCCCGGGCAGCACGGGCCGCGAACCTATCCCGCGCATAGTCCCGTTTCGGCCAAGGTCGGCTGACGGAGACCGCCCGCGTCCCTGTTCCAATGCGCTCCCCCGCACCGCTTGATCCGCGTCATCCGCGTTGATCCGTGGCCAACGCTTGTCGCGCGACATCCGCCGCCACGGCGTAGGATCGCAGCCACATCCACTGCCGATGGAGGCCGCCATGACCCGCGTCCCCACCCTGTTCCGCGTCATCGCGATCGCCGGGTTCGCCTGGAACCTCACCGGCGTGGCGATGTTCTTCCTTCAGACCGGGCTCGGCCCCGAGCAGATTGCCGCGCTGCCCGAGGCGCAGCGCACGGTCTACGCGGCCATGCCGTCTTGGCTGGCGGTGTTCTACGGCATCGCCGTGTTTGCCGGGTCGATCGGCTCGCTCGGCCTGCTGCTGCGCAGGCGCTGGGCGATCCCGGTACTGGCGGTGTCGCTGGCCGCGGTGCTGGTGCAGATGAGCGTGCTGTACCTGCTCACGCCGGCCTGGCAGGCCTCCGGCGCATCGGGCGCGGCGATGAGCCTGCTGATCGCCGGCATCGCCGCATTCCTGCTGGTCTACGCGCAACACGCCGCCAAGCGCGGCTGGCTGCGCTGAGGATCAGCCGGCTGCGCGCGCCTTGAGCATGTCCCAGGCCGCGCGCAGGCCCAGCGCTTCGCCGCCGGCCGGACGGCCCGGGCGGGCGCTGTCGTTCCAGGCATACACATCCAGGTGCGCCCATGGCGTGCCCTCGGGCACGAAGCGCTCCAGGTACAGCGCGGCGGTAACCGCGCCGGCCATGCGCGAGCCGGCGTTGGCCAGGTCGGCGATATTGCTGGTGAGATAGCGCAGGTAGGGACGCCACAGCGGCATGCGCCACAGCGGATCGCGCACGCGACCGCCGGCGTCGAGCCAGTCGTCGGCCAGCGCGTCGTCGTTGGCGAACAGCGCCGGCAGGTCGGGCCCCAGCGCGATGCGCGCCGCGCCGGTCAGCGTGGCGAAATCCAGGATCAGGTCGGGCCCCAGCTCGCCGGCCAGCGCCAGCGCGTCGCACAGCACCACGCGGCCTTCGGCGTCGGTGTTGTCGATCTCCACGCTCACGCCCTTGCGCGTGGCCACGACCTCGCCGGGACGGAAGGCATCCGGACCGATCGCGTTCTCCACCGCCGGCACCAGCAGGGTCAGGCGCAGCGGCAGCGCGCGCGCCATCACCAGCCCGGCCAGGGCGATCGCATGCGCGGCGCCGCCCATGTCCTTCTTCATGTTGCGCATGCCGTCGGCAGGCTTGATGTCCAGTCCGCCGGTGTCGAAGCACACGCCCTTACCGACGAGAACCACGTGCGGATGCGCCGCGGCGGCATCGCCATCGAAGCCCCACTGCACCTTGAGCAGGCGCGGCGCGCGATGCGAGGCGCGTCCGACCGCATGGATCGCCGGGAAATTCTGCGCCAGCAACTCGTCGCCGACGATGCTCTCGAAGCTGCCGCCGTGCGCCTCGGCAATGGCACGCGTGACCGCTTCCAGCTCGTCAGGGCCCATGTCCTGGGTCGGCGTGTTGACCAGGTCGCGCACGCGCACGCAGGCCTCCAGCACGTCGACCACCTCGGCGTCAGGCGCGTCCAGCGCAAGCTGCGCCGGCGCCTTGCCGCCGGGCTTGTAGCGGGTGAAGCGGTAGGCGCCCAGGCCCCAGCCCAGCTGCAGCGCCTGCAGTTGTGCCGGTTCAAGCGGGGTGGCCGGCGACCAGTCGCCCGCCGGCAGCGCGGCTGGCGCATGCGCATAGGCGTAGGGATCGAGCCGGTCGCCGACGCCGATCACCGCGCCGGCGATGCCGTCCGCACCCGGCAGCAGCGCATGCGTGCCGGCCGCGGCGTCGAAGCCCTGCGCGTCGAGCCAGGCCTGGATCGCGGCCGGCTGGGTGGCGCGCCACTGCGCGAATCCGCTTGCGTGGACGATGTGCAGCGCACGCGCGGCGTCGCTGCGGGCGGGCGCGCCGCCGGAAGATGTCTTGGTCATCGCACTAGTGTGCCGCGCCGGGGCCTTGCGCATCCAGCCAGTCGGCCAGGCCGGTCAGGCTGTCGAACTCCAGGTCGGGGGGCAGCTCCGGCAGCGGCCAGGCGCGATGGCCGCCCGGATTGTCGTCGCGGCGGATCCAGCAGCCGCGCAATCCCGCGCGCATCGCCCCGGCCACGTCGGTCTCGACGTGGTCGCCCACGTGCAGCACGTCGCCCGGCGGATGCCCCAGCCGCGCGCAGGCGGCGAGGAAGAAGCCCGGATCGGGTTTGCAGGCACCGTGCTCGCAGGCGTGCAGCTGGAACGCGAAATGGCGCTCGATGCCGACCCGCGCCAGGTCGGCGTTGCCGTTGCTCAGCGCCACCACGGGAAGCCGAGCGGCGATGCGGGCGAGCGCGTCCTCCGCGTCGGGATAGAACTCCACCCGGTTGCGCTCGGCGTAGAAAGCCTCGTATGCAGCATCGAGCAAGTCCGGATCGGCGCCGCTGTCGCGCAGCGCGAGTTCCAGCGTCAGCCGCCGCATCCCGCCCAGGTCGTGCGCCAGCTGCGGATGCTCGCGCCAGACGCGCTCGCGCAGCGCGCGCATTTCGGGAATCGGGAACATCGCCGCGGTGGCCGGACTGTGCCTGCGCATCCAGTCATCGAGCACGCGCTCGATGCGCACGCCGATCGGTGCGAACGGCCACAGCGTGTCGTCGAGGTCGATGGTGATCGCGCGAACGGGGAAAGTCACCGCTGCATTGTAGCCGCCAGCGTGCGCGGGGCCGCTCACTCCAGCAGCCGCGCCCAGCCCTCCATCCCGTCAACGCGCGCCAGCACCAGCTTCACGCAGACCAGCAGCGGCACAGCCAGCAGCAGGCCGACGATCCCCCACAGCCAGCCGAACACCATCAGCGCCAGGATCAGCACCAGCGGCGAAAGCGCCATGCGTCGTCCCAGCACGATCGGCGTCACCAGCTGGCCTTCGATGGTGTGCAGCACCAGGTAGACCGCGGCAGGCACCAGCGCCTGCCACAACTCGTCGAAAGTAATGAAGCCGACCAGCAGTATCGCCACCATGCCGATCATCGGGCCCACATAGGGTGCGAAGTTGAGCAGCGCCACCATCGTGCCCCACAGCAGCGCCTCGGACAGCGCGAAGTCCAACAGCACCAGCACACCTGCGAACAGCAGCCCGACCACGGTGTTGATCAGGCTGATGGTGAGCACGTAGCGCGAGACCTCGCGCTCGATCGACTGCAGGATCTCGACGGTGAACTTCTTTTGCTGTCGTCCGGGCATCAGCGCGATCGCGTTGCGCTGCAGGTTCTCGCCATAGACCATGAAGAAGAAGGTCAGCAACACCACGGCCAGCAGCGAGGCCAGCAAGCGCGGCGTCTCGGCGAGCTTGCTGTAGGGATCGTCCACCGCGGTGCGCACCACCTGCGGCTGGCGCCCGGTCTCGCCGCCGGCGGCGCGGGCGAAGTTCTCGGCGGCCTTGTTGGCCTCGTGCATCGGCTTGACCAGCTCGCGCAGCTTCGGCGCGAACTGGCGCATCTCGCGCGGCGCCTCGCGCGCCCAGGCCATCGCCGAGGGCAGCATGTGGTAGGCCAGCGCGCCAGTCACGGCCAGCCCACCGCACAGCACCAGCACGGCGGCGAGGAAGCGTGGAACCCACAGCCGGCGCAGCATGCGGATGATCGGATTGCCGACCAGGGCCAGGAACATCGCCAGCAGCACCGGCAGCAGCAGACCCTGTGCGGCCCAGAGCGTGTAGCCGGCCGCCAGCGTGGCCAGCACCACCAGCGCGGTTGGACTGCGCGGCCGCGGCGAAGGCGCGGGCACCGCGGCTTCGGGCGCAACGACGTCTGGCGCGGGCACGGGGGGCGTGGCGTCGTGGGGCATGGCGGTCTTCGGCGGTGAGGGTCGCGATCATCCGGCGCCCTGGCGCATGGCGACGTGATGGCGGCGAGTCGCAGTGTGGCCCGGTCGGATACTGACTGTCACTCGGATCCGGGCGACCAGGGATTGTCATTCGATCGCAGGGATTGTCATTCGATCGCAGGGATTGTCATTTCGACCGAAGGGAGAAATCTTGCGGACGCGGCTGAAGGAGATTTCTCCCTTCGGTCGAAATGACAGAAGTCCCGGTCGAAATGACAGAAGCCCCAAACGAAATGACAGGAGTCATCGGCGTCAGCCCGACAAAAATGACGCACCTCGGATGCCAGGCCTGATAGATGACAGGCCTTGGCGAGGCAGTCCGATGGCCAGCCCGCCTGCCTAGCGCTCCGACAGCTCGGTCGCGGCTTCCGCCGGGCGCGGTTCGGTTTGCCACTGTGGATCGGCACGGCGGCGCGAATCAGAAGCGCTGGGGCGAACGGGCGACGCGCTCTGCGCTGCGACGCTTGCCGCCCGTGCGATGTCGGCCGTCCCCGCAGCGACAGCGGCACCCGTCCCGATGGCCGTATCAGCTGCGACGTGCGCGGCTACACCCGCTTCGCCGGCAGCGGCTTCGGCAGTGGTCGCCGCATCCTTGGCCTTGAACGAGGCGGCCAGGGTCCACAGGCTGGTGCCGATCTGCACCCAGCGCGATGCGGGCAGGCCAACCACCTTGCGCACCGGCTGCACGCGCCCGACCAGGAAGCCGCTAAGCAAGCCGGCCAGCACGATCCGCGTCGGCGTCCAGCCTTCGCGCCAGGAGGTACGCAGCCCGCGCCACCTGTTGCGGGTGTGCGAACGCTGCAGTTCGAGCGCGCGTTCGGTGTCGTGGACACGCTGGACCAGGTCGTCGAAACGCATCACTCCACTCCCTGCTGCGCGGGCATCGGTGGTGGTGGTGCCGCTTCTTCCTGCGCAGGCTTGCCGCGCAGCTGCGAGAGCTGGCGACGGGTGGCCTGCATGCCCATGTGCTCCAGATAAGCGCGCATGCGCCAGGCGCAGAGGCCGGCGCCAGCCAGGTAGACGACCGCCACGATCAGCAGGCACCAGACCCATTCCAGCCGCAGCGCATGCAGGCCGGCCACCAGCACGCCGGTCAGCAGCAGCCAGGCCGAACTGCCCAGCAGCGCCGCGATCCCGGCCAAGGCCAGGCTGCGACCCACCGCACTGCGAGCCAGCGCGAAATCCGCCGCGGCCAGCCGCCGCAGCGCGCTTGCCGTGCCGCGGGCGGCCTCGACGGTCTCGCGACGCGCGGCGTTGAGTTCGCGCAGGGCGTCGTCGATGCCCTGCGCTTTGGTGCCGTCGTCCGCGCCCGGCGTCGCGCCGGCGCTGGCTGCTTCCGCGCCCACGTCGGACGCTTAGTCGTTGCTGCGGGCGAGCTTGGCGATGATCCAGCCAGCCGCGAAGGCCACGCCGAACGAAGCGATCGGACGCTCGCGGATCAGGTCCGCCGCGCTGTCGATCAGATCCTTGCCCTTGTCCATCAGCGCGTCGACCTGCTCGCGCGCCACGGTGCCGCCTTCTTCCAGCGCGGCGATGCCGGCCAGTGCGGAATCGGCCAGGTCGGCCTTGACCGCCGAACCCCCGGCGCGCAGTTCTTCGCCGGCAGCTGCAGCGGCGCTGCGGACCGCGCCACCCGCGTCGGTCGCGGCGGTCTTGAGGCTGGCACCGGTCTGGCCGAGGTTGCTCTTGAGTGCGTCGGTCGAGGTGGGAGTCATTGCGGTGTTCTCCATGGTGTGTGGGGGCGCTGCGGGGGAGTCCGGCTTGGATGCCGGTCACTCCATGATCAGGTTCCCGACGCGTCCGCCGCGTGAAATCCGCAGCAGCAGCTGCTGCGGGCGCTCGGCCAATGTATCGCGGAAGCCGGCCAGGTCGCGGAACTCGCCGCTGTTGGCGGCGAAGATGTAGTCGCCCTCGCGCAGGCCGTTGCGATACGCGCGCCCCTTGGCGTCGACCTTTTCCACCAGCACGCCGCGCGCATCCGGGTTCTGCCGGCGCACCGCCTCGGGCAGGTCGGACAAGGTGGCGCCGGTGAGCCGATCATCGAAGCTGGCGCCATCGCGCGGCATCGCGCGCAGGCGCGCGCTGATCGTGCGCGGCTTGCCGTCGCGCAGCACCTCCAGCGTCACCGGCGCGTCCAGCGGCTGCAGGCCCTGGAAGTTGCGCAACGACACCGGATCGTCCATGCGCTGGCCGTTGGCCGACACGATCACATCGCCGGTGCGCAGCCCCGCCGCGGCCGCGGCCGAGTCGCCGTGCAGGCGCGTGACCACCACGCCGCGCGGATCCGCCAGGCCCAGGCCCGCGGCCAGGCGCGCGTCCACCGCCTGGGTGTCGATGCCCAGGGTGCCGCGTTGCACGGTGCCGGTGCTGGCCAGCTGCTGCATGATGTTGCGCGCCAGCTCGACCGGGATCGCGAAGCCCAGGCCGATGTTGCCCGCGGCACTGCCGCGCGGATTGAAGCTGGCGGTGTTGATGCCCACCAGCTCGCCGCGCAGGTTGACCAGCGCACCGCCCGAGTTGCCCGGGTTGATCGAGGCATCGGTCTGGATGAAGTTCTGGTAGCCCACGCCCGGCACGTTGCTGCGGCCCACCGCCGAGACGATGCCCGAAGTGACGGTCTGGCCGACGCCGAAGGGATTGCCCACCGCGACCACGAAATCGCCGACTGCCAGCTGGCTGCCGCCGGCCAGCGGGATCGCGGTCAGGCCCTCGGTGGGAATGCGCATCAGGGCCACGTCGGTGTCGGGATCCGAGCCGATGAACTCGGCCTCGAGCGTGCGCCCGTCGGCCAGCGTCACCGACACCTCGTCGGCGTTCTCGATCACGTGGTGGTTGGTGAGTACGTAACCGTTGCGCGCATCCACCACCACGCCCGACCCCAGCGAGCGCGCGATGCGCTCCTGCGACAGGTCCGGGAACATCCGGCGGAAGAACGGATCGTTGCCGAACGGGCTCACCTGGCGGCGCTGCGCGGCCTGCACGCTGACCACCGAGGGCGTCACCCGCCGTAGCATCGGCGCCAGCGACGGCATCGGCTGGCCCTCGACCGCCATCGGCAGGGCCGCGACCATCGGCACCGCCTGCGCCGTGGCCGGTTCGGCCGCCCGCGCCGGCGACTGCACGGCATCGCGGATGACGGTGGCAGCGAATCCGCCAAACGCGGCGGCGGCGGCAAGCACGAGCAGGGTGGGAGCTGGGCGCATGGTCGGCTCGCGGCTGGGCGGTGGGAGCGGTGAAGATGGGCGCGCGGCGCCGCCCGGACAAGCCCGGCTGCGCAGCCATCGCGCCGCACTGCACCACGAAAGGGGCCGGAATTGTCCGTCCGCGACCCTCCATCCAGCCTGAACACGGCGGTTTTCCGTGGCTGCGTCTGTGACCTCGTCCGATCCGCTCCATCGCGGTTGACTTCGCCCTGGGCCGCGCGTAGCTTGGCTCGGCCCTCCACAACATGTTGGGGTTTGGCCTCCAGGCCTATCCCAAGGCGTGGGGTTTTCGGCAAAATGGCGAATCCGCCATCCGATCAACCAGGGGGACGCGCGGATGCCTCTCACAGGGCCACGCAGGGCACCAGAAGCAAGTATCCAGGGGGCGGGCGCGGGCGTTTGACGCGCAAACCGGCCCCGACCGTGTCGGCGTCCTTCGCGGCCCGGCATCGACCATAACAATGGCCCGGGCACGCACCCGGGCCGGTACAGGAGACAGCAGACGCAATGAGTACGGTCCGTCTGGAAGCCGTCAAGACCCAAGCCGAACGGGAGATCCCGATGCAGCCCGCTTCGCAGGACATCTGGGACAAGAAATATCGGCTCAAGACCAAGCACGGGGTGGCGGTGGACGCCGACATCGACGGCACCTGCCAGCGCGTGGCCAAGGCGCTGTCGGAGGCCGAAGCCACGCCCGAGAAGCAGAAGTACTGGTACGACCGTTTTCTCTGGGCGCTGCGCCGCGGGGCGATCCCGGCTGGCCGCATCACCTCCAACGCCGGTGCGCAGGAGCACAAGCCCGCCACCAGCACCATCAACTGCACCGTCTCGGGCACGATCACCGATTCGATGGACGGCATCCTGGACAAGGTCCACGAGGCCGGCCTGACGCTGAAGGCCGGCTGCGGCATCGGCTATGAATTCAGCACGCTGCGCCCGCGCGGCGCCTTCGTCGCCGGCGCCGGCGCGCACACCTCCGGCCCGATGTCCTTCATGGATATCTACGACAAGATGTGTTTCACCGTGTCCTCGGCCGGCGGCCGCCGCGGCGCGCAGATGGGCACCTTCGACGTCAGCCACCCGGACGTGCGCGACTTCATCCGCGCCAAGCGCGAGGACGGGCGCCTGCGCCAGTTCAACCTGTCGCTGCTGATCACCGACGGCTTCATGCAGGCGGTGGATACCGACGCCGACTGGCCGCTGGTGTTCCCGGTGAGCGAGAAGGAGGCCGAGGACTTCGACCTGGCCGACGCCAAGACGGTGGTCTGGCGCGACTGGCCGCACACCGACGGCTACATCAGCCGCGACGACGGCATGGTCGCCTGCAGGATCTACGGCCAGCTCAAGGCCCGGCACCTGTGGGACATGATCATGGTGTCCACCTACGACTTCGCCGAGCCGGGGTTCATCCTGATCGACAAGGTCAACGAGATGAACAACAACTGGTGGTGCGAGACCATCCGCGCCACCAACCCCTGCGGCGAGCAGCCGCTGCCGCCCTACGGCGCCTGCCTGCTGGGTTCGATCAACCTCACCAAGTTCGTGCGCGACCCGTTCACCGACAAGGCCGCATTCGACTGGGACGAATACAAGGAAGTGGTGCGCGTGTTCACCCGCATGCTCGACAACGTGGTCGAGGTGAACGGGCTGCCGCTGCAGCAGCAGCGCGACGAGATCATGCGCAAGCGCCGCCACGGCATGGGCTTCCTCGGTCTGGGCAGTACGGTGACCATGCTGCGCATGAAGTACGGCTCGGCCGCGTCCTGCGAGTTCACCGGCCGCATCGCCCGCGAGATGGCTGTGGCCGGCTGGGAAACCGGCCTGACCCTGGCCCAGGAAAAGGGCCCGGCGCCGATCATGTCCGAGCAGTTCGACGTCACCGCCGCGATGCTGCGCAAGCGCCCGGAGATGGCGAAGGACGGCTGGAAGATCGGCCAGAAGATCGAAGGCAAGGTGCTGCACGCGCGCTACAGCCGCTACATGCAGAAGATCGCCCAGGTCGCGCCCGAGCTTGTAGAACAGCTGGCCGAAACCGGCGCGCGCTTCACCCACCACAGCTCGATCGCGCCCACCGGCACCATCTCGCTGTCGCTGGCCAACAACGCTTCCAACGGCATCGAGCCCTCGTTCGCGCACCACTACAGCCGCAACGTGATCCGCGAGGGCAAGAAGTCCAAGGAAAAGGTCGACGTCTGGTCGTACGAGCTGCTGGCCTACCGCGAGCTGGTCAACCCCAAGGCGATGCCCTTCGCCGAGGAAGCCGACGCGCAGCTGCCGGATTACTTCATCTCCGCCGACGACATCAACCCCAAGGAACACGTCGACGTGCAGGCCGCCGCGCAGGTGTGGGTGGACTCGTCCATCTCCAAGACCGCGAACGTCCCCACCGACTATCCCTACGAAGACTTCAAGGACATCTACCGCTACGCCTACCAGCAGGGGCTGAAGGGCTGCACCACCTTCCGCTTCAACCCCGCCGCCTTCCAGGGCGTGCTGGTCAAGGACGCCGACCTTGCCAACACCACCTACCGCTTCGAGCTCGACGACGGCAGCGTGGTCGAGGTCAGGGGCAACGAGCAGATCGAATACGACGGCGAAACCCACACCGCCGCCAACCTCTTCGACGCACTGAAAGAGGGTTATTACGGAAAGTTCTGACGGCTGCCGCCGCAGGAAGGGTCACGGCAAGTTCTGACGGCCTGCCCTTCCGCTGTGCTCCCTCCCCCGCCCGCGGGGGAGGGCCGGGGTGGGGGCCCCAGGCCGCCAAACCCCCACCGCAGTCCTTTCGCACCACGTTCCCGGGCCCTGCCCACCCCCCGATTACCGAAGCAGCACCTGACAAGGACCAACCCATGAGCAAGCGCCAACGGGTCAACGGAACCCTGAGCAGTGCCGCCGGCGCCCTCGCCGTCACGGCGAAGGACATCGGCAAGACCGTGGTCGAGCGCACCGGCAAGGTGGTGAAAGCAGCGAAGAAGACCGCAGCCAAAGCCGAACGGGCCGTCGTCCAGACCGCCACCAAGGCCAAGGCCGCCGTCAGCAACGCCAAGGCGAGCGTCGGCAAGCGCATCGAGGCCACCAAGCAGTCATTGGCCGAAACCAGCGCCGAGGGCCGGCGCGAAGCAGCCGCACTGAAGAAGCGCGCCGCGGCCCGCAAGCGCGCCAACGCCAGCAAGGCTGCGGCGAAGAAGGCTGCCACGCCGGCCAAGGCGCCGGCAAAGAAAGCTGCCAAGAAGACCGTCAAAAAGGCCGTTGCCGGCGGCACCGCCGCCTCGCCACCTGCCAAGACCGCCGTGGCCAAGGCGCCGGCGAAGAAGGCGCCGGTGAAAAAGGCGGCCAAGCCGGAAGCAAAACCGGCGGCGAAGAAGACCGCCGCCCGCAAGACCGCCACAACCCAATAGCCACACCCGCCATCCACTTCCCCCAGCAGCACCGCAACACCAGGAACCACGCAATGGCCGTCAAAATCGACAAGAAAATCACCGGTTACGCTGTCGTCACCCCCGAGGAGAAGGCCGTCGCCGTCGCCGCCGTCGCGCGCGAGAAGGCCGAGGCCGAGCTGCCCAGGAAAGCCGACATCATCCAGATGCACGAGCGCATCGAGCGCCCCGAAGTGCTGATCGGCAGCACCTACAAGATCAAGTCGCCGCTGGTCGAGCACGCCATGTACGTGACCATCAACGACATCGTGCTCAACGCCGGCAACGAGCACGAGCACCGCCGCCCGTTCGAGATCTTCATCAACTCCAAGTCGATGGAGCACTTCCAGTGGATCGTCGCGCTCACCCGCATCATGAGCGCCGTATTCCGCAAGGGCGGCGACGTGACCTTCCTGGTGGAAGAGATGAAGGCCGTGTTCGACCCCAAGGGCGGCTACTTCAAGGCCGGCGGCGTGTACATGCCCAGCCTGGTGGCTGAACTGGGCAGCATCGTCGAGGACCATCTCAAGTCGATCGGCATGCTGCACGACCCCGAGATGAGCGCCGCGCAGAAGGCGCTGATCGCCGAGAAGCGCAAGCAGTACGAAGACCGGTCAAAAAAAAACAGTGATGTAGATGCGACGCCGGAAGACCCGGGCTATCCGGAGCCGGTGGAAGACATCGCGGTGACCGGCGACGGCACCAGCTTCCCGCCCAGCGCGACGATGTGCCACAAGTGCAGTACGAAGGCGCTGGTGATCATGGATGGGTGCGCGACTTGTTTGAATTGTGGGTATTCGAAGTGTGGGTGAGGGGCTAGGGATGATCTGAGTCAATCTAATCCCGCCTACTTTTTGATCCTAACTGTCGGTGGGAGGGTAAGGGATGGCCAAGGGGAATCCACTTTCGGCTTTCGCGCTAGTACAAGAGGAATACGAGAAGTCGGGCGATCCCATTCGCGGCCTTCGCCCCATCTTCGCCCCCCTCCTCACTGACAAGAAAGGGGAGCCTTATCGGCCTGATCTGTTTGCCGAAGAGTTTTCGACAACCTACGGCATTCAGATGTCCACCTTCGTGGCGAGTGCTCTCGCTGACCGACTTGTGGAGATCGGCCTCCTTGCAGATGGGCCGGCACGGAGAACGGAGCGAGATTATGTCGTGGCGCAGTTTGAATGGGCGCCCGAGATCGTGGACGAAGAGGAGATCGACGAAGTACTCGAGCTATTCTCTGAATGGGCTGGCGGAAAGCTCGCCGACATCGGGAAAGCTCAGGAAAACTCTCAGCTCTCCGATGCATTTCTAGAGCGCGTAGCGCGCCCGGAGTTTGTTTCAATCTTCGTAGATGAGGATACTGAGAAGAAGAAGGGACGTCTTCGCCGACTACTGGGACTAAAGTCGCTGACGCAGGATCTGCCAGACGACAAGTCTCTTGACTATCTCGTCTCCGAATTCGTGCTCACGTGCGCGGAACGAGCGCCAGAAGTCTTTCTCGTCATTGCGAGAATCGCCCAAGGCGCCCTGATGGCTGATGCGGTGGCCGGCTTGGCTGCTCCCCCGGGATCTGCGATGCCAGACCCCCCGCTCAGAGTTGTGCTTGACGGTCCACTGATCATGGACCTGTTAGACCTGAATACTCCCGAACAACGCATCTACGCTACTGATCTGTTAGAGATGATCAAGGCCGCGGGCCTACGGGCGGCCGTCTTTGATCACTCCTTAGAAGAGGCGAGACTGACGATTCGCAGCACCGTGGGTGCAGTTAGACGCGGCGATGCTTATGGCCCACTAGCTCAGCGGCTTAGAACAGAGCCTTCGCATAGCACATATGCGACGATGGTCGCCGACAGCCTGGAAAGCAGATCTGCGGAAATTGGCATCACCGTACTTCGCTCTGATGTATATGGGGAGGCTAGGTTCAAAAGGTACTTTCCGGATGAGCGCGAGGATCAGATCAGAAATGCCATTGGCGACCTACACCAACATGTGGATGCCCGGATTCGAGACGCTAAGAGTGTCGCCACAGTTGCGAGATTGAAACAGGACCGGGTATATCCCGCGTCCCTGCTAGAAGCGGGATCGATATTTGTTACGCGGAATTCGGTACTCGTGAAGCGAGTCAATCGAGTGCTTGCCATAGGCAAGTCCGAGGCAGTCCCGCGTTTCTGCATTGCATCCGACAGCCAGTTCGCGGGTTTCATGTGGTTTACGTTGAAGATCGACGGGTCGAGCCTTTCACAAAAGAGATTGATAGCAAACTGTTCATCGGCAATTGTCCCGCGCGCCGACTTTGTGGGCCGCATGACTACAACTCTTGAGAGGATGAATCCCGCACTTGTCGATGAGTTCTCCGCATTGATGACGGACCGGCGCGCAAGCATGTATGCAATGCGATCTACCCTTGGCGATAATGATGCCGTCAACCCTGAAACGTCCATTCGGTCACTCATGGATATGAAGGAGGCACTGGTTGAGCCAGAACGTCAGCGAGCGACGCTGGCAGAACAGCAGGTCGCAACCCTAAAGAGGGAGGCCTCTGAAGAGGCATTTAAGGGAAAGCAAGCCGTCGTCACGATGCAGGATTTGCTCGCAGAGACGCAGCAGGTTTTTGACAGTCAATTGGCACAACTGGCGTTCGACCTACAAGATAGAGACAGGAAGCTAGAGGAACACCAAAGTCGAAGCGAAGACGCCAGGTTACGAAAGCTGCAGAATTTATCTGTAGCCATTCACGGTCGTAACCAAAAGGTTGATCGTGCGGAACGGGTAATTGTAGTCGCGAGTTGGGCAGCTATCGTTCTGGTTACGACGACTTCAATTCTTTTACCCAACTATCACGCTTGGTGGTTCCGGGTCGCCCTGCTTTTTCTCTATCTCGCCGGACTTCCCTTCTTTACGAAGACACTTCGCAAGCAGGCCAGAACGTTTGCGGAGTACATCTATCGAGACCGCGCTATGTATATCCTCGGCCTCCAAGAAGCATTGGGACCGGAAGAACAACCAACCAGGAATGGTGTGAGGGACTAAAAAGCAAAGAACGGGGTCAGGGTGGGGTGGAGTGACCCCGGCTTTTCGGACAGTGGACCTAGGGCACATACCCCAGGCGATTGAACCGCTCTTCGTATTGGGCGGGCGATTGGTAGTCTAGAGCCGAGTGCATGC
>NZ_JBSVRP010000009.1:0-32551 GCF_054072715.1 Luteimonas sp. A611
CTGGGCCGATGGGGTCAATCAGGCAAGTACGCTTTCTCGTGTCAGGCTTCTCCCCGAGGCGACGGGGCAGTGCTCTTTTCTGCCTAACAACGAGTAGGCCCCTCCGCGGGGCGTAGCGCCGACTTTGCGCTGGCCAGATGTTTGAGTCAATCGAGTTACTTTCCGGGAATCATTGGCTTAGGCGAGTAGGGACTGTCGTTCGCCTTCGGGGCTTCCCGTGATATGCCCGCAAGGAGGCCGATTCAATTGGATATGGCGGCATGGGCGCCGGCGTATCTGTGACGGCGGCGCGGATATGCTGCTGCGCCCATTGAACGGCGTTCGATCTCAGTCGCATCAGAAACACGGCAGTTCACGCACAGGCGGTGGCATCTGCATTGGATGTCCGGGGCATATCCCTAGCTCTGGCGTGTACGATCCGTGCGCTCGGGGGTGTGCCGGTCACGCGCTTGCGTCTGCTGGCGGTCGCTGCCCGTGGTCAGAGTCGCGTCGAGGCGGCCATGCGTCTCTCGGCGACCGGCACGAACTCGGCTGCGACCACTCAACCCAGCACCCGCAGCGCGTCGCGCGCGGCCACCCATTCCTCGTTGGTCGGCTCCACGCCCACGCGCACGCGGCTGCCGTCGCTGGAGATGATCGGCGCGTTCGCGTCATTGGCGCCTTGATCCAGCGCAACGCCGAGGAAGGCGAGGTCGCGGCACACGCGTTCGCGCACGAAGGCGTTGTGCTCGCCGACGCCGGCGGTGAACACCAGCAGGTCGAGCCCGCCCAGTACCGCGGCCATCGCGGCGGTCTCGCGCACGATGCGGCGCACGTACAGGTCGAGCGCGAGGCGCGCGCGTTCGCCGGGTTCGCCTGCGTCGGCTTCGTGGCGCACGATCACGCGCGGTTCGGACGAGATGCCCGACACGCCGAGCAGGCCGGAGCGGTGGTAGAGCATCTGGCCCACCTCCTCCAGCGAGAGCTTCTCGATCTCCATCAGGTACAGCAGCGCGCCCGGATCGAGCGCGCCGGTGCGGGTGCCCATCATCAGCCCGTCGAGCGCGGAGAAGCCCATGGTGGTGGCCACGCTTTGCAGGCCCTGCATCGCGCACAGGCTGGCGCCGCTGCCCAGGTGCGCGACAACCACGCGGCCGTTCGCGAGTTCGCCGTGACGTTCGGGCAGGGCGGTGGCCATGTATTCGTAGGACAGCCCGTGGAAGCCGTAGCGGCGCAGGCCGCGCTGCCAGGCATCCCAGGGCAGCGGCAGGATCTTCTCCACGTCCGGCAGGGTGTGGTGGAAGCCGGTGTCGAAGCAGGCGACCTGCGGGATGTCGGGGCGCTCGTGCAGCAGGATCTCGATGGCTTCCAGCGCGAAGGGCTGGTGCAGCGGCGCCAGCGGGATGTATTCCTTCAGGTCTTCAAGCACGCCGGCATCGATGCGCACCGGCGCGGCGTAGCGGCTGCCGCCATGCACGACGCGATGCGTGACCGCCGCCAATCGCCGTCCGCCCAGGCGCGCGACCACGCCTTCGCGGATGCGCTGCAGCGCAGAGAGGTAGGGATGCGCCGCGTCCAGCGACAGCGGCGCAGCCTCGATGCCGGTTTCGCCGTAGGTCGGCGAAGGTCCGCCGATGCCCTGCACCTTGCCGTTCCACGCCGGCGTGCGCGGCAGCGGATCCTGGCCGGCGTCGAACAACGCGAACTTGATGCTCGACGAGCCGCAGTTGAGCACCAGCACCAGCTCGCCGCGGGTGGGATAGCGGTCGGCGTGGCGCGGGCTCATGCAGGGGGTTCCTGTGGCGCAGGGAGGGTGAGGCGTCGGCCGCGCAGGCGCAGCGCGTTGAACACCACCGAGGCCGAGCTGAAGCTCATCGCCACCGCCGCGATCATCGGCGACAGCAGCAGCCCAGTGAACGGATACAGCACGCCGGCGGCGATCGGCACGCCCAGCGCGTTGTAGACCAGGGCGAACAGCAGGTTCTGGCGCATGTTGGACACGGTGGCCTGCGACAGCGCGCGCGCCGTCGCTATACCGCGCAGGTCGCCCTTGACCAGGGTGACCTGGGCGCTGTCCATGGCGACGTCGGTGCCGGTGCCCATGGCAATGCCGACATCGGCGCGCGCCAGCGCAGGCGCGTCGTTGATGCCATCACCGGCCATCGCCACCACCCGGCCCTGCGCCTGCAGCGCTTCGACCAGGGCCAGCTTGTCTTCGGGACGGACTTCGCCATGCACCTCGTCGATGCCGAGCGTCGTGGCCACCGCATGCGCCGTGGTCAAGCCGTCGCCGGTAGCCATCACGATGCGCAGGCCGGCCGCGTGCAGGCCGGCGATGGCCTCGGGCGTACTGGACTTGACCGGGTCGGACACCGCCAGCAGCCCGGCCAGCACGCCGTCCACCGCCAGGTGCATGACGCTGGCGCCCTGCCCGCGCAGCGCTTCGGCGCGTGCGGCCAGCGGCGACGGATCCACGCCGGTGTCGCGCATCAGCGCGGTATTGCCGAGCGCGAGCTGATGACCTTCGACGTTACCGCGCACGCCGATGCCGGAGGTCGATTCGAAACCTTCGACCGGCGACAGCGCGATGCCGCGTTCGCGCGCCGCGGCCACGATCGCATCGGCCAGCGGATGTTCGCTGCCCTGGTCGAGGCTGGCGGCCAGGCGCAGCACGGTGTCGGCGTCGAAGCCGCCGGTGCCGACCGCCTCGTTGAAGGCGGGGCGGCCTTCGGTGAGGGTGCCGGTCTTGTCGACGATCAGCGTGTCCACATCGCGCAGCCGCTCGATCGCGGCGGCGTCGCGGAACAGCACGCCCAGCGTGGCGCCGCGGCCGGTGGCGACCATCACCGACATCGGCGTGGCCAGTCCCAGCGCGCAGGGGCAGGCGATGATCAGCACCGCAACCGCGTTGATCAGGCCATACACCCAGCCCGGTTCCGGGCCGAACAGGCCCCAGGCGAAAAACGCGATGACCGCCACCGCCACCACGCCGACCACGAAGCGGCCAGCGACCACATCGGCCAGGCGCTGCATCGGCGCCTTCGAGCGCTGCGCCTGCGCCACCATCTGCACGATGCGCGCCAGCAGGGTCTGCGATCCCACGCGTTCGGCCTGCACCACCAGCGCGCCGGAGGTGTTGAGGGTGGCGCCGATCACGCGGTCACCCGGGCCCTTGCGTACCGGCAGCGGCTCGCCGGTGAGCATCGACTCGTCGACCGCGCTGCCGCCTTCGAGCACCAGCGCGTCGACCGGCACCTTCTCGCCGGGGCGCACGCGCAGGCGGTCGCCGACGTGCACGTGTTCGAGCGGTACGTCCTCCTCGCCGCCGTCGTCGCGCAGCCGCCGCGCGGTCTTGGGCGCCAGGCCCAGCAGCGAGCGGATCGCGGCCGAGGTCTGCGCGCGTGCTTTCAGTTCGAGCAGCTGGCCGAACAGGGTGAGCGAGACGATCACCGCCGCGGCTTCGAAGTACACCGACACCCGGCCCATCGACGCGAACGAGTCCGGGAACACGCCTGGCGCAACGGTCGCGACCACGCTGTAGGCATAGGCCGCGCCGGTGCCCAGCGAGATCAGGGTCCACATGTTGGGGCTGGCGTTGCGGATCGACTGCCAGCCGCGCACGAAGAACGGCGCGCCGGCCCACAGCACCACCGGCGTGGACAGCACCAGCTCCACCCAGCTCTGCGTGGCCATGTCCATCAGCCGCAGCTGGTGGCCGAACATGCCGAGCACGAACACGATCGCGGTGAACGGCAGGGTCCACCAGAAGCGGCGCGAGAAATCACGCAGCTCGGGGTTGTCGCCCTCTTCCAGACTCGGGATTTCCGGCTCCAGCGCCATGCCGCACTTGGGGCAGATGCCGGGGTGGTCCTGGCGGATCTCGGGATCCATCGGGCAGAAGTACATGGTGCCCGGCGGTGCGGGCTCTTCGTGGCCGGCGTCCGGTGGCGGTGTCCTGCCGTCGTAACGCGCCGGGTCGGCGGCGAACTTCGTCGCGCAGCGCGCGCTGCAGAAGCGCCAGGTGCGATCGGCGTGTTCGACACGGTGCGGGGAGTCGGGCTTCACCGTCATGCCGCAGACGGGGTCGTGCAGCGCCGCGTTCGCGCTGGTGTCCGTGGGCCGTGTCGTGTCGCTCATGCCGGTTCGTCCCCTGCCAGCGCATTGAGGATCGGGCAGGCGTCTGCACGGCCGTGCCCGGGACAGGCGGCGACCAGCGTGCGGAGGCCGTCGCGCATGCGCTCGAGTTCTGCGATGCGCGCTTCGACGTCGTCGAGGCGCCGCTGTGCCGCGCGTTTGACGGCCGCGACATCGCTCTGTGCTGTCGTCTTTGCCGCGCTGCGCTTTGTCATCTCACTCTGTATTGTCGTCGCGCTCTGTTCTGTCATCCCGCTCTGTTCTGTCATCGCGCTCTGTTCTGTCATCTCGACCGCAGGGAGAGATCTGTTTGTCCGGCCGGAGATATCTCTCTGCGGTCGAGATGACAGGCTGGGAGACGGTCGAGACGGGTCGATGCAACCCTCGCCCAGCGCGAGCAGTTCGCGGATGTCCTCCAGCGAGAACCCCAGCGCCTTGGCGCGGCGGATGAAGCGCAGTCGCTTGAGCTCGGTGGGTCCGTAGCGGCGGTAGCCCGAGGCGAGGCGCCCGGCCGGCGACAGCAGCGCGCTGCGCTCGTAGTAGCGCACGGTGTCGATGGCGACGCCGGCCTGCTGTGCGACTTGGCCGATGCTCATGCTGGTCATGGCCGATCTCCGATGCGGGACGCCAGTCTGCACCCTGGACCCGGGTCTAGAGTCAAGGCACGGGCTCGCCCGACGCCGAACATGCGTCGCTTCGTGCCGCCCGGCACGGCGTCATTCCGCAACAATGCGCCGGCAGCGTTGGGGAGGACGACATCGCGACACGCTGTCATCTCGACCGCAGGGAGAGATCTGTTTGTCCGGCCGGAGATCTCTCCCTTCGGTCGAGATGACAGGCTGGGAGACGGTCCAGATAACAGGCTGGAGTGCGATCGGGCTGACACACTGGGCGCCAAGTCGCTGTCGGGGCGGGTCGATGTCCGCTGGCACCTCACGGCGGACTGTCGCGGTAGCGGTGCGCCAGCATCAGCGCGATCGCGCACGAGGCCAGGCGCGATTCGCGCGAGTCGGCGCGGCTGGTCAGCACCACCGGCACCTTGGCGCCCATCACGATGCCGGCGCTGGCCGCATCGCCCATGTACATGATCTGCTTGGCCAGCATGTTGCCGCTTTCCAGGTCCGGCACCACCAGGATGTCGGCCTGGCCCGCGACCTCGGACACGATGCCCTTGGTGCGCGCGGCGGCGATGGAGACGGCGTTGTCGAAGGCCAGCGGGCCGTCGAGCACGCCGCCCTCGATCTGGCCGCGGTCGGCCATCTTGCACAACGCGGCGGCGTCCAGCGTGGCCGGCATGGTCGGGGTCACGGTCTCGACTGCGGCCAGGATCGCGACCTTTGGATTCGCCACGCCGATCACGTGCGCCAGCTCGATCGCGTTGCGCACGATGTCGGCCTTCTGCGCGAGGTCAGGCGCGAGATTGATCGCCGCATCGGTGACGATGAACGGGCGCGGGTAGTGCGGCGTCTGCAGCACGAAGCAGTGGCTGACGCGGCGCTTCGTGCGCAGTCCCGAGGCCGAAGACACCACCGCCATCATCAGCTCGTCGGTGTGCAGGCTGCCCTTCATCAACGCCTCGACCTTGCCCTCGCGCGCAAGCTCGGCCGCGCGCGCTGCGGCGGCGTGGCTGTGCGGCACGTCCTCGATTTCCAGGCCCGACAGGTCGATGCCGGCCTCATCGGCCGCGGCCTGCAGGCGCGCGCGCGGCGCCACCAGCACCGGTACGATCAGGCCGGCATCGCGCGCATCGATCGCGCCCGCCAGGCTCAGCGCGTCGCAGGGATGCACCACCGCCACACGGATCGGCTCCAGCGGCGCGACGTGCGCCAGCAGTCTTTCAAGGCCATCGTTGCCGGCAACGTCGAGGCGGATCTCCGGCAGCGCGGTGCGCGCGCGCTCGATGCGCTCGTCGGGCGCGATCACCTGGGCCTCGCCTTCGATCACCCGCTTGCCGGCCTGATTGGTGCAGGTGCAGGCCAGGGTGACGCAGCGCGTCTCCGGCTCCAGTGCCGTCACCGTGACCTGCACGGTGAGCTTGTCGCCCAGCTTGACCGGCGCCAGGAAGCGCAGGGTCTGACCGAGGTAGACCGTACCCGGGCCGGGCAGGCGCGTGCCCAGCACCGCCGAGATCAGCGCGCCGCCCCACATGCCGTGCGCGATCACGCCGCTGTGGCGGGTGGATGCGGCGAAGTCGGGGTCGATGTGGGTGGGATTGACGTCCCCAGACATCACCGCGAACAGCTGGATGTCCTGCTGCGCGAGCGTGCGCTCGATGCTGGCGGTATCGCCAACGGCGAGCTCGTCGAAGATGCGGTTGCGGAGGATGCGGAGGTCGTGGTCAGGTTTCATGCGGGACATCATGGGGTGGGGCGTTGGAGGGTGGCGTGGAGGGGTGGCGTGAGCGGGCGCCGGTGGCCCCCACCCCGACCCTCCCCCGCATGCGGAGGAGGGAGCAAGGCCGGAGCCGCACGCTCTTGGCTCCTCCCTCCGCTCGCGGGGGGAGGTTGGGAGGGGGGCGCTTTTTCCGGAACCATCACCCCCGTACCACCAGCATGTCCGCGCTGACCGTGGTCAGCATCCGCCGCGCGACGCTGCCTACCACCAGCTCATGGATGGCGCCGCGGCCATGGGTGCCCAGCACCACGAGGTCCGCGCCGACGCTGTCGACGTACTGCTGCACCAGCCGCGCCGGATCGCCATGTTCGACCAGCAGCTCGACGCCATCGTCGAGCCCGGCCTCGCGCAGGAAGGCGCGGCCTTCCTCGCGCAGCTGGGCGCCGGTGTCGGCCAAGGCCTGGTCGCGGGTGGTGTCGAGCAGGCCCAGCATCGGCACGCCGTAACCGTGCAGCACGGTCATGTCCGCGCCCGGAAACAGCGCGCGGGCACGCTGCAGCGCGACCCGGCAGGCGTCGGAAAAATCGCTGGCCAGCAGCAGGCGGCGATAGGGCCGGTGCACGCGCTCGTTGACCATCAGCAGGGTCGTGCCGGGGCGGCGCAGCAGGCGGTCGATGGTCGAGCCCAGCACCGCCGGCCCCATCGCGCCGCTGCGCACCGGGCCGGTGACCACCAGCGCCTCGCCCATCGCGTCGAGCAGGTTCGCCACGTGTTCGCCGGCCGCACCTTCGCCGACGCTCACTTCCCAGGGGCGCACACCGGAAGCGAACTCGCGCTCCAGGCGGCCGCGCGCAAGCTGCGCGTCGGTCGGCTCGCTGTACCAGCCGGGCAGGTCGTGGCGCGGCACGTTGCGTTCGGAGCGCTCGAACGGTTCCACCACCGTGGCGGCGACGGCGCGTCCGCGGCCACCGCGCGCCAGCGCGATGGCGCGGTCGGTGGCGCGGTCGCAGCGCGGCGACAGGTCGGTGGCCAGCAACAGGCTGGCCTCGGCGATGGATGCGGTCATGCGGGAACTCCCCTTGCGTGACCGTCGATCCTGCCATGGACCGCCGCGTCGCCCTTCGACGCAGCCCGCGCGGGCTCAGCCACTACGCTTGCGCGGACCCGTCTTGCCTGTCCCGGCCGGCATCATGGCCGCGATGCCCTGTTCCAGGTTCGACATCATCGTGTCCCAGGATCCGGGGATGCCCGGCACGGCGCCGGCGTCGATCCCGGCCACGGCCCAGGCCTTGGCCAGGTCCCGCTGCCATTCCTGCAGCGCCTCGGCCAGGCCGCCGACGAAGCCTTCCTGGGCCTGCAGCGATGCCTGCGCGGCCGCCTTGCCATCGCCCACGGGCTGCCCGGCCTGGCGCCAGAAGGTTTCCATGGGCAGCGCCGCCAGCGCCTGCCAGTCGCCGGCCTGCAGCAGCTTGCTCGCCTGCGCCTGGAATTCCGCGGCGCTCTCGCCGGCCGCGCGCGTGCCCTGTTCCAGCCACTGCTGGCCGCCTTCCTGCAGCAGGCGGCCGAGCCGCGTCTGCAGGTCCAGGTTGGCCTTCCACAGCGCCATCGGGAGATTGGAAGTCTTGTCCATGTCGTCACCTCACAGGTCGATGTCCGGAAAAAAGGGCCATCGCCACTGTGCGCGGGCGACGGCGCATGTGCGGTGGCCACTCATGGCTGCAAGGGTGGCCGCCGCGGCGGTGGACGGCATTGACCATGGTCAAGCCGCCATCCGCGCCATCATAGAGGCGGCTTCGTTGCGGGGCAGAGAAGATGTCTCCCTGCGGTCGACATGACAGCAGGCCAGAACAAGGTCATCGACCGCGAATCTGTCATTTCGACTGAATTTGTCATTTCGGCTGAACTTGTCATTTCGGCTGAACTTGTCATTTCGGCTGAACCTGCCATCTCGACAGAACCTGCCGTTTCGGCAGACCTTGTCATCTCGACCGAAGGGAGAGATCCCGGTCCGGCCGCCGCACCACCCGGTTGTCCCCCGCCGCAGCCCGATGCTAGCGTCCGCCCAGCCTCCGGAGTCCCTGCATGTCCCTTCGTCACACCGCGACCCTGCTGTTGTCGATCTGCATCGCCTGCGCCGCCTGCCAGCGGGCGCCGTCGCCGCCCGCCGACGACGCGGCCACCCCTGCGCCGCCGGCCACGCCAAAACCGCCCAACGAGACCGCCGCCGGCCAGCGCATCGAAGCCGATGTCGTCGCCCTCGCCGACGACGCCATGGAGGGCCGGGAAACCGGCACGGCCGGCTACGACCGCGCGGCCGACTATGTGGCTGCCCGCTACGCGGAGATAGGCCTGCTGCCGGGGGGCGACGACGGCGGCTGGTTGCAGGCCGTGCCGCTGCTGCAGGCCACCCTGCTCAGCGATGGCGCGCGCCTGGAGATCGAGCGCGATGGCCGCGTCACCGCGCTGGCGTTCCGTGACCAGTTCCTGCCCGGGGTGAACTTCAACCGCCCCGAATCCTCGCTCGAGGCGCCGGCGGTGTTTGTCGGCCAGGCCGTACACGCGCCGGAGCTGGGCCATGACGATTTCGCCGGGCTCGACCTCGACGGCCGGATTGCGGTGATGTTCGGCGGCGCACCGGGCACCTTCGGCGACACCCAGCGCGCGTTCCATTCGTCGCAGCGCGAGAAGCTGCGCAACGTGGTCGCGCGCGGCGCGGTGGGCGCGGTGTTCGTCAACACCGTGGACGACGAGGTGCGCTCCCCGTGGTCGCGCGCGGTGCAGCACATCGACAGGCCGGCGATGCGCCTGCGCGATGCGGACGGGCGCGGCATCGACACCTGGCCGCAGCTGCGCGCGACCGCGGTGGTCAGCGCCGCGGCGGCGGACGCGCTGTTCGAAGGCAGCGACCGCAGCGCGGCGCAGCTGTTCGACGCCGCACACGCGGGCGAACTCAAGGGCTTCGCCCTGCCCGGCACGCTGCGCCTGGCCGGCCGCAGCCGGATCGAGCCGGTGCAATCGTCCAACGTGGTTGGGCGCATCGCCGGCAGCGATCCGGCGCTGGCGGCCGAGCATGTCGTCTACACCGCGCACCTGGACCACATCGGCACCGGCACGGCGGTCGATGGCGACACGGTCTACAACGGCGCGCTCGACAACGCGCTGGGCGTGGCGATCATGCTGGAGGCCGCGCGCGAGTTCGCGGCCGCGCCGGCGCCGAAGCGCTCGCTGCTGTTCGTCGCGCTGACCGCCGAGGAAAAAGGCCTGCTGGGCGCGGAATGGTTCGCGCGCCATCCATCGGTCGACGGCAGCCTGGTGGCCAACATCAACCTCGACATGCCGGTGCTCACCGCGCCCACCACCGACGTGGTGCCGGTCGGCGTGGCGCATTCCACGCTCGATGCCGTGCTGCAGGCGGCGGCGGAGGAGATCGGCGTGGCGCTGTCGCCCGACCCGTTCCCGGAGGAAGTGGTGTTCGTGCGCAGCGACCAGTACGCGTTCGTGCGCGCCGGGATTCCCGCCGTCTACCTGATGGGCGGCGTGGTCGGCGCCAATCCCGACCAGGACCCGAAGCTGGCGACGACCTGGTTCCTGCGCAACTGCTACCACCAGCCCTGCGACCAGATCGACCTGCCGATCCAGTATGGCGACGCGGCACGCATGGCGCGACTCAATGCGCGCATCGGGCAGCTCGTCGGCGATGCAGCGCAGCGGCCGCGCTGGAAGCCGGGGGACTTCTTCGGCGAAAGGTTTGGCGCGGCGCGGGACTGACACAGGAAGGGGTCTGTCGAGGCGGCGACCTACGCTTCAGCCCCGCCTATCGCCTGACCCGGCACTTCCACACAGGCAGCGCATGCCGTCCCTGACCCCCGCGTGCGAGCGCCAGGTCCTATGCCACGTACAGGTCGATGTACTCGTGCACCGGCATCGCCAGCAGCGCGGCGTGGTCGAACGAGGCGTCCAGGATCGCTTGCTGCCGCGCCGCCGGAAAGCGCCTGTCCAGGCTGTCGCGGAACTTGGCCTCCAGCAGCGGAATGCCCTCCGCGCGCCGTCGCCGGTGGCCGAGCGGATACTCGACCAGTACCTCATCGAGCACGACGCCGTCGTCGAACTCGACCGTCAGCGCATTCGCGATACTGCGCTTGTCCGGATCGTGGTAATCGCGGGTGAACTGCGGATCCTCGACGCAGGCGATCTTCGCGCGCAGCGCGTCGATGCGCGGGTCGGCGGCGACCGCATCCTCGTAGTCGGCGGCAGTCAGGCGGCCGAACACCAGCGCCACCGCGACCATGTACTGGATGCAGTGGTCGCGATCGGCCGGATTGTCCAGCGGCCCCTGCTTGTCGATGATGCGCAGGCAGGCCTCGTGGGTGCGGATGGTGATCTGCCCAATGTCCTGCACGCTGCGGCCCAGTGCGGCCAGCCGGTCATGCAGCAGCATCGCCGCCTCGACCGCGGTCTGGCCGTGGAATTCGGCCGGGAAGCTGACCTTGAACAGCACGTTCTCGGCCACGTAGCTGCCGTACGGGCGCTGGAACACGAACGGCCTGCCGCCGAAGGACACGTCGTAGAAGCCCCAGGTCCTGGCAGTCAGCGCCGAGGGATATCCCATCTCGCCGCTGCGCGCGATCAGAGCAAGGCGCACCGCGCGGCTGGTGGCATCGCCCGCCGCCCAGCTCTTGCGCGAGCCGGTGTTGGGCGCATGCCGATAGGTGCGCAGGCTCTGTCCGTCCACCCAGGCCAGCGACAGCGCCGCCAGCATCTGCGCGCGGTCCAGGCCGAGCAGCCATGAGACCACCGCGGTCGAGGCCACCTTCACCAGCACCACGTGGTCCAGCCCGACCCGGTTGAAGGCGTTCTCCAGCGCGATCACGCCCTGGATCTCGTGCGCCTTGATGATCGCCTCCAGCACCCGGCGCATCGGCAGCGGCGGCCTGCCCGCGGCCACCGCTTCCCGGCTGAGCCAGTCGGCGACGGCCAGGATGCCGCCGAGGTTGTCGGACGGATGGCCCCACTCCGCGGCCAGCCAGGTGTCGTTGAAGTCCAGCCAGCGGATCGTCGCGCCGATGCAGAACGCCGCCTGCACCGGGTCGAGCTGCAACTGCGTCCCCGGCACGCGTGCGCCGTGCGGCACCGTGGTGCCCGGCACGATCGGCCCGAGCAGCCGGGCGCAGGCCGGATACGCCAGCGCCTCCAGCGCGCAGCCGAGCGAGTCGACCAGGATGTGGCGCGCGGTCTGCCAGGCCAGATCGCTGTCGATGCGCGCGTCGCGCACGTAGTCGACGATGTCGACCAGCTCCCGGTCCCAGTCCGGGCGGATGTTGTCGATGGGGTGGGTCATGTCCGGGCGCCTCCAGGCGACGCGCGCACGCGTGCGTCGTTGGACCCCGGGTGATCACGGGGTGTGCAGGCCATGCTTCGCGGCTGGTGGTTAACGCGAGGTGTTCGCCGCGTGCGTCACACGCAGGTGGCGCATTGCGTCGAGGCGCCTTCAGGCGTCCAGGGTATCGGCCGGAACCCGCACCTGGCCTTCCATCAGCACGCGGGCACTGCGGCTCATCACCGCGCGGGTGACGGACCAGCGGCCGTCGACCTCGGCCACCGATGCGCCGACCTGCAGCGTGCCAGAGGGATGGCCAAAGCGCACGGCGTCGCGGCTGCCGCCGCCTGCGGCCAGGTTGACCAGGGTGCCCGGCACCGCCGCTGCGGTCGCGACCGCCACCGAGGCCGTGCCCATCATCGCGTGGTGCAGTTTGCCCATCGACAGCGCGCGCACGTTGAGGTCGATGTCGCCGGCGCCGATCGCCTTGCCGCTGGACGCGACGTAGTCCTTCGGCGGTGCGACGAAGGCGACCTTGGGCGTGTGCTGGCGCGTCAGAGCTTCCTCCGGCGCCTTGATCAGGCCCATGCGTAACGCGGCCGCGACGCGGATCGCCTCGAGCCTGGCCAGCGCGGCGCGATCGTCGTTGATCGCCGGCTGCAGCTCGGTGCCATCAAAGCCGATGTCGGCGGCATCGACGAAGACGGTGGGAATGCCGGCGCTGATCATCGTCGCCTGCAGCGGCCCGATGCCGGGGACCTCTAGCGTGTCGACCAGGTTGCCGGTGGGAAACATCGCGCCGCCCGCCTCGCCCCCCGCCGCCGCGGGGGCAGGCTTGTCGGAAGGATCGAGGAACTCGAGCACGATTTCCGCCGCCGGGAAGGTCACGCCATCGAGTTCGAAATCACCGGTTTCCTGCACCTGGCCTCCCACGATCGGCACGTGCGCGACGATGGTCTTGCCGATGTTGACCTGCCAGATGCGCACCGTGCACATGCCGTTCTCCGGCACGCGCGCCGGATCGAGCATGCCGTTCGCGATCGCGAACGGACCCACCGCCGACGACAGGTTGCCGCAGTTGCCGCTCCAGTCGACGAAGGCACTGTCGATCGACACCTGGCCGTACAGATAGTCCACATCGTGGTCGGGCACCGTCGCGCGCGAGACGATCACGCACTTGCTGGTGCTCGAGGTCGCCCCGCCCATGCCGTCGGTCTGCTTGCCGTAGGGGTCCGGCGAACCGATGACCCGCTGGAACAGCCGGTCGCGCGCCTGGCCGGGCACGCGTGCGGCTTCGGGGAGGTCCTCCAGCCGGAAGAACACGCCCTTGGACGTGCCGCCACGCATGTAGGTCGCGGGAATGCGCAGTTGCCCGCCCGCCGCCGGCGCGCGCGACGCCTTCTGCGCGACCTCCCCACTCCCCGCCTTCCAGCCATTGAAGCCGCCGGCGACATGCGCCACGCGCTCCAGGCCCATGTCCTGCAGCGCCGCCGCCGCCAGCGCCGAGCGCCAGCCCGACTGGCAGTACAGGACGAAGCGCCGATCCTGGCCGAACACCGGCTTGAAGTATGGACTGTCGGGATCGGCCCAGAACTCGAGCATCCCGCGCGGCGCGTGGAAGGCGCCGGGCACCATGCCTTCGCGTTCGAGTTCGCGTACGTCGCGGATGTCGACGAACTGCACGCCTGTATCGCCAAGCAGCGCCTTCGCGTCCTCCACCGGGATCGTGGCGATGCGCGCGTTGGCGTCCGCGACCAGTTGCCTGATGCCCTTCTTCAGTCCCATGGGGTGTCCTGCGCTGCTGTGCGTTGTGGAAATGCGTGGTGATGCGGAAGCGGCGCGTCGAACAACTCGCCCTGCGGCGGCGACGGCAGCGGCTGTCGCGCCAGCGTCCGGTACCGGTACGGGTGGTGGGCGACGGCGACCAGCTCGATCGCGTCGACGCGCCACCGGATCGGGGACAGCAACCAGCGCGTGCCTTCCTGCACGTACGGCGGGAAGTAGCACAGCGTCACATGCGGCGTATGGCCACTGTCGTCACCGACGCCTTCGGCCTCCATGGCCGCGCGCACCTCGGCGAGCAGCCCGGCGAAACCGGGCGGCACCCCCTGGGCGCGCAGCAGCCAGCGATCGCCCAGGCTGACCCGGTTGAACAGCAGGTCGAAGGCGGGCGCGTGGACCTGCTCCAGCACCCGTCGCAGCGCCGGTTCGCGATCAGCCGGGTCGCCGGACGAGAACGACTGGTGCAGGTTGCCGGCAGGCCAGCGGTCGCTGCCGGCATCCAGTCCCAGCGCCGGCAGGACCGCGTCCATCAGGCCCGCCGTCTCCGCGGGCGGACGTGCCATCAGCACCAGGCATCCGGCCTCCATCGCTCAGCCACCGTCCGGGATTTCGGGTTCGACCAGCTTCGCCAGCATCTCCAGCGAATCGCGCCAGCCCAGATAGCACATGTCAGTGGGAATCGCGGCGGGAATGCCGGCCTGCTCGATCTGCAGGTCGGTGCCGGCGCTGCTCTTCTTCAGCGTGACCGTGACCTGCATCTCGCCGGGCAGGTCGGGGCTGTCGAAGGTGTCGGTGTGGCGGATCAACGCGTTCTCGACCAACTCGACGAACTTCACCGTGAACGCATGGCTCGATCCGGTGCCGAAATTGGTGAACGACATGCGGTAGCCGCCGCCGACACCCGCCTGGAACTCATGCATCGTCGCAGTGAAGCCGTAGGGCGGAAGCCAGCGCACCAGCGCGTCGGCGTCGGTGAACGCGCGGTACACCCGCTCGGGCGGCGCGGCGAGGATGCGGTGCAGGCGGACGGTTCCGGAAGTCGCGGCGTCGGTCATGTTCGGTGTCCTCTTGGGCTGGGTACCGTTACGACGAATATCCCACTTCCTGTTCGACATCTGGATCGACCGTTAGGGCAACGCCGAAACTGTCATTTGGAGCGTAGCGAGAGCCGTTACAAGAGCGGAGCTGGTCAATCCATGCCGTTGATTTCCCGAGATTGACCGGCTTCTCCGTTGTAAGGCGCTTCTCACTGCGTTCGGAATGAAAAACCGGACTTTCTCAGCATTGCCTTAAGCGGCCTTCGACGCCGCCAGGAAATCCTGGGCGAAACGCTGCAGCACGCCGCCCGCCTCGTAGATGGCCGCTTCCTCGTCCGAATCCAGGCGGCAGGTCACCGGCACCTCGACCCGTTCGCCGTTCCTGCGTCGGATCACCAGCGTCAGCTCCGCCTCCGGCGCGGGGGTGCCGAGCACGTCGAAGGTTTCGGTTCCGTCGAGCCCGAGCGTCAACCGCGTGGTGCCCGGCTGGAACTCCAGCGGCAGCACGCCCATGCCGACCAGGTTGGTGCGGTGGATGCGCTCGAAGCCCTCGGCCGCGATCGCCTCCACGCCCGCCAGGCGTACGCCCTTGGCCGCCCAATCGCGCGAGCTGCCCTGGCCGTAGTCGGCGCCGGCGATGATGACCAGCGGCTGCTTGCGCTGCATGTAGGTCTCGATCACCTCCCACATGCGCATCACCTCGCCTTCGGGTTCCAGTCGCGCCAGCGAGCCCTGCACCACGCTGCCGTCGGCGTCGCGCACCATCTCGTTGAGCAGCTTGGGGTTGGCGAAGGTGGCGCGCTGCGCGGTGAGGTGGTCGCCGCGGTGGGTTGCGTAGGAATTGAAGTCCTCCTCGGGCAGGCCCATCTTGGTCAGGTATTCGCCGGCCGCGCTGTTGGCCATGATCGCGTTCGATGGCGAGAGGTGGTCGGTGGTGATGTTGTCGCCCAGCACCGCCAGCGCGCGCATGCCGCGCAGCGTGCGTTCGCCGGCCAGCGCGCCTTCCCAGTACGGCGGACGGCGGATGTAGGTGCTCATCGGACGCCAGTCGTAGAGCGGGCTGACCGTTTCGCCCGACTCGACCCGCAGCTTGAACATCGGTCCGTACACGGCGCGGTACTGCTCGGGCTTGACGCTGGCCTTGACCACCGCGTCGATCTCCTCGTCGCTGGGCCACAGGTCCTTGAGCGTGACCGGCTCGCCGTTGGCGTCGAAACCCAGTGCGTCCTTCTCGATGTCGAAGCGCACCGTGCCTGCGATGGCATAGGCGATCACCAGCGGCGGCGAGGCGAGGAAGGCCTGCTTGGCGTAGGGATGGATGCGACCGTCGAAGTTGCGGTTGCCGCTGAGCACGGCGGTGGCGTACAGGTCGCGCTCGATGATTTCCTGCTGGATCGCCGGATCCAGCGCGCCGCTCATGCCGTTGCAGGTGGTGCAGGCGAAGCCGACGATGCCGAAGCCCAGCGTCTCGAGCTCCGGCAGCAGGCCCGATTCCTCCAGATACAGCTGCACCGCCTTTGAGCCCGGCGCCAGCGAGGTCTTGACCCAGGGCTTGCGCACCATGCCACGCGCGTTGGCGTTGCGCGCCAGCAGTGCGGCGGCGATCACGTTGCGCGGATTGGAGGTATTGGTGCAGCTGGTGATGGCGGCGATGATCACCGCGCCATCGGGCATCAGGCCTTGCGCTTCCTCGGCCTTGCCGGCTTCGAGCTTGGTGCCGTCGGCGATGCCGCGCTCGGCCAGCGCGCTGGTCGGCAGGCGGCGATGCGGATTGGACGGGCCGGCCATGTTGCGCACGACGCTCGAGAGGTCGAAGTGCAGGGTGCGTTCGTACTGCGCCTGCGCGAGGTCGTCGGCCCACAGGCCGGCGACCCGCGCATAGGTCTCGACCAGCGCGACCTGCTCGTCGGTGCGCCCGGTCAGGCGCAGGTAGTCGAGCGTGTTGTCGTCGATGAAGAACATCGCCGCGGTTGCGCCGTACTCGGGCGCCATGTTCGAGATCGTGGCGCGGTCGCCGACGGTGAGCGCCGCCGCGCCCGGCCCGCGGAACTCGAGATAGGCACCGACCACCTTCGACTGGCGCAGGAATTCGGTCAGCGCGAGCACCACGTCGGTGGCGGTGATGCCTGGCGCGGGACGTCCCGACAGCTCGACGCCGGCCATTTCCGGCGTGCGCATCCACGAGGCGCGGCCCAGCATCACGCTCTCGGCTTCAAGCCCGCCCACGCCGATCGCGATCACGCCCAGCGCATCGACGTGCGGGGTATGCGAGTCGGTGCCGACGCAGGTGTCGGGAAAGGCCACGCCATCCTGCACGTAGACCACCGGCGACATCTTCTCCAGGTTGATCTGGTGCATGATCCCGTTGCCCGGCGGGATCACGTCGACGTTGCGGAATGCCTGCTTCGTCCAGTCGATGAAGTGGAAACGATCCTCGTTGCGGCGGTCCTCGATCGCGCGGTTCCTGGTGAACGCGTCCGGATCGAAGCCGCCGCATTCCACCGCCAGCGAGTGGTCGACGATCAGCTGCACCGGCACCACCGGATTGACCTGGGCGGGGTCGCCACCCTGCTCGGCGATCGCATCGCGCAGGCCGGCCAGGTCGACCAGCGCGGTCTGGCCGAGGATGTCGTGGCAGACCACGCGCGCCGGGAACCACGGAAAGTCCAGGTCGCGGCGACGCTCGATGAGCTGCACCAGGTAGTCGCCGATGCGCGCGGGCTCGGCGCGGCGCAGGATGTTCTCGGCATGCACGCGCGCGGTGTAAGGCAGCGTGGCCCAGGCACCCGGCTGGATCGCCTCGACGGCTTCGCGCGCGTCGAACCAGTCGAGCGAAGTGCCGGGGAGGGGTTTGCGGTGCTGGCTGTTCATGGCTGGCGACTCGGTGTCTGGAGCGGGCATTTCCCTTCCCCCGCTTGCGGGGGAAGTGCCCGAAGGGCGATGGGGGCGCGCCGCAGGCGCGGATGCGGAATCGATACTGCCTGCCCCCACCCCAGCCCTCCCCCGCAGGCGGAGGAGGGAGCGAAGCGATGGATCAGGGGCGCTGATCGATCGGCACGAAGGTCTGGTCCTCCGGCCCGGTGTAGTTGGCGCTGGGGCGGATGATCTTGCCGTCGATGCGCTGCTCGATGACGTGCGCGCTCCAGCCGCTGGTGCGGGCGATCACGAACAGCGGCGTGAACATCGCCGTCGGCACGCCCATCATGTGGTAGCTCACCGCGCTGAACCAGTCGAGGTTGGGGAACATCTTCTTGATGTCCCACATCACCGTTTCCAGGCGCTCGGCGATGTCGTACATCCTGCGGCTGCGCTGCTCGTCGGACAGCTCGCGCGCCACGGTCTTGATCACCTCGTTGCGCGGGTCGCCGGTGGTGTAGACCGGGTGTCCGAAGCCGATCACCACTTCCTTGCGATCGACGCGCGCGCGGATGTCGGCTTCGGCGTCGTCGGGTGAGTCGTAGCGCTTCTGGATCTCGAACGCCACCTCGTTGGCGCCGCCGTGCTTGGGGCCACGCAGCGCACCGATCGCGCCGGTGATGCACGAATGCATGTCGCTGCCGGTGCCGGCGATGACCCGCGCGGTGAAGGTCGAGGCATTGAACTCGTGCTCGGCGTAGAGGATCAGCGAGGTGTGCATCGCGCGCACCCAGGACTCGGGCGGCGGCGCGCCGTGCAGCAGGTGCAGGAAGTGGCCGCCGATCGAATCGTCGTCGGTCTCGACGTCGATCGCGCGCCCGTTGTGGCTCCAGTGGTACCAGTACAGCAGCATCGAGCCCAGCGAGGCCATCAGCTTGTCGGCGATGTCGCGCGCGCCCGGATGGTTGTGGTCCACCGCTTCGGGCTGCACGCAGCCGAGCACCGACACGCCGGTGCGCATCACGTCCATCGGATGCGCCGACGGCGGCAGTTCCTCCAGCGCCGCCTTGACCGCGGCGGGGATCCCGCGCAGCGACTTCAGCTTGCGCCGGTAGGCGCCCAGCTCGGCGGCGTTGGGCAGCTTGCCGTGGACCAGCAGGTGCGCGACCTCCTCGAACTCGGAGGTGGTGGCCAGGTCGAGGATGTCGTAGCCGCGATAGGCCAGGTCGTTGCCGCTGCGGCCGACCGTGCACAGCGCGGTATTGCCGGCGGCGGTGCCGGACAGCGCGACGGATTTCTTCGGCTTGAACGGCGTGGCGGGAGTGGCGTCGCTCATGGGTGGTCTCCTGGACTGCGTGGCGCGTGTTGCCGGATGCATGTCCGCCTGCGGGCGGACGCTGCGTTGAAAGGATCGAAGCGGCGATCGCGCCGCGCCAGAACGCGCCGGAGGTTGCCGGACGGGGCCTGTGCCACGTCCGGCCCGCCGGCCGACCAACGCTGCAGCGGCCGCCACTGGCTCATTTTTTCGCTGCGAACAGGGCGTCGAGCCTGCGCTCGAAGTCGTGGTAGCCGATGCGCTCGTACAGCTCCTCGCGCGTCTGCATGGTGTCGACCACCGCCTTCTGGTGGCCGTCGCGGCGGATCGCCTCGTACACGTTCTCGGCCGCCTTGTTCATGGCGCGGAACGCCGACAGCGGATACAGCTGGATGGCAACGCCGGCCGAAGCCAACTCGTCGCGCGTGAACAACGGCGTGCTTCCGAACTCGGTGATGTTGGCCAGTACCGGCACCTGCACCGCATCGACGAAGCGGCGGTAGGTGTCGAGGTCGTAGGCGGCCTCGGCGAAGATGCCGTCGGCGCCGGCCTCGACGCAGGCGATGGCGCGCTCGATCGCCGCGTCCACGCCGTCGACCTGGATCGCGTCGGTGCGCGCGATCAGGAAGAAGTCCGGATCGGTCTTGGCATCTGCGGCCGCCTTGACCCGGTCGGCCATCTCGCCCTGGCTCACGATCTCCTTGCCCGGGCGATGGCCGCAGCGCTTGGCGCCGACCTGGTCCTCGATATGGCAGGCGGCCGCGCCGGCCTTGATCAGCGACTTCACCGTGCGCTCGATGTTGAAGGCGCTGGGGCCGAAGCCGGTGTCGATGTCGACCATCAGCGGCAGGTCGCAGACATCGGTGATGCGGCGCACGTCGATCAGCACGTCCTCGAGCGTGTTGATGCCGAGGTCGGGCAGGCCCAGCGAGCCGGCCGCGACGCCGCCGCCGGACAGGTAGATCGCCCGGTAGCCGGCGCGCCTGGCCAGCAGCGCGTGGTTGGCGTTGATCGCGCCAATCACCTGCAGCGGCGATTCGGCCGCGAGGGCGGCGCGGAAGCGCGCGCCGGGGGAAGCGATGACGGACTGGGTGGACATGGCGGCCTGCGTGCTGCGGCGGGGATTTCCCGGATGCGGGCAATGTGGCACTCTTCGTCGGGTTGATCAATCTTGATTGAACGGATCAAGCTGAGCCATGCCCAAGCCCACGCCCACCGATGCCGACCTGATTCCCGCACGCGAGGTCTGCGCCCGGCTCGGGATCAGCCCCGCCACGCTCTACGCCTACGTCAGCCGCGGGCTGATCGAGTCGCGGCCCGGGCCGGACCATCGCAGCCGCGTCTACCTGCAGCGCGATGTGGAGCGCCTGGCCCAGCGCAAGAAGGCCGGGCGCGGCGCCGCGCGCGGGGCCGCGCAAAGCCTGGACCGCGGCCTGCCGGTGATGGAGACGGCAATCTCGCTGATCCGCCCCGACAGCCCTTACTACCGCGGCCGCTCGGCGGTGGCGATGGTGCGCGCCGGTGCCACCCTCGAAGACGCCGCGCGCCTGCTCTGGGACTGCGGCGACCAGGATCCCTTCGACCCCGCACCCTCGGCGGACTGGCCGGCACGGGTGGCGCCGATCGCGGCCGATGCCTCGCTGCCGGCGCTCAAGCGCGCGATGGCCGCGATCCCGCTGCTGGCGGTGGACGAGCGCGATTCGCTCAGCGCCGCGCCGGCGGCCCGGCGCCGGGTCGCGGCGACCCTGCTGCGCCAGAACGCCGCCCTGTTGGTGGCCGCCACCCCCGACGCGCGCCCGGTGCACCGCTTGCTGGCCGATGCCTGGCGGCCGGGCGACGCCGCCTTCGCCGACCTGGTGCGCGCGGCCCTGGTGCTGTGCGCCGATCACGAGCTCAACGTCTCGGCCTTTGCCGCGCGCGTGGTCGCCTCCACCGGCGCGCACCTGCACGCCACCGTCTGCGCCGGCCTGTCCGCGCTGTCGGGCCCGCGCCACGGCGGCGCCACGGCGCGCGCCTACGCGCTCATCGCCGATGCCGCCGCAGCCGATTCGCCCGCCGCCTTCATCGGCGAGCGCTGGCGCCGCGGCGACGAGCTGCCCGGCTTCCACCACGTGCTGTATCCCGACGGCGACCCCCGCGGCGCCGAGCTGCTGGCGATGCTGCGCCGATATCGCGGGGGCGATCCACGCATGGCCCACGTCGATGCCCTGGTCGCCGCCGCCGCCGACAGCAGCGGCCGCCTGCCCAATATCGACGGCATGCTCGCCGCGATCTGCTACGTGCACGGACAGCCCGCCGCCCCCGCGCTGGCGATGTTCGCCGCCGGACGCCTGGCCGGCTGGCTGGCGCACGCGCAGGAGCAGCAGGAAGCCGGCGGCCTGATCAGGCCGCGCGCGCAGTACAACGGGGTGATGCCGGAGGCGGATGCGGCGGTGCCGTAACGGCGGACGCCGGATCGGCAACGGCGTCGCGGAGCCACCGCGGGCGCCTGTCGGTGGATGGCAGCTAGGCCTGGAGCCGGCTGTTTGTCTGGACTGCCCTACGCCACGCCGCGGGTTACGGCTCCGGCAGGGTTCAGCCGCCTTCGGCCATGCTTTCGAGCTGTCGGCCCTCGCCGCGCCCCATGATCGACGCCCCCAACGACACCACCGCCGTGCGCTTCGACGCTGTCCGCCTGGACCGTGGCGGGCGCACGATCCTGTCCGGCATCGACCTGTCGGTGCCGCGCGGCAGCGTGACCGCAGTGCTCGGCCCGTCGGGCAGCGGCAAGTCCACCCTGCTGGCCGCGCTCACCGGCGAGCTCGCGCCGACCTCCGGCACCGTGCAGGTGTTCGGGCGGACGGTGCCGCAGCGCAAGCGCGACCTGCTCGAGCTGCGCAAGTCGATCGGCGTGCTGCTGCAGGGCAACGGCCTGCTCACCGACCTCACCGCCGCCGAGAACATCGCCCTGCCGCTGCGCACGCACACCAGGCTGCCGCGCGAGGTGATCGACCGGCTGGTGGAAATGAAGCTGCATGCGGTGGGCCTGCGCTCGGCCGGCGACCTGTACCCGCGTGAGCTGTCCGGCGGCATGGCGCGTCGCGTCGCGCTGGCGCGGGCAATCGCACTCGACCCGCCGCTGATGGTCTACGACGAGCCGCTCACCGGCCTGGACCCGATCGCCTCGGGCGTGATCATGAACCTGGTGTCCGAACTCAACGACCGCCTCGGCCTGACCAGCATCATCGTCACCCACCACGTGCGCGAGACCCTGCCCATCGCCGACCGCGCGGTGGTGATCGCCAACGGCGGCATCGTGTTTTCCGGCACGCCCGACCAGCTGCAGGCCAGTGACGATCCGCTGCTGCGCCAGTTCCTGCGCGGCGAACCGGATGGTCCGATCGCCTTCGACAGTGCCCCCCGCACGGAGGCGGCGTGATGGCGCTGGTCCAGGCCCTGCGCTCGGTTGGGCGCGCCGGCCTGTTCTCGCTGTCGGTGCTGCGCGCATCCAAGCCCAGCGCCGACCTGTTCGCCGAGCTCGTCCGCGAGATCTACAAGGTCGGCGCGCGCTCGCTGCCGATCATCGCCGTGGGCGGCGCCTTCGTCGGCCTGTCGCTGACCCTGCTCGGCTTTCGCGCGCTGGAAACCTACGGCGCGGCCAACCAGGTCAGCGTGCTGATCGGCCTGGGCCTGTACCGCGAACTGGCGCCGGTGCTGACCGCGCTGCTGTTCATCGGCCGCGCCGGTTCCTCGATCGCCGCCGAACTCGGCCTGATGCGCGCCACCGACCAGATCACCGCGCTCGGCCTGATGGCGATCGACCCGGTCGGCAAGGCGGTCGCGCCGCGCTTCTGGGCGGCGGTGCTGACCGTGCCGCTGCTGGTCGGCTTCTTCGCCAGCTTCGCCATCGCCGCCAGCTGGTTCCAGGCGGTGCAGGTGCTGGGCATCGACAACGGCACCTTCTGGCAGGCGATGAAGGATGCCGTCGACTTCCGCAGCGACTTCATCCCCGCCTTCGCCAAGGCCGCCGTGTTCGGCGGCACCGCCGCGCTGGTGGCCTCGTATGTCGGCTACCACGCCGAGCCGACCATCGAGGGCACTTCGATCGCCACCACGCGCGCGGTGGTCAACGCCTCGCTGCTGGTGCTGATGTTCAACTTCGTGCTGTCGGCGTTCCTGTTCCGCTAGACCGGATCCACCACGGTCCATCCAGATGAAGCTCCCGACCATGTCCACATTCCGCCACGCATCCATCCGCGGTTACGCGTCCTGCCGCTGTCATCCCGAACGAAGTGAGGGATCTGCGTTATCCGCAGCCGCTGGGGAGATTTCTCCCTGCGGTCGAAATGACAGCGCCCTCGCCCGCAGCGCGGCCATGCACCCCGCCCAACTGGAGCACTCCGCATGAGCAGTCGCGGCCCCCGTCTCGAATTCGCCGTCGGCGCCTTCCTCGTGCTGGCGCTGGCCTCGCTGCTGGTGCTGGCCGTCGCCTCCACCAACGGCCGCTTCGGCCTGTCGCGCGACAGCTACGAGATCACCGCGCGCTTCACCCAGATTGGCCAGCTGCGCCCCAATGCGCCGGTCAAGATCGGCGGCGTCACCATCGGCCGGGTGTCGAACATCGACCTTGATCCAGTCAAGTTCGACTCCATCGTCACCCTGGCCATCGACAGCCGCTTCAACGAGATCCCGATCGACACCTCGGCCGGCATCCTCACCGGCGGCCTGCTGGGCGAAAGCTTTGTCGGCCTGCAGCCCGGCGGCGACATGGAAGTGTTCAAGCCGGGCGAGGAACTGGTGTTCACCACGCCGGCGGTGGACCTGATGCAGATGGTCGGCAAGTACATGTTCAGCGGCGGCGGCGACAATGCCGCGCCCGGTGATGCGCAGCCCGCGCCCCCCGCTCCGGAAGAAGGAACGACCCCATGATCCGCACTCCCCGCAATCTGCTGTCCCTGGCGCTTGCCGCCAGCCTGCTAGCCGCCGCGCCGGCCCTGTCCCTGGCCCAGGCGCCCGCAGCATCCTCCGCCGCGGCGAAGATGCAGGGCTCGCCCAGCGAGCTGGTGCTCGATAACTCCAGGCGCGTGCTGGAAACGCTGGACGCGCGCCGCGACGAGTTCACCCGCGACCGCGCCGCCCTGCAGCGCTTCGTCAGCGGCGAGTTCAACACCATGTTCGACCGCGACTATGCCGCGCGCCAGGTGCTCGGCCGCCACGGCCGCGGCGCCTCGGACGCCGACATCAAGGCCTTCGGCGACGCGCTTGCCGACAACCTGATGCGCCGCTACGGCTCGTCCCTGATCGACTTCAACACCCGCCTGCGCGTGCGCATCAAGTCCGAGACTGCGCTGCCGCGCGGGCTGGGCGTCAAGGTGTCCAGCGAACTGCTGCGCCAGGGCGGCGAGCCGATCCCGGTCGACTACCTGCTGCGCCGTGGCGGCGACGGCTGGCGCGTGTTCGACGTGATGGTCGAGGGGGTGTCGTTCGTGCAGACCTTCCGCCAGCAGTTCGACAGCGAGCTGCAGCGCAAGTCCATCGCCCAGGTGGCGAAGGAACTGCGCGACGGCCAGATCGCGGCCGACGCCGGCACCAACTGATGCCGGCAGCCGCCACGATGCATCGCGACGGGACCACGCTGGCCTTCGCCGGCGCGCTCTTGCGCGAGGCCGTGGCCGCGCTCTGGCCGCAGGCCATGCGCATGGCTGCGGGCGCGGAACGCTTCGATCTGTCAGCGGTGTCATCGGTCGACAGCGCCGGCCTGGCCCTGCTGGTGGAACTGGCGCAGCGTGCCGACGGCGTGGCCGTCATCGGCGATCCCCCGGGGCTCGACGGCCTGCGCCGGGCCTACCGGCTGTCCCCCACCCTGGCATTCGCGCGGGCATGACGTCCGCGCCACACTTTCGACGGACCGTTCCAATGCGCCTTTCCCCACGCCTGCGTCTGCCCCTGCTGCTCCTGCCGCTGCTGCTTGCCGCCTGTGCCGGCGGTGGCGGCACGCGCGCGACGACCAACACGGGCGCACTGCTCGCACCGGCCGACGCGACAGCCCCGGCCACAGCAACGCCGGGCGACGCGACCGCAGGTACGACCGCGTTGGCTGCGGATGCCGTGGCCGCGGATCCTGCCACGTCCATCGCCGCGCTTGCGGCCGGGCAGGAGGCGCCCGGGCCCGACCCGGCAACGCAGGTACCGGCGACCCAGGCCGAACTCGACTACGCCTCGATCTACGGCGTATCGCCCTACGACCCGATCGCCGATCCGAACCTGCCGGCGCCGGCGCAAATGCCGGCCAGCTACGACCCCTGGGAGAACTGGAACCGCAGGGTCCACAGCTTCAACAACGCCGTCGACCGCACCGTCGCCACGCCGCTGGCCCGCGCCTACATGCAGGTCGTGCCGCGCCCGGTGCGCCTGGGCGTGGGCAACTTCTTCAACAACCTCGGCCAACCGGTGAGCGCGCTCAACGCGCTGCTGCAGGGCCGGCCGCAGCAGGCCGGGCATTCGCTGGGGCGTTTCCTGCTCAACACCACGATCGGCATCGGTGGCCTGTTCGACCCGGCCACCGCCGTCAACATCCCCAACCGCAGCGAGGACTTCGGGCAGACGCTGGGCGTGTGGGGCTGGACCAACTCGCGCTACCTCGTGCTGCCGCTGTTCGGTCCGCGCACCCTGCGCGACACCTTCGGCCTGGTCGGTGATGCACCGCTGTCGCCCACGCGCCAGATCGAGGACGACGGCACCCGATACTTCCTGCAGGGCCTGCAGCTGGTGGACCTGCGCACCCAGCTGTTCGCGCTCGATGCCATGCGCCAGGGCGCCACCGATGACTACGCGCTGGTGCGCGATGCCTGGATGCAGCGCCGCAACTACCAGATCCAGTCCGACCGCCGCACCGTCGAGGGCGACGAGGGCGACGAACTCCCGGACTACCTGCTCGACGACGAAGCCAATCCGACCGTTCCGGTCGACGTCATGCCGATCGTGCCGCTCTCGCCAACGCCCTGAGCAGCCCGGCGGCGCTCAGGGCGCGTCGTCGCCCTGCGGCGCGTCCTGCGCCTCGTCGTCCTCGAGCTCATCGCCGAGCAGCGCCTGCGACTGTTCCACCGACAGTGTTTCCACCCCACGCAGCCTGCGCTCGATGGTCCGCGTCTTGCGGCTGGCATCGCCCAGGCTCTTGCCGACGGTATTGATCTGCTTCTCGGCGCGCTCGAGGATCCCGGCGAACTTGCCGAACTCGCTCTTCACCGCGCCCAGCAGCTTCCACACCTCGCTCGAACGCTGCTCGATGGCCAGGGTGCGGAAGCCCATCTGCAGGCTGTTGAGCAGGGCGGTGAACGTGGTCGGGCCGGCCACCACCATGCGGTGTTCGCGCTGCAAGGCATCGGTCAGCCCGGGGCGGCGGATGACCTCGGCGTAGAGGCCCTCGGTGGGCAGGAACATCACCGCGAAATCGGTGGTGTGCGGCGGCACCACGTACTTGTCGCAGATCGACTTGGCCTGGATGCGGATCGCCCGCTCCAGCTGCGCGCCGGTGCTGCGCACCAGCTCCGGGTCGCCCTGGTCCTGCGCATCGAGCAGGCGCTCGTAGTCCTCGCGCGGGAACTTGCAGTCGATCGGCAGCCACAGTGGCGCCGCGTCCGCGCCACGCCCGGGCAGGCGCACCGCGAAGTCCACCGTCTCGGCGCTGTCGGGCCGCACCCGCACGCTGCGCGCGTACTGCTCGCCGGTGAGGGTCTGCTCCAGGATGTTCTCCAGCTGCACCTCGCCCCAGCCACCGCGCGTCTTGACGTTGCTCAGCACGCGCTTGAGATCGCCCACGCCGGTGGCCAGCTGCTGCATCTCACCCAGCCCGCGCTGCACCTGCTCCAGGCGCTCGGAGACGAGCTTGAACGAAGAATCCAGGCGCGTGGTGAGCGTGCTCTGCAGCTTCTCGTCGACCGTCTCGCGCATCTTCTCCAGCTTGCTCGCGTTGTCCTCCTGCAGCGCACGCAGCTGCTGCTCCAGCGTCGTGCGCATTTCGCCGATCCGCTGCTCGTTGCGCTGGGTCAACTCGGACAGGCGCACGCCAAGGCCCTCGGCGAACCGGTGCTGCTGCTCGGCGTGCTCGCCGCGCGCCTTGCGGGCATCGTCGGTCAGCGCCTCGCGCAGCACGTCCAGGCGCTGGTCAGTGCGCGTGGCCAGGTCGTCCAGGCGCCGGCCGAACGCGTCGATCCGTTGCTCCTGCGCGACCGACAGCCCGTCCAGCTGCTGCCGCAGCTCGCTGCGGCCGTCGCGCTGCTCCTCGCGCAACGCCCGTTCCAAGGCCTGCTCAGGGCGACGCAGCACCAGTACCGCCAGCAGCGCCACCGTCAACAGCAGCAGCCCGGCGATCGCGATCAAAAGAGTCGTGGAGTCCATCTGCACAGTCTAGGCGGGCAGCGTCTCAGTGCGTGAGCCGGAGGCCGGTCGCGGGCACCCAAGCCGCATGCCGGGCGACGCCAGCAGCAAGCCTGCGTCGTGGAGCCGGCTCATGATGTCGCCCGTGCACGAGGGCCGCAGTTCGTTCGCAAACAATCGCCTGGCAGCGAGATGAAAGACGACCACTATCTCGACGTGGGCTGCTCGCACGATTCCAGCCGCCAAGGGTTGGAGCCACGCCCGTCTACATGCGCGAGTACCAATGTGGATACGGTGGCGATAGCAATGCGAAAGGCCATCGGCTCCCCACTCAAGTGGATGTCGTGGCTGGACCGATGCGGGATTGGGCGTCGGCCATCTGCGGACACCAAGCCGGCCGCAGGGGGTGCGCAACCCGCATGGCCTGGCAGCAGAACCAGGCCGCGCGGCTAGACACTGCCCTCTCGCTCAATCACCAGGATCCTGGCCTCTCCGATGGGATGGGCGACATGTTCGGTACCGACAGCGGCATGGAAGACGTCGCCGGTCTCAAGGATGGTGCTGTGCTCCAGGCCAGCCTCCCGGTAGCGCATCTCAACCCGACCATCGAGGACGGCAAACACTTCCTCCCCGTCGTTGATGTGCCACTTGTAGGGCTGGTCCGTCCAGTGAAGGCGCGTCGTGACGCCGCCCATGTTGGCAATGTCTGTCGCGCCCCACGGGCGATCTGCCTTGAAGGTGCTGCCACGGAAGACTTTCATGCCGTGTCCGAGTCCTGGGTTAAGCCGACTGACGAGGCGGCTGGGACTTCCTACGCAGAAGTTGACACCCTGTGGTCAGGTGCACGGGGCTTCGAACGCCGATGGCGTCTGGTATCCGTGGGCCGAGTGTAAGCGCAGGGATCGACACAGCAAGACATGCGGGATGCTTGCGGCGCACGCCAATGCCCGGGCAGCGGCGTAGTGGACCCCGACCATGTCTGGACAGTCCGCCTTGACGGCTTCCCGGCACAGGAGCTGCGGGGAAAGCATTTGCCCGCCTAACGCTTGAGTTGAGCCGAACCGCGAAGCGGCACCGGCTTGAACGCATTGTTAGGCCCTTGCCTGTCGAGTACGAGGCGCCAGCTGCCCCTTCCGAAGCAATCGCTCCGCGCGCATGACGTACAAGATGAACACCTTGTGCCCATCGTAGCGATAGAAGACGCGGCAAGGCGGCTCCACAACCTGCCGATACCGCGACCGCCCAAGCTCCTGTGGGCGGCTACCGCTCTCTGGATGATCAGCAAGCTGCTCGACATGAGCAAAGATGCGTTTGACCAGTTCCGAGGCAGCGACTGGATCCTCCAACGCGATGAAGTCGGCAATGGCATCCAGGTCGCTCAGCGCGGGCTCTGACCAGACTATTTCAGCCATCTGGCAAGACGCTTCTTAGCTTGTGCGTGCGTCGCCACGCGACCCTCGGCAATCGCCTGCTCTCCGCGTGCGATTCCCTCGAGCACGGTCATGCGTCGCTGCATGAGTTGAAAGCTCTCAACGTCAACGAGGTACGCACTCGGCAGGCCGTGCTGCGTGATGAGGATAGGCTCCTTGTCCCGCTCGATATCGGAAAGGAGCTCAGTCGCCTGGCGCTTGAGGGTGGTAACGAGTTCTGTACGCATCAAGTGACACTACAGTATCACTCTGGGCGCGCGCAAGTGCTGGAGCAAAGGCCTAACGCTTGAATTAAGCCGCGCCACGAAGTGGTGTCTGCTTGAATGAATTGTTAGGCGGCGCCGCACAGATGTACGCCCACCGCCTCCCGACCTGCGATGTGATGTACCACGTCAGAGCCAACTGAACCGGAGGAACGAATGCCCACCAGTAGTCGACGAAGAAGCCGGAGACGCGAAGCAAGCCCGCGCCGGAAGCCATCTCCGCGGCCGCAAGTTGCGGCGCGATGAAGATGCCGTACGCCTCAACCGGCAACAGAACAGCAAAGGCGAGGAACGAGAAGACGCCATAGACCAAAGCTGCAACAGTGCCGACAAACAGGAACGGGCGAGGAAGTCGCGATCTTCTCCGGAAGGCTTTGCTTGCGGGGAGCCAGACGGGCGCAAACGAAATTATGAAGTAGAGCAAAGCGATGACAATGATCATTGCGCTCAACTTTGGCCCGAAGAGATCGATAGCTTCCATAGCCGCCTAACGCCTGAGTTAAGCCGACTTGCGCAGTGGGGGCTTTGGCGTGGCAAGCTTTTCCTGCCACGCCAAAGCCGTAACGAAGCAAGTTCGGCTTGAACGAATTGTTAGGCGGCACTTCCAGGGACAGGCGTTGCAAGCTGAGCTTCGATTGCAGCTTTGTCAACTACGGACCAAACCCGAACAATCTTCCCATCGGCGAACTCGTACATCACGTTTTCGGCAAATGAGACTTTCTTGCCATTCACATCGAGGCGGAGAAATTTCGCTCTTGGCGTGCAGTGGAAGTGCAAGCGGCTTGCCAAGCGCGGCGGCTGGACAATCAGTAGCTCGGCTTTGAAGTGGAGATCAGGGATCTCCATGAAGTCCCTCTTCAGCATGTCGCGGTAGCCAGTGAGGCCCAAGTGGCGGCTGTTGTGAATGACTGAATCATGCACAAAAGCTCCCAACTCCAACCATGCCTGCGCGTTCAGGCAGGCGAGGTAGCGGTGATAGATGCTTTCTAGCTCGGGTGCGGTCATACCGGCCAATGCTGCTTGAATCGACGACGGGAGCGGGAGTGGGAGTGGGAGCGAAGGCGGATGACGGAAGTGGGAAAGGGGGTGCTTGTGCCGCCTAACGCCTAAGCTAAGCCGCGCCGCAGCGGGGCGTGAAGCACATGGCAAGCTGTATCTGCCATGTGGTTTGCGCCCCGATGTGGCGTCGGCTTGAGCGCATTGTTAGGCCGCAGACCCGCTAAGGTTGAGCTTACGTGGACGGATACGCGTTGAATCACAGTCTTGTTCATGTAGCTGGAGCCGTACACCCTAAAAATCTTTGGGAACGGGCCCACGCCGGACCCAACAGTCACCTCATAGCAATCCGGCAGCTCGAGCGAAACATTGCCACAATCGATCTCACGGACCGATTGGATCTCTGAGAGCCGAAGCCAGGCTAGGTCTTTTGATTGATCCGAGCATAAGCCTGTGCATGAGTAATCAAAGTTCTGCTCCGAGAATGGGCCCAAGCCTGAGATCGCGTCCACGTAACGTGCGATGTCTTGTGCAGCACCATGGCTAGGAGCAGGAAAGTAGTTGCGAGTAGATTCTACTGCCGAGCAAATCTTTCCGAACTCCTCGTAGGTCCAGCTACCAGGCGCTCGATACATATCTCCTTCAACACCGTAGCGCCGCTCTGATTGAAGCGCCTCGATGCGATCATGCTCATCGAACTCAACCGTAATTCGGTCAGCCGCGCAGACGCCAAAGTAGCTTCCCCAGGCAATTGCGTGGCTATAGAACCGCACGGCCTCAAGGCTATCGAACCTTGGGCGGTCTACATCAATCATGATTGAACCGGCGGCGCCAAGTAGCCGGCTGGCAAGCTCGGCTAGCGGCAGAGCTTTCGCCTCCCGCACGGTGAGGGGAGGCGCTGCTGCTAGAGCTGCTGTTAGAAGGATCGCCAGCATGGTCGCTCCTGCGGCCTAACGCCTAAGTTAAGCCGAGCCGCGAAGCGGCTTCGGCTTGAACGCATTGTTAGGCCGTGGCACCAGCAGGCGACCAATCACGGGAGCAATTGCATGTGACAAATAGCCCAGCATGTAAGTCCATCCTCCCACTTGGGCCAAGCGCCAAAACGGCACCGAATCCCCGGCACCAAGTGCGAGGAAGTGGAACACGCCCCAGGTGGCCGCGTAAATCACTGCCGATAGCACCAAGCCAACTACCAGCAGGCAGGTGAGAGCTAAGTGTCCGGAACGCTGCGCAAGCAGAACCCCAAGCACGGCAGCAGCGATGGGTGAGAGGAGGGCAAGAGTGATGCGTAACCACTGGGGTTCCGGAATGTCTGCGGCGAACGACAGCACCACGCCGGCGAGAGTAAAGATCAGTGCAAAAATCACATACGAGCGCATATCAGAATCGGCCCTCCACGGCCTAACGCTTGAGTTAAGCCGACCCGCGAAGCGGGTTCGGCTTGAACGAATTGTTAGGCGGCGCCACCCGTAGTGGATGCGCCGGATTGTCGCGGACGAAGGCGTCAACTTCTGCAAGTTTGGCAGGAAGGGGCGGCCCGGAGGTGCTGCGGTAGCTAAAGAAGCGAAAGCCGGCAACGAATAGCGCCTGCACCTTTGCCCATTGCTCCAAGTCCTTTGCGGCCGGCGCTTTGAAGGAGCGTCCCATCTCATGCATGGTGCCCCCGCAGCCGGGGCAGGTTGCAGCGTAGTCTGGACGCGGCGCCACTTTGAAGCTCTTGCGGCAGTCAAAGCAGGCGTGCGCGATCAAGTACTGTGGCCCTCGCATGCGATTCTCCTGCATAGCCGCCTAACGCCTGAGTTAAGCCGACGTGCGTAGCGGAGCCGACAACATGGCAAGCTCTACCTGCCATGTTGTTGGTGTAGCGAAGCGCGTTCGGCTTGAACGAATTGTTAGGCACCGCCCGAGATGCCCGACTATTTGGAGCGTAACGCAATAATGGCGAGCAGCAAGGCGGCCAGCAGAACAACAGTTGGTAGATGCCGAGTGACCGCCAGCATGGACTCTACACCGGCGAGCCAGTCCTTGGACCAAGCGCCGCCGATACTCTCGTAGTACGCCAAGGCGGCGCGGGGAGATGGCCAGAGGAATGTGTACCCAAGTGCTACTGCTGCCAAGGAAACAACGGATGCGATGCGCAGACGGCGATTGGCAGGCAGGAACATTGCTGCAATAGCCAGTACGGCTACCGGAGCCAGAATCAAAGCATCAAGAGTCCCGAGTGGCCACATGTGGTGCCTAACACCAGAATTAAGCCGCGCCGCGAAGCGGTGTCGGCTTGAATGAATTGTTAGGGCTCAACTCTCTCACCCTCACGCAGAGGCCTGCAAGAGACCATCCGATCCACGGATAGCTTGCGCTGATATGCTCCCATATGGCCGAATTGACCAGGTGATGAGACAGAACCTTCAAGCTCCACGTAGATGCGATGCCAAGGCGCATTGGGCTCTTGGTTGAAGGTCAGGAAGGCGCAGGGAACCGAGCCCTCTACCCACCAGCGCTCCCGTGTCGCAACCAACGGACGAAACTCCAGGGTCTCAAAGCCCTCTGTGTAGTAGCCAGCATGGATCTTTGGCGCTGGCTCCACGACAGATACCGGCTCTGGCGTGCGAACACAGCCAGTTGCTGCAGTTAGTGTCAGAAGCAGAGCAGCTTTCATTGAGGCCTAACGCCTTATGTCTTGAGTTTCCCCTACCGTAGGCGCCGAGAGCCCGACGTGCGCGCCCGATAACGCCTCGGTGTCAGACCACCGT
>NZ_JBSVRP010000010.1:0-16563 GCF_054072715.1 Luteimonas sp. A611
TCTTCGTCAGCGCCGCCGTCAGCGTCGTCTTGCCGTGGTCCACGTGACCAATCGTGCCCACGTTCACGTGGGGCTTGGTGCGCTCGAACTTGCCCTTTGCCATGGTCTTTACCTCTGTATTCAAATCAATGATGTGTGTGCATGGCGCACCGGGGGCGGCGCGCCACGAAGCCGGGGATCAACCCTTCTTGATGACGGTCTCGGCGATGTTCGTCGGCGCCTCTTCGTAATGGTCGAATTCCATCGTGAAGGTGGCGCGGCCCTGCGACATCGAACGCAGCGAAGTCGCATAGCCGAACATCTCGCCCAGCGGGATCATCGCGTTGATGATCTTGCCCGAGAGGGTCTCGTCCTGGCCCTGCAGGACGCCGCGGCGACGGCTCACGTCGCCCATGACGTCGCCAAGGTAATCCTCGGGGCTGACGATCTCGACCTTCATGATCGGCTCGAGCAGCACCGGCCTGGCCTTGGCGAAGCCCTGCTTGAACGCCATCGAGGCGGCCAGCTTGAACGCCATTTCCGACGAGTCGACGTCATGGTACGAGCCGAACACCAGCTTGGCCTTGACGCCCACCACCGGGAAGCCCGCAAGCGGACCGCTGGTGATGGTTTCGCGCATGCCCTTCTCGACCGACGGGATGAACTCCTTCGGGATCACGCCACCGGTGATGTCGTTGAGGAACAGGAAATCGTCCTTGATGTCCGCCGCATGCTTCTCGCGGTCCTCTGCGGTCAGCGGCGACATCTCGATCACCACGTGGCCGTACTGACCCTTGCCGCCGGACTGCTTGGCGTGCTTGTAGTCGGACTTGACGTCCTTGGAGCGGATGGTTTCGCGATAGGCGACCTGCGGCTTGCCGACGTTGGCCTCGACGTTGAACTCGCGCTTCATGCGGTCGACGAGGATGTCCAGGTGCAGCTCGCCCATGCCGGAGATGATGGTCTGGCCAGACTCCTCGTCGGTCTTGACGCGGAACGACGGGTCTTCCTGGGCCAGCCGGCCCAGCGCCAGGCCCATCTTTTCCTGGTCGGACTTGGTCTTCGGCTCGACCGCCATCGAGATCACGGGCTCCGGGAACACCATGCGCTCGAGGATGATCGGCGCGTCCTGCGCGCACAGCGTATCGCCGGTGGTGACGTCCTTCAGGCCCACGGCCGCCGCGATGTCGCCGGCCAGCACTTGCTTGATCTCCTCGCGATTGTTGGAGTGCATCTGCAGCACGCGGCCGATGCGCTCCTTCTTGCCCTTGGTCGAGTTCAGCACCTGGTCGCCGGCGTTGAGCGTGCCCGAGTAGACGCGGAAGAAGGTCAGCGAACCCACGAACGGGTCGGTCATGATCTTGAACGCAAGCGCGGAGAACGGCGCCTTGTCGTTGGGGTCGCGGCTCAGCTCTTTGGTCTCGTCATCGACATCGACGCCGTTGATCGCAGGCACGTCGACCGGCGACGGAAGCAGCTGCACCACGCCGTCGAGCATGGCCTGGACGCCCTTGTTCTTGAACGCGGTGCCGCAGAACATCGGCACGATCTCGGTCTTCAGCGTGCGCTCGCGCAGGCCGCGGACGATCTCTTCCTCGGTCAGCTCGCCGCCTTCGAGGTACTTGTCCATAAGTTCTTCGCTGGCCTCAGCCGCGGACTCCACCATGAACGCGCGCGCTTCGGTCGCCTCTTCAAGCAGGTTGGCCGGGATCTCGCGATATTCGAAGTTCAGGCCCTGCGAGACGGTATCCCAGTGGATCGCCTTCATCTTGATCAGGTCGACCACGCCCTCGAAGCCGTCCTCGGCGCCGATCGGCACCTGCATCGGCACCGGCGAAGCACCCAGGCGCGCCTTCAGCTGGTCGCGCACCTTGACGAAGTTGGCACCGGTGCGGTCCATCTTGTTGACGAACGCGATGCGCGGCACGTGGTACTTGTTGGCCTGGCGCCACACCGTCTCCGACTGCGGCTGCACGCCACCGACCGCACACAGCACGAAGACCGCGCCGTCGAGCACGCGCAGCGAACGCTCGACTTCGATCGTGAAGTCGACGTGGCCGGGGGTGTCGATGATGTTGAAGCGGTGCTCGGGCAGGGACTTGTCCATGCCTTTCCAGAACGCCGTCGTGGCCGCGGACTGGATCGTGATGCCGCGTTCCTGCTCCTGCTCCATCCAGTCCATCGTCGCGGCGCCGTCGTGCACCTCGCCGATCTTGTGGCTCTTGCCGGTGTAGAACAGGATGCGCTCGGACGTCGTGGTCTTGCCGGCGTCGATGTGCGCCATGATGCCGAAGTTGCGATAGCGTTCGATGGGGGTCGTGCGGGCCACGGGATTGCCTCAGATTCAATGCGGTGGGAAGTCCGCGCACCGGGGCGGGGACCGTCGCGAGGGACTCGCTTCTTCAATGGCCGAATGCCGCCAGGCGGCGGCATCGGACACATCGCACGCGGCATCGCGCCGCGGAAGTGGCGCCGGTGGCGCCGCGGGGGCCGAAGACCGGCCCCACGTGGTGTGTCTTACCAGCGGTAGTGCGCGAACGCCTTGTTCGCATCCGCCATGCGGTGCGTTTCCTCGCGCTTCTTGATCGCGCCACCGCGGCTCTCGGAGGCGTCGATCAGTTCGGCAGCAAGCTTGCGCGGCATGGAGTTCTCGCCGCGCTTGCGCGCCGACTCGATCAGCCAGCGCATCGCCAGCGCCATGCGGCGCGACTGGCGCACCTCGACCGGCACCTGGTAGGTGGCGCCACCGACGCGACGCGACTTCACCTCGACCGACGGGGACACGTTGCCGAGGGCCTTTTCGACCACTTCGACGGCGTTGCTGTTCTTCTCGCTGATCACGTCCATCGCGCCATACACGATCTTCTCGGCGACAGACTTCTTGCCGCTCTTCATGACCATGTTGATGAAGCGGGCGATCGTCTCGCTCCCGTGCTTGGGATCGGGCAGGGTGGAACGTTGGGGAGTATTACCTTTACGCGACATGATTCAGTTTCCTCAGGCCTTCGGGCGCTTGGCGCCGTACTTGGAACGCGCCTGCTTGCGCTTGGCGACGCCGGCGGCATCGAGCGAGCCGCGCACGGTGTGGTAACGCACGCCCGGCAGGTCCTTGACGCGACCGCCACGGATCAGCACCACGCTGTGCTCCTGCAGGTTGTGGCCTTCGCCGCCGATGTACGAAATGACTTCGTACCCGTTGGTCAGGCGCACCTTGGCGACCTTGCGCAGCGCCGAGTTCGGCTTCTTCGGGGTCGTGGTGTAGACGCGGGTGCACACGCCCCGACGCTGCGGGCAGTTGGCCAGCGCGGGAGAGTTGCTCTTGTAGATTTCAGGGCTGCGCGGCTTGCGCACCAGCTGATTGATCGTTGCCATCGGTCAGTGGTTTCTTGGGTTTCGGGGCGGATGCCCTCGTGAAAACGACGGCAGGCGGGAAGACCCGACCTGCCGAGACGAAAAAGTATAGCCCGCGCTGACGGAGACCGTCAACGCAAGCCATGCTTCCGGTCCCGTCACCGCGGTCACCCGCTGCCGGACCAAATGCTGCTTCCGCCCATCCTGGGCCGAAAACGAGGCGCTCCCTGCGCCTCATTTCGAGATCTGGGCCCCCTTGTCGGGGGCCGCGTACCGCAACTCAGCTCGCGCTGGACTCCTGGCCGGCCGCTTCGACCGTCGGAGCGTCCTCGATCATCACCGCAGCCGGATCGGCCGCGACGGCGGTCGCGACCGCCGCCTGCACCGGCGCACCCGTAAGCGCGTCGAGCTCGGCGTCGGTCAGCCCCGCGGCCTTGTTGCGGCGACGGGTGTGGTAGGCCAGGCCGGTGCCCGCCGGGATCAGGCGGCCGACGATGACGTTCTCCTTGAGGCCACGCAGGCCGTCGCGGGTGCCGCGGACGGCAGCCTCGGTCAGCACGCGGGTGGTCTCCTGGAAGGACGCCGCCGACAGGAACGACTCGGTCGCCAGCGAAGCCTTGGTGATGCCCAGCAACACCGGGTCGGCGCGGACCGGCAGCTCGTTCTTGGCGGCGAGCTTCAGGTTCTCCTCGATCACGCGCTGGCGCTCGGCCTGCTCACCGGCCAGGTAACGGCTGTCGCCCGGGTCGGTGATCTCGACCTTGCGCAGCATCTGGCGAACGATCACCTCGATGTGCTTGTCGTTGATCTTCACGCCCTGCAGGCGATACACGTCCTGGATTTCCCTGGTCAGGTACACGGCCAGCGGCTCGACCCCGAGCAGACGCAGGATGTCCTGCGGCGTCGGCTCGCCGTCCACCACGGTCTCGCCCTTCTCCACGTGCTCGCCTTCGAACACGATGATCTGGCGGTACTTGGGAATCAGCTCCTCGTGATCGTCACCGTCGGGCGCCTTGATGATCAGGCGCTGCTTGCCCTTGGTGTCCTTGCCGAAGCTCACCACGCCGGACTTCTCGGCGAGGATCGCCGGGTCCTTCGGCTTGCGGGCCTCGAACAGGTCGGCCACGCGCGGCAGGCCGCCGGTGATGTCGCGGGTCTTCGACGCTTCCTGCGGGATCTTGGCGACCACGTCGCCCACGCCCACCGGCGCACCATCCTGCAGGTTGACGATCGAGCGCGGCGGCAGCATGTACTGCGCCGGCAGGTCGGTGCCCGGGATGTTGAGGTCGTTGCCGTCCTTGTCGATGATCCGCACGATCGGACGCAGGTCCTTGCCCTGCGAGCCACGGCGCTTGGGATCGGAGATCTCGCGCGAGGCCAGGCCGGTCAGTTCGTCAGTCTTCTCGACGACAGTGACGCCGTCGACGAAGTCCACGAAGCGGATCGAACCGGCCACTTCCGAGACGATCGGGTGGTTATGCGGATCCCAGTTGGCCACGGTCTGGCCAGCCTTGATCTCGGCGCCGTCCTTGACCGTGATCGTGGAGCCGTAGGGCAGCTTGTAGCGCTCGCGCTCGCGGCCGTGGCCGTCGAGCACCGACAGCTCGCCCGAACGTGAGACGACCGTCAGGTTGCCGCTGGCGTGCTGCACCGTCTTGAGGTTGTTGAACTTGATCGAGCCGGTGGTCTTGACCGTCACGTTGTCGATGGCCGCCGCACGCGAGGCCGCGCCACCGATGTGGAACGTACGCATGGTCAGCTGGGTGCCGGGTTCGCCGATCGACTGCGCGGCGACGACGCCGACCGCTTCGCCGAGGTTGACGATGTGGCCACGGCCCAAGTCGCGGCCGTAGCAGTGCGCGCAGACGCCGAAGCTGCTTTCGCAGGTGATCGTCGAGCGCACCTTGAACGACTGCACGCTCGCGTCTTCCAGCTTCTGCACCCAGGCTTCGTCGAGCAGGGTGTTGCGGGTGACGATCGGATCCTCGTCGTTGCCCGGCAGGAACACGTCCTCGGCCACGACGCGGCCCAGCACGCGGTCGCGCAGCGGCTCGACCACGTCGCCGCCTTCCACGATCGGTGCCATGGTCAGGCCGTTCATCGTCCCGCAATCGCTTTCGGTGATCACCACGTCCTGGGCCACGTCGACCAGGCGACGGGTCAGGTAACCGGAGTTGGCGGTCTTCAGCGCGGTATCCGCCAGGCCCTTGCGGGCACCGTGGGTCGAGATGAAGTACTGCTGGACGTTCAGGCCCTCGCGGAAGTTCGAGGTGATCGGGGTCTCGATGATCGAGCCGTCGGGCTTGGCCATCAGGCCACGCATGCCGGCCAGCTGGCGGATCTGCGCCTGCGAACCACGCGCGCCGGAATCGGCCATGATGTAGATCGAGTTCATCGACTTCTGGTCGATGGTCTCGCCCTTGGCGTTGAGCACCTTCTCGGTGCCGATGGTGTCCATCATCGCCTTGGCCACGCGCTCGTTGGTGCGCGACCAGATGTCGACCACCTTGTTGTAGCGCTCGCCCGCGGTGACCAGGCCCGACTGGTACTGCTGCTGGATTTCCAGCACCTCGGTCTCGGCCTCGGCGAGGATGCCCTTCTTCTCGTCGGGGATGATCATGTCGTCGATGCCGATCGACACGCCGGCGCGGGTCGCGAAGGCGAAGCCGGTGTACATCAGCTTGTCGGCGAACACGACCGTGTCCTTCAGGCCCAGCATGCGGTAGCAGCTGTTGATCAGGCGCGAGATGTTCTTCTTGCTCAGCTCGGTGTTGGCCAGCGCGAACGGCAGGCCCTCGGGCAGGATCTCGGCCAGCAGCGCGCGGCCGACCGTGGTGTCCACGATCGAGCTCTTCTTCTCGCGATTGCCGTCCTCGTCGATCACCGTCTCGATGATGCGCACCTTCACCTTGGCGTGCAGGCCGGCCGCCTTGTTGTCGTAGGCGCGGCGCGCTTCGGCGACGTTGGCGAACACCATGCCCTCGCCCGGGGTGTTCTCCAGCGCACGGGTCATGTAGTACAGGCCGAGCACCACGTCCTGCGAGGGAACGATGATCGGCTCGCCGTTGGCGGGCGAGAGGATGTTGTTGGTCGACATCATCAACGCGCGCGCTTCCAGCTGGGCTTCCAGCGAAAGCGGCACGTGCACGGCCATCTGGTCACCGTCGAAGTCGGCGTTGAACGCGGTGCAGACCAGCGGGTGCAGCTGGATCGCCTTGCCCTCGATCAGCACCGGCTCGAAGGCCTGGATGCCGAGGCGGTGCAGCGTCGGCGCACGGTTGAGCAGCACCGGATGCTCGCGGATCACCTCTTCGAGGATGTCCCACACCTCGGCCTCTTCGCGCTCGACCAGCTTCTTGGCCGCCTTGATCGTCGTGGCCAGGCCACGGCGCTGCAGCTTGGCGAAGATGAAGGGCTTGAACAGCTCCAGCGCCATCTTCTTGGGCAGGCCGCACTCGTGCAGGCGCAGGGTCGGGCCGACCACGATGACCGAACGGCCCGAGTAGTCGACGCGCTTGCCGAGCAGGTTCTGGCGGAAGCGGCCCTGCTTGCCCTTGATCATGTCGGCCAGCGACTTGAGCGGACGCTTGTTGGTGCCGGTGATGGCGCGGCCGCGGCGGCCGTTGTCCATCAGGGCGTCAACCGACTCCTGCAGCATGCGCTTCTCGTTGCGCACGATGATGTCGGGCGCGTTGAGTTCGAGCAGGCGGCGCAGGCGGTTGTTGCGGTTGATGACGCGGCGGTAGAGGTCGTTGAGGTCGGAGGTCGCGAAGCGGCCACCGTCCAGCGGCACCAGCGGACGCAGGTCCGGCGGCAGCACCGGCAGCACGGTCATGACCATCCACTCGGGGCGGTTACCCGACTCGAGGAAGGCCTCGACCAGCTTGATGCGCTTGGTCAGCCGCTTGAGCTTGGTCTCCGAACCGGTGGCGGCGATGTCTTCCTTCAGCTTGACCGTCTCGGCCTGCAGGTCGATGGTGCGCAGCAGGTCGAACACGGCTTCGGCGCCCATGGCGGCGTCGAAATCATCGCCGTGCTCCTGGCGCATCTGCATGTACTGCTCTTCGTTGAGCAACTGGCCGCGCTCGAGCGGGGTCAGGCCCGGCTCGGTGACGACGAACGCCTCGAAGTACAGGATGCGCTCGATGTCGCGCAGGGTCATGTCCAGCATCAGGCCGATGCGCGAAGGCAGCGACTTGAGGAACCAGATGTGCGCGACCGGCGAGGCCAGGTCGATGTGGCCCATGCGCTCGCGGCGCACCTTGGCCAGGGTCACTTCGGTGCCGCACTTCTCGCAGACCACGCCGCGGTGCTTCATGCGCTTGTACTTGCCGCACAGGCACTCGTAGTCCTTCACCGGTCCGAAGATGGCGGCGCAGAACAGGCCGTCGCGTTCGGGCTTGAAGGTGCGGTAGTTGATGGTCTCGGGCTTCTTCACTTCGCCGTAGGACCACGAACGGATCAGGTCCGGGGAAGCGAGCGCGATCTTGATCGCGTCGAAGTCCGGCGTCGGACGGTGCTGGTTGAAGAGGTTCAGAAGGTCTTTCATGTGTTTCTCCGGGATCTGGAATCGAGGACGGGGCTGCGGTGCTTGCCGGTGGCGGGCGCGTCATGCGCGCCCTGCCCCCGGCTGCGTCCTCAGTTCTCTTCCAGCTCCATGTTGATCGCGAGCGAGCGGATTTCCTTGACCAGGACGTTGAAGGACTCCGGCATGCCGGCGACCATCTCGTACTCGCCGTCGACGATGTTCTTGTACATCTGGTTGCGGCCCTGCACGTCGTCGGACTTCACCGTCAGCATTTCCTGCATGGTGTAGGCCGCGCCGTAGGCTTCCAGCGCCCACATTTCCATTTCGCCGAAGCGCTGGCCGCCGAACTGCGCCTTGCCGCCCAGCGGCTGCTGGGTGACGAGCGAGTACGGACCGGTGGAGCGCGCATGCATCTTGTCGTCGACCAGGTGGTTGAGCTTGAGCATGTGCATGTAGCCCACGGTCACCTTGCGCTCGAATGCCTCGCCGGTGCGGCCGTCGTACAGCTGGGCCTGGCCGCTGGTCGGCAGGTCGGCCAGTTCGAGCATCCGCTTGATCTCGGCCTCGGACGCACCGTCGAACACCGGGGTCGCCATCGGCACGCCGTCGACCAGGTTCTTGGACAGCCTGATCAGTTCGTCGTCGCTGAACTGCTTGAGGTCGACGCGCTGCGCGAAGATTTCCTTGTCGTGGTTGTAGATCTCGTCGAGGAACTTGCGCAGGTCGGCCACCTTGGCCTGCGCCTGCAGCATCGCGTCGATCTTGCGGCCCAGGCCCTTTGCCGCCCAGCCCAGGTGCGTTTCCAGGATCTGGCCGATGTTCATGCGGCTCGGAACGCCCAGCGGGTTGAGCACGATGTCGACGGTCTCGCCGTTGGCCATGTGCGGCATGTCCTCGACCGGAACGATCGTGGACACCACGCCCTTGTTGCCGTGCCGGCCGGCCATCTTGTCGCCCGGCTGGATGCGGCGCTTCACGGCCAGGTAGACCTTGACCATCTTCAGCACGCCCGGCGCCAGGTCGTCGCCCTGCATGATCTTGCCGCGCTTGTCGGCGAAACGCTTCTCGAACTCCTTCTCGTGCGCCTCGATCTGCTTCTGCGCGCGCTCGATCGCGTCGGACGCTTCGTCATCCTTCATGCGCAGCTGGAACCAGTCGGACTTCTTCAGCCCGTCGAGCACCAGCGAGGTGACCGTGTCGCCCTTCTTCAGGCCAGGACCACCGTTGGCCGTGCGACCCAGCAGCTGCGAGCGCAGGCGGTTATAGATCGCCGCCTCGAGGATGCGGAACTGGTCGTCGAAGTCCTTCTTGACGCGCTTGACCTCGGACTCCTCGATCTGGCGCGCACGTTTGTCCTTCTCGATGCCGTCGCGGGTGAAGACCTGCACGTCGATGACGGTGCCGTCCATGCCCGGGGGCACGCGCAGCGAGCTGTCCTTCACGTCCGAGGCCTTCTCGCCGAAGATCGCGCGCAGCAGCTTCTCCTCCGGGGTCAGCTGGCTCTCGCCCTTGGGCGTGACCTTGCCGACCAGGATGTCGCCGGCGCGCACTTCCGCGCCGATGTACACCACGCCCGACTCGTCGAGGCGGTTGAGCGCCTGTTCGGAGACGTTCGGGATGTCGGCCGAGATCTCCTCCGGCCCGAGCTTGGTGTCACGCGCAACCGCGGTCAGTTCCTCGATGTGGATCGTGGTGTAGCGGTCTTCCTGGACCACGCGCTCCGACAGCAGGATCGAGTCCTCGAAGTTGTAGCCGTTCCACGGCATGAACGCGACCAGCATGTTCTGGCCCAGGGCCAGCTCGCCGATGTCGGTCGAGGGGCCGTCGGCCAGCACGTCGCCGCGCGCGATCACGTCGCCCACGTTGACCAGCGGGGTCTGATTGATGCAGGTGTTCTGGTTGGAGCGCGTGTACTTGATCAGGTTGTAGATGTCGACGCCGGCATCGGTCTCGCCGGAGATCTCGTCCTCGTTGGCCTTGACCACGATGCGGCCGGCGTCGATCTGCTCGATCACGCCACCGCGGCGCGCGTTCACCGTCACGCCCGAGTCGCGCGCCACGGCGCGCTCGATGCCGGTGCCCACCAGCGGCTTCTGCGCACGCAGCGTCGGCACGGCCTGGCGCTGCATGTTGGCGCCCATCAGCGCGCGGTTGGCGTCGTCGTGCTCCAGGAACGGCACCAGCGCCGCGGCGACCGACACGGTCTGCATCGGCGAGACGTCCATGTAGTGGATCTCGGCCGGCGGCTTGAGCAGGTTCTCGCCCTGGAAGCGGCAGGACACGAACTGCGCGTCAAGGTTGCCCTTGGCATCCTGCGGCGAGTCGGCCTGGGCGATGACGAACTCGTTCTCCTCGATCGCCGACAGGTATTCGATGTCGTCGGTGACGCGACCCTCCACGACCTTGCGGTAGGGGGTCTCGAGGAAGCCGTAGTTGTTGGTGCGGGCGAACACCGCCAGCGAGTTGATCAGACCGATGTTCGGGCCTTCCGGCGTCTCGATGGTGCAGACGCGGCCGTAGTGGGTCGGATGCACGTCGCGCACTTCGAAGCCGGCGCGCTCGCGGGTCAGGCCGCCCGGGCCAAGCGCGGACACGCGGCGCTTGTGGGTGACTTCCGAGAGCGGGTTGTTCTGGTCCATGAACTGCGACAGCTGCGACGAACCGAAGAACTCCTTCACCGCCGCCGCGACCGGCTTGGCGTTGATCAGCTCCTGCGGGGTCAGGCCGTCGTTTTCGGCCATGGTCAGACGCTCGCGCACGGCGCGCTCGACGCGCACCAGGCCGACGCGGAACACGTTCTCGGCCATCTCGCCGACCGAACGCACGCGGCGGTTGCCGAGGTGGTCGATGTCGTCGACCACGCCGCGGCCGTTGCGGATTTCGGTCAGCACCTTGATCACGTCGAGGATGTCGGACGTGTCACCGCAGGCTTCGCGCAGGCGCCCCGACTCCTCGTCCTTGCGCTCGGCGAAGTACTTGGCGTCGTACAGCACCGCCGAGCCGGTAACCTCGCGGCGACCCAGGCGGCGGTTGAACTTCATCCGGCCCACGCCCGACAGGTCGTAGCGCTCGAAGGCGAAGAACAGGTTGTGGAACAGGTTCTGCGCAGCGTCCTTGGTCGGCGGCTCGCCGGGACGCATCATGCGGTAGATCTCGACCAGCGCGTCGAGCTGGGTCTTGGTGGCGTCCACGCGCAGCGTGTTCGACAGGTAGGCGCCACGGTCGAGGTCGTTGGTCCAGATCGTGCCGACCACCTCGATGCCGGCCTTGCGGAAGGCCACCAGCATTTCGTCGGTGATCTCGTCGTTGGCCAAGGCGATCAGCTCGCCGGTCGAGGCGTCGACCACGTCGTGCGAGAGCACGCGGCCCACCACGTACTCGTCGGGCACGGCCAGGGCGGCGACGCCGGCAGCTTCGAGCTGCTTGACGTGGCGCGCGGTGACGCGCTTGCCGGCCTCGACAATCACCTTGTCACCATCGGCCAGGTCGAAGTTCAAGGTCTCGCCGCGCAGGCGCTCGGGCACCAGTTCCAGCTCCACGCCCTCGCCTTCGGGCAGGACGTGGAAGGTGTTGATCTCGAAGAACTCGTTGAGCATCTCTTCGTTGTTGTAGCCCAGCGCGCGCAGCAGCACGCTGACCGGCAGCTTGCGGCGGCGGTCGATGCGGGTGTACAGCGCGTCCTTCGGGTCGAACTCGAAGTCCAGCCACGAGCCGCGGTAGGGGATCACGCGCGCGGAGAACAGCAGCTTGCCCGAGCTGTGGGTCTTGCCACGGTCGTGGTCGAAGAACACGCCCGGCGAACGGTGCAGCTGCGAGACGATGACGCGCTCGGTGCCGTTGACGATGAAGGTGCCGTTGCCGGTCATGAGCGGGATCTCGCCCATGTAGACCTCCTGCTCCTTCACGTACTTGATGGCCTTGTTCGACGACTCGCGGTCGTAGATCACCAGGCGCACGGTTACGCGCAGCGGCGCGCCGTAGCTCATGCCGCGCTGGCGGCACTCGCGCTCGTCGAACACCGGCTCGCCAAGCTTGTAGCCGACGTATTCGAGGGCGGCGTAGCCGTTGTAGCTGACGATCGGGAACACCGACTTGAGGGCTGCGTGCAGGCCCTTGTCATCGCGCTTGTTCGGGTCCTTGTCGGCCTGCAGGAACTCGCGATAGGAGTCGACCTGGATGGCGAGCAGGAACGGCACCTCGAGGATCGAGCGGCGCTTCCCGAAATTCTTGCGGATGCGCTTCTTCTCGGTGAACGAGTAGTTCGACTGGAGCTGGGACGTCGTCATGGGGAGCTGATGCCTCGGTCTGGGACCTGCGCGGACGCAGGCCCTTGAAAACGAAAAGTTGTCACTGGACAGTTGCTGGTATTGCCGGCACCAGCACGCCTTCTCCCGCTACTGACCACTGACAACTGTGTGGAGCAGGGAGCAGGTCCGGGATTCGGGATTGGAAAAAGCCGCGCAAACGCCTGCTTTCCCGAATTCCGAATCCCGCAGCCGTCTCCCGGCATTACAACGACCGAAGGCCGGGGGCGTACGGCCCCCAGCCTCGGCTTCCGCCCTCATTCCCGCGTGGGCGGGAATGAGGCGGCTCCTGCTTTGATTTGCACTCGGTTGAGGGCCAATCTTTACCTCGGTTGGCTTCCGCTTTCGCGGAGACCGTGGATGACCAGCCCTGCGGGCTGTTGCAATCCGCTTCCCGCATTCGCGGGAATGCCGCTCGGCCAGCCACGCGCCCTGCGGCGCGTGGGGCCTGACGTCACTTGACTTCGACGGTCGCGCCGGCAGCCTCGAGGTCCTTCTTGCACTTCTCGGCTTCGTCCTTCGACACGGCTTCCTTCAGGACGCCGCCGGCCTCGGTGAGGTCCTTGGCTTCCTTCAGGCCCAGGCCGGTGATGGCGCGAACGGCCTTGATGACCTCGACCTTCTTGTCGCCGGCCGACTTCAGGGTGACGGTGAACTCGGTCTGCTCTTCGACAGCCGCGGCCGGGCCGGCGGCGGCGGCCGCGGCAACCGGGGCGGCGGCGGAGACGCCGAACTTCTCTTCGATGGCCTTGACCAGCTCCACCACTTCCATCAGGGACTTCTCGGCGATCGCGTCGACGATCTGTTCGTTGGTAAGGGACATGGATGTTTACCTTTGGAAATTATCTGGGATTGGGTTCAAGCGAACCGGATGACGTCGAACTCAGGCTTCGGCCGCGGCTTCTTCGGCGGCGGCCTCGGCCGGCGCTTCCTCGCCACCACCCTGCTTGTCGGCCACGGCCTTGACGGCACGGGCAAACATCGCGGCGGGCTCGATCAGCACGCGGGCCAGCATGGCCAGCGCCTGGTCGAGGGTCGGCAGCGCAGCCAGGACGTCCACATGGCTGGCGGGATACAGCTCGCCACCCACGGAGACCACCTTCGGCTGCAGCTTGTCGTTGCCCTTGGCGAACTCCTTGATCAGGCGACCGGCAGCGCCGGGCTCCTCCGTCGAAAACGCGTACAGCAGGGGACCGACGAGTTCGCTCTTGACGCACTCGTATTCGGTACCTTCGACGGCGCGCGCGGCCAGCGTGTTCTTGACAACCTTCAAGTACACGCCTTCCTCGCGGGCCTTCTTGCGCATGGCGGTCATTTGCGCGACCGTCGTGCCTGCGTATTCGGCGGCGACCAGGGAGTGCGCCTTGGCGGCGACGTCTGCCAGCTCGGCGACAACTTGTTGCTTCTGGGACAGATTGAGAGCCATACACTCCTCACTTATTGACTCCGCTCGCGACTCCTGCCGCTTGCGGTCCTGGACGGCATCCGGTCCGTGGACGCCGGGGACGCGAAGGTCCCGGGTTGGTGGCCTGTCCGGCTGGTCCGTGAACGCACCAGAACAACTTCCAGAAGGCGGCACCATCTGCGCAGGCGGACCCCGGAGGGTTCGATTAAGCGATCCCGCTAGCCACGACGGCGATTCCATGCCAGCACGAGCTCCATGCCCGTCGTCGTTGCGCGCTGACCGCACCTGCGGTCTTTGACGGCTGTCGTCGCTGGCCTGGGCCTGCGGCGACTGCCCTCAACGCCCCGCCCGTTGCCGGGCGAAGCGGTAACACGATTACTTCAGGCTCAGCGTCGACGGGTCGACGATGACGCCGGGGCCCATCGTCGAGCTGACCGAGATCTTCTGCAGGTACTGGCCCTTCGAGGTCGCAGGCTTGGCCTTGACCAGGTCGATCAGCAGCGCCTGCAGGTTTTCCTTGAGACGCTCGGACCCGAAGTCGGCCTTGCCGATGGTGCAGTGGATGATGCCGGCCTTGTCGGTGCGGTAGCGGACCTGGCCGCCCTTGGCGTTCTTGACCGCCTCGCCCGGGTTCGGCGATACAGTGCCGACCTTCGGGTTGGGCATCAGGCCACGCGGGCCGAGCAGCGTGCCGAGCTTGCCGACCACGCGCATCGCGTCCGGGGTGGCGATCACGACGTCATAGCTGAGGTCGCCGCCCTGCATCTTCTCGGCCAGGTCGTCCATGCCGACGGCATCGGCACCGGCCGCCAGGGCCTCCTCGGCCTTGGCACCGGCCGGGGCGAACACCGCGACGCGCACGCTCTTGCCGGTGCCCTGCGGCAGCACGGTCGAGCCGCGCACCTGCTGGTCCGACTTCTTGGCATCGACGCCCAGGCGGACGGCTACGTCCACGGCCTCGACGAACTTGGCCTTGCTGTGTTCCTTGATGATCTTCAGGGCGTCATCGATCGCATACGCCTTGCCCGGCTGCACGGCGGCCTGGATCGCCTTCTGTCGCTTGTTCAGTGCCATGGTCTCAGCCCTCCACCGTCAGGCCCATCGAACGGGCAGAACCCGCGATGGTGCGTACCGCTGCTTCCAGCTCGGCTGCGGTCAGGTCCGCTTCCTTCGCCTTGGCGATGTCTTCGAGCTGGGCACGGGTGACCTTGCCCACCTTCTCGGTGTTTGGGCGCTTGGAGCCGGAGGTGACGCCAGCCGCCTTCTTCAGCAGCACCGTGGCCGGCGTGCTCTTGGTCACGAAGGTGAAGGTGCGGTCCGAATACGCGGTGATGATCACCGGCGTCGGCAGGCCGGGCTCGAGCTTGGAGGTCGCGGCATTGAACGCCTTGCAGAACTCCATGATGTTCAGGCCGCGCTGGCCCAGCGCGGGGCCGACCGGCGGCGAGGGGTTGGCCTGACCGGCCTTCACCTGCAGCTTGATGTAACCGACTACTTTCTTTGCCATTTTTCTGTTCTCTCCGGGTGCAAGCGCCGTTCAGGCTCCCCATCGGGCCGGGAACATGTCATCTGGAGCAGCGCGTCCCGGCGTCGCGGTGCTCCTTCCACGCGAAAGACCGCCAATACGGCGGCCTGCGATTCTGCCCGGCTTCCCGGGCGGGGAGCCGGCTAGTATAGCGACTTTCCCGGGCTTCTGCAGCCCGGGCGCCCTCAGGCCTTTTCGATCTGGGCGAACTCGAGCTCGACCGGGGTGGATCGGCCAAAGATCAGCACCGCCACGCGCACGCGGCTCTTCTCGTAGTTGACTTCCTCGACCACGCCGTTGAAGTCGTTGAACGGACCGTCGACCACGCGGACCATCTGGCCCGACTCGAACAGGACCTTGGGCCGGGGCTTCTCGACGCCTTCCTGGACGCGGTCGAGGATGGCCGTGGCCTCCTCGTCGCGGATCGGCAGCGGGCGATCGGCGGTGCCGCCGATGAAGCCCATCACCTTCGGCGTTTCCTTGACCAGGTGCCAGCTCTCGCTGTCCATGCGCGGGATGCCGCCCTCGTCGCGGGTCACGATCTGCACGAGCACGTAGCCGGGGAAGAACTTGCGCTCGGAGCGGCGCTTCTGGCCAGAGCGCATCTCGATCACTTCTTCGGTCGGGACCAGGACGTCGCCAAAGCGATCCTGCATCTCCGCACGGGCGATGCGGTCACGCAGCGCCTGCGCCACCGACTTTTCAAAGCCGGAATACGCATGCACCACATACCAACGCTTGACGCCTTCCGCTTCCATCAAACCCGTGTCTCCAGTCATTGCCCGAGGAACAGCTGCACCAGCCACTTGATGACCGTATCGAACCCGGCCAGCAACAACGCGATGATGATCACCACGATCATCACCACCCAGGTCATGCGCATGGCTTCCTGGCGCGTCGGCCAGACCACCTTGCGCAGTTCGAAGCGCGATTCGGACAGGAATTCGCGCGTCTGGCGGCCCTTGAGGCTGGTCATGAACACCGCCACGCCCGCCACCACGCCCAGCACCACCATGCCAATCCGGGCCGGAGCCGGCCACTGCGCTTCGAACCAGTAGAAGGCGAACAGGCCGGACACAACCAGCAGCAGCGCCAGTGCGTACTTGACCATGTCGCCAGCCGACGTGTTGCCGGATTGCTCGACTCTACTGTTCACTCGACTCGCTACTCTGGATGGCACGCCAGGAGGGACTCGAACCCCCAACCTGCGGTTTTGGAGACCGCTGCTCTGCCAATTGAGCTACTGGCGTATCTTTGAATTATGCCGCTTCCGGAAAAGGCAATGGCGGCTTGCGCCGCCTTTGCCTGTTCCGGCCATCTCCGAGGAGAGGGGAAGCGGGGACTCCTTGCGCGGCGGGGGATGGGGATCCCTCGCTGCGTTCGGGATGATGTTCCGGCAGCCGTGCGCGCAAGGCGCGCACGGGCCGTCACATCACTTGACGATCTTTGCCACCACGCCGGCGCCGACGGT
>NZ_JBSVRP010000011.1:0-5709 GCF_054072715.1 Luteimonas sp. A611
TCTCTGGCTCGGAGATCTCCGCCAAGAATAGGTTCTTGCAAGAGTTAATTTCTTCAATCATCGACGGTGCTGCCATTGGTGCCTAACGCCTGAATTAAGCCGAGCCGCGAAGCGGCTTCGGCTTGAATGAATTGTTAGCCGTCAACGCTTGGCAAACAGCCGGCCATATTGGACGCAGCTTGCGGACGAACCAGAATGTGTTGAGCAACAAAGCGGGCGGCAATAGAAGCCACCAGAAATCTGTAACGAACCGATTTGCACGAAGCAACGGATCAGCGAAGTGAAACCCATTGGCGCTTAGCTGGGGCGCGACAAAGACGCTATACGCCGTGATGGGCAGAGTGATCAGCATGAGGAACGCGACAATTACGCCATAGGCCAACGAAAGAACCACACCGACAAATAGCCACCGCCGCGGGAATGCGCCGCGTTGCTTGTGGGTTGCAATGATTGGCCAGATAACTGGCGCCCAACAGATCACAAAGTAGGCAGCCGAGGCTGCCATGATCAGAGCGATCGTTTGTGGCGGGAATCCTGCGAGATCTTTCATTTGACGGCTAACGCCAGAGTTAAGCCGCGCCGCAGCGGGGCGTGAAGCATGTGGCAAGCTCCATCTGCCACATGGTTTGCGCCCCGATGCGGTGTCGGCTTGAACGAAATGTTAGGGCTCACTGCCATACAGTTGGAGCCCACAGCTTGAACAGTACCTCGTTGCAGCCAGTACTGGCTCTTGGCCAGCCAGAAACGGCTTGGAACAGCGAGGACAGGGGAAGCGAGTTACGCGAAGACAGAGCCAAAACCAGGTTCCTGCCCATGCCGAGGCAGCGAGCAAGAGAGCAACCCCGATATCCATGCCGGTGAGGGAATAGCCCAAGTAACCCACGAAGCACGCGGCCGGGAGACCAAGAAGCAAGCCAATACTCGCCGCCCAGTGACGGCGCCGATATGCTTTCCATTGGGTCGCGTACTGCGTGGACATTTGTTGTGAGGCCTAACGCCTGAATTAAGCCGAACCGCGAAGCGGTTTCGGCTTGAATGAATTGTTAGGCGGCAACTAGAAGATCGTGACTAAGTACATATCAACTAGAACACCACCACGAAACACCGCATAGCCAATGCCAGCATTGTGGCGAACGGATCGAAGCTCGTCACCTGGGGCGATCTTTGCCAAGAACTCACCCCAAGACTGGTCAAAGCTTGACGAGAGGTCGGAAGGGGAAAGGTTGTCTTTAGCCGAAGCGTCAGAGGGAGAGAGCGCTCTGGAAATCTCCCATCCCTGACTGGTCAGTGAGGGAATGCTGCTATCGCGAGCAATTAGATCGCCAGGCTCGTCGGTGAGCCGATAGCTGGTGCACGCGGCAAGAAGTGATGTTGCAAGCACCAAAACTAGGGAGTGTTTCATTGCCGCCTAACACCTGAATTAAGCCGCGCCGCGAAGCGGCGTCGGCTTGAATGAATTGTTAGCGCCCACGCAGGGCCCTACAAGTCTCACTTTGTACGGCCTCATCTCGTACTTTGAAGCCACTGGACGACTCATAGACCCGGCTACGAACTGACCTTATAACCGCACGGTCACACTCCCATACGCGGGAAGAGCGATTGATCTCGATGTTTGAAACAGTTCCATCCGTCAGAACATCGAATGATGTGCTTGCAGCACAAGTTGTTTCTGGATCCGCGTACATGATGCAGAAGTCTGGCGGAATAATGACCGGCTCCGAGCTTAGGAGCCTAGGTGGAGCAGCGTTATCCCCCGAGCCGCGGGGTAACGGATCATGAAACGCGGCCAAAAGTAGCAGTGAGATGAGCATGGGCGCTAACACCAGAATTAAGCCGAACCGCGAAGCGGTTTCGGCTTGAATGATTTGTTAGGCGGGCCCGCCAAGAGCTCTGCGCGCAAAGGCCAGCCAACCGTTGGTGCGAAGTCTACCCGCCAGATGTCAATCTCAAAGGGGGCGCCGTGCTGGTCGAGGTTTAGCTCTACGGATACGAGTACGCCATCTAGATCGTAGAAGTAGCACTCCGCCGGCGATGAGCCGTGTTTGCGAGAACTATCGAAGGGTGAAATGGCAAGACTACCCATACCGCCATCCGACATGGGCCTGACCTCAAGGGTGTCGAGATCTACAGGAATGGCCGCGAGCTCAAACAGGTATGCGACTACCGGACGCTCATGTTCGAGTAGATGTCTCATGGCCGCCTAACGCTTGAGTTAAGCCGCGCCGCGAAGCGGCGTCGGCTTGAACGAATTGTTAGGGCCCAGCCGACGGCACATGACGTGGGTAAGAAGTGCCACAGCTGCCCCGCAGATGATTGCCCAGAAGCCCAAAGACAACTCGAACGGAAGGACGAGCAGCCCCGGCAGCACGCCGAGACCAAGAGCATACGGCCAGCGAGCGAGATGCTTGCGAAGCAAGGCAACGTAGCCAGGCGCGCCGATAACAACAACCGGCAAGAAGCCAATGATCATGGTGTAACCGAAGAGGACCTTTGCGGAAGCCGCAGGAGCAAGAAGCGAGTCGGCGTGCCGCGCCGCGTCAGCAGCGCCGTAAGCAGACATTGCGCCAGCAACAATTAATAAGGCAAGCAATGCAGCAATCTCAACAAGAAGCAGCTGCCGGAGAATTTTCATGGGGCCTAACAACCTGAGTTAAGCCGCGCCGCTCGCGGCTCCTTCCGAAGCGATTTCTACCACGATCTGGACGAGGGCGCGCCGGCCTGGGCGGTGTCGGCTTGAACGACTAGTTAGGGAGAAAGAGCACTGCCCTCCACGACACGCGGGACTCGTTGATCTCAAAGGAAAGTGACCGCAGCGACCATGTGGGTCCGCTTCAACCAACCAAGCGCTCCGTCTGGCCGGACCAACTCCGTTGTCCGACCAGACGGAGCGCTTGGTTGATTCTGAGCGCTGGGCCGATGGGGTCAATCAGGCAAGTACGCTTTCTCGTGTCAGGCTTCTCCCCGAGGCGACGGGGCAGTGCTCTTTTCTGCCTAACGCCAGCATTAAGCCGCGCCGCGAAGCGGTGTCGGCTTGAATGAATTGTTAGGCTGCGGCCCCGCAAGAAGTTGGTCCGCTGCCAGTAGACGAAATTGGGCTTGCTGTTCGGGCGAGAGTACGCGGAAAGGTATGGGCATGGCGCCACTCTCGAGCTCAATAAGAAAGCCACGGCTGTAAGTGTGGACTGCCTTCACCCTGGACCAAACAACAGAGCCTGGACCGACCTTGGTGCGTCTGCTCACACCCGTAGCGTCGATAGTGAAGTCGCATCGGCCGACACGAGATGATTTGTACACGAACCCGATTATTGCAACACACTGGAGCGTGATGCGCGCCAAATGCCGTCTTACTCCGCTCAGCGTGCGCAAGGCATCATCTGTATCGAAGGCGTGCTCCGTTACGAAATTCAGATACTCTCCGAGTCGATAGCGAACTGAGAACTCGATGCGCGACAGGGGATCCATAGCAGCCTAACAACCTGAGTTAAGCCGCGCCGCTCGCGGCTCCTTCCGAAGCGATTTCTACCACGATCTGGACGAGGGCGCGCCGGCCTGGGCGGTGTCGGCTTGAACGACTAGTTAGGGAGAAAGAGCACTGCCCTCCACGACACGCGGGACTCGTTGATCTCAAAGGAAAGTGACCGCAGCGACCATGTGGGTCCGCTTCAACCAACCAAGCGCTCCGTCTGGCCGGACCAACTCCGTTGTCCGACCAGACGGAGCGCTTGGTTGATTCTGAGCGCTGGGCCGATGGGGTCAATCAGGCAAGTACGCTTTCTCGTGTCAGGCTTCTCCCCGAGGCGACGGGGCAGTGCTCTTTTCTGCCTAACACCTAAGTTAAGCCGAGACGCGCAGTGGAGCAAAGCACATGGCAAGCTGTACCTGCCATGTGCTTTGCGGAACGAAGCGGCTTCGGCTTGAACGCATTGTTAGCCCTCACCGGAGATTGGACCACGGACGAGAACGCGGTCACTGCAGACACCGACAAACCTTGGCTGTACAACTGCTGTGAGGACAAGATTGCTGCCCAAAAGCGATGCGTTATGGCAACAGCGTTCTGTGCCGGCTTGAATGTATAAGTTGCCCTGCGACTCACCAACCGCGCAGTTGCCTGGAGCATAGGTCCATACGCCGTGCTTGGCGAGACGCCCGGTGCGAAACTCCAGACTGTGTTCAAGCATGAAGCTGTAAGACGTGTCGCCATGCCTTTCGACCCAGATGCCAAGCAAGGCATCTTGCAGGGGAATGTTGTATCTCATCTCACGAACATCTTCAGCACCCTCAGCTGGAGGGGTTGCGGAGTACTGACGCTGCCCATCCTTGGAGTACGAGTAGACAACCCCCCGCTCAAACTCCTGCGAGTGGCAGTCATTCATCAGAGAAACTAGGGCGATGACAACCAGCAGAACGATTCTCATGGTGTTGCTCGGTAGGGCGGGGTAGTTCGTGAGGGCTAACAACCTGAGTTAAGCCGCGCCGCTCGCGGCTCCTTCCGAAGCGATTTCTACCACGATCTGGACGAGGGCGCGCCGGCCTGGGCGGTGTCGGCTTGAACGACTAGTTAGGGAGAAAGAGCACTGCCCTCCACGACACGCGGGACTCGTTGATCTCAAAGGAAAGTGACCGCAGCGACCATGTGGGTCCGCTTCAACCAACCAAGCGCTCCGTCTGGCCGGACCAACTCCGTTGTCCGACCAGACGGAGCGCTTGGTTGATTCTGAGCGCTGGGCCGATGGGGTCAATCAGGCAAGTACGCTTTCTCGTGTCAGGCTTCTCCCCGAGGCGACGGGGCAGTGCTCTTTTCTGCCTAACACTTGAGTTAAGCCGAACCGCGAAGCGGTTTCGGCTTGAACGAATAGTTAGGGCGCCGGCAACCGAACTGCCGGGCCCAGTTGCCGGAACTGTAACCCAAACCGAAGCCCGGGCAAGCCTGCCCAAGATGCGTTCGGGCGGGCCGCTGCTGCGCCCGGTGCCGCCAGCGAGCGGCCTGCGCCGAAGCACCTTCGGGAGTGAAGTTGCTGCGCGAAGATCTGGAGCAGCAGGCGTGCGCGCGCAAGGTGCAGCTGCCGTGACCACACACAGATCATGGGATGCCTGACCGAGCGGCCTAACGCCTGAGTTAAGCCGAACCGCGTAGTGGAGCCAAAGGCATGGCAAGCTTTTTCTGCCATGCCTTTGGTGTAACGAAGCGGTTTCGGCTTGAACGAATTGTTAGAGCCCAAGCCCGTACGCGGCAAGACGCTGCTCTAAGGTGCCAGTGTGCAGCTCAAACAAGTGATTGTCGAAATCGTAGAAATACAAGGACTTTCCCTCTCCGTCTATCCGACCGCGGGGCGGCTTGAACTCTACGCCCAAGGACTCTAGGCGAGCGCGGTAGGTAGGCAACTCCGCCTCGCGGACTGCGAAGGCAACATGCTGATATGACCGCTCGGCGGGAGCTTCTCCCTCCATCGCGGCTATCCAGGTGCCGCCAAGTACAAAGAATTTCTCGCGCGCGAGTGAGTGGTTGCGGCCTGCACTGTCATAGACCTCGCGCGCTCCCAAGCCCTCGCACAAGAGGGTAGCGGTGCGCTCGAGGTTTTGAACGACAAAAGTGAGGTGGCTAATGCCTTCCATGGGCTCTAACAACCTGAGTTAAGCCGCGCCGCTCGCGGCTCCTTCCGAAGCGATTTCTACCACGATCTGGACGAGGGCGCGCCGGCCTGGGCGGTG
>NZ_JBSVRP010000012.1:0-5389 GCF_054072715.1 Luteimonas sp. A611
AGGCCTTGATCCAGGCGCACGCCACGCCCGCGCTACGCTCGAGCAAGGGTCTTGGACCCGTGTTCCAGGCCACCGCTCTCGCGCTGCTGCCGGAGCTCGGCCACCTTGATCGCAGACAGATCGCCAAGCTCACCGGCGTCGCCCCGATGAACCGGGACAGCGGACAGGGCCAGGGCAAGCGACGGATCCGTGGAGGGCGCGCCCCGGTTCGCGTCGCGCTCTACATGGCCACGCTCTCGGCCGTACGCTGGGATCCGACCATGAAGGCGCACTACCAGCAGCTTCGGGCGCGCGGCAAGCTTGGCAAGGTGGCGCTGGTGGCTTGCATGCGCAAGCTGCTCGGGATCATCAATGCCAGGCGCCGCGACGAGCTTCGGGCCGAGGGCCTGGCACTGGCTTGAGCGGCACGCTTCAAGACAGTTGCTGAATTAAGCCGACCCGCGAAGCGGGTTCGGCTTGAATGAATTGTTAGCGCCCACCCTGCGCAGCGGCAAGCAGCGCCGCTTGAACATTGTTGAGGGCGGTGCTGTCCCCATGCCGAGCTTCTTGGAACGGTTTAAACAGGCGGAACACCCGAGCTGGCCGCCAGCGTTCCACAACAATGCCGATTGGGCAGAACTCATAGTGACCGCCAAAGTGACGAAAGATACGGCCAGCCAATGATGATCTTTCCCAAGGATGCGACCTGTTAATGACCACAGCCGCATGGGGAAGACTTGGCAAGATAGTGTTCTCAACGTGCTCTTTCCACTTGGGACTGTCCGAGTAGACGAACACTACCAATTTTGTGTGCGTAGTCCATGCAGCGATTGAAAGGAGAGATGACCAAGCGATGCGAGCAAGGACACGGACGAGAACTAGCGGAAGGAGCAGTACAAACACCGGGGCGACAATCCACGGAGATACGAATCTGCTGATCCATCTCTGACGCTGCACTTTCGGATCACGGTGATCTGACATGGGCGCTAACGCCTGAATTAAGCCGCGCCGCGAAGCGGCGTCGGCTTGAATGAAATGTTAGGCCGCGCCTGACGGAAATATGCGCTCAAACTCTTGAAAGACGACAGACATGTCAGGCTGAGGCTCATAGCCAGTCCCTTGGAGCTCGTGATGGTAATAGTCCCAATGAGCCTTGCGCCACCAATCAAGCGATCCATCTCCCTCACCTTCAATTCTTGCGTGAACCTCAGTGATCTCGTTGAGCGGGAGGATCTGCACTTTGGTTGTGCGAATAATACATACGGCCTTACCGCTCCAGTCCGTCACTATGTTCAGATCGCCCACATGGGGCAAAGCCTCACCGCTGCTCTCAAAAGACCACAACGAAGGTGATGTTGCGCGCTTTCTGCCGGTCAAGACTAGCTGAGCACACTCATGAGCATCCGCCTCGTTGTCGCAAAAATGCCAGGCTGGCGGAGCATCCGTGGGGAGTTGTGATGGTTGAGACTGACGAGCAAGGTAGTCGTCCCACATAAGCTTTACTGATCGGTGCATAAGAGTGTCTTAGCGGCCTAACGCCAGAATTAAGCCGAGCCGCGAAGCGGCTTCGGCTTGAATGAATAGTTAGGGCGCACAGTCATGGCATCTTGAACGCGATGCGCTCCAAAGCGGACAGCCGATCAAGCAACTGTTGCTCAGTATCGGCCGTAACCCAGATATGCGCCACATAACCCCATTTTCGATCAAGCGTCAGCAGGGTTTGACGCGAGAAGGCGGAATTGGAGTCACCAGGATCTTGGCGATACCAAGTCACGCGACGGCCTGCGACCTTGCCCTTGCCAATGCGCTCGGCACGCTCGGGGTGAAAGCTTGGGTGATTGCCGAGGTAGATGCCAAAAGCTTGATCCTCGGACCCGATGACAGAGGCGCGGCACACATCAAAGTCGGGCCCCTCGCTGTAGGTCCACTCGAGGCCGGAATCCGACGGGAGCGTGGGGCAGACCTCAATAGATCGCGCAAGAGCTTGTGGCGCTGCGAGGAAGAGAAGGCTAAGTAACCAGAAGTGCTTCATGTGCGGCCTAACACTTGAGTTAAGCCGAACCGCGAAGCGGTTTCGGCTTGAACGAATAGTTAGGGCGCCGGCAACCGAACTGCCGGGCCCAGTTGCCGGAACTGTAACCCAAACCGAAGCCCGGGCAAGCCTGCCCAAGATGCGTTCGGGCGGGCCGCTGCTGCGCCCGGTGCCGCCAGCGAGCGGCCTGCGCCGAAGCACCTTCGGGAGTGAAGTTGCTGCGCGAAGATCTGGAGCAGCAGGCGTGCGCGCGCAAGGTGCAGCTGCCGTGACCACACACAGATCATGGGATGCCTGACCGAGCGGCCTAACGCCTGAGTTAAGCCGACTTGCGTAGTGGAGGAAAAGGTATGGCAAGCTTTTTCTGCCATACCTTTGCCGTAACGAAGCAAGTTCGGCTTGAACGAATTGTTAGGGCGCCGGCAACCGAACAGCCAGACCCAGTTGGCGGAACTGTAACCCAAACCGTAGCCTGGGCAAGCCTGCCCCAGAGGCGTTCTGGCGTGCCGTTGCTGCGCACAGTGCCGCCAGCCAAGGCTTGCATCCACGAACCTTCGGGAGCGCAGTTGCTGCGCGCAGATCTGGAACAGCAGGCTTACTCGAGCAAGGTGCAGACACGGTGACCACACTGATCATGGATGCCTGACCGAGCGGCCTAACGCCTAAGTTAAGCCGAATTGCAGCGTGTAGCCGGGCACATGGCAAGCTCTTTCTGCCATGTGGCTGGCGTAGCGATGCAATTTCGGCTTGAACGCATTGTTAGGCCCCAGCCCCGACTGTGTGGATGTACAGCTTTTGAGACTGTGGCCGAATGTCCAAGAAATACTGCACGTCGCAGCCCTTGCAGGCTGCAGGATGCTCCTCATCACTCCCGCGCTGATTCTCGAGAGCGATGGCTAGCACAGGGTGACCGCAAGTCCAGCAACAGAACGCCAAATTATTGCCATGAGGATCAGCTGCAATTTCTGACCCGTCTGTGTCTAGCACCAGAAAGTGAGAGATTTTCATGATGTGTGCCGGCTGGACCTTGGAGGTACGACAGATTGGGGCCTAACACTTGAATTAAGCCGCGCCACGAAGTGGCGTCGGCTTGAATGAATGGTTAGGCGCTAGGGCCTGTACTGCTCGCAATACTGAGTGCTAACCGCTACCAGCCTATCGCCCTCGAAACGCAAGCCGGTGGCAGGCACACCGATATTTGAGTCCGAATCTATGACACAGGTGAGAAGCTCGGACCGCGTGGACGCATCCGTCGCGGCAGCAAGGATGCTCTCCCTGGTCGCACCAGGCTTCAGCGACGAGTTGATTGCAGCCGCGAGAGGTTGCACCAGCTCTTCCCGAAGCTCAACGTATTGCTCGAACTCCGTGCATCCGTAGGATGTAGGTAGCTCAGGCGCTGGCTCTCGGGCGAGCCGAATAGCCCAGAGCGCATTCGATGCCACGAGCAACAGTAGCGATGCTATCAACGCAACTCTAAGCCGCGACATACTTCCTCCCAGCGCCTAACACCTGAGTTAAGCCGCGCCGCGCAGTGGCGAAAGCTTTGCGCTAGCGTAGCGCAGGCGCAAAGGTGAAGCTACGAAGCGGTGTCGGCTTGAACGAATAGTTAGCCGCATCCCGGGACACGCCGCAATAGCGCTTGGCCCTGAAATGTAAACGTCGAATCAGCAGTATCATTGTTGAGATTATTTACGACTCTAGTGCCGCTTGTCACCAAGGTATCAGCCGAGTTCTGGGTCAATGAAAATGTCCAAGCCTCCACCCACTCGCCGCCGCCAAGCGTCTTTCCTGCTGTCAGGGAGGAAAGGATTGACGTAGGCCCGATTCGGTTAGTTTTGAACGAGCCAGGCTTTAACTCATTCCATGTCTTTTCTTCTAGGATAAAAACACGACTCGCGCCCGTATCCGTGATTAAACATAATTGAAAAGGCCGATGCACGGCGGGATCTCCGGGTGATGAGAATGGCATCGTTCCGGCCCAGATGCCCCACGGTTTGTGTTTCTTGTCGATGGCGTCGAGTCTAGATACATTGCGCTCTGCCTCTTTCACCAGCGAGTCAACAGCGAAATCGCCGTCAGAGTTCCAAAGAACACCCGAAACGAGACCCAGCACGAAGGCGGCGACGAGCGCAAAGACGATGGCTACGAGTCTCTTCAATGCGGCTAACGCCTGAGTTAAGCCGACTTGCGTAGTGGAGCCAAAGCCATGGCAAGATTTTTCTGCCATGGTTTTGGTGTAACGAAGCAAGTTCGGCTTGAACGAATTGTTAGGCCGCAGCCAGCGCACTGATCATGACGTAGTACCCGTCAGGATCACGCAGCGCGAACTCTCTGGTGCCTGTGTTTGGATTGATATTAGGCTCCTCTTCAAGCGCCGCGACAAGGCCGCGTGCGCGACCCAGCGCTTGGTCAAAGTCATCTACGCGAAAGAAGAGAAGTAGCCCATTGCCAGGCTCTGCATGATCTGGACTGGCAAGGGAGGGATGCTCGTCGTCACCCCAGCGATGAAGGCAAAGCAGGACGGCCCCATCTGTGTCTAGGATCTGTCCGAAATAGTCATGGGCAGGCTGCGTGGCAGTTTGCCCCAAAAGCGACTGATACCACGCGAAGCTGCGGATAACGTCCGTGACACCAATGATTGTCCACAATCGCTGCATGGTTGCTCCTGCGGCCTAACGCTTGAGTTAAGCCGACTTGCGTAGTGGAGCCAAACACATGGCAAGCTGTATCTGCCATGTGTTTGGTGCAACGAAGCAAGTTCGGCTTGAACGAATTGTTATACCCCTAGATCATCTCTAGCCATAGCTATTAACTTTGGCAGATAGGTTGAAGCTAGCGACTGCACGCGCGAAGCGTGCTCTGCCCACGCGCGATCTCTTTCGTAAGGATCATCTTCGAAGTTCTCAGACAATTGGAATTTGAGGCCAAACAACTCAGAAGTAAATTCATCTAACGCTGAGATGAAATCTTTGGAGAGAATGAGAGCGCCGACCTTGCTCTGTCTCACGACTTCCCGCTGCGCTGAACCGTATTCTTCTGCAATGTTGGGAGTTCCAAGGGTTGGAAGCATGTTGACCTCGGCACCCGACTCGTTTGCCCAATGCATGATTGTCTCCATGCTTTGGATTGCACCTTTATACGCTAAGTACTTGTCATTCCAAATCTGCTCGCCTTTGAACTTTAGTGTCGCAACCCATAGCCCCAATAGCGCAGCGACTAGAGGGATTGCCACGTCCTTGATTGGATTCAACTCAGTAATGAAGGATGGGAGTGCTGACATAGGGGTATAACGCCTAAGTTAAGCCGCGCCGCAGCGGGGTGTGAAGCACATGGCAAGCTGTACCTGCCATGTGGTTTGCGCCCCGATGCGGTGTCGGC
>NZ_JBSVRP010000013.1:0-4940 GCF_054072715.1 Luteimonas sp. A611
AGGCCGGCGCGCCCTCGTCCAGATCGTGGTAGAAATCGCTTCGGAAGGAGCCGCGAGCGGCGCGGCTTAACTCAGGTTGTTAGGCCCCATGTTGAGCAAACTCGCCAGCTTTGTAGATCACAAACTTGCTCGGGGCGCTCTGACAGCCACCCTAGTCGTTGCATGCGCTCTACTTGGGCCACTGTCCGTTATTGCTGCTGCATTTGGTCTCAGGGAGCCAATTCTTATGGCGTTGGGCCTCTGTGGACTTGCCGGGCTCACCGGTGCGGGTGCTCGCCTCGGATTCGGGCCACGCTTCTTCCACGTATCACGCTGGCTCAAGTCCTTGGGGCTGGCTTTCCTTGCACTTGGCTCAGGCGCCGCCTTTGCGGCTTCGTTTGCCCTTCCCTGGCATATCTACATGGCTACACTTATGCCGCTGGTCGGACTACTAGGCTTGGTCCTTCTGGCCGGTTCCATCAAGCCGGGGCCTAACAATTCATTCAAGCCGACACCGCTTCGCGGCGCGGCTTAATTCAGGCGTTAGGCCGTGATGGCAGATATCAACATAGGCGTTGCCAGCAAAGACGAAATGTTCGCGGCACAGCGATTCTATGAGTCGCGTGGTTACGGCGGCGCTGCCATTGTGCCGTCAGACTTTGTTGTGCTTGCAAAAGAGCAGGATGGGATTGTCGGTGTAGGCCGCTTGTGCCAAGAGCAAGAGCTTCTCTGGCTTCGAGGCATGCAGGTTGAGCCTAGACTTCAAAGGCAAGGTATCGGGGCTAAGATCCTGCAGCGGCTGGATCAAGAGATCGACAGTCGCTGGTGTTGTTGCCTTCCCTATGAGCATCTCGTCGGCTTCTATCGCCGGGCTGGGTTCGAGCAAGCTGCGGACAACTTGCCGCCAGCGCTCTCCGCGCGCCTAGCAAACTACTTGTCTCGCGGGCTCAGGGTGGCGGCAATGGTTAGGGCACCACGGTCACGGCCTAACAATTCGTTCAAGCCGAAGCCGCTTCGCGGCTCGGCTTAACTCAAGCGTTAGGCCTTGTTTCCCGCACTGCCGTTGTCAGGTTCCAAGCGGCTTGTAGCGTCTCGCTCAGTCACGGCATTTGTATCTCGCACGCGCGGTGAAGGCATCGGCAGTCAGCCCTGCAGCACCTCGGTTTCGGACAGGCGCGGCTCTTCGCAAGATTCGACCGCACGAGTCGGCTCCGGACAGGGCACAGTGAGAGTTCTTGGCCGCGCGAGCCGATGGTTTTGGCTTTTGCCTCAGCAAGTGCCAACCTCAGGCCGTTCGGCCAGACATATTGTACTGTCCGGCTCAGGGGTTGGGCTGTCGCAAGGTCGGGCGCAAGCTCGGCGTGCGGCGGCCTAACAAGTCGTTCAAGCCGAAGCCGCTTCGTTACGCAAAACACATGGCAGGTACAGCTTGCCATGTGCTTCGCTCCACTACGCGTCTCGGCTTAACTCTGGCGTTAGGCGCCCATGAACCTATCGGACTACTTGATAGATCAGCAAGATCATGACTGGTCCGGCATCTTGGCGGACTGGGCATGGTTACTCCCGTCTGACCTGACTGTTTGGATGGTTAATCGGTTCGGTGACCTGATCTTTGTCCCAGAGGATGGCACCGTCCAGTTCCTGGACATCGGCGACGGCTCCGTCAGGCAGCTCGCCCAAAGCCGCGAGGATTTCTTCACGCAAGTTGACCTCGGGGACAATGCGGACAACTGGCTGTTGATCTCGCTCACGGACAAATGCGTTGCAGCTGGCCTCACGCTAGGCCCCGGTCAGTGCTACACGTTCAAGATTGCGCCGGTTTTTGGCGGCAAGTACGTCCTCGACAACGTTGAGGTATGTGACTCGGTAGTCAACTACAGCCTGCTTGCGCAGATTCACAAACAGATCAAGGATCTTCCGGATGGCGCTCAAGTCAAACTCGTGCTGGGCGCCTAACAATTCGTTCAAGCCGAACCCGCATCGGGGCACCGCCTGGGTGCTTATCCGCTACGCTAGCACCCAGTCGCCGCCCCGCTGCGGGTCGGCTTAACTCAGGCGTTAGGCCTCTCATGAGAGATCTCGTAGACTTGCTTTCCCCTTGGCTTCTATCGAGCGCTACGCTCTTTCATTTGGCGGGCCTAGTGATTCTTACGGCCACTGCCGTGTGGTGCAGTCCGTCGCGCTCGATTCGTCGCTTTCTACTAGCAGCAGTGCTTGTCTGGCTTACTGCATCAGCTCTGATTGCCTCTACTTCCGAGACACTGCGCAGCCTTGTCTCTGTCTTCTTATGGTGCCTTAGCGTGACAGCGGTCTATGCTGTCGTGCTTGGTTTCTTAGTCGCTAAAGGCAAGCGACCAGCCACTTTGGTTGTCTCTGCCCTTGTGCTTCTTGCCGTCCAACTCCCGGTCTCGTTCCTTTCTGCTCTCTATATTGGTTGCTATGTTGGCCACAGCTGTCCGTAGGGCTGAGAGGCCTAACAATTCGTTCAAGCCGAGCCCAAATCGTGGCAGCGCCTTCGTGCCTACGCTACGCTAGCACGCAGTCGCCGCCCCGCTCTGGGCCGGCTTAACTCAGGCGTTAGGCGCTCATCAGATGGCTCAGAAGTTCAATCCCGGTGACATCTTTGGGGTTCCACTCCCGGGCGACTCAATGGGCATTGGTCAGGTTCTTAGCTTGGAGCCAGATGCGCTCAACTCAGTGGGATGCGTCTTCTTTGCAGCTACTGCCAGCCCAAGCGGCCTTAGCGGTGCCATGGAGCCGATCGCTGCTCTGTTGGTTACTCCTGACTTGCTAAAAAGTGGCGCATGGCCCGTTAAGAGTCAGGGGCCCGTGTTCTTGGAGCCGGAGGAGCGTCCTTATGAGATTCATCGGGCCTCGCATTGGGTCGGTGTCAGAGTCACGGGGTCTGGGATAGTCCAAGAATTCTTGGCTGCATACCAAGGCCTAGTGCCATGGGATGCATGGCATGATCCCCACTATCTTGATTCGCTATTGCTGCCGGGCCGGGAGCGGCCGAGTCATGTGGTCTTGTCGGCACGCCCCTAACAATTCATTCAAGCCGACGCCGCTTTGCGGCGCGGCTTAATTCTGGTGTTAGGCAGCGGTGGCGGGCGCATGGCGGGCCTTTGACGCGGTATTGTCGTGGCGTTTCGCGTGACTCATCTTCAGCCTGTTGGTGTCGATCCGACAGGCTTGGAGACATTAAATGGATGCACAGATGAAGATTGACTCAGCGACGGTAAGGAGCCTGCGAGAGCAGAACTCCTGGTCACAGGAGCATTTGGCAAGTGCGGCTGGGCTGAGCACCCGGACTGTTCAGCGGGTCGAGGCTGATGGCATCGGGTCTGCTGAGACGCGACTCGCTCTTGCCGGGGCATTAGGCGTTGCGGTGTCGCAGATAGCCTCAAAAAGCGGCGCGTCTGAACCGCTTTCTCTCAGCTTTCGCCGGGGACGCCTGTGGGGGTGGATTGGCTGGTGCGCTGGTGGCGTTGCCGCGCTTGCGGCGATCACGCTAGATGTAACTAATGGCGGCTCGTCCATGGCCCAATCAGGCGCCGCAGTTGGTGTGGTCTGTGCGGGGCTAGGAATCAGCGCAGCTGTTCTTGGTCATTTGCAGTCTCGGGCGCGGACACGCGGAGCCGCAGCCTAACAATGCGTTCAAGCCGACACCGCATCGGGGCGCAAACCACATGGCAGGTACAGCTTGCCATATGCTTCACGCCCCGCTGCGGCGCGGCTTAACTTAGGTGTTAGGCCGCTCGAAGGACCTTGGGGGAAGTTGATGGATCTCAACGCAGTCCGGGCACTAGCTACTTCCTTGCCCGAAGTGACCGAAGAGCCGCACTTCAACTACTTGTCCTTTCGCGTGCGCGGAAAGATCTTTGTGACTGTTCCGCCGGATGAGCTGCATGCCCACCTCTTTGTCACGGAAGAGCATCGAGAGCAGACGCTTGCCATGCACCCTGAGTTTGCTGAAAAGCTGCTGTGGGGCGGGAAGGTCGTGGGGCTCCGCGTCGCCCTGGCTGACGCAGATCCACTTGTTGTAGCTGAGCTTGTGCGCCAAGCTTGGCAAAGCAAAGCTCCTCGCAAGGTGGTCGCGGCTTGGGGCGGTGGTTAATGCAGCCGCGGCCTAACAATTCGTTCAAGCCGACGCCGCTTCGTTACGCGAGCCACATGGCAGGTAAAGCTTGCCATGTGTTCGCTTCACTACGCAGCGCGGCTTAACTCAGGCGTTAGGCCTCATGTCACTATCGCGACTACTGATCCTGTCTTTGGCGCTGATTGCCACGGCGTGCTCTTCAGCAGACGAGCCCTCCGAGGATGTGATACGTGCCGCTGCCGACGCCGCGCGGGAGGCAATTTCAGAAGATCTTGCAAGCGGGGTATCTTCCCGAGTTGTAGCTTTGCCCCCAATGAAGCCTTGCTCTGTTTCAATCGCTAATGGGGAGCCGCACGGACATCTCGCGCACTCAGTACTGCAGGAAGCGACCCTGTCCATTGAGGCTACTGAGGGCTTAAGCATTTCCGAGCAGGCAAGCAAGGACCTTACATTGCTTCTGGTCAGGACAGAGCGAGCAGATCCGAGAAGCCGTGCATGGGACAGCCCGCCGTCGCTGTCTAGCGCACATGGCGAGTTTTACATCGCATACGTAATACTTAGCGAGGATCGTCGCTACCTGGGCGGGGACCTTATCAAGTGCAAGCGCGAGTACAAACAGTGCGGCGAGCACATGGCCACTCGCACGTTACGCGTGTGCCAATCGCGTGAGGCCTAACAATGCGTTCAAGCCGAAGCCGCTTCGTTACGCAAAGCACATGGCAGGTAGAGCTTGCCATATGCTTTGCTCCACTACGCGTCTCGGCTTAACTTAGGCGTTAGGCACCAATGGCAGCACCGTCGATGATTGAAGAAATTAACTCTTGCAAGAACCTATTCTTGGCGGAGATCTCCGAGCCAGAGA
>NZ_JBSVRP010000014.1:0-4588 GCF_054072715.1 Luteimonas sp. A611
CGGCGCGACAGGTCGTCGTTGCCGGCGGCGATTTCCGAGGCCGAGGCGTTGATCGCATCGCTGCCCTGGCGGATCTGGCCGACGATCTCGGTCAGGCGTTCAACGGTGCGGTTGGCATCGGCGGCGACATCGGCGAAGCGGCCTTCCAGCTTGATGTCGATGCGCTGCGACAAGTCGCCCTCGGCCACGGCCGAGAGCAGGCTGCCGAGCTCGCCGAGGCCGGTATCGGTCGCGGCCATCAGCTGGTTCAGTCCTTCGATCAGCTCGCGGTAGGCGAACTCGAAGCGCGCGCTGTCGCCGCGCAGGGAAAAGTCGCCGGCCACCGCGCCCTCGACCAGGCGCCTGACCTCGGCGTTGGTGTCGAGCATCGATTGCTTCACCGCGTCGATCGCTTCGGTGATCTTCGCCTTCTCGCCGGGCAGGCGCTCGATGTCGAGCGACAGATCGCCGCGGGCGTAGCGCGCAACCGTGTCGACCACCTGGGCGTTCATCGCGATGTGCGAGGTCACCAGGTCGTTGAGGCCGGTGGCCATCGTGCCGTAGGCGCCCGGGAACTCCGCGGCCTGCATCACGTGGCTCATGGTGCCGGCATCGTGCGCGGCCTTCATGTCGCGCTGCGCGTCGGAAAACCGGCTGAGCACCTTCTGCATGTCCTGCAGCGAGCCGAGCATGCGCGCGGTCTCGTCCGTACCGGTGGCCTGGAGGTCGGTGTCCAGGCGGCCCTGCGCCATCGCGTGGGTGGCGGCGACGGCGCGGCCGATCGGACGCGTGATCGACCGGGCCAGAGCCCAGGACGCGCCCAGCAGCAGCGCCAGCACCACCAGCAGCTTGACCACCGCCGTGCGCGCCGAAGCCCAGAGCGCGGCCTGCACGTCGTCGATGTAGATGCCCGAGCCGATGATCCAGCCCCAGGGCGCGAACTCCTGGACGAAGGAGATCTTCGGCACCGGCGCGTCGGCGCCGGGCTTGGGCCATGCGTAGTGGATGAAGCCGCTGCCGCCCGCCTTGACGCGCTTGACGCCTTCGACGAACAGGTGCACGCCGTTGGGATCGGCGAAGCCCGACAGGTCGGTGCCGTCCATCTCCGGCTTGAACGGATGCATCACCATCTGCGGCCGCATGTCGTTGATCCAGAAATAGTCGTCGGCGCCGAAGCGCAGCGATTTGATCGCCGCGATGGCCGCGGCCTGGGCCTCGTCCTCACCCATTTCGCCGCTCAGGGCGCGGGCGTGGAAGTGGCCGGCAAGGCTCACCGCGGTTTCCACCAGGCCGCGGGTGGCGGTTTCCTTCTCCGCCAGCAGGGTGCGCCGCTCGGCGACAAGCTCCAGCGCCATCAGGACCAGCACCGCGAGCACGCCGAGCAGGGTCAACAGGGTGAGCTTGCGGGAAATCCCGATGCGGGACAGGAAGTCGGACATGGTGGTGCCGCTCTGGGTCGGATGTTGGAAGACTTATCGGCCGCAGGGCGGAAAAGTGTTGCGGCGGGCTGGCTGGTCGCCAACAGCAGGGGGCGGCCGAAGCCGCCCCCCGGGATGTCCATGCTGGCGGGGAGCTCAGAACTCCTGCCAATCTCCCCCCGCCTCGGCGGCGGCGACCGCGGCAGTGCGGCGGCTGTGCGGCGCCGGCTTCGCGCGTGCAGGCGCCGGCTTGTGCGTGGGCAGCTTGACCACGCTCGACGGCGTCTGCGCGGCGACCGGCACCCTGTCTTTCGCGCTGCGCGCCGGGCGTTCGTCCCGCACCCGGAACACCGCCACGGTCTGCACCAGCTGCCCGGCCTGCTGCTCCATGCTGCGTGCCGCGGCCGTGGCTTCCTCGACGAGCGCGGCGTTCTGCTGCGTGCCCTCGTCCATCTGCGTGATCGCCTGGTTGACCTGCTCGATGCCCGCGCTCTGCTCCTGCGAGGCGGCCGAGATGTCGGCGATGATGTCGGTGACGCGCTTCACGCTGGTCACGATCTCGCCCATGGTGCGCCCGGCCTGGTCGACCAGTTCGTTACCGTGGCGGACCTTGTCGGCCGAATCGGTGATCAGGGTCTTGATCTCCTTGGCCGCGTCGGCCGAGCGCTGCGCCAGCGAGCGCACCTCGGTCGCGACCACGGCGAAGCCGCGCCCCTGTTCGCCCGCGCGCGCGGCTTCCACCGCGGCGTTGAGCGCCAGGATATTGGTCTGGAAGGCGATGCCGTCGATCACGCCGATGATGTCGGCGATGCGGTTGGACGATTCGGAGATCGCGGACATGGTCTCGACCACGCGCCCGACCACTTCGCCGCCCTGCGAGGCGACACCGACCGCGCCGATGGCCAGTTCGTTGGCCTGGCGGGCGTTGTCGGCGTTTTGGCGCACGGTGGAGGTGAGTTCCTCCATCGACGAGGCGGTCTCTTCCAGCGCGGCCGCCTGCTGCTCGGTGCGGCGCGAGAGGTCGTCGTTGCCGGCGGCGATCTCGCTCGCTGCTGCGTTGATCGCGTCGCTGCCGCCGCGGATCTGGCCGACGATCTCGGCCAAGCGCTCGACGGTGCGGTTCGCATCGCCGGCTACCTCGCCGAAGCGGCCGGGCAAGCCGGCGTCAACGCGGCGAGAGAGATCTCCTTCGGCCACCGCCGAGAGCAGGGCGCCGATCTGGCCCAGGCCTTCGTCGGTCGCGGACATCAGCCGGTTGAGCTCCTCGATCAGCTCGCGGTACGCGAACTCGAATCGGGCCGCATCGCCCCGCTGGGAGAAATCGCCAGCCACGGCCGCCTCAACCAGGCGCCGCACCTCGGCGTTGCTGTCGAGCATCGACAACTTCACCGCGTCGATGGCGTCGGTGATCCTGGCCTGCGCCCCGGGGAGGCGTTCGAGGGCATCACTGAAATCGCCTTTGGCGTACTGGCCTACCACATCGGCCATGCGCGACTGCAGGCCGACGTGCAGTGCGACGACCTCGTTGATCTTGCGTGCCATGTCGGCATAGGCGCCTGAGAACGCTGCCGCGTCGATGCGCGACGAGACTTGGCCAGCAACGTGTCGGTCGGCGAGACCCTGCTGGGCATCGCGGAACTCGACCAGCGTCGTCACCATCGTGTTCATCGCCTGCTGCAGTTCGCCTACCTCGTCATGGCGCTTGCCCGTGCTTTCCAGCACCAGTTCGCCGTGCGCCACCCGCTGGGCGGAGAGGACAACCTGCCGGATCGGACCCACGACGCTGCGGCTGATCCAGAGCCAGATGGCGGACAGGGTGGACAGCATCGCCAACAACGTTATCGCGATGCTGGTCTCGATAATGCCGCGGACCTGCGTTGCATTGGCAACCACGGCCGCGGACGCTGCCTGCGAGGTGAGATCCGAGAGTTCGGCGAGCTTCTGCCCGGGCGCCCGATCCATCCCGGCAACGGCGGCATCGCCGGCTATCGGGTCGTAGCCAGACGCGGAGAACGCCACCAGCGCTTCGCGATAGGCCTCGCCCATCTGCGCATGCGTGGCAATGAACGCATCCATCGCCTGGTGCGACGCGCCCTCGGGCAGGCGGGCCATGGCCTCGCGCGCATGCGTCTTCACATCCTTCTCGCTTGCCTCGAAGCGGGCCATGTATTCCTCCAGCCGCTCCGGGTCACTGCCGCGCAGGAGTACGTTTTTCCACTCCTGGATCTGCGTACGGAAATCGATCTCGACCGTCTTGACCAGTTCGTCGGTGACGATCTCGGCGGGCGGTTCGGTGCCGAGACGTTGCCAGGCGACCGCGAGGCCGCTGAGCGATGCGAGGACGGTGAGGCCAAGGCCCAATGAGAGGCCGCCTAGCAGTTTGCCGCGCAGTCCAAGGCGGCGCTTGGCAGGGAGTGTTCCAGACATATCAGGTTCCATGGATCGGGTAGGGGGGGCGCCTCGTCTGGCTTCTGGCCCCTTGTCGGGGCTTGTCCGCGGCGGCGAAGTACGCATCGATAACGGCTGCTGCAGCGCACAATCCAGTGCCGGAAATGGACAGAACGTCCCAGTTCCGCACACGAAGGGTCCGGCACCGGCCTCGGCCTGCAGGTGTTCGTCCGTGCGCGTCGCTGTTTCGCGCGCGCGTGTCGCGTGCGGTCCACGAACGCAACGGGGCGCCGAAGCGCCCCGTCGTTCCACAGGCTGTCGTATGCGATCAGAACTCCTGCCACTCGCCGCTGCTTTCGGCGGTGGCCGCCTTTGCCGTGGCGCGTGCCGCGGGCTTCGCGCGCGCCGCAGCCTGCCTGTGGGCAGGCAGCTTGACCACGCTCGATGGTGCCTGCGCCGCGACCGCGACCCGGTCTTTGCCGCCGCGCGCCGGGCGTCCATCCTGCACCCGGAACACCGCGACGGTCTGTACCAGCTGTCCGGCCTGCTGTTCCATGCTGCGCGCCGCCGCCGTGGCTTCCTCGACCAGGGCCGCGTTCTGCTGCGTGCCCTCGTCCATCTGCGTGATCGCCTGGTTGACCTGCTCGATGCCCGCGCTCTGTTCCTGCGAGGCGGCCGAGATGTCCGCGATGATGTCGGTCACGCGCTTGATGCTGGTCACGATCTCGCCCATGGTGCGCCCGGCCTGGTCGACCAGCTCGTTGCCATGGCGGACCTTGTCGGCCGAATCGGTGATCAGCGTC
>NZ_JBSVRP010000015.1:0-1033 GCF_054072715.1 Luteimonas sp. A611
TCATCAATGCCAGGCGCCGCGACGAGCTTCGGGCCGAGGGCCTGGCACTGGCTTGAGCGGCACGCTTCAAGACAGTTGCTGAATTAAGCCGCGCCGCGAAGCGGCGTCGGCTTGAATGAATTGTTAGCCCTCTGCTGCGCCACGCTCAACGAGCTTGATCTTGTTGTCCTCAATGGCCCAGAGGGTTCCATTTGGCGGCGTGGAAACATACATGGTTTTCTTGGCCCAAAGGCTCCAAAACACGTGTGCCTCTGTGGGAACAGGGTCGAGCAAGTGCGTGATCATTAGCCCTACTGAACGAGGATTAGTTTGCAAGGCGATACAAGTGCGGGTAAATCCGCGCCGCGAAATCACCTTGGAGCCATCAGTCTCGACGCGGTAGGTGCCCCCTATCGGAACGACGTTGCTCTTTGTGGTTCCAGGAAGCAGGTACACAACCCAGCTCTGAGTGGGGGCGCCATTGCCCGGCAACACAACGGAGTTGTAGTCGTTGGAGCACGGCTGAAAGTTTGAAGCTAATGCTGTGACGCGAGCCGCAGCAGCGCCAGACTCAAACTCGGTCAGAGGGGTGGGCGCGTCAAGCACAGCGATAGGGCCAACGAGCCTGCCGGTGTTTGAAACTATGGCGCGGTACAGCGCTGCAGGAGCTTGATCGATGAACGTAACGGTGATCTCGCCTTGTCGCTCCTCAGTGATCCAACCCTTTACGCGCTTGTCTTTCTTGAATGCACGAATCTCAAGAGCCGCATCCGTAGCAACTGCAGCAGCCCGATCATGGCGATAGATGGCCGATCCCGTAGCTTCAGCCGCTTGTAGTGCGACAGCTTCTTGGTCAGCTGGCAATTCAACGGGTAGTGGTTCCTGTGCAGTAGCCGATTGGCAGGCAAAGGCGAGGGCAAGCGCTAGAAAGTAACGGGTCATATGGATCTCGGTTAAGAGGGCTAACGCCTAAGTTAAGCCGCGCCGCAGCGGGGTGTGAAGCACATGGCAAGCTGTACCTGCCATGTGGTTTGCGCCCCGATGCGGTGTCGGC
>NZ_JBSVRP010000016.1:0-999 GCF_054072715.1 Luteimonas sp. A611
AACGACCGAGGAAACGCTATGGCTTCCAGACCCCGGAACAACGACTACAACAAACTTCAGGGGTGTTGCACTTGGAGTGTTAATTCACCCCGCGTACCGACAGCGCCTGAGCACTTGTAACGTATCAACTCCGTACCTGGCACAGTCGTGTTGTCGATTAGCTGACTCCCATCTCGGGAGAGCGTGAACTGTGCGGTGGAAAGCCACGTCTCGCCCTCGCCGGACAGTTCAGAGATCAGCGCAATCTCGGTGTCTCCGCGAACCACAACGGCCCTGATTGGGCCATCACTCTCCCAGTACGTAATGTGGTGAGGAGCAATGCGAAGAGTCAAGTCATCTGCGTCCGATCCGCAAGAATCAGGACTCCCAGCCCACTGTCCAACAAAGCGATCCGGCACGGTGGCCATGTCGCTGCCCGCCAGAGTTGAGAGCGGCAGCAGCAATGTGGCTATGAAAAGTGCAGTCTTCATTGCTCTCCCTAGCGGTCTAACACTCAAGTTAAGCCGAATTGCAGCGCGTAGCTGGCAACATGGCAAGCTCTTTCTGCCATGTTGACGGCGTAGCGATGCAATTTCGGCTTGAACGCATTGCTAGGCAGCTGCCGTCACTCGGAGGCATAGAACGAGTAACCGGCGGGCTTGCGGACAAACAAGGCTCGGAAAGCTCCAATCTCCCAGATTTCCTCAACTACCAGTTCCGGAGGCAGCCCCGAATTGGCGGGTCCGTACTCCCCCGACTGAGCCCACTCCGAAAGGACTAGTTGCTTGGCAAGATCGCGTGCACTGGCTGGAGAAGTAGCTTTGACCCAGCGAGTAGTGAAGAAACCAATAGCCGAGGCAGCACCTTCTTCTGCCGGGAAGTCGATGCCGGTTCCTTCGATCCGGATTGCGTAAGTCTTCACCGCTGCTGCCTAACGCCTTATGTCTTGAGTTTCCCCTACCGTAGGCGCCGAGAGCCCGACGTGCGCGCCCGATAACGCCTCGGTGTCAGACCACCGTA
>NZ_JBSVRP010000017.1:0-889 GCF_054072715.1 Luteimonas sp. A611
CGCAGGTTAACAAAGTAAGTGCAACACCTGCGACGCCTGAAGTAGAAGGGGTGAGCTGGCAGACTGGGAGGGATTTCTCCGGCAAGAGACGATCCCGCATGTACCACCAGCTCACCGAGCCGGAACGATACACCCTGTCCGTGCTGAAGCGACAGGGGTGCTCGTTCCGCTGCATTGCCCAGGTCTTGCAGCGTAGCCCCAGCACGATCAGTCGCGAGATCGGCCGCAACGCAACGGTGGTTCAAGGCAAGCCTCGTCCACTGTATGTGCCGAGCAAGGCGCAGGAGCATGCCAACGGTCGGCGCAGCCGCAGCCGGCGCGTGAAGCAACATGATCGAGCCGTCTATGCGCATGTCGAATCATTGCTGGTGGAACAACAGTGGAGTCCCGAGCAGATCGCCTGCCACTTGCCCGAACAGGTGGGCACGGGCATCAGTCACATGACCATCTACCGCCATGTGCGTCATGACCAGCGCCAGGGTGGACGCCTGTACAAACACCTGCGGCAGGGCGGAAAACGACGGCGCAAGCGTACTTTTGGTCCTGAAAAGCGCGGCAGACTGGCCAACAAGCCCATGATCGACAGTCGCCCTGAAGCGGTCGAACAGCGACAGGAAGTCGGACATTGGGAAGGCGACACTGTGATGGGCGCTGCGGGTGAGCGTGACTGCCTGTTGACCCTGGTCGAACGCAGCACGGGGTTGGCGCTGGTGATGAAGCTGCCACACCGCACGGTACGCGCGGTCAATCGTGCCGCACTCCACGCTATCCAAACCAGCGGACTGCCCTTCACTACGATCACCTGGGACAACGGCACAGAGTTCCATGGCTATCGCGCCTTGGAAAACGCCGCAGGCATCCGCTGCTACTTCGCCTACCCGCATCACCC
>NZ_JBSVRP010000018.1:0-832 GCF_054072715.1 Luteimonas sp. A611
GGCAGCAGCGCGAGAGCGGTGGCCTGGAACACGGGTCCAAGACCCTTGCTCGAGCGTAGCGCGGGCGTGGCGTGCGCCTGGATCAAGGCCTTCATCGTCTTCTCGATCGCGGCAAGCTCTCTGACCAGGGCGGCAATGGTGCGCGCTGCAAGCTTGTGGACCGAAGCAGGCGCCATCGCCGCCTGCTGCTTCTGGGCCTGAAGCAGGACGACCACCTGGCAGCGGCGGCGCAGCCAATCACGCAGCTCGCGTTGCCAGGGCGGCGGTGCGAGGTAGGGGCGCAGGCGGTCGGCGAACAGCCGGGCCATGAGCGCCAGGATCCGGGCGTCGATGTCGTCGGTCTTGGCCAGCTCGCCGGTGGCGTTGGCGAAGGCGCGGGCCTGGCGAGGGTTGACCCGGGCAATCCACAGACCGGCATCGCAGCAGGCCTCGAGCAGTGGCTCCTCGTAGCCGCCGGTGGCTTCGACCACGATCTGCGTGGCCCCAAGCGCCTGCAGTCGCTTGACCAGCTTGGCGATGTCCGCCCGATTGTTGGCGAACCGGAGCACGCGCGGCTGCCCATCCACGGCCAAATCCAGGCTGGCCTTGCTCACATCGATCCCTGCTGCTGACATGTTCGTTCTCCGCTACAGTTGATTGGCCGAGAGCATCGCGCCCGAGGCCCACGCTTATCAGTTCGAGGGAAACCTCGATCAACTGTTCGGGCGCAGGGCGCGAGATCCGGCGTGCGGCCCCTGCTGAATTACGGTGGTCTGACACCGAGGCGTTATCGGGCGCGCACGTCGGGCTCTCGGCGCCTACGGTAGGGGAAACTCAAGACATAAGGCGTTAG
>NZ_JBSVRP010000019.1:0-574 GCF_054072715.1 Luteimonas sp. A611
TAACGCCTAAGTTAAGCCGCGCCGCAGCGGGGTGTGAAGCACATGGCAAGCTGTACCTGCCATGTGGTTTGCGCCCCGATGCGGTGTCGGCTTGAACGCATTGTTAGGCACCAATCCGACGCACTGTAGGCGCCTCTTCTGATGCCACGTCAATGATGTGGTCAAGACAAACAATCTCGTAGTGCTTGAACGGACCCGGGTACTCCGACGTTGCAAAGGTGCCGTTGGCGACAAAGTCGAGGAACTTTGATCGTGAGTAGACCCTGAAGGAAGAACCAACCCAATCCTCCTCTTTGTCCCACGAACAATAGGACTCGTCTCGAATGGCGTAGCTAATGTAGCAAGACCAGATAAGCTCAAAGTGCTTGGATTCGGCGGTAACGTCGATGGATCTGACACCGGGCAACGGCACGCCCGCGATGTCCCAAGTCTCCTCATGCACCGAAACGCGTCCCTCTGAGATGAGCAGGCGAAGAGAATTGGTCTCTGGCTCGGAGATCTCCGCCAAGAATAGGTTCTTGCAAGAGTTAATTTCTTCAATCATCGACGGTGCTGCCATTGGTGCCTAACGCCT
>NZ_JBSVRP010000020.1:0-554 GCF_054072715.1 Luteimonas sp. A611
GCTGGTCACGATCTCGCCCATGGTGCGCCCGGCCTGGTCGACCAGCTCGTTGCCATGGCGGACCTTGTCGGCCGAATCGGTGATCAGCGTCTTGATCTCCTTGGCCGCGCCTGCCGAACGCTGCGCCAGCGAGCGCACTTCCGCCGCGACCACGGCGAAGCCACGACCCTGCTCACCCGCGCGCGCGGCTTCGACCGCGGCGTTGAGCGCCAGGATGTTGGTCTGGAAGGCGATGCCGTCGATCACGCCGATGATGTCGGCGATGCGGTTGGATGACTCGGAGATCGCGGACATGGTCTGCACGACCTTGCCGACCACCTCGCCACCCTGCGAGGCGACATCGACCGCGCCGATGGCCAGCTGGTTGGCCTGGCGCGCGTTGTCTGCGTTCTGGCGCACGGTCGAGGTGAGCTCCTCCATCGACGAAGCGGTTTCCTCGAGCGATGCAGCCTGCTGCTCGGTGCGGCGCGACAGGTCGTCGTTGCCGGCGGCGATTTCCGAGGCCGAGGCGTTGATCGCATCGCTGCCCTGGCGGATCTGGCCGACGATCTCGG
>NZ_JBSVRP010000021.1:0-516 GCF_054072715.1 Luteimonas sp. A611
CCCCAACCGGGTGTGGGTCGGCGATATCACCCATATCCCCACGCGCGAAGGCTGGTTGTACCTGGCCGCCGTGCTGGACGTGTGCAGCCGGCGCGTCGTCGGATGGGCGATGGCCTCGCAGCAGACCCGGGATCTAGCCGAACGCGCTCTGGCCATGGCCCTCGTGCAGCGTCGTCCGGGGCCCAACGTGGTCCTTCATCACGACCGCGGCAGCCAGTACACGAGCGCCAGCTACCGGGCGAAAGCGGAGGCAGCGAATATCATGCTGAGCATGAGCCGACCCGGCATGCCTTACGACAATGCGATGGCGGAGAGCTTCTTCAGCACGCTCAAACTGGAGCTGGTACCAGACAAGGCCTTCGCCTCACGCGAAGCTGCTCGCTTGGCTGTGTTCGATTACATCGAGACCTTCTATAACCGAACACGCATGCACTCGGCTCTAGACTACCAATCGCCCGCCCAATACGAAGAGCGGTTCAATCGCCTGGGGTATGTGCCCTAGGTCCACTGTCCGAA